>NZ_JAUOPH010000002.1 GCF_030546935.1 Marinobacter sp. 2_MG-2023 | reverse complement strand
CCAGAGCCAGAGCCAGAGCCAGAGCCAGAGCCAGAGCCAGAGCCAGAGCCAGAGCCAGAGCCAGAGCCAGAGCCAGAAATGGTAGCGGAGCCTGAAACCTCCGCAACCCCTGAAATGCCGACTGACAGCCCCCCGGGAGAGGCAACAACCAGCGAATCCGCCGAGCCGGCGCCCGAGAATGGCGAAACCCAGTCACAATCATCGGTGCCCTTGCAGACTGCAGGCAACCCGGATGCCGTCGATGATTACCTGACGAAACTCAGCAGGCACCTGTCTCGCTTTTACGAATACCCCCGCCGAGCCCGCAGGCTAGGGCAGGAAGGCGCACCAGTTATAACCTTCGAGTTCCGTAGGGACGGCTCACTCGTTGACCACAGCCTGCGCACAAAATCCGGCCATGCCCTGTTGGACGAAGCCGCCCTTGCCATGCTCGAACAAGCGGCTCCACTGCCCCCTGTGCCGGATGACATGTCCGGTCGAACCTTCAGCTACGCACTGCCCGTAAGGTTCCGCTTGCGCTGAATTCCGCACCAATGCTGCGCGAATCGCACCTGCGTTGTGCGATCTGCCGGACTTGGCTTTAATCAATACGGCCACCCGCTTTCGCATTACCTATTGAATAAAAAGCCTTTTATTAAAAGTTTTCGATACTGGCACGACACCTGCTGTTAGTCATTCAGCAGATCGTAATTATCTGCCCACACAAAAGTTTGTTTCAGACGACGGCGTCTGCTCACACCTGCCAGCTAACGGCAGCCTGTGAGCGGCGCCGTTTTTTTTCGCCTGTCGAAAAGACGGCCAGAAAAGCACAGGGGATTACCTTATGTCTTACATCATGCCTTCAGAGTTCGTCACCAAAATGGTGGACGCCGGTGAATCAAAAATCTACATGGCCACCAGGGACGTGCTGATCCGGGCGTTCATGGCTGGCGCCATTCTGGCGTTGGCAGCAGTATTTGCCATTACCGTAGCCGTTCAGACCGGCAGCCCACTGGCGGGAGCCATGCTGTTCCCGGTCGGTTTCTGCATGCTCTACCTGATGGGCTTTGATCTACTCACCGGGGTATTCATGCTGACACCACTGGCGTTGCTGGATAAGCGCCCGGGGGTTGATACCAAAGGTATTCTGCGCAACTGGGGCTGGGTATTCCTGGGTAACTTTGGTGGCGCCTTGACGGTGGCGGTAATCATGGCCTTTGTCTTCACTTACGGGTTCAACACTGACCCCGGCGCCGTGGGCGACAAGATTGCCAGCGTCGGCAAGGCTCGGACCCTGGGTTATGCCGAATACGGAATTGCCGGCTGGATGACAATTTTCCTGCGCGGCATGTTGTGCAACTGGATGGTCTCCATGGGCGTGGTTGGCGCCATGATTTCAACCACTGTCCCCGGCAAAGTGCTGGCCATGTGGATGCCGATCATGCTGTTCTTCTACATGGGCTTTGAGCATTCCATCGTCAACATGTTCCTGTTCCCCTTTGCCCTGATGATGGGTGGCGAGTTCTCTATCATGGACTACTTCATCTGGAACGAAATCCCGACTGTGCTGGGCAACCTGGTAGGCGGCCTGTCCTTTACCGGCCTAACCCTGTACACCACGCACATTCGTACAGCACCCAAGCGCACTGTTCCGGGCAACTTCAGCGGTGAGCTGGCCCGTTCAAACTAAACAACTGCAGTAGGGGCAAAGCCCGGGGGCCGCACCCTCCGGGCTTTGCACCGTAGTTTGAGACAGAGCAAGCCATGACTACCCAACTTTCCGTGACCACAGGCCAGCATTCGGACAAAGGTCTGAAGCCGCTTAACCAGGATTTTCATGGCCTGGTGCTACCAGAGAACCATCAGCTCCGGTCCAAGGGAATCGCTGTGGCCATCGCCGATGGCATCAGCTCCAGCAATGTCAGCCAGATCGCCAGTGAATCAGCGGTGGCAGGTTTTTTGAGCGACTATTACTCGACGCCAGACAGTTGGACGGTCAAGCAGTCAGCCCAGCGCGTCCTGCGGGCCAGCAATGCCTGGCTGCATGCCCAGACCCGCCAAAGCCGGTACCGTTATGATCAGGACCGCGGATATGTATGCACCCTCAGCGTGCTGGTTCTGAAATCCGCCACCGCCCATCTCTTTCATGTGGGCGACGCACGTGTTTATCGAGTTCAGGGTGACTCTCTGGATCAACTGACGAGCGACCACCGGGTCTGGCTATCGCGAGACGACAGTTGCCTGAACCGAGCCATGGGGCTGGGGCAGCAGCTGGACATTGATTACCTGGCGACTCCAGTGTGGCCCGGAGATACCTTTGTGTTGGCAACCGATGGGGTTTACGAGCATCTCTGCGAAGGTGACATGGCTGGAATCATCCGCGAATCCTGTAATGACCTGGAGAATGCAGCCAAACAGATCGTTGCAGCTGCCCTGGGCAACGGCAGCGACGATAACCTGAGTGTGCAAATCGTGCGGGTCGACTCGATCCCCGCCAGCAAAAGCAATGACGAGATAACCCGGAATGCGCACCAGCTCCCCTTTACTCCTGAGCTTCACTCGGGGCATGTGGTGGACGGTTACCGGATTCAACGACCGATTCACGCCAGCAGTCGAAGCCACGTCTATCTGGCCGTTGACGAGGCCAGCAGCCGGCAGATTGCTTTGAAAATACCTGCCATGGAAATGCAGCAGGACCCAGCAGCGCTGGAACATTTCACCACCGAGCAATGGGTGGCTCAGCGCATCAATAGCCCCCATGTCGTGCGGGCTTTTGCTCCGGAGCGGCAACACAGTTGTCTGTATCTGGCCACGGAATACGTTCAGGGCATCAGTCTCAAACAGTGGTTACAGGACAATCCAGACCCGGACCTGGAAACCGTACGCCGGCTGGTAGAACAGATAGCGCGGGGATTGCGCGCCTTTCACCGGCTGGAAATGGTGCATCAGGACCTGAAGCCGGAAAATATTCTGATCGACAACGAGGGCACCGTGGTCCTTATTGACTTCGGCGCCACCCGGATTGCCGGCCTGCAGGAACTGAAAGAGCATGACGAACCCTATTGGCCCAGGGGCGCTGCGCTCTACAGTGCACCGGAAACCTTTTTGGGGGAGCCCGCAAGCTGGCAGGCCGACCAGTTTTCTCTTGGTGTGATTACCTATCAGTTGCTGACCGGCCAGCTACCTTACGGCACCCGAGTGCCCGGCATCCGTAACCCTAACCAATTGCGGCGCCTCAGCTACCACTCCGCTCGCCTGCACCGGAACGACCTGCCGGGGTGGGTTGACAGTGCTATCGCCCGCGCTGTTAACCCGGAACCCCACAAACGCTACCAGGCACTCTCTGAATTCCTGTTCGATCTGCGTCAACCGAGTCGTCACTGGCACCAACAACACCGCAAACCCCTGATTGAGCGCCACCCGGTAGGCTTCTGGCAGGGATTGTCAGCGCTGTTGCTGTTCGCTCTGATCTTATCGTTTGCCTATCGACCATAATCCGGGCCATTTATTGCCCCGCCAGCAAAAGCTCGCCCAAGCTTCCAGGCAAGGGTTTGCTTGGTGCTCTCGACCATGACCAAAGAGAAGCGTCATCTTGCTGTTTTTAATGGATTTTAACAGATTGGCACGCGCCTTGTAGAAGTCTGCGCGTCCAGGGAACACCCCGGGGACGAACACTTACTTAAACGTCATGGAGCAGACAATGCCAACCCCTTGTTATATCGCCATCGAAGGTAAAACCCAAGGCAACATCACCGCAGGTGCATTCACATCCGATTCCGTCGGGAACATCTACGTAGAAGGTCACGAAGACGAAGTCCTGGTTCAGGAATTCAGCCACGTTGTTACCGTACCCACCGACCCACAGTCCGGCCAGCCTTCCGGCCAACGTGTGCACAAGCCATTCAAGTTCACATCCGCGCTGAACAAGTCCACCCCGCTGATGTACAACGCTCTGGCTTCCGGCGAAATGCTGCCAAAGGTTGAACTGAAGTGGTACCGCACGTCCGTTGAAGGCAAGCAGGAACACTTCTTCTCTACCATTCTGGAAGACGCCACCATCATCGACGTCAACTGCAACATGCCACACTGCCAGGACGCCGCCAGCGCTGATTTTACACAGCTGGTTACCGTTTCCCTGTCCTACCGGAAAGTAACCTGGGAGCACGCTGTTGCCGGCACTTCCGGTTCAGACGACTGGCGTTCGCCGATCGAGGCGTAATTTGCGCTTTGATGTGAAAAAGAGGGGCTACGGCCCTTCTTTTTTCCACCGATCAAAGCCCGGTATTTGACGGTTTCCTACTGTCCCGGTTTAGTAAGCTTTTTATGTCGGCGCTGGATTAGGCAATTTGCCCAGTGCTAGGCCACCCACTTCCGACCACTAGCCGCAAACTCCACGACCAGCTCGAAAACGTTGTCACACTTCTCCTTGAACGCCACACGGTCATAGCTTTCCGGAAGATCCTTATCCAAAACCTCTTCAATGGCGGCCTTAACAGCCCGCTGGGTCTGGCCATCTCTCCACCAGTCCTGAACCCGTACTTTGTGGTGCCCTTCCAGTAACCTGATAATCAGATCCTTGGCTGCCAACTTGACCTTCTGCTCTTCCGACTTGGTGAGTTTGTCTTTCTTGAGGAGCTTTCGGAATTGTATTTTAGGCTGAAGGCCCTGCAACAGCGCCTGCTCGATGTTATCTTCCGAAATAAAACTAGCCATCGGTCTACTACCTGCTCCATGGACCGGGTGGGTGCCAGACTTCCTCAGAGGTGCCTGCAGCCTTGCCCGCCATCACTGGCGCAAGAAACTCAGTCACCACCGTTACAACCTCCATGAACGCGTCTGGTACATGGGGCTGGCCAAGGCGTTTGCAGAAAGCTTGCCATTGCGGTTGCTTGCTTTCCACAAAAGCGGCAGAAAAGGGACTGGTTTCAGGGATTCCCGTTCCGCGTTTATGGAACGTGCGTTCAACCGTACCCATCAGATTTTCCAATCTGAACTCATGCTGGCGCGAAAGCAGCCAGATATCATAAAAGTCTTTCATCCGACTGTTCAGTTCACCAAGATTCACCATGGCCTGAAACTTCTCAGCGATGGAAGACTCCGGTGTATAACACTGAATTCTGGCTGTGGGAAAATCCAGCAGGGCCGGGAACTCCAGCCAAGAAGGAAAGGGAAAAACCGGGTCGCCAAATCCGATGTCCAGTTGCATCGGGATTCTGGCATTATCAAGAAAACCGGTGAAGGCCACTCTCAGCCCCTGATAATCGGCATCTTCGGTAATGCTATCCACTTGCAAAGTGTCCGGATCAAAGCGCAGACCGTCATCGACGACTTCCGCAGCAATAACATCACGAACTTGCGCCAGAATCGCCTCAGGCTCATTGCTGGTCTGACCCAGCATATCAATATCCCGGGTCGGTCGGCTGCTCGGCCCCTGGATAGCCCAAAGCATCAGCGCGCCCTTGAGAGTAAAACAACCGCTATGGGGCGACTGGCTCAGCCGGTATAGAAACCGCTCCATCGCGTAGTACTGTAGCAGCTCCTGAAAGGGGCGTTTCTCTTCCCGGGATTTATTCAACAACTTCTGACGAACAGACGCGGCGATGTTTTTCGCCATCGTGATCTCCTTTCACGCTTGTTTATTCCTTTAAAAGCCTGGCTCCACTCACAGCTTCGCTTCCACGTAGGGTGCCATCACATTAGCGACCCGGCAGATTCTGGCGTATTCCATCAGCTTGCCCGGCAGGAAGGTTTTGCGGGTGCGGTAGAGCTCCAGTGCTTCCAGCACCACATCCATACCGATGCGATTGCGGAACTTGAAGCAGTCCGCCAGTGTTTTCTCCGGGTTGTAAACTTGCAGTGTGATGCCGTCCACCGTCACCTGCGCTATGCCTTCACTGAAGGACCGCCCGGAGAACCGGTAACCCGCCACCGGGGGATAATCCAGAACCGGCAGACGAGCATCCCGCTCAACCGCGAGATGGACCTGATGGGGAATCTGCGTGGTGATACCATGCCAGGCCAGCGCGGAAATAAGACAGAGCACTGCATGGGGGAAACGAGTAATGGCGGCGACCAGATCCGGGTTTTCAATAGGAGGCAGGTCCGCCAGCCGGTATAGGCCCCGGCTGACCGGCTCAATCAGCCCTTCATCCCGCAGCTGATAGAACTGGTATCGATTGATGCCCTTGGCCAGCGCCTCGCTCAGGCGGAGCTGACCGCCGTGCAGGCGGAACAGAGATTGGAGTTGCACCCGGAATGAACGGGTGGAATCAGACTCAGACAAACCGTCACCACTTATTTATATCTGGTGACAGTTTGTCTTATTAGTGTTGCAGGTTCAAGCAAGACTAAAGATCAGTCCGAGCACCGGCTGGGCCATAGCAAACACCCTCTTCGAACGTTATTCTTGTTGAAAGCTATTAACCAGACCATGAGGCGTGTAGCCCTTCAATTGATATGACTGACCCGAAACCTCAAGCCCGCAAACTCGGCGAACTGATGTGCATTGTTACCGAACAGATTCTCTGGCAACCTGCTGCAGGCTGGGTTCAGCAACGGGTATCTGGCAGCTCTCTTGTGTGCCGGGTGGGCTCTGGGCAAGCAACTTATCATCGCTTTGAGCCGCAGCGAAAACAGCACCAGATTACCTACGGCCTCCGTATGATTCAGGCCAAGCATCAGCCGGATACGGCCAGTGGCTGGCTTTCTGCACGGGAAATCCAGAGGCGAGGCTATTTCGGCGGCGAGCTGAGTACACTTAACCTGCTGGCACACACCTGCTGTCACGAGTTTGCACACCTGTTACAGCACAGCGCCGGCAAGAGATATCGTGGCTCGGTTCACAACCGGCATTTCTACACCATTCTCGATGAACTGCATGAGAGTGGTGGTGCAGAAACGACGCGGGCGACACTGGCGAAGCAGGCGAATGAACACCAGATCCCTCTATCCAGTGAAACTTTCGAGCTCCCTGAACCGGCACTCCAGCCGTCGCCCTGGCAAGTAGAAGATGCCGTGGCCTTCAGCTCCGGTGCTCGAGAGTTTCAGGGAGAGATTGTCCGGGTCAATCGGAAAACCTGCACTGTCGACGGGACAGGAAGCTTCCGGGGGCAACGCTACCGAGTGCCCTTATCAATGCTGCGCAGGCGGTCTACTCCAACACATCGGCCATAGAGACCAGCGCCCGCGCAACCTCGGGCAGCTTCTTACCCTGAT
Source organism: Marinobacter sp. 2_MG-2023 (assembly GCF_030546935.1). GTDB lineage: Bacteria > Pseudomonadota > Gammaproteobacteria > Pseudomonadales > Oleiphilaceae > Marinobacter. The sequence continues at coordinate 779,219 of NZ_JAUOPH010000002.1, read as the reverse complement.
CCATGGCCAGCTTTCGCAGAACCCTGTGGGCTTCGTCGTTACTGATCTTTCGGTGACCCATCAGCAATGAGACCGCTTTTTCCTGGATTTTCCGCTCCTCCAGCGCTTCCTTCGCACTCCGCAAATCCTCGCTCATTTTTTGAAGCCGGAGTGATTGTTCCTGAACCAGGTGAAAAATCGACCGTCCTGATTGCTGGCCCATTCCCTCACTGCTCCAGACTTCACCTGCCAGGGCCTCCCCACTGTCATCCGGCTCACATAGAACCAACAGGGGCTGAGCCGAAGGCTCAGGCTCATCGAGTGATGCGATGAGTGTCTCATGGTGTGCCAAGGAACGTCGCGCCTCGGAGAATCGCTCTACGCAGCGACCATGAAAGCTGCCCTCCACGGACTCTTCTACTTTCTTGAATTCGTCCATACGCTCGCTCATTAACGCAAACCACTGATCGGAAAGCTCCGGGTCCAATGGCTTGTAGCGACCGATAGAGCATCCGAGCTTCCGCAGGCGCTCAATTTCCTTCTCCCGCTCGTGAGCCAGAAGATCCTGTAACAGCCCGCAGCTTTGCTCATCTGCAAACCCGAGAAACACCTCAAAACACCGTTCCTGTGCTTCAACAAGGTGCGTTATGCGCCGAGCCAGTGCACCATCAAAGCTACCCTTCGCGAAGCCAGCCGAGCCTGTTGCACGCTCCTGACCACAGAACTCTTTGCCGTTCATCAGATGCACCATGGCCACCAGCAAACGCGCAAGTGAAGGGTCTACCGCTGTATCCGCCGCTTCGAAGACCACCGCAATCAGACGATGAATAAGCATGCTGTAGGATTCGGTTGCCTCCGACACCGACAACGTGCGGTCCTTTACCCCCAGGCGCAGCGCCGGCAGGCTCCCCAGTCCGTGAAGAGCACTGGCAATATGGGCCAGTAAGGGGCTGCTCACGGGATGAGCCGTCAGCTCTTCATGGATCTCATCCAGAGCCCTTTCGAAAACGGTGTACAAACAACCGGATTCCGCGACCATGGCCTTTCGTTCCTCGCCGAATTTTTCACCATCCGACCCCAGAAAGATGTTAGATGCGCCTCGCTCCCGCTGCAGGCCGTGCACCAGGTTACCGATGCTCTGCATCAGCTTGCCCATCTGCAAAAAATATTGGAGGTGCATAAGCTCGCACCGTCTGGAGGCAATCAGATACTCCTCAGCCGAGGGCTGCGCAGATTTGCGTTGGCGTTTACGGGTGTCCATTTCAAAACTCCGGGTGAGTCACACGGTTGCGTTACCGGGTACCGGAGCAATTACTGCGCCAGCCAAAAGGCATCAAAATCGTGCAACCTGCTCCGCCAAAGTGCAGAAAACCCGTGCATCTGTGCGCCACCGCCAACCAGGAAAACTATAACCATCTGATTTAAATAGCTCTTTGAAACTGGCATGAACATCGCTTTGCATAACCCAAGGATGCATATCCCGGCCAAGGACCAGGCCGAGCTTCCAGAACACTATTGTTGGCATTGGCGCCGGACCATCGACTCCCACAGGGGACGAGATGCTCCGGCTTTTTTTTGTTTAAAAGGACACCACCATGAGCAAGAAAACCCTGATCGTGATTGGCAATGGCATGGTAGGTCACCATTTCCTGGAGCAGTTCGTCGCCAGCTCCAAAGCCGCTGATTACGAGATAATCGTATTCGGGGAGGAAAAACAGCTGGCCTATGATCGCGTACATTTATCGGAGTATTTTTCCGGCTCCACCCACGCCGATCTCGCTATGGGCACCACAGGCTGGTACACCGGGCAGGGTATTGAGCTGAGGCTGAATGAGCCGGTCACCGCCCTGGACCGTGAGCAGCGCACCCTTACCACTCCCCAAGGCGAATACAACTACGACGAACTGGTGCTGGCCACCGGGTCCTTTCCGTTTGTACCGCCGATTGAGGGCCGGGAGCACCCACATTGCTTCGTATACCGGACCCTGGAAGACCTCGATGCTATCCGGGCCAGTGCACATGAAGGCAAATCCGGGGTAGTGGTTGGGGGCGGGCTGCTCGGCCTGGAAGCCGCTAACGCACTAACCAGCCTCGGCCTGAAGGCGCATGTGGTTGAATTTGCCCCCCGTCTGATGCCCGTACAGCTTGATGCCGATGGCGGGGCACTATTGCGCCACAAGATCGAAGAGCTGGGTGTTCAGGTGCACACTGAAAAAGCCACTACCGCCATCGTTGAAGGCGAGAACGCTCGGCTGCGCATGAACTTCAGCGATGACAGCCATCTGGAAACCGACCTGATCGTATTTTCTGCGGGTATTCGCCCGCAGGATACCCTTGCGCGAACCAGCGGCCTGGAGGTGGGCGAGCGCGGCGGTATTGTCGTGAATGACCAGTGCACTACCTCAGACCCACATATCCATGCCATTGGCGAGTGTGCGCTCTGGGAACAGAGAATTTTCGGGCTGGTTGCCCCCGGCTATACCATGGCCCGCACCCTGGCTTCGGTTCTGAACGGCGACAACAATGCCGCCTTTACCGGCGCTGACATGAGCACCAAGCTGAAACTGCTGGGTGTCGACGTGGGCTCCATCGGCGATGCCCATGCCCAGACCCCGGGAGCCCGGAGTATCCGTTTCAATGATGAGCAGGCCGGCCACTATCGTCGCATGGTCATCAGTGAGAACGGCAAGACCCTACTGGGCGCCATTCTGGTGGGCGATAACAGCCACTACGATTCCCTGCTGCAATACGCTCTGAACGACATTCCGTTGCCAGAGAATCCGGAAACCCTGATCCTGCCGGAAAACCAGGGCGGCGCCCCGGCACTGGGTCCGGATGCCCTGCCGGAAACCGCCTCGATCTGTTCCTGCCACAACGTAACCAAAGGGGACATCTGCAAGGCCATTGATGCGGGTTGTGCCGATTTCGGCAGTGTCAAAGCCGAGACCAAAGCCAGCACCGGCTGCGGGGGCTGCACCGCACTGCTGAAGAACGTGGTGGACTGCGAGCTTGAAAAGCGCGGCGTGGAAGTCAGCAAAGACATTTGCGAACACTTCCCGTACAGCCGCCAGGAGCTGTTCCACCTGGTCAGGGTGAATGGTATTCGCACCTTCCGCAGTCTTATCAGGCAGCATGGCATGGGCCAGGGCTGTGACATTTGCAAGCCGGCGGTCGGCTCCATCCTGGCCTCCTGTTGGAACGAGCACATCCTGGCCACTGACCATGTGCCTCTGCAGGACACTAACGACACCTTCATGGCCAACATGCAGAAGAATGGCACCTACTCCATCGTGCCGCGCATTCCGGGTGGTGAGATCACTCCGGACAAGCTGATTGTGCTGGGCGAAGTGGCCAAAGAGTACGATTTGTATACCAAAATTACCGGCGGTCAGCGGGTGGATCTGTTTGGTGCCACCCTGAGCCAGCTACCGGAGATCTGGGAAAAACTGATCGCTGCCGGGTTTGAAACCGGCCACGCGTACGGCAAATCACTGCGGACCGTGAAATCCTGCGTCGGGAACACCTGGTGCCGATACGGGGTGCAAGACAGTGTGGGTATGGCGATCCGCTTGGAGGACCGCTACAAGGGCTTGCGGGCGCCGCACAAGGTGAAGATGGCGGTGTCTGGTTGTACGCGGGAATGTGCCGAGGCTCAGAGCAAGGATTTCGGGGTGATAGCTACCGAGAATGGCTGGAACCTGTATGTCTGCGGTAACGGTGGCATGCGGCCGCGCCACGCCGATCTGTTTGCCACCGATTTGTCTGATGATGAGCTGATTCGCACCATTGACCGGGTGGTGATGTTGTATGTACGCACGGCAGACCGGCTACAACGTACGAGTGTGTGGATGGAGAATCTGGAAGGCGGCCTGGAGTACCTGAAGCAGGTGGTGCTGGAGGACAGCCTGGGGATCTGTGCCGAGCTGGAGGAACATATGGCCGGCATTGTCGACACTTACCAGTGTGAGTGGAAAACGGCGGTGGAAGATCCCGAGAAGCGTAAGCGGTTCCGGGAGTTTGTGAACCTGCCAGAGCAGAAGGATCCGGTGCAGCAGTGGACTTCAGAGCGGGGGCAGAGACGGCCCGTTCTGGAGTCTGCGTAGCCTGTTTGTTTGGGTGCGAGAGCGCGGCGGCACGAGGTGCTTTTCCTCTGGGAAAAATAACTCGCTGCGCTCAGACATCTTTTTCCCGGCGGAAAAGCACCCCATACCAGCACTCTCACCGAACGCGCGAATATCAAAAAACGAAGACTTAAGGAGAACGAAGATGAAAACTCATACTTCCTGGAATGCGGTTTGTACTGTTGACGATCTGGTGCCTGAATCCGGCATTGCGGTCTGGACGGAAGAGGGGCCGGTGGCGGTGTTTTATCTGCCGCACCGACTACCGGCTCTCTTTGCCATCAGTCACACGGATCCATTCAGCGGCGCTAATATTCTGGCCCGTGGTATCACGGGGGACCTGAAAGGAAATGCTGTCGTAGCCTCGCCGTTATACAAACAGCACTTTAACCTGAAAACCGGAGCTTGCCTGGAAGATGATTCGGTGTCGGTCAAAACCTACTCTGTTCTCCTGGACGGCAACCGAATTCTCCTGGAAACAGCCGATGTTCAGCGGCAAGCCGTGGCTGCTTGACCGGGCGGGGCTGGATCAAGCGATTTTAACGGGCCGGCATGCACTCGAGGTCAACCTCTCACAGACAACCTGAGGTAAGATCAGGGAAACATCAATAAAAAGGATGCCGCCCGTGAAGCCTCTGAGCCCCACCGACCAGCTTTTCCTCTGGCTGGAGAAGCGCCAGCAGCCCATGCATGTGGGCGGACTGCAGATCTTTTCGTTTCCCGAAGATGCACCGGATGATTACGTTGCCCGACTTGCCGAGCAACTTCGCAATGATACTGAAGTGACGGCGCCCTTTGATCGTCGTCTCGACAGTCGGTTTGCACAACCGGTTTGGGTACACGACAAGCATCTGGATCTGGAGCACCATTTCCGTTTTGAAGCTCTGCCTACCCCGGGTCGTATTCGCGAGTTGCTTGGCTTTGTCTCTGCGGAACACTCGCACCTCATGGACCGTGAACGGCCACTGTGGGAGTTTCATCTCATCGAGGGGATGGGCGACAGGCAGTTCGCAGTTTACATCAAGATACACCACTCCCTGGTAGACGGTGTTTCTGCGATGCGCATGTTTCAGAGAATGCTGTCCACGGACCCTGCAAAGCGCAATATGCCACCAATCTGGGATTTGTCGGCACGATCCGGGCGAAATGAGAATGGGGGCGGGTCCTCCCTCTGGCGCAACTTGAGTCATTTGCTGGGAGAATCCGGCAAACAGCTCGGCACTGTGCCGGCCGTAGCCCGGGCGTTGTTGCGCACCATGAACACCGCACGCAAAGACCCCTTCTACGACTCCATTTTTCATGCGCCACGCAGTATTCTGAACCAGAAAATTACCGGCTCCCGACGTTTTGCGGCCCAATCATACTGTCTGAAGCGGATAAAAGCAGTGTGCCAAGCTTATGGCGTCACCGTAAACGATGTCGTCACTGCAATGTGTGCCAGTGCTTTGCGTACCTACCTCATGAACCTGGATGCGCTACCTGAGAAGCCATTGATCGCTATGGTTCCGGTATCGCTGCGCAAGTATGACAAACCCGACGACGGGACACCGGAAAGCAAGCAATCAGAAGGCAATCAGGTGGGTGTAATCCTGGCGAACCTGTATACGGACGAGAGCCACGCTGGCACGCGCCTGCAAAAAATTCATCAAAGTATGCAGGAGGGGAAAGACCGCTACGCGAACATGTCTCCTGAAGAAATCGTTAACTACACCGCACTCACCTTATCGCCAGCAGCGTTTCATCTGCTCACAGGCGTGGCCCCTAGGTGGCAGACGTTTAACGTGGTGATATCCAACGTCCCCGGGCCGAAAGAGGCCAGCTACTGGAACGGTGCCAAACTGGAAGGCATGTACCCGGTTTCCATCGCTATGGACCGCCTGGCGCTGAATATGACCCTCACCAGCTACAACGATCAGGTGGAATTTGGTTTGATTGGCTGCCGCCGCACGCTACCAAGCCTGCAGCGGATGCTGGATTATCTCGAAGATGGATTGGTCGAGCTGGAACAGGGTGCCGTCAGCTGAATTTTACGTCGCGGTTACGCTCCGAGATCTGGTCATTCAAGGTCCAGAAATCGTAGAGAATACCGATAAGGAAGAGGCCGCCGGTCAGCAGGTAGATAATACCTGTGATCCACTTTCCCATGTACATCCGGTGTAACCCGAAAACGCCGGTGAAGGTCAGCAGCAGCCAGCCAATGTTGTAGTTGACCTCACCTTCGCGGAACCGGCTGTCGGCCTGCTCATCCATGGAAGGTATAAGAAACAGGTCGATTATCCAGCCTATAAAAAATAGCCCGAATGTGAAGAACCAGATGGTTCCGGTGATCGGCTTGCCGTAATAAAAACGGTGGGCACCTAAAAATCCGAAGATCCAGAGCAGGTATCCAAACAACTTGCTGTGCGTATCTGGTCTGCTAATCATAACTACTCCGCTGAAAATTATTCGTGACCTTTATATGGGGCTAACACCTTAATTCCACAAGGCCTGCAGTTAAGGTGCCGGGCCGGAGAGTGGCCGACCTCTGATACCGGATCAGGCCCACCTTCGCGAAATTCGCTGGCGGATTTCCCGGTCCACTTTCTGAAAGCCCGGCTGAAGTTGGAGAGGTCGGCGTAGCCCAGTTCGTAGGCAATTTCGCTAACCGACTGGTTTGTATAACGTAACAGCTGAATCGCTCGGTCTTTCAAGACCCATTCTACGATTTCACGGTAGTTGGTCTCTTTGTCTGCGAGCCGGCGCTTTAATGTTCGGGAAGATACGCAGAAGCGCTCTGCCATGGCTTCCAGAGAAGGCAGGGGCCCGGGCATCATGCGCAACATGTTGCGTACGGCCATGGCGAGATCGTCCTGTTCTTTCAACGCTTTCTGCAGCTCGAACTCGCACTCCTCGCGGGCCATGAGACTGGCTTCTGCATCCGCCAGCCTCATGGGGACATCCAGCAATGCTTTTGGAAACACCAGGAGTGCATCGGGCTGATCGTACTCGAATCTGACCGGCAGCTGATCCGCAAACTGGTGGTAATAAGCGGGTTCAGCGCCGCCAAGGCGCACACTTACGCCAGACAGTTTGCCGTTATCAAGAGAAAATCCGCGTTTTTCCACATCGCCGCCATCCAGTAACTGTTCGGTGAGCAAGATGAGTGTGGCACTGACGGTTTCTACCAGAAACGGATAGAGGCTGGGCACATCAAAATCGGTGCAGAGTTTCACCAATACGTGATCATCGGCTTCAGTCCAACTCATGCTCAGAAAGGGCGCTCGTAACTGCAAATAACGGCGAACCGAGTCAAGAGCCCCGGCAAACGTCGGGCTGGTTAAAGCAGCAAATCCAAGCGTGCCATGGATGGTTACCCGCAGCTCCCGGGCCAACATGAAACTCAAACCTTCGTTGCCGGCGAGTTTCAGTGCGCGCTCGGCCATAATCATTGCGTCGGTTACGAACACCCGGCTGTCATTGGCTTTCAGGTCTTCCGGGCCGAATGTGAGGCCCTCGTAGAGCGATAGGTCGTTATGTCCAAGCTGTCGAACAGTCTGTGCCAACACCCGCATGTACACGCCAGGCAAAAGGGAGAGTCCCAACACATGCAGTTCTTTTTCTGCTCCGGGGATCACCATAGGCTGACCTTTACCACCTGGGAGAATGTCTCAAACTGACTCTAGCAAAAGCCCACACCCACTACAGTGGGACGAGTTGCACCCCGGCTAGCGTCGCGCCGGCCAACTGACCAGCAATTTTGTCCCATATGGCATGGTGACCGTCCCGTTTCCGCATTCGTCCTGACGCTGGACTCCCACACACTGGGCATGACATCAGCCAATGTGAGGAGTAGACCCATGCTGAGCACAAAACCCGCTGAGAAGCGGGCTTCCAAAGTCAGCCTGGCGTCAAAAACGCCGGGTAACGTTAACATCAAGGCCCAACGCATGGGGTTTGAATTTAATGAACAGGTGCCCCGTTACTGGCTGGAAAACAGCCATTTTCTGAGCCACATGATGAACGCTCTCTCAGTACTTTTTCCCCTGGGCGAGCAGTTTTTCGTGGACTCTGTACGCGCCTATCGGGATCAGATTGATGACCCCAAGCTGAAGGCCGAGGTACGGGGATTTATCGGGCAAGAGGCCATGCACTCCCTGGAGCATATCGCCATGAATCAGCATGTGCGGGATCGTGGCATGCCGGTGGACGAGATGGAAAAACACCTCGCCGTGGTTCTGAACGCCACAAAAAAACTGCCAAAGCGCCATCAGCTGGCGATTACCTGCGCCCTGGAACACATGACAGCTATGATGGCGGATATGCTTCTGGAGCGTGACGATATCCGCGAAGGCATGCATGAGACCATGCGCCCGCTCTGGGCATGGCATGCGATTGAGGAAACCGAGCACAAAGCAGTGGCTTACAATGTGTTCCAGCAGGTCGGTGGCACCTACGCCGAAAGAACCTTTTACCTGGCTTTCAGCACGGCCGCTCTGGGTGTCATGGCCACTTATTTCACCTGTCGCATGATGCTGAAGGATGCCAGACGCTTCTCAATCAAAGATACCGTCAGCGGCTTGTGGCGTTTATGGGGGAATAACGGCACCTTTTCCAGCCTGATCCCTGCCTGGTTTGCCTACTTCAAGCCAGGCTATCATCCCTGGGACCATGACAACAGCGAGCTGGTTGCACGCTTCAAAGCTGAAATCCAGGCTTACATTGCACCCCAGTACCAAAACGGCAACCGCAAAACCCTGCAGTAACTCCGAGATGCAACCGGGTGGCCGGCCAAATAGTAGCGCCGGCCAGTCTAGTTTCCAGGCGCAGCGCTCTGTTCGTTGACCGCTATGCCTTTCGCTTCCACTATGCCCTTACGCCATAACCGCCACTCGCCGGGCTGATAAATATCCCATTCCTCATCGCTGGTCAGCGGCTCGGTTACGATAACGCTCACGATATCGTTCGGCGTCGTTTCAGACTCAAAATCGACGATAACGTCTGCATCTTTCAGCCTTGCGGGGCGAAAGGGCGCACGGCGGGTGATGCTGGCCATTTTGGTAGTGCAGTAAGTGAACAGCCAGTCGCCGTTGCTCAGCAACAGATTGAACACACCCTGACCAGCATAAGTTTTCGAGAGCTGAACCAGTCGCTCGGTAATAGCCTCAGCCGGGTCGCTACGATCACACTGACCACGCAAGTGATTGAGAATGTCGCAGAACAAAGCCTCACTGTCCGTGCCGCCAACAGGTTCGTAAAACCCCGGCGATGACTGAAACTCGGAAAGCTGACCGTTATGGGCAAACACCCAGTAACGGCCCCAAAGCTCACGCATAAACGGATGGGTATTGGCCAGGCAAATTTCACCCACATTAGCCTGGCGGATATGGCAGATCGCTACTTCGCTTTTGATCGGGTGAGTCTGAACCACTTCCGCAAGCCGTGAATTAGCGCTGGCATCCACATCGTGGAAGGCCCGCACGCCTTTGCCCTCATAAAAAGCCACACCCCAGCCATCCTTGTGGGGGCCAGTGTCGCCACCTCGGCGGGTCAGCCCGGTGAAACTGAAGCAGAGATCAGTGGGTGTATTGGCGCTCATGGCCAGCAGTTCACACATAGAGCGAAGTTATTCCTTACAGTTGTTCCGATCAGCGATACAAACTCTTTCCGGCAAAACGCTCAACCAGGGGCTGATAGGCCGAACCCAGCAGTCGGTTGATCGCATCAATACCCCAGGCATCAGTTCCCACGAGAATACGGGACTCATTTTTAAGAATGCCTTTTACAATCGTTTCAGCGGCTTTTTCCGGCGTGGTCATAGCCAGCCTGTCAAAGCCTTTTCGTAGGTGTTCGGCACTTTTAGGCCGGCTGGTGCGTGCCGAATTGGCAATATTGGTTTTGATACCTCCAGGGTGCACACAACTGACCGCAACCGGCTGCTTTTCCAGTTTCATTTCCTGGCGCAGGGACTCGGTAAATCCGCGAACGGCAAATTTCGCTGCGTTATAAGCACTTTGTGTGGGCACGCCGATCATGCCAAACACACTGGATATGTTCACCACATGACCATCACCCGAGGCGATCAGGTGTGGCAGGAAAGCACGGGATCCGTTTGCAACACCCCAGAAATTGATATTCATGATCCACTCAAAATCCGCGTCAGACATCTCTCTCACCGTTGCAGAAAGTGCAACACCGGCGTTATTGATGATCACATTAACCTGGCCAAAGTCCTTCACAACGTCCGCCGCATGGGCGTATACAGCGTCTCTGTCACTCACGTCCAACCGATAAGTTCTGACTTCCGAACCTTCGATAGAAGCAGCCGTTTCAGCCAGGCCTTCCTCGTTAACATCCGATAAGGCGAGCCTGCAGCCCCGCACTGCCAGCGCTTTGGCGAGGGCTCGCCCGATACCAGAACCCGCTCCGGTTACTACCACCACTTTGTTTTTCAGATTTTTCATGGGCGTTGAACTCTTGTTGTGTGTTGTGCTGATTAAAGAAGATACTCTAACAACCGCCCCTGATCAGCATATGGCTTCAAATTTCTGTCTTGAGCGACGCCAGGGCCACTCGGACTCAGCCCTCGCTTTTGGGTACAATCCAGAATCCGGGAGCTTAGTCTCGCGGATTTCTTCAACCCTGAACCTGCGGATTTTCTGTATGGAATGGAGTCTTACGCATTTCTGGCTGATTCTGGCGCTCGTGTTAGGCCTCGCCGAGCTGACATCTGGCGTGCTTTTACTGCTGGCATTGGCGATTGCCGCCGGCCTGACCGCTGTGCTTGCCTATATTGGCCTGTCGTTCGAGTGGCAGCTTGTTGGTATGGGCCTGTTCTCTGGCCTGCTGGTACCCATTGCTATCCGCTGGATACGCCCGCGCTTTTCGCCTAAAGGCGTGGCCTACGGCACTACCGGCACAGGTGTCGAGCAGGGGCAGCGTTATCGCACCCAAAAACGGGATTTCGACGGTGCCGCGGGTATAAAAATCAATGGCGACTTTTATCGTCTTAGAGACGAAAAAACCGGGGCTACCGATTTCCCTGAAGGAACCCACGTCATATTCAGACAATTCGACGGCACCACCGCCGTTGTTCAAACCGCCCCCAAGGAGTAGTAAGTTATGGAACCCTATATTTCACCGGGACTGATCATCAGTCTTATTGTTGTTGCCATCGGTATTTTCATCATTGCCAAGGGCCTGGTGATCGTGCGCCAGTCTGAAGTCATGGTTATTGAGCGTCTGGGCTCGTTTAACCGGGTTCTGGAAAGCGGCGTGAACATTATTATCCCGTTCGTAGAGCGGCCCCGCCCCATCACTATGATCCGCTACATGCGCATGGGTGAGGAATATCACCCGATGACCACTGATGAAACCCGCATCGACCGCCGTGAAACCGTGATGGATTTCCCCGGGCAACCGGTGGTGACCACCGATAACGTGACCGTAAAAATCAACGGTGCGCTCTACTACCAGATCATCGACCCCCGTCGTGCCGTATACGAAGTAGCCAACATGAGCCAGGCGGTTGAAGTACTGGCCAAAACCACTTTGCGCTCGGTAGTGGGCAAGATGGAACTGGACAAGCTGTTTGAGTCCCGCGCCGAGGTGAACAACGCCATTCAGGCCGAAATGGAAGAACCTGCGTCAAAATGGGGTGTAAAACTGACCCGGGTGGAAGTGCAGGACATCAGCATGCCGGAAGAGGTGGAGGATGCCATGCGTTTGCAGATGGCCGCAGAGCGCAAACGCCGAGCCACCGTAACCGAGGCAGAAGGCGAAAAAACAGCAGCGATTGCCATGGCACAAGGCCAGCGAGAATCCGCCATTCTCAACGCCGAGGGTGATAAACAGTCGGCTATTCTGCGTGCCCAGGGGGAGCAGGAATCCATTCGCCTGGTGCTGAGCGCCATGGGTGATTCGGAAGAGAATAAACAGACGGTTATCGGCTATCTGCTGGGGCAAAGTTACATCAAGGTATTGCCGAACATGGCGAAAGACGGTGAGCGGGTGTTTGTACCCTACGAGTCTTCTGCGCTTCTGGGTTCTATGGGTATGTTCCGGGAACTGGCCGGCAGCCCGGACGACGTGGTTCGCCAATCACTACAAAAAGACGGCCTGCGTGGTGGGTTCGTTGGCGGCGCCAGCAACCTCTGACGCTCACGAGTGCTAAATAACCTGCCGGGCATCAGCCCAGCAGGTTATCCAACGGCTTTTCATAGCCGGGAGCGAATACTTCCATAAAGTAAGCGACTTCCGGCAACCCTTCCTGCTCTAGCCTCTGACGGATCTGCTTCTCAGCCGGCTCAAACTCACGGTTACCCGCCCGCACTTCCGCTTGGCACTTCAGCCAAGCCGACAATCGGTCTGCGGCCTTGATCAGTTCGCGATCCTCAGCCGGCAATTGGGACTCCCGAAGATAGGGCGCAAAATCCTCACGCAGGTCCTCCGGTAGCAGTGCCAGCAACTCAGCCTCCGCCTTGTGTTCAATATCACCGAAAGCCTCCCGCATAACTTTCGAGTGGTACTTAACAGGAGTCGGCATATCGCCGGTGATCACTTCAGTAGCGTCATGATAAAGCGCGGCAGCAGCGATTTTATCGGCATTCACCCGCCCGCCAAAGTGCCGGTTGCGGATCAGTGCCAACGCGTGAGCCAGTGTGGCCACTTCCCAGGAGTGGGTAGCTACGTTCTCTTCGATAGCGTTGCGCATCAGCCCCCAACGCTTGATCCAGCGTAACCGGGAAACATAAGCAAAAAAATGACTACCAGCCTGTGACACGCGCTTTATCCCTTTCAAACATCGTTGTGAAATTTACCGCCGCCTCAGCGGGCATCCAACGTAAACCCGACAATGACATTGCCGTCCTCAGATACCTCGGCATTACGTGACGGATCGAGCATGAATAACTGGTTTGCCGGAACACCATGAGTATCCCGCAGGATTTCCTGTAATGCAGCGCCCCGTGCGCTGGCGAGATTACTCATTGCCTCGGGCACCAGAGTCCGCTCTCCCGCCAGATAGGCCTCGCGGGCTTCTTGCCAGACCTCCTCTGACAAGGCTCCGTTCTGGCTCGCCGCCAGCTCATCACGCAGCAGCGCCAGCCCATCAGCATCGGGCGAAACACCACCACGTATATTCAGTAACAAATCCGGGCGATCAAGCAGGGCTTCTGCCAGGGCGGCCAGCTTCTCAGCCTCGCCCTGCACCAGCCTGGTCGTACCGGGCTCAAAGCGCACCTTGCCCAACTCCTCGCTACTCAGGCCAGCCAGTTCGGCAATCGATCCAAGCACACTGAACGGTGACGTAGCGGCTTTTGCAAGCAGGTTAACAAACGTTCGCATAACAACCTGACCGATTCTGAAATCCGGGCTGTCCAGATCGCCGCTGACTGGCAGGTTCACATCAATAACACCATTGCCGTCCCTTAGCAGGGTCAACCCTAGCTTCACCGGTGCGTTAACGGCCTCTTCGCTGGCAACGGGTTGCCCCAGACTCAGGCGATCCATAATCACCCTGTTCGATGCGTCTATCTGGCTCCCGGTAATTTCATAGTCAAGATCCAGCTCTAACTTGCCGCTATCAATGCCGTAGCCCAAATAACGACTCAGATAGGGCGAAAGTGCGGGCAATGAGAGGTCTTTCATGGTCAGTTTCAGGTTACTGGTCTCTTCCGTACCCAGAGTGCCGATGGTGCCGTCAGCTTCCACGCTGGCGCTGCCACCCACCCGACCTTTCAGGGACACCTTGCCTTGCTGCGGCGATACATTGCTGAGGCCGGTGATTGTTCCATTGAGCTGGTCAAGCGACGTTGTAAACGCGGGGTCCAGAGTACGATCTGTGTAATCGAGCGCGCCTTTTTCAATCATTAACTGGCCGATCCGGAAGATAAACGATTCGTCTTCTGTCGTGTCCTCCTGCGGCTCTGAGGCTGTATCAACAGACTTGGGCGGCAGAGAAATTTTCGCTACGTTGTGCACACTGTCGGTGTTGCGAACAAGGTTAATCGTGGGCTCGGCGAGGGTAACCGTGCCGATTTCCAATCTGGGCGGGTGGACGTTGTACTCGATGGGCGCCAGGCGAAGCGCCTGCCAGGAGATCATTCGATCGCTGCTATCTGGCAACTGAAGGTTCAGCCCGCTGACCTCAGCTGTGCCGCTGAAAGTACCCGTTAGCGGGTCCTGCTGCCCATCCAGATCGAGATTACCATCCAACCCCAATGTGCCAGATTCAATGGCAAGATTGGCTGACTCCTGCAAATAGGGCTCGAACACCGCCAGAAGGATGCCCGAGCCGGATATCGCAGCTTCCAGCGTAAAGGGCAGAGGTGTCAGCTGGCCATTCAGGGACAGCGTGCCACCGCTGGCCAAAGCTGTCTGGAGCTTGTACGACATCGGGTCTTCCATCTCGCTGCTGATGTCGCCGGTGGAAAAGGACAATTGCTCCAGTGTCAGCTCCGCAGGCGAGCCCGGCTGCTGATCCTTCCAGCTCACACGACCATCAGAAATGCTGATGCCATCCAGTGACCACCGGAACGGTTGCTCAGTCGATGCAGGCTCCGACGCTTCAGTGCCAGGTTCTTTTTGTTGGTTGTTCTCATTGAACGCGGCAAGCCCGGCGACCCAGTCAATGTCGCCTGCTTTGTTCCGCGCCAATGCAACATTGGGCTGCTCCACCGAAATCTGACCAACAACGGCTTCACGGGCATTGAGGTCGAATCCTATATCGTCAACAGCGATGGATGCCGTGGTTAGCCCAGGCTGCTCATTTTGCGCATCGGGAGCCACGGCCAAATCTTCCAGCAACAACCGGCCGTTGCGGGTAGAAAAATACAGAACATCTCCTGACTGCAGCTCGTAATCTGAACTTACCGACACCTTACCCCCGCGCAAATCATAGGGCAGGTAAGGTGCAAGGAAATGCCCAACTGTCTCGTGGTCAACGTTGGAGACCATCAGGTTTCCATTGGAGTAAAGCGGTGTAACACTCAGGTTGCCGCGCCACTCAATGATCTGGCTGCCCAGTGCTGCCTGCAGGTCATAGTCGCTGTTGCGATCATCCCGTTGCCATGTGGCAAGGTCGCTCAAAGTAAGGTCCAGTGGTGTAATCCGGAACTCTGCCATTTCGGCCTGGGTGTAATCCCGAAACAGTAGTTCGCCACCGTTCACATCGATCTGCCCAAAATACACCGAAGGTGGGGCTTGATCCTCCTCCGCCCCGGCCTGCTCTTCCGGCAAAGCGTCGTCCTCTGCACTGGCAGCCTGAAAGTCCCGCGCAAAGTTCACACTGTAGTCTTCAAGCAGATCAACCCGTATAAAAGGTTCCTCGAGCTGAATGGCCTCAAAGCCGACAATTCCACGAATCAGCTGAAAGAAGTTCATGTCGATCATTAGTCGGTCGAAACCAACCACCGTTTCTTCGCTGCTATCGCGGGCGGTAAGCTCAGAAGCTTCGACACTCAACTTGAACGGGTTGGCGCTGATATCGGTAACGTCAACCTGCCAGCCCATACGCTGGCTCAGCTGTTCTGGTACAAATCTTTCCAGCCACCAGGGCAAAAGCAGAAAGCCTGCAAGGCTATACAGAATCAGAAGAACCAGAAATCCGATAATCAGATTTCTGGGCATTCGGCTGTGCTGACGGCTCTGGGCCACGGGTATCTCCTCAATAACGGCGGAATACCGGGGCGATCTTGCCCACCTTCCTGCCCATAAGGATAGTCGGCCAGGTGCCGGTTTGTCAGCTGCTCACTTTGTTGTTAATTGCATGTCACCGGTTACAACACGGGGACCGCTGACAAGCGGCCCAGAACCGGATATGCTCAGCCGTCGTAATGTC
The DNA here is from genome assembly GCF_030546935.1 of Marinobacter sp. 2_MG-2023. GTDB lineage: Bacteria > Pseudomonadota > Gammaproteobacteria > Pseudomonadales > Oleiphilaceae > Marinobacter. The sequence goes on along the minus strand of NZ_JAUOPH010000002.1, from coordinate 763,304 downwards.
ATCCCGTGCAGTCTGTTCAACGCGAGTGAGGGAAAGGTTTATGGATATTGGCGATATGCGTCGCGATTTTGAAAGCGAAGGGCTCGATCGCGAGGCACTGAGCGACAACCCGGTCCAGCAGTTCGAGACCTGGTTCAGCGACGCCCGGGAAGCCAGTATTCTGGAGCCGAACGCTATGTCCCTGGCTACAACCGGCGCCAACAACATGCCGGATTTGCGCACAGTGTTGCTGAAGTATTTTGATGAGCGCGGGTTTGTTTTTTACACCAATTACGAGAGCCGCAAAGCCCACGAGATGGCGGAAAACCCGAACGCTGCCCTGCTGTTTCCCTGGATTGGCTTGAACCGTCAGGTACGCATTCAGGGCCAAGTCGAAAAAGTCAGCAAGACTGAATCCCTGAAGTACTTTGCCTCACGCCCAAGAGGCAGCCAGATAGGCGCCTGGGTATCAGAACAGAGCAAAGCCATTAACTCCCGGGGATTGCTTGAGCAGAAAGTGGCGGAAATGAAACGCAAATTCAGCGAAGGTGAAGTGCCATTACCGGGTTTCTGGGGCGGCTATCGCGTTGTCCCGGAGCGCATTGAATTCTGGCAGGGCCGACCCAGCCGTCTCCACGACCGATTTGAATACGTGAGGGAAGGTGATGGCTGGCTCATCCAACGACTTCAGCCCTGACTCCAGCGGCAACCAACCGAAGCCGGCCATCTGGCTATGCCACCAGGCCGGACCCACTCCCGAGGCTCCACCGGACTGGCTTGCATTTGATGAGCGTGAACGGTTTTCCGGGCTCAGCCAGGACCGCGCGGCAGAGTTTCTCACCAGTCGCTGGCTGATCCGCCAGGCTCTCAGCAGGGTAAGCGCCGAAGAGCCAGCCCGGTGTTGGCCGGTGAAAGGGCGCGCGACAGCCTCTGAGAACCCGCCAGGCTGGCAACTCTCACTCAGTCACAGTAACGGGCTGTCTGCCTGCAGCACTCAGTACGGCTCAGCCCTGGGCATAGATATAGAACCCAGCAAGCGTCACCCGCAATGGCAAAAAGTGGTTAAGCGCTGGTTCTCGCCCATTGAACAGGAATGGTTGTTTCAGGAAGATGACCCCCACGCTTTTCTCTGGGCCTGGACATTGAAAGAGGCATGGCTGAAAGCAACGGGTCGCGGTATTGCGGGAAATCTGCAGACACTGGAAGTGCGAAGGAATTTTGAGCTCTACGGCGACCAGCCTGCCGATGACTGGCGAGCCTGCGCCTTTTACACCGAGGGGTTTCTGTGCTCACTGGTGTACAGGCAGACTACAAGTGACCAGCCTGATTCATGGCCCGTCATCACGCTGCTGGAACCGCCACCAGAGAATTACAACCTGAGCGCAGGGGAGGTGCTGCCCCCCCACTGGGAGCCAATGTTTCAGCGTAGAATCCGGCCAAAGCGCTGAAGGCGAATCGATAAAACCGTCGGGAGACCAACTTATGCCTGTTGCGCAGCAAGAAGACCAAGCCCGCGAAACTCCGGCCGGCACTCAACGCTGCCCCTGGTGCGGTACCGACCCGCTTTATGTGCACTACCATGACACAGTCTGGGGTCGCCCCGAATACGACGACCTCGCCCTTTTTGAAAAGTTGTGTCTTGATGGCCAGCAGGCCGGCCTGAGCTGGATTACGATCCTGCGCAAACAGGAGAGCTATCAGGACGCCTATGACCACTTCTATCCGGAAAAAATTGTTCGCTACAACGACGCAAAAATCGCCGAGCTTCTGTCAAATCCGGGCATTGTTCGCAACAAGCTGAAAGTCCAATCGATTATCAAAAACGCCAGAGGATTTCTCGACTTGCAGGAGCAAGGCATCGGGTTTTCACATTTTCTCTGGTCTTTCGTTCAACACAGCCCTATCCAGAACAACTGGCGGAGCCATGATGAGGTCCCCGTTACCACACCGGAATCCGAGGCTATGTCCAAAGCTTTGAAGCGAGCCGGTTTCACGTTTGTCGGCCCGACCATTGTTTATGCTTTCATGCAGGCAACCGGAATGGTTAATGACCACCTCGTACATTGCCCGCAGCACATGCAGTGCCGCGCACTCGCCCAATGATCTTAAATGCTCACTGGCTCGTAAGTTCTGGAGAATCAGGTATCCCGGAGCTTCACTGTGAGAATTACCCTGGAACAACTCGCTACGCAGCCCAAGCAGGTCATTGACCTTCTTGAGATCATATCCATTGAAGGCCAGCAATACATGGCCAGGCTGAGCCTCGGAGACAGGCAGCTGCTACTGTCTGACAAGAAAGGCCTTACCCGACTGTTCAGCAGTGCCTGGCAGATTCAGGACACTCTTGGCAGCTTTCCCATTAAAGAGACTCAGGTAGTTCACCCTTCGGCCTATCACGAGATGATAGGCATGGCGCCCGCCGCAGTAGAGCCCTTGAGAATACGGGTTCAGAGACAGAAGGTTCAGGGGCAAGAACAGTGATTTCGGTAGCAAGACTGGCAATTCTGGTGGGCATTGCGGGCCTGATCCCCTTCATTGCCGGTGTTACTGCTCTTTTTACACTACCGCAATACAGCGTTTCTGTGTTGGGTTATTTTTATCTTTACAGTGCGGGCATTCTGGCTTTCATGGCAGGTGTGTACTGGCCCATAGCAATGCAACTGGATAATCGTTGTTACCCGCTATCACCGCTGGTAACCATGCTGCTAAGCCAGGTCTTCTTCGTTGCAGCAGGCGTCGGCCTTCTGCTAAGCACTCCAGCGCAGATTGCACTTTACAGTTTTGCCTACCTTGCGCTTTATATTACCGACACTCGCTGGATGCGAGTGTATTGGCCAGGCTGGTACCTGCGACTGCGCCTTGTCCTGACCCTCGTCGCAGTTACCTGTCAATTGACCGTCGGCGCCTGGTTCTTCCTGATCCATTCCAGCCAGGTGGTCTAGAGCTGATACGCCTCCTCCTGCCCAGTAACCAGCGCTTGCAACTTGCGTAGCGCTAACTTTTCTATTTGCCGCACCCGCTCCCGACTAATACCCATCTCATCAGAGATCACTTGCAGCGTGTCCGGTTCAGGCAAGCCCAGTCCGTAGCGGCGAGCAAGAATCGTCTGCTCCCGCTCCGTCAGCTCACTAAACATCGATGTCAGGGCCCGACGATCATCGCGCCCAGACATTCGGTGCTCCGGACTTGCCTGCTTGTCGGCTTCAAGGCTGTCACCCAAAGTGATTGAACCATCATCAATCAAAGGAACGTCCGTTGATAATTCCCGCCATGCCAGCGCCCTGAGTTCTCCAATCCGTGAGGGCGTCGCTTCCATCGCCCGGGCCAGTTCTGTCTGAGACGGCATGCGCCCGAGATTCTGATGCATCTGCAAGGATACTTTGTGAAGGTTGCGAATTTCATTCACGACGTTTTCCGGCGTATGAACCAACCGGGCACCCCGCTGCAAACAGCGTTTGACCTCTTCACTGATCCACCAGTATGCGTAAGTCGAAAAGCGGAAGCCTTTGGTAGGGTCGAAGCGCTCAACCGCTTTAATCAGGCCCACATTCGCATCCTGAATCAAATCAGACATGGGTATGCTGTGCTGATTGTGACGGCGGGCAATGTGCACGGCCAGACGCAAGTTGCTTTGAATGAGTTTGCGACGACAAGCGTTAGCAAGATGGAAGGCGCGGCGGCACCTGGGTGAAAAGACGCAAGCGTCGCCAAGGCTGCCGATGACAGCACGGAAGGTCTGTGGTGTGTCTTCAGGCAGAGTTAACTCTGCGCTGATAACATGGTAACACCGCGTGAGTTTGCGAGAGAGGCGGCGTTCAGACACCTCCGTGAGCATTTCATAGCGGGACGCATCCCTGAAATACAGCCCAACCAGAGAATCCCTTTCACCATCGTTGGGCTTTTTAGGAGATGGTCCCGGCCTGTCTATATCTAACATGGCACGGTACCCGTTGGAATTTACAGAGAATACGTCCTCATACCAAGGATGGATTCATCGCCGGCCGCCCTGCCGGCGCCATGAATCCACTCTGCACTCATTCCTCAGGCCGCGACAATCGCATAACCATGATTGTGGGGTTCGACTAGAACCCCATGCAAAGCAATGATCGCTTTCTCATAGTTGTCTTCATCAACCACAAACTGGATATCAACCTGTCGCATACACTGGTGCAAAGCCAGAATGTTGATTTCCTCATCAGCCAACACTTTGACCGACCGCGCAAGAATACCCGGCATCTTTATATCGCTGCCAATCGCTGAAACCACCGCTACTTTACGGGTACTGATCTCACCATTGGGAAACTCATCTTTCAGCGCACTTACCACACGCTTTACGTGCTTTAGAGTGCTGTCCACATAGTGGATAATCGTATTGGCGTTAGTATCCTTCGCCATAAAACGCACCTTGAAGCGGCTGAGAATATCCAGAATGCGACGATCAGAGCCTGGCTCTCCCTGCATATCCTGATCAAACACTTCTATCGCAAACACGCCCTTGGCACCGGCAATAATCTCAACCTGTGGCTTTTCGCTCACATAATCGCCAGTGATCAGGGTACCCGTGTGTTCCGGCTCGAATGTGTTCATCACACGCAACGGAATCTCAGCCTGACGCAGGCCTTTGCCAGCGCGGGGATGAATAGCTTCCATACCCAAATTTGCCAGCTGATCTGCCACGTCATAATTGGTACGACCCAGCGGGACCACTTTTTCTGCGCCTACAATGTTGGGGTCAGCAGAACTCAGGTGGTATTCCTTGTGAATAATGGCTTCGCGGGCGTCAGTCATCACTGCCACGCGGCTGAAGGTCATTTCGCTGTAGCCCCGATCGAAGGTACGCATCAGTCCTTCTTTGCACTGTGCGTAGCCAGTTACGATAGGTAGTTCACGGCTCAAATCCACCGCATCAAATGCCTGCTTCAGCTTTTCATCCAGCGGTAACAGTTCGGTATCACGCCAACCGGTAAGATCCACAAACCGCGCATTGATGCCTTCCTGCTGCAGTTTCAGGGTTGTATTGAACGCACTGTGCGCTTCACCAATGCCAGCAAGCATTTCCCGAACCGTGAGCAGATGCTCTTCGAGTTGGAACTGGCCGTAAGAGCACAAACGCTGAAGATCAATAAGACAACCGCGAACACCTTCAATACGATCGGTAATAAACTGATCAGCCTGCTGCTTCAGCATCGGGTCTTCAAAAAGTTCGCCGTTAATATCGGTGATGAACTTGATCAGATGGGTAAGATCATCACCCCATGCCCAATCCGACTCTGCGTCAGCGAACAAGGCATACACGCCCGGCTCACCGGTTTTTTTGTGTTCCAGCAACTCGTTGGTAACACCACCGTATGCAGAAACCACGAAGATGCGCTGGTAGAGATCTTCCTTACTACGGTCCGCGACAATAATGTTGTCGCGGACCGCTTCGTAGTTGCTCATTGAGGTACCGCCGATCTTCTCAACGGTATGTAATTGACTCGTCATATTCGTACCCTGGCTTATCCTGCAGATTATTGTTCGAGTTGCGGGGGCGCCTTACGACGCCTCGCTGATTCCTTCCTGCATGATTTCATCAACACTTTTCCCCAACAACTCGGCACCCAGCTTCAAATCGTCCTTGCTGGTTGTCAGCGGCATCAGGCATTTGATGACTTCATCGTTCGGACCACTGGTCTCGATGATCAGGCCATGCTCAAAGGCACGTTTGGTAATCGGCCCGGTAATATCCGCATGGGTAGCCTCAATGCCTCGCATCAAGCCCCGCCCTTTCATTTTGAACTCGCCCGGGTACTTATCGCAAATCGCCTGCAACGCATCACCCAGAACCTGGGTCTTTTCTTTGACACTGTTGGCGAACTCATCGTCTTTCCAATAGGTTTCTACTGCCGTACGGGCAGTAATGAACGCCATATTGTTACCACGGAAGGTACCGTTATGCTCACCTGAGTCCCAAATGTCCAGTTCCGGCTTGAGCAGCACAAGTGCCATCGGCAGGCCGTAGCCACTCAGAGACTTGGAAACAGTGACGATATCCGGCTTGATACCCGCAAACTCAAAACTGAAGAACTCACCTGTACGACCATTGCCTGCCTGGATATCATCAAGGATCAGCAACATATCGTGCTTTTTACACAGAGCTTCCAAGCCTTTCAGCCACTCAGCACGAGCCGCATTCAGGCCACCTTCGCCCTGAACTGCTTCCACAATGACTGCCGCAGGTAGCTCAACACCGGAAGAACTGTCCGATAGCAGCTTGTCCATAATGGCCAGAGTATCAACATCGTCACCCAGATAGCCGTCATAAAACATAAAGTCGACGTTGCTCAGGGGCGCGCCCACGCCACCACGGTGGTGTTTGTTACCTGTTGCAGCTACTGCACCCATGGTCACGCCATGGAAACCGTTGGTAAAAGAGATGATACCGGTACGACCTTTCACCTTACGTGCCAGCTTCAGGGCTGCTTCGACACAGTTCGTACCCGTCGGGCCCGTGAACTGCATTTTGTAGTCCAGGCCACGGGGATCAAGAATGTATTTCTTATAGGATTCGATGAAGTCATGCTTGGCGGTGGTAAACAGGTCCAGGCCCTGGCTTACGCCGTCTGATTCAATGTACTCAAGCAATGCTTTTTTAAGAATATCGTTATTGTGGCCGTAGTTCAGCGAACCTGCGCCGGCCAGAAAATCCAGATACTGCTTACCGTCTTCCGTGTAAAGATGTGCGTTTTTGGCACGATTAAAGATCACTGGAAAGGCACGGCTATATACACGTACTTCGGATTCAGTCTTGAAAACTTCCATAATAGTTCCTCTTAGCCTCTAGGCTTTTGAATAGAGTTCGGTGTCGATGGGGGCCGAGAGAGCAGCGCGGGTGCAAAGGGAGACACAGTGCCCCTTAAAGAACACCCGGATAAGCTCTGAAATCGCTCCAGGGCTGCTTGAGAGCCGCTTGCTGCAGCTACTTGGTGAAAGGCCCTATGCGCAGCAGAAATTCAGAATCGTGCTGACCACCAAAGTGAGTGTCTTTCTCGAAGTGCTCATGGTGCTCAAGCTCGGCGCCCATATCTCGCGCAAAGGAGCGGAACAGTGCCCATGAAGCTTCGTTGTCAGCGGTGATCGTGGTTTCCATGTGGGTCACGCTTTTGCACGCATCCCGAGCCACGATTTCTTTAAGCATCCGCTTGGCCAAGCCCTGACCGCGGCCTTTCTCATGGACGGCCACCTGCCATACAAAAACAGTTTCGGGCTTTGAGGGGGGGATGTATCCGGAGATAAAGCCGACCAGATCGCCGTCTTTCTCCGCAGCAACGCCGGTGTCGGCGAAATGGCTGCACTGCAAGAGGTTGCAGTAAATCGAGTTGGCATCCAGAGGGGGGCATTCTGCTACCAACTGGTGGAGCCTGAAGCCATCATCCTTAACGGGTGTACGCAGGGTGATGGCGGTGGTATTCGATCCTTCTGATGTCATAACGTGGTTAATTCGCCTTAAAAGTAAGAGGTAAATTATATAGACCACAAAATATATTTCAAGTCGGCCCGGTCAAAGGCGCCACGGGAACCATGAGCGCCTCCATCAATGATAGACCGGATTATGGCATTCGCCAGTGACGGAAATATTAAAAAACCGAAGGAAACACAAGTTCGCCCGGGGTGAGCGAGGCACCTTCAAGAACACGCTTTCGATAGGAGATCGCAGCCGGGGAACCCTCGGGCCAGAGGCGATCAAACTCCGAAAGCCAAGCCCTGACATCGAAGTCAACAGGCATCAGATGCAGATGCAATCCACCGGACTCCAGGCCTGCGACCGACTCAGACAGCGGTGCTGAGCGACTAACACGAGCAATCAGGCCGCGGGTATCAGAGCTCAGATTGCCCATACCCGATGAGCCATTGTTGGCCACCAGGCGACGACGCCCCTCGACTTCGCCCGACCAGAGCACCGGCAGGCAGGTGTGGGTGGACACCATCACATCCGCGCCGGAACTCCCAAACCACTCAGTGAGCTTTTCTCTGTTGCCAGCAGCAAAGGATTCATGAGCCAGCCCCCAACCGGCCAGAGACTCCGGATCGCCATGCAACACCAGAATCTTTAGGCCTCCAAATAACAGACAATGATATCTGGGAAGAGAGGCCAGCCGCTTCTGGATATCCGGATGCGATCCGGCAACATCCTGAAGCTTCGCCATAATCTGATTGGAGCGCTCAACCACGCCCTGGTTTATAAACTCAGGATAGGCACAACCGCACCCGGCACCCGTACTCGGGGCAGCCAGTTCATAGTCAACGTTCCCCAGGCTGGCCGTGTGGCTCAGTACCCGACTGTTGATGTTGCGGAACAGTTCGTCACTGGCGTTGAACCAGTTGAAATCGCCATTGAACACCAGCCTTACGCTGCGCCCTTGCCGTTCTTCGGCGAGGGCCATGCGCTCAATTTCATCCAGAGCAAAAGGGTTCCCATACAGCCCACCAATGACATAAAGAACGTCTTCCGTAACCGGCATGGGGTTTGCGCATAAAGACGCCGGTTCATAGCGATAAGCCAGGGGACAGCTGCGACCTTCACTCATCGTACCTCTCCCGCAGTCAGAGACTTACCAACCAGCAAGCGCAAGGCCAGCGGCAGGAAAAAGCCCGCAGTGCAAATAAGGAACCCATAGGCATTAACGCCGAGCAACATGGCGTAATTACCGTCACCAATAGCCCAACCTGCCGGGATAAGACCGATTGCCAGCATCAGCCCCAACCCGAGACCGGTCCAGAAGCTCAGGTGAAAACTCCACGGCGACCAGCGCGTGAACCCGTAAAACAGAAACACCGGCGCCAGCCCCATCACCATGGTTCCGGAAATCGTGGTGGCCTTGAGAATATCCGTACCGGCAAACATCGGCAGGTTGCCAATCACTGCAAATACAATCATTACAGCCGCGCCCACCCGCATACCGGGCAGCCGGTCTGTCGCCCGCTTCGCCAAACGCGGTAAGTCAACCGCCAGGGATTTAGCGAGAGAGGTAAAGGTTGAATCCAGGGTAGAACCTGCAGAAGTCATCATCACCACACTCATAAAAAACAGCGCCGCCAACCCAAGTGACTGGCCGACTGCAGCGGGCGCATTGCCCATGGCCTCAATACCATTCAGGCGGGCGTGAACACCCACCAGGCTGAACAAGAACACCGCCACAAAACCCAACAAGCCCGCAACCACAAAGCTCTTGAGCATGGTTTTTTCCTTGTTCACAAAACCCCGATCCGTCAGCACCGGGTCATGAAACGGATAACTGAACATCTGCAACAAGGCGACTAACAACAAATCAAACCCAGCATTTAACCGGAACTCGCCTTCGCTCAGTAAAGCCGAGGTTTCGTTGGCCGGGATAATCATGAACAGCACCGCACCCAGGAAAAACACGAACACGAAGGTCTGGATCACATCGGTAAAAATCGAGGACCGGAGCCCACCTTTCAGGCTGTAGGCCAGCGTAAACGCCGTGAACACCATAGCCGCAACGTAATACTCCCACTCCCCGGGCAACCCGAAGTAACCACCCACAACCGCCGTGTTACTCCAGACCTCGTTATACAGCCGAATCAGAATAGCCGCAGCAAACGCCAACCCCGCAAAACGCCCAAACCGCGAAGTAAGAAAATCCTGCAGACTGCGCGCGCCAGTCTGTGTCCGAATGAGATAAATGATGTACCCAGCCACCGGAATCGACAGCCAATAACTGGCATAAGCCAGCCCTCCGGTCACGCCGTAAGTCGCGCCAAGGTTCGCTGCATTGGTCACCGACTTGGCAAAAATCCAGCTGATAAAGATACTCGCCGTAAGCGACCACTGACTAACCGGGTTACCCTGATCATCCGCGCCTTTGTAAAAAGACTCTGAATTCCTGCTTTTTGGCGACAGCACATACATAACCACGCCATAAACCAGCAAAAATCCCCAAAACAGGGAGGCTTCCGTGATGTTCATTGATGTCTATTTCCTCGTTGTGTTCCGGGGTTTTATTCGTATTTCAGCTTCGGAGGTATCGGCGCTGGTGGGGTTGGGGTCAAAAAACCGCCCGTGGACCCATCCATGGGGGGCTTGGTCGCGCCGTCCATGGCGCTCCACATTTTTTGACCCCAACCCCACCAGCGCCTTAGCTGAACCAAATTCGTTCCTTCCCCGACAAACAGGCGCCTGGAACGCTTCCATCTTCATTCTGATCAAGAGGCCTGCACGATTCCGCCGCGGTATGGGGGGTGACTGTTTATTTTCGCCGGAAAAAAATGTCTGAGCGCAGCGAGTTGTTTTTTCCAAGAAAATAAACAGTCACCCCCCATACCGCCAACTCCCATGCCAAAACTCAAACAGGCGCCGAACAACTAGCCCCAAACCGATAACAGGAAAAACACCGGTGGTGCCGCAACATAACCCGCTCATCCATGCTCTCCGCCAGCGACCCACCCAGATCATACTGAGGATCATCATCCACCAGCGTGCACGCATAAACCCGCACCGAATCGCCCTTCTTTACCAACATCCGCGTATAGGTACACATGAAATGCGCACGACTATCCACCGTCGGATATTTCTCCATGCAGTTTTCGGTAATCTCCGGGCTACCATCTTCTGATCCCGGCGTACCCAGATCCGGGAACGCAGTAAACGCCAGAGTTTCGGGAATCTGCCACTCACGGAAAATCTCCCGGAACGCAGCTTCCACGTCAGCCGGAATTTCATCCGGATCCGTCTGGCGAGCAATAGACACCTTGAACCCCTGCTCAACCAGCCAGTGAATGCCCTCCAGCGCCTGATCAAAACTACCCTCACCTCGATCCTTGTCATGGCGAGCTCGATCCGGGAAATCCAGGCTCACGCGGAAATGGATCGGGTAGGGATTTTCCAGCAACGGCAACACCTGATGACGGCGCTTAAGTAACGGCTCCGTGGCATTGGTAAGCACAAAGCAGGGCCGATGCTGACTGGCATAATCCAGAATGTTCACAAAATCACGAATCACAAACGGCTCGCCACCGGTGAACGAAAGCTGCTCCACACCCATATCGAGGGCTTCGTGAATAAACGGCTTCACATCACTCAACTTCATGCCGGGAATACGGCCATCACCCGGGTGACTGCCTTCCAGACAAAAGGGGCAGGCCAGGTTGCAAGCTGTGCCCGTGTGAATCCACAGCTCTTTCAGCCTGGCGGCGTCGATGTATCCGCGAGGGTCGCCATTGCGGGTGTGAGTCCAGCTATCAAACGCTCTGGACTCCAGTACTTCTACCGCCGGAATGCGTTTTCTGGCAGGTCGGGTTTCGGTCAGGGGCATAAATGCTCCTCGATAGCTCTGGAATAAGGATGCTCGAAAACAGGCGAAGCCTTCTGGTGACAGCTATCGCCCACAATTTTCAGCGCTCGGTTACTTTTATACGGTTCGCCGGAACGGTCGGGCTTTTACCCCGGCGCCAGCCGTGTAATTTTTCCAGCAGTTTCAGAATACCTTCAGGGGCGTGGGCGCGTTTCCACTCACCAGCTGCGTACTTGGCCGACTCATTCCAGGTCGGGTAGGGGTGAATAGTGCCCAGAATCTTGTTCAGCCCAAGGCCATGCTTCATCGCCAGCGTAAACTCCGCGAGGATTTCACCCGCATGAGAACCAACCACAACCACCCCAAGGATCTTGTCTTTACCCGGTGGCGTCAGGATCTTTATAAAACCGTAATCTTCACTTTCAGCAATAGCGCGATCCAGGTCATCCAGGCCATATCGGGTAATTTCGTAAGCAACACCCTGGGCTTGAGCTTCCGCCTCACTGAGCCCGACCCGAGCCACCTCTGGCGAAGTAAACGTTACCCAGGGCATTACCCGATAATCTACCCGAAAGCGTTTGAACTGCCCGAACAGGCCATTAACCGCCGCATACCAGGCCTGATGAGCAGCCGCATGAGTAAACTGATAGGGGCCTGCCACATCACCACAGGCAAACACGTTGGGGTAGCGAAGGCTCATATCGTCTTCAACTGGCACGGTCCCATTGCGCAGAGTTTCAATACCAATATTTTCGAGCCCCAGACCTTTGGTGTTCGGGGCGCGACCCACTGCGACCAACACCTGATCAAAGGCAATACGAACCCGCTCGCCTTTGTGCTCGCAGTAAACGACTTTCTCACCCTCTTCAATGGCGAATTCCCTGGCCGCGTGTTCCAGGCGAAGGTCGATACCATCGCTCTCAAACTGGGTTTTTATCAGTTCCGAGACATCGCTGTCTTCTTTAGCCAGCAACCGGTCACCCATTTCTACCTGAATTACCTGGCTCCCCAAGCGAGCAAACGCATGGGCCAGCTCGGAACCGATCGGACCACCACCCAGAACCAGCAAGCGCTCTGGCTGTTCCTGCAGTTCCCATAAATTGTCAGAGTTCAAAGGCGCCATTTCTGAAAGCCCTGGAATCGGCGGCATGGCCGGCTTTCCGCCAGTGGCAACAATTATGCTGCGAGCGGTCAATCGCTCGATACGGCCGTCGTTATGCCTGACTTCCAGCTCCCAGGGAGATACGAAGCTCGCCTCTCCCGAGATGCAATCCACACCCAGCTTGCTGTACCGCTCCGGGGAATCATGGGGTTCTACCTTGGCAATCACTTCTTGAACACGGTTCATGATGTTCTTGAAGGAGCCTTTCACCGGCACCGACTCCAGCCCATAGCGGTTAGCATGGCGCATGGTATCCGCGGCCTTGGCACTGCGAATAAGGGCTTTCGATGGCACGCAGCCAGTGTTCAGACAATCGCCGCCCAGCTTGTGCTTTTCAATCATCCCCACTTTCGCTTTCACCGCTGCAGCGATATAGGCGGACACCAGGCCTGCCGAGCCACCGCCAATCACCAACAGGTTGTAGTCAAAGCTCTCAGGCTTCTGCCAGCCGGCATAAACCTTGCGACGGCGGATGAAGCCCACCACGAACTTTGCAATCAGAGGGAAGAGCCCGAGCAATGCAAAAGAAAGCAGCAGGTCTGCGGAGACGATATCACTCGTAGACTGGATCTGACCCAGTTGCGTTCCGGCGTTAACGAAAACAAAAGTACCTGGAAGCATGGCAATCCAGCTTACCAGAGCGTAAGTGCGCAGCTTCATGGCTGTCAGGCCCATGGCCAGGTTAATCAGGAAGAAGGGGAACACCGGAACCAACCGCAGCGTTGCGAGATAAAACGCACCGTCTTTTGAAATTCCCCGGTCCATCTTCGCTACGGTTTCCGCGTAGCGCTTGCGCAGCGTGTCCCGCATGAGGAATCGGGCCACCAGAAACGCCAGGGATGCACCCAGGGTTGAAGCAATAGAAACCGCAATCAGGCCATAAAAATTGCCTAAAAAGGCACCACCTGCCAAAGTCATTATGGTAGCCCCTGGCAAAGACAGGGCTGTGACTACCACATAAACAGCAGCATAGCCGACCACGGCGATCAGAAGATTCTGCTCAATCCATTGTGCCAAAGCGCTCTGGTTCGCCTGCAGATTCTCCAGGGTGAGCAACTTGTGCCCGTCGAAGCCGATAAAAGCGGCAACAACTACCGCTATGACCAAAAGAAGTAAGAGCTTGCTACGAGTCATATCCATGCCTTTTAAAATATAGGAACCAGTATGTTGATTTCATTCAGACACGGTCATCCGTTGAATGTTACACGCTACTGAAAAATATTTTTGAGTGATCGCTCCAAAATACAGGAACTTTCCCGGAATCAGAAACACTAAAAACAAAATAATCTCCTAACGCCATACAAGGGACGACGTTCCATGGACACTGCCACCCACCCCGATCCTCAAGGTTCGCTGATCGAAGATCTGAAACGAGGCAATTCATTCGCCTACAAAGAAGCCGTACGGGAATACTCTCCCGGTATGCTGGCAGTCGCCCGGTTTTACCTGGATCACTCCAGCGCTGAAGAAATTGTCCAGGACTGCTGGGTTACGGTGATTGATGCCATTCAGAAGTTTGAAGGCCGCTCTGGCCTGAAAACCTGGCTGCACCGAATTGTCGCCAACCGCTGCAAGAACAAGCTCCGATCCATTAACAGGGAAGTAGCTACTGACTTTTCAGAGAGCCTCGACCCGGAGCTTGCCGACCGTTTCAATGCCAAAGGCCGCTGGGACCTGCCACCAAAACTAAAGTTCCACGAATCTGCTGACACACTTATGGAAAATGATGCGCTCAGTGGCTGCCTGGACAAACACCTGTCGGCTCTGCCAGAAACCCAGCGTTCGGCCCTGATGCTGTACGAAGCCCATCAGCACAAATCTGAAGATGTCTGTAACATTCTTGATATCAGTGCATCTAACCTCCGTGTACTTTTACACCGCGCGAGGCAGAAGATCTTTCTGATGGTTGAAACGTTTCAGGAGACAGGAAAATGTTGATGTGCAGGGATCTGGCAGACATAGCCAGTGACTACATAGATGGTGAACTCACGAGCCGACAGAACCTGTCCGTGAAAATGCACCTGATGATGTGCAAACATTGTCGGACCTTTATCGGCAATCTGCGCGCGAGTACCGATCTTTTAAAGGTGCATTCATCCGGACGGGAAAATGAAGAGCTGATTCGAAAAATAGATGAGCGGGTGGCTGAGGCCCTCAGGGAAAGAAAGTCTGACGGCGGCACTCGCGAATGACGTAACACAGGCTGCAGTGCGATCTCCGCTACCCCAATCGTTTCAAAAAACTCCCCTTTGGTGGAACTCTGTATGACCGCACCTGTCACTGGAGCGATCACTCAAAAACCACAAAGGAAAAAAGAATGCCCAAACAGCTACCTCTTGCCCTGCTGCTGCTCAGACTCGGCGTTTTTATTGTATTTCTGTTCTGGACCCTGGACAAACTGGTGCAGCCTGAACACGCGGCCAAAGTCTTTACCGCGTTCTATGGGCTAGGAAGTCTTGGAGAAAGCGCTTTTTATGCAATAGGTATCGCCCAACTGGCACTGATTCTCGCCTTCGTCGCAGGGCTCTTTAAAACCTGGACCTACGGCGCCATTCTGGTGTTCCACGGGGTTTCCACCCTCGCGTCATTCAGCAAATACCTCCAACCTTTCGACAACCTCATATTCTTCGCTGCCTGGCCAATGCTGGCGGCCTGTGCCGCCTTATTCCTGTTACGGGATTACGATACCCTTACGCTTTCCCGGAAACCGACTCCCGCCCTTGCCTAGCACCATGCATTGGCGACTTGTGTAACAGATGCCCCGATTGTCTGTCTGTGTTATCAATATAAACAGATTTACGACCGGGGTACTGCATGTTTCTTAACTGGCTGTCGAGGCGCTTGGCTGCCTATCTTTCCAAGCAGGTAGCGCAACACTCCGTGCCGACTTCAACCTATGAAGCGCTGGAAAAGGCGCTCAGGCCCGGAGACGTCCTGCTTGTAGAAGGTAATACACGCGTCAGCGTCGCGATAAAGTACCTGACCCAGTCAACCTGGTCTCATGCTGCGCTTTACCTCGGGCCGAATTCAGGTTTGGGTATATCGGAAGATGGCGAACCTCACACCCTGATCGAGGCGGATCTGGAGTTCGGTATTCGTCCCCTGCCGCTCTCCTATTATCGAAATAGTCATACCCGTATCTGCCGCCCTGTAGGGCTGGATGACGGCAACATGCGTATGCTAACCGATTACGCACTGAGCCGGTTGGGGGACCAGTACGACATGAAGAATGTGTTTGATCTGGCGCGCTATCTTATCCAGACACCGCCGGTACCTGCCCGGCACCGGCACAAATTGCTGTCGCTTGGAAGCGGCGACCCCACACGAGCGATCTGTTCCACGTTTATTGCCGAGGGTTTTCAGCGTTTGCGTTACCCGATACTTCCGACTGTCGACACAATACCTTCAGACGACCCGAGCTGCAGGGGCTGTATTCGCGAGCATTACCGTATCCGGCACACATCCTTGTTCACGCCGCGAGATTTTGATGCATCTCCGTATTTCCGGATTATCAAACCAACGCTGGAAAACAGCTTCGATTTCAGGGCCATCAACTGGGCAAATCTTTAACCTGTCCCAGTTGCCAGCCAACAAAAAAGGGTGGGGGTTCTGGCCCCACCCAAGGTCGACAAAAATCTTACTGATGCAAACCAACGTAGTTACTTGTCGATGAATTTCTTTTGCTCCGTTCGTGCGTATTCAGTCAGCGCAGCCAACTCCTCGGACCCCCATTCCAGAGGCTCCGCTGCCATCGGAGCCACCATGCAGATCTGGACCATTTCATCCAGGTGCACCATGTCCATCCCAAAGTCACGCTTGCCCATGGCCACGAAATGCGGGTACTCGTCCTTGAAGGTGGGGTTATAGAGCATGCCATTTGTATGGCAAGTGGCACACGCAAGGCCGTTTGAGGACAGGCTGGTGTCGTTGAACAGCTTCTCACCCTTGGCTCTCAGTTCGGCCACATTGCCCTGGTAAGGTGTGTAACCTTCAGGCCGGCGCACCGCTTTCTTGAGACTGGCCGATACACCCTCTCCCTCAGCCTCGCCTTCCGCTTCGCCCTCGGCGTGGCCCTCTGCTTCACCTTCTCCTTTAGCAAAGTCTTCTGCCTCAGCTTTGGCTTCTCCTTCTGCTTCGCCTTTTGCTTCGCCTTCAGCCTCACCCTGCGCCGCTTCGGCGGATGGAATCAGCTCCACAAAAGAGCCGGAACCCGTGTTGAAACCCGCTACAGTCACTACCGTCATCATGGGAAGCGTCACCATGAGATTTCGCGACAGTTTGCGTAAAAGTTCTTTTCGATTTTTATTTGTAGACATATCAACAACCTCCGGTCGTATTTTACCCTTATTCAGGGTGTGCTCAGGGCCTCAGGCGCTTCTAGCCATGCCCGAAACCTGCCTTTCCATATAACGCAACGTCGAGGGATGGACCCCGAATTCTGCATTGACTTCCACACCTGCCTGCTCAGCAAGCATTCCGATAATCGCCATGTGGTGAATGGTGTGGCTGGCCAGAAAAACCAGTTCACGATCGACACTGGTGGTTACCACGTGCCGCTGGCCCTCACTGCTGTGCAGCATCGCAAGTTCACTGCAATACTCTGTTCCAAATCGGGTGCGCAATTCCCGTAAAATGTCTGACAGGCGGCGCCCCCCAGCCCGCCGATCTGTTTCCAGTGCCGGATCCCGGTGCCGGTTTTCATAGTCGAGCAATGCCCCTGGGCAATCAGTGGCCGACAACAAGGCGCTGTAGTGATCGATGATGTGACGAACGTGCTTGCCAATCACATGCTGCTTCCTGTAACCAGAGCTTTGCCGGTAAAGGTTCCCGGGCAACGCTTGCAACAAGTTGACGAGTTGCCCGATGGCATGGGCATTTTCTTCAACAATGTCGCTCACGTCCCGACGCTTATCTGAAACTGGCTGTGTCATGGTATTTATCCGTTTGCTGTTGCTCTGTTAAGCACTGAAAGCGACCGAGTGGACACAAGCGTTACTCATGCCCACACCGGACAATATCTCAGCTCTTGGCCTTTCCTTCGGCCTCGCCTTCCCCTTCTCCCTTGCCGTCATCCTTGCCATGGCCTTTCTTCTTGGTTTTGCCTTCAGCTTCTCCTTTGGCTTCACCTTTGCCTTCGGCTTCACCTTCTCCATAGCCCTTCTTCTTGGCTTCACCCTCGGCTTCCGCCTCTCCAGCGGCAAGCATCAGGTAGCCGGGCTCCGCTGTAACGTCAGCGGCTGAGACGTTGAACGCCGAGGCGCCTATAACGACTGCAAACACGGGGCCCGTGTAGGCCATGCCCCGGGCAAGCTTACCGAGCAATCTCTGTTTCTGCGTTTCTCTGGACATGATGCGTCCCCTTTGCTTTTCACGTTATTGCCAGGTTGTATGCCTGGCCTCCCAATATCCGGATATCGAAGAATATTTATACTCAACGGCTCCCGGATGCCTTTTGCGGTGTTCTCACGGAACACTGCCCGGAAAGCGTTGCAGCAGCGGCCTCCGGATTATTCATATCAACCAGATAGCGTTCGCAGCCTTCCAGCCACTCTGCGAGCCTGCTGAAACCACCGGTATCCAGTGGCCGCCCGTCTTCGGAACAGCAGTTGGCAATGAGGTGTCTGAGCGCCTCATTTACGGTCATGGCCTGTACACCGCTTTTGTCCTCGATTGGCTCGCTCGTGGGGACAAGTACCGCAAGTACCTGGGCGAAGTTGCCCGTCATACCCGCCATTGCGGGCAGGAGCATTCCCTCCAAGTCGGGGGCCTGCAGGGGCAAACCCAGCCCTTCAATGTGATCGTCTCCGGAGGCTTTCAGAAGCGCCCCGCGGCCATAATCAGCACGCCAGTGGGCAGACAGAGCAAGGGTGAGCGCGTCACGCAGGGTTGGCTCACTATGGCTGACCATATACATCGGGCCAGCCTGATCGGGGCCGGCAACCAGGCCGGCGTCTATAGCGATGTCATCGTGTTTGGCGGCGTGCGTTGCCAGGCAGTTTGCAAGGGCGGGCGTGACAGCCGAAAGCGGCAATCGTGGGTGGAGCACCTGACCATCGAGAATCAACGTGAAGCCAGGCGTATCCCGGACAATTTCGAGCCGGGGCAGCGAGTCTTTTCCCGCCTCGTCGGACACCGCCATTGGCTGTAACAGGTTTTCAATCCGATTGACCAGCGCTGCACTGTCGGTGAAGAATCGAGCGCGGAAGCGACCGCAGGCCAGCACCATCGACATCATCGCGGATGTCTCCGGGAATGGCGGCTGGACAGATTCCAGCGCAACCCGTTCGGCCAGGTGATTCTCAGATTGCACCAGAAAACGGTTGTTAACCCAGTCAGCCAGTGTATTCCATACATCATTGCGGATAGCCCAGGCTTCCGGGGCCACAGGCATACTTTTGAAAGCGGAATCTACCAGCGTCGACGCAATATCATCCGGCCCGGCACCTTCTGTGGCCATCAACCAGATCAGTGAGGCGGTCTCGTTCAGGCTACTCAGGTGGCCCAGCCGGGTGTCGTAGACATAGACCTGGTCTTCACTGAACGTCTCCTCGGACATCCACCGTTCAAGACGAGGCTGCTTCACCGGACGGTCGGAGAGCGCTTGGGCAACCACCCAGTCAGCCAGCCGAGGCAGGGCCATAAACGGCAGGTATACCGTAGGATCCGACCCCGGTATCAGGTTTTTGAAACCACCACTGTTGGCTATTTCGGCCTGGGTTTCCCGAACCAGCCGCTCCGCCATGAAACCGGCAGAATCGGCAGAATCGGCAGAATCGGCAGAATCGGCAGAATCGGCACCAGCAGGCCGGTTAAGGCCAAGCATTTCAACCATATCCCCTATCAGGGCGCCTTTGATGCCTTCCTCAATGTCGCCGCCACTCTCAGGGCCGGCACAGACTCCCAGAGACGGGCTGAGGTTACACTCCAGGATCCAGGGCTTGAGGTTGCCGTCGACGAGGCAATCAATGCCCATAAGTTCATAACAGCCCCGGGTGTCGGCGCCGATAACTCGTGAGCGCTCGCGCATGGGCTCCAGAGCTGCCAGGCAGGTCAGGGCAACCATATCCTCGATTTTGGTGAATAGCGCCTCGTCGTCATGGCCCTGCTCCCGTAACCAGGCCCGGTAGCGCTCGAAATCCACGAATTCCACCGGCACATCAGCCTCAAGGTTCAGAGCGTTGACATCAGGGTTGGTCAGGTAACTGTACGGATTATTTGCGTTTTCTTCGTCGTAAGGCGCCGACGCGAGCTTGGCAAACCCCTGGTGGTACAGGTAAACCCTGAAGGGCGAAATAGACGACACCAGCACATACAGGCGCAGCACATATTTTCGACCATGCATGGTATGGGGATTTTCAAGATACTCCTGAACCATCCAGGAGGACTCCATGGGCACGTCCGCCGGGTCACCCACCAATTGGACACCTTTTCCGCGGGCGGCATTCTTGGGTTTGAGAATCCAGCGTTTGTCCGGGTTCTGAAGTGCCGCCTGCTGGAAATCGTGATAATCCTCGGGCATGGAGAAAACTCCGGGGACGAAAGCCAAGCGCTCCGTCAGGTGCCCGCCGCCTTTCTCCTGCCGCTCCATTCGTTCCCGCAGCTCCATAAGGCTTTGGTGCAGACGGCTTTTCACCGTGAGGGCATTGTTTCCGGGAATATGGTTAATTTTTCGTTCCGGCCCCACCTGGCTGAAAAACTCCGGGTCTGGCATACCGGTATACCAGCATGCATGCCATTGTTCGGAGGTCTCTGCCTGTTGCCACAGGGATTTGTCGAGGGATTCGTCAAAAAAGCGGTCTTCCTCGTAGGACCTGTTGCCACCCATCCAATAGTGCCGAGTCATCTTGTCGCGCTCTCCGTTCCGGTTACTCACTGCCTCGGTAGCTTCCAAGGTATTGATTGTTCGCGTTTCACCGGTAGAGACACATGAGAAGTGCAACTGTTACAGTACGTAAGGAACTGTCTGTTCAATCAATAACAAATAAAGAGACTCCTCCTATGCATCGTCCGGTCAAAGCGGATCTTATGCCCTGGTTCGCCCGCGCATTTTCCAGCCCGTACCGATATGCTCTGCAACGATCCATGCACAAAGCTCGGGCAAGGCTGCGAGGCGAGAGCGACCTTGTTCGGGTGTTCGTGAATCCCCGAGACCCTTTCGGGCTAACCTTGTTGCAGGCACTTGTTCAATTGCAGGAGCACTATGGGGTGCGCATCCGGCTCCATACCGTTTGGCAGTTGGATGAAGAAATGTTCCCCGAGCCGGCGCTGTGGGGCTCGTGGGCTCAACAGGACGCCACCCGGATCGCCAAACTGTATAACCTCACGCCGCCTGACCGGCCAACGCCACTCTCGGAAACCGAACTCAAGGCCGCCACCGCCCGGCTGCTTCAGGCCGAACACGCCAACGACGGACTCAATACCGCTGCCCGCTTATTGACGGACCTCTGGAGTTCCGATTCCCAAAGCAAGCCAGGTTCGGGACCTACAGATCTTGATAATCAAACCCTGCTCGATAATGAAAAAATGCTTCGGCGGCTCGGCCACTATCAGGGCAGCATGGTTTGGTACCTGGGTGAGTGGTTCTGGGGCGTAGACCGGCTGGACCATCTTGAACGAAGTCTCACCGATCAAGGGCTGAACCGGGATGCCTCAAGGGCGATAACCTATACGCGCACCTGGGCTGATTTAACAAATATCGCCACAAGATTACCCGATGGCCATCCGGCCGCCGAGACACCTCTGGATGTGTTCTTTTCCATTCGCAGCCCCTACTCCTACCTCGGCCTGGAACGGGTAATCCTGCTGGCGAAGGCATGGAATATACCTCTGCAACTGAAGCCGGTGCTCCCCATGGTGATGCGCGGACAATCGGTACCCGATGCCAAGAAGTGGTACATCTTCCACGACACAAAAAGGGAAGCCGACAAGCTGGGCATTCCTTATGGCTTTGTCGCTGACCCTCTCGGGCCTGGCGTGGAAAGGTGTTATGCCCTGTTTGAATACGCCCGCTCCCTGGGCCGTGAAATCGAGTACATGCGTAGCTACGCCCGGGCCGTCAATGCCGAAGGCATCCGCTCGGAAACCGATGCAGGCTTGAAAGTCATCGTAGAGCGCGCTGGATTGGAATGGCAGAAGGCAGAGACTTTGTTAGATGACCAGAGTTGGCATGAATGGGCGGAAGTAAACCGTAAGGCAATGTATGACTGCGGGCTTTGGGGCGTCCCGAGTTTCCGCTATGGAACCTTCAGCTGCTGGGGTCAGGACAGGCTCTGGCTAATTGAGGAGGCCATCAAAAAAAGGGTGGAGACCAGCTCCACCCAAGGGGTTTGCGACCCGACCAACAATGCAAAGGTTACAGAGAGCCAGAGCGACAATTAAGGAAAGTCGTTCCATATCTCATGACCTACTGACAGGCGAACCTGCAAATTGTTACAGAATCAGTGCCGGCTTTTTTACCCGCGCAAGTGCCGAATCAACACCCTGGAAGACGACGGGAATGGCAAGGTATCGGCGACCAGGTTCAGCCCCGAATGCCAGACTAACTCCGTAACGTTAGAGGTACCGGCTGGACCAGGCCACGAGCATATCCGCAACGTATTCCGCATCCGCAGCTTTTGATAGCAGATGGTCGGCATTATCAAGAGAAATAAAGCTTTTGGGATGCTTGGCCGCCTGATAGATAGTGGCCGCTTCGTTGATACCCACAACCTCATCAACCGGCGAATGGAAAATAATCAGTGCCTTACGCAGATTACCGATGTGGTCCGGTGTATTCCATTGCACCAGATCATCCAGCATCTGCGATTTTACATTGAATGTCCGACCGGCCAGGGTCACTTCGGCTTCACCGGACTCACGAATCTCGTCGGCCTTGCTGTCAAAAAGATGCTGGACGTGATGGGCGGTAGCCGGCGCCCCGATGGTGGCAACGGCTTCAAGGGACGGCATGCGCTGGGCTGCTGCCAAAACCGCGGCGCCTCCCAGGCTGTGACCAATGATCATTCGCGGCGCCTCGTAGTGTTGCTTGAGGAATTCGCCGGCCGCCAGCAAATCCTCGATGTTGGAGGAGAAATTGGTATTGCCAAAATCCCCGTCACTGTTGCCCAACCCGGTAAAGTCGAAACGCAACACACCAATGCCCTGCTTCACGAGGGCGCGCCCTATCCGGGACGCTGCAGCAATATCCTTTCCACACGTAAAACAATGGGCGAATAGGGCCATAGCATAAGGCTTGCCCTCGCCCGGCAACTCCAACAAGCCCGCAAGGTTCTGGCCCTGAGCATTTGCGAACTCCACTTTGGATCTCGTCATAGTGTTTTTCCTTGCCCGTTAAGAAGGTCTACTGTTAGTAGACTACCAAGCAGTGCCAATTGTTACAGGACAGACCACGAAATGAAGTTTTTCTTTCGTGAGAATCGCTGCCCTATCCCATTATCGCCCCTCGGTACCCTGGCGATACTCATGCTACTGCTGGGTGGCTGGTCGACGGGCACACTCAATACCGAGCTGAGCGGCACGTCCACGGCAGCCCACTATGACTTCGAATCGCGACTGCCCGGCCAGAAACGTCAGCGTGCAGAAAATCTGTAATCCTTTGATCGCTCGTGTGTCCATAGCGTGAACTCCACACCGCAGAATGTTGACTGAACTCACAGCAACAGGAGTGTGGCCGCTGACCAAAGACGGAGAACAGCATCATGAAAACATTAACACTGATAACCGCCCTCATTGCCTTCACATTTGGCGCAACAGCACATGCAGAAGGAGTAAGCGCGGAGGATATCGAGCGCGGAAACAACCCATCCACCTTCCATATCCAAGAGGGTGAAAGCCAAGGGTCAACCGGATAAGCGGTGAAGCACACGAACCTCAGGCCTCCTGGGGTTCTGTTTGCCATATAGAGGTAATCAATGAGTCGTCGAGCTTCAGTTGGTTAAGCATCAATGGAGAATGCGTATGATAAAACGCAACCCGGGACGGCTCACTGCCATCTTCACGCTGTTGGCTTTCCTGCCTGGCAGGCAGGGCAAACGCCTAACCCGCCTTCGTGTCAGGTGGCCAGCAGATGGAAATTCTGGCCACCAACCCCGTGTGAAAGAGTACCGGCTAGTTTGTCAGTCAGTCTCGTGTTGAAGGGCAGGGTGCTCCACATGGCGCACAGGCCGTTTCATCTCGCTGGCTCAACGCTGTTTGCACGTTGCCTTGCCCGGAATTGAACGCAAAGGTGGGGCTGCTCAGGTGGTCTGCCATAATCAGCACCAGAATAATCCCGAGCATTACCAGAATGCGGACGGGGCTGTAAGCTCGTTCCATGTTCTTCTCCCGCTTCAGTTGGGCAGCCGAAACCAGGGCCGCAGGCGTATTCCAAGCAGTGACCCGGAAAAGGCACAGACAAACCAGATCCAGGCGTGCAGGCTGGCTGACGCAATACCTGAAAACAGCGCCCCGATGTTGCAGCCAAAGCCCAAACGGGCCCCATAGCCCAACAACAGTCCACCGACTACGGAAGCCAGAAACTGGCGACCTTCAGGCCGACTACGGCTCGCCTCGTTAAAACGGTTCGCCAGGCCTGCCGCCAGCATGGCACCGAGCAACAAACCGAAGTTCATTACCGAAGGCGCATTGGTAAGCATGGAGTCTTTCAAGGCCATGGCGGGGTATTCCCAGGTCCAGAACTCGAACTGGGACATATTCACTCCCATCACTTCCATAGCTTTGGCGCCCCAAACGTTAAAGGCAAACGTGATACTCCAGGGAGCACCGCTAAGGGCCAGAGTTAACGCGTTCCCAGCGGCCAGAATCAAAATCGCCCAGGTAAACGGCCAGCGACCACTGATCAGCGTTCGGAAGACACCATGTTCCTGGCCTTTCCAGAGTAGCTCGCCACGCTCAAGGTTGCCGTGTGCCTTGCGCTCAACCCGGTTAACCCAGCGGGCAATCAGGCCCAGACCCAGAAGCTGAACAATAATTGCTCCACTGACCCCAAAGGTGTTGACCAGTGGCACCGGGTCGAAGCCCGGCTGATCCAGCCACCAGGGTAGATGGATGGATCCAAGCACAGTACCGGCTATAAAAAACACCAGCGTTACCACCATGCGGATATTGCCGGCACCTACCGTAAACAAGGTGCCGGAACCACACCCCCCACCAAGTTGCATGCCAAGCCCGAAAATAAAGGAGCCCACAACCAGGGAGGTACCTACCGGAGCAACAGCACCCACAAGCCCTGCCTGCCCGCTGTAAAGCATGGGCACCATAATCAGGGAAGAGAGCCCAAACAGCATGAGTTGTGCACGCATTCCGGCGCCGCGCTTTTTAACTACCAGATTGCGCCAACCTGCCGTAAAGCCGAATGCACCGTGATACAAGGCCATGCCCAACACACTACCAATTACAAATAGCGCCACCATGAAGGGCGCAGTTTCCAGCCATATCAGCCCACCCAGCAAAGCAAGGCCTGCCAGCGCGGTTGCTACGATAAATCGATCCACCTGCCAGCCAGGCTGCTGAAGCCCGGTCTGAAGAACTGCAGAATCTGTCATTGCGAATCCACTTGGTTAAACGGGTTAGTTAAACAGGTCGAGAAGCTTGCCAAGCCCCTTCTTCGCTACCTGCATCGGTCGGCTGCTGTCCTGGGACCACTCCGCCATGGAACCATCATAGAGCGCAACCTCCTGGAATCCGGCAAGCTCACTTAACACGAACCAATCTGTGGCCGCCCAGTGGCCAGTGTTGCAAAACGCGATAGTGCGAGCGCCGGAATCAAGCTCAGCCTGATTAACCTGCGCGGTGATGTCTTTTTCGTTCAGGTACCAGACCGCGTTTTGCTCACCAAGGAAACCTGCATGGGGCAGATTGAAAGAACCCGGAATTGTGCCAGGTGCCTTGGCGTCGGGGGATTGGTTTTCGCCTCTGAAATAGTCGGAAGGGCGAGCATCCACGAGTTGAGCCTGACTATCTCTGGCTTCCTGCACCTCCTCCAGAGTTGCAAGCAATTCCGGCTGCAGGGTGCCTTCAAACTGCACCAGGTCGCGCTGATTCCCTTCACCGCTGTCCACCCGGTAACCGGCAGCCTTCCAGCCAGCAAAGCCACCGTTGAGGATGGTTACCTCGTCGTGGCCCAACACTCTGAAGGTCCAGTAAACACGGGCGGCACTTCCAAAGTCGGTTGCGCCTGTGCCAGCAGGTACAACCACCACGGTATCGTCGTTACTGATTCCCAGGCTACCAATCAGGCGCTCCACGCTTGCGACAGGCGGTAACAGACCCCTGACGCCGTCCCTGCTTTCGCGCCAGCCATCACCAGTGTAGCTGCTGTATACAGCTCCGGGGATATGAGCATTCTGAAAGCTGCTTCGGTCACCACCATTATCAATGCCCGAACGGACATCCAGCACTACCAGGTTATCTCGTTCGAGGTTCGCTTCAAGCCAGTTGGCATCAACCAGGGGCGGCGTTCTACCGCCATCCGCCCACGCAAGTGAGCTGGCAATCAGCAGAACAATGGCCAATATGCGGCTCATGGCGCTTCTCCTTATATCACTATCAGTTTTTGAGCCGCCATTATGAATTCTACGTTGAGTAATGGACAGCTCAGTTTCTATGACGTTTGGTTATATGCAAATCTCCAATTTTTCTTGCCACTTTCCAAAAATCTGTAACACAAGGGGGCAGTCGGTTGTCTATACCTCGTAAGCGCGGCCTGACCGAGCATCGGACAGACCCTGTGCATCATCACGAACGAGGTACCAAACCATGAAGAAACTGACACTGATATTCGCCGTTATTGCCCTTTCATTCTCAGCATCTACTGCGCTGGCAATGAACGGTCAAGCGGACAGATACAACGAAGCAAAGAGCTACCCGGTTGCAACTGCTGACAAAATTGTGGAAATGAAAGTCTCTGCAAAGTGATCGGGAACGGAAAAGGCCGCTATTCTCCGGAATAGCGGCCTTTTTGTGTCCGTGTTCCGAGAGCAGGCTTAACGCAACTCGGAAAAATTGGCCGGACTGTTTAAAGTCCAGTCATAGTTGATGAATTCTATGGTTCCTGTGCCTGCCACTCGATCCACCACTATCGGATCAGCCCATTCTTCAATGAACGCCTTTTCAGAACCGGAAGCCGCTGCGAAATCCTCTTTATACCATTTGAATAATTCGGTGAGATAAAGAACCTCACCCTCTACACGGAGGTGACGCTCTGTGCTGAACGCCCGGCGGGTATTTTCTGCAAGCATGTCTTCCAGATTGTCTGCGGTATAAAGGATGTCCCGAAGTGGCGGGCAACCAACCGAAGCACAGTTCACCGCAAAATGTACGCGGGCATCCTTCCAGCCCCTGTCCGCGTAGTCGTTTCCCAGCAGGATTTCTTTTTCAATCTCATTAAGACTGTGTGCTCGCCCCCCAATAACAAAGCTCTTCCGCTCAAACACACTGTCAACAAACGGATTCACCCGGCCACCATAATCCCAGACGGACGAAACCAGTTCGCCATCCGGTCGTTCAGTGAGTATCTGGGCAAGCATGAAAAAATTGTAGGCGTTAATCCAGAAGGCTACGGATTCCTCTCGTCCATTCAGGGTCTCGGGGTCGAACTCCCGCAGTTTGGCCTGTTGGTCCGCCAGGTTCTTTTGCAAGCCACTATCGGCCAGAGCAGACCGATAATCGAAAGCCGATACCAGGCCGTTCCCGGGCATCGCTTGCTCAACCACGTAATCAGTCAGAAGGCGCTGGTAGCTCTTGTACAGCCCGGTATCAGTATCTGCCCAAGCAAGGGCAGGCATAACGAGAATGGCCAGAACACAGGATAGACGTCGGTAACCAAGCATAATCACTCCAATCGCATCGGATTTTCAGTAAAGGAATGCGATTACAGACAACCATCTTCGCGTTCTGTTACACAGAAAATGCTCAGACTCAAACAACCTTATTCAGATGCAGCCAGCGGGCCAGCCTGGAATTCGGGTGTCGGCCAAGATAAATCGGCAGGGTACTCATAAATACCAGAACAATAACAGCGGCTATTACCGTCAGCACCGGATTGAACTCAAAGCTCTGGCCAAGCCCCGCAAAAACGAAGGTCATCGGCAGCATGCCCAGGGTGGTCGCAAGGGCGTAACGCCAGAGATGTATTGCGGTGACCCCAGCGGCATAACTGACCAGGGCAAAGGAAAACAGGGGGATCAGCCGGGTGATCAGTACCGCGAAAAACAGGAAAGGTTGCGACCCCCGTGCCGAGAACATCGGGTTGTGCCCCAATTTCTTCTGAACGGCATCGCGCCCGAGCATCCGCGCCAGGTAAAAGGCAATAAGCGACCCGGCAAGCGCGCCAATCACTGCAATGGCCGTTCCGGCAAACATGCCATATACCAGCCCCGATGCAGCGCTGATGGGCAATGTCGGAATGGGCCCGACAACTACCGCGAGAATCATCAACAGCATGAGCAACAGTGGTCCGAACATGCCCTGATCGTTAAGCCACTCAGACAGCGCTACTGGTGCAAGACTCACAGGCATGCCCAGTTGGCGAAGAACCAGCCAAATGGCGCCCATCACGAGTGCGACAATAACAAGAATAGTGAGACGGAAAGCCCATTGGGAACGGTTCATCAGACTATTCTACCGGTCATGTTGAAGGCGTGCATTGAGTCTGCGGCATGCAAATAATCTGTAATCCTTCGTTCGCTCGTGTGTCCATACCGTGAAAGCCACGCCTCAGGACGTTGACTGAACCCAGATCAGCGGGAGCGTGGCCGCTATACCAACGAAGAGGAACAGCATTATGAAAACTCTAACACTGATCGGTGCCCTTGTTGTCTTCGCGTGGGGTGCAACAGCTCATGCGGATACACCAAGTGCCAGAGATCTCGAATGTGGAAACAACCATCCGTGCCTTCATAGCCCGGAGGTCAAAGACGCAGGTACAATCAGCTAAGCGATTTACCCGCTTCATAAACGCGATGAACCTCAGGCCTCCTGAGGTTCCAGCCGACGAAGCATCTCCCAGCTTACCTTTCCAGACAAGTGGCTCAGGGAAGACAATAGCGTTTTGAAAAATTACAGGTGATTAAAAGTTGAATGCCGGCTCTCGTTTGCTCTCATTGGCGTTGATGTTCTGTGCTGCAGTATTGCCAGAAACCACCAAAGCTGGAGGGACGGTCCGCGTTGAACTCTCCAACGACGTTATTCTCACTTCCGATAATCAGTTCACCAATGGCATTTCAGCCGTTGTATCGTCTGAACCTGTCAGCTCGTTGGGTGAAACCGGGGGCACGCCCGCTTTCGGCAAAGCCTTGGTTGCCTGGGCAATTCCCGACATTGCCGGTCTGAACTATCGTGAGAGTTGGGTGCTCGGTCAGAATATGGAGACGCCGGCAAACATCGAACAACCAGTGCTCATTGAAAATGATGTTCCCTATGTGGGTTTTTTAGGTTGGGGCAACAGCTTTTACGGGTTTGATGATGAATACTTTTTTGGCGCCCAGTGGCTGTTTGGATGGGTGGGGGAGCCGGCACTTGCCAGGCAGGCCCAGGTAACGGTTCACACCGCAATAGGCGGTGATAACCCTGAAGGCTGGGATAATCAGCTCGCCTTTGAACCCATACTCAACGGGTATATCAGTGCCAAACGCCGGCTGTACCAAAACTCCTGGTTTGACGTTGCTCTGAGCGGAGATGCTGCAGTGGGCAACTACTACACGTTTGCGCAGCCCGGGCTGGAGTTTCGGATTGGTGATCGTCCACAAGGGTTCACGTTTATTCCGGGCCCCGTCGGTCGTGGGATGGACTATGACGCCACCATCGCACCGGTTACGGGCAATCGGTTTTATGCGTCGATCACCTTGAGAGCAACCTACTTCGCCTGGGCACTGCCGCGTGAAGGCAACCTTCTGGTGAGCAACGACTGGACAGACAGCAACACAATCAAAATCAACCGCACCGTCGGCCAAACCATTCTGGGTTTGCATTGGCTTGGGCCACGCTTTGGGGCCCATCTCAGCCTATGGCTATCGACGGAAACGGTCGACGACGACAACCTGCCTCCGAGCCAAGATCCAAGAAACAGCTTCGGCTCATTCATGGCAGAATACCGGTTTTAATCTCGCGAGAAAGCAACCAGAAACACGCCGGAACCTATGTGCTGCGGCTCCGGCCTCTGCGTTGAGGAGCGATGTCCGAAAGCTTAGCGCAGGTCCGGGTTCAGCGTATAAGTGCCAGTCACCCGCGCGCTCGCCAGCACGTGACCCTTCATGGCATTGCGCACCGCCTCTCCATCAAACTCTCCGGAAAGACCCAGTGATTCCACATCCAGCGCATGCACTTCGTAGTGATAGTGGTGCAGCAATTCATCGTTCCAGGGCGGACAGGGGCCGTCATAGCCGTAGTAAGTGCCGGCCATATCGGGGTTTCCAGCCAGGAACTGGGTGAAATTGTTCACCCCTCGCAGGCCAACCGGGCCAGAGCCTCCGTCTTTGCCTTTGGGCGTAACGCCATCGCTGTCTTCACCTTCCGGAATACGGCTGATTTTGGCGGGGATATCCACCAGAAGCCAGTGGAAGAAATCAACCCGCGGAATATCTTTCGAAACTGTTTTGCCTTCCTGGTTTGCATCATCAGCCACACTGGGCACATCCGGATCAAACATCATCACAACGAAGCTTTTCGTACCTTCCGGCGCACCTTCCCAGAACATGTCCGGGCTCCGATTAGGGCCAAAACTCATGTGCTCTTCCCGGTTGAACACGCCGAACGCGAATATCTCCGGGACCGGTTTGCCCTCTTCAATACCCTCAACGTTCAGTTTCATGGCACTTTCTCCTGTCAGTTAATGCTGTTAATAGCTGGGTTATATCGTTTTGATTGTGCCAGAGGCGAACCCACTCTGTGCTAAAACGTTGTATCAGCGGTATCGTATGCATGTCTATACCGACTTTTCAGCAGCCTTTGAAACGGAGTCCCAATGAGCGAGCACAAAACCGGCCAACCTCAGCAACCTGAGAACCAGTCAGATGAAGACGCCATCGCCTTTGCACAGGGAATTTTTGAGCTGGCACGCAATGGCGGTGCCGGACCTCTCAGCGTGATGCTGGATGCAGGCGTACCAGTAGACATGCGCACCAGCGAAGGTGAAAGCCTGCTGATGCTTGCCGCGCGCAACGGCCATGCCGATACGGTAGCGCTTTTGCTGGAAAAAGGCGCCAACCCGGAACTCCAGGACGCCGATGGCAACACGGCGCTGAGCCTTGCCCAGGGCAAGGGCGCACAGGACACAATTAAACACCTCAGCCGCTAGGTTTCCGACTTCCTCAAAGAGCACCGCATGTTCAACAAAGGCGAGATTATTCACCATAGCCGGGACAAACTCGGCAGCATTCTGGTGATCGACTACCGCAAGCACCGGGTGTTGACCTTTAACTCCGTGTTTGAGCAAAGCAAGATTGACCGACGATACCCGCATCTCCCCGTGCACGAATACAGCCGGGCCATGTTGCTTCCGGCTGCCTTCATCAGACCGCGCCACGTCACCATCCTGGGCCTGGGCGGCGGGGTTATGGCCAGCGCCTTTCATTATCTGTTCCCGGAATGCCAAGTGCACGCGGTTGAACTGCGCCAGGCGGTACTGGATGTGGCACGGGAGTACTTTGGTCTACCCGAGAGTGATCGCCTGCTCGTTACCATTGCTGATGCCCGCAATGCTCTGAACGACGCTCCAGACGCCAGTACCGACCTGATTCTGGCCGACCTGTATAGCGCAGACCGCATGAGCCCCGCACAGGCAAAGCGGCAATTTATAGAAAGCTGTAGCCGGGCTTTAAGCCCCGACGGCTGGCTGGTTCTGAACTACCACCGGACACCCGACGCCGAAGGGCCCTACTTCCGCCAGCTTCGAAAGCACTTTGCCGTGCTGCTGATATTCAAAAGCAAAACCAACAATACCGTGGTGTACGCCAGCAAGCGGCCCTTCGAGGCCATGCACCCGAAAGACCCCGCATTGGCCAGCCTGGAGAAACGGCTACCCATCGGCTGGAGCCGACTGATGGGCAGAGTCAGCCGGCTTTGAATCCTACCTGGGCCAAGGCTGGCTCAGGTCCACTTCTCCTGAGGTGGCACGTAGGCCTTGAAGCGTTCAATCAGCTCTGTGGGTGTTTGCGTCAGCACAATCATGTCGAGGTATTGCTGCTTCACAAACCCGGCCGCCACCATGCTTCTGACCATCTCCAGCAGCGCATCGTAAAACCCTTCGACGTTATAGAAGCCACAAGGCTTCTGGTGCATGCCCAGCTGCCCCCAGGTCCACATTTCAAAGATCTCTTCGAGTGTGCCAATGCCCCCGGGTAAAGCAACAAAGCCATCGGCCAGCTCTGCCATCTTCGCCTTGCGTTCATGCATGTCACGCACAACAAACAACTCAGTAAGACCGGGGTGCGCCAGCTCGCGATTGACCAGGTGTTGTGGGATCACACCGTAAACCTTGCCGCCGCTGGCAAGCACAGAATCGGCAATAACACCCATCAGGCCAACGTGCCCACCACCAAATACCAGGTCTATACCGTTTCGGCCAAAGAACTCTCCCAGCTCTTTGGCCTTCTCAACGTATAGCGGCTCGTTACCTGAACGGGAGCCACAGTAAACTGCTACTTTCATGCTTTTATGTCTCTTGTGTGTTGAACCGCCGATAAAACTAGGTCTTATGACCAATTGTACCGCCCGTCCGGAGAGCGTTAGTATTGGTATCCTACCTTGTAACCAGGCTCCAGTGACGACAGCCAAGCGTTTTTCAGAAAGAGCGTTTGCCTTTCTTTACTGACAGGTCGGATCACTATGGAAAATCTTCATCATATTGTAGTCGTCGGAGGTGGCGCAGGCGGCCTCGAACTTGTGACCAGCCTCGGCAGAAAGCTGGGCAAAAAAGGCAAAGCCCGCGTTACCCTCGTGGATGCAGGCCTTACGCACGTGTGGAAGCCCCTCCTGCACGAGGTTGCATCCGGCTCCCTCGACGCCAACTCCAATGAAATAAACTATCGCGCTCATGCGCGCCGGCACCATTACGAATTCCAACTGGGGCGCATGAGCGGCCTGAACCGTGAAACCAAGAAGCTGGTGATCGCGCCTTTTCTCGACGAAGAAGGCAAAGAAGTGGTTCCCGAGCGCCAGCTGAATTACGACACCCTGGTTATAGCCGTCGGCAGCACCGCCAACGATTTCGGAACCCCCGGCGCACAAGAGCACTGCCTGTTCCTGGACAGCCTGAAACAGGCCCGGCGCTTCCACAACCTGATGCTCAATGCCTTTTTACGCAAAAATCACGAAGCCCGGCAAGGCAACGAACACACCCTGGACATCAGTATCATCGGTGCCGGTGCCACAGGTGTTGAACTGGCCGCAGAGCTCCGGTTAGCTTCACGGGAATTGCCGGTGTATGGCATGAACCACCTGAAGCCATCCGATGTACACATAACGGTGATTGAAGCAGCGGACCGGATTCTGCCTGCACTCCCTGGCCGACTCTCTGCGGCCGCTACCAAGGAGCTGGACCACCAGCATGTGAACGTTCTTAACGGCCAACCCGTAAGCGAAATCCGCCCCGGCCTTGTTCTATTGAAAGATGGCACCGAGCTGCCCTCAGAAATGACCATCTGGGCCGCCGGCATCAAGGCACCGGCCTTTCTGGCAGACCTGGACGGGCTGGAATCCAACCGCGGAAATCAATTGGTTGTGCACCAGACTCTGCAAACCACCAGGGATTCTGACATTTTCGCTTTCGGTGACTGCGCCGCCTGCCCCCAACCGGACTCCGACCGGCCTGTCGCACCCCGCGCTCAGGCCGCGCACCAACAGGCAGACGCTCTGTTAAAGTCCCTGTGCAACCGGCTCGAAGGCAAAGAACTCGTGCCCTTCGTGTACAACGACTACGGCTCCCTGATCAACTTCAGCCACTACACCACCGTAGGCAACCTGATGGGCAACCTCTCTGGCCGCAGCATGTACATTGAAGGCAAAGTGGCGCGACTGTTTTATGTTTCGCTGTACCGCATGCACCAGGTGGCCCTGCACGGCTTTGTGCGCACAGGGGTGATCTGGTTTATGGATAAGATCAGCAGGGCGATGCAGCCACGGATGAAGTTGCATTAATGGGCGGGGAACCGCATCCATAAAACTGGAGAGAGTGCCGAGCCAGCCTATTTGAACCTTATAACGAGCTCGTGCAACTCTCCGGCAATGGTTTCCATTTGCTGCACCTGGCTTATTGCCAAATCCCCTTTATGCAAGCTGTCGGAGCCCAGGCTGGAGATGTGTTCAACCTGTTCGTTTATCTGGTCAAACACCTGGGCCTGTTCCTCCACAGCGGCTGCCATCTGGATGGACATTTCCGCAATCGTGCCTACCGACCCTGCTATTTGACCAAGCGTTGTCTCAGCTTCGAGCATGTGCGCAAGCCCGCTGTCGGCCGTTTTTTTGCCCTCATCGGTCGCCCTCACTGACACAGACGTTCTGGAGAGCAAGGCTTCGATAATGCTGTGAATCTCCTGGGTGGAGTCCTGAGTCCGCCTTGCCAGGCCCCGTACCTCGTCGGCTACCACCGCAAATCCGCGCCCATGCTCACCGGCCCTGGCCGCTTCAATCGCCGCATTCAACGCCAGAAGGTTTGTCTGATCGGCGATTTCTTCAATGATTTTGGCCGCGCTTGCAATTTTCTGGCTTTCAGACGCAAGCTCGCCCACCGATTCACTGATACTGTGAACGGTTGTTTGCAGGCTCTGGATGACTTCCCGGGTTGTGCCCACAACTGCAGCACCACGATCTGCCAGCTCTCGGGATTCCTCGGCTTTGCGCGCGGTACTCTGAACATTCGAGGACACTTCGGTGATGGTCTGGGATACCTCATGCACAGAAGCCGCTACATTGCTGATTTCCGCCTGCTGCGTTCTCAGGGCTTCATGGGATTCGTAGGTAACTTCAAGCCCTTGCACGGCCCCGAATTTCACTTGCCCGGCAGAGTCTTCAAGCCTTGTAAGCACTGCGTCGAGGTGGGCTTTCTGGGCCATTACGGCCACTTTCATGCGCCCGGAATCAAGGTCATCATCCGTATAGCTTTGTGCCGCGAGGTCGTCGGTAAAGCTGGTTCCAAGTAGGTGCGTTACCGAGCTGATTAAC
This sequence comes from Marinobacter sp. 2_MG-2023, assembly GCF_030546935.1. Taxonomy (GTDB): domain Bacteria; phylum Pseudomonadota; class Gammaproteobacteria; order Pseudomonadales; family Oleiphilaceae; genus Marinobacter. The sequence continues at coordinate 728,714 of NZ_JAUOPH010000002.1, read as the reverse complement.
CGACGCCTGGAGCCATGCATCCAGATTGCATACGCGATAATTCCACATACCAATACAGCTTGTGAAATTAATGCCTGGCCGACATAGAAGGAGACTGCGGCAGCCACCAGAACGGCCATCAAAAACACGGATTCCGGTGCAAATCTCCGCGAAAGGGAGTTGCCTGAGCTGCCCTGGCGAATTCTTGCGTACTGTTTTTCCGCTCGCCGGACATCCTCTCTTAACGGGCAAGAGCGGACTGATTCGTAACCGACAACTTTGCCGTTCTCAGTAACTGGTGTGATGTAAGCGCTGACCCAATAAAAATCGCCGTTTTTGCGGCGGTTTTTAACCATGCCCATCCAGGGGGTGCCGGCCTTCAGATGGCTCCACATATTTTCGAATGCGCCCGGAGGCATGTCAGGGTGGCGCACAATATTGTGAGGCTGGCCAATGAGCTCTTCTCGCGTGAACCCGCTGACTTCCACAAACGCCTGATTGCAGTGGCGTATTTTCCCGTCCAGATCGGTCGATGAAATAAGCTTTTGCGACTCTGAAAACGTGTGCTCAGTGTCAGTAACTGGTAAATTTTTTCTCATCAAGAACACCCGGATCGGTGATTATCGTTTCACTAATCGGGTGTAGGGTGCCCGATATGTAAAACATTTGCTGAAACAAATTGTTTTTCAGGAGGTGTGCAGGGCGGCTATAACAGCCACTTGAACTTTATTCCGAATCAAGCAGCGGTAAAGGCGCTGTTATGATTGAACCATTCTTTACGTAATCTTGCAGAATAATACCGTAGGTTCCGTCGGGAACCTCTTTGGAAATCTGATAGACCCTTCCGCTGTCGTCTACTGGCGATTCCCGCAAATCCAGGACCTTGGAGGTAGAGATTGATGATCCATTCACATCCCGAACCATTAACACCTTCGGCTTTAGCCTGTGATCCTCATAGCTCTCAACCACGATGCCCACTTCGCCATTGCGCATTTCGACAATCGACCCGGGCGGGTAGATACCGACCATACGGATAAAGGCATCAGCAAGCTCAGTATCAAACTGGGTTCCGCGATTGTTATAAATGATTTCCAGGGCCTGCATAGACGCCATGGCTTTCTTGTAGACACGCGTACTGGTAATCGCATCGTAGGTATCCACCAGCGCAATGATCTTCGCAAAGTAGGGTATGTTTTCGGCCTGAAGCCCTCTGGGATAACCTTTGCCATCCACCCGCTCGTGATGAGAGAAGGCTACATCCACAGCACTTTGCAGGGAGGCGCCGGTGCTCATAAGTATGGTGCGGCCATGAACCGCATGATTTCTCATCAGGGCAAATTCGTCGTCAGTAAGGCGGCCAGGTTTGTTCAGAACCTCGTTGGGAATTCTGGTTTTACCGACATCGTGCAACAGGCCACATAGCGCCAGGTTCTGGATCTCCCCCTTTATCATGCCCAGGGATTTTCCAAACGCGGCAGCCAGAATGGAGACGTTGATGCAGTGTTCGGCGGTATACTCGTCCTGGTTCTTGATTTTGGTGAGCAACATCAAGGCATTGTCGTTACGCAGTACACTTTCTACGCAACTATTCACAACCTTTCTGGCGTTATTTAAATCCAGTGTGCGGCTGACACGCAAACCGGACATGATGGACTTTGCGGTGAGCTGAGCATCTTCAAACCGCATGGTAGCCGTTTGTAACTCCCGGCCTACGCTCACCTTATTAATATAAGACACCCGTTTTCGGGGCGAGCTGGGGGCAGCTCCACTTTTCAACGCCCTCTCAGGCTTCTGTTTGGATTTGAAGAAACCCGCCACACCCCTCCTGTTGGTAGCCTTATCTGCGGGCTGCCGCTTTCTTTCAGCCACACCCTCAATAACAACGAACTCACATTGGCGACGCAACGCATGAATTTCTGTGATGTCGTTAATGATAAAGCCTTGCACAAGAAAGTCTGTGTCTTCCCAGGGCCTGTCCAACCGGATGACATGCATGCCGATTTCCAGGTCAGCAACATCTACCTGGGTTTCTATAAGCTCAACGTATGTGCCGCGCATTGCTTTAGCCCAACCGTGACAGTTACCAACCTAATTAGGGAGCAGTCTAAAGGTAAAAGGCGCAGGGAGTCTGTAAAAAACAGTTAAAACCTGTGTGGTTTGACGCTACTACGATGAGGCTTCCAGCTTCGCAATGGTCGACCGTGCCGGTGCAGACAACTCGGCAGGGCTTTGATTCGCGTAGGCGATTATTTTCTGCTTCATGCTGCGGGCCCAGAATTTACGCAGGTGGTCGGCAGCCACATCGGTTACCTTTTCATCGTTACCGCAATGTCGGTTGTTGGCGATAATCTGGTCGAGCATTTTGATCAGGTTGTCCAACTGCTGGTCACTCACAGACTGTTCTCCTGAGGTGTTGTATCACCAAGGGTATAGATAACGTGGCGCCCGGGCCGGGCGAACCCGATGAGGTTCATGCCACTTTTGCTGGCCTCGCGGATGGCCAGGGCGGTAGGGGCCGATACCGCCACCAGAGTGCTGATACCTACACTGGCGCTTTTCTGCACCATTTCAAAGCTGGCACGGCTGGAGATCAGCGCGAAGCCTTCGATGAAAGCCTGATTGCCATACTCACGCAGGCGAGCGCCAATAAGTTTGTCCAGCGCGTTGTGGCGGCCTACATCTTCCCTTGCCAACACAACCTTACCCTCCATATCGCACCAGGCCGCGCCGTGGGTAGCGCCGGTTTGCAACTGCACAGGCTGATGTTTTTTCAAATTGTTCAACGCTTCTTGCACAGCCTTGTCCTCGGGGGGTGGCTGCGGAATAATCTGATCAATGGTTCTCACCACATGGGCCAGAGATTCAGTGCCACAAAGCCCGCAACCCGTTCGGCCAGCCATATTTCGGCGCTGTTCGCGTAGTCGTGCATAGCAATCACCGGCAATGTGCATGTCCACCTCTATGCCGTCTTCGCCCGGCTTTATCTCGATGCTGAACAGTTGGTCCGGGCGCTGCAGAATGCCTTCGCTCAAGCTGAAACCCAGGGCAAAGTCTGCAAGATCGCAGGGCGAGGCCATCATCACAGCATGGGACACGCCGTTGTAAACCATAGCCACGGGAATTTCTTCCGCAACCAGATCGTGGGGACGCGCACCTTCAATACCGCCACGCACGACAACCCTGGCTTCACTCATAGATGGTGAAGTGCACGTGGGTGTATCTACTCCAACTGGTTGCTGATTACTTGAGTGTGCTTGCATGGCGGCCTTCCCCGTTTTCCATGGCTGGCTTCAACAAAGCCCGCTGGCGCTCGTCGAAGTCTACAAAGTTGCGCTGCCAACCCGACGGCTGGGACACTTTTTCTACCTGAACAGCGGTTACCTTGTATTCCGGGCAGTTGGTGGCCCAGTCGGAATTATCGGTCGTTATCACGTTGGCTCCGCTGCCCGGATGGTGGAAGGTTGTGTAAACCACTCCCGGCAACATGCGGGTACTGAGCTTTGCCCGCAATACCGTATGGCCCACCCGGCTGCTGATACCTAGCCAGTCACCATCCTTTATGCCACGCAGTTCAGCATCGCTGGGGTGCAGCTCCAACCGATCTTCTTCGTGCCAGTCGCTGTTAGCCGTACGCCGGGTTTGTGCGCCGACGTTGTACTGGGACAATATGCGGCCGGTGGTCAGCAGCAGCGGGAAGCGACGGCTGGCACGCTCTTCCGTAGCCAGGTATTCCGTCACTGCAAAACGACCCTTGCCAATGGGAAAGTCCAGCGTGTGCATGGTGGGCGTACCGTCCGGGTGCTCGTCGTTACACGGCCACTGAATACTGCCCAGTTGCTCCAGTTTGTCGTAATTTACACCCGTGAATGTGGGTGTTAACGACGCAATCTCATCCATGATTTCAGAAGGGTGGCTGTAGTTCATGGGGTAACCCAGTGCATTGGACAACGCCATGGTTATTTCCCAGTCTTCCATACCGGCAATCGGTTCCATGACTTTACGCACGCGGTTGATACGGCGCTCAGCGTTGGTGAAAGTGCCGTTCTTTTCCAGAAAGGTGGAGCCTGGCAGCAACACGTGGGCTAGCTTGGCGGTTTCATTCAGAAAAATATCCTGCACAATCAGACAGTCCAGAGCTTTCAGCGCTGCCTCAACATGCTGGGTATTGGGGTCTGACTGAGCGATGTCCTCACCCTGCACATAAAGCGCCTTGAAACTGCCGGCGATTGCGGCATCAAACATGTTTGGAATACGCAAGCCCGGTTCGTTGTCGATGGGCGCACCCCAGGCAGCCTCAAAGCGCGCACGCACATCCGGATCATTCACATGCTGGTAGCCCGGCAATTCGTGGGGGAAGGAGCCCATATCGCAGGAACCCTGCACATTATTTTGCCCGCGCAGCGGATTTACACCTCCGCCTTCCTTGCCGATATTGCCGGTGGCCAGCGCAAGGTTGGCAATACCCATCACCATGGTGGAGCCCTGACTGTGTTCGGTTACGCCCAGGCCATAGTAGATAGCGCCGTTGTCTGCCTGTGCATAGATGCGTGCGGCTTCGCGCACCTTGTCTGCCGCTACGCCAGTTACCGATTCCATGGCTTCCGGGGAGTTGCGCTCCGCGGCGATAAACGTTCGCCAGGTGTTGTAAGCTTCGGTATCGCAACGGCTGCTGATAAACCCCTGATCCTCAAGGCCTTCGGTCACAATCACATGGGCCAGCGCGTTTACCATGGCGACGTTGGTGCCCGGGCGCAGCGGCAGGTGCAGACCTTCATCAGCATGAGGTGTTTTCAGAACGTCGATACCGCGAGGGTCAATCACCACCAGCCTTGCCCCTTGGCGCAAGCGGCGGCGCATCAGTGAACCAAATACTGGATGAGCATCGGTCGGGTTAGCGCCAATGACCATAATCGTGTCGGCTTTCATCACCGAGTCAAACGTCTGGGTTCCCGCCGATTCGCCGAGAGTGGCTTTTAAACCATAGCCGGTAGGGGAATGGCACACCCGCGCGCAGGTGTCGGTGTTATTGTTGCCAAACGCCGCCCGCACCAGTTTTTGCACCAGATAGGTTTCTTCATTAGTGCATCGCGAGGAAGTGATGCCGCCAATGCTTTCGCGACCGTAGTCAGCCTGAATACGCTTGAGCTTTTTGGCGGAGAACGCCAATGCTTCATCCCAGGATACGACTTGCCACGGGTCATCAATGGAATCGCGAATCATCGGTTCTTTGATGCGGTCCTTGTGCGTGGCGTAACCAAAGGCAAAGCGACCTTTCACACAAGAGTGGCCATGATTGGCTTCGCCGCCTTTGTAAGGAACCATGCGCACCAACTGGTCGCCTTTCATTTCGGCTTTGAACGAGCAGCCAACGCCGCAGTATGCACAGGTGGTTACCACGCTGTGTTCGGGCTGACCGGCGTCAATCACGCTTTTTTCCATCAGGGTGGATGTGGGGCAGGCTTGCACACAAGCACCACAGGATACACATTCGGAATCCATGAACGGGTCGTTCTGACTGGCGGCAACCACTGAGTCAAAACCGCGGCCTTCGATGGTCAGTGCGAAGGTGCCCTGCACTTCCTCACAGGCGCGAACGCAGCGCGAGCACACGATGCACTTGCTGGGATCGAAGCTGAAGTAGGGATTGGAATCATCAGATACGGCGTCCAGATGATTTGCACCGTCAAAGCCGTATCTTACTTCTCGCAGACCTACTGTTCCGGCCACATCCTGCAACTCGCAATTGCCGTTGGCGGGACAAGTCAGGCAATCCAGGGGGTGGTCAGAAATGTACAACTCCATGATGTTGCGGCGCAGCTTCGCCAGCTTGCCGGTCTGGGTGGTGACATCCATGCCCTGGGTCACAGGGGTGGTGCAGGAAGCCGGGTAACCACGGCGGCCTTCGATCTCTACCGCACACAGGCGGCACGAGCCGAAAGGTTCCAGATTGTCAGAGGCACAAAGCTTGGGAATATTGATGCCCGCCAGCGCCGCCGCCCGCAACACCGAAGTGCCCTCAGGTACGCTAATCTCGCGGCCATCAATGGAGACAGAGACAAGCGTTTCCGACACTCTTGCCGGGGTGCCGAAATCAAAATCAGGGTTCGGAATGCTCGTGCCAGCGTCGTAACTTTGTGTGCTTGGGTCGTAATAGTGCAACATGTTATGCCTCCACCGGGTGCGGGCTGGCCATCAGGTCTTCGGGGAAATGTTTCATTACACTCTGCACCGGGAAAGGCGTCATACCGCCCATCGCACAGAGCGAGCCGTCCACCATGGTTTCACACAGATCTTCCAGCAACTCCAGATTGCTATCACGATTCTCACCGGCTCGGATGCGACCAATCACCTCCACGCCGCGCACTGAGCCAATCCGGCATGGGGTGCATTTGCCGCAGGATTCAACGGCGCAGAACTCCATGGCAAAACTGGCCTGCTCGCCCATATCCACTGTGTCATCAAACACCACCACGCCGCCGTGGCCGATACCGGCACCGAGCTTCGCGAAGGCTTCGTAATCCATCGGTGTATCCCACTGACTTTCAGGCATGTAGGCCATCAGTGGGCCGCCCACCTGCACGGCTTTCATTGGTCGACCGGTAAAGGTGCCGTCACCGAAGTCCTCTAGCACTTTGCGCAGAGTCACGCCAAAGGCCAGCTCAATCAGCCCCCCCTGCTTGATGTTGCCCGCCAGTTGAATGGGCAAGGTGCCCAGTGACCGGCCCATGCCGTAATCGGCGTAGGCTTTGCTACCGTGAGCCAGGATGTATGGCACCGCCGCCAGCGACAGCACGTTGTTCACCACCGTAGGCTGGCCAAAAAGACCTTTTATAGCTGGCAGCGGCGGCTTGGAGCGAACCAGCCCCCGCTTACCCTCCAGACTTTCCAGCAGTGAGGTTTCCTCGCCGCAAATATAGGCACCTGCGCCTAACCGCACTTCCAGGCGAAAGGTGCGGCCATTGCCACACACGTTATCCCCCAGATAGCCCTGTGCCTCGGCCCGGTGAATGGCCTCGTCCAGCATCCTCTTGGACAGCAGATATTCCGAGCGCACGTAAATAAAACCGAGAGTTGCGCCTACCGCCAGCCCGGCGATGGTCATACCTTCAATCAGCATGTAAGGGTCGCATTCCATCACCAGGCGGTCGGCAAAAGTACCGGAATCGCCTTCGTCGGCGTTGCACACCACATATTTTTGCTGGTTATGCGGTTCGTCGAGTACGGTTTGCCATTTGATCCCCGCCGGGAATGCGGCACCGCCACGGCCTCTTAAGCCGGACGCTTTTACTTCATCCACAATCCCCTGGGGCGTCAGCGCCGCAGCTTTCTTCAAGCCGGCAAATCCGCCGTGGGCGATGTAGTCTTCAATGCAGACCGGGTCGGTAATACCAATGCGGGCGAAGGTAAGACGTTGCTGTTGCTGAAGATAGGGGTGCTGGGCAATATCACCCAGGTACAGAGAATGATCCGGGCTGCCCTCAAACAAGCCGGCGGCCACCAATTCTTCCACATGCTCTGGTTTCACGGGGCCATATGCTACGCGACCATAAGGCGTTCGCACTTCCACCAAAGGCTCGAGCCAGAAAAGTCCGCGTGAACCGTTGCGCACCAGATTGATATCGAGATGTTGCGCTGCCGCCGCATACAGCAGTTCTTTTGCCACCTGGTCTGCCCCAAGAGAAAGTGCAGTGGTATCGCAGGGCACATAAATTGTTATTGTCATGGGATTCGCTCCTGCCTTTACTTTAGCTTAAGGACTGACGTTGTCAGTTTGTCGGCCAGCTCATCGAATGACTGCGGGGTTACCCGGCCAATGATTTCGTCGTTCAGCCGAATGGACGGGCCACAGGCACAATTGCCCAGGCAATACACCGGCTCCAGCGTGAATTCGTTATCAGCAGTGGTTTGGTGGTAGCCCACGCCCAGCTTCTCCTGTACGTGGTGCTCAAGCGTGCGACCGCCGCGGGCCTGACAGGCTTCAGCACGACATACTTCCAGGATGTTGCTGCCTGCCGGGCGGGTACGGAAATGATGATAGAAACTGATAACTCCGTGAATATCGGCACGGGTTTGCTGCAGCATTTCAGCAATGATAGGTACAGCACCGTCGGGCACGTAGCCGATGCGGTTCTGTATAGCATGCAAAATGGGTAAAACTGCGCCTGGCTCGTGCTGCAGGGCCGCGACGTCCTGGCGGACCATGTCAGGGTTCCAGTCATCGGCAAGAGGCACCGTTTTATGGCCAGTTCTTTCTGACATATGCATAACTGTTCCTACCTGTTTTTATTTTGATACAGTATCAAAACTCTCAACTACGCCAAATTAGCACTCCAGGCTCAGGTACGGAATATGAACAGACATGCATAACAAGAAACTAAACATATCTCCGGCCTGGGTATTCCGTACCGATACGGACGAACTTTTCGAGCCAGTTCTTTTCCGCCTGCTGGCGAGCATTCGCGATACCAGTAAGCTAACCGTTGCTGCCGCCGCAGTCGGTATTTCCTACAGGCACGCCTGGAATCTGCTCAACCGTGCTGCCGATATTCTGGGTATGCCATTGGTTATTATGCGCAAAGGCCACGGCAGCCAGCTTTCTGCCTTGGGTGAGAAACTGCTTTGGGCCGAGCACCGGGTAAGCGCGCGGCTTGGCCCACAAATTGACAGTATGGCTGCGGAGCTCAATGATCAGATTCAGCAATTATTGGCAGGCTCCAAACCCACCCTGCGCCTGCATGCAAGCCACGGGTACGCGGTTGCACTGCTGCCGGAGTTCTCGGAGCAGGCAAACATCAACCTGCAGTACCGGAACCCGGAAGAAGCGCTTTCTGCCCTGAATCGCGGAGAATGTGATATTGCCAGCTTTCACTTGCCCACCTGCCCATCACTTGCCCGACAGATTATCAGACACTATAAAAAGCACCTGTATGGCCATGAGCACCGCCTTATCCGCTTTGTCACCCGGCGGGAAGGTTTGATGATGCGCAAAGGCGAACATGAGAACATCCGCACTTTGCAGGATTTGAGTACTTCCGGACTCAGCTTTATCAGCCGCGACCGTCACTCCGGCACCCGGATTCTCTTTGATCTTTTGCTGAAGCAACAAGAGGTAGCCGGGGATAGCATCAACCGCACATCCCAGCAAGAGTTCACCCACACGGCGATTGCAGCCTTCGTTGCTTCGGGAATGGCGGAAGTTGGTTTTGGGGTGCAGGCTGCTGCCGAGCAGTTCGGCCTGAACTTTATTGAAATGGCAGAGGAGCACTACATGCTGATCTATCGTCAGGATCGACTGCCACGTGCTGCACTTGAAGAGTTGAAAGCGCTAATGAAAACTCCGGCACTGATCGATCGCATCAACAGCGTGCCGGGCTACGACCCCGACAGCCCGGGCGAGATCACCACGTTTGATGCACTTCCTGGCAGAGCTTAGAAACCTTCAAGCCGGGGCGGTCTCGTCAAGCAAGTTTCGGCCGGACTTCCAGGCTCCATCACTTATATCGTTGGTAATGGCCTCCTCCAGAGCAATAACATCACGGGTCGATAAGGCCGCCAGAATCTCTTTATGGCGATCAACCTCATAGTTTTCTGCAACCGTCGTAAGGATCTGCCGCTGAAAAGGACCAAGCTGCAACCAGATGCTTTCAATGATCGGCATCGAAGCCTGGGCCGGATTAACCGTGTACAGGGTGCGATGGAAATCCTGGTTCAATAAAGTCAGTTGATCCAGGTCTCTTTCGGAAACGAACCCGTCCATCCTGTCATCTATTTCCGTCAGCTTTTCTATGACGACATCCGATATGAAGGGCAGTGCGCGCTTGGCTGTATGGACCTCTATTGCAATGCGCAGTGCAATCAGCTCTTCAAAGCGGTCAGAGGTCATCAAAGGCACTGTCATGCGGCGGTTGTCCTTGACCTGTATCGCATGTTCCGAGCTGAGTCGCCGCACGGCCTCACGCACAGGAGTTGGGCTGAGCCCCAGGCAGTCGGCCAACCCTCGCATCGTCAGCGAAGTGCCGGGCTCAATTGCGCCCAGCATAATCGCGTTACGCAAGCGCTCGTAAACGTATTCCTGCGTGGTCGTGCCGGATACCGCCGGGATATCAGGAATGTTGAGTTCGCCGTTACTGATCATCAGGCCGCCCCGGAATTGAATGAAAGGTATAGATTATCAAAATAGATTGACACATTTAATCTAATGATATAAAAATCCGAAAAATGATATCACATTTTTTCGAAAGGTATCGCAAGGTGACCCATGTCTGATGATAATAAGGCCGAAACCTGGCTGGCACAGCATCCCGAGATTGATTCCATTTTTGCCTGTGTGTGTGACCTGAACGGCACCATGCGCGGCAAGCGTGTGCCTGCCGATCAACTGGCCAAGGTTATAGACGGCGGGCTACGGATGCCCTTGTCGATCGTAGGCATGGATATCTGGGGCGAGGATGTCGAAAACAATGAACTCGTTTTCGAGACTGGCGATTCCGATGGATTATGCGACTTTACCGGCCGCCCGTTGATGCCAATCACCTGGACCAGTCGTCCGACTGCCCTCGCTATGCTGTGGTTGCGACAGGAGGACGGCTCTCCGTTTCCCGGCGATCCGCGCCGGGCCCTCGCACGCGTTGCAGACCAATACAAGGCGCGGGGTCTGACCCCTGTCGTGGCCACCGAGCTGGAATTCTATCTGGTTGATCCAACGGAGGATTATCCACAAGCGCCATGCTCCCCGGTTACCGGCAAGCGGCTTGAATCTGACGGAGCACTGTCACTGGACGAGTTGCAGCATTTCGATGAATTTCTGAATGATGTTTACGATGCCTGCGAATTGCAGGGCATTCCCGCAGATGCAGCTATCTCGGAAAACGGAGCCGGCCAGTTCGAGATCAACATGCGCCATGTCGCCGACCCCTTGCGTGCGGCCGACGATGCTGTGCTGTTCAAACGACTTGTACGTGGCATTGCCCGCAAGCACGGGTTTGCAGCCACCTTCATGGCAAAGCCCTACGGCGCTCTATCTGGTAGCGGTTTTCACGTGCACTTCTCATTGATTGATGAAAACGGCGCAAACGTATTCGATAACGGTAGCGATGAAGGCTCACCGCTAATGCTGAACGCGGTGGCCGGAATGCTGGCCACAATGCAGCAGAACACTCTCACATTTGCGCCGCATGAAAATTCTTATCGCCGCCTCCTCCCAGGTGCTCATGCGCCGACCAATGTTGCCTGGGGCTACGAAAACCGGACGGCGGCAATCCGCATTCCCGGCGGTGCTGCTAGCGCACGACGCATAGAGCATCGCGTTGCTGGCGCCGATGCCAACCCTTACCTTGTACTGACCAGCATTCTTGGCGGCGCGCTGTTCGGTATCGAAAACAATCTGCAGCCGGCTGCACCCATCACCGGGAACGCCTATGCGATGAAGCTGGACAACCTGCCGCTGGATTGGGCGACAGCCATCGACGCCTTTAAAAAAGGAGCAGAGGTGCCGGGCATCTTTTCCAACCGCCTGCAAACAATGCTGGTTGAATGCAAGATGCAGGAGTTGCGCACGTTTGCCCGCCATGTGACCAATTTTGAATATCACAGTTATCTGGAGATCGTGTGATGGGCTCCCGAAGTCACCCATATTCTGGCGACGGCAACCACACCAAAAGTTACTACGCAGCCTCAGCAAATCCTTCGCCAGAGCGACCGGAACTGGTCGGTGATCACCACATCGACATCTGTATCGTCGGTGCTGGCTATAGTGGGCTCTCCACAGGCCTGCACCTCGTGGAGAAAGGCTACAAGGTAGCTATCATTGAGGGCGCGCGGGTCGGATGGGGTGCCTCGGGGCGCAACGGTGGCCAGATCGTCAACGGGCTGAACGCCAGCCTGCAGACCATCAAAAAACGCTATGGCCAGGACACGGCCACATTCGTCGCCGGCCTTGTGCAGGAAGGTGGTGAGATAATCCGCGAGCGAATCAGCACTTACAACATTCAATGCGACCTGAAAGACAAGAATATTTTTACGGGCCTGACCAGCGCCCACATGAAAGAGCTGGAAGAGCGAATGAAGCTTTGGGCCAGCTATGGATTGAAAAACCAGGAGATGCTCGACAAGGATCAACTGCGAAAATACGTCAATTCTGACCTTTACACAGGCGGGATGATCGACCATTCCGGCGGCCATATGCATCCATTGAACCTTGCCCTGGGTGAAGCGGCGGCTTTTGAGCGCAACGGTGGCATAATTTATGAGATGTCTGCAGTCACTGACGTTGATCACAAGGTGACGCAACCTGTTGTCAGAACTGCCAGAGGCTCGATGACCTGCAAGACACTGATTCTGTGCGGCAACGCTTATCTGGGTCATGTGGTGCCGACACTCACCCCGAGGGTAATGCCAGTATCAACGCAGGTGATGGCAACAGAACCCCTGGGCGAGGCGCGGGCCCGAGAATTGATCCCCTCGGATGCTTGCGTCGAAGATATCCGTTACATCCTAGATTACTATCGCCTGTCCGGCGACAAGCGCATGCTATTCGGCGGAGGTACCGTTTATGGTGGCGCCGATCCCAGCAACATCAAAGCCAAGTTGCAACGCAATATGGACAAGGTATTTCCCCAACTCAAGGGGATCAAAATCGACTACGCCTGGAGTGGTAATTTCGCGCTTTCGTTCAGCCGGGTACCGCAGATGGGGAGAATCGGCGGCAATACCTATTTCGCGCATGGCTACAGTGGCCATGGTGTGACCGGATCACACACCTTCGGCCGCATTCTGGCAGAGGCCGTTCACGGCGACATGACACGGTTCGACGTGTTTGCCAGGGTGCCCTGGTATCCGTTCCCCGGCGGACGCATGTTCCGCGTTCCCTATTCGGTTATGGGCTCCTGGTGGTACTCCCTGCGCGACAAAATGGGAATGTAATAGAAGAATAATTATTAAAAAAGAGACAGCACTGCCAGAAAACGTGAGCCAGTGCTGCGAACGCATACCACTGAAATTGAAACACTAAAGAGAAAAGTCACGGTTTGACACATTAACCATGTAGCCTGCCAACCATTTGATCTAAATGTGGTTTACGTTGATACTGGAAGACGTAGAACATTCAGTATGGAGCGGGTGATGGGAATCGAACCCACGTATGCAGCTTGGGAAGCTGCCGTTCTACCATTGAACTACACCCGCCGGAAGGCGTGAATACCCGCGCAATATAAGCGCTTCTGCCGGTTCCCGGCAAGCACTCTCTTTTGGAGCTCTGATGGACCCAATGCTCACCCTTGTAGGTGCTCTGATGCTTGTTATCAGCATCGTTCTGAGCCCGCTTTCCAGCCGGGTCGGGATGCCGGTGCTGCTTATTTTTCTGGCGGTGGGCATGATGATGGGCAAAGACGGTCCGGGCGGCATTGAGTTCGATGATTTCCAGCTTTCGTTTCTGGTCGCCAACCTGGCCCTTGGCGTTATCCTGCTTGATGGTGGCATGCGAACCCGGGCAGAAACCTTTCGTGTAGGCCTCAAACCCGCCCTGGTACTGGCAACCGTTGGTGTCGCCTTCACCGCCATGGGAGCCGCATTCGTCGCGTGGTTGGTCTTCGACCTTAACTGGATGACAGCCCTGCTCATTGGCGCCATTATTTCATCAACCGACGCGGCCGCCGTGTTTTCGCTGTTGCAGGGGCGCGGCCTGCACCTCAATGAACGCGTCAGTGCCACGCTGGAAATCGAGTCCGGCAGTAACGACCCCATGGCGATTTTTCTCACGCTGATGATGGTGACGGTGATTGCCAGTAGTGGTGACCACGCCATACAGGATTCACTGATACTGTTGTTCAAGCAGTTCAGCATCGGCGGCGTTGGCGGCATCATTGGCGGTTTCCTGATTGCCGAGTTGGCCAATCGCATTCGCCTGACGCCATCGCTGTACCCTCTACTTGTGGTGGCCGCCGGCATTCTGGTGTTCTCAGCCACCAATGCACTTGGCGGTAGCGGATTCCTGGCCATCTACCTGTGCGGTGTTGTGATCGGCAATCGCAAGGTACGTATGATGCCGATGATCCTCCAGGTACACGATGGCCTGGCGTGGCTCGCACAGCTCTGTCTGTTCCTGATACTTGGTCTGCTCGTTAACCCATCGGACCTGCTCCCTCTGGCTGGAAGCGGTTTTATACTGGCGCTGGCGCTGATTTTTGTGATCCGGCCGTTAACCGTTATGCTCACTGTCTGGCCATTCGGGTTCAATCGCCGCGAACTTGGCTTTATCAGCTGGGTCGGGCTCCGGGGGGCTGTGCCCATTGTTCTGGCGCTGTTCCCGATTATTGCCGACCTGCCCGAGGCTCAGCTGGTCTTTCATGCTGCGTTCTTTATCGTTCTGGTGTCTCTACTGGTTCAAGGCACCACACTCACACCGCTCGCACGCGCCCTACGCCTGGAAATCCCGGCGGACGGAGAACCATACCGCCGCCTGCCACTGGACGCACCTGCAGCAGGCGACCACGAGTTAATGCTGTTTCCGTTGCGGGGCGAAAACTGGGAAACACCAAGAGTGTTGGGCCAGCTCCGCTTTCCGGAAAACACTGCAGTTGCCGGCGTGTTCCGTAACCGGGTCTGCCTGCAACCCAAGGCAGATCTGGAAGTATCCAGTGGCGACATGGTCGCCATGTTTGCCACTCCCAGCGTTCTGAAAGAGCTGGCCAAATCGCTGAGTGGTCGCCACACACCAAAGTATCTCGCTGAGCGAGCCTTTTTCGGGGATTTTGTGCTGAACGGGGAAGCGCTGCTTGGGGATGTGGAACAGGTTTATGGCATAGAGTTCGATGAATTCCCGCCAGAGTTGTCGCTGGCAGAGTGCTTCGCACGACGTACCAAAGGTCACCCGGTTATTGGCGACACTGTGGTTCTGGGGCCAGTGACTCTTGTAGCCAGAGCTACTGAAACCGACCAGGTCACCAAGGTTGGCTTGAAAATGGACAAGTCACAAAATGCCTGACAGCAGCATCGGATAGCTATAAAAGTTAACAAAACCCCTTAACAGCTGGCCTTTCGGTTATGTTATAAAAGCCCTGAACAAAGATTAATCATTGGTAAGTTAGGGTTATGGCTATTCTCCGTTTATTGATTTCATCGTTACTGGCTCTATTTGTTGTGGCAAGTCTTCCGGCCTTCGGGTCTGAACTTCTGGCCAGAGCAGACTCCCGTATGCCGACGCTGAACGATTCGCCAGGCGAGTCTCTGATCGTTAACAGAGTTTTGGTGAAAAAAGGACAACGCCGTCTTTTTTTGATGAACGGAGAAGAAATAATCCGGAGTTACCGCATATCATTGGGTGATAATCCGGAAGGGCACAAGCTCTTTGAAGGTGACGAACGCACCCCGGAAGGCGATTACACGCTGGACTGGCGGAATTCCGGCAGCGATTTCTATAAATCCATTCACATTTCATACCCCAGCGTAAAAGACCGTGAAATGGCTGAAAACTGGGGGCTGAACCCAGGTGGCAGCATTATGATTCACGGCCTACCCAATGGCGCGGAAGACATGGCATTTGCTTACACAGGCCTGGACTGGACCAACGGCTGCATTGCAGTAAATAACCAGGAAATGGACGAAATCTGGCAATTGGTCAACGACGGAACCCCCATTCGCATCCTCCCCTGATGAATTCTCCATGGCACAAGAATTAAGTTGTTGTCATAACCTCAGAAAATTTACGTATACTTAGTTAACATTTCGTCTCAGAGTGTTTTACACTGTTTCTCGACTCCGGTAGTCAACGCCTATCGGGCCGAAACTGACACGAAGTCGTCTGAACTGACTTTCGGATCAACAGGAAATAACTCGACCAAAAAGGGGATTTACAATGCGTAAACTGACGATCGCCGGAATCGCACTGGCTACTGCTCTGACTGCAGGTTGTGCAACTACTGACCAGGGCGCTCTTGACGAAGCCAATGCAACCGCCAGCTCTGCAGAGATGACTGCAGACAAGGCAATGAACACCGCTAACAGCGCTGCC
The DNA here is from genome assembly GCF_030546935.1 of Marinobacter sp. 2_MG-2023. Taxonomy (GTDB): domain Bacteria; phylum Pseudomonadota; class Gammaproteobacteria; order Pseudomonadales; family Oleiphilaceae; genus Marinobacter. The sequence goes on along the minus strand of NZ_JAUOPH010000002.1, from coordinate 712,729 downwards.
AGCTCTGCTCGCTCCGCTCAGCAAACTGCTGATCAGGCTCTGGCCGCGGCAAAAGCAGCTCAAAAAGCTGCTGACGAAGCTAACGAGCGCGCCAAGCGTATGCTCGACCGTGCAAGCATGAAGTAAGACTTCAGCTTAAGCACTGCGAAAAAGGCCGGGAATCCCGGCCTTTTTTTATGCTTCAACGTCGCTTCGTATTCCTTTCCCGCAACATCAGAAATACAGCTTCTGCTCAGGCTTTTCCGATGCAACAGGCTGGCTGTCTTCTGACGTTTTATCAGCCGCCAGGCGGGCAACCTGCTCACCGACCATGGCGGGAATTCCGTCAGCCTGGTCTACGGCAAGCTCTATAGCTCTGCGCTGAACCTCCACACCCGGATGCTTCTTGCGGAAGGCTTCTACTTCAAGGGTAACTTCACGCCAAAGGCGGTCGCGATCCTGCTTGCTGTATTCTTCATGGGGGCGATGAACTTCAAGCCAGACTTCACCACCGGACAACCCCATTTTTACCGGATCATTTACGATTTGAACCGAAGTGCCCTTATTTACCTGATACACGAAACGGGATATGTCTTCGTTGTACATTCGGAAACAACCGTGACTGACAGGCATGCCTACGCCAAAAAGCTTGTTGGTGCCGTGGATCAGGTAACCCTTCTCACTCAATAAAAGAGCATGGGTGCCCAGTGGGTTTTCGGGGCCGGGCGGTATCATTCGGGGCAGAAAGTCTCCCGAGGCTTCATATTCTGCACGAATGCTGGCGGGGGGATACCACGCAGGTGATTCCAACGGCATGGTAACTTTTGCGTCGGTCAGGGGAGACGGGTTCTCGGCAGACCCGACACCAACCGGATAGACCTGCACGCCATCCTCGGTGAAATAGTAAAGCCGATACTCCGCGAGGTTGATAACAATACCTTCTCTGCGGGCCTCCGGGAGAACGTATTGGCGCGGTAATGTAATCGTGGTGCCTTCTCCCGGAAGCCATGGGTCCACGCCGGGGTTTGCTTTGACCAGCTCCAGATAACCCAGCGCCAGCTGGCTGCCAACTTCGGCAAACGTGTCTTCGTAGCGGGTGGTGAACACACCCAGCTGACCGGCCAGATCACCGTTAACGTTAAATGTTGGCACCCGGGGGCTGCGATCCGACGCCTTTGCAGAATCCGGTTTTTCAGGAGTACTGCGCTGCCCAGCGGCCCAAGCGGGCTGGAAAGTCAGGGCGCCGGCCAACAGCATCAGTAGTGAATACGTTTTAAATCCCATAAATCCCATTCCAGAAAAACCTGCTTATCAACGTGCAATGACAGCAGCCACTCTCAAGAGTTCCAGAGCACCGATGCAAGGGTCACTGCGGCCATGACCGCGAACAGCACGCTCGCACAAATTCGCGCTGTCGCCAGTGGCATGCGATCCATTAGCCACTGACCCGCCATAATAACCGGTATATTGGCCAGCAGCATCCCCACAGTTGTACCGATGATAACCCAGATCGTTTCAGTAAATCGGGCAGCCAGTACAACGGTCGCTACCTGGGTCTTATCACCGATCTCTGCCAGGAAAAACATGACGGTTGTCGCCATAAAGGCGCCCATACCCAGAAACCGCGAGTCATCGTTATCGTCCTTGTCGGGAATCAGAAGCCACAGCGCAATCAACACAAAACTCACTGCCAGAATCCAGGGTAACCAGGCTTCGGGAATCCACGCAGCGACCCAGGCGCCCAACCAGGCAGATAACGCATGATTGAGAATCGTCGCAACCAGAATACCCATGATAATGGCCATTCGTCGGGAGTAACGGGCAACGAGAAAGAGCGAGAGTAACTGGGTCTTGTCGCCAATTTCAGCAATGGCGACGGCTATGGTGGAGGTGACAAAAGCATCCATGGATCAGTCCGGTGGGATAGTCGTAAAAACTGCACTTTACACGCGCATTCGCCAAACCGGAATGGCTGCAACAGCGACAAATGCGGCAACAAGCCACCAAGCCGAATGGAAAGCGCCAATAGTAGGCACACCATCACTGTGCTCACCAAATTCGATAGTCAGCGCGACAATATTCACACCAAACGCACCACCGAGCTGCCGGGTAAAGTTGATAATACTGGAGCCTGCTCCCAGTTCTTCCGGCTCGAGAGGATTGAGCGCACCAGTAGTCAGCGCTGGTAACATGAAACCAATACCTACACGCCCAAGCATCGCCCAGACCACCAACCAGCCAAACGCCAGCGTCAGTCCAGATAGGGCAAACAGCACCGCTGACATCGCAAAAACCACGATGCCGAAAATAACCAGCTTTCGGGCACTTTCCCTGTCTGCCAGGCGGCCTGCCAGTGGAAACGTCATACCCAGAACAATGCCTGCAGGCAGCATCAACAGGCCCGCCTCTGTGGCGCTAAATTCCAGGGCAGTCTGAACATACAGGGGGATCAGATAGGTGGAGCCAAATAATGCCAGCCCAAGGGCCATAGCCCCCATGTTGGCGAATAGGAAAGAGGGTTTACGTATCAGGGCAAGATTGAGCAGAGGAAACTCTATTGTCTTCTGACGCCGCACGAACATGAGCAAAAACATCAGGGCCGCCAGGCCTTCAATTACAATACGGGCCTCCTGACCCGCCAGACTCTGCACTCGATTCAAAGTGTCGAGGCTCAGGCCTATGGTGGCTCCCAATAAAACCAGCCCCTTCAGGTCAAACCGGTAAGGCGATGGGCGGGAAGCAGGCGTTGGCAGAAACCGCAACGCCATGAATACGCCGAGAAAGGTGACAGGGGCTGGCGCAAACATCACATAACGCCAGTCCAGCTGATCCACCAGAAAACCACCAAGCACTGGCCCCAGTGCCGGCGCCAGCACTATGCCCATGCCGTAGATGCCCATGATCCGGCCACGCTGTTCCCGGGGGAAAATCCGGAACACCAGATACATACCCATCGGCTGCATCACGCCAGCCATGGCACCCTGCCCAACACGGGCCGCAATCAGCTGTTCCGGCGAGCTCGCAAAGCCTCCCGCCAATGAAATCAGCGTAAAGACCGCCATGGCAAACGCCAGAGTCTTACGCACTCCGAAATGGTCAAGCAACCAGGAGGAAGCAAGCATGGTCGTGGTCATGGCAGCAATAAAACCTGTTGCCAGCCAGTGCACCTGCCCCTGCCCAATACCGAACTCCACCATGATATCGTGGAGCGCAACGTTCACCACTGTGGCACTCAGAACCGTCGCGATGGTTCCCAGCATAACCGTAACGAGCGCAAACCACCGCCACTGAGGTCCGTATCGGGCGGTCAGGTTGGCAACAGAATTATCTCTCAAGGATCACTTCTGCTTTTCAGCGTTATCCAGAATTTTGTGGAACACTTTCAACGCGCTCTCAATATCGTCCAGGCTGATACCGTCAAGCATTTCGTCTCGCAGCACATTGGCCCGTGCGGTCAGAACTTCCATAAACTCGCGGCCCGGGTCAGTGAGATGCAGGCGGCGGGCCCGACGATCATTCGGACAGGCGCGGCGCTCTATCAGTTTCTGTTCTTCCAGGCTGTCGAGCAGCCGTACAAGCGTCGGGTTCTCTATAGCCATCAGGCTCGCCAGCTCACGCTGGGTAAGACCTTCGCCGCCCTCCTGAAGGTAAACCATCGTAGTCCAGCGGGCCTGAGTGACACCCAGATCTTTCAGGCGTTCATCCAGCAATTTGCGCCAGCGCCGAGTCACCCGGGCAACAGCAAAAGGGAACTGATCTTTCATGGCAGTACTCCATTCCGAGGCCGGAGTCGCACATTTCTGGCACTCCGACAAAATGCTTACATTATGGGAAAGCTACCAATAGTAAGCTAACCATTAACATAAAAACAGATATGAAAACAAAACAGAATCGGGAAAAACCGAAAGCCAGGATGGCACCCTTGCTTCAGCCCGTGTGCCGTAAGGACTCTTCGTTCATTTCCTCAGCTTCGGGAGATTCATGAAATTCCGTGTTCCGCGGATCCAGCTCGGCCAGAACAGGGGATGTTTCGGGCATAGCTGGCACATAGTGCTCCTGATCCACTACGGCTACATCTTCAGTGTAGGTAATACGAAGAGACGTAATTACAGCAAGCACCAGCAGGAACGCGGCATTTCCCAGGAACAGTCCTTTGGGCCCCATGAGATTAATCAGCTCAGCCATCGCGATGGGGCCAATAACGCTGCCCACGCCGTAGCTAAGTAACAGGGTGGCACTGGCCGCTACGATACGCGTGCTTTCCATGCGGTCGTTGGTTATAGCAACAGATATCGGGTAGATCATTGCCGAGAGGCCAGTAAATACGCCAACCAGGAGCATGAGCAGCGGAAGGTTTTCCGCACCCGAGAAACTGACAGCAACGGCCGCGAGAGCGGCAGCAGATACCACCCAGAACATCACACGACGGCGATCAAAGCGGTCGCACAACCGGCCGAGCGGCCAGGCGAGCAGCATGGCTGCAATAATGGCACTGGCCATAAACGTTGAGGTCTTCGCGACATCCAACCCCATCAGGGTTGCGTAGACTGGCCCCAGCGCATAGAAGCCACCAATCAGGATGCCACAGATCACGGCGCCGGAGACGCCGGTAAACGACTCCCGGGCGAGCGTGAAAAACGAGATGCGCTGGACCTGCTCAATGGTCGGTGCCTCCATCCGGGTCAGAGATAGGGGGATCAACGCCAGCGCCAGCAAAATCGCAGCGAGGGAATAGGGCATGAAGTTAGCTGGATCGCCCACATTAACGATAAGCTGGCCGCCAGCCGCGGAAAGATAAAAAACGATCTGGTAGACAGCAAAAAGCGCTCCACGGTTGGTGTTGCTGGCACGGCTGGAGAACCAGCTTTCGATGACAACCAGTACTCCGGCAATACTGAACCCCGAAAGCACCCTGAGAAACGCCCAGAACTCGGCGGAAATAGCCATGGGGTACATGAGCGCTGTCACAGCTGCCACCGCCGCAAATACCGCAAAAGCGCGTATGTGACCAACCCGGCCAATAATGTGGTGTACGTACAGAGTTCCCAGAACAAAGCCTATGGAATAGCACACCAGGACCCACCCGATGGTGTCCGGTGAAACCGATTCAATACTCAGACGAATGCCTAACAGGGTCATAAGAAACGCATTTCCGCTGACCAGCAGGACAATACTCAGAAGGAGAGCAGACAGGGAGGTGACCATTCGGGTCATTGCAACAACTCCGGGCTTTGCGGGCCGGATTCATGGGGCTGAAAGGCAGAGCTGCAGCAAGATCCGGGATATCGATATCAACGTATTAAAGCAGTACATTAGAGGTGTGACTACTACGCACTTGCCGAAGCCCGGGAACAGGCACGAAACCGCCAAACGCGCTTGTGACGCGGTTTCACAATGTTTCACATTAATGTGCCGTAACAGACCCGCTGCATCATAGAAGGTAATATTACGGTTAGCTATTCAATAAACCCGTGAGCGCCTGGTTATGAAAAAAACGGACTGGCCCATTCGATGGGATTTGCTGCTTCGCTACCGACTTATTGAAACCATTGCCCTGTGGGAAGGTCGCCTGACCACCAACCACATTTGTCACAGCTTTGGTATCGGCCGGCAGCAGGCATCCAAGGATATAAACACTTACCTGCGCGAACTGGCTCCGGGCAATCTTGTTTATGATCGCCACCTCAAAGGCTACGTGCCTGCAGAACGTTACCGTCCCGTTGTTACCCGGGGACATGTCAGCGAATATCAGGACCTGCTCGCGCGGCAGCAGAGCCTCAGTAGTACCTTCGAGGACCTGGATATAGGTCTGCCGGACAGCACCGTTGTTTACAGCCCTAACCGGGTTATAGCCCCCGCAACCATGCGCGCAGTCGTAGCTGCCACTCGCCATGGCCGCCAGCTCAGGGCGAGCTATGCATCCCTGAGCCGCCCCGAAGCCGTAGAGGGTATCCTCGAGCCGCACACGCTGGTATGTACGGGCAACAACTGGCACCTGCGTGCCTGGTGTGATTCCAATCGTGAGTTCCGGGATTTCGCTCTCAGCCGCTTCCACGCTGCACCCTCAGCATTGCGACAAAAGGCCAAGCATACCAGTGTGCAAGATGACGACTGGAACCGTAGCGTCACAATGTCGATCTCACCCGATCACCGCCTGACGGAAGCCCAGCAAAAAATCATTGCCATGGATTACGGCATGGAGAATGGCCATCTGGATATCAACACTCGCGCGGCTCTTGCCCCCTATGTACTGTCACGCCTCGGAATTACGCTCGACAATCATCATCCCGACCCGCTGATACAGCAACTTGAACTGACAAATCCTGATCAGCTCGGGTTTGGCAGCAAGCGCGAACGCGCTCTGAAAGCCTCCGCAGGCCTCAGATAAGCTGGCCAGTGTGATCGCAGGTTCACGGTCTGTTGCACTTTTTCTTGCACTGCTGCTGACTGCTTCAGAGGGCCTGGCCGCGAATGCCTGCGGAAAACCTGCGACACCTGTTTCTAAGATTCAGGGGCGGGGTGACGCTTCTCCGTTGGTTGGTGACCGGGTTACGGTAGAAGGCATACTTACTTTTGATGCCCGCGCTGAGGGCGGGTTTGGTGGTTTTTATCTGCAACAGGCTGACGACGAAACCGACGCTAACCCGGAAACCTCTGAAGCCTTGTTTGTACATACCCGCAATAACACGGGGGCACCCGGTGAGCGCTTACGCGTTACTGGCACGGTAAAAGAGTTCCATGGCCTGACCGAGCTGACCGACATCGGAACCATCACATCCTGTGGTTCGGAACCTCTCCCGAAAGCACAGACTCTGACGTTACTTTGGCCGGACGCCCTGGAGTCACTCGAAAACATGCGGGTCCACGTGGCCCAGCCGTTAACAATTATCGATTCCTGGAACCTGGCACGTTACGGCGAACTCACGCTGGCGGCTGGCGATCAAATCATTCCCACGGAATACCTTGAGCCTGGACCACAAGCCACACAGATTGCCAGCCGGAACAAACAGCAGAGGCTGCTGCTGGACGACGCACGCAGCGTTCGCCACCCGAACCCGATACCCTGGCCACCCGGCGGCCCGGGTGGCGAGCAAACTGCCCGCAGCGGCGATAAAGTCCGGAATATCTCGGGCATCCTTGATTACCGCTTCGGAGCCTGGCGAATACAACCGAAAGAACCACCAATTTTCGAATCCTCGAATTCGAGGCCCCCAGCACCAGCCCGCCCGGCCGAGCCTCATGTCCGAATCATGGCCATGAACCTGGAGAATTATTTTAATGGCGACGGTGAAGGCGGGGGCTTCCCAACACAGCGTGGTGCACCAACAGCTCTGGCTTACGAGGCGCAACACAGACGGCTGATAGATGCCCTGCGGCGACCAGACCCGGATATTCTGGCGATCACTGAGCTGGAAAACGACGGCTACAGTAAGACCAGTGCGATAGCTCAGCTGGCTAAGGCTCTCGGCCCGGAATGGGCTTTTGTTATGACTCCGGGTAAAGATGGCCACGACCAGATACGCACCGCTCTGCTTTACCGCAGTGACCGCATCGTGACCGAAACAGATCCGGAGCGCCTGAACAGCGGCCCGTTCAGCAACAAAGGGCGCCCGCCGCTGGTACAGACTTTCCGGCCCGAAGGCCAGCGCCTTGCTATTCAAGTGGTAGTGCCACATCTGAAATCAAAGTCCTGCAAGGGCGCAACCGGTGCCAACCGGGACAGGAACGATGGACAGGGGTGCTATGCCGGGCGTCGCACAGAAGCAGCTCATGCGCTTACAGAATGGCTTGACCGGCTGCCGCAGGTTCCCGACCTGGCAGGTACTCTGATCACAGGCGACCTCAACAGCTATTTTCAGGAAGATCCGCTAAAAGCTTTGCAGCAGGCAGGGTTCACCAGCATGGTGCACCATTTTCATCCGTGCAAGGCACAGCAGTGTGCCCATTACACCTACCGCTACAAGGGTGAAAGAGGTTCGCTGGACTATTCCCTGGCCTCAGCCTCACTCAAACCCCGGATTCTCGGCGCCAGAACCTGGGCTATCAATGCCGACGAGCCACCGCAATTGGGGTATAAACACAACCCGCCAGGCACTGCCGCGTCGCCTTGGCGCTCCTCTGATCACAATCCGGTTATTACCGATATCCAGCTCTGAGCCAGCCTCCAGACTCTTGAATTCCCTGCTCGAAGTTTTGCCCTGCTCTGAACAATTGGCCTCTCGTGCCTATTGACGCGTCACTAGAGTCATGGGGGCGCAGCGCCGCAAAGGTCATAATCAACTCCAATAGTCACCACGTCATATAACAAGAACAGCTTGCAACAAGGACTCCTATGCGTATCGCTGCCTCAACTGCCCAGGACCTGGGTATGCCGGCCATCTACCTGCATATACTGGCCGAACTGCTGAATACCATCGGACTCGACGAGCGCGACCTGCTGCTGCGGGTCGGCCTGGATCCGGTTCAGCTGAAATCTGCGGATCTCCGGGTAAGCCAGGCCCAGGCCAGTGAATTTGTTACCCGAGCCATTATAGAAAGCCGCGAGCCCGGCCTGGGCATCATGCTCGCAAGCAAGCTCAAGCTTCCATTGCACGGCGTCCTGGGCGTTGCTGTGATGAGCAGCCGGACACTGCAGGACGCGCTGGATCTGATGACCCGGTATCTGACTTTAAGGGCTCCGCACCTGAGCGTGAGCCGCCGCGAGTGCGGCACGGACATACACTACACCATCCGGAGTGATGGCGAGCCGGGCCCTTTGCAGAAGCTGGTTATGGACGCAATGCTGTTCGGATGCGCCTTCATGGGTCAGCAGCTCACCGGCACGACCGCAAAAGGGTCGAGAATTCTCAGAAAGGGTCCTGAGCCCGCCTATTTTTATCGCTTCCGACAGTCGATCGTTATGCCGGTTAATTATGACGCTCAGGTTGACGCGCTGGTGATCCCCGTCGCAGCCCTCTCAGCGCCTATCCGATTCAGTGATGACCAGCTTGCAGAATCGTCACGAGTCCAGTGTGAGAACGCGCTTGAACAACTGACCGCAGATGCAGGCTTCGAGTGCCGGGTGCGACGGGTGATTGAAACCAGTTACCCCTTCCCGCCAAAGCTGGCGCGGGTAGCCGCCACTCTTTTTGTTTCAGAACGCACTTTGAAGCGCCGGCTCCAGGAAGAAAACGCCAGTTTTCAGAGCCTTGTAGATCAGGTGCGGCTGGACCGGGCCAGGGAGCTGCTGACCGGCACCGGGATGAATCTGAACCGGATTGCTGACGTTTTAGGCTACGCAGATGCAGCAAATTTTACCCGGGCGTTCAAGCGCTGGACAGGCAGCAGCCCGAGTTACTACAGAGTCGCAGCCGCATAATCAGTCAATGCCGATGATTTTGTGCATCTGCAAGGTAAGGCGCCAGCGTGGGTGCGCCAGGCAGTAGTCGGTGGCCCTGCGGGTATTGCTCTGCTTGACCGGGTCTGTGCCCTTGTCAGGAGCTGACGGGGAAGCCATGGGCGAGAGAAAAAAATGCCTGGCATTTATGTGCGTAAACCTGTCCGGCATGGCCTTGGGCTGAGGATATACCAGCTTCAGCTCGTCGCAGGCTTCAATCACCACAGGTGCATCCGCCTTCGGACTCACGCACAGCCAGTCGATGCCGGCGGGCGCGGGCAGAGTGCCGTTGGTCTCCACTCCCACTTCGAACCCCCGTTGATGAAAAGCATCAATCAGGCTTTCGTCCAGCTGCAACAAGGGCTCCCCACCGGTACAAACCACGTAGGGCACTCCCGGAGCATTCGGCCAGAGGTTATTGATATGACCCGCCAGAGCTTCCGCGGTCTCGAAAGCTCCTCCATTCTGGCCGTCCGTGCCCACAAAGTCCGTGTCACAAAAGTTACAGACCGCCGTTGCCCGGTCTTTCTCCCGGCCCGTCCACAGATTGCATTTGCTGAAGCGACAGAATACTGCAGCCCGGCCAGCTTGAGCGCCCTCACCCTGCAAGGTATAGAAAGCTTCTTTGACCTTGTACATCAGCGCCCCGTCTCATAGGCCAGCGGATCCGGAATGTCGTTTTCGGCGAAGGCTTCCAGGCGCTCCACGCAAGAGCCACAAAGCCCGCAAGCCTTTTCACGCCCGTTGTAACAGGTCCAGGTGTTGGCGTAGTCCAGGCCAAGCTTCACACCCTCTGCAAGAATGTCACCTTTACTCATATGCATGAACGGCGCTTCGATGCCCACAGGCTCATAGTTTGCAACACGGCACACTGCATCCATCTTTTCTACGAATTCTGGCCGGCAGTCGGGATATATCGCGTGATCGCCGCCGTGGGCGCCATACCACACTGCACCGGCATCCACGGTTACGGCGTAGCCGGTGGCCAGAGAAAGCAGGATCATGTTGCGGTTCGGCACGACCGTGGCTTTCATGTTCTCTTCTTCGTAGTGACCTTCGGGTATGTCTTCGTCGGATGTTAATGCGGAACCGGACATGACCTCGCTCATGGCACGAATATCGATAACCTTGTGAGGGATACCGAGATCGGCACAAACAGAGCGGGCAACATCGAGTTCACGGACATGACGCTGACCATAATTGAAGGACAACGCATGGACTCGCAACCCACGGGCGCGCGCTCGATGAAGCAAAGTAAAAGAGTCCATTCCTCCGGAATAGATTACAACCACGGCGTCAGTCATTCGGGCTCCTGGTTAAGGGATAATTGGGTCTGTAAAGACCAGGTAACAGAGTAGTGGTATTGTAGCAGCGCGAGGGCAGGTAAACTGACCCTAAAGCAACCTGACAATCAGACTTCCAATGACTACTGAACTGCGCCCCGCATTTATCGACTTCGAAGCATCAAGTCTTGACCTGATCGCAAGCTACCCGATCGAGGTCGGCGTTTGCATGCCCGATAGCTCACTGCATAGCTGGCTGATTGCGCCCCATATATTATGGAAGGACTGGTCTGAAAGTGCAGAACAGATTCACGGCATTCCGAGGTCTCGATTATCGGCGGAGGGCAGTGGTGTAGTGCAAGTCGCTCATAACCTCAACCGATTACTGTCCGGGAATGTGTTCTGTGACGCCTGGACGTTTGACAGTTTCTGGCTCTACCGGCTGTTCCGGGCTGCCGGCGTGGAGCCCGGATTTCAGCTGGAATCCGTCGCTGTACTACTTGATTCCCAGCAGATCAAGGAGTGGCCATCTGCGCGCCAAAAGGTCATTTCTGCCCTGGGCCTGCCCGTTCATCGGGCAGCAAACGATGCTCTGATTCTGCGAAGAACCTGGGAGTATGTCAGTGCTTCAGAGCGCGTGTTCTGAGAGCCACGATCTCCAGGCCATCCCTTAGGGTGTTTAGCGTCCAGTAAGTGACAAGCGCCATCAACCCGGCACCAAGAACGGTAAAAGCAAGATCATCGCCAACGATCTGGCCGTTCGCCAACAGCATGTATATGGCCAGCGCAGCGATCAAAACGATTTCTACAGCAAAATGGATGCGGAACTTATTGCGGGCAAATCCGAATTCGTCGGACATTTTCTTAGGTTTCAACCTCTGGGTATATATCAGTTTGAGTGATTGATTAGTGTACAAAGTATCCCTCAAACAACCCCGGATATCTGTAAGAGTTAGTGGCTACGGACTTTCCACTACCCAAAAAAAACGCAGCCCTGAAGGCTGCGTATAAAGGAGAGATCCATTAATTACCTGCCTGACAGGCAACCTGGATAGCACAACGTAAAAACACGTGACAAATGCATTATGAGCATACTTCCTGCATGCGTCTGTACGCGTTTGCCGAAGCGCCGGACCTATTGCAAACACTGGGCTAATGGATACACTATTCGTTCAAATTAAACAGCAAAACCGACTATGACCCGAATGACTCCTACACACATGATGAACGCCGTAGAAGCTTGCCTTGAAGGGCAGTGCATGCGTGCGCAGGTAAAGAGCATCTAGCGGCTTTCGGTCAGTTCCCGGGAGCCTTTGCAGCGACCGGGTCAGCATCTCCGCAGAACCCCGGTTGCCCTCGGCTCCGGGGTTTTGTTTTTGCCGTCGCAACACGACAAGGAGATCACCATGAGAAGACAAACGACAGCGCGTGCAGCCAACCAGCCCACAAACACACGGCCAGGGCCCATCCGTCGTCCGGAAAAGCTGCCGTTGTTGGATGCTATCTGCAAAAAGCTGAACCAGCGCGTTAATCTTGATGACGAGCAAAGGGTGCTTGGAGTCTATGAGCGGGGCTGGATCTTCAACGGCGTGCTGGCGACGCTCGGGGCTGCAGAAGCCCGCTACGTTCGCGCTTTGGCTACTCGCCACAATTCCTGGATCGCGCGCCAGGTGGCCTAGTCTGCTCAGGGCAGAATAGAAGCGTCTGAACCGGTCAATGGTGCCGGTTCAGACCCTGCATTGTGGCCGGGTCGCCGCCATGCACCACCGCATAGTTGCTGACCACATCGTGAATTTTTTCCTGGGAATAGGGTTTGACCACATAGCCGTTGGCTCCTGCGCTGATGGCCCTCTGAATACTGTCAATAGAATCATCCGCTGTAACCAGCACAACATGCTGTCCATCCCGGGCCATCTTGAACTCCCTCATTAGTTCATGCCCGTCGCCATCCGGTAAACCGAGATCCAGCAGCACGATCTGGAATTTGCCAGCATCAAATGCCTTGCGAGCTGAGGCCGCATTCTCGCAACCCGTTACGTCAGCTGCTCCTGCCTTGTAAAGCATCCCAACCAGTCGTTCACGCATCACCGGCTCATCTTCGACAACCAGTACGGTCAAATTGCCCATCCTTTATCTCCTTGTTCGCCAGAGGTATTGCTCACCGGGCTCCTTGCAGAACCGGGATTACCAAGAGTCGGAACCAGTATGCCGAGGCAGGTCCAGCGGTGTAGACCCGACTCTCGAGGCGCGGACAATATCCGGCATAACCCCCTCTGTATTGGCGGGGTATGATTCCTGCTCACCATCACGGGTCAGTATATTGCTGATACTGACCGCCGTTGAATAGAGCGAAATCGCAATGATCAGCAGCACCGGCTGCACAAATGCCACGAAGCCAGGCACTTCAGTGCCCCCTGAAATACTCAGCATCAGGATAATGGCGGGCCCCAGAACGACAAATAGTGTCAGGGCAATAAAGAATACAATACGTTCTTTATAGCGGCCAAGGTCCCGGTTAGTGACCAGCCCAAGCACGAACTTGCCGATTGCAAGACCGGCAAGAATAGCAGCCGCTATGCTCAGATCCGCATTCATCAGGGTTTCGTAAAGCTGACCATCCCAAAGGCGCTGCATGCCGATAACGAGAAACGGGAAAAGCACGAACAGAATATCGGCATAGGTGCCGTACATCATGCTCATGGACTGGTTTTCACGGTGTAACTGGCGCTCACTCATTGAACCCTTCCTTTTTTATTCTGTGTTTGTTCACGCTCTATCATCTCACCCAGTATCGCAAGCTCAGTGCGTACCTGCTCCCATTGTGGGCTCGTACCTTTTACAAGTGCCTCCACAATACCCGCCTGGCGGGTCATTGCCGGATACCCCATAGCGCCCGCAGAGCCTTTAATCTGATGCGTTTCCGTTTCGAGTGTTGCCTGATCACCGCTTGCCAGTGCCAGGCTCATTCGCTGCCAGCGCCCGCCTAGCCCGGACAAGAACCTGGTCGCCAGGCGTGCAATTTCCTCATCGTCATATACAGTCTCCTCGCTCCGGGGGACATACGTCAGAAAACGCTCCAACAGCGTGTGCAAACGCTGTTCATCTAGTGCTTCGTCCAACACCTCGTCGCAACCTGCTTCACGCAATACGTTGATTTCCTGCTGGTCAGCGGCGCCAACGGCAATGACCGGGTATCGAAAACCCGCCTGTCTGAGCAGCTGCGTTGCATCCACACGATTCATTTCGGGCATATATCGACCCAGAAGCACCAGTTGCACAGACTCGGAAAGCGCCTTACGAACAGCTTCCGCACCTGAGGCAACCGCTATCACGTCCGGCCCCATAGGTTTCAGCATCCGCACTACCAGGTGCCGGCGTTCTTCATTGGCCTCCGCCACCAAAACACATCCGTGGTATTGCTGGTCGGGCTCCCCGACACTGCCGGGCTGAACCTTCAGGTAACGGGCCAGAACCTGATAGAAACGCTGCTTGTCGATGGGCTTTGCCAGGTGTTCGTTGCAGCCGGCAAGCCGGTAGTCGGCAATATCCTCTGACATGACATTGGCTGTCAGTGCAATTACTGGCGTATTCACTCCCGCCTCCCGCAACGCAGCGGTGGCATCACGGCCGTTCATGACCGGCATCTGAATGTCCATCAGAATCAAATCAAAAGGCTCTCTGACAGCCACTTCCAAAGCTTCTGCGCCGTTACCCACGTGCACAAGTTCAGCACCAGTGCGCCCTACCAGCAGCGAAACAAGGCGGCGATTTACATCGTTATCTTCCGCACAAAGTATGCGTCCGGAAAGGCGAGGCGCCACAACTACCGGAATACTGCGCCGACGCCGGCTGAGCTCCGACGCGTCCTGCAGGAAATGCACATCATTCAGGGCACCGGTGCGAATCGACAATTCAAACTCACTGCCTTCGCCGTATGTGCTGCTGACCCGGATACTGCCACCCAGCATTTCGGTCAGCCGCCTCGAAATACTCAGGCCAAGCCCTGTACCGCCATACTGCCGGGAAATAGCGGCACTGCCTTGGGCAAAGGGGTCAAACAACCGACCAACCTGCTCCGGCTTCATACCGATTCCCGTATCCACAACCCGAGCAACCAGCAGTTCCTGCTCGCAATCACAACGGATCAAAAGGGAGATCGAGCCTTTTTCTGTAAATTTGAGAGCATTTCCGCACAGATTGATAATAATCTGGCGCAAACGCGTCGGATCCGTCTGGATCTGCTCTGGTAGCGGGAATTCACAGTCTATGTTGAAAGTCAGGCCTTTTTCTCTGGCCCGCGGAGCAAAAAACGCGCGGATTTCATCCAGCAGATCTGGCAGATTCACCGAAACCACATCCAGGTCCAGTTTGTTGGCATCGATTTTGGAGTGATCAAGGATATCGTTTACCAGGTCGAGAAGATGCCGCCCGCTGCGGACAACGGTCTCCGCGCTGCTGCGCTTTTCCTGCTCATCAAGGTCAGGATCCATGAGCGTTTCGCCGTAACCGATTATCGCCGATAGCGGCGTTCGTATCTCATGGCTCATATTGGCAAGGAACTGGCTCTTGGCCTCTGCGGAATTGCGCGCAAGCTCTTTTTCCAGCCGCTCCTGCTCCCGCTCACGCTCGATACGCTGGCGCCGGTGACTTTCCGTAGAATCAACACAGGTTCCTTCCAGGTGCGTGGGCTCGCCATCGGCGTCGTAAGCCGTATGGAGAGAAATAATGGCCCAGCGCTCCTTCCCTTCATTCGTCAGGTATCGAGCCTCCACCCCTTTTACCGTGCCCCGCGCCTCCAGCTGCTCAACCACCAGTTCCCGGAGCTGACTATCGGCAATGCACGCCTCAAGTACATCCGGGTTGTTTTCCAGAAGTTCCTGGCTGTTATCAAACCCCATCAAACGTGCCATAGCCGGGTTGGCCGTAACAAACTGTCGCCCGGGGGACATCTGGAAAACCCCCTCAATGGCGTTATCAAACAATGACTGGTAACGCTGCAGGTTGGATAAAGCCCGCCGGCTCCAGTTCAATGCCTGGCCCTGGACCTGCTTGATCCGGTCAGCCAGAGCAAAGGAAAACAGAATAATCTGTGCAGTGAGGCCAATCTGGGGCGCATAACCAGTGAATGTGTTGAGCGGCAGGTACCCCATAACCGTCAGGGCGTATATACCAAAGCCAATCAGCGCCAGCGTCCAGGCGAAAAAGTAGGAGCGTGCAGCCGGGTTGTAATAGCGCCAGGACAGATAGCTCACCACGATCAGGATAATGCAGAGCAACATTGAACCGATGACAATCCATTCCATGGCAACGTGATAAGGCAGGAACAGTGACAATACAAAGGTAAGAAGTACCGAAGAGATGCACAGCTTTATCACCCGGTCCAGATCCATAGACCGGGCGCGGGTTTCGAGCAATGCCCGAGCCATCAGAAGGCCCCAGAACCAGGTCGTGATGATCTGAAAATGCAGATACTCCTTGCTAAAGATTGCAGGACGGCTATCCAGCAACTGAACGCCGTGTACCTGTTCAGTAGCGATAAACACCGCTGCCGATACCAGGTAGAGCACGTAATAGATATTGCTTCGTTCGCGAACAGATATCGCCACAAACAGGTTATAGGCCAGAATGGCGAGCAGGCTCCCCAGAAGCGCGCCTCGGACCATCTCATCCACGGACACTTTTTCAATGTAGCTGTCCGGGCTCCAGAGACTGACGGGCAAGCGGAACGTGTTGGTATTTATAATGCGCAAGTACACCGAAGTAACACTGCCCGGCTCAAGATGCAGGCGGAACGTGGGGTTGGGCACAGCCAGATCACGCTCTGCCCAGTTGTCTTGATAGCCTGCCGTGCGCTGATCAACCAACTCGCCATCGCGCACCAGATACAGCACCACTTCATCTACCAGTGGCAAAGCCAGTTCCAGAATCCAGTCTGAGCCCGCCTCACCTGTATCCGTACGCAAGTCAAAGCGCGTCCAGTAAGCAGATTCGGTATAGCCGAAATTCAGCACACCGCTTTCATGCCGGGTGAATCGCTCGGGCTCCAGAGCAAGAATATCGGGTAGAAGGTAAAGCTGTCCGGCATCCTCCAGATACGAGATGCAGCCACCAAAATCACGAACGCTCTCCATGCCTTTTTGCAGAAGAATCTGACCATTCCGGCACGGCTCACTGGCGCTCGCAACGGCGGGCGCCAGTGCCGTTACCAGGAGTATCGCGGCAAGCAGCCATTGCACCGCTTGGCCTGAAGCCGATTTGCACCGTTGCTGCAAAATGTGATCTCCGCGAGGGTAGATGCCTGTTTTATGGTTTATTGTCAGCAGTCGGATCGGGGCGGAAAGCCCCGCGGGTATTCACTTTAGTCGTTTACGGACAATTGCGCACCTCAGGGCCTTCTGAAATGAGACATTCCTGCTTTTTCGCTGCCATCTCACTTACACTACTGAACTTGAGCGGTTGCGGACTGGAGGATACCGGTGAATCGGCGTTTAATCCTGCAACCAATGTGGACCTCGCCTTTTCAACATTTGATCTCGAAAATACCGAGCAAGTACCCGACAACCTTGAATACACCCGGTTCCGGGATTTCTACCAGGGCATACAACCCAGCGGTCCCGACGACAGTGCTGACAATCGTGAAACGGCAAACGAGATTCGCGCCCACATTGACAGGTTCATTCAGGCAACCCGTGCCGAAAACAGCAATAGCTATGAAAAAGTGCGCAACCCGCTAGATCTGATCAATCAGGTCATTGCATCCAACCAGGTCACCAACTTCCGGGAAGGCAGGACGTATATCAGCCAACGCATTGCCGCCGGACAGGCCGGCACCTACAACACCCGGGGAAACGGGGCGCTCATCAGATTTACAGATCAGAACGCTGTGTTGAGCGATAAATCGCTCAACGACAAGCTATGGGTTTTCTCGACACTGGACTGGAGATACCTTCCAGTCGGCCCCGAAGGCAGCGATCTGGATGCAAAAGTTTATCGAACCATACAATACGTGAGCCGGAGCGTTGAACCTGAAGCAGCTGAGGCCCAGCCGGAATTGATCAGTCTGCTGGCAGGGAGCCGGTTTGATGCCAACAACTTTGTGACTCTCGGCTACAACAGCCCGGAGTATGCGACTGCGGATTATCTCAGCAGGAACTTCGGCAGTATCGAGCTAAGGCAGGATTTCGTTCAGGACAAAGTCGACACTCTGTTTATCAAGAGTGCAGATAAAACAACACTGGATCTTAACCGATATGACGCCCTCAGCCTGAGCGACTCAAGCCCCGACTGCCTGAGGATCGAGCTGAACTACGCGAATTCAATACTCAGAATATTCTATTCCAATGGGGAACCCACTGTAATTAACACGCCAACCGATGCGGAGCCGGAAAAAACCACCGCTAACCCGGCTCATTGCAGTAACCAGCCAGACAATGATGCAGCTGTCAGCTGGATTGCGACCGGTGCATTCGTGCGTCAATAGACACGGCGTTCATCAAGCCCCCAGTTCTGCAAAAAACCTTTTTTGTGACTGATGATTCGCTCGTAGGCCGAAATCATGACGGCAACATGAGGGGCTTTAGTCAGGCGCAGAATCTCTATACGTCGCTCCAGCCGCTCTACTTCTGTACTGACTTGCTGATGTACGTGGCTTCGGACACTGTCGTGGTGATCGAGCCGGACGTTTCTGGCGGTGGAAGGGTATTCGTACTGGGGGAATCCGGGCTTTTCCATTGTGTCTCTCATCCATTGAGTAACGGCAATTCCTTTACCAGAATGCAGTTTGCACAACTGTCTGACAAAGCGCAACAAAAATGAATGGAGTTTCACTTTTACGACATAATCGCAGCAAGAACCCGAGACGCAGAGAAACCCTTTGAATCCACTGCTATAGTGCCACTTACTGCTTCATTTCCAGCCACCGGGATTGCTTATGAGCCAGACATCCGTTGCCGATACCCTCAGAGAATACCTCTCCCTGCTTGAGTTACTGGACGATGCCTACTGGGAAGCCGCCAGCATCCAGCATAAGGACATGTTGTACGACATCATCAGTATTTTCAGCCAGGAAGTGTCCGAGATAAACAAGCTCAGCATTCAGGACCACCATTACCCTTATGAGGTGATCACGGAAGGCATTCGCCGTGTTGTGCCCAAACTGGAGCGGCTAGATGAGAGCCGCGAGGAAGTCATTCAGCGCACTCAGACACTGACGGACTTTCGCGACATTCTGTCATCCGTACTCGGTATTCTGGAAGCGCAACTCAGAACCTTGTAAATAGTTGCTGCCTCAGGCAGCGATCACCGGGCGCTCGCTTTCCGGGCGAAGCGGGAACTCCCGGGCAATGGTATAGACGAACTTCCCGAGTGCAGGTAGGTGGTGCCCGACGATGGGAATCCCGGTATTAAGAAGACTTACGGAGATATCCCGCGCCGCATCTGCCCAACAGAGCTTGTTAATCAGCCCCACATGGCCGAAGGCATAGCGGCTTTGCTGGCCCCACAAACCAACCGGATTGCCGCCCAGCATCATCCCGGCACTGAAACGCATGGGGATCATCATGGTTCGATCAATCTGTAATGAGCCGAATTGCTGGATTGCGCGCCGAACAGTGATCTCACTGCAAATGCGCTTGCCTTTCCAAATACCGCCGTTAAGCATCATCTGGAAGAAGCGCCCCATTTCCTCCGCTGTTCCGCAAAGATTACCCGCCGGGATCACGGCTTCCTGAAAGCGAGGGTCGTTGGTTACCTGCTCCACGGTCGCAATGTCACCGCCAAGCGCACGGTTGACGATCCAGGACACAGGGAAGCGAGGTGTAGGGCCGGTAGCGTAGTTGGTAGCCAACTCATGAAGGTTCTCCGGCTGAATTCCGTAGGTAAACCATTTCATGTCCATAGGCTGGCGCAGGTGTTTATCGAGATAGTTTTCAATAGAGTCGCCGGTCACCTTTTCCAGCACTCTCTGCAGTACATAGCCACCGGTTATTGCATGGTAGGCAACTTTGGCGCCATTTACCTCAACTGCTCTGGCCTCACAGAGCAGTCGCCAGATCTCGTCCTGATTCCATAGAACATCAATCGGGGTTTCATTCGGAATAGCAGGAATTCCACCCCTGTGTGACAGGATCTGATGCACTGTGATGGTCCGCTTCCCGTTCGTGGCGAACTCCGGACAATAATAGGATACCGGGTCCATCAAGTTAACCAACCCCTGCTCAACCAGCATATGCATCAACAAAGCGGTAACCGCCTTGGACGCCGAGAAGTAGCAGATGGGCGTATCGGTTGTCATCGGTACTTTGGGCACACCAGCAGGATCCTGGGGGCCATTGCCACTCGCATGGCCAATCGCACGATGCAGAATCTGCTCGCCCCTGTGGCGCACAGATAACTGGATACCCGGGTGGACACCGGTGCGGTAGAGAGATTCGACGCTTTTCCAGATAGCATCTACGGTGCGGGTATCAACGCCAACCGATTCCGGTCTTTCGCCGGCGGCATCGCGGTGCGTAACGGTAGATAGATCTTTGGGGACCTTACAACTATGCAGTGCACGACGGGCTATTGGGTTCATCGGGTATGCCTTGGTATTGGTGACTGTTTTTATTCTGTATACGGGTTGGTTAAGTCTGAAGTTATCATAGACTGTTGAGCATGATAAAAACCAATGGTTTCAGGAGCACTCTATGACGCCTGGTATCAATGCGGCCTGTAAAGCCGGCGTTACCCACAACATCCACGAGTACGACCACGATCCCGCCAGCGCGGGTTACGGCAACGAAGCCGCCGAAAAAATGGGCGTTAACCCGACACGGGTATTTAAAACACTGGTTGTCACCGTTGATGGCAAAACCCTCGCCGTCGGCGTGGTACCGGTTACCGCCATGCTGAGTATGAAGTTGATTGCCAGAGCTGCCGGCGGCAAGAAAGCCAGCATGGCCGATCCACAGGAAGTCCAGCGTCGCACCGGCTATGTGCTCGGGGGCGTAAGTCCATTGGGCCAGAAAAACCGTCTGAAAACGTTCATTGATGCCTCCGCTGAGGCCTTTGAAACCATCTACGTCAGTGCTGGTCGCCGCGGCCTGGAGATCGAGCTTTCACCCGGGGACCTGGCCCAATTGACCGGAGGCCGGTTCGCACAGTTACAACAGGAGTAAGGCATCTCCCACGCAATGGGTTTGCGGTTAATCCGCGGCCAAAAAAAACCCGGAAGGCCACAAGGGGCGTTCCGGGTTTTTATTCACAATTGCAACGCGGATTATTTCACCGAAGCACGGGCCTCTTCCATAATCCGGTTAAGAGTTTCACTCGGCTGCATTACCGCCTTCACCTTATCTGCAGGTGCGTGGTAGTAACCACCGATATCCGCAGGATGACCCTGGATAACACTCAACTCTTCCAGAACCTTGTCCTTGTTCTCTTCCAGTTGTGCCGACAGTTTTGTAAAGAACTCTTTCAGCTCCGGGTCACTATCCTGGTTGGCCAGACCTTCTGCCCAGTAGCGCGCCAGATGGAAATGGCTGCCACGGTTATCCAGCTCACCCGTTACCCGTGACGGCGACTGGTTGTTTTCCAGCAGGCGCTCAGTAGCCTTGTCCAGGGTCTGCCCCAGCAGGCGTGCACGCTGATTTTGGTGCTTTTCACCCAGCTCATCCAGGGACACCGCAATGGCCAGGAACTCGCCCAGCGAATCCCAGCGCAGGTGGTTTTCCTGCAACAATTGCTGTACATGCTTGGGTGCAGAGCCGCCAGCACCAGTTTCGTAAAGACCACCACCGTTCAACAGGGGCACGATAGACAGCATTTTGGCACTGGTACCCAGTTCCAGAATCGGGAACAGGTCGGTGAGGTAGTCACGCAGTACGTTACCGGTTACAGAAATGGTATCCAGGCCACGAATCAGGCGCTCCATGGTCCAGCGAATGGCGCGGACCGGTGACATGATGCGGATATCCAGACCGTCAGTGTCGTGATCCTTCAGGTAGGTGTTTACCTTCTTGATCAGCTGCGCGTCGTGGGCACGTTCATCGTCCAGCCAGAATACAGCGGGCATGCCAGTAGCACGGGCGCGATTGACGGCAAGTTTGACCCAGTCGCGGATCGGCAGGTCTTTGGTCTGGCAAGCGCGCCAGATATCGCCTTCCTCAACATTGTGTTCGGTCAGTACGGTGCCATCTTCGGCAATCACCCGCACAATACCGTCTTCCTTGATTTCGAAGGTCTTGTCGTGAGAGCCGTACTCTTCGGCTTTCTGCGCCATCAGGCCTACGTTTGGCACAGTACCCATGGTGGTTGGATCAAAGGCGCCATGAGTCTTACAGAAGTTGATGATTTCCTGATAGATGGTGGCGTAGGTGGACTCAGGCATAACGGCCTTGGTGTCCTTCAACTTGCCATCACGGGCCCACATCTTACCGGAGTTACGAATCATGGCCGGCATGGAAGCATCAACGATCACGTCACTAGGTACGTGCAGGTTGGTAATCCCTTTAACGGAATCAACCATGGCAATTTCAGGGCGATGCTCGTAGGTCTTGTGCAGCGCTTCCTGAATTTCTTCCTGCTTGGATTCCGGCAACTGCTTGATCTTTTCGGTAACAGACGACAGACCATTGTTCGGGTTTACACCGATTTCTTCAAACAGGTCACCATACTGGTCAAACAGTTCCTTGTAGAAGATCTTCACCGCGTGACCAAACACGATCGGGTGAGAGATTTTCATCATGGTGGCTTTCACGTGCAGGGAGAACATCACGCCAGTTTTTTCGCAATCTTCGATGGCCTCCTCGAAGAATTTGCACAGCGCTTTTTTGCTCATGAACATGCCATCAAGCACTTCGCCTTCAAGCAGAGGTAGCTCAGCCTTAAGTACAGTCTGCTTGCCCGCCTTGTTCTCGAAAACAATGCGAACGTTGGTCGCTTTGTCGAGAGTCAGCGATTGCTCGTTGGAGTAAAAATCGCCACCGCGCATGTGCGCCACGTGGGTACGCGAAGCCGGGCTCCACTCACCCATGGTGTGGGGGTATTTACGGGCAAAGGCTTTGACGGCGGCTGGGGCGCGGCGGTCAGAATTGCCTTCACGCAGAACCGGGTTCACGGCGCTGCCAAGTACTTTGGCGTAGCGGGCAGTAATCTCTTTTTCTTCGTCGGTTTCAGGGTTTTCCTTGTATTCCGGAAGCTTGTAACCCTGGTCGATCAGTTCGTTAATAGCGGCGCGTAGCTGCGGAATAGAAGCAGAGATATTCGGCAGCTTGATGATGTTCGCATCCGGGTCTTTGGTGTAGTCGCCCAGTTCCGAAAGGGCATCCGGAACCCGCTGATTTTCTTCAAGGTAATCCGGGAAGGTTGCCAGGATACGGGCCGCCAGGGAAATATCGCTGGTTTCAAATTCAATACCAGCCGGTTTGGCGTAGGTTTCCAGGATCGGAAGAAGGGAACGTGTCGCGAGAGCTGGTGCCTCGTCGGTCAGTGTATAGACAATCTTTGCTTTGGATGATGTCATTTTCGTCCTCAGGATAATAGGTGGGTTCAGGACGGCCATGGCGAGATCTGCAGCCTTGTGAGCGACTGATCGTTGCTATGACTGATTTGGAACTTTTAATAGGCCTACTAAGATACCATTTTTTTGGGATTTCTGGTTACGATCTTAGTATAAGAACGGAGTAAACACCGTTAATCTTCAGTGACAGAGTGATTAAATGGAGGGAATTTACGAAACTTTCGAACATTTTGCTTCGATGTATAGCGGTGGGGCCTCTGCTCCCCACCGCTCACACAAGCTAAGTCTTCGGTAGCAAGTTTACCTCCGCAAGCCGGTCACGAATCTGGTCCAGAGCTTCCGGGTTGCCCAGAGCATCGCGGTTATCTGCCTTACTGGAGCCATTGACCAGGCGGGCAACGGCCAGCTCCACTTTCTTACCGCTACGGGTATAGGGAATGTCAGGCACCTGCACAATGTGCTTTGGAACATGGCGTGGGCTGGCACCTTTACGGATCCGGACCTTGAGCTGATTCAACAGCTCGTCGGTTAGTTGCTGACCTTCCGCAGGCACAACGAACAACACCACTTCTACGTCGCCTTCGATCTGGCGTCCCACCACAAGGCTGTCTTTGATAGCCGCTTCGGTTTCTACCTGGCGATAAATTTCTGCCGTGCCGATGCGCACCCCGCCGGGGTTGAGTGTGGCATCGGAGCGCCCGTAAATAATTGCGCCGCCGTGCTCGGTAAACTCAATGAAATCTCCATGCGCCCACACGCCCGGAAAGCTCTTGAAATAGGCAGAGCGATAGCGTTCACCGTCGGCGTCATCCCAGAAAGCGACGGGCATGGAGGGCAAAGGTTGGCGGCACACGAGTTCGCCCCGACCCTGCTTCACCGGCTTGCCATCGTCACCATAAGCAACAGCATCAACGCCCAGAAGGCTGCACTGTATCTCGCCCCGGCGCACCGGCAACATGGGTGTGGAACCAACAAAACAGCCGCAGATATCTGTACCACCAGCAATGGAACCAAGCAGTGCTTCAGGGGCTCCATGGCTGTACATCCAGTCATAGTCTTCCGGAAGCAAGGGCGAGCCGGTTGAAAATACGACCCTCAGGCTGCTGAGGTCAAGCGTATGCGCCGGGGACATTTCGGCTTTTCGGCAGCCAGCAATAAACCGGGCGCTGGTGCCGAAGTGGGTGACGTGTTCGGCGGCGACGGTGTCCCACAGAAAGCTGAGACTGGGGTAGCCAGGTGAGCCGTCTACCGTGATCACGGCGGCTCCGGTTAACAAAGCTGACGCCTGCCAGTTCCACATCATCCAACCGCAGGTGGTGAAGTAGAGGAATCGATCTCCGGGACCTATGTCACCGTGCAAGATCAGTTCCTTGGCATGATTCACCAGTAAACCAGCAGTCCCGTGGACAATGCACTTGGGCTTGCCGGTTGTGCCGGACGAATACAGGATATAAACAGGGTGATCCGGATCGACAGGGGTGTACGAGGGTGCCTGGCCCGCGCCGGAAGCAAGCGCTGCGTCCCAGGTGGTAACGAGTTCGCCCGGAATAGCGGCTTCACCCGGAAGCTGCTCAACACTGATAACACACTTGAGCGACTGCAGACCTGCCACCAGTTCAGCAAAATCCTGCTGTCGGGCGAATGTCTTGCCGCCATAGCCATAGCCGTTTACCACGATCAGTGCAGAGGGCTCAATCTGGCCAAACCGGTCAAGAATCGCATTGATACCGAAGTCCGGCGAGGCGGAGCTCCAGATGGCGCCAAGGCTGGTAGCCGCCAGCATGCCTACGATG
The DNA here is from genome assembly GCF_030546935.1 of Marinobacter sp. 2_MG-2023. Classification (GTDB taxonomy): domain Bacteria; phylum Pseudomonadota; class Gammaproteobacteria; order Pseudomonadales; family Oleiphilaceae; genus Marinobacter. The sequence continues at coordinate 687,799 of NZ_JAUOPH010000002.1, read as the reverse complement.
GCCTCATAGCCATTGGTGACAACACCGGCTACCCGGTCGCCTTTTTCGATGCCCTTACTGCGTAAAAACGCCTCCAGTGCGCCAACGTCGGCTTTCAGTTCACCGTAGGTGCGACGCAGAACAGGGCGCGTCTCACAATAAGCCACGATCGCTTCCTGGTTAGCATGATCACCTTCAGCCAGTCGCAGCAGGTTGGCCGCAAAGTTCAGTTTCATGCCCGGGAACCACTCGGCACCCGGCATGTCCCGCTTGCCCAGCACCTTGGTGGCCGGCGTTTCGCAGATCAGCCCGCAATAATCCCAGACTTTGGTCCAGAAGGTTTCCAGATCATCAACGGACCAGCGGTGCAGCGCGTGATAATCGGCAAAGGGACCATATCCCTGATCTTCCAGCCAAGCTTTGAACCTGCCCATCCGGGCATTGTCCAGCGTGTCCTCCGAGGGAGTCCAGACTACGGGTGATAGTTCAGTAAAGCTCATCCGTCGCTCCTGTTGCTTACTGCATGTGCCAGCCGTGGCTGACAACAATCGATTGGCCTGTAAGGGCAGCCGAGGGGAAGGCAGCAAGGTGCACCGCCATTTCGGAAACATCTTCCAGTGTCGTGAACTTGCCGTCCACTGTGTTCTTCAGCATAACCTTGCTGATCACGTCTTCTTCGGAAAGACCCAGTTCTCTTGCCTGTTCCGGAATCTGCTTGTCTACCAGCGGTGTTCTGACAAAGCCCGGACATATAATATTGCTGCGCACGCTATGTTCTGCACCTTCTTTGGCGACCGCCCGGCATAAACCCAGCATACCGTGTTTCGCAGCCACGTAAGGCGCTTTCAGTGGCGAAGCCTCCAGTGAATGCACAGAACCCATATATAGCATAGTCCCGCCGCCGCCCGCGTACATCTGTTTGAGGGCAGCCCGGGTTACCAGAAAAGCGCCATCAAGATGTACATTCATCACACGGCGCCAGTCTGCATACGCAAGCTTGTGAACCGGATCAATATGCTGAATACCGGCATTGGCCACAGCGATGTCCAGGCCACCCCAGGCATTCACAATTGCAGACACGCCCTCTTCAACGGCCAATTCATCGGTCACATCCATGGCTAGCGCCATCGCCGTACCACCCGCTTTTTCGATGGCATCAACAGCTTCTTGCGCACTTTCCAGCGTGAGATCTGCGACCGCCACTCGGGCACCTTCACGGCCATAATGTTCGGCGATTGCCCGGCCGATGCCACGCCCCGCACCGGTAATCAGTGCAACTCGATTTTCGAGACGCATAGTGTTTGTCTCCCAGTTGTTATTAAAAAATCTGCGGAAAGCCGCCCGTCACGAACCGCCATAAACTTCATTTGGCAGCCAGGTTGCCAGCGGGGCAAACCAGAACACCAGAGCCAGGGCCAGCAACTGCAAGGCAATGAACGGCAACACACCCAGATAGATATGCCGGGTGGTAATACCCGGCGGGCATACACCTTTGATGTAGAAAAGTGAAAAACCGACCGGTGGTGTCAGGAAAGACGTCTGTAGGCACATGGCAAACATGATGGCGAACCACACCGGCTCCACACCCAGCTTGAACAGCACAGGTGCCACCAAAGGCAATACAATAAGCGTGATCTCTACCCAGTCCAGGAAGAATCCGAGCAGAAAGGTAATGAACAGAACGGTCAGCAGCACACCCGTGGTACCGAACGGCAAACCAGTGATCGCGCCTTCAATAACCTCATCACCACCAAGCCCGCGCAGCACCGAAGCAAAAACCGTAGCACCAATAAAGATGCCGAAGATAAATGCGGAGGTACGGCTGGTCTGGTAGAGCGACTCTTTCAGGGTTTCCATATCCAGTCGCTTGCTGACAAATGCCATGATCAAAGCACCGCCAGCGCCAACGGCAGAGGCTTCCGTGGTTGTGGCGATACCGAAAAAGATCGAACCAAGTACAGAAATGATCAACGCCATCGGTGGCAACACCGCCAGAATAACGCCCAGCCAGGCGCGGGCGTCAAGGCGCTCACGGTTTTGCGGTGCGGGCGCCAGATCTTTCTTTATGTATGAGGCGATGATGATGTAAAGAATGTAGAGCATCGCGAGCATGACACCGGGGATCAGCGCACCCATGAACAACTTGCCCACGGAGGCGTCCGGGGTACCAAGCCGGTCAGCCATCAACACCAGCATGATGCTTGGCGGTACCAGAATCCCCAAAGTTCCGACGGAGCAGGCTGTTCCCACCGCCAGTGACTTGTTGTAGTTGGCCTGCATCATGGGCCCCAGGGACAGCATGCCCAGCAATACAACAGACGCTCCAACAATACCGGTGGAAGCTGCAAGCAACACGCCTACAAGCACTACGGTAATCGCATAACCACCGCGCAACCCGCCTAGTACCCGCACCAGGCTGTGCATCAGTTTTTCGGCGATTCCGGAACGGTCGAGCATGATACCCATGAAAATAAACATGGGTAGCGCTACCATCAGCTCATTGGCAACAATGCCGTATATCCTGGCGTCCAGAACGCCAATAGTGCCCTGCCAGGTAAACCACAGGGGAGAATCCAGATACTCGACCATAACGTGGCCGATAATACCGAATACAAGACCAATACCCGCCAGTGACCAGGCAACCGGGAAGCCCAGCAGCAAGAGCACCATAAAGCTGGCGAACATGGCGATAACAAGAATCGCTTCTACACCCATGACGATAGCCTCGCGGTTCAGGGATTTGGATGGCCGACAGAGCGCCGGTCATCGTAGGGAGGCACAATGGCCCTGGGAAAACGGAACAAAAAGGTGGTGCATCGCGAGGCACGGGACACCAGGGCAATCATCACAAACGCCAGACCGAGTGGAAGCATACTTTTGAAAATAAACCGGTAAGGCAGACCACTGGGCGCTTGAGAGTGTTCCATGTAAGTCCAGGCCGTCCAGGCGTATGGCACCATTGAGTTGATCATCAATGCGATAATCGGCAGCGCCAGTAGCAAAATCCCCAGCAGTTCAATAATGGCTTGAGTTTTTGGGCTGAATTTTTCTCTCAACACATCAACACGTACATGGTCATCACGTACTACCGCGTACCCCAGCGTCAGTAGGGTCGCCGTTCCAAACAGGTGCCAGGATAATTCTTCAAGAGCGATGGAGCCTTGAGACATCACATAGCGCGAGAAAACGTTGATCAGAATAACAACCAACACTCCGATCCATAACCAGGAGGCAAGGCGGCCAACGGCAACGACCATTCGGTCAAGCTGCCAGGACAACGCATTGGTCGGTAGCGTATCAGTGTCGGATGCCGGGGCCTGATTATCCCCGGAGACATTGGTATCAGTCACAAAAACCTCGGATTATCCGGATGCAGGGCAGGAGGCGGGTAACGATTATCCGTTACCCGCAGTGAACATCATCCGTTGATCAGTCGTACTGGTAGAAATCCCGCGGCAAGTAGCCATTGGAGTGCCAGATGGAGTGGTGTTCCATGAAGTCGCGCTGGCTGGTCAGCACGCGATTGAACATTTCGTCCTCTGCAGCGATCTCGTCCAATACCTCGTTGGTGATTTTCTGCAGTTCGCGCAACACAGGCTCGGGGAGAGTCTGGGCGTTTACGCCTTCATTTTCGTAGTCACGAAGCGCTGTTGGCTGTGCCCACTCGCTCTCTGCAAAGCCCTTGAGCGTGGCAGATTCGCAGCCCATCTCAATGAGTGCGCGGCTCTGAGGCTCAAGTCCATCCCACACATCCTTGTTAACCAGCAGGTGTGACGTGGTCAGAGTCTGGTGCCAGCCAGGCATGATGTAGTTCTTGATGATCTGGTCCAGGCCCAGCATTTTGTCGATGGCAGGCTGCGAGAACTCGGTTGCATCAATAGTCTTACGCTCCAGCGCCTGATAAATCTCGCCACCGGGCACCATGGTTACCGAGGCACCAAGCTTTTCCAGTACCTTGCCGCCAATTCCCGCAAAACGGATCTTCAGGCCGTCGAAGTCTTCTACACCTTCAATCGGCTCTGCGAACCAGCCAGCACCTTCAGGCCCAATGATGCTGCACAGCATGGGGTGAATGTTACGCTTGGCGTAGATCTCTTCCAGCAGAGCACGGCCATCGCCCTGATAATACCAGGCCAGATAAGCTGGCGGCTCCATATTGAACGGGGCGCCTGAATACAGCGGCAGAGCCGGAATAGTGCCCTGATCGTAGCCTACCCAGGTATAACCCGCCGGGTATTTGCCACTACCAACAGCATCCATAATTTCAAACGGAGGTACCAGTTCATTGGGCTCGTAATAGCGCAACTGAACATCGCCACCTGAAATTGTTTTGAGATTCTCAGTCAAATGTTTAACCGGCGTTGTCAGGCCCACAAGGTGAGAAGGAAACGCCAGGGGCACCTGCCAACGGATTTTTTCAGCTGCCAAAGCATCGCTGCTGATCATGGCACCTGTCATAAGGGTTGCGGCAGTAATGCCCAGAGTCAAACCGGAAAGCTTTTGCTTGATAGACATGAAGATGATCCTTCTTGTTGTTGTATATGGCCCGGAGCTCTTTGGCCCGGTAGGCCTGGTCTGAAATCCAGCCAGAAAACACAGAAAACGCAACCGACAGTTATAAACCGGGGGTCCTACGTTTAGCGTCAGGATTATTTTCTGTGTTGTTCTGACGTCCTGCGCACTAGAATTAGCAGAGACTATGCCAATGCCAATTTTTACTTTTATATCAATAAGTTGAAAAAACAAAGGAAACGGTAGGTCACCGAAGTGTCCGAGGTGCCGGACAATATAATGCTATAGTCGTAAGTACTTGTACAGATATCAGGACACCTGTCCTGATATCAGGACATCTTGGCCAGTTTCTCGTACAGCACCGAGCGAGAAATACCCAATAGCCGGGCGGCTTTGGTTCGATTACCTCTGGTAGCAACCAGCGCTTCTTCCACCGCCTGCGCCTCTGCCTCTGCCAATATTTCCGACAAGGGCCTGACGGGCCGCGATGCCGTTTTCGGAAGCGGGCGCGCGCCAAAGCGTGGCAGTACTTTGAACATGGCGTCGGCATCCAGCACGCCACCTTCCTCACTCATGGTCAGAGCTCTCTCCAACACATTGCGCAACTCGCGGATATTCCCCGGCCAGTCGTAGCTTGCGAGCGCCGCGACACCTGCATCCGATATCTCTGCACGCATATCCAGACCCTCACTGATCTCCCAGAGCAGGGTCTCGCACAGCAGGCCGAGGTCAGCAAGCCGGTCTCTCAAAGGCGGTATGGGGATTTCCAGCACATTGAGCCGGTAATACAGATCTGAGCGGAAGCTGCCATCGGCAATCATAGCCTCGAGGTTACGACTGGTTGCCGCAATGACCCGGACATCGACCGATGCAACCTTGTTGGAACCCAGAGGCTCGACCTCCCCCTCCTGGAGAGCCCGCAACAGTTTGGCCTGCAGCGGCAAAGGCATATCGCCGACTTCATCGAGGAACAGAGTTCCGCCGTTGGCAAGCTGGAACTTTCCTTCCCGTAACTTCCGGTCTGCACCTGTGTAGGCACCTGGCGCCACACCGAAAAACTCGGCCTCCAGCAAGTTATCTGGAATGGCGGCCACATTCACACCCACGAACGGTTTTTCCGCGCGGCTCGAAACAGTATGGATCGCTTGTGCCAGCACTTCCTTTCCCGTCCCAGTCTCTCCCAGCAACAGTACCGCCATCTCACGACCGGCAGCCAGGCGTGCACGACGCTTGACCTCAAGAGCTCCCGGGCTGGCACCAACAAAATCGCCGAGGCTGTATCGTGTGCTCCTCGCTTTTTTTGCCAGCGCCTTGCGCGCAGCAGCAAGATCCTGATGCAAACGACGGTACTTGCTCACCAAGGGAGTAAGTGGTTGCAGATCATCATAGAGCACGAATGCCACCGCACCCTCAATTTCACCGGTTTCGTCATAGAAGGGTAATCGGGTAACCACCAACTGCTGTTGCTGATGCTCCATGATATCGAGTAGAAGTGGTTTGCCGGTCTCCACAACCTCGGGCATACGGGTTTCCGGAATAACCTGGCGCACCGGCCGGCCAATAGCGCTGGCCTGGCTTTTCAGGCCCAACAACTGCGAATAGCTGCTGTTCATCCAGGTAATGCGCGCCTCGCGATCAACCGCAATGGCACCGGCACTGGCTTCCTCGAACATCGGGAAGAGTGCTTCGATAAGGTCTCGGGTCAACCCGCTTTTATTTTTCTCACCGAACAACTGTGTCATGTAACGCGTACCGCCGGGGTCAATATCAATCATTATGAAGGCCCTGACACCCGGCAATGCCGGGTGTTCCGTCGGAAGTATATGGCCCCCTCCGTAAAGTGAGCAAATGAGAGGGGGAATGCGATGCTTGGATAGCCATCAATCGGGGATGCGCAACTCGTCACTTTCCAGGCTGATCAGATCGCCTGCTGGCGGGTTCATTGCAATCTCGGGCAGGTTTACCTCGGCCAGATCTGAAGCAGGGTTTCCCCTTGGCACGGCGCGGACCACCTGGCTTGGCGGCAGCGGCGTGTCGGCAGTCAGGCGCTTCCACACCAGATCCAGAGCCTGGAAATAGTAGTGATGCAGAGGGATATAACGCTCAGTAATACCCGCCAGACCGTTTAACGCGTCCAGGTGATGGGCGTTGAGTACTTCGTAATAACGAAGCTCGCTGTTATCACCTTCCACCCGCTGGTTAAGCCCGTAATAGGGCCGGGAAGCGTGATTGATCGGCAGAATTGCATCCGCACGGCCAGTCACAAACACCGCCGGCTTACCCTGCAGGTCGCCGGTGGCACGGATTTCGTCGATACCCTCGGCAATCGCTGCGGCGAGAGCTGCATCATCACCTGACAACGGATTGCCAGTGACGGCATCATGGCCCAACGCGAGGCTGTGCAAGCACAACAAGGCATCGAGACCATAGTCGGCTGTACTGCTACTGGGCGAAACGCTGGCAGGCATGGCCGTAGGCTGGCCTTCAGCATTGTCATAAACCATAACAACACCGGCGGTCGGCGGAATGCCGTTACTTATTGAAAATGCAGCGGCTTCGGCGGCGGCCGCAAACGGCGTGACTGCGCCCGCACCATCCACCGCAGCCATACTGAGGCCACAGACACGGTCTTCGACGCCAGCGCGACCATAAGCATTGGCGTAAGTCATGGAGATACTCTGGGCAACATTGGAAGCGAAGTGCACAGGCGCCAACAGATTCTGCTCGGGCTGAATGCCGAAGTCCTCGTTCAGAATACGCTGTGCCTCGGTAGCGTAATCGTCCAGAGTTGCGCTGGCTGCACCGTTGAGCAGGCCTTTATTTGCCAGGGAGTTACAGATATTCTCGCGCACCGCCGGTGTGTTGAGGAAGTTCAGTGGTGCGTCATCGCGAATCGCTGGCGCTTGGTTCGCACAGCCCTGATAAACCGCCAGCGCTGTGGTGTATTCAAACAGGCTTCTGCTGTGATCCACTATTGCGGCAGAGCTTCCCTGGTTGATAGTAAAGCTGGCATCCACAACCGGGTTTAAATTCGGCTCCGAGACCGCAACGCCATCAATCAATCCCTGAGTGTCCTGTTCGGCCGCACGAACCGATGAGCCACCACCATTGGAAACACTGGAAGCGATGACCAGCGTATTTGCGGGCGTAATCGCATTGGCTTCGTCGTCGGTGCCAAACTGCTCGTTGAGCGCCCAGAACCCAAACTCGATAGACTGCAGAACATGGCGTCCCCAGTCAGCTTCCGGGTTAACTTTCGAGTGGGCGTGTTTCCAAGCAAGCCGGTCCGGCCAGTCAGCAGTAAAATCACTGCGCTCTGTATCGCTGAGGTCAGCCCGGAACTGCACGTCTTCGTCTGCGCCGGTCAGCGTGCCGTCGATACGTTGGGTAGTGTTGGTTTCCAGGTTGTGCGCACCCGTCCCGCTACCTTTGTCGGTATAGACCACGGCACAGCCCTTTTTCAGTCCCCATTCTCCGGCCGTTCCTATAGCACCATAAATTCCCCGGGATCCGGAGGAGGGCGCGGTGATCATGCAGGGGCTTTGCGTATCGAAGCTATCCGGTATCTGGGCCATAACCGTAACGGGGACATCACTGCCCGGGACCGTCATGAAGGCAATATACTCCTGCCCGGGTACCAGCCCTTCGGTGCTATTGCCCACGCCGGGGCCAAAGAAAACCCCATAGCCGCCACCCGGCGACGTATCCACTAACGCCCGATAATTATTGTAGATCGCAAGCTGGCGCAGCTCGCCAGGAGTGGGATTGAGAGGGTCGGCGAAGGCCGGTGGAGTGGCGCTGCCCAGGCCTGTAGCGCCCAGACCGGCAGTGAGCAGGTCATCCGTAATACCATCATAAGCGGTGCGCTGGATATCACCCTGGATAAACCCGGGTACCTGATTTACCTCTGGCGTTTTGTCGTTATCGCTGTCGTTGCAGGCACTCAAACCAAAGCCTGTAGCGCCGATCAGCGTACAGATCATGAGACGTTTCATGGTCGTTCCTTATTTGTTGTTGTTAAGAACGGGTCGGGACCACGACCCGAAAGGAACCCTATGCGCCTCCTGTGCCATAATTCTATCTTTATGTTTTTACTGATTATTTTAATGAATTCTTTAGACTGAACTGCGTATTCGTCCAGATTTCCGGACAAGTTCACGGGGCCAGGCGTTCGAATTTGCATCGAAACCGCCCGCTACGGGGCCACTAACGGGAATTGTCCTGAAAACCGGACACCGTCGTGATTGTCGGACAGCCAATTAAAGCAAGCGGGTTTCTGGAGTGACACAGCGCCACGCGCTGACATCATAACGAGCAGAAAATTATCCTATCCGGATAAAAGGCAACAGGCTCAGGCCGGTAATCGCCAGTATGGCCAGGCAGGCTGCCAGGGTGCGTACCGGTTTATTCCGGAACATATGCCAGATTCCACCAGATTCCCCACTTGAACGCCGCACCTCGTAAGCCTCACGCTGGCTTTCCATGCGCTTGCGCTGATAATCCTGCAACAAGACTCTGGCTCTGTTTGCTTCCTCGTTATCATGCACCCAGAAACCACCCATGCTGATACCCCAGCGACTTGGCGGCGTCTCATAGAAACGTACCTCGTGAGCATCAAACAAGGCCCGTATTTCTTCGGCTTCGTCATCAGGCACATGGCGCAGATTCATCAGGTGGTGGGGCATGAGGGCTCGTTGTCTGGTATCGGACAGGGTAATACCGATATCCTACCATCAAAGACCAACAGACCGAATTCACAACCGGAAGCGTTCATGACAGATCACCCCCTCCACCTGCTGCTGGATTTTGATGCCTGCGCCCAGAGAGATAACGGCCAGGCCCCGGCATTTTTACACCGGAGGGACCGTAAATTTGCACTGACCTGCGAACAACAAGATGTCACGCCGGACCCTGAACGCTGGTTAGCCCACATGAACCGCCTTAGCGGCCCGGGCGCAGGAATATCGTCCGCTGAGCAGACTTTGCGCTTTTGGCGCCGGATCAACAGCGGTTTTATGCTAGCGGGTACAATGTTCGGGTTACTGACCATGCTTGGCCTGCTGTTCTATGACGGCGGACAGCGCATCAACATTACCATTTTCCTTGCCTTTGTAGCCTTCCAGTTGTTACTTGCACTGCTCACCACTGTGCAATCTCTGGTTGGCTGGCAACCATGGCGCGGTTTGCTCCGACGCTTCCGGAAGAGGCCGGAACCAGCAATCGCCATACGACTCCAACCGACTCTGATGGCAAGGGCCGCACAACTGGGCGGGCTGTGTTTTACCGTGGCAGGCCTGGTGACCTTACTTGCCATGGTGGTGCTTCAGGATCTTGCCTTTGGCTGGAGTACGACTCTCGAGACCGACGCAAGCAGCTATCACCGCATGGTGTCTGCAGTCGCAGCACCCTGGGCCTGGCTATGGCCGGCCGCCGCTCCCGACCTTGCACTCGTGGAAGCCACTCGTTTTTTTCGCGCCACTGCGGCGAACAGCGGCATCAACCCGGTACGCTGGGGCCAGTGGTGGCCGTTCATCGCCATGGTCTGGACAACCTGGGCGCTGCTGCCCCGGCTCGTTCTGTTCTTGCTGGCAAACATGCTGATCCGGCGTAAAGCCCGGCAGGTTCTGGCCAGCCACCCGGCGTTACGTGCATTGATGTATCGTATGGAAACACCGACGCTTGATACCGGAAACGAACATAATGATGCTTCGGACCTGCCGGACACCGAAACCCGTCTGAGCCTGCAACCCTTACCGGATTCCGATATTGTTTTGTGCTGGGCGGGCGCCGGTGAACCGGAGCTCCCGGATACCTTGACCACAGGCAAAAGCCTGATTGCCAGAGCAGGCGGTAGAATGACCCTGGAAGAAGACCGGCAGTCACTGAAGCAAATTGCCAGCCATCTGGCACAGGGGCCACGCCTGCCCGTTCTTTTGATTACCCGCAGTTGGGAGCCGCCAACGGGCGAGCTGGATGATTTTCTTGCCAGCGCCAGAGATCTTTGGCCAAAGGGCTCCAGGGTTACCCTGGTGCCGCTGGCTCCCCGCATGGAGCAGGAACCAGATCCGCATCAGACTCAGCAATGGCTGAGATTTTCCGAACGCGCAGGGCCGGAATTTATAACGGTCAGCCTTATGCCGGCTTCCGGAATCGTTCCCGATACGGAAGGGGGAATTATTGAATGACGAGCACACCCATCTTTGCTGTCGTGGGTCATCCGAACAAGGGCAAATCCAGTGTCGTGGCAACGCTCTCGCAGAACGATGCCATCGCCATTGCATTGGAGCCAGGCACGACCCGCACGCGACAGTCATACCCCCTCAGCGTGGACGGAAAGATCCTCTACACACTGGTAGACACTCCCGGATTTCAGCGGCCCAGGCGGGTTCTGGAATGGCTGGAAGCCCATAGCGTATCGGCATCTGATCACAGCGAAACCGTGCGTGCGTTTGTTCTGCAACATCAGGGCGACGGCCGTTTTACTGACGAGTGCGAACTGCTGACCCCGTTAATTGAAGGGGCCGGTATTATTTATGTAGTGGACGGCTCCGCGCCTTACAGTGCCCAGCATGAAGCCGAGATGACGATTTTACGCTGGACGGGGCAGCCCAGCCTCGCCCTGATCAACAGCATCGGATCCGACGATTACAGCGACACCTGGCAGTCCGCACTGGGGCAGTTTTTTCAGGTTGTACGCAAATTCGATGCCGTTCGCGCCCCTTTCGAGCAACATCTCAGCCTTTTGCGTGCCTTTGGCCAACTTGAGCCGGGCTGGGAGAAATCTCTGGATCAAGCAACACATCATTTGTTGGCCCAGCGTGAGCAACGCCGACGCCTGGCGGCTGGCATCATTGCGAAAGCCTTGAAGGATATGATGTCATTCCAGGAAAAGCGCACACTAACGCTGGACCAGGTCGCCGGTACCAGTGACAGCACCCTTGCGGACCAGCTCCGGCAACGCTGGTATCAGCATCAGCGCCAGCGGGAACAATCCCTGCGGATCGAAATCGAACACCTGTATCAACATCAAACCATCCGCCGACAGGAAGCCGAGCTGGAATGGCACAGCGACCATGACCTGTTCTCGGAAGATAGTCGCGAACACTGGGCCGTCAGCAAGCGCTATCTCGCCACCGCTGGCTTCGGGGCGGGCGCAGTCAGCGGTGCCGGCCTGGACGCAATCACCCTGGGTTCCTCACTTGGAGCCGGCGCTCTGGTAGGGGGCCTGCTAGGCGCTGCCGGAAGTTATTTTTACGGAGGGAAGCTAACGCTCCCGGTCCTGAATATCGGCCTGCTCCAGAACGGCCTGAAAACAGCCACGTTCGGGCCAGTGCAAGACAGCCAGTTCGGCTATGTCGTGCTGGGGAGGGCTGTCGACCACTGGTGGCATATAAGCCATCGCAACCACGCCGGCAGAGAGTTACTCGACCTCGAACCAGCAGATCATCACTGGCTCGAGCGCCTTGACAAAAAGAGCCGCCAGACCATTCAGCGAACCCTTGATAAGTGTCGCAAACAGCAACTTCTGGACGAAGGTCAAAAGCAGAAATTTCAGGCTGCCATAGAACAATGCATGGAGGTTTACGACAACTGGCGGTTGAACCGGACCTGAAAGGAATGTTTATACTGTAAGGCTATTCCAGCAAAAAACGAGGAATGCTCATGAAGATTGTACGGGTTAAAGACATCATTGGTACCGAGCGCGAAGTGCATGGGCCAGGCTGGACCAGCCGCCGCATGCTGCTAAAGAAAGACGGCATGGGCTTCTCGTTCCACGAGACAATCATCCCGGCAGGTGCAGAGCTGAACCTCTGGTACAAGCATCACCTGGAAGCGGTTTATTGCGTAGCTGGCAACGGCACGATCACCGACAAAGCCACTGGCGAGACCCACGAAATTTCCGACGGCACGCTGTATGCTCTCGACAAACATGATCAGCATACCCTCCGCGGTGGTACCGAAGACATGCGTCTGATCTGCTCGTTCAACCCGCCTGTTACCGGGCAGGAAGTACACGACGAAGACGGTGCGTATCTGCCGGATACCAGCGAAGACTGATCATTCTTGTCTATTGCTGAACACCCCGCAGCACCAGTAACGCCATCGCCAGCAAGCCTGCTGCCGGTGGCGGTTTTACTTTGGCTCGCCGGGGTTTACTTGCGCATCCCGATACTGATTGCGCCACCGCTGGCGCCGTTTATCGGTGATGAACTGGCACTCTCCCAGACCCTCACCGGCGCGCTGACCACGCTGCCCATCCTGATGCTTGCCGTAGGCGCCATGCCCGGCTCCCTGTCGATATCACGCATAGGTCCCCGGAATACACTCGCCCTTGCGATATTAGTCATGGTCATCGGCTCCGCCGGCCGCGGCCTGGCGCCAGACACCACCACATTACTGCTCACCAGCGCCGTTATGGGCATTGGCATTGCCATGATGCAGCCCGCATTACCTGCACTGCTGCCACGATGGCTGGAGCCAAAACACCTGGCGCTCGGGTCTGCCATCTACATGAACGGCATGCTGATGGGCGAATTCATCGGCGCCGGCATCACCCTGCCTGTAATCATGCCGTTGCTGGAAAACAGCTGGCGCGCCACCATGCTGGCCTGGTCATTACCCGCATTGTTGGTCGCCGCAGCATTGTTCCTGCCCAAGCGTGACCTGGCGCGGCCCATCCGAAAAGTTGCCTGGCTACCGGATTGGAAAAACCCGCTTACTCTGAAACTTGGCCTGCTACTTGGCGTATCCGGCTCCCTGTTCTTCGGCGTAAATTCCTATATGGGCGCGTTACTGGAGCAAAGAGGCGAGTTTGATAACCTTACCAAAGCCCTGTTCTGGTACAACTTTGCTCAGGTGATTGCGTCACTGTTGATGCTGAAAATGGCCCGCTATTGGGTAGGCAGAAAGGCACCACTAATCACCGTGCTGATGCTCAGCCTGCTGGGCACGATAGGAATGCTGTTATTTACCGGATGGTGGGCAATTGCCAGCGCGACAGTCATGAGTCTCACCGCTGGCATAATGCTGATCATGTTGGTGGCATTGCCGCCGCTACTGGTGCCAGCCAACGAAACCGGTCGGCTATCCGCCGGCAACTTTCTGGTGGGCTATACTCTGGCGTTCACCGTGCCCATGCTGGGGGGTCTGGTATCAGACTGGACTGGCGACGTAACACACGCCATAGCGGTAATGATTGCCTACGGCGTACTTGCCTTTCCTATAGCGGTCAAACTTAACCTTCAACGTCAATAAAGCCCTGCCTAAGATCGATGGTGCAGGGCTGGGGTGCGGGGGTGTCTTTTCTTCTGGGAAAAACAACTCGCTGCGCTCAGACATTTTTTCCCGGCGGAAAAGACACCCTCACACCCCGGCCTTCGAACTTTAGATATAGTAGTCCTTTAACGGCGGGAATCCGTTGAACTCCACGGCGCTGTATGTTGTTGTGTAAGCCCCCGTGGACAGCCAGTACATTCGGTCACCGATAGCCAAATTCAACGGCAGCGGGTATTTGTGATGCTCGTACATTATGTCGGCGCTATCGCAGGTAGGTCCCGCAACCACGCAATCCTCACCTTCACCTTTTTTGTCCGTCCAGATGGGGAATTTAATCGCTTCATCCAGCGTTTCAATCAGCCCATTGAACTTGCCCACATCAGTAAATACCCAACGGTGCAAAGCCGTACGGGACTTACGGGCGATCAAAACCACCTCGCTCACCAGCACGCCTGCGTTGGAAATCAGCGACCGGCCTGGCTCGATAATGATCTCAGGCAGATCATCGCCAAAGTCTTCCTTCAGGAACCGCGTGATCTCAGACGCATACACACCCAACTCATTGGTCCGGTTGATGTAATTAGCTGGAAAACCACCACCCATATTGATCATCTTCAACTCGATACCGTCTTCTTCTTTCAGACGCTCGAAAATGACCTTCACCTTATTCAGAGCCGAGTCCCAGGCACCGATTTCGCGCTGCTGGGAGCCCACGTGGAATGACACACCGTAGGGCACCAGGCCCAGATCACGAGCGAGAATCAGCAGATCCATGGCCATATCATTCTCGCAGCCAAATTTGCGCGAGAGCGGCCAATCTGCCGTTTGCGTGCCATCAGTCAGAATGCGCACGTACACCCTTGAACCGGGAGCCGCCTTGGCAATGTTACGCAAATCTGCCTCGGAGTCCGTGGCAAACATACGCACACCCTTCTCATAGAAAGTGCGAATATCCTGCGCCTTCTTGATGGTGTTGCCATAGCTGATCCGGTCGCCGGTCACGCCCAGCCCCATCACCTTTTCCAACTCATACACCGACGCAATATCAAAACTCGCACCCTTGTCCCGCAGCATGGTCAGAACCTGGGGAGCCGGATTGGCCTTCACCGCGTAATAGACATTGGCATAGGGGAAACCTTCCACCAACTCATCGTACTGCCGATCGATAGTGGCGGTATCAATCACCACAAACGGTGTCTCTTTGGTATCTGCAAACGCTTTGATCCGGTTAAAGGTCTCGGCGGTGTAGTAATCTGCGATGTTAGCGTTGGCTGACTCGGTCATTGATGGTGTGTCCCTCCTGAGGGAATACAGCTTGGGCGCCGGCGCCAGAATGGCCCCGACAATAATCGCGATAATCGGGCTTTTCTCCCCCCTCAGATATGAGCATATCTACCCATTTCCCAAACTTTGATGAGAAACCTCCAATGGCCGACCGGAAGCGGGCTGGGAAGACTTTTGCGCCGGGAAAAATGTCTGAGCGAAGCGAGTTGTTTTTCCCAGAGCAAAAGTCTTCCCGGCCTGCTGCCCACTCCCACAATGGGCCTTAGCGAACCCCAACCAAACCCTCTATAATTCCCCATCACAAAACGACAATCACAGGATCCCCCAATGGCGCGACTCATCACAGCAGCACTGATTACCCTGCTGTTCCTCGCCGGCTGTGCCGAAAACACCACGCCGCCCACCTTCAAACAGGCGCTGCCCACAGCAACCCAACAGCCGGTCAGCTTCAACGAAGACGTGCGCCCCATAGTCGAAGCCAAATGCCTCGCCTGCCACAGCTGCTTTGATGCGCCCTGCCAGCTGAAAATGGAGTACTCCGACGGCCTGATTCGCGGCGCTCACAAAGACTCCGTATATAACGGCGCCCGTCTGGACGCTCAAGCACCCACACGCCTGGGTATCGACGCCCAGACAGAACAGCAGTGGCGAGATAAGGGTTTCTACTCCGTACTCGCCCGTGGTGACCAGACCCGCAGCCTTTTCGAAAACATGATCCGCCTGGGCAAAGAATATGAATTTGCACCCAACAGCAAACTGCCCGAAGACATAGAGCTCGGGCTGTCACGCGCCAATCAATGTGTCAGCAATGCCGACTTCTCAGACTACGCCAGCGACCACCCCTATGAGGGTATGCCTTTAGCCGTTACCGGCCTGACTGACGACGAATATGCCACGCTAACTGGCTGGCTCAACCAGGGCGGCGCTATCAGCCCGTTAGTGACCCGGGTTAACGAAGCCGAGCGGAATCACATCCAGCGCTGGGAGACCTGGCTCAACGACGGCAGCCTACGACAGCAACTGGTCAGTCGCTGGGTCTATGAACACCTTTATCTTGCACACTTGTACTTCGAAGACGAGGGTGCAGAAACCCGTTTCTTTGAGGTTGTACGCTCCCGCACAGCGCCGGGCACACCCATCGACATGATTGCAACCCGCCGCCCCAACGATGACCCGAAATCTCAGGTGTATTACCGACTGCGCCCGGTCGCCGGCAGCATCGTACACAAACGTCATATCACCTTTGCTTTTGGCGAAGAAAAGTTTGAGCGTACCCGGGAATTGTTCGAAGCAGGTGACTGGCAGGTGGAAACCGTGCCCGACTACAGCCAGGAAAGCCGCGCCAACCCCTTCGCCACGTTTGCCGATATTCCGGCAAAGGCCCGTTACCAGTTCATGCTGGATAACGCAGAGTACTTTACCCGCACATTCATTCGCGGGCCGGTATGCCGTGGTCAGATTGCCACCGATGTGATCCGTGACCATTTCTGGGTGACTTACCATGACCCGGAGAATGATCTTTACATAACCAATGCGGAGTACCGCGACAAAGTAACACCACTACTGGCACTGCCCGGGCAAGACAACGCACTGCTGGATCTGGGCGAGAACTGGAGCGAATATAAAGGCAAGCGCAACCGCTACCATGAATTGCGAAACAGCGCCTACCGTGAGGCCTACCCTAAAGGAGCCTCACTCGACTACATCTGGGATGGCGACGGTGACAATACGAACGCCTTGCTGACTGTTTTCCGCCATCACGACAATGCCTCTGTCCAGCGTGGGCTGATCGGGCAGGTACCACTTACCAGCTGGTGGATGGATTACCCTCTGTTTGAGCGCACCTACTACGAACTCGTGGTGAATTTCGATGTATTTGGCAATGTGGCTCATCAGGCCCAGACGCGCCTCTATTTCGATCTGATCCGCAATGGTGGTGAGCAGGACTATTTGCGCCTTGTGCCACCAGGGGAGCGCAATCGGGTTTTGCGCAATTGGTACCAGGGTGCTGGTGAGCTGAAACTCGATTACAGCTATGCCAGCATGGACGAAACCGCCCCCTCCCAGGTGCGGTATGCAACCTCTGCTTTCAACGAAGAGCTGGGAGCGCGCCTGCTACTTAACTTCAGTGAATTGAACGCAGAGTCGGATGACCCGATAAACCGTTGCGGGGGCAGTGATTGTGGCCGTGAAGACGAACCGGAATGGGTCCGCAATGCAGATACGATGCTGTCAGAGCTGGCCGCAACCCGAGCCGAATTCCTGCCAGCTATCACCTATCTGCCCGACGTTACTTTCATTCGGGTCTATAACGAGGAAGGCGAGCGCACGGTGTACACCGTCATTCGCGACCGAGCCCACAGCAACGTCGCCTTTCTGCTGGGAGAGGACCTACGTTACCAGCCGGAGAACGATAAACTGACCATCTACCCGGGCATCATCGGCAGTTACCCGAACTTTATGTTCGACATTCCGGCATCACAACTGGGGCTGTTCAAAGACCGGATGAAAGGCCTGAAAGCCGAGGAGCCGAAAAGCTTCGAAGCCCTGGTTGGCGTCTGGGGTGTGCGCCGCACTCACAGACAGTTCTGGGAGATTCTTCACGATATCACGGCCTGGCAGTTAGAGCATCAGCCCTTACAGGCGGGCATTTTCGATATCAACCGCTACAAGAATCTGTAGCCGGGGCGAAGCGACTGCAGTCCCCTGACACTCATACCGCTATTAGTGGTTGAAGTGGCTCGGGAGCATTGGAGCCACCTGGGTCCCGAGGTTCGCTCTGTTGCTGAAGATATGCCAGGATGGCGTCCTTAAGGTCGCTACCCTGGCCGAGGCCCTGGTTACCGAACAAGCGGTTGAACTCCAGTACGTACGGGTGGCCCTCCACCAGCGCAATATCAAAACCGGCGTGATCCACTTCCAGATCACCTGCAAGCCGGAGCGCAAGATCAGTCATTACGGCAGGTACAGGGCTGTTGTCTATCCTGCCGCCCTTTGACACGTTGTTGTAAAAACCCTGATCAGCCTGAGTTCGCCAGTAGGCAGTTACGACTTTCTCGCCCACCACCACAACGCGCGCGTCGCGATCCAGCGGCAAATACTCCTGAACGTACAAAACCTCTGTGCGGTCGCAATATTCGCGCCAGTCAGCAAGGGTTTCAATCAGCCAAACGCCTTCGCCCATGCTGGCCTTCGGCAACTTCGCCACAAAGGGCAGCGCCATAACACTCCAGATATGCTCGCGCTCCTGGGGGCCGTTGGCCTCGATGATTGTCCAGGGAATATGCTCCGGCGCGACCGCCTCAAAAGCCCGGGTCATTTCAACTTTGTCATGGCCGATACGATAGCTTGCAACGCTCGGAAAAACCCGACACTTCAAGCCATGAACCAGAGCATTGAGCTGCCAGTATTCGGGAAACAACACCCAATCAGCCTCGCGTAGTAGTTCCTTGTGGCGCAGGAAATGCTCGGGCTTGAGTACGGTCGTGTCAGGAAAGCCGAGGGTACGGAAAATGTTAAACGATACGGATTTCATGAGCGGTGTTCGCGCTGACCAAAGTGTGCAAATTTTATGCAGTTTCAGTTTGAGCGCAAGCATTATATCAGCAACTTGATAAGGGTCATGGTTATAACGAACCTAATTGATAACAATTCGCATTACATTAACGCTTAACTGATTCCGGAGACATGCCATGACAATCCTTCGAAACATTTCTGCAATCACCGCCTCGCTGCTGATTGCCTTACCCGCACTTGCAAGCGACACAGATCATTTCAAAGGCAAAGCTGCAAACACCCTTGAACAGGCAGTGAGTAACTTTTCAGAATACAATCAAAAGTTGGAAGAAGTTCTGGCTGGCGACCTCTCTCCGGAAGCCATGCACGAAGTGCATCAGCTTACCTATACTCTGGAAAACGCCCTGCAGAAACTCGATGACGAAATCGACGAGCTTGAGGAAACACTGGAGAAAGTCCACAAGGCCTCAGAACACGCCGATCCGGATACCGTGCGTTCCGCCGGCAAAGAGTACCTGGTCAATAGCCGGAAAATCGTAAAGTAATCAATCTGGCCGCTTTCTTTTGACGCCCTGCTGAGCCAGGGCGGTAAGCGGGTCTTCTGGCCAGGGGTGTTTGGGATAGCGACCCCGGGTGTCTTTTCGCACCTGTGGATAGACGTTTGACCAGAAACTGGCCAGATCCGCTGTTACCGCCAGCGGTCGTTGGGCCGGCGAAAGCAGGTGAACCAACACAGGCACTTTACCACCGGCCAATTCCGGCGTTTTTGTCCAGCCGAACAATGCCTGTAGTTTCGCCGCCAGAACCGGGCCGTTTTCAGCGGTGTAATCCAGGCTGACGGAGCTACCGGTAGGAATAGTCAGTGCGGTTGGAGCAAGTTCTGCCAGTTGTTGCTGTTGCGGATATTCCAGCAAACTGTTCAGAGCGTGCTGCAGATTGAGCCGGGACAGTTCAGACCAACGGCGGAAGCCTGTCAGGAAAGGTGCAAGCCATTGTTCCATCGACTCTGTCAGCACCTGATCGCTGACGTCCGGCCATTGGCCGGGGAAGTGTTTGGCCAGCAAAGCAACTCGTGCCTGCCACTGCCTGGCTTCGGAAGTCCAGGGCAGGCTATCCAACCCTTTCCGCCGTATTGCATTGAGAATGCCCTGCTGAATCAGCTCGGGGGAGACTTTATCCAGGAGTTTCTCTGCAAGAAGCAATGAGCCCAGCCGACGGGTTCTGCGGGCAACCACCGTGCCGCGCTTATCATCCCATTCCGCCTCATCTTCTACTCGTATGTGAGCAGCCAGATCCTTTTCCAGAACCGGCAGATCTACCGGCGCCGCCAGGTAAATGGTTGCCTCTTTGGCTTTACCATCCAGGTCAGCTGCCACCAGCCACTCGTGTCGTGCCAGCCCATCGTCATCCCGCAACAGAGCGCCTTTGCCATTGCTGAGTTGATATCGTGGCGTATCACCCGGCCGCCGTTTGCCAACTCGATCAGGGTAAGCGAGCGCTAACAAGCGCCCGACATCTGTAGCCGCCGGAATCTCTTCCTCTGAATTTTTTCCACCAGTTTCCGGGACTGTCAGACGCTTTGCCTGTTGGTTCAGTGCCTGCAACCGACGCGTATCTATACGCTGGGAGCCACGTTCACCGCGAAGTACGCGAATGCGTTCATGCATATCGGCACCTGCACCCGGGCCCAACAGGTCACGATCTTCCAGCAAAGCGGCCAACTCAGCCGCCAGCCGGCCCAACCCCAGCGATCGCCCCAGTATGACCATATGCGCCAGCCTGGGGTGAATGCTCAGGGCGCGAGCTACTTTACCGTGCTCGGTAATTGCGCCTTCCTCATCCAGCATATCCAGCCACTGCAACAATTCCACGGCCTGATGCCAATGGGAGAGGGGTGGAGGGTCGATCCACTCCAGCTTGTCAGGTGTTCGGGCACCCCATTGAGCCAGTTCCAGTACCAGCGGGGCCAGATCTGCCTCACGGATCTCCGGGGGCGTAAACTCCGACAGCCCGAACTGCTCGGATTCGCTCCATAACCGGTAACACACCCCCGGTTCCACTCGCCCGGCGCGCCCTTTGCGCTGTTCTGCCGAAGCTTTTGAAACCCGGCCGGTGATCAGCCGGGTCATGCCGCTGTTGGGGTCAAACACCGCGCGGCGCTGCAGGCCACTGTCCACCACAACGCGCACGCCCTCAATGGTCAGGCTGGTTTCAGCAATAGCGGTGGCCAGCACCACTTTGCGAATGCCTTCGGCCGCCGGCGCAATGGCCAGATCCTGTTCAGCGGCTTTGAGGTTGCCATACAAGGGCGTAACCATTACGTTCGAGGCTAACTGCCCGGCCAGCGCCTGAGCCACCCGCTGAATCTCCCCTGCACCCGGAAGGAACACCAGCACCGAACCTGGTTGCTGTGTCAGGGCATCGGTAATCACCGCCACCACCCGATCCACCAGCCGTGGACTTCGACGTGTAGTGGGCGCGGGCCGATACAATACGTCCACCGGAAACGCCCGGCCCTCGCTGCTTAATATGGGCACATCTCCCAGCAGGCGGGCTATGGGCGCAGTGTCCAGTGTGGCGGACATGACCAGTACACGCAGATCGTCCCGCAAGGCTTCTTGTGTTTCCCGCACCAAGGCTAAACCAAGATCTGCCTGCAAGGAGCGCTCATGAAACTCGTCGAACAGCACAGCGGCGTATTGTTCCAGCATGGGATCGTTCTGGATCAGCCGGGTCAGAATCCCTTCGGTGACAACTTCTATACGCGTCGCGCCGGATACTTGGGTATCCAGCCGCGTCCGATAGCCAACGGTCTGTCCGGGCTTCTCGCCCAGTTGCGTCGCCATGAATCTGGCCGCTGAGCGAGCTGCCAGCCGCCTCGGTTCAAGCATCAGGATTTTACGGCCCTGCAGCCAGGGTGCATCCAGCAGTGCCATGGGTACCCTGGTAGTCTTACCAGCACCCGGAGGCGCCTGCAGAAGGGCGGTGGTGGACTGCTCCAGAGCTTGCTTAAGCTCTGGGAGTATGTGGTTTATCGGGAGCATTTTTTAAGCAGTGTGGACCCATGCGGAAGCTATTTCAGACTGATTAGACTACAGCCATGGCCTATGGAAATCACCAAACACGACAAACAGATCATCAGTCTCACAGAGGAAGTGCTTGCAAGAGGGCTGGCATCCAGCGAACGGATTACCAGGATGCGCCAGCCTGAATATAGAAAGCCGTATCTTCCGGTCCCCTGGCAATATCTGCCCCCATACGTAGACCATACCTGCGGGCAATAAGGTAACGAAACCCAAGACCGACGCTGTTGGCCAGCTCCGCATCGTCATGCAGGTCGCCAAAACTGTCAGCTGCTCGTCCTCCTCCGGTGAACACGTTAGTGCTCCAGCGTGGGGTAAATCGCCAGGTCAGTTCAACTTCGGCTACGGCGACGGCTCGTCCCTGATAGCGATTCATCGGCACCCCACGCAAATCGATAGAAGGTGCCACATAGGACGGCAAAACTTCGCCCTCATCCGCAGACACTCCGTCATATTGCAGGCGCACACCCAGATTAAACGTGTCTGACAGGCTCCAGTAATTCAGACCAACCCACTGATAACTATCGTAATCTACGTCACTACCGATAACGTCATCAAAGGTAATGTAGTGAAATTGGTGGTTGTAACCTGACCGGGGATCAAGCGGATTATCCCGGGAGTCATATTCAGCCAGCAGCCCCAGCCCGGAGGTTACGGACTCCCGGCCTAGCTGGTTCTGGAGGAAGGCGTTCACTCTGTCGCTGAACTCCTGATTCGGCAGCGTAATCTGACTTTCTAGAGTGGTTTCGACCTTGCGGTAAACCTGCCGGCCACCCAAAAACCAGTCACTGCCCCAGAGCCGGGTTTTAAGCTCCTGAATCACTGCAGGGCCTTTGATGTTCAGCTCAACAGGGCGGTTGAGCTGCTGTTCCGCCAGCGAATAAAAATCCAGATTTGCATCGCCATATAACACGAAGCCCCGGTAACGCAGACTATCGTCGAGCCAAAATCCCATATGGCCCAGCCCTGCACCCTTGGTCCCATTGCGGGTACCACCGACGCCCACAACCGAAATATTTTCGGGCAACACCGGGTGGCCTCCGCTCGCTTTGCTTGCAGATTGTTCACTCGATTCGTGGAAGAAAACTCCGGCTAACCCGAGGCCCATTCCAACAGCAGGTTCTGTAATCAAAACGGGCACTGGCAGGAACCCGCCAGGAACCTCTGAAAGATAGCGGCTGCCGTCCAGCATACCGTCCTGCGGGTCGATCATGTATTCCTCAAAGAACGAGGCTGAGGCCACACCCGGGCTCATGACGCCAGCCACCAGACATAACAGACCTGCCCAGCGCCCCTTTGAACTCAATGCCCCGTCCATGATGCCCCCTTGAATTCACATCCTTGAAATAGATGAGCACCTATCTTCGTGTTAGCGGCTCTTGAGAGCCGCTTCAGGAGCGGGCGTCTTCACGATTGGCCTGAGCCCACTGATAGATGCGCTCGAAGGCTTCCGCCAGCTGTTCCGGCTGGTGAGGCGGCTGAATAAGGGCCGCCAGCTCACCATCCGGATTTATCAGGGCGAAATGCCCGCTGTGATCTACCAACAATTCACCATCAACCTGCCGGTGCACAAACACGGCGCTCAAGCTCGTGGCCAAAGCCCGCAACGTCTCCAGGTCACCGGTCAGACCATGGAAATTTTCACCAAAGAAACCCGTATAGGCTTTCAGCTGCTCAGGCGTATCGTGTTCCGGATCCGCGCTGACGAGGAGATAATCTGGCTGAGGCAACTCATCTGACAACAGTTTTTCGGTACGCCGCAGATTCGCCATGGCTGCCGGGCAGATATCAGGGCAGTTAGTGTAACCCACGAACGCAAACGTCCACCGCCCCCGCAGGCTCTCCCGGGTTACGGTTTCTCCGTTTTCATTGATGAGCGTGAACTCCGCCAGAGGCCGAGCTTGGTCATAAACGTAGGTGTTCATCTCGGCGAGATCTGGAGCCGGGGTTGGTTCTCCAGTATCTGCCAAAAACACCTGCCGCCCCACCACCAGGCCAAAAACCAGAACAACGATAAGCAGTAAAGCAAATAAGGTAAATTTCAGGGAACGACTCATTATTACTCCAGACAGCAGTCTCCGCTGTGACGCAGCGACAGTAGGAGGGGTGCCTTTTCCGCCGGGAAAAAATGTCTGAGCGCAGCGAGTTGTTTTTCCCAGAGGAAAAGGCACCCCTCCTGCTGGCGCGTATGCACCAAGTCAGAAAAACACAAAGTGATCTACAAGAAGTACCACAAACAGGGCCATCAGGTAAGTGATGGAGTACTTGAAAGTGTTGAGTGCAACCCGCCGATCATCACCTTTGAGCAAACGTACTGCGTAATGGAGGAAGCGCAGGCCAAGGGCCAGGGCACCAGCCAGGTAAATCCAGCCAGACATGCCTGTGACAAAAGGTAGCAGGCTGACAGCCAGTAACATCAGGGTATAAAGCAAGATGTGCAGTTCAGTAAATTTATTTCCGTGGGTAACAGGCAGCATGGGGATGCCGGCTTTCGCATATTCTTCTTTACGGTGAATAGCCAACGCCCAGAAATGCGGTGGCGTCCAGGCGAAGATAATCAGAACCAGCAGAAGTGCATGGCCTTCTACCTGCCCGGTTACGGCGGTCCAGCCCAGCAACGGCGGCATGGCCCCGGCGAGACCACCAATAGTGATGTTCTGGGGTGTAGCTCGCTTGAGGAACAAGGTGTATACGCCGGCATAACCAACAAGCGAGGCCAGGGTGAGCCATGCGGTCAGGTGATTCACCTGCCACATCAGGACCACCATGCCAACACTGGCTAGCAGGGCTGCAAACACGACCGCTTCCACCGGGGAAATTTTTCCGGTCGCCACCGGGCGCTTGCGGGTACGAGCCATTACTGTGTCTATCTTCTGATCAACTATGTGGTTGACCACGGCGGCGGCACCGGCCAGGAAAGCGATACCGAGGTTACCCCAGATCAGCACGCTCAGGCCGGGTAAACCGGGTGTCGCCAGTAGCATGCCAATGGCCGATGTCAGGATCATCAAGGCCACGACGTTGGGTTTGGTCAGCTCCAGATAATCCCGCCAGGAAATAGTCCGTGCGGGCTGGATGGTCATGCTCTGGGCCGGCAGTACGTCCACTTGCTCACTCATGCCGTCATCTCCTGATGAATTATTGTTGTAGGTGTGGCTGTTTGTACCTGTGCCTGCAGCGGCAGTTGATAGTGTTTCCAGATCAGATAAATCACCGAGAGCAGAAGCCCGGCGCCCATGGCGTTGTGAGCAACTGCAATTGGCAGAGGGATGTAGAATAGAACGTTGGCAAGGCCGAGCGTAATCTGAGCCGTAAGCGCAGCGGCAACCAGTCCCACCGGGCCGTGAAGTTGTCGTTTATCGTCCCGCCGCCAGATGAGAGCCAGCATAACTGCAAAGTAACCCAGTACCACCAGAGCACCGGCCCGGTGGGTTACATGAATTGCCACTCGCCCGTCTGCCGTTAACTGCCCCCCCAGATAGTTAGGGCCAACGTGTTGGGTAATATCAAAGCCGTGCTGGAAATCCATGCCCTCTGGCCACCATTGGCCCTGGCAGGTTGGTAAGTCTGTGCAGGCAACAGCCGCGTAATTTGCAGCCGTCCAGGCGCCCAGTGCGATTTGCATGATGATCAGAAACAAGCCACCAAAGAGCCAGGGGCGAAAGCTGACCAGGTTACCAGCCGATACCGGATCCTTAACCGGTGCCAGGTGGTCTGTTTCCGGAGGCTCTGCCTGAGCGGCTGAGAATTTGCGCAGACGAAACACCAGCAGTGTGAGCAGGCTCAACGTGGTGAAGCCCCCGAGAAGGTGTAGTGCAACAACCTGAGGCCAGAGCTTCAGAGTGACCGTCCACATACCGAAGGCCCCCTGCAAAAGGATGAACGCCGCAATAAACAAGGGTAATTTGAAAGGCGCGCCACTCCGGCGCTGACGCACCGCGCTCACCGCCAGGCCAAATACCACCAACCCCAGCGTGCCGGCAGCGTAGCGGTGGATCATTTCCGGCCAGCCTTTGGCGACATCGACCGGCGTGTCGGGAAACCGGGCGTTGGCAATTGCGATGTGCGACTCGCTCTGGGGCACGGTCAGAAAGCCATAACAACCTGGCCAATCAGGGCACCCCAGCCCCGCATCAACCAGGCGTGTCCAGGCGCCCAGCATGATCACCACAACAGCGAGAAGCACTGAAAATGTAGCCCAGTTCACCATGGCTTTGGCTTTTGGCGGGCGGTCTGTGGATAACAAGCTCAAAACGACTCCTCCGGATCAGCCTCAGCCGACCTGTGACAGTTTGAGCAGGTGCTTCAGATCCTTGAGCATGTCCTTGCCAGAATTTTCCGGGCCATAGTGCATCATCACGTTCCCAAACGGATCAATCAGCATAATACGCGGCTCTGTTTCGGGGTTGATTCCTGCCGGCCAGGCCGGTGTTGTGCCGGGCACGGGTCTCAAACGTTCCATCAACCGGTATTCGGTAGGCCAGCGTGCTGCGAGATCCCCTGAAATACCGCCCAGTGCTGCTGCTCTGGAAACACGGTTGGCATTTTTACCCAACGCAATATTTGCTTGCCGGGCCAGGTAGAGCAACTCCTCACAGCGGCTGTCGCACTCGCCGGCGGCCACCACGAGCAACCATTGGGGCTCCGTCTGGCCTGCGCTGAATCGCTTGGCCAGCGGCTCACCCGAAAGTGTCTCAAGGTTGAGGGCCGCCACAGGTACAGTTGGGCTGATCAATGCGCCCTGATTGGTATGCCCGGCCGGGTTCAGCCAGCCGGTATAGAACATGACTGTGGCCAGAATCATCGGGCCGAAGCCAAGGGCAAATAGCAGAATCGCGGTGCGTCGCCCTCTGCGGACCTGCTCGGGCGTAGGACCTTCTGACTCTTGCTGTTGGGGAATCCGGTTAGCCATTGTCATTGTCATTATTGGCTCCTGTTTTTCGATAACTCGCTACTACACTCAATATAGCCAGCACGAGGGCGAGCGTAAACCACTGTGCTGCATATCCGTAATGAGTTTGGGGGCCCATCAGATCCGGTTCCCAGTCAGCACGGTATGCCCCGGGCTGCTCTTTGTCCTGCAACCGGATAATCGCCTCAGGCAGCTCCGCGATTTCAGCTATCGCAGCTGGCCGGGGAAGCGTTTGCACCCGGCGGGGCCAGCTTGCTGCCTGCACGGATTTGCTGGACAGAACCGGCGGCTCCGGGTATTGGCTGATCCGGCCGACCAGGCTGAATATGCCATCTGGGGGACTTACATCCGGTAATTCGTTTCGCGTTCTCGGGGCCGACACCCAACCTCTGTTTATGATAACGGGCGGCCCCTGAAGCGGGTAAAACGCCGTCAGTACCTCGTAACCGGCAATCCCATCGCGGGTACGGTTGTCCAGTAACCAGCTGCGCTCTCCAAACAACCCGGTAACCGTAACCGGCCGGCCGACCTCCAGCCCACTGATCACCAGCTCGGGCCAATCAAGGTTCTGAGCTTCCTGCTGCCACTGTTCAAGTAAGATCTGTTTTTCTTCCGCCCGGCTCAGTTGCCAGATACCCAGGCCGATCAGCAGCGGTAAAAATGCGCCCGTGAAGAGCATTAGCCGCCAATCCAGGTGCCACTGACGAGGATTATTCTTTGCCTCAGTCATGGTCTGCTATAGTGAATCTGCCAGTAAACAGAATAAAAATCAGAGATACGTTTATGCTCAAAGGCCTAATTATCTTTCTCATGC
The DNA here is from genome assembly GCF_030546935.1 of Marinobacter sp. 2_MG-2023. Classification (GTDB taxonomy): domain Bacteria; phylum Pseudomonadota; class Gammaproteobacteria; order Pseudomonadales; family Oleiphilaceae; genus Marinobacter. The sequence goes on along the minus strand of NZ_JAUOPH010000002.1, from coordinate 660,423 downwards.
TCGCCGTCATGGTCAGCCTTTTCAGTGGGCTGTTTTTTCTGATCAGGGATGGCGGCAAAACCAATCGGGTTGTTAACTCTCTCGCGGTGCGGGTCGGGCTGAGCGTGCTGCTGCTCGCCGTTATTCTTCTATCGCTATGGCAAGGGAGCCTGACTCTGCATCCGACTCCCTGAAAGCTGGCCCTTGTCACATCAGATGACATACACAAATACGAACAAGCCCAGCCACACCACATCCACAAAGTGCCAGTACCACGCAGTTGCTTCGAACCCGAAGTGGTTATCTGAAGTGAAATGCCCCTTATGAATACGAATCAGCATGATGATCAGCATCAGGGTGCCCAGCATCACGTGAAAGCCGTGAAAACCGGTGAGCATGAAGAAGGTGCTGCCGTATATACCGGACTGAAGCGTCAGATTGAGATCCTGATAGGCGTGCATGTACTCTTCGGCCTGCAGAACCAGGAAGACCAGCGCTAACACTATGGTCGCTGCCAGCCAGATTTTCAGCTTCTTGCGGTTGTCCTCTTTGAGGGCATGATGGGCAATCGTCACAGTAAAGGATGACGTGACAAGAAGAATGGTATTCAGCAGCGGCAGACCCCAGGCACCAATCACCGACTTAGGTGCAGGGAAGGCTTCGGGGTCCGGATTATTGATCAGCGGCCAGGTTGCCTGAAAACCCTCCCAGAGCATATTGGAACTGCCCCTGTCGCCTTCGCCACCAAGCCAGGGCACGGCAAACACGCGGGCATAAAAGAGAGCGCCAAAAAACGCCGCAAAAAACATGACTTCCGAGAAAATAAACCAGCTCATGCCCCAACGAAAGGAACGGTCCATTTGGGCGCTGTAGAGCCCACTTCGGCTTTCTTTAATTACGCTGCCAAACCAACCGAACAGCATGTAGATCATGATCAGTGTACCGACGGCGAATATCATCCAGTCGCCGCTCGTGCTTTGGCCCTGATTGCTGCTGACCATAACCGAGGCCGCCCCGAAGAGCATTACCCCCATGCCCACCGTCGCGACAATGGGCCACTTGCTTTGTTCGGGAACGTAATAGGTCTGAAAGTCCGCCATAGCAGTCTCCGATGGCTTATCCGTTATTGATTGTTGTTGTTTTCAACACTGCCGCCTGTGATTCACCCTGGTCATACAGCGTATAAGACAGCGTCAATTTTGTGATATGGCTGGGCAAGTCCCGGTCCACAATAAAAACCAGAGGCATTTCTGTACTCTCGCCCGCCGACAGTGGTTGCTGGTTGAAACAGAAACACTCAGTTTTATGGAAATACAGCGTTCCTTCCGATGGCGACAGACTCGGAACCGCCTGCCCCACCATGTCCTTGTCAGTCGGGTTCTCAGCATAGAAGTTTACGGTGATAGCCTCACCGGGATGAACCTCGACACTGCGGGCAACCGGACGGAAAATCCAGGGCATATCCGGCCCGTTTTGTGCCAGAAACTGCACTTTGATCGTGCGGTTCATATCAGCCGTTGTGCTTTCGGTGGACTCATAGCGGCCGCTGGTCTTGCCGTTGATGCCCGTGATGTCACAGAAAACGTCGTACAAAGGGACCATGGCAAAGCCAAAGGCAAACATGCCGACCACGCTGGCGAGACACCAGCCTACAACCCGAGAATTGCTGGGTTTTGAGGTCGCGGTATTTGCCGGTTGCTCTGCCATGTCGCCAGTCTCCTATTTGACCTCAGGCGGAGTGGAAAATGTGTGGTAAGGCGCTGGCGAAGGCACCGTCCACTCAAGCCCCTCTGCGCCTTCCCACGCCTTGGCAGCAGCTTTTTCACCGCCCCTCACACACTTGACAACAATCAGCAGGAATAACAGCTGGGTCGAGCCGAACATGAACGCCCCAATGCTCGAAACCATATTGAAATCGGCAAACTGAAGAGCATAGTCCGGAATCCGGCGCGGCATCCCTGCAAGACCCAGGAAGTGCATGGGGAAGAAGGCCAGGTTCATCCCGACAAAGGACAACCAGAAATGGGTTTTCGCGAGGGTTTCGTCATACATATGGCCGGTCCACTTGGGCAACCAGAAGTATGCCGAAGCAAAGATGCCGAATATGGCACCCGGCACCAGGACGTAATGGAAGTGAGCAACCACAAAATAGGTGTCGTGATACTGGAAGTCTGCAGGGGCAATCGCCAGCATCAGACCTGAGAAGCCGCCGATCGTGAACAGAATCACGAAGGCAACGGCGAAGAGCATGGGGGCCTCAAATGTCAGCGAGCCCCGGAACATGGTGGCCACCCAGTTAAACACCTTCACCCCGGTGGGCACAGCAATCAACAAGGTGGCATACATGAAGAACAACTGGCCGGCCACCGGCACGCCTACCGTAAACATATGGTGCGCCCACACAAGGAACGACAGCAAAGCGATTGCGCCCACCGCGTAGACCATAGAGGCATAACCAAACAGCCGCTTGCGCGAAAATGCCGGGATAATATGCGATATAGCACCAAACGCCGGCAGGATCATGATGTACACCTCCGGATGCCCGAAGAACCAGAACACGTGCTGGAACAAAACTGGATCACCACCTCCGGCCGCGTTGAAAAAGCTGGTCCCAAAGTTGATATCCATCAGCATCATGGTAACCACGCCCGCCAGCACCGGCATCACCGCAATCAGCAAAAATGCCGTGATCAGCCATGTCCATACGAACATGGGCATTTTCATCAGGGTCATCCCGGGCGCCCGCATGTTCAGTATCGTGGCGATTACGTTAATAGCTCCCATGATCGACGACACACCCATAATATGGATGGCGAAAATAAAGAAGGTCGTGCTCGGCGGTCCATAAGTGGTGGACAGAGGGGCATAGAAGGTCCAGCCGAAGTTGGGTGCACCGCCCTCCATGAAGAGAGTTGATACAAGAATCAGGAAGGCACAAGGCAGCAACCAGAAACTCCAGTTATTCATCCTCGGCAGAGCCATATCCGGCGCGCCAATCATTAGCGGCACCATCCAGTTCGCCAGCCCCACAAACGCCGGCATAACCGCACCAAAGACCATGATCAGACCATGCATCGTGGTCATCTGGTTAAAAAATTCCGGCTGGACAATCTGCAAACCCGGCTGGAACAGCTCAGCCCGGATAACCATTGCCATGGTGCCCCCGAGCAGGAACATGGCAAAACTGAACATCAGGTACATGGACCCGATATCCTTGTGGTTGGTGGTCAGCAGCCAGCGGCTGATGCCACTGGCCGGGCCGTGATGATGATCCTGGGCGTGGGTATCTGCAACCGCACTCATTAAAACCCCCGTTACCGCCAATTATTGTGGCTGGTGATAGCTGTTATCTGGCGTTGATTACTGTTCGTTCTTGTAGTCGAAGATTTCTTTCGGCGTGACCATGTCACCAACGTTATTACCCCAGGCGTTCCGCTCGTAGGTAATGATGGCCGCAAGATCTGCTTCATTTAACTGACCACCGAAGGCCTGCATTGCTGTGCCAGGCTTACCGTTCACCACAATATCTATGTGATCGGTTATATCCCCGACGGCGATAGCGCTACCCTTGAGCGCCGGGAAAGCCGGCGGCGCACCGCTACCATCCGCCTGGTGGCAGGCAGCACAGGCTGTAGCATAGGCCTGCTCGCCTCGCTCCATCAGCTCTTCCATGGTCCAGTCTTTCTGGGTCAGCTCACGCTCTTTCTCAGCTGCGGCTCTTTGTTCGGCAACCCAGGAGTTGTACTCTTCTTCAGGCACTGCTTTGACAACCACTGGCATAAACCCGTGATCTTTGCCGCACAACTCAGTGCACTGACCACGATAGGTGCCGGGTTCATCCACGCGGGTCCAGGCTTCGTTGATAAATCCGGGAATAGCATCTTTTTTGACGCCGAAATCCGGAACCCACCAGGAGTGAATCACGTCGTTTGCCGTCAGCAGGAACCGAACCTTTTTACCGACTGGAATAACCATGGGGTTATCCACTTCCAGCAGGTAGTTTTCGCCCTTGGCCTGTCTGTTCCTGATCTGGTCGGAAGGGGTTGAGAGGTTGGAAAAGTAACCAAAATCTTCATTGATATATTCGTACTGCCACTTCCATTGGTAGCCGGTTACCTTGATGTCTATATCCGACTCGGTGGTGTCATACATGTCTATCAGAGTAGTCGTGGCGGGAATCGCCATGATGACAAGAATAACAAGCGGTATAGTCGTCCAGAGAACCTCGACGAGTGTATTTTCATGGAAGTTTGCTGGTTTGGCGCCCTGGGACTTGCGATGGGCGAAGATAGACCAGAACATTATTCCAAAAACCACGACACCAATGGCGACGCAGATCCAGAAAATGGTCATGTGAAGGTCAAAAATATCGTTACTGGTACCGGTCACCCCGGGGGTCATGTTTACCGTCCAGTCCGCTAAGGACAGGGCGGGGAACGACAGACCACCTAACAGGGCACCTGCCCGCTGAGCGTGCACGCGCATACTGTGTCTCCACAGAGTGTTATTCTTGTCGGATTTTGCGTTATCCCTCTGATTTTTGCCGGTGCTCTCGCATTCACCGGAATAAGTCAGAGTGAAAGCCTGCTTATAGATACCTCAAAAGGCAGTATAGACGCAGATCAAAAAAACACTAAAAATTGGATAAACCTAAATCAGCTAACTGCCGATTTTTAAGAAAAAAATAGAATATGACCTTCAAACTGTCACTGATAGATCGGCGTTTGTGGGCCCTGGCATGGCCTCTTATGCTCACCAACCTCACCGTTCCCTTATTGGGGCTGGTGGATACAGCCGTGCTTGGACACCTGGAAAGCCCCGAATACCTGGGCGCAGTGGCTGTCGGCGCCAATCTGTTCAGCATCCTTTACTGGACATTCGGTTTCATGCGCATGGGCACAACGGGGCTCGCAGCCCAGGCCTGGGGCAAGCGCGACAGCTTCAGCCAGGTTGCTCTGCTACTGCGCTCAGTGCTGCTGGCGGTCGGTATCGGCTTGCTACTCATCCTGTGTCATCAACCCCTGATCCGAACCGGTCTGGCACTGATGAACCCCAGCCCGGGAGTTACCGAACTGGCTGCCGAGTATGCCGCCATTCGAATCTGGAGCGCCCCGGCGGTGCTGTGCCAATACACGCTTGTGGGGTGGCTGATCGGCACTCAGTTCCCGCGCGGTCCCATGATTATGCTGATTGTTGCCAATGGGCTGAATATTGTTCTGGATGTGTTGTTCGTCACAGTGCTGGGCTGGAATAGCCGTGGTGTCGCCATTGCCACGGTGATTGCAGAGTACGGAGCGGCAATCATCGGGTTTGCCATAGTGCTGAGCCGTATGCCCGATGGACAAAAGCTCACCCGGGAATTGTTCGGCCAGCTTAAGGACTACCTCGCCATCCTTCAGGTAAACCGCTACATCATGGTACGCACAATCGCGCTGCTTCTGGTACTGGCGTTCTTTACCGCTCAGGGAGCTCGTCAGGGCGACACCATACTCGCAGCCAATGCCGTGCTGATCACTTTTCTGCTTCTGATTTCAAACGCTCTGGACGGCTTTGCCAATGCCGCCGAAGCTCTGATCGGGGAATCCGTGGGCCAGAACAGTCAACGGCGTTTCTTTGTGGTGTTTCGATGTGCGCTGCGCTGGTCTCTCTGGGGCTCACTGTTGCTGACCATTATTTTCGTTGTGGGTGGTCGCGGCCTGATCGCCCTGCTGACCGGCATTGAAGAAGTGCGCACCACAGCCTGGCAGTATCTGCCGTGGTTATGGCTACTGCCGTTCGCCTCAGTCTGGGGCTTTCTGTTCGATGGCGTATTCATCGGCGCGACCCGAACCCGCGACATGCAGAACACCATGCTGTTCTCGGCGCTGGGCGTTTTCGCACCTGTGTGGTGGCTGACGACAGGCTGGGGGAATCACGGGCTCTGGTTTTCTCTTATCTGCCTGATGCTCGCCCGCGCCGCAAGTATGGGCTGGCTGTGCTGGTCTCACACCCGGAATAACCGATGGTTCAGTAACCGGTAGCAGCGGGACAACCGTTAACAATATCTCACAGTCAGGAAATCGCAGCTCACTAAATCTCGTCTACACTTGTCAGAAATGACGGGCGCTTAGTGGTAATAAAGAACCGCACTATGGTTTGCCCGGTTATCCATGGCCCGTTACAGGAGGCCCCTTGCGACCTCAACTTGTCCAGACAATGGCATGCCCGCAAATGACTCCACAGGCAGTCCTAGAGATCATTGACCATGCACGGCGCAAGGAGGCCCGTTCAGGAACATTTCTTCGGCAACTGCATGAGAAGGCAGCGGTGCTGCCGTCGGCCGTCACAATTGAAGGGTACAAGCCGGCAAACAGCCTGTTCCAGTTTGCCATCGAGTACATCGAAATGGCCCCGAGGCTAATAGAGTGCGTAGACGCCTGCGCGCGCGAAGCGGGTACTGCGCAGCTGTTTGACCCGTTTGTTAAAGCGGCCATTGGTTACTTCACCGAACCATCCGTATTACTGGTTCGCTACGACGGGCTGGATGGGCTTCTGATCCGGGCATACCTTTGCCATCGCCTGATGGAGGAAATGCACGAAAATAATCACTCGATCAGAAACGGAGGACTTGTCGATATCGAAGCAACTCGTGCTAACCTGCTGGTTCACGAGCTTATTGGCGAACCTTTCGCAAACGAACTTGACGATTCAATCACCGTAACCGTCCTGCAGATCGCCGGCACACCCGACTATTACGAACTGAATCTCGACCCCTTTGTTGAACAGGTAAACAATGATGCCTGGAACTGGATGCGGCGCTACTGGGAAAACCTCCTGATCCGCAATCATATCCGCTTTTCTCTGGGCTCTGGCCGAGCCTGATTTCACTTTGCCCTGGAAGGCTCTGCATCATTGGAAGGTTCATAGCAATAATGAAGAAAAAAACGGTTTTGCTGCTGCTTTTTTGTCTGCTGCCAGCTTCTGTTCTGTCAGATGAGCTGACCGTCAGGGTTCAGCTTGCTGATGGCTCGGGCCCTGTGACCGGAGCCGTGGTGTATGTAAATGATGCGAGCCGACCACCCCCGGTGCGGGCAGAAGTGACTCAAAAGGACCGCATGTTCCACCCTCATATATCGATCCTGCCTACAGGCTCCAGCGTGGATTTCCCCAACCGGGACAATACCCAGCATCACGTTTATTCGTTCTCGCGCGCCAAAACCTTTGATCTTGAACTCTACGCTGGCCGGCCCGAAGCGCCTGTTGTGTTTGATCAGCCCGGCATTGTTGAGCTTGGCTGCAATATTCACGACCACATGCGGGCGTTCATTGTGGTAGCCGACACCCGCGCTATCGGACAAACCAACGACCAGGGAGAGGTAAGGCTCGCGCTGGATTTCGGCGATTCCCCTGCACCCGGTTCGCTGAGCCTTAACATCTGGCACCCCCGCTTGCCAGATAACACCCGGCCATTGGTTCGGGACATCGATGGCGCCAGCCTGGCAGGCGCGGCTACAGAAATCATCAGCATAGAACTGGAGCCCGAGCCACACCATGAAGGCCCTCTGGACCACCTCCAGAAGCGCTTCCGGGAGCTTTGATGGCAGGCTGGGCTAACCGCATAGGGTTCCGCGGCCGGCTGGTTACGGCAATGGTCGCTCTGGTTGCGCTGGTAAGCCTGCTGATTGGTGCGCTGTTGATGGTGTACCTGTTCGAGGATGAAAAGCTTCGGGCATTGGAACAACTCAGCATAGCCGAGCGCCTGACTAACGAAGTAATCGAGCGCCGCACCGACCTTGAGCTCTCGCGCCTGAGCGTTGTTATCCGTGATTTCGGCTTTCGCTCTGCCATCGCCAGTGGCGATCCCGCAACTCTCGGCAGTGCTCTGGAAAACCACAGCGGGCGCGTCGGGGCTGATTTTGCACTGCTGCTGGATAATCAGGGAGAACTTCTGGCGTCAACGCTGCCTCGTGCTCTTCTGCCCGGCGCTACCCCCGCGCAACTCACCAATGCCCGCAGAAACGGCGCTGACCGCTCACTACTTAGCATCGACCAACGCGGCTACGAGGTACTCGTTGTTCCCGTGGAAGCGCCCGGACTGAGGGCATGGCTAGTCGCCGGCTTCGAGATGGATCAGGAGCTGGCAAATGTCATCGCCAGGCTCAGCGGCAGCTCTGTCATATTCCGCACAAACGCCAACAATCCAGACGGGTTCACCAGTTTTGCAGCGTCTTCCGGTATTGCCAGCGCCGAAGAGCCGGCGCTTATCAAGTCGGCGGGGGGCCAGAACTTCATCGAAAGCGCCCGGTATTTCACACGCACACTGAATCTTGGCACTTCCGACCAGGGTAGTTTCGAAGCGGTACTGATGATAAGTCGGGAAGCCAGCCTGCAAAACTACTACAGCCGGGCGCTGGAAATTGCCCTGCTGGTCACAGTCATCATGGTGCTCGCCATATTACTGGCACTCCTGACAGCAAGATATCTGGGCCGGCCCGTACTTCAGCTAGCCCATTATGCAAGGGCTGTTGGACGGGGAGATAACCCCAAAGCCCCCGAAATTCGAACCGGCGGTGAACTGCGCGAACTCCGCAACGCTCTGCGCGATACACTTGCGCGGCTTACTCGCCGCGAAGCGGAAATCCGTCATACCGCAACACACGACGAAGTTACAGGACTAAGCAACCGTAGCGCCCTCATGCATGCGGCGAAGGAAGGTTTCGATGCGGGAGTGTCCTGCAGCTTGATTGGCCTGCGCGTGAGCGACCTTTCCAACATCAACGATACCCTCGGCATCGAGTTCGGTGACAAAGTCCTGCTGGGAGTCTCACAACGGTTGCGTGAGGAACTGCCGGATGCCAGCCTGCTGGCGCGCACCGGAGGTGGGGAGTTCCTCGCGCTGGTTCCGGAACAAAGCCCAGAAATGCTGGCGCAACGGGCCCTGACGCTACATAAGGCCGTGGAATTGCCCCTCGACGTCGACAATACTCCGTTTTCTCTGCGCGCTAACCTGATAACACTGCAACTTCCTGTCGATGCCAGTCAGACCAACGAACTGAGAAGGCGGATAAACCTTACCTTTGAACAGGCCTTGCAACAGGGTGCTGCGGTCACACCATACGAGCCCGGCCAGGATGAAAACCACCTGCGCGAACTCAAGCTGGTCTCCGATCTGCACAGTGCGATCCGCAACGACGGTCTGCATATGAACTATCAGCCCAAACTCGATAGTCGCACCGGGCAAGTACTTCAGGTGGAGGCCCTTGTACGCTGGATCCACCCCGAGCTTGGGTTCATATCACCGGAAGAGTTCATCTTCCTGGCAGAGCAGTCGGGGCAGATCAACGATCTCACCAATCATATCCTGCAACGGGTGGCCAATGATGCCAGAGCCTGGTTCAGCGCAGGCCTGGATATGGGCGTCGCAATCAACCTATCCGCAATGGACCTGACCTGGCCGGCGCTCACCGAGCGCATAACAAGCATTTTTGCAGGCTGGCACCACAGCATGGAGCGCATCACCCTGGAAGTAACAGAAAGCGCGCTGATGGAAGACCCGGGAGAAGCTATGGCTACACTGAACCGCCTACGGGATTTGGGCGTCACCCTTTCTGTTGACGACTTTGGCACTGGTTATTCATCACTGTCGCAACTGCGAAAACTGCCCGTTCAGGAGCTTAAAATAGACAAATCCTTCGTGCTCAGCCTGAATGCCGAACCTCAGGACCAACTGATCGTAAAATCCACAATCGATATGGCCCATGGTCTTGGGCTCAAGGTGGTGGCAGAAGGTATAGAAAACCTGGAAACCTGGAAATTGCTGCAGACCTGGGGCTGCAACGTTGGCCAGGGTTTCTATCTGAGCCGTCCGGTTTCTGCAGATAACCTGGCGCAAACTACCGCGGCCCTTGCCGACCGCCGGCACGAGCTGGCTGAGATCACGCCGGAGCCTTCTTCATGATACGTTTTTCCCACCCACTGCTGTGTGCCGCCGGATTTGCATCCTTTATGGCTGCAGGGCTTTTTGTAACCCCCGCAGCCATGGCGGATGTTGGCAGTCGCATCTGGGCAACCGGCGGCGTTACCACCATAGAAGGCAGCGCCGGCGGCGGACTGGTGCCCTGGGCCCTTCTTGGCAGTTACGCCAGCGATGAAGAATGGGGCGGCACACTTGCCCTGAGCCGGGCTGAAGTAGACGACTACACGCTCTCAGTCACCGGCGCCGGCCTGAACTGGAACAACCGGATCGAAGTTACCGTCGCGCGCCAGACTCTGGACCTCGACAGCCTGGTTTTCACCCTTAAAGATGGTTTCGGACTGGAGCAGGATGAGCTCAACCAGGACATCTTCGGAGTGAAAGTGCGGTTGGCGGGTGACGCTCTCTACAGCCCCTGGGGGCAATGGTCTTTGGGCGCACAGCATAAACGGCAACGGGATTTCACTGTGCCGGAAGCCATAGGTGCGCAGGATGACAGTGGCACGGATTTCTATTTTTCCGGATCGAAAGTCTTCTTTGCTGCCTTATTCGGCCGCAACCTGCTGGTAAACGGGACCCTGCGGGGAACCCGCGCCAACCAGGGCGGGCTGCTGGGCTTTGGTGGCGACTTGAATAACGGCTATGAAATCATGGCCGAAGCCGGTGTTGGTGTGTTTATGAACCGGCAGTGGCTGCTGGGTGCCGAGTATCGACAAAAACCGGATAATCTGAGTTTTGCCCGCGAGGAGGACTGGTGGGATGTGTTTGTTGCCTGGGTGCCGGATCGTCGGCTCGCGGTGACCGCTGCATTCGTCAACCTGGGTGATATTGCAACCCTGACGGACCAGCAAGGTGTGTATCTGTCTCTGCAGGGGAGTTTCTGACAATGCGCCCGAGCAAAACAAAGATGTATATGGCCGCACTCATGATTATGGCAAGCCTCCTTGCAGGCGGTTGCCAGAGCCTTCACAACGAGTCGGACAACAGCCTGTACCTGCAGCTGGGTGAACGCGCCGGTATCGCCGACGTGGTAGAAGACCTGCTTTACCTTATCGTGGACGACGAACGCATTAATGAGCAGTTCAAGGGTATGGACGTTGCGCAGTTTCATCGCAACCTTACCGATCAGCTGTGTGAGCTCAGTGGCGGCCCCTGTAAGTATACCGGGCGTGAAATGCGCGAGTTGCATGCAGCTATGGGGATTACAGATACCCAGTTTAACGCTCTTGCAGAAAACCTTATTCTGGCCATGGAAGACAACAATATACCAACAGCCGCACAGAACCGTCTGATCAAGCGACTATTACCTCTTTACCCGGATATTCGCCATCTATGACAATCGGAACGACCAAAAGTCAGAAACAACCAGAATCGGGAATGACATGACGAGGCACGATACCGGAATGACTGAAAAAAAGAACGAGATCCGCCCCGGCCGCTATCGGCACTATAAGGGCAAAGATTACGAAGTAATCGACATTGCCCGCCACAGCGAAACCGAAGAAAAACTGGTGGTCTATCGCTGTCTGTACGGCGACTACAGCCTCTGGGTCCGCCCCCTCAGCATGTTCCGCGAAACCGTAAACCTTGCAGGAGAGCAGGTCCCACGTTTCGCACGTATTGATAAAGCCTGACCATTACACAAGACCTTTGACTAAGCCTGACCATTACACAAGACCTTTGACTAAGCCTGCCAATTACTGCAAATTACCGCGCTTTCATGATTCCCGCCTTCGCAAGAGGGCGGGATAACCCACTACGCGTACCCGGAGTCTTCCATGAATGCCGTTGTTGCCGCGGTGCTGATCATGCTCGTATTGAGCCTGGCCCGCATCCACGTTGTTGTTGCCCTTATCGTAGGTGCCGTCTCTGGTGGCCTTATCGCCGGAATGTCGCTGGAAGCCACCATTGAAGCCTTTAACAACGGCCTCGGCGGCGGTGCTACCGTCGCGCTTTCCTATGCAACCCTCGGCGCCTTCGCGGTTGCTATCGGCAAATCCGGACTGGCCCACGCTCTGGCAGACAAAACCCTCGCCATGGTCGGCCAGCAGGAAAACAACGCGGCGGCCAAAAGCGTGCGCTACCTGATCATCGGCGTGCTGATCCTGATTGCTCTGTCGTCACAGAACATCCTGCCTATCCACATTGCATTCATCCCGCTGGTCGTTCCGCCCATGCTCTACGTGATGGCCAAACTGAAAATGGATCGCCGGCTCGTTGCCTGTGCGCTCACCTTCGGTTTGATCACCCCTTACATGTTCCTGCCCATCGGCTTCGGCAGTATTTACCTGAACGACATCCTGATGGCCAAAATCAGCACCAACGGCGGCGAAACAGAAGGCCTGAGTGTTATGCACGCCATGGCGCTGCCAGCTCTGGGTATGCTGTGTGGCCTTCTGGTTGCAGTGTTCTTTACCTACCGCGGCGAACGTGAATACGATCTGGAAGCCATTACCCGCACTGAGCGCGTAAACGTGTCTTACAGCTCTGGCACGCTGATCATGGCCGTTATTGCCATTGTGGTTGCCTTCGTGGTTCAGCTCTGGCTCGGCTCAATGATTCTGGGGGCGCTGGCAGGCTTCCTGCTATTCAACCTTTCTGGCGTAGTGAAGTGGAAAGAAGCTGACGATCTGTTTACGGAAGGCATGAAGATGTTGGCCATGATCGGCTTCATAATGATCGCTGCTTCGGGTTTTGCTGAGGTAATGCGCGAAACCGGTGAGATCGCAACTCTGGTGCAAAGTTCGGTAGACGTGATTGGCAGCAACAAACCCATGGCCGCGCTACTGATGCTGGTTGTTGGCCTGATGATCACAATGGGGATTGGCTCATCCTTCTCCACCATCCCTATCATTGCAGCCCTTTACGTGCCCCTGGCACTGGAAATGGGCTTTAGCTCCCTGGCTATCGTTGCCCTCGTCGGCACCGCCGGCGCACTGGGCGATGCTGGCTCCCCTGCCTCCGACTCCACCCTAGGCCCCACCGCCGGCCTGAACGTAGACGGCCAGCACAACCACATCTGGGATTCTGTGGTGCCCACGTTCCTGCACTACAATCTGCCGTTGCTCGGATTTGGGTGGTTGGCGGCTATGGTTCTCTGACTTTGGCGTTGCCTTCTTGTCTCGTAGCCTGCTGGTTTAGGGGCTAGGAGGTCACGGGGGTACTTTTCTTATGAAAAAAAGCAACTCGCTTCGCTCAGACATCTTTTTTTCGCCAGAAAAGTACCCCCGCACCCTCTGAGCAAACAGTACAGATATCTCCGGGGAAATACGGGGAGGACGAGCGTTCTCTGAAACACTGTATTGCCAGTCAGCACCTGACACTGAAAACGTAGAACCAAACCGAACTGAATTGAACGTCCTTATCTTTTAAATCGCGTATCCATGCAGTGGGAACAAGAGGGTGTGGGGAGATGTTTTTCTGCCGGGAAAAAAATGTTTGAGCGCAGCGAGTTGTTTTTTCCCGGCAGAAAAATATATCGCCGCGACCTCGTACTCCCCTCAAATCACAGGCTTCAGTCTTAAAAGTTCCTAGTCCTCAGAAGACCCGGCCTTAAAAAAAACAACCTGCTTAACCGTATGATCATCCTCATTGCCGCGCTTATTAACCCGGGTCTCCAACTCAGGCTCTGCAGGCTTTCCGGCATCCGATACCGCATCGGTAAAACCGCAAGCCACACACTCGCGAATCTGCTCACCGTCATCGTCGGTAAACATCTTGATCTTGTCCATCTCCGCACAGCGGGGACAAACCGCACCGGCTATAAAACGTTTCGGGCTTGCCATAATGTATCTCCACAATGGAATCTCCGGTGGCTTTAACGACCACCGGAGAGGATTGGATCAGGCCGCTTCGTTTGTGATGCCGGTTTGCTTCAACAGAGCATCCACCTGAGGCTCACGGCCGCGGAACGCCTTGAACAGCTCCATCGGCTCCTGTGATCCGCCTTTTTCCAGAATGTTCTGCAGGAACGCACGCCCGGTTTCCGAGTCGAAGATGCCCTTTTCCTCGAACAGCGAGAAGGCATCTGCAGCCAGCACTTCCGCCCACTTGTAGCTGTAATAGCCTGCCGCGTAACCGCCGGCGAAGATGTGCGAGAAAGCGTTCGGAAAACGGTTGAATTCCGGAGCTTCCACCACGGCGATGGTTTCGCGCACTTTGCGGTGCATGTGCAGCGGATTGGTCGGGACTTCTTCCGTGAACTCCGCATGCAGGCGGAAATCGAACAGGGAGAATTCCAGCTGTCGCACCATGGCCATGCCTGACTGGAAGTTCTTGGCCGCCAATAGTTTCTGCAGCAGATCTTCCGGTAAAGGCTCTCCCGTTTCGTAATGGCTGGCAATCAGTGCCAAAGAATCCGGATTCCAGCACCAGTTTTCCAGGAACTGACTGGGCAGCTCCACCGCATCCCAGGCCACGCCGTTGATGCCGGACACATCCATGACTTCCACCTGGGTCAGCATGTGATGCAATCCGTGGCCAAACTCGTGGAACAGGGTAGTTACTTCGTCGTGGGTGAGCAGCGACGGTTTGCCGTTCACCGGCGGCGTGAAGTTACAGGTCAGGAAAGCCACCGGCAATTGCAAGGTGCCGCGCTGATTGCGCCAGCGCACCCGACAGTCTGCCATCCATGCTCCACCGCGCTTGCCTTGGCGGGCAAACAGGTCGAAGTAAAACCAGGCAATCGGCTCGCCGTTACGGCTGATGCAGTAGGCGGTGGCGTCTTCGTGCCAGGTTTCTACCTCAGGCTTCGCTTCAATCTGTATGTCGAACAGCTTTTCCGCCACCTTGAACAGACCCGGCACAACCTTGTCCGCCGGGAACCAGGGACGAAGGGTTTCAGGCGAGATATCGTAGCGTTGCTGGCGAAGTTTCTCGCTGTAGTAGCCGACATCCCAGGCATTCAGGTCATCAAGGCCGTGTTCGTCTTTGGCAAACGCCTTGAGCTCGGCAAAATCCTTCTCAGCAACGGGTTTGGATTTTGCTGCCAGCTCCGTAAGAAAGTTCAGCACCTCATCGGAGTCCCTGGCCATTTTGGTGGCCAATGAGCGCTCCGCATAATTATTGAAGCCCAGCAGTTTGGCCAGGGCATGGCGGCGCTTGAGAATTTCGGCCATCACCTGGGTGTTATCCCAGGTTCCGGCATCTGGCCCTACGTCGGATGCCCGGGTGACAAAAGCTTCGTATACTTCGCGGCGCAGCTCACGGTTGTCGCCGTAGGTCATAACCGGAAAGAAGCTGGGGAAGTCCAGGGTGATCACGTAGCCATCGAGTTCTTTCTGGCTAGCGGCCTGTTTGGCACCGTCGATGGCAGATTCCGGTAGGCCGGCGAGTTCTTCTATATCCGTGATGTGTTTAAACCAGTGCTGAGTGGCATCCAGTACATTGTCGCTGAACCGGTTGGTCAGTTCTGCCAGCTCCCGGGACAGGGCCGCATACTGCTTTTTCTGCTCGTCCGGCAGGTCTACGCCACCAAGATGAAAGTCTCTCAAGGTGTTATCAACTGCTTTTCGCTGGGCTTCGCTCAACTCGCTGAAATCATCCCTTGCTGCAAGCTTTTTGTAGGCCTCACAGAGGGCGGCATTCTGGCTGACTTCCGTACCGTACTCGGTAAGCTTTTCCAGGCAGTTTTTGTAGACTTTGCGCAGGTCGTCGTTGTTCATGACACCATTCAGGTGCGAGATCACCGACCAGGCATTGCTGAGCCGGTTATCAAGAGCCTGCATAGGCTGCGCCAGAGTGTCCCAGTCAGGATCTTCGTTCTGGGCCAGGCTCGCAATCTTCATTCGGTTTTCGCTGAGAATCTGGTCAATGGCCGTTTCCATATGCTCGGTGCGGATATGGTCAAACTTTGGCAGCAAATCATCTGTCAGCAACGGGTTATTCATGGATCCCCTTCTCAGCAATGAGTTGGTAAAGTAGCGTGACACGAGTAACGCTTAGCTATTGGGCCCGGAAATGGAGTCCGGATGGAAGCCCTTTCCAAAACACGCCGTGAATACCTCCCTGTAGGCTCGGCTCCGCCATCCATGGCTCCGCACGGTTTTGGAAAGGGCTTCCATCCGGACTCCCCGATCTCGGGGAGTAATCTCATCTATCGAGTATATGTAATGACGAATGTACGTTCTCACAAGGGTACCACGCCAAATTTCGGAGCACGCACTCTGGTGGATCCCAGTGCCGTGGTTATCGGCGATGTCAAAACCGGTGATGATTGCTCCATCTGGCCGATGACTGTGGTGCGCGGGGATATGCACAAGATTCGCATTGGCGACCGCTGCAGTATTCAGGACGGCTCTGTGCTTCATATTACCCACGCCAGTGATTATAACCCCGGTGGTTATCCGCTAATTCTGGGCGATGACGTTACCGTGGGGCATAAGGCGTTATTGCACGGCTGCACGATTGGCAGCAGGGTGCTGGTAGGTATGGGTTGCATTATCATGGATGGCGCAACCGTAGAAGATGAGGTGATTGTTGCCGCTGGCTGCCTGGTGCCCCCAGGGAAAACGCTCGAGTCCGGCCACCTTTACGTGGGTTCTCCCTGTAAAAAGGCGAGAGCACTCTCGGAGAATGAACGTAGTTTCTTTGCATATACCGCTGCAAATTATGTACGCCTCAAAGATGAGTATCTTTCCGAGGCCTGAGCGCACGACCCGAACGGTGGTCTGAACAGCAGTCCCACGCCGTATACCTTCTATCCGCGAACCCTGGTGGAGAACGTGCGTTGTGATGCTGTTCTGGTTGTTGCTTCTTAACAGTCTGCTTCTGATCCCGGCTATCGCCTTGCCGGGAGCCATGCCTTGGCTTTCGATTGAAGCAATCGCTCTCTGGGCGCTGCTTTGCCTGTTGCCGCGCCGCGGCCGCCAGAATCGATTTACGATAACCCTGGCGGTCATTTACAGCTCTCTGGCTTTCCTGGTTTTGGTGGATGCGCTGGTTCGCGAGAGTCTGGGTCGGGGGCTGAATCTGTATCTGGAAGCAGGGTTGCTGGGCGCTGCCTGGAATCTTCTGGAGACCAATCTGGGTTCAGTGATAGCGGTTCTGACTCTGCTGCTTCTCGTGGGCTTTCTGACAAGTCTGGGGTGGCTGTTCCATGTATGCCTGAAACGTATTCAGTATCACTCATCGGCGGGCTTCGGCAAGCCACTGTTGTTTGTGAGCGGCCTGGTCATGGCAGGCGCGATAACACCCTTTATCGGTAGTCCGGCGTTGGCATTCATGGCCAACCAGGCATCCCTGATGACCTATACCCACCAGACGACTGAAGCTTTTGTCGAGCAACTCCAGAATCAGCCGGAGGCGAGCCGAACCGCCCAACCACTCACACAGTTGGCCGGCAGGGATGTCATCCTCGGCTTTATTGAATCCTATGGTATATCTACCCTGACGGATGATCGCTATCGCATGCTGATCAACCAGCGCCTGGAGTTAATGGAGCAGGAACTGGATTCCGCAGGCCTGACCATTGTGACCGGGCGGCTGCAATCTCCTGTACAAGGTGGGCAGTCATGGCTTGGACATCTCTCAGTGCTCAGCGGGCAATGGATTGAAAATCAGCTCGCCTACGAGACCCTCCTCAGCAGCAACTACCCCACGCTGGTCGACGACTTTCGCGGCACCGGCCATAAAACTGTGGCAGTGATGCCGGCCATTACTCGAGCCTGGCCCGAGGGCCGGCTTCTCCGGTACGAGTATATCTATGATCATGACAATATGGGTTATCGGGGGCCTGCCTTCAACTGGGTGACCATGCCGGATCAATACACCTGGCGCTGGCTGCAGCAACTGCGCGAGCGCACGCCCGAGCCCTTGCTTGTCGAACTTGCGCTGATCAGCAGCCATGCTCCCTGGGTTCCTGTTCTGCCGGTTCTCGCTGATTGGGAGGCTATTGGCGACGGAGAAGTTTTCGAGCGCTGGAGAGGTGCGGGAGAAGCACCCGCGTCGCTTTGGCGTGATACCGAACGCGTCCGCGACCACTATGGCAAGGCAATAGACTATGCCCTGAACGTTGCCAGTAATTTCGCAACCAGGTATGTAGAAGAGAACACACTGATGATCATTCTTGGCGACCACCAACCCGCCCCACTGATAACCGGCGAGAACGCCAGCCCGGATGTCATCGTTCACATCATCAGCGGAGATCCCGGGCTGGTTACACCCTTTCTTTCCGGAGAGCTGCCGGGATTCCAGCCCGGCACCAGGCCAGACCTTCAGGCTACCGGTGCACCCATGAACCAATTACGGCCATTTCTGCACAAGCACTTTGGCAACCCCTGAAATCGACCTCAAGAACTTTTTGTGGCTCCCGCGTTTTTCAGGACGCGGGCATAATCCTGGCTTTTATGATGCTCGCTGACTCTGTCCAGTATGGTTTCGCCGGTTTCATTCACCGCGTTGAGATCCCGACCCGCGTCCACGAAGAAGCCCACAAACCGTTCGAAATCGCCGGCTACCATAGCCTGGTAAGCTTTTAGCAGCGTATTGTAATCCGAGCCCTCACCTTCGGGTGGAGCCACCAGAAAGCTTTTTACGCGCTCGTCACTCCACTCTTCACCGATGACTTTGGGCTTATCCGGACCGCTCATATTCACACTCTCCTTATTCAGGAATTTTCTATTCAGGGCAGAATCTCCACCGGCAGGTCTCCGGTGGAGATGGATTCGTCGCACTCGGGGTCGCGAATGGCTATTTCCACCCGACGGTTCAGTGCTCGGTTTTCCGCCGTATCGTTTGCTGCAAGGGGGTTTGTTTCCGCACGGCCAGCTGCGACGACGCGCTCAGCGGGCACCTGTTGACTCATGACAAGCTCGTGCACAACAGATACCGCCCGTGCCGCGGAAAGGTCCCAGTTGGAGCGATAACGGCTACTGGAAATGGGCCTGTCATCTGTATAACCGGAAACCAGCACATCACCGGTACAGCCCGCCAGCACACCAACTACCCGCTCAATAATAGGAATCATCTCCGGTTTAATGGCAGCCTCCCCGGAGCGGAAGGTTGCTTCTTCCGAGAAGCGGATCACCACTTTATCTTTATCGTAGTTTACGCTCAAAGCCCCGGAGGCCACTTCACTCTCCAGTTCACCGATCATTCTGCTGGCCAGATCTATGACGCCACTGGAGATAACCGTATCAGCGGAGTCCGGCGCACGCTCATCGATAAACTCAGGTTCCCGCACCTGCGTTTCTGTGGGTTCTGGCAGGGATACGGTGTCTGATTCCACCAAAGTAATTGGCGAACCGCCAATGTTGTCAGACAGCACATTGGCAGAACCAAAAGCCACGGACATGGAGTTCGCCATAGCTTTGTATTTTTCGATGTCCATTTCCGCGAATGATAACAACAGAATAAAAAACGTCAGCAACAGCGTTGCAAGATCGGCAAAGGTAACGATCCACGCAGGCGTCTGGTTTTTTTGCCGCGGCTTGCTGGCTTTCCGGAGCGTTTGCAAAGCTTCAGACCTCCCGCTCCGGCACCAGAGCTCTGCGCTGATCTGGCGTTACAAACGAGGAAAGCATTTCTGTCATCACCCTCGGATTTTCCCCGCGCATGATGTTGCGCATGGAGGTGATAATCAGAACCTGATTGCGGCTTTCATCTTCGGCCTTGAGCTGAAGCTTGTCTGCCAGAGGAAGCGCTATCAACTGGGCGATGAAAGCGCCGTAGAGTGTTGTCAGCAAGGCAATCGCCATAGCCGGGCCGATAGAGGAGGGGTCATCCAGCGAGTTAAGCATCTGCACCAGACCCACCAGAGTGCCCAGCATGCCAATAGCCGGCGCAGACTCGCCAATGCCCCGGAAGACCCGCTCAGCGACTTCGTAGCGCTCTGCCATCTGCTGGGATTCCTGAGCCAGCGCCTCCTCAACCAGTTCCGGTGGATGGCCATCCACACACAGATTGATGGCTTTTTGCAGGAACTCATTGCCGGTCCGATGATTTTCCAGGCCCAGAACACCCTCTTTCCGAACGACCAGAGCCAGCGCCCCCGCTTCGCGGATCAGCTCCGTAGGTCGTTCGACCCTGTCAGTAAACGCAGCGCTCATAGCCAGACGGAAGGCGCTCATCACGGAGGATAGCCGGAACTTTATGAGCGTTACCGCAAAGGTGCCGCCAATAACAATGGCCAGGCCCGGCAGATTGAGAAAGGTCAGAATTGAAGCGTTTGCCAGCATCGCCAGAATAACAATCAGAATACCGGCGACAAGCCCTACGAGGGTAAGAATGTCCATATATAGCCCTTATGGATTATGGTCTCTGTGACTGGTCTGGCTGCGAAGTACGATTTTAGTCATTCCGCAATGTATCAATAACCGGCGCTGTTTCCGGGTACACGCCCCGCCAGACCCGGAACGACTCGGCTGCCTGTTCAACCAGCATTCCCAAACCATCAAATACCTCGACAGCACCGTTATCCAGAGCCCACTGGTTAAACGTAGTGGTCTGCAAAGAATACATCATGTCATAGACGACTGTGCCAGCCGCGATCACATTTGCACGAAGGGGTGGCAAGTCACCCTGCAGGCTCGCACTGGTGCCATTAACAATGACGTCGAATGGCTGATCCGGCTCATCGAATCCGCAGGCACTCAGATCGGCAGCGCCGGCCTCATCGGCAAACAGGGCGAGCAGTGCGTCGGCTTTAGCCACAGTACGATTAGCAATCTTCAGGCTGGCGGGTTTTTGTGCCAGCAGTGGGCCCAGAACGCCACGCACGGCACCACCTGCGCCCAGAACCAGTATCCGGGCACCTTCGAGCTTAACGCCATGGTTGCTCATCAGATCCCGAACCAGCCCACAGCCATCGGTATTGTCGGCTACCAGTTGCCCTTCACTGTTGTGATACAAGGTGTTGGCTGCGCCCGCCTTTTCAGCTCTGGTAGTACGGCTTTCCGCCAGTCGCCAGGCCTGCTCCTTGAAGGGAACCGTGACATTAAGACCCTTGCCGCCACCCTCAAAGAATTGGCGAACCGTTGTCGTGAAATCATCAAGGGGCGCCTGAATTGCGGTGTATTCCACCGGCTCACCGGTTTGAGAGGCAAACAAACTGTGAATTCTCGGTGATTTGCTGTGGCCTATCGGGTGTCCGACCACCGCATAAAGATCATTGCTCATAATCTACCCCTCTTGCGATGTGTTATCTGTCAACCAGTCCCGACCGGTAAGAAAGTGCTCCGTCAAGCGCGCCTCTTCGCTGCCCGCTTCCGGTACCCGGCTGTAATCCCAACGCACCAGGGGTGGCAGCGACATCAGAATGGATTCTGTGCGCCCGCCAGATTGCAGGCCGAACAGGGTGCCGCGGTCATAAACCAGGTTGAACTCAACGTAGCGGCCGCGCCGGTAAAGCTGAAAATCGCGCTCGCGCTCACCATATGCCTGGTCCATCCGGCGCCTTACAATGGGCTCGTAAGCTTCAATATAACTGTTACCCACGGATTTCATCAGCCCGAAATCCTTCTCGAAATCGCCGGTGTTGTGATCATCGAAGAAAAGCCCGCCAACGCCTCTTGGCTCGTCTCTGTGGCGCAAATAGAAATAGTCATCGCACCAGTTTTTGTAACGACGGTAGGTATCTTCGCCAAACGGCGCACACGCAGCTTCAGCAGTCTTATGCCAGTGCACACAATCCTCATCAAAACCGTAATAGGGTGTGAGGTCGTAGCCACCACCAAACCAGTAAACCGGTTCGCCATTCTTGGGCGTGGCGATAAAGAACCGCACGTTCGCGTGAGAGGTTGGCACGTACGGGTTGTTCGGGTGGATCACCAGAGAGACACCCATAGCCTGCCAGGGCGCACCAGCCAGATGAGGCCGGTGTGCCGTGGCTGAGGCAGGCATGGTATCGCCCATCACATGGGAGAAATTGACCCCACCTTTTTCGAAAACTCGGCCATCGCTGATAACGCGGCTTACACCACCGCCGCCCTCCGGGCGATCCCAGGCGTCGCGAACGAACTCTGCACCGCCCTCCAGCGCCTCAAGGCGCTGGCATATGCTCTCCTGCAAGCCAAGCAGATACTGTTTAACCGCATGAATATCCGGTTGCTGTGGCATGGATTCTCCTAACGAAGCTGTTCGCCGCTGACAATATCAATAATACGGCTGGGTTTCTGGTTACCGCCAAGTGCGCCCGGCACTATCTGGTCGAGCCGGTCATCAAAGTAATGGCGAACCTGCTGGGCGTCACGGGCGGGGTCCTGCCCGGCAGGATTGCACGAGGTGGAGACCAGAGGCATGCCGGCGCTTTCGCACAGGGCTTTAACCACGGGGTGCTCACTGACTCTGACAGCAATAGAGCTGTGACTGCCACGCACCCACTCAGGAATCTGTTTGTTCACATCAGGCAACAAACAGGTCACAGGGCCGGGCCAGTGGCTCAGAGCTGTCTGCTGAAGCTCTTCGGGCAAAGGGTCGAGCAGAAAGCGAACCTGTTCCACAGACGCCGCTACCAGAATCAGGCCTTTTTCCACCGGGCGGTTCTTGAGTTCAAGAATGCGTGTTACTGCCTGAAGGTTCCAGGGGTCACATCCAAGACCCCAGACAGCCTCGGTCGGATAGGCGATAACACCGCCTTGCAGAATTGTACTGCGGGCAAGCTGTAACTGCTGATCATTTAAAGGATTTTGCACAGCCATGTTGATTTAGTCAGACCAAAACGAAATAAATCATCACACCAGGCTCAGGCGATTTTCTGGAAACCTCCGGGTGCAGAACTCACCAAGCCTTCAAGCTCCAGTAGCAGCAGAGACTGAACGAGTTGATCGGCCGGAAGACCGGTTGCTGAACACAGTGCATCAGTTGATTGGGGATCATACCCTAATGCCTCAAACACCGCGATTTCCCGGTTGTCCAGTGCAGCCAAAGGGCCAGCATCCCGGCTTTCAGCCCCAGGCTGAATGCCAGACTGCTCTGGCAATTCGCGAACGGCAGGCAGTGACCAACAGGCGCCAAGTTCTTCCAGGATATCGTCAACCGTATCGACCAGCCGTGCGCCCTGCTTTATGAGATGGTGACAGCCACGGGCTACCGGGCTGTGAATGGACCCCGGAATGGCAAACACTTCGCGCCCCTGCTCCAGGGCCATTCTCGCGGTAATCAGAGAACCGCTTTTCAAACCAGCTTCAACCACCAGAATGCCACGACTCAGGCCGCTGATAATACGGTTACGCTGAGGAAAGTGAGCAGCTCTGGCGGGCGTACCGGGCGGATATTCGGATACCATCAGGCCATGTTCGATAACCCGATCACCAAGCCGACGATGCTGGTTCGGGTAAATTCGGTCAAGGCCACACCCGATAACGGCGATTGTCGCGTATCCCGCATCCAGGGCCCCAGCGTGGGCCGCGCCGTCAACACCCAGCGCCAGGCCACTGGTTACCAGCAGGTTCCGGTTGCTCAGTTCTGCAGCAAAGCGTCGGGCGTGATCCAACCCCGCAGGGGTGGCGTTGCGACTGCCAATAATGCCAATCTGCTCATAGCACAACAGCCTCGGATCACCTCGGGTATACAACACCAGTGGCGCATCATGAATGTGCCTCAGTACATCCGGATAATCAGGGTGTTGCCAGTTCACGGTACCTATGCCATGCCGCTCACAAGCCACCAGGATCTGCTGGACGGTTTTTACAGAGCTATCGGCTTCATTTTGCTGTTGCCACGCCAGAATTGCCGCAACCGTTTCAGCATGCAGGCCCTGAGCCCGGAGCGTTGCAGGATTTCTCGTGAGAAGGTCAGTGAGATCGGGGGTTGTCGCAAGCATCGCCCGCCGACGGGCACGCCCGAATTTGGGCAAACAGGTAAGAAATAACCACTGCGCAGAAGGAGAGGAAAACACGGCATCATCCTTGGAAATAACAAAACCGGGCCTTCCTGGCCCGGCTTTCGGTTAACCGCCTAAGGGATCAGGGATTGGTGACTTTGTCGCCAACCGATAGTGCCCTTGTCGCCTGCAATACCAGGCCGTAGCTCATTTTTTCGTATACCTGGAATACCATCAGCAAGCCAGCTCTCTCGGAAGGCAGTTCGACGGTTTCGTTGGTAACCGGGTCACGCACCAGGTTGCCGCTTTTCAGAATGGCCATCACATTGCCAGCTTCCAGCCCTTCACGGCTGCCCCGGTTGATCGCAACCACATTGTATTGACCAATTTGAGTAACACCTCCATCCACGGAGATCATTTTGCCTTCGATCTTCTCGCTGGGGGAGCTAGGCGTAAAACTGGTGGTCAGGCGGCGATCTTCATTGACCAGCAGGCGATCACCGACACGCACCTCTTCACTGGAGCTTGTCAGATCTACAGTCAGAACATCACCGTTTTCTGCAGCCACATCGCCACGGGCTATGCTGCGCGCCTCCAGACCCAGAAACTCTCCGGTATCCGGATCAACAAATTCTGTGCTGCGACGGAATACACCCACTTTATCCGCAGGCTTTTCGCCTCGGGCATACACCCGGTCACCAGCGCCATTAACAATGCGACCGTCTACGCCTTCAAGAACATAAGGCGCTTCATTGATCAGCTCAGGGCTGACAATGCGAGTATCGGTCAGGAAACTGCTGATAGCATCGAGAGGGATTGCGGGAATGGGTGTATCGATCCGCTCCGAGCGAATCTCCGGTGACAACTTCACAACACCGTTGTTGGACGCCACCTTCGTGAGCCGGGGCTTGCCGTCGATGTAAACGAGAGCGAGACGATCACCCGGGTAAATCAGGTGAGGGTTGGCTACCTGCGGGTTAACGTGCCAGATTTCAGGCCAGTACCACGGGTTGCTCAGAAATCGCCCTGAAATGTCCCAGAGAGTATCACCCTTTACAACAGTGTAACGCTCAGGGTGGTCAGGCCGCAGTTCTGGTGCAGCTTGAGCCCAGGAGGTTGCTAGCAGCATAGTGGCCGCCAGAGCGTACAGCAGTTTCCTCATTGTCTAAGTCCTTGATCGCGTGCCTTGAATCTGTGAGTTCTGGTAAGGATGCAGCCAGTTGTCTGCAGCTTATTACGTTGCTATGCAAGTTACTATAGAAGAAGTCTCGCAAATTGTGATGTTATCTTTTGTTCTTCCAGTAAATTCTATGCCATTTCCAAAAGATTTTAACTATTGCCTGATCAGTTTGTACTCAATCGGCGAATTGTTGGATAATGTACCGAAAGAGGCGTCACGCCGCCCATATTAATGTGAAAGGAACAATTTGCGCAGTACGCTGTCGCATTTCAGAGATCGCTTTCACACGGTTACAAAAGACAACGTTAAAAGTTCGGCACAACCATTAGTCATAAAAGGGTGCCAGCCCGAAACACTGGCATTCGTCATACAGGCCAAAGTACGAGCACTATGATACTAGATATTCTCGAATACCCTGATCCCCGTCTTCGCACCATCGCCAAGCCGGTTGATGAACTGACAGACGCCGACCGCAAGCTGATCGACGACATGTTCGAGACCATGTACGATGCGCCCGGCATTGGTCTGGCGGCCACACAGGTGGACGTTCACAAACAGATCATCGTTATGGATCTGTCTGAAGACAAGAGTGAACCCCTGGTGTTCGTCAATCCGCAGGTTGAAGTGCTCGATGGCGAACGTGAACCCATGCAGGAAGGCTGCCTTTCTGTGCCTGGCTTTTATGAAGACGTTGAACGGATTGAGCACTGCATGATCCGTGCACTGGACCGGGACGGAAAGCCGTTTGAAATTGAAGCCCGAGGCCTTCTTGCTGTCTGCATTCAGCACGAAATGGATCACCTGAACGGCAAGCTGTTTGTCGACTACCTCAGCAACCTCAAGCGCAACCGCATACGCAAGAAGCTGGAAAAGCTTCACAAGCAAAGTGCGTGATCAATGCCTGAACGGCGTTTGATGATTGTATAGAAAGTATCGGACCGGGCCTTGGCCCGGTCTTTTCGTATTCAACGAATCAGAGACCCAACACCGTGCGACTCGTTTTTGCCGGCACTCCGGATTTCGCAGCAAGCGCCCTGAAAGCGCTACTGGGCACCCATCACACCATCGTGGGCGTATACTCCCAGCCTGACCGACCCGCCGGCCGTGGCCGCAAACTCCAGCCCAGCCCGGTCAAACAGGTTGCTCTGGACAACAGCATCCCGGTATTCCAGCCAGAAACCCTGAGAACCCCGGAAGCACAGCAGGAACTGGCAAACCTACAGCCGGATGTGATGATCGTTGCGGCCTACGGGCTGATTTTGCCCCAGGCAGTGCTGGAAATCCCCGCCCATGGTTGCCTTAACATTCACGCCTCGCTGTTGCCCCGATGGCGCGGCGCGGCGCCCATTCAACGCGCTATTGCCGCCGGCGATAAAGAAACCGGCATTACCATCATGCAAATGGACAAAGGCCTGGATACCGGCGCCATGTTGCTGAAATCCCGAACCGCGATTGAAGCCTCCGATACCGGCGGCAGCCTTCACGACCGCCTTGCTGAATTGGGTGGCGACGCCATTATTGAAGCCTTGACCCAGCTCGAGAGCAGCAAGCTAATTGGTGAAACCCAGAATGACGGGGATGCCTGCTACGCCCACAAACTTTCAAAAGAAGAAGGTCACATTGATTGGTCGCAAGACGCTCCGGCCATCGAGCGATTGATTCGTGCCTTCAACCCCTGGCCTGGCACTTATACCGATCTGGAGCAGCAACGCCTGCGGATCCACGAAGCCACGGCCATCGACGAGCAGAGCCAGAAGCCGCCAGGAACCGTGTTAAAGCGGGAGCGGGAAGGTATTGATGTTGCCTGTGGCACCGGCACTTTGCGCATCAACCGACTACAATTGCCGGGGTCCCGCGCCCAAAGCGTCAACGACCTGATTAATGGCGGCAAACAATTGCTGTTGCCCGGACAGGAGCTGCGCTGACATGGACCGCTATGATCAACTTGATCAACCGATGCGCGCCGTTGCGGCCAATGTGCTGATGGCGGTGGAAAACGGTGAGTCTTTGTCCCAGTGCCTGCCGCCGGCTCTGCAGCAACTTGCGCCAAATGAGCGCCCGGCACTGCAAGCACTCTGCTACGGCACTTGTCGTTGGTTTCACCGCCTCGACAGTGAGCTGAACAGTCGACTGAAAAGCCCTGTAAAGAAGCAGGATCGCGTTGTTCATCATCTGATGCTGGTCGCTCTGTTCCAGTTGCGCTTCAGCCAGCAGGCCACCTACGCCATCCTGAACGAATCCGTAGAAGCCTGTCGCGCCCTCGACAAGCCACATCTCACCGGTCTGGTGAATGGTGTTTTGCGTTCTGCCGAGCGCGAAGGTGCGCCCGAGCCGGCAAATGATGCCAGCCGCTTCAGCCATCCCGCCTGGATGGTGGAAAAGTTACGCCATAACTGGCCAGACCATTGGCAGCAGATTCTTGAAGCCAATAACGCCCAGGCGCCCATGACATTGAGGGTGAACGCGCTTCGTTTTACCCGCGATGAATATCTCGCGCTGTTAAACGACGCAGGTATTGAAGCGACCGCGACCTCCTTTGCACCTCAGGGTATTCAGCTTGCCCGGCCGGTTCAGGTTGACCAGCTACCCTGGTTTGCCGACGGCGCGGTCAGCGTTCAGGACGAAGCCGCACAGCTCTGCACGACGCTGCTGGACCTTGCGCCGGGCCAAAGGGTTCTGGACGCCTGCGCAGCGCCAGGCGGGAAGACCTGCGCCATTCTTGAAAGCCAGGCAGAGCTTGCCGAAGTCGTAGCGATCGACGAGTCGGCGGCGCGGCTACCCCGGGTTCAGGAAAACCTCGACCGGTTGGATTTGCACGCAAGCTTGCTGCAAGCAGATGCTGCGGACACCGAACAGTGGTGGGACGGCCAGGCCTTCGACCGCATTCTGCTGGATGTTCCCTGCAGCGCCAGCGGCGTTATCCGCCGCCACCCTGACATCAAACTCCTGCGCCGGGAAACCGATGTTGTGCCCCTGGCGGCTATACAACTCGGACTGCTGGAAGCTATGTGGTCTGTACTCAAGCCGGGCGGTCGCCTGGTCTACGCGACCTGTTCCGTGTTCCCCCAGGAAAACCACCGTATAATCCAGCGGTTCCTTAAACAGCAAAACACCGCCGTTCTTATTGAGCCAGAGGTTCAATGGGGTCGAAACATGGGCGCGGGGCGACAGCTTCTCCCCGATCCAACCAGCCATGACGGCTTTTTCTATGCCGTACTGGAGAAACCTGAATCATGAAGATCCTGATCCTCGGCGCCGGCCAGGTCGGCGGCACACTGGCAGAAAATCTGGCCAATGAAGCCAATGATATAACGGTCATCGACACTGACGCGGTGCGGCTACGCGAACTGCAGGATCGGCTCGACATTCGCACGGTTCAGGGCATGGCCTCTTATCCAACGGTATTAAGCCAGGCTAATGCCGAAGACGCCGACATGCTGATTGCTGTTACCAACAGCGATGAAACCAACATGGTTGCTTGTCAGATTGCGAGCATTCTGTACAACACACCCACGAAAATCAGCCGCGTGCGAGCCAGCGCCTACATATCCAATAACAAGCTTTTCCAGAAAGAAGGCGGCTTTCCGATTGACGTCATGATCAGCCCGGAGCACCTGGTTACCCGGCATATCACGCGGCTGATTGAATATCCGGGCGCCTTGCAGGTACTGGAATTCTCCAAGGGCCTGGTCCGGCTAGTGGCCATTCGCGCCACAGAGGGCGGCCCACTGGTCGGGCGCGAGCTGTCTTATTTCCGTATGCACATGCCCAAAATTGATACCCGGGTGGCAGCTATTTTCCGCAAAGATCACGCCATCATGCCAAAGGGCGATACGGTGATTGAGGATGGCGATGAAGTGTTTTTCATCGCCGGTGCCGACCACATTCGCTCGGTAATGAGTGAACTGCAACCCTTGGTTAAAAACTACAAACGCATTTTTATATGCGGCGGCGGCAACATAGGTCAGCGCCTGGCTCACACTCTCGAAAACCGCTATCAGGTCAAGCTGTTGGAGCGCGACCGTGAACGCTGTGTTCTGCTTTCTGAAAGCCTGCGCAAAACGGTTGTGCTTGAAGGTAATGCTGCGGACAAAGACATACTGCTGGAAGAAAACATCGAAAACACCGATGTGTTCTGCGCCGTTACCAACGATGATGAAGCCAATATCATGGCATCCTTGCTGGCCAAGCGTCTGGGTGCCCGCAAGGTGTTCACGCTGATCAACAACCCGGACTATGTGGATCTGATCCAGGGCGGCGAGATTGATGTCGCTATTTCCCCTCAGCAAACCACCATCGGCAGCTTGCTCACCCATGTACGGCGAGGCGACGTTGTGAACGTTCACTCTCTCCGCAGGGGCGCTGCCGAGGCCATCGAGGCAATTGCCCATGGCGATCACAAATCTTCCAAGGTAATCGGCAGGCGGCTGGATGAAATCAACCTGCCCCAGGGTGCGACCATAGGTGCGATCGTCCGCCATAACGAAGTACTGATCGCTCACGACCACCTCCGGGTGCAACCGGATGATCATGTCATCCTGTTCCTGGTAGACAAATCCCGGGTGCGGGAAGTTGAAAAGCTCTTCTCCGTGGGGCTTACGTTCTTCTAGTTCAAAATCAAGAGCATAAAGACTACTTAGAAATACCGGTTTGGCGCGCGTATAATGCGCCTTTTTTCAGAATGACCCTCTTGCGAGCAAATTGAATATTGGCTCGATACTAACTCGAGATTGAGTCGAGATTGTGCCGAAGAGTGGCTACACACAGACCGAATCAGCAGGCAAACGTTGTGACAGAAAGAGTGACAGAAAGAGCGACAGACAAGGCAAAGAACATCAGCACTCCGGACATCAGGACTTTTCAGGGCCTGATTCTGGCTCTGCAGAACTTCTGGGCACAGCACGGTTGCGTGGTGCTTCAGCCGCTGGACATGGAAGTAGGCGCAGGTACCTTTCATCCCGCCACCTTCCTGCGGGCCATCGGACCAGAAACCTGGAATGCCGCGTACGTGCAACCAAGCCGTCGCCCCACCGACGGCCGTTACGGCGAGAACCCGAATCGCCTGCAGCATTATTACCAGTTCCAGGTAGTACTCAAGCCATCACCAGACAACATTCAGGAGCTCTATCTCGATTCACTGAGAGCCCTGGGGCTTGATCCGCTGGTGCACGATATCCGCTTTGTTGAAGACAACTGGGAATCTCCCACGCTGGGCGCCTGGGGTCTGGGCTGGGAAATCTGGCTGAACGGCATGGAAGTCACCCAGTTTACTTACTTCCAGCAAGTGGGCGGCCTTGAATGCTACCCGGTTACCGGCGAGCTCACTTATGGTCTTGAGCGCATCGCCATGTATCTGCAGGGTGTCGACAGTGTTTACGACCTGGTCTGGACAGAAGGTCCGGATGGTGTAGTCACCTACGGCGACGTGTTTCATCAGCAGGAAGTGGAAATGTCCACTTACAACTTTGAACACGCAGACGTCGAGTTCCTGTTCCAGAGCTTTGATGTCCACGAGCGTGAAAGTGCCCGGCTGATCGAAGCCGGCCTGGCGCTGCCTGCCTACGAGCAGGTTCTGAAAGCGTCTCATACGTTCAACCTGCTGGATGCCCGCCACGCCATCTCGGTCACCGAACGCCAGCGCTTTATCCTGCGGGTACGTACTCTGGCCAGAGCCGTTGCCCAGGCCTACTTCGACAGCCGGCGCAAGCTCGGCTTCCCGTTGGCCCCGGAGGCCCTGCGCCAGGAAGTGATGACCATAGCCGAAGCAGCCGAGAACAAGGCCAACGGTAAGAAAGGTAAAAAAGCGAAGCAGGAAAAACAGGCAGAGGGTAAGGCATAATCATGGCAAAGCAGGATTTTCTGGTCGAACTGGGCGTCGAAGAGCTGCCCTCGAAAGCACTCAAGCCGCTGTCTGAAGCATTCACTCAGGGTATTACCAAAGGCCTGGAAGACGCGGGCATTGCATTTGGCAAGGTAGAAGCCTTTGCGGCACCGCGCCGCCTGGCGGTTCGCATACGCGACCTGGCCGACGCCCAGCCGGACAAGCCCGTTGAAAAGCGAGGCCCGGCAGTCAAAGCCGCTTTCGATGATTCTGGCAACCCGACTCGGGCCCTTACCGGTTTCGCCACATCACTGGGTGTAACCCCGGATCAGCTCGACACCCTCGAAACCGATAAAGGTGCCTGGCTGGTCTATCGCACGGTAGAGCAGGGCAAGCCCACCGTAGATCTTATGTCCGGGCTGGTTGAACAGTCGCTGGCGTCATTGCCAATTCCCAAGCGTATGCGCTGGGGTGCGCACCGCACGGAATTTGTCCGCCCGGTACACTGGCTGGTAATGCTGTTTGGTAACAAGGTTATTGATGCGCCCATCATGGGTCTGACTCCAGGCAACAAAACCCGGGGCCATCGTTTCCATTGCCCGAAAGCACTGATCATTCCAACGCCTGCGGATTATGAAATTGTCCTTGAGCAAGAAGGGTATGTGATTGCCGATTTCGCCAAACGCCGTGAACAGATCCGTTCCGGTGTCAGCGCCCTTGCTGAGACCGAAGCCGGCGCTAAAGCAATCATTGATGAAGACCTGTTGGACGAGGTCACTGGCCTGAACGAATGGCCAGTGCCACTGATGGGGCGCTTCGACAAACGGTTCCTCGAAGTGCCTGCAGAGGCCCTGATTTCCTCTATGGCGGAGCACCAGAAGTACTTCCACGTGGTAGGTACCGATGGCGCAATGCTGCCATTGTTCATCACCGTCGCCAACATTGAGAGCAAAGATCCTTCGCAGGTAATCTCAGGCAATGAAAAGGTGATCCGACCGCGCCTTTCGGATGCTGCGTTCTTCTATGAAACCGACCGCAAGATCCGCCTGGAAGACCGCATCGAAAGGCTCAAGCCGATTGTTTTCCAGGAAAAACTTGGCAGCGTTTACGACAAAGCCGTTCGCGTAGCAGCGCTGGCCAAGAAAATCGCCGCAGCGATTGGCAGTGATCCTGCCCTGGCCGAGCGCGCCGCCATGCTGGCGAAGACCGACCTTGTCACTGAGATGGTACTGGAGTTCAGCGATCTTCAGGGCATCATGGGCCAGTATTATGCAGCCAACGACGGCGAGCCAGCCGACGTGGCAAAGGCCATGAATGAGCAGTACATGCCGCGCTTTGCAAAAGACGGCCTGCCCACCACGCTCACAAGTTGTGCACTGGCCATCGCAGACCGTCTGGATTCGCTGGTCGGGTTGTTCGGCATTGGCCAGCCGCCATCTGGAACCCGGGACCCCTTCGCTCTGCGCCGGGCCTCTCTGGGTGTGCTCCGCATCATTATTGAAAGGGAGCTGCCACTGGATCTGCAAACCTGTTGTGAATGGGCAGAAGAAAACTTCACCGGACTCACCGAAGACAATACAGCATCCAGTGTTGTTGATTACATGCTGGACCGGTTCCGCGCTTACTACGAGGAGCGTGGCATTAGTGCTGAAGTGTACCTGGCTGTTCACGCCCGGCGACCAACCCGTCCGCTGGATTTCGACCGCCGGGTGAAGGCCGTTGAAGCCTTCCGCCAGCTGCCGGAGGCTCTAGCTCTGGCCGGCGCCAACAAGCGAGTTTCCAATATCCTGTCCAAGCAGGGCGGAGAAAGCTTGGGCGAAACCGTCAACAAAGACCTGCTGCAGGATGCGGCCGAGAAAGCTCTGGCCGAGAAGGTAGACCAGCAAGCCGAGAAGGTGCTCCCGTTGTTCGAGCAAGGCGATTACGCCAGCGCGCTGCAGTCACTGGCGAGCCTGCAGGAGCCGGTAGACAACTTCTTCAACGAGGTTATGGTTATGGCCGAAGATGAAGCCGTGCGGAACAACCGTCTCGCGCTGCTGAATCGTCTGCACAACCTGTTCTTGCGCGTCGCAGATATCTCACTGCTGCCTACTGCTGGCTGACCGATGCTGATCATCCTCGACCGGGACGGGGTCATCAACAAGTATGATGGCAGTTACATCTGCTCTGTAGATGAATGGCAACCCATTCCCGGCAGTATCGAGGCGGTGGCACGACTTTGCAAAGCCGGCCACCGTATCGCCGTTGCCACCAACCAGTCCGGGATTGCGAGGGGGTTTTACGGCACCGACGTGCTGGACGCCATGCATGGAAAGCTGGAAAAGTTGCTGGAGGTTCATGGCGGCAGCATCGGTTTCATCGCCTACTGCCCGCACCATCCGGACGATGGTTGCCAATGCCGCAAGCCGCTCACCGGCCTGCTCAAACAGATCCGTGATCATTTCAAACTGGACGACCTCAAAGGTGCAGTAATGGTCGGAGACAGCCGCATGGATCTGGAAGCAGGTGTTGCAGAAGGCTGCCAATCCGTTCTGGTCCGCACCGGCAACGGTAAAGATACCGAACGCCACCTGAAATCCCGCTCAATACCCGGCGCCAGCGTGGCAATCCACGACAACCTCAGTGCATTTGCGGATGCCTTTTTATCAGGCCCGGGGCTGGTAAAAAACGGATGAATCCGTATAATACCGGCCGTTAATCGGCGTGTGGCGCAGCTTGGTAGCGCACTTCGTTCGGGACGAAGGGGTCGCAGGTTCGAATCCTGCCACGCCGACCATTTCCCGCTTTTATCTTCCTGTATTACCTCTTCGATTCTTAGAAACTCTGACTCAACTGAAGCCCCAGATTCCAGGGGGTAATGTCGTATTCGCTCTGAAACCCGGTTTGTCCCTGGGCAGGGTCTGTCGCTTTGTAGTCAATAGATATATCGCCCTCATAAAACACCCGCGCGACAAACATATCCACCGTCCAGCCATTCCCGGGGTTCTGAAACTGAGCGCCGACAGATACCTGGTGATAGTCCTCGAAAGGTGTCGCTGGTGATCGGGTTGCAAGCGTAACGGGCGATTCATCAAACAGATACCCCGCTTTCAGGGCCCACCGAGGTGTCGCTTGCCATATCGCACCCAGACGCCACTGCCAGGTATCTTTCCAGCTCTGGGGCTCCTCAGTCACACCATCTGCGGCTGGAAAAGCCACCGGGGTACTCTCCCGGGAAACCACCGAGAGCGCGGCGGCACGGCTCCACTTTGCCCAGGTCGCACCGGCCAGCAACTGCCAGTCAGGGTTTAACTGGTGGGCAATATCGATACTCAGGCTTTCCGGTACCTGAATCGGGACCTGTACGCGTTCGGTTACATCGGTCTGAACCAGCCCGCTGGCGGAGAGCTGAGGCGCATTGCTCAGAGTGCCTTTTCCCTGCAGTTCGAACTCCGTACCCGTTCGCCCTGAAAAGCCCAGCGTGGTGTCGGGGGTAAGGTCAAACATCATGCCGAACGTATACTCCAAGGCAACATCATCGCCCTCAAGAGAAACCTTGCCGTCTTCAAGCGTTCCGGCAGGAAGACCAAACCGGGCCTCCAGACCGCTGTAATCCACTGAGTTTTCCTGCTCGGCGCTGGCATAAAGTACGTTGACACCAAAGCCGATGGAAAAGCCATTGCCATCGTTAAAGGCAATCGACGGGCTGAGGCCAACGGAAACCAGATCAATGCGATCTACCAGATAGCGGCCGGCAAAGCCGTCCTCATAGTCCAGGCCCAGGCCGTAGGGCACGAATAGTCCCATGCCGATATCTACCCAATCGTTAACCTCATGAGTCACATAGGCATTCGGAACCACAATCGTACCAACATGGTCTCCGCCACCGTCGCCCGGCACCGGACGGCCGTCAGCCCGGGTTGCGCGTGTAGCATCGTCGCGGCCAAGCGCATCAATGTCCATCAGGAGCAGGCCCGCTGAAACGTTGGTTCCAGATAATCGGCTCATGCCGGCCGGATTGAAGTAAACCGTCGTCGCATCTTGAGGGTTTGCCGCTGCCCCGGCATTACTGGTGCCGGAAGCGCCGGCGCTCTGGTCTGCAAGCGTAAGCCCACCTGCCCATGACAGCGAAGGGGCTGCAAACAGGGCGAGTAAAAGAGAGTAAATTTCCTTTCGGAATCCGTAGGTTGGGCTATACATAGAGCATCCTTTTTATTAGGCTCCAAAGTATAAAGTCTCACTACATGTCACTCAAATAGCGGGCACCAGGGTTTGCAAAACTTTACAGTTTTGAACAGTTCCAGGTTTCGCAGGCAGGGAAGAACCAATGCGTGGAGTCGATCGGAAAACGGGGCTGTTTCAGGTCGTAATCGCCTGTTTGGTGCTTCTTGTTTCGGGCCTTGCCGCGGCCGCCAGCCCGGAGGCTGCCATCAGAGACCTCGGCTCAAAGATGGAGCTTTATCAGGGCAGTTGGAACAAACCGGAGCCGCCACCGGACGACGAGACTGGCTGGGTATCGGTTGCCAACCCCGCCTTTTCAACCTCCGACATCGACAAGCCCATCTGGCTGCGGGCCAATCTTGAAGACCTCGATCTCTCCAGGCAGCACTGGCTGATTCTCCACCCCTATGCACAGCGTGTGAACGTCTATGTCGACGGCAAACCGACGACTCCGGAGCCGCTCCATTTCTTCGCCCCGATGGACGAGCGCCCGGTTCCCCATCACTTTCTCGTTTCTCCAATTCCAACTTTTTCTGAAGGCGAGTCACAAAACCATCGCCTCCATCTCCGGTTGGAACCCTTTTTCCCGGTAAACACTTTTTTTCGTCTTGCGGACGACCAGGGGCTGGTCAAGGAGCTGACGCTGCATACTGCTCTCGGGTTCAGCCTGATGGCCGTTATCGTCATTATGGCCATCTATAACCTGTTTCTGTACTTCAGCACCCGTGATACGGTATATCTCTGGTACGTGGCCGCCTCCTGCGCCTCGCTGGCTTATTCCGCGATGCTCACCAATATCTCTGCCTATGTCATCGCTGACTGGGGGATGCCGCCTAAATACGGTTTCCTGGCCGGCTCAAGCGCACTCCTTCTGCAATTTTTACTGTTCCAGCGGCTTCTGGAAACCAAGACCGCCTTTCCCAAAGTTCACCTGGCGGTCAACGCAGTTCTGGCTATCGGGGCCGTTCTCCTGATCGCTTCACCCTGGATTTCCCAGGACCAACTGGTGGGGGGCATGCTTGTTCTGGGGCACCCGACCTATATCCTGGTTCTGGGTGTCGCGAGTGCCCGGGCTCTCAATGGGTATCATCCGGCAAGATACTTCCTTTTGGGCTGGGTCCCGTTTGTGGCCAGCCTGTTCATGACCACCTTTGAATATATGGGTCTTACCGAGCCAACGTCCTGGGTCTCCTACTACCTGCCCGTCGGTTTGTCCTGGGAAATGGCCCTGTTTTCACTCGCACTGGCCTCCCGCATAAAGATCCTTCGGGACGATCGCAACGCCCTTCAGGCCCGGCAAATCGAAGTCAGCGAAAAAGCCCGGAAAGCCCTTGAACGCAGCAACCAGATAAAGGACGAGTTCCTCAACGCCGTCAGCCACGAGCTGCGCACACCCTTGCATACCATCCAGGGCCAACTGGACCTCATGCGGGAGGCACCGCTTAACAGCGAACAGGACCAGGCTTTCCGCACCCTTGAGTCCGCCAATCTGAGGATGACCCGACAGGTGGGTGGCATTCTGGATTTCGTCGATGCCCAGAGCGATAACCTCGTGGGTTCGCCCCAGGTGTTTGAACCCCGGTCGCTGGCAGACCTGCTCAGTTATGAACTTGCCGAAGCCGCCCGTGCAAAACCCCTGTCGTTGTCGGTTGGCGTGGCAGCGAATGTGCCGCAAAAAGTCTTTATGGACGGACTGATGCTGGAAAAAACCCTGTTTCAGCTCATCGACAATGCGGTCAAGTTCACTCCCGCGAAAGGCCAGGTAGTCGTCTGGTGCGAGAAAGAACAAGGCCAACCCGCTCTTACCATATCGATTACCGACACCGGGCCCGGCATTCCCGCGGAAAAGCGCGACAAAGTATTTCAGGCGTTTGAACAGGGCGAAACCGGCCTGACCCGCCGCTATGCTGGCATGGGGCTGGGCTTGCCATTGGCCAATTCTCTGGCGCTTGCACTTGGGGGGGCGATACGGGTAATCAGTTCAACAGAAAATGGCACGACCATGGAACTCCGCGTACCCTTTGGTGAAATCCATCTATCACCGCCCGATACGAATGAACCCTTTCCCAATGATCGCGATACCCATTCGCCCCGGGTTCTGGTCGTAGAGGATGACGGCAGCAACCGGATGATTCTCCGAAAGCAGCTGAAAGCGATGGGCGTAACGTCCGAAGGGGTTCAGAACGGTCTTGAAGCTCTGAACTCTGCCATGAAAGAGCCATGGGATCTGATCATTATGGACTGCCAGATGCCAGTCATGGATGGCATAGAAGCTACCCGGAGAATCCGCCAGGAGGCGATCAGGAACCTGGGCACGCCCATTATCGCACTCACCGCCAATGCCAGCGCCAGCTACCGCAAGCAATGCCTGGATGCGGGCATGAACGAATACTGCACAAAGCCACTCAGTATGGAGAAGCTGGAAATGCTTGTGCACTCCTACACCGAGCATCGCACGAAAAGACAGTATGAACCTGGGCAAGCTTAATAATAACCGGGGGCCGCGGAGGAGGGGTACGTTTAGTACACAAACCCGGTATTCTTGAGCTCGGTGAGCTGCTACTAACGACAAATTCATTCCACTTTCTTCGAGGCAACACCCATGGCTATAGAACGCATTTCAACCAACAACCGCATGAGCAAAATCGTAAAGCATAATGGCACGGCTTATCTGTGCGGGCAGGTTGCCAAGGACAGGAACGGCGACATTCACACTCAGGTAACCGGAATGCTGGAAAAAGTGGATGAGCTTCTGGAGAGTATTGGTTCCAGCCGAAGCGAGATTCTGTCCGCGACGATTTATCTGGCAGATATGGCCGACTTCAAAGCTCTGAATGAGGTGTGGGATAACTGGGTACCCGAAGGCACTGCTCCAGCACGAGCCTGTGTGCAGGCCCAGATGGCGTCCCCGGAGTTGCTGGTCGAAATCTCGGTAATTGCGGCCTGTTAAACGGCCAGGTGCCGCCGGAACAAGGCCAGTGAGGCGCTGAACACCACTGTCCCTATGGCAGCCAGCGCCAGCATTTGCGGCCACACCACGTCCAGCCCAGCCCCCCGATACAGAATAGCCTGTGCCATGCTTACGAAGTGGGTCGTGGGGGCGACCAGCATAATGTTCTGCACCAGTTCCGGCATGCTTTCCCTTGGTGTAATGCCACCGGAGAGCAGTTGCAAGGGCAGGATGGTCAGAATCAGCAGTAAACCAAACTGCGGCATGGTACGGGCCACCGTGCCAATCAGGATACCGATCGCGGTGGTAGAAAACAGGTGAATCAGGGCACCCGTCAGGAACAGCAAAACCGAGCCCCGCACGGGTACTCCGAGGAATTCCTGAATCACCAGGGTGATGGAAAGGGTAGCCGCCAGCATAACCACCAGACCGTTTGCCCAGACCTTGGCAGCCATAATTTCGAAGGGCCTTACGGGCATCACCATCAGGTGCTCCACCGTGCCATGTTCGCGCTCCCGGATCAGCGCAGCACCGGTAAGGATGATACTGATCAGAGTAATCTCGGTAATCAGCTCCATTACTCCGCCGAACCAGGTGCCTTCGAGATTCGGATTAAAGCTGACCCGGGTAATCAGTTCTACCTGAAGCGTACTTGCGGAGCTTCCCGTCTCCAGGTATTCCGCTACTTCAGTGGTAATTATCTGCTCAATGTAGCTGGCGCCGATAAACGCCTGTGTCATCCGTGTGGCATCAATATCCAGTTGCAGGCTGGATACTTTTCCACTGCGTACGTCCCGTTCAAAACCTTCAGGAATGACCAGGGCGAAAGTATGGGTACCCTGATCCAGCATCTCGTCTATCTGACTGAGGCTAACGAGATCAGGCTTCAGAAACCAGGGCTGTTGCAGCGAGTTGATAACGCGCCCGGAAAGCACTGTCTGATCTTCATCCACGACCGCCACGGGTGCATTGTGCAGCTCCATGGAGCCAGCAGAGCCTGCGGTATAGACAATCAAAGTAAAAGCCAGCAACACAAAAATCAGCAGAACCTTGTCGTGCCAGACGCTGCGCAGCTCTTTAACACCGAGGTTCCATATAGTTTCGAGAGATTCCATCATCAGCGCCCCTGTTTCCTGAGTAATACCACGGATAAAAACGTGAGCACGGGAATGAACGCCGCCAGTATCAGGAAGGCATGTTGCAGGTCACCAAAGGTCAGCCCCTTGGTAAACACGCCACGGGAAATTTCCAAAAACCAGGTGGCCGGCCAGAACTCCCCAATAATCGCAGTAAAGCCTTCCAAAGCAGATACAGGTTCGGTCAGACCGGAGAACTGCACCGTCGGCAGGATGGTAATAATGGCAGTAGCCGCCAAAGCAGCAATCTGGGTAGATGCAAAGGCCGAGATCACCTGACCCAGGCCAGTCGTAACCGTAACAAAGAGCAGAGCGCTCACTGTTAATGTCAGCAAGCTGCCCTTGATGGGCACATCAAACAGGAATATGGCCAGCAATACGAGACTCGCATAGCTCACCATACTGAACCCGATATAGGGCAGTTGTTTGCCCAGCAAAAATTCCAGCCGGGTTACCGGGGTTACGTACAGGTTGGTGATGGAGCCCAGCTCTTTCTCCCGCACAATGCCCAGAGCCATGAGAATCGCTGGAATAAAGATCAACAGAATGGGGATAACCGCGGGCACCATGGCATCCAGGCTTCGGAACTCCTGGTTATACCGGTAGCGGGTTTTTATGGAGACCAGGCTTAACGTTGGCGCAGTGCCATAAGTGCGCAGTATCAGGTCTTCAAAGTAGCTCAGGTGCAATCCCTGGATGTACCCAAGAATAGTCTCTCCACGAAAAGGCATGGCTCCATCTATCCAGACAGCGATCTCTGTAGGCCGGCCACTTTTAAGATCCTTGCCAAACCCCGGAGGGAATGAGAGCGCGAGGCTGAGTTCACCAGATACCATGCGCTGTTCCAGCTCAACCATGGTCGAAATCGGCGGTTGCTCAACAAAATACCGGGAACCCGAAACCGCCGTGATGTAATCCTGGCTCTCAGGACTCTGGTCCTGATCCAGTACGGCGAAAGAAAGATCTTCCACATCCAGGGTAATGCCGTAACCAAGGATCATCATCAGCAGCGCTGAGCCGATAAAGGCAAAGGCCATGCGGATAGGGTCACGCAACAGCTCCCGGGATTCACGGCGGGCATAGGCCAGAAGTCGCCTCGGGCTGAAAGCGCTGTCACGCTTCGCCGATGAGTTATCCGCACTGATAACCTTGCCATCACCACGGCTCTGCGGCTCTTTATCGACTGCTTCAAGGGTCTTCATGAATGCCGCTTCAAGGCTGTCAGCCTCTGCGTCACGGACCAGTGCTGCTGGCGTATCACACGCCAAAACCTCGCCAGCGTGCATCAGGGAAATCCGGTCGCAACGCTCACCTTCGTTCATGAAGTGTGTGGAGATAAAAATGGTCACGCCATCTTCTCTGGACAATTTCAACAACAGCGCCCAGAAGCGGTTGCGAGCGCCTGGGTCCACCCCAGAGGTGGGCTCATCAAGAATCAGCACCTCCGGTGAATGCACCACCGCCACGGCCAGGGATAGACGCTGGCGTACCCCAAGCGGTAAGTCGCCGGCGAACTGCTCCATCACCTCGGCAAGACCAAACTGCTCAGTGAGCTCGGACACCCTGGCTTCAATCGCTTCTGCCGGCAGGTGAAACAGACGGGCGTGTAACTTCAGGTTCTGGCGTACGGTCAACTCGCTATAGAGCGAGAACGACTGGGACATATAACCAACGCGCTGGCGGGTAGCCAGATCTCTGGCGTCCAGTGGTGAACCGAACAGGGAAACCTCGCCCTCCGAGGGCGTGAGCAAGCCGGTGAGCATTTTCATGGTTGTGGTCTTGCCACAACCATTGGAGCCCAGAAAACCGAATATCTCACCTTTCGGGATGGTAAAGCTGACGTTCTTCACCGCCGTAAAGTCACCAAAACGCAGGGTAAGATTGTGAGCCTCTATGGCCGGTGCATCGTCCCAAGAGGCATCACCTTTTGTCGAAGAGGTGACCTCTCCGCCTCCAGATACAAATTCCTGGCGATCCTCTGGCAACAGGGCAATAAATGCATCATCCAGGGTTTCTGTACCCGTTTTCTGTTTCAACTCCGCAGGGGAACCCGTCGCCAGAATGGAGCCTGCATCCATCGCAACCAGCCAGTCGTAGCGCTCGGCTTCTTCCATATAGGCCGTAGCCACCAGCACGCTCATCGATGGCTGCTGCCGGCGAATCGTATCAATCAGGTCCCAGAAGCGCTGGCGTGAAAGCGGGTCCACCCCGGTGGTGGGCTCATCTAGAATCAACAGCTCCGGGTTGTGGATAAGCGCACAACACAAGCCCAGCTTCTGCTTCATGCCTCCGGAAAGCTTACCCGCAGGCCGGTCGCGGAAATCCAGTAGCCCTGTGGCATCCAGTAAGCGGTCAACTTGCTCGGTTCGGGCCTTACCGGTCAGACCAAACAGATCGGCAAAAAAACCAATGTTCTCGTCGACGGTGAGCGTATGGTACAAATTTCCGCCGAGGCCTTGGGGCATATAGGCAATGCGCGGTGAAACCTCTTTTCGAAACCGGGAGCTCGCCATATCGCCACCCAGCACCTGTAACTTACCCTGCTGCAGTTTGCGGGCGCCAGCCACCAACCCCAACAGTGTGGACTTACCCACGCCATCCGGGCCAATCAATCCGACCATGCAACCCGCTGGAACCTTCAGGTTGATGTCTTGTAACGCCACGCGAGCGCCATAAAAGTGGCTGAGGGCCTCAAGCCGAGCTACGCCCGCCTCAGCCTCTAAACCCGTGTTCTGCATCTCAGCCATTGGGCAAAGTCACCTGCAGATTTTCTGGCCAGGGCTTGCTTTCATCAAGGCGCACATAGGCGTCACCCGGAACACCGGTTTTTACCCTGTCGCGATAGGCTTTCAGCAGTTCCGCATCTATGCGAATGCGCACTCTGAACATGAGCTTTTCCCGCTCGCTTCGGGTTTCCACAGCCTTGGGCGTGAACTGGGCTTCGGCAGCAACAAAGCTCACTTCCGCCGGCACTACGAAATCGGGCAGGGCATCCAGAATAATGCGTGCTTCAGATCCAACCCTGACTTTACCTGCCTGAACCGTGGGCAAGAACACGGTCATATAGACGTCGGTAACATCCAGTATGGTGGCAACTTTACCACCGGCAGCCAGTACTTCACCGGGTTCTGCAAGCCTGTAAAGCACTCGCCCGCCAATCGGGCTATCGAGATGGCTGTCATCAATGGTGCTTTCTATCTTGCGAATGCTGGCCTGCGCGGCTTCAATACCGGCTTGTGCCGAAGCAATCTGCACCCGCGCAGCCTGTAACGCAGCGTCGGCTGTGTCTGCGGCCGTGCTTGCCTGATCAAGCTGCTCCCGGGACACATGGCCTTTT
The DNA here is from genome assembly GCF_030546935.1 of Marinobacter sp. 2_MG-2023. Classification (GTDB taxonomy): domain Bacteria; phylum Pseudomonadota; class Gammaproteobacteria; order Pseudomonadales; family Oleiphilaceae; genus Marinobacter. The sequence continues at coordinate 618,109 of NZ_JAUOPH010000002.1, read as the reverse complement.
TCCACCAGGGCTTCAAACCGGCCCAGTTCGGCGCGGGCCAGGCGTTTTTCACTCTCCCGTTGTTTCACAACGGCTTCTGCCAGGCGCTTGCCTTCGATAGCCTGGCTCAGGTTGGCCTCGGCAGCCGCCAGACTCGCGTCCAGTTCATCGGTATCCATCGCGGCAACCAGTGTGCCTGCCTCAATCAGATCCCCTTCGGCGACAAAAAGGCTGTCCAGCCGTCCTGCAATTCGGGTAGCAATGTCTACCTGAGTCGCCTCAATACGGCCATTGCCAGAGGCAATGTGCTCCGGCAGCTCGTCACTATCGGGGAGGAACTGCCAGGCCAGGATCGCAAGCAGTGCAATCATGGCCAGCGCGATCAGGAGTTTCAGATAGGATCTTGGGTTTGAACTGGACATGCATATTCCCCGATTCGGTTGTGGGCTTGCGTACCTATATTGAAGTGGACATCAGTATATCACCGGGCACTTTCTGGTGACTGACACGTATCAAAGGCGTACAAGATACTCAGAGCAAGGATTCAATAGGCAAAAACGAGAAAAAGGAAACCATCATACGCTTGATCAACCCGGTTCCCGGGTCCTGGCTATGCGTGATCACTTGCTCACCATTACGCTCCAGCCATTGCAGATCGCCAGCTTCGTCCAGAACCAATTCGTAGGCGGTCACACGTACCTGCTCCTCAAACCGCGCCTCCATCATCCGGGTCAGCTCCGGGCTCTCAATAACAAAACCCAGCTCGGTATTGATATGAACAGATCGAGGGTCGAAATTGAATGACCCGACAAAGAGGCGTTTGCCATCCACAGCGAAGGTTTTAGCGTGAAGGCTCGAAGACGAACTGCCCGTCAGGGATTTTTGTAACCGCTCCTCCTGTGGTTCCCCTCCAGGCAGTTTGCGCAGCTCAAATAACTCAACTCCCGCCTCCAGCAGCGGCTTGCGATATTTGGCGTAGCCAGAATGCACCATGGCTACGTCATTGGCTTCCAGAGAGTTGGTCAGCACACGTACCTGAACACCATTACTCTCCATCTCCCTGAACATTTCCACACCGGTTTCGGTGGGGATGAAGTAAGGCGATACCAGTGTTACTGAGCGTTCAGGCCTACCAATGGCTTCTGCCAGTTGCCGGCTCACTGGATCATTTTTGGATTTTTCCCCCCATACCTTGGCGGGGTCGTCACTAACCATCGAAACAGGAGCCCAGGTATATTCCAGATCACCGGCCAGCAGGTTTTTCAGGAATCCGGATTCGGCCACCGCACAGACATACCTGCTCGCCTCGGTGCTGGCGCTGCATTCTCTGGTTGTCTCAACAACCCGCTCCAGATCTACTTCTGCAGGCTCAGGCAGAATGATCGCAGCAGGATAGGACGAAGCACTTGACCAGTAACGGTCAAAGTCATCAGAAAGCTCGCTCACAACCGGCCCGATGGCCAGTACATCAAGGTCGGCAAACATCGCACCCTGACCTGCTCCAAAGTATTGATCAGCAACGTTGCGCCCACCAATAATGGTCGCCTGGTTATCGGCGGTGAAGGATTTGTTGTGCATACGGTGGTTCAACCGCTGAAAGCTGGTTACATATCCAATCCACTTCGGGCTACGCACAACAAAGGGATTAAACAGGCGAACCTGTATATTCGGGTGAGTATCCAGCGCTGCCAGGGGCTTATCGAGCCCGGAAATACCATTGTCATCCAGCAGGAGCCGAACGCGGACGCCTCTCTCGGCTGCCCGGTAAAGCACATCAAGCAGCAGGGTGCCGGTGATGTCGGATTGCCAGATGTAATACTGAACATCCAGCGTCGCATCAGCACCTTCGGCCAGAAGCGCACGGGCAGCAAACGCATCATGGGCATTTTCCAGCAGAACAACTCCACTTTCACTCGGGTGTGCAAGCGTCAGAGGTTCAATCGCAGCTCCCAGCCGGGTATTTGCAGTTTGTTCTGCGGGCACAGACCGGCTTTCAACGCGATCATTCAGGGACGGCAAGGCGCATCCGCTTATGGTCAGTACCAAGGCAAGAAAGGGTAAAAAAATGCCAGGAAGATGCCATCCAGGCTGGTTCAACAATTGCAGCACTCCTTCTGACCAGAGAGATAAGTTTAGCAGCTCCATGGACTATTTGATCTTGGTCAATCAAACGATTATAAGCTTATAACTTAGGTTGAGACTTCCAACCCATTGGGGGTATGGTAAAAGCTGAACTCCATTCTATTCCGACTTCGGGAGAAAAAGCGATGAGGCTGTTACTGGCTGCACTTCTCATTACCTTCGGGCTGAGCTTTCAAGCTTCTGCAAAAGACGCGTTGTCTCTGACTCCACAAGAGACCTACGATCTGGTTCAGAAACAGGGCGATCAGGTTCTGTTCGTTGACGTACGGGATCCGGTAGAAATCATGTTTATCGGTTACACCGATGTCGTGGATATAAACATTCCTTTCATGCTCGCCGATCGCAGCACTTTTCTCGCGGACAAAGGCCGGTTTGCCATGGAAACCAATCCGAACTTTGCGGCCAGCGTTGAGCAGGCTCTGAAAGACAAAGGGCTCGGCAAAGATGCACTGATTATTACCATGTGCCGCTCCGGTTCCAGCCGTGGTAAGCCCAGCGCCGACTATTTGCTGGAGCATGGTTTCACTAACGTGAAATACATTGATCACGGCTTTCAGGGCAGTGGCGCCAAAGAAGGGAAAAAAGCCGGAATGAGAATTGTAAACGGCTGGCAGAACGAAGGCCTGCCCTGGTCCATGAAGCTTAATCCGGAAAAAATATTCCAGCCCTGATAACTGCTTTACTGGTGGAGCACGGGGGATTCCTTAATCTGACAATAGTACGGAGAACGTCATGGCCAACCTGATAAAGGCTCTCCCTGCCAGACACCTGGTGGCGAGCATGGTGACAGCCCTGCTAGTGTTGACTGGTATCCCTGCCATGGCGGCGGTTGAGCGTGCTCCCGCCACCGCCGACCACAGCAAATTCAAAGCATTAAAAGGCCCGTTTGAATCCGCCAGCGAGGTAACCGAGGCCTGTCTCAAGTGCCACACCGAGGCCGCCGGGCAAATCAAGGCTACTACACACTGGACCTGGCTCTATGAGCATCAGGAAACCGGGCAGACGCTGGGGAAAAGCAAGGTTATCAACAGCTTTTGCGGGATGGCTGTTACCAATGAACCCCGGTGTACTTCCTGCCACGTAGGTTATGGCTGGGAGGACATGAATCAGCCGCCGCCAGAAGCCGACTCTGCCGTCGATTGTCTGGTGTGCCACGACACAACCGGCGATTACTGGAAATTCCCGACCCTCGCAGGCGACCCGACTTATGTGCCCCGGGAATGGCCGAAAGGCAGCGGGAACATGGTCCAGCCGCCGGATCTGCCCAAAATTGCGCAAAATGTGGGCGCCAGTGGCCGCGCCAATTGCGGTAGTTGCCACTTCTACGGCGGCGGTGGCGACGGTGTTAAACACGGCGACCTCGATTCTTCACTGGTATCGCCCGATCGCTCCCTCGACGTTCATATGTCGCCCGATGGCGGTAACTTCAGTTGTTCCGATTGCCATTCAACCTGGGGCCACAGTGTTTCCGGCAGCCGCTATCAGGTGAACGCCAAAGACACTCTGGGCATTGATATCCCTGGCCACACCGATCTCAGTCGCGCGAGCTGCGAGTCCTGCCATGGCGGCCAGCCCCATGAAAAGGAAAAGCTGAACGATCATGTCGACAAACTGGCCTGCCAGACATGCCACGTACCCGCGTTTGCGCGGGGTGGCGTACCAACCAAGATGTGGTGGGACTGGTCTACCGCCGGCAAGCTGGATGAAAACGGCAAGCCGATCACCACATACGACGAAGCCGGCCATGTAAGCTATCTGAGCGAGAAGGGTGATTTTCGCCACGGTGAAAATGTGGTGCCTTACTACGCCTGGTTTGATGGTACCGTTGAGTACACGATGGTCGATGAGCAGTTCGACATCGACAACCCGCCCCTGGAAATCAATCGACTGGATGGCGGTCCGGACGACCCGGCTTCACGCATCTGGCCATTCAAGTTGATGCGCGGCAAGCAACCCTTCGATACTGAAAGTAAAACACTTCTGGCCACTCACGTATTTGGCGCCGATGATTCTTCGCTCTGGAGCAACTACGACTGGCCCAAAGCCCTGAAATTTGCCAGCGAAATGTCGGGCATGCCATTCAGTGGCAACTTCGACTTCATAGAAACCAAAATGTACTGGCCGATTACGCACATGGTGCCACCTGCCGATCAGGCCCTGCGTTGCGGCTCCTGCCATTCGGGAGAAAGTCGCCTGGCGGGTATTGGTGGCATTTATATGCCGGGGCATAGCGCCAACCCATGGCTGGATCGTATTGGCTGGTTGGTTGTGGCGCTCACCCTGGCAGGCGTCATCATCCACGGCCTTCTGCGTGTGGTCTTCAGAAAGAGGAAGCAATCATGAGCCGGGTAATGGTCTACAAACGCTTTGAGCGCTTCTGGCACTGGTTTCAGGCCTTGTTGATTTTCAGCCTGCTGATCACCGGTTTTGAAATACACGGCAGTTATTCATTGCTGGGTTTTGGTGACGCTACACGGCTGCATACCATCGCGGCCTGGTCACTGATCGTACTCTGGCTGTTTGCGATTTTCTGGCACATCACCACCGGCGAATGGCGCCAGTATGTGCCCACCCGTGACGGTCTGTTTGCGGTGATGCATTACTATCTGATTGGCACCTTTACCGGTGCCGAACACCCCTACCGCAAAACCACCAAAGCCAAGCATAATCCGTTGCAGCGCCTGGCGTACCTGTTTTTCAAACTGGGGATCTCACCTGCGATCTGGGTGAGTGGGCTGTTGTACCTGTTCTACAACGACTGGCCGGCCACATTGGCGGGAGTTCTCAGCCTTGAAGCAGTGGCATTTGTTCATACTGCAGCTGCCTTCGCCATGCTGGTTTTTATTATCGCTCATGTATATATGGCTACGATGGGCCACACCCTGACCAGCCTCATCAAACCGATGGTGACCGGCTACGAAGACCTGGACGAGCCTGCCGGCAAACCCTGATAACCTGTGTGCTGCGACCTACAAAAAAGCCGGCCCCGTTAAAGGGGCCGGCTTTTTCACATCCCGGGACTCTGTCAGAAAATCTCAGAAAGTGAAGGTACGCATTGCCGGATTCAGCATCTGATCCGCCATCTCCGGAGGAGTAGCAACGCCCACACCATCAATCAGGTCATCCTTGCTGTGGTCGCCGTTAGGAAGGTAAAGAGCGCAGACGTTGGCAACGCCACCCTGCTTCATCAACCCACGCAGCATCTGTCCAGGAGTTACGTCCTTTGGCTTCAATGCCGGGGCTTCATAGTTCTTCAGAGCCAGATCGCCAGCTTTGTCACACAGCAGTACATTTACCTTGGCACCCTTCTGGGCCATGGTATTGGAAAGAACCATCGCCATACCCTGGGTTTGCAGGGAATCGCTTGAAAGAATCACCAGTACTTCCTCAACCATTTTCTGATCTCCTGCATGAGCGCTGATGGGGGCAACAGCAACCACGGCCGCTGCAACAAGTGCCTTGAGTGATTTGATCATTGTGATGTGCTCCTTGTGTCGGTTTAACGTTGGTCTAATCCCAGACTAGACCAGGCATCCGCATGGTTCAGTGACAAAGTCACCTTCAGTCAGGCCCCGAAAGGGCGAAACCGTCTTCAGATTCACCATAGAGTGAATAGCCATCTTTTATATTACTATTTTATATAACGATAGAACCCATTGTTTGATACGATTTGATGTATCTCAAGAGAAGACCACGCTTTCAAATAATGACAAGAGGTTCCAGGTATGAGCAGCAACCCAACAGAGCAGGATAAAAACAAACACCACACAGTGGTTATTGTCGGGGGCGGTGCCGCAGGCATTTCCGTTGCCTCCAGTCTCCATAAAAGAGACAGCTCGCTGGACATCGCAATTATCGAACCAGCACAAAAACACCATTACCAGCCTGGCTGGACAATGGTCGGCGGTGGCATTTTCAATCCCGAAGTAACCTCAAAGCCCATGTCTTCGGTTATGCCCGGCTTCGTCTCCTGGTACAAACAATCTGCGTCGTCTGTTGATGAGGAGAATAACCGTATCACTCTGGCCGACGGCTCCCGCATTGGTTACCAGGCGTTGGTGCTGGCACCTGGGCTGGAACTGAACTGGGGCGGTATTGATGGCTTGAAAGAAGCATTGGGCTCAAACGGCGTTACGTCCAACTACCAGGAAGGTATGGCCAGATACACCTGGGAAACAGTACAGAACCTTAAGAGCGGACGGGCGCTGTTCAGCCAGCCGCCCATGCCCATCAAATGCGCCGGTGCACCTCAAAAGGCTATGTATCTGTCTTCGGATTACTGGCTCCGGAACAAGGTTCTGAACAACCTGGACATCGAGTTCCATAACGCCGGCGCCGTGCTTTTTGGCGTCCCCGATTACGTTCCGGCGCTGGAAAGCTATATTGAGAAGTACGGTATCGATCTTAACTTCCAGAGCAATCTGGTCTCAGTGAACGGCCCCTGCCGTAAAGCCGTATTTCGTCGAACAGATGCCGACGGCAACACGGAAGACCGGGAAATCGGTTTTGATATGCTGCATGCCGTTCCACCCCAGCGCGCCCCTGAGTTCATCCGGGAATCCCGGCTAGCCAATGAAGGTGGCTGGCTGGATCTTGAAGACGACACTCTCTGTCACAAACGCCATACCAACATTTTCGGGCTGGGGGATGTGAGTGGCACAGGCAACGCAAAAACCGCTGCCGCCGTTCGTAAACAGGCACCAGTTGTTGCCGACAACCTGATCGCAAGCCTGCGCAACCAGCCGATGAAAGCGGCTTATCTTGGCTACGGCTCCTGCCCGCTGACCGTGGAAAACGGTCGTATAGTATTGGCAGAATTCGGTTACGGTGGCGTGTTGCAGCCCAGTTTTCCAACCTGGGTGAACGATGGCACCAAAGCGACACGAGCCGCCTGGTTTCTGAAAGCCAAGCAACTGCCAGCGCTCTACTGGCATGTTATGCTCAAAGGCCACGAGTGGCTGGCGAAGCCGGCACGCCGCTCCGCCTGACAACCTGACCCCAATCCACCTCGATAAACAACTTTTCTACGATTAACAGCCATAGCGCTTTGGCGCTATGGCCACCTGCTGCTATTATCTTATAACAAGTTTCACGCATGCGATGGTTCTAGTCGACTTATCGTTATATACGTTTTCGGTTCGCCCAATGTCACAATCTGAAAAATTTCGGTGTGCAAACATTTCGGTTGCTGGTTCTATTAAGGATCCCGAATGAATACTGCTGAAACCGAAAAAAAACGGCTCGCGGCGTTGACCCGGCTTGGGCTGCTAGACACACCTCCTGAAGAACGTTTTGAACGGCTTACACGCATAGCCCGCCAGCACTATAACGTCAAAATAGCCTTGTTCTCGGTACTGGATCATGACCGCCAATGGTTCAAATCCCGTCAAGGTCTTGATGTCACAGAAACTCCCCGCTCTGTTGCATTCTGTGCGCATGCCATACGGCAAGATCAGATTTTTGTAGTGGAAGATGCTTCTAATGACCCCCGCTTCCGCAATAACCCCCTGGTGCTGGATAGCCCGGATATTCGTTTCTACGCAGGCATGCCCATACGTGAACCTGGCGGCTTCAAAATTGGCACATTGTGCATCATTGATGACAAGCCCCGACGGTTCACCGAAAAAGATCTGGAAGTACTCCGCACCCTGGCCACCATAGTGGAAGACGAACTCGAACGTTCGTACATTGAGTCTGACAAGAGTGAGTATGTACCGGTTTCTCACCTAAACCGAGCTATCCACCATGCCCAGAACGTGTTTCTCACTAGCGACAACGAACGTTCCGCATTTAGCCAAATGCTCAGCGACCTGCTCGCCCTAACCGGAAGTCAGTTCGGGTTCATCGGAGAAGTGTTGCATGAAAGCAACGGCACTCCTTATCTTAAGGTCGGCGCCATTACCAATATCGCATGGAACCCGGAAACCCAGGCGCTGTACCAGGACGTTGAACGCCAGGGCATGATTTTCGACCGACTGGACAATATCCTCGGGCAACCCATGGTGACCGGCGAAATCATCATCTCCAATAATTTGCCCGAAGATCCCCGGCGCGGTGGCTTGCCCCCGGGGCACCCGCCGATTCATACCTACATAGGTATTCCTGTATTCACCGGCCGCAAACATCTGGGGTTAATTGGCCTGGCAAACCGGGCTGAAGGCTACACCCGCAAGCTAGCTGACGAACTGGCACCACTATCACAAACTCTCGCCAACCTGATCGAGCGCAAACGGTTGTATGAAGAGCAAAGATCCCATAAACAGGACCTTGAGCTGGCCACCAATTTCGATACGCTGACGGGCCTGCCCAATCGCCGCCGGCTGACGGAACTGTTCGAACAGGAGCTTTATGAAGCCGACCAGAGAAAAGGCCTGGTTTCTGTCTGTTTCATTGATCTGGATGGTTTCAAGACGATCAACGACAAGCATGGACACTCGGTAGGTGATGCCGTTCTCAGGTCCGTAGCCGCAAAACTCCTGGCAACCGTGCGCACCCACGACATCGTAGCCCGTCTGGGCGGTGACGAGTTCGTAGCCATCCTTAGGGACGCAGACGATGAACGGGTTTATGCGCGATTGCTGGACGCTATCCAACAACCCATTAATTTTCGGCATCACGTGCTTCAGGTTTCTGGCAGCATGGGCATCACTGTATACCCGGACGATGATTCGGATACGGACTTGCTGCTTCGCCATGCAGATCAAGCCATGTATGCCGCCAAGGAAACCGGCAAGAACTGCTTCAAGGTATTTGACCTGGCGTCACATTCCTCCCGCAAAGAGCGGATAAGAGTACTGGATCAGATCGACAACGCTCTTCGCCACGAGGAGCTCGAATTATTCTATCAACCCAAAATCTGCTTTCGTAACGGCTCAGTGAACGGATTCGAGGCCCTGATACGGTGGCACCACCCTCAAGAGGGCCTTCTCGGGCCCGCCCATTTCCTCGAGCATATTGAATACACTGAGTATGCACGCACCCTTGGGAACTATGTGATCCGGGAAGCCGTAAAGCAGCTGGCGGGATTTGCGCAACAGGGCCTGCCGTATACGTTGAGTGTCAACCTGAGCCCTTCACACTTCCTGAGCCAAGAGTTTGGAGACGATTTAGCCGCGGCGCTGGAAGGCTGCCCGAAGGAATTGCGCGCACGCCTCATCCTGGAAATTCTCGAAACCACAGCGATGGACGATACTGAAACCGTTCTGAAAAATCTCACGGCCTGTCGCGAGCTGGGGGTGGATGTTTCACTGGACGACTTCGGGACCGGGTATTCGTCTCTGGACTACTTTCGCCGATTGCCCGCCCAGGAAATCAAAATTGACCGCTCGTTCGTAATGGATATGCTGAACGATGCAGACGACAGCATGATTGTCAGTGCCATCGTCAGTCTCTCAAAGAGTTTCGAACGACGGCTGGTTGCCGAAGGCATAGAAAGTGCAGAGGTTGAACGAAAACTGATAGAGCTCGGCTGCGATATCGGCCAGGGTTTTTTCTACAGCAAGCCAGTGCCACTCCCGGAAGCCCTGCACTGGGCCGCGAATTTTCGGTGGGATAATAGAGTAACGCCTTAAGATGCACCGCGCAGACACAAAGCGCGAAACAGGAGAATTGAGCATGATCGGATACGTCACCATTGGTGTCAGCGATATGGAAAGAGCCAAGAAGTTCTACACAGAGCTTCTGGGCGGTATGGGCGCAAAGCTTCTGCTGGACATGGGCCGCATTGCATTTATTGGCGAAAGCATGAAGGGCCCGATGCTGGCTGTTTGCACACCCTTCGACGGCGAGCCAAACCATCCCGGTAACGGCAATATGCTGGCGTTCTGGCCAGGCTCGAAAGAGGCGGTTGATACCTACTACCAGAAAGCCATAGAGTTGGGTGCGTCCTGCGATGGCGAGCCAGGGCAGCGCATCCCTGACAAGTTTTACGGTGCCTACGTAAAAGACAAGGATGGCAACAAAGTGGCGTTTTATCACTTCGGCTGATTGAAGCCCGCCTGCAACCGGGGCTGTTTTAGTCAGCAGCCCCGGTTCCGAACCACCAGCCTGGTAACAACCCCCGAATCTGCGGCTGTAAAAAGCGGTCGTCTATCAGCCAGATCACGCCCTGATCCTCCGGTGTGCGAATCACCCTTCCCGCAGCCTGAGCTACTTTCTGCAAGCCCGGAATAAGATAGGTGTACTCATAGCCAGCGCCAAAACGCTGCTGCAGCCGATGTTTGAGAATCTCATGCCAGGCATCAAAAGGCGGTAAACCCAGGGTTGCCACAAAGGCGCCAATCAACTGATCCCCCGGCAGATCAATGCCTTCACTGAACACACCCCCCAAAACGGCAAAGGCCACGCTGCCGCTCTCTTCCCGGAACCCCGCCAGAAACTCCCGGCGCTGTTGCGGGCTCATGCCTGAATGCTGAGAGCGCTGGGGTACCTCCGGGGCGCTCGCGCCCAAGGCTTCACTCACTTCGTTCAGGTATTTGAAGCTGCTGAAGAACGCCAGATAGTGCCCCGGGCGCGCCTTATATTGCTCCGCAATCAGCGCAGCTATGGGCGCTACCGATGCCTCCCTGTGGGCCTGACGTGTACTGATCTTCGGTGTGAACTTTACCCTTAGCTGGTCAGCGCTGAAGGGGCTGGGCAATGAGGTAAACCGGCTGTCTTCCGGCAGGCCCAGAAGGTCCCGGTAATAAACGCCTGGGCTGAGGGTGGCAGAAAACAGTAATACAGAGGCCGCGGCCTGAAAACGGTCGCGCAAAAAATCTGCCGGCACCAGGTTCTGAATCGCCAGGCTGGCACGGCCCCGGCCTTCGCGGCGGAATTCACACAGGGAATGATCGCCGAAGGAATCAGCCAGTTTCATGAAAGACACAGACTCAAACAACAGCTCCTGAAGGGCCAGATCCGGCGGGTTATCCGCCAGATAATCCGTAAGGCCGGATACCAGCCCTTGCAGGCTACCGGTGAGAGCCGGAGGCAGGTTATCGAGAAACACCGGAGCGGAACTTACGGCTGAGTGATCACGCACAATCCCCTGCCAGGCCCGCGCTGTTCGATCCAGATGGGATTTCAGCGCTTTGGGTGCAGATGTACGCACCTTTAACAGCCGTTGCTGGTCCAGCTGAACCGAGTACATACCCCGACCACGATCCACAAGGTTGTGGGCTTCATCCACCAGAATGGCGGTTTTCCAGTTGTTCTGCCGGGTCAGGCCGTGGAGCAGGGCGGACTGATCAAACATCCGGTTTACATCGCCAATCACCAGTTCACACCAGCGCGCCATTTCCTGAGCCAGAAAGTAGGGGCAGATATTATGGCCGCTGGCAATCTTCGCCAACACCTCCTGAGTGAGGGTCACGCCGGCCTGGACCGCTTCGGCGCGAGCATCCGGCAAGCGGTCAAAAAAACCTTTGGCCAGCGGGCAGGAATCCCCGTGGCAGGCTTTATCCGGGTGTTCACAGGCATCGGCCTTGGCCACCAGTTCCAGAGTGCGCAAAGGCCAGATCTGCGGCGTATCCTGTGCCGCCCGCAGACGCTCGACGGCATCCACCGCCAGTTGCCGTGCGGTGTTGCGGCAGGTGAGATAATTCAATCGGTCGTGCTGCGCAGCCGGCATGGCCATCAAGGCCGGGAACAGAGTCCCCAGGGTTTTGCCCAGCCCCGTGGGCGCTTCCAGCAGCAAGGTACCGCCTTTAACCGTATTCTTGTAAACCGTTTCCGCAAGTTGACGCTGGCGCGGGCGAAAGTCCGCAAAGGGAAATCGCAGGCCGGCGAGACGAATATCCCGCTGTTCCCGGTGGTGGGCTTCCTGCTCCGCCCAGAGCCGGTAGCGGTCGCACAAGGCTTCCAGTTCCTGCCAAAGCTCATCGGCCGTGGCGATTTCAGTAACCGGCGTTTCACGGTTCTTGCCAATATCGAAATAGACCAGGGACAGCTTCAGTTTTTTGCGCTTTTCCTGACGACAGAGCAGGGCACCATAGGCCCGCAGCTGGGCGCGGTGCAAAGCCCGCTGATGGGGCCGGATACGGGATAAATCCCCCCGGTGGGTTTTAATCTCTTCCAGCAGCCCCGAATGCGGGTTATAAACGTCCGCGCGGCCATAAAGCTCTAAACCAAGGCATTCACCGGTAAGTGAATACTCGCTTTTATAACCGTAGCCACGTTTCCCCTGAATAGCCTGATGCCCCGCAATACCCTCTTCGGCGCTGGGTGCCGGCGTATAACGGAAGTCCAGGTCGCCTTCGCGAGCGGCGAACTCGCAGAGGGTTCTGACCGCAACCCTCACAGTGTCGCTCCGCTATCCTGCCAACGCAGATAGCACACGCCGGAGGCGATGCCCTGATGGGCGAAGAAGTGCAGCCAGCGGATCTGGTGATCCTGCAACCGGTCGCCCGGGCCTTTCACCTCGATCATTTCATAACGGGGCTTATCCTCCGGGTTCTCCGGATAAAAACGTACAAGATCGGGGAAACCACTGCGATGTTCGCGGATATTCAGCAAAAGGCGCTCAAAAAGAACCTGCAGGTCTGTTGCAGGAATGCAATCCAGTGCCAGACCCAGCAATTCCTCATTCAGCGCCGGCCAGATCACAAACGGGTTGGAGATGCCCTGTTTGGCAGCATAGGTGGCCAGAATCCTCTCCCGGTATTCGCCATTCTGAAGCGCGGTAAAACACTCTTCAAACCCGGCTTGCCGGCGGCTGACAAAATCCTCCCGCACCAGATCCGCCGGCCCGGTGTGAAACGGGTGAAAAAATGCACCGGGTATGGCTTTAAAAATAATGTGCCAGCACAGCAAACCGAACAGACCATTGATCAGGGTGTTTTCCACATAGAATACTGGAGCTTCGGGTGTGGACAGGTTATCCCGAACCACCGCCTCCACAGAGCCACCGGTTTGCGGCAGGGCCAGTACGAATTCACGGATATCCGGGGCCTGGGGCACCGGTGGCGCCGGCTGGCCCACTTTTACCGCCAGCCGCTTGAGTATACGTGCCAGCCCCTGAAATTCAGCGTCGCTCAGTTCATCACTCTGCCATTCAGTGGCAATGGCCCAGGCTTCTTTAAAGCGCTTCATCCGCTCCAGCAGCCGCAGCTGTTTTAATCGGGCCTCCCGATGGCCACTGGCCGCCAGCGCCTGCAACGCAATCTCTCGCTCAGTCTGGCGTTCCGCCTGACGCCCCAGCTCCAGCAGCAAACGATCACGGCGGCTACTCAGCCAGGCGTTATCCGAAGCAGGCGGGACCTCAGCCCAAACCTCTGCCGCTGGCATTCCCGCATCCAGGTTTTCACGGCAGTGGTGCATCGCCAGGTAGGTGTCCACCTCGCTGCGATGCGAGAAGGCTCGCGCCTCCGGGGTAAATTCCACCGGCTCATAACGGTGATGGCCCAGTTCCACCAATACAAAATCAGACCAGCTCTGGCGCAGATTGCCGAAAAACATCAGGCGGATGCGGTTAAACAGTTCCATGTGCCTGACCCGCACAACAGGCGCAACACCTTGACCGAGCCAAGCGGCCAGTGTGAGAGGGCCTTCGAAGGTGTCTTGCAAAACCTCTCGCATACGGGCTTTCGGAAGATTTTTGCCATGCCCGGCCTGTACCAGAACCGGCGCAAAAGCCGGGCGAAGTTCCGCCAGAGTGAACAGCCGAAAAAGTTCGTCCAGCGTCAGCAGCGGATCTGTATCCAGCCAGCCACCGTTAACCAGCTTATCCATTGCTTCAGCTTCCGGGCTTCCCAGCTCCGGGTAATTCAGCTTGTCAGCGCGAAACAGATCGCCACTGCGCATCACCATGCGGGTCAGCAGCGCCCGTGAGGGGCGAGGCAGCTCAAAGAAATCCCGCAGGCAGCCGCGCTCGGGCTCTAGCAGCAGATCCACGTGATGAGTGGCCACCCAGGCCACTACCGTTTCCATGTTTTTCAGGTAATACAGAGGGTTTTCGAGAGGTGCTGCTTTGGGCCTTAAATCAACCCAAGCTCTTTCAGAATCAGGCACAGATCATCACCATTCTTTACTCAAACCCTGGCTCCCAGGGCCGACTGGCAGATAGTATAACTGTGCCTAAGCCTTCACAATCAACAGCAATCCAGTGACTAGCAACACACAATACACGGCCTGCCGGAACCTGGTCTCGTCGAGGCGTTGGTGGAAAAACTCTCCTACCAGAACGCCAACCACCAGCAAGGGCAAGTACCACACTAGCCGACCGGCACTATTGAGCAGGCTGCCATCAAACAGGTAGAGCACACTCAGAGTCAGGTTCAGAGTGAACCAGACCGCCAGGAGGGTTGCGCGGGTGCGGCTTTTGTCTTGCTGGATACCGGCCAGAGCATAGACAAGCAGTGGGCCGCCTGAGGCAAACAGGCCGTGGGTAATGCCTGCGCCGAAGGTGAGAATGCGGCTGGTCATCAGACCGTGGGGCCTGGCCACATGGCCACCGAACAGTCGCCAGAGTTCCTTGCCGGCAAACCACACTACCAGAGCGCCAAATAGCGCCTTGAGAAGACTGGTCCCCAGCCAGGGCGTGAGCACATAGCCGGTAAAGGTACCAGCTACCATCAAGGGAAGAATCAGGGCGGTGAGTAGGCGCCAGTCGATGTGCTGGCGGTGTTTCCAGGTCAGATAGCCGCTCATGAACACGTTCAGGGGCACGAGTACTGGCAGCATCTCCGGAATAGGCAGGAATATGGCGCCCAGGGACAGGGCGATAACAATAGAACCGAAGCCTGTGATGGCTTCAATGGTGTAGGCAAGTAATATGGCCAGGCCAAGCCAGAGCCAGGGGTCAATCATGTGGCGGGTTCCCGTGTGAAGTCGCGATTGCTGGTTCTGCACTGTCCTCAATGTCACCTGCGAATTTTCGGCGCACGACTCTAAGATACAGCAGCGGGGCAATGCGCCACAAAAGGCTGCCGAAGCGGGATATTCGATCTGGCAACAACCAGGGCTTGCGCTTGATGAGAGCCTTGGCGATCAGCTGCGCAATATCATCCGCGCTGGCCATACTGCCAACGGTGGAACGGGCGTGGGTCGCCCTGTTGCCATCGGCACCCAGGGCACTCTGCTCTATGGGCGTGTCCAGAAAGCTGGGGTAGACCATGAGCAGATGAATGCCCCTGGGCTCCAGCTCCAGCCGCAGCACCTCGAAAAATTGAGTCAGGGCACTCTTGGCTGCGCAATATCCGGCCCGACCCGGCACCGGCATCCAGCCAGCCATTGAGCCTATGCAGATAATCTGACCTTTGCTGCGCTCCAGTAAGGGCAAGGCCAGCTGCGTCAGCTCCACTGGCCCCTGCCAGTCAACGGCCATAACCTTGCGAAATACGTCCGGCTTTGTGCTGGCAGCCAGGGAGCGGTGAGTAATGCCCGCGTTATTCACCAGCAGATCCAGACGACCATATGCAGCCTCGGTTTCTCGTACCAATCGCTCAAGATCCGGTGTGTGGGTGACATCCACGGTAACGATATGCACCCGGGTGTCATCGCCCAGCTCCTTTTGCCGTCGCAACAAGGCATCCGCATCTATATCCGCCAGCACAAGGTTGTGGCCGGCCTGGTACCAGTGTTGGGCCATGGCCCAGCCCAGGCCACTGGCAGCGCCGGTGATCAGGGTAACGCTCATAGGTCGCCCGCCTTTTTCGCCTGCTCGATAAAGAACTCGAAGGTCTCTGCCGAGGTTTTTTGAAGTCGGTAGCCGAATTGCTCCTTCAACCGGCGGTTGCTCAACACGGGTCGGTAACGGAGGAAGTTGACCTGCTCCGGGGCTACCGGTTTGCCCAGCCACCTGGCCACTTGCAATGCGCCTTTCGCCACACTTGCGGGTATGGTCAGCAGGGACTTGTCCAACCGGCTGGCGATCTCCCGAATGGTAAGGGCTCCGTCACCGGCCATGTTGTACCGGCCAACCTTGTCCTCTCGGATGCCCTGCTCCATGGCTCCAATAACATCCTGGTCCCAGATAAACACGAACGGTGAGTCACTGCCCCGGATGGCTAACAGGCGCGGCGCCAAAAACAGGCCGGTGATCTGGTTGCGGGTTTCAGCCCCCAGTACCGTGCCAGGTCGGAACACCAGCTGTTGCAATTCCGGGTGCTCATCGAGGTATTTCCGCAGTAGCTCCTCCACCTGGCGTTTGTGGTCCGAATAGGCAAACTCCGGGTTGCCCCGCAGAGGGTCGTCCTCATCGATCCAGGCCGGGTTATCCGGATGGTAACCGTATGCGGCGCCAGAGCTGGTGACAGTGAGATGTTTCACCTTCGCCGCGACACACGCCTCCAGTAGGTTTCGAGTGCCGTTTACGTCGATGTCGTAATCACGTTGTCGGTCGGGTGAAGCCTGGAGTATCGAAGCCAGGTGAATCACATGGGTAATCCGGTATTCCGCCAGGGTCAGTACGAGCTTGTTGTCCCGCACATCCAGCACTTCCAGCGGAAAATCCAGGCCATCCCTTGTTCTTATGTCGGTGCCAAGGACAAAATAATCCTTTGCGAGCCGGTTGCCCAACTGGTGGCCGATGTAGCCAGCAGCGCCGGTAATGAGTATCCGTTTTTCTATGGTCATGGGATCAGGAGTATTGCTCTGTTGCATGAGGAAGAGGTCGCCGGGCCCAGATCTGCGACAGGGTCAGGCCGGACACCAGGTGCCAGACGCCCCAGAAGGCAGTAATCAGCATCATGCCGCCGGCATCAGGGAAGAAGGTGAACAGGATAACCAGCCCAAGGCCTGAGTTCTGGATACCCACTTCCATGGTAACCGCACGCTGATCCGGCACTGACAGCTTCATCAGCCGGGCCATGGCGTAACCAAGCCCCAGAGCTAAAAGGTTGTGCCCTACGACCAGCCAGAAGAAGCTATGGAAACGCTCCAGAAACAGCTCCATATTGTTCAGGAAGGCAATAGCCACGAACACCATGAAAATCATTAGCGAGATAAAGCGCAGAGGCTTCTCGCTACGTACCGCCAGCTGCGGAAACCGCCCGCCAGTGATCATGCCCAGTAGCAACGGCAAGGCCAGTACCAGTAACACCAGCAGCAGAATATTGCCGGGCTCCAGGGTGATTTCCTGTAAGTAGGCCCGGGTATGGGGGTTAAGCCAGCCGTAGAGGGCAAAGTTGAAGGGGGTCATCACCGTAGCCGCCAGGCTGGAGACGGCCGACATGCTCACTGACACCGCCACATTGCCTTTACCCAGCCAGGTCATGATATTCGAGAAGCTGCCACCGGGGCAGGAAGCCACCAGTATCATACCCAGCGCCAGGTCCGGATCGACGCGGAAGAACCAGGTGAACAGGCAAGTAGCCAGGGGTAGCAGCAGGAACTGGGCGAACAGCCCGGCCAATGGCGCACGGGGTATGGTGAGTACCCGCCGGAAGTCTGCCGGCTTCAAGGTCATGGACACCCCGAACATCATCAGTGCAAGAATGAGGTTCAGGATAATCAGGCTGGCGGGGTCAAACTGCACCGTCATGGACGACTGCATACGCCATTACCCCTTGCTGTCAGTTTCGAGGTCTGCGATGTGCCTGGCCAGGCTGTCCAAGTAGGCGTCTTTGTTCACATAGTAGGCCATGCGGGCCAGTTTGATGTAATTATAGCCCCCGTCCAGCCGCTCCCCGGCACGGGTTTTCTTTTTCTGGGACAGGTCGGTGGCGGCAGCAGAGCCCCGCTGCTTTTCCCGGATGAACAGGGAAGCCAGCCGGGCCTGCTGGTTGCGACCCTCCCATCCCAGGCCCGTGGCCTCGATCATCCCCATAACGAACAGGTTGTCGTAATCCGGGTGCATCATGTTCTGGTACAACCGAGGGGCGTCTTCGTGCTCGGGCCAATTCAGGTGTTTCTTGTTAATGAAGGGGTAGTCCAGCAGATATCCGGTAGCCATCAGAATCAGGTCATAGTCACCGGACTCGCCGTCGCTGAAATGCACGGTATGGCCTTCAACCCGGTCGATGGCCCTGCGAGGCTTGATGTCACCATGCCCCAGGTGGTGAAGAATCAGGGAGTTGATCACCGGGTGAGACTCGTACATCCGATATTCCGGGTCCGGTAAGCCATAGTCTGAAGGCTTGCCTATCACCATGCGCATCAGTCGGGCATCGAGCCTTTGTTTAATGGGGCGGGGCAGCTTCAACTTGCCACCGAGGGTATCGACCGGTCGACCGTTAATGAATTTGGGCAGAAAATAGTAGCCCCGGCGCAGACTCATATCCACAGAGTGAGCATGGTGCACGGCGTCAACTGCAATATCCGCCCCGGAATTGCCACAACCGATAATAAGCACGCGTTTGTTCTTGAAGACCTCCGGGGTTCGGTAGTCGGCGGAATGCATCACCTCGCCCGCAAAGTCACCAGGAAGTGCCGGCATGTTAGGGGTGTGGAGGGTGCCGTTGGCAATCATCACACCATCGAAGATACGGGTCTGTGTTTGCCCGTCGTGTTCGGTAGTGATGGCCCACTGGTCTCCGTCCGGCTCAACGCTGACCACCCGGGTACTAAACTCGTAGTGTTCCCGCAGGCCAAAATGGTCCACGAAGTCCCGGAAATAGGATTTCAGCTCATGATGGCTGGGGTACTGGGCCACGGAGTCCTTCATGGGGAATTCTGCGAATTCCGTCATCCGTTTTGAAGAGATCAGATGGGCCGTGTCGTACATGGTGCTGTGAGGGTTGTCGATATCCCACAGGCCGCCCACATCGCTGTGGAGTTCGAATCCGGTAAAGGGGATATTCTGCTTCTGAAGGTTGCGGGCACAGGCCAGACCCATGGGACCGGCGCCAATTACTGCGTACATAATGGTATTCCTGCTTTTATTATTAAGTGCCTGCATCTTACGGTTTCAGGCACTGGTTTTCCCGACCAGACGGGACACAAACCATGACAATTCGAGCCATGATATGACTCTGTCGGAGCTTATTGCCTACGAAACGGTAGCGGGCCAGCGGGAATTGCCCGCTTTGCAGGACAGGTTTATCGGGTTCGTGTCCGCAGTTTGTATACAGGGTACGTGGAGACGACCGAGGAGCGAGGGTTGATGAGATAGCACCGAGGGGGCACCCCTCATTTTATCAATTTGCGCCTTCATCCAGCGCCGATGGTGAATGATTGTCTTCGTCGGAGAGCCGCCGGCGCAGCTTGGCCGGAGAGGTGCCAGTCCAGCGCCTGAATGCCTTGGCGAACGCGCTTTCGTCCGAGAAGCCCAGCGCGTCGGCAATATCAACAAGCCGCTCTTGCCCCTGAAGGCGCTCAAGAGCCAGCCGGTGCAGCGTGCTGTCACGCAAGGATTTGAACGAATACCCCTCCTCCGCCAGCTTGCGGTTGAGGTGTCGGCCACTCAAGCTCATCTCCACCGCAATACGGTCTTTACCCCAACGCGGATACCGTTCAATGAGTCGCTGGGTCTCGGCGCTTAAGCTCTGGCACCCCAATTCGGCGAGGGTACGGTCAGTGAGGTGCCGGAGGTATGTGTGCAGGCTATTGTTGGCCTGAACCAGAGGTAGGGCAAGCTGCTCTTCAGAAAAAACCAGCGCGTTGCTTTCTGACTGGAAGCAGGCCTTCACGCCCAGCAGCCTGCTGTAGTTCTCTCTGGACGCCAGTGGCTCGTGCATGAAGCGAAATTCGCTCGCCGTAAAGCTGTCACCACTGGCCCAGCGGCCCAGATTAAGAATCGCCGCCAGCGCCGCCTCAACGCGCTCTGCCTGGCGCTTGGCAAGACGAGGCTGATAATGAACCGCAGCCTTGCCAGCCTTTTGGCGCACAAGTGTAAAGTCACCCCCTCCACCAACGATTGGAGCAACCTCTGTCAGTTGCTCCAGCGCCTCACCCAGTGTGGTGCAGGTCATCAGCAAAAGCCCCGCACTGTCGAGATGACCAGGTTGCAGCTCAAGCCCGATACGAAGCCCGACCAATGGATCCTTGCTGGTTTGGCAGCAGGCATCCCAAAGCTGATCCAGTAACGCCAACGGAAGGCGACTTTGCTGATCAACCATTTTCAGGAGTGTTGGGGAGATTGCCAGGCCGGCACGTTCTGCATATTGCGACAGTGCTTTGGCGTAAAGCTTGTTGACTGTATTCATGTTGCCATTCTTGGCTCGAATTACCGCCTTACTGTCCTGTTTAAACCGTCTTTGGGTAGACCCGTTATATATACTGACCGATGTCAATTGAACATAACAACAAGCCGGACCCATGTCCACAATGACAGGAGAGTGTGATGACAACAGCCAGTGGTGGCGCACTGCTAGCGCAGATGTTGCATCAAGAGGGGGTAGAGAAGGTATTCGGCATTATCGATGGCACTTATTTCGGTTTTTATTCGGAACTGCATCGGCTGGGTATCGAAATTGTTACTCCCAGACACGAATCCTGTGCGGCTCACATGGCGGGTGCCTATGCACGCCTGACCGGAAAGCTAGGGGTCTGTATGGCAAGCAACGGCCCCGGTGTCGCAAATATTCTGCCGGGGCTGGTGGTGGAGCAGGCAGAAGGTAACCGTGTACTGGTCATCACCAGTGCACGACGCCCCGGAATCATGTATCCGGACCGTGGCGGCGCTTACCAGTGCTTCAACCAGGTTGGCGTTATCGGGCAAATCGGCAAATGGAGCCATAGCGCTTCCGCCTTCGAGCGGGTTCCGGAACTGGCCCACAAAGCTCTGCGCGCTTGCTGGGAAGGGCGACCGGGTGTTGTACATCTGGATATTCCAGAGAACTTCATGAATGGCAAACAAAAGAATGTGCCAGCGTTAATACCACCCTCCCGGTATCGTCATCAGACCAGCCTCCCGCCAGACCCTGAGCAAGTTCGACAGGCAGCTGACTGGTTAACCAGCGCCACCGCACCCATGATTCATGCGGGTAGTGGCGTGATCCACGCCGGTGCCTTTGAGGCGTTGGCACGCGTCGCCGGGATTCTGCAGGCTCCTGTCACAACCAGTTGGGCCGCCCGTGGCGTTTTGCCGGAAACGGTTTCGCTGGCCATCCCGATGCCTCATGTAAACGTTAACCACAAGGTGCGCAACGAGGCTGATACGGTTCTTGTACTTGGTTCACGCATCGGTGAAACCGATTGGTGGGGAAAACCACCCTACTGGCGTTCGCCTTCTGAGCAAAAAACCATACAGGTGGATATCGATGCCAGCATTCTGGGGCTGAACAAGCCTGTAGACCTCGCCATTCAGGCTGATGCAGGGAGGTTTCTGGCTGCATTGGCTACTGAGCTTGAGCAACGGCAACAGACAGGGCTGGAGCAGCGCAAACAGCGCGTGGCTGACTATCAACAGCTGATGACCAAAGAGCGGTCAGGTTGGAACAAGGCGCTGGCAGATTTGTCCGAGCCGATCCACCCTGCACACATCGCCACCGTGTGCGACGAACTCTTCCCGGACAACAGCGTGCTGGTAGCTGATGGCGGTAATGCAGCGATCTGGGCGATGTTCTATCACAAGGTTCGAACCCCAAACCGTATTCTGTCGACTTTCAAATTTGGCATGCTGGGCGCTGGCATGGCGCAAGCGGTGGGAGCGGCAGTGGCGCTCCCAGACACACCTGTGTGTTGCATTATCGGTGACGGTGCTTTCGGTTTTCACCCCCAGGAAGTTGAAACCGCAGTAAGAAACAAGGCCAGGGTGATCTGGATTGTTCTGTGTGATAAACAGTGGGGTATGGTCAAAATGAGTCAACAGTTTATGTTGCGACCACTCAAGACCATGCTGTTCAAGAAGCTGGATGAAAATGAAACCATCAAGGCAGACTTGGGCGAAATCCAGTTTGATCAACTGGCCCGTTCAATGGGGGCGTTCGGTGCACGTGTTTCGTCAGTGGAGCAACTACGAGAGGCCATAGACCTCGCACTCGAAAATGGAGGCTGTGGTGTCATTCACGTGGATGTTGATCCAGTGAAGCATATGTGGGCACCAGGGTTGGTTCATTTCAAAAAAATGCATGAGGAACCGCAAGGCTGATCAAAGCGCTCAATGGCGCCGCTAGACATCGTGTATACCAATAATTAGAAAAGCGACTTATAACAACAATGGAGAATCCCACCAATGACAATAAAAACCCACCAATGGCAGCAGTGGATCAAACTTCCGCTGGCTGTAGCTGTTGCAGCGGGAATGTCCGGACAAGCAACTGCTTATTCCTTTTATATCGGGGGCGTGGACGCCGCTTTTGACACCACACTGTCGGCCGGCGCTGGCTGGCGTACCGAATCTCAGGACAAAAGGTTGATCTCACAAGGCAACCTTGGGCCACAGTATGCCAACTCATCTGTCGGTGCGTCCTCCAACAACTTTGATGACGGTAACCTCAATTTCAACAAAGGGGACACTTACTCCAAGATCATCAAAGGTAACAGCGACCTCTTCCTCAGCTACAACGTGGACAGCGACACCCTGACTCGCGTCGGCGGTTTTGTTCGCGGCCGATACTGGTATGACTTTGAGTTGAAAGACGAGAACAGGGCTGTGGACCCTGTTGGTCAAAGGCGCGAGTTGAACAGCGCGGTAAAAGACAACGCCTCTGGCGGTGAAATCCTCGACGCGTACGTGTTTTCAGACTGGTATTTTGGCGATGTGCCGGTCAGCCTCCGCTATGGCAAGCAGGTCGTGAGCTGGGGTGAGAGCACGTTCATTCAGGGCGGCATCAACACCATCAACCCGGTTGATGTTCCAGCCTTCCGTGCACCTGGTTCTGAACTGAAAGACGCTCTGCTTCCCGTAGAGATGTTCTACGCATCAGCCGGTATTACCGAAAACATCACCGTGGAAGGCTTCATTCAGACAGGTTGGGAACCCGTGCGCCCGGACGACTGTGGCACCTTCTTTTCGACCAACGATTTCGCTGCCGAAGGTTGTGGCCCTGTACTCCTTGCAGGCCAGTTACCAGACTCGCAAGCATATGCTCAAGGCTTTATCACCCCTCGCCTGGGGGACCAGGAAGCGGATTCCAAGGATCAGTTTGGTGTGGCCCTGCGCTGGTACGTCCCTGAGCTGAATGATGCTGAAATCGGCTTCTACTACATCAAATACAATAGTCGTCTGCCATATATCAGTGGTGTGTCGAACAACCCGTCGTCCCCGCTTCCGACCCAGCAGAACGACCCAAGTAAGGATTTCACGCAGTTCCCGAGTTACTTCGTAGAGTATCCAGAGAACATCAACCTCTATGGCATCAGTATCAACACCACGATACCGGGCGGCTGGTCTCTGGGTGCTGAATACAGCTTCCGGGATAACCTGCCGTTGCAGTGGAGTGCTTTCGAAATGATCTTCGGTGGCTTGCAGCAGCGCGGGCCGAATGGCGAAGTACTCAGTAAGCTGGAACAGCAACGCCTGGATGAATCGAACAACGCTAACCTGGCAGGCAAGTCAGTAGACGCCTACGACCGTTTCAACGTTTCTCAGGCACAGTTCACTCTGGTGAAGTTCTTCGATCAGGTTATGGGTGCCAGCCGCCTGTCATTGATCACTGAATTCGGGGCCACCTACGTTCATGATCTCCCGGGCAAGGATGAAGCGCGTTATGGTCGCTCAGGTACCTTCGGCATCGGCACCTTGCCGCTGGAGGGGCCAAACTTCACCGGAGACTTCTGTACCGCCGGCGCTAACATCAATTCCACCTACTGTAACAACGATGGTTTTACCACATCCTTCTCCTGGGGCTACAGGACCCGCCTGATCTGGAATTATCCGAACGCCATTGCTGGCATCAACCTTTCTCCGCAACTGGCCTGGAGCCACGATGTTGAAGGTTATGCGCCGCAACCTGGCGGCAACTTCAAAGAAGGCAGCAAGGCCATTGGCCTGTCACTACAGGGTGTGTACCAGAACCGCATAACAGGCTCCATCGGCTATACAAACTTCTTTGGTGGCAAACCGTTTAACGAATTAACAGACCGTGATTTCGTGAATGCGAGCATTTCCTACTCATTCTGACTCAGACTGAATTCGTTGAACGAGGACATTTGAAATGAAATTGAACAAGCATTTGCTGGCTACCAGCATTATGGTCGCAACCCTGTTTGCTGGTAACGCTTTGGGCGCCGTTTCTGAAGAACAAGCGGCCAAACTCGGTGACTCGCTCACCCCAATGGGCGCCGAGAAAGCGGGCAACGGAAATGAAATTCCAGCCTGGGACGGCGGCCTGGCAACGCCACCTGCTGGCTATAAAGACGACGGTGTCTACGTGAATCCGTTCCTGGACGAGAAACGGCTCTTTACCATTGATCAGAGCAACGTGGAGGAGTACGCAGACAAGCTGTCTCCCGGCCAGATTGCCATGATCAATCGCTACGACGGTTACGTGATTCCAGTGTATAAAACGCATCGTTCCGCCGTGTACCCGGAAAAGGTCATGAGCGATACCGTTGCGAACGCCACCACCACAGAGCTGATCAAAGACGGAAATGGCCTGGGTAACTATGAGACGGCGACGCCTTTCCCCATTCCTCAGAATGGCCTTGAAGCCATATGGAACCACATCACCCGTTACCGCGGTGGTTCCATTCAGCGTAACTCCGGGCAGGTGGCTCCGACGGAAAATGGCGCCTATAGCGTGGTGAAGTTCCAGGACGAACTGACGTGGAAAACCTACCTGAAGGATTACGAGCCCGGGCAGGCTGAAAACGTGCTGTTCTATTTCAAACAGGCTATTACCGCACCGGCGCGTCTGGCCGGTAACGTCCTGCTGGTCCATGAGACCATTGATCAGGTTAAAGAGCCGCGTAGTGCATGGATCTACAACGCCGGCCAGCGCCGGGTTCGTCGTGCACCGCAGGTAGCCTATGATGGCCCGGGTACTGCGTCAGACGGCCTGCGCACCTCAGACAACTTCGACATGTTCAACGGCGCACCCGACCGCTACAACTGGGAGCTCGTTGGCAAGAAGGAAATGTACATCCCATACAACTCCTACCAGTTGGTCGATCAGGACCTGAATTATGACGAGATCGTCAGGGCTGGCCACATCAACCAGGAACTGACTCGCTATGAGCTGCATCGGGTATGGCATGTGCGCGCAACCTTGAAGGACGGCGAGCGCCATGTCTATGCCAAGCGAGACCTGTACATAGATGAAGACTCCTGGCAGGCATCGATCATTGATCACTACGACGGGCGAGGAGAGCTCTGGCGCGTTGCTGAAGCACACAGCATGCAGTTTTACGATCAGGCGATCCCCTGGTATGCGATCGAAAGCCTCTACGATCTACTGTCTGGTCGCTACCTGGTGCTGGGCTTGACGAACGAGGAAGCCAACCCATTCACTTTTGATGTTGAGCGTATGTCCCGTGACTTCACACCTGCTGCTTTGCGTCGCGCGGGTACTCGTTAAGTCGTGAATTCCGGGTTCTCCCCCGTTACAGCGGAAAATACTACTTTTGATCACCGCTGTTTTCGGGGGGATTACAGCAGTGCCTGGAATTTTTTATCGCCCTAGCCGAGGCGTCTAACGATGCAATTTTCATAGCTATACCTTTTAGCAGATCGGCCGAAGAAACTTCGCTTTAATTGAATCTCATATGCCCAGTACGATTTGTACTGTCCGCTTCTTCAATCACATGCGGTAACCTGTAGCATTAGAGTCACGGCGGACACCAATCAGGAAACCCATGCCCGAACACGCAACCATCACCCCCGGCTTTCACGCCGTTCACGCCAACCATCTGGAAGACCTGCGCCGGGCCGTGGTGTTTATCTGCCAGCAGAGCCCGCTGCCGCCGCTGCAGAGCGAGACCTTTCTGGTGCAGAGCAACGGTATAGCCCAGTGGCTGAAGCTGGCGTTGGCGGAAAAGCCTTCAGACGATGGCAGTGAAGGCGGGCTGGGTATTGCCGCAGGTATGGATTTTCTGTTCCCGGCGCGGTTTATCTGGCAGGCCTACCGGGCCGTATTGCCGGATGGTGAAGTGCCGGAGCAGTCTCCTTTCGACAAACGCAGGCTGGTGTGGCGGCTTTACCGGCTGCTGCCGGAGCTGGTTCATACCGGTGAAGTGTTCAACCCGCTGGCGCGTTTTCTGGAAGGCAGCGATACGGATCTGCGGGCGTTCCAGTTGGCTGAGAAAGTAGCGGATCTGTTCGACCAGTATCAGGTGTTCCGCGCCGACTGGCTGGCAGCCTGGGAGCAGGGCCGGGATGTGGTGATCAGCGCCCGTGGCGAAGAAAAACCCATTGCAGAAGACACTCGCTGGCAGCCGAGGCTTTGGCGCGAGTTGGTAGAAGACACAGGTGCGGAATCCCACACCAGCCGGTCGCAGATTCATACCCGGTTTATGGCCGAAGGCCAGCGCATCTCGGCACCCGCGCACCCCGGCCGCCTGCCCAGGCGCATAGTGGTCTTCGGGGTATCCTCGCTGCCAAAGCAGGCGCTGGAAGCACTATACGTGCTCAGCCGCTTCAGCCAGGTGGTGCTCTGCGTTCACAACCCGTCGCAGTTTTACTGGGCGGACATTGTCAGTGACCGCGAGCTGTTGAAAGCCGAGCGCAAGCGCGGGGCCAGTCATCCAACCCTGTCAAAGATCGAGGATGCCGATCAGTTGCACCAGCATGCGAATCCACTGCTGGCAGCCTGGGGCAAACAGGGCCGGGACTACATTCGCCTGCTGGACGAATTCGACAATCCGGATGAATACCGCAGCAGTTTCCAGACGCCGGATCAGAAAATCGATATTTTCTCGGAGCATGGCACAGGGCAGGCCAGGTGTTTGCTGCACCAGCTGCAGAACGACATTTACAACCTGACCCCATTGCAGGAAATCCGCGATGAACAGCGAGAGCTGGATCTTCACGGGGATCATTCCGTCGTCTTTCACGATGCCCACAGCCCCCAGCGGGAGGTGGAGATTCTGCACGATCAGCTGCTGGCAGCGTTTAACGCAGACGCCTCTCTGAGGCCCAGGGATGTGATGGTAATGGTGCCGGATATCAACGTTTACGCACCCCATATCCAGGCGGTATTCGGGCGCTACCCTGCAGGGCAGAAACGCCATATTCCCTTTACCATTTCCGACCAGGGTCAGCGCAATCACGAGCCAGTACTGATTGCGCTGGAGACACTCATGTCGTTACCCCGCAGCCGGTTCGGGGTGAGTGAAATCATCAGTTTGCTGGAAGTGCCCGGCATTCGTGACCGGTTCGAAATTACCGAGGAAGAAATCCCTCTGGCCCGGCGCTGGGTTGAAGGCGCCAACATACGCTGGGGGCTGCACGGTGCCCACCGGGAAAGCCTGGAATTGCCGGCTCATCTGGAGCGAAATACCTGGCAATCGGGCCTGCGTTCCATGTTGCTCGGGTACGGCATGGGCGACGACGAGCCCTGGGCAGGTGTTCAGCCCTACGGTGAAATCGGGGGGCTGCAAGCCAGCCTGGCGGGGCGGCTTGGCGAGTTTGTGTTTCGCCTGGAGACCCTGTGGCATGAGCTACAGGCGAGCCGAGCACCTCAGCAATGGGAAGCCTTGTTCTCTGCCATGCTGGAGCAGTTTTTCCACAAGGTAGAGGGCCACGATCTGTTGCTGCTGAACCGCTTCCGCAGGCAGCTGGAACAGTGGCTCGATAACACCCTTGCCGCAGGGCTGGATCAGCAACCCCTGCCTTTGAACATTGTGAAAGACGTTTTGTTAGAGGGCCTCGATGAAGGCGGCCTTAACCAGCGTTTCCTTGCGGGCAAGGTCAACTTCGCCACCCTGATGCCCATGCGTGCGATTCCTTTCCGCAATGTGTGTCTGCTGGGCATGAACGACGGCGACTACCCGCGCTCACGACCACCGGTTGATTTCGACCTGATGGCTCAGGATTACCGCCCGGGCGACCGCTCCCGCAGAGAAGACGACCGTTACCTGTTTCTGGAGGCCATGCTCTCCGCCCGCGAACAGTTTTACATCAGCTGGGTAGGGCGCAGCATCCGCGATGATTCGCCACGACCACCCTCCGTTCTGGTGGGCCAGTTGCAGGATCATCTGGATAGCCTCTGGCACCTGGAAGCACAGCCAGGCGCTGCTGTAACTGCAGCCCTCACCACCTGCCATCCGCTGCAACCGTTCAGCCGTGACTATTTCCCCCAGGTTCAGCAGGCTCGCAGCCTGTTCACCTATGAACATGAATGGCGCAGCGCTCACAGAGACGAGAGTGCGGAGCAGGAAGGGCAGCAAGGAAATCAACAAACAGCCCTGCCATACCAGCAGCCCGAAGAGCCCATCACCCTGAACGACCTGGCGGGTTTCCTGAAAAAGCCTGTGGATACCTTCTACCAGCGCCGCCTGCAGGTGCGCTTCGAGGATGTAGAAGACGAGGATACAGATAACGAAAACTTTGATCTGAATGGTCTTGATCGCTGGCGCCTGGATACCGAACTGATCGAACAGGGCCTGCTGAAAGCCAGTGATGAAGAAGACCTGCACGAGCGTCTGCAAACTACGCTGGATCGTATGGCACGGCGCGGCGACCTGGGTATGGGCGTGACAGAACACAGGCTGCGCAACGAGCTGTCCGGCCGTCTGCCGGATCTGTTTGGGCGTTATCAGAGCGCGCTGGCCGAATGGCCTGAAGCGATCACGGAACCCCTGCCGTTTGAATACCGCTTCGCTGACACAACCGGCTCCGTGGAAGTGCTGGATCTGATTGGTGACCTGCGCCGCAACCATGAAGGCAAAAACTGCAGGCTGATTATCGCCGGATCCAGCCTGCTCAGCGGCAGCGGTAGCAGCAAAAAACTGCGCTACGCCAATCTGATGCGGGACTGGGTGATTCATCTGGCCGGACAACTGACGGAGCAGCCTTTTGAAACCCTGATTCTGGGCAAGGAAGAAGGCCGTAAGGTACGCTTTGCCTCCCTGCCAAAGGAAACGGCAACCAAGCATCTGGACGCCATACTGACCCACTGGATAGAAGCCAGCACCCGGGCCCTGCCGCTGCATGCGGAAGCCGGTTTTGCCTGGATTTACAGCTTCTACCAAAGCAAGAAATTCCTCGGCGACCACGAGCGCGCCATCAGTGACGCGCAGCAGGCATATACCACAGCTCTGGAACGGGACACCGGCTACCTGCGCGGCGCCTTCGACAGTGCTGAAGCCCTGATGCAAAGCGGCGAATTCGAGGCACTGCTGCACGTACTCTACGTGCCTTTGTGGGAAGCCGAACAGGACAAGTCAGCCGCCGGCCAGATCGAGGGCAAGCTATGACAACTGTGAAAAATCTGAACCCGAATCTTGATCCGCTGGCACTGCCCCTGAACGGCAGCAGCCTGATTGAGGCCAGCGCAGGTACAGGTAAAACCTTTACCATTGCGATTCTGTATGTGCGTTTGGTACTCGGCCACGGCCAACCCGAAGGCAGCGCCCTGGCTGCCGGCATGCTGCCGCCAAACCTGCTGGTGGTCACCTTTACCGACGCCGCTACCAAAGAACTTCGGGATCGCATCCGCACCCGGCTGACCCAGGCTGCCGAGGTATTTTCCAGTAACGCGGAAAGCCTTCAGCCCACGCCGGAAACAGCGCTGATTCACCAGCTCAGAGACCAAAGCTACCCGGACCCGGCTACCTGGCCGGACTGCCGCAAAAAACTGCTTCTGGCTGCCGAGTGGATGGACGAAGCCGCGGTATCCACCATCCATGCCTGGTGTAACCGCATGCTCACCGAGCATGCTTTCGACAGTGGCAGCCTGTTCCGGCTGACACTGGAAACCGACCAGAGCGATCTGCTGGATGAAGTGGCTCGGGATTACTGGCGCACGTTTATCTATCCGCTGTCGCCGGTACTGATGGATGAAGTACTTGGCCACTGGAAAACGCCGGATAACCTTCGGGCCTCCGTACACAACCTGCTTGGCGATGCCGATTCTCTGGAGCTTGCCACCGATGATGTAAAAGGGGCCATCGAAGCCACTGTGCAGCGGCGCATAGAGCAGGCACAAGTACTGAAAGCCCACCCCTGGGCGGACTGGAAACCCCAAGTAACCGACATGCTGGTGGCGCTCAACAAGAGCAAGCGCCTGCACGGCGGCAGCATGAAGCCGATGATTGCTGCCTGGGACACATCGCTGGACTGGGCCGCATCCGATGTGCTCTACCCGGAAGGGCTTGAGAAAGCGGGTTTCCAGAACCAGACACCGGACATACTGGCCAGCAAACTGAAAGGCGAGGGCGATGTGCCCCACCATCCCGCCTTTGATGCTATCGAAGAGCTGATCGCCTTCGCAGAAAACCTGCCCAGCGCTGAGGCCGACATTCTCCGGCACGCCACCCGCTGGATTGCAGAACGACTGGAATCGGAAAAACAGAAACGCTCGGAAATGGGTTTTGACGATCTGCTCACCCGGCTGGACGATGCTCTTCATGGCCCCCGGGGCGATCAGCTGGCCGCGACCATCCGCCGGCAGTTCCCGGTAGCGCTGATTGATGAATTCCAGGATACGGATCCGGTTCAGTACCGCATCTTCAACCGCATTTACCGGGTCGCGGAGAATCACCCGGATACCTGCCTGCTGATGATAGGCGATCCCAAACAGGCCATTTACGGCTTCCGTGGCGCCGACATTTACACCTACCTGGACGCCCGCACAGGCGCCCGCGATCGTACCTGGACCCTGGGCCGCAACTTCCGTTCGTCCAGACCCATGGTGGCCGCGGTCAACCGGGTATTTGAGCATGGTGACCTGAACAGCCCGGAAGGCGCCTTTCTGTTCGGCAAGGGCGACGCCTCTCCGTTGCCATTTCAGGGGGTAGAAGCCAACGGCACCAAACGCCTGTGGACGGTGAACGGCGAGATACAGCCCAGCCTCACCCTGTGGTCGCTGGAAGGTGATCAGGAAGACAGGAACGGCAACCGTAAAAGCCTGGCAAAAGGCACAGCGACCACGGAAGTGGCTGAAACCTGCGCCAGCGAAATCGCGCGCCTGCTGACGCTTGGCCAGCAAGGGAAGGCAGGATTTGCTCTGGAAGACGCTGCAGATGATCTGGAGCCGGTTGAGCCCAAAGATATTGCCATTCTGGTGAACAACCGCAACGAAGCTGCTGCGGTGCGGGACGCTCTGAGCCAAAGGCGCATAAAAAGTGTATACCTGTCTGACCGGGATTCCGTACTTACCTCCCAGGAGGCAAAGGAAGTACTGTGCTGGCTCAAGGCCTTTGCCGAACCCCGGCAGCTGGCCTATGACCGTGCTGCTCTGGCCACACCTACACTGGGCTTGCCCTGGCGCTATCTGGACCAGCTACTGACCGATGAAATCGCGCTGGAGCGCGAAATCGAACGCTTTATGGGCTATCAGAAACAGTGGCAGACCCGGGGCGTTCTGCCCATGCTGCGCAGCTTTCTGATGGACTTTGAAGTGCCCGGACAGCTACTGCAGCGCCCGGATGGTGAGCGCCGGCTCACCGACATTCTTCACATTGCGGAATTGCTGCAGCAGGACAGCCTGCAACTGGATGGTGAACACGCGCTGGTGCACCACTACACCCAGATACTGCGGGCAGCGGACGAAGAGGACGAGCACCGCACCCTGCGTCTGGAAAGCGATGCTGGTCTGGTAAAAGTCATCACCGTGCACAAGTCCAAAGGCCTGGAATATCCTCTGGTGTTTTTGCCTTTTGGTACCGCCTTCCGCGCCCAGAGTGAAAAGCAGTCGTTTGTGCGTTATCACGACGACAACTCACAATTGATCACTGTGTTCGACCCCACGCCAGAAGATGTTGCCCGGGCCGACCGGGAACGCCTCGGCGAAGATATCCGTAAACTCTACGTGGCCCTGACCCGCGCCCGCTTTGCTACCTGGGTAGGCGTGGCCGATATTGAAAACTGGCACCTGAGCGGCCTGGGGTATCTGCTGGGGGGTGAACCTGCAGCGCAGCACCCCTTGAGTGATGTGCTGAATCATCTGGTGAACGGCTATCCGGAGCTTTATACCGAGCCGCTGCCGGGCGCCAGCGGCCTGGGTTACACAGAAGAAACACCGGCCGCCCTGGGGCCAGCGCGGGTATCGACCCGAGAAGCCAGGGAAGACTGGTGGATTGCCAGCTACTCGTCGCTGGAATACATCGGTCTATCCGGTACCGGCATCGTCTTCGTCGGCGAAGTGGAAGACGCAGAAGCCCAGAACCTGCTGGAAGAGGGCACCCATAATCCAGAGGACGAAGACGCAACCAGTCCGCTCAGCCACAGCCTGCATCATTTCCCAAAAGGCGCCGGGCCGGGTACCTTCCTGCACGATTTACTGGAGTGGTGCGTACAACAGGGCCTGCAACACATTGTCGATAACCCGCTGGAACTGCGCGAACAGCTAACCCGCCGCTGCAGTACCCGAGGCTGGAGCGACTGGGTGGATACTCTGGAACAGTGGATACTTGCGCTCATCCGCCAGCCGCTACCGTTAAGTCGCAACGGCAGTGAAAGCGCCAGTCTGGCCAGCCTTGGCACTCTGCGCCCCGAGCTGGAGTTCTGGTTTGAAAGCCGCAACGTCAGCACCCGCGCCTTGGACAGCTTGGTTACTCAGCACACCCTCAACGCCGCGGACCGCCCGCGGGTGGATGACGGGCGCTTCAACGGCATGCTGAAAGGCTTTATCGATCTGGTGTTTGAACACAAGGGCCAATATTACGTGCTGGACTACAAATCCAACTATCTCGGCGACAATGACAGCGCATATACAGATCAGGCCATGGGTGAAGCCATACTGGAGAAACGCTATGACCTGCAATACGTTCTCTATCTCCTCGCTCTGCACCGACTGCTGAAAGCACGACTGCCGGATTATGACTATGACCAGCACCTGGGTGGCGCCGTCTATCTGTTTTTAAGAGGCATTAACGCACCGGGCGCCGGGGCGTTTACCGACAAGCCGCCCAGAGTATTGATTGAACAGCTGGATGCGATGTTTGACGGCAAGGCAGCCTCCGGGGAGGTGGCAGCATGAGCAAAACCCGGAATACCGACAACCAGTTTGCCTTTGATCTGGAGCCACCAAAAGATGTGGACACGGCGCCCCCTGTTTCCGTCGCCCAGGATAGCGGCACCGGAATTAATCGAGTGAACACCAGACTGGCACTGAGCCAGACAGGCACCTTACTGGAGCTGTTGGATAACTGGGAGCAGGCCGGCTGGATCCGGCCGCTGGATGTGCGCTTTGCACGGCTGATACAAGACCTGTCAGAAGAGCAGGGTGAGGCGCCACAACCGCTGGTTCTGCTCCTCGCCGCAATGACGTCCCATCAGGTGGGTCGGGGCCATGTGTGTGTGGATCTGGCAACCCTGCTGGCCGATGCAGACAGCACGCTTGCACTGCCTCCTGAGGACCCGAAAGGAGCCTCTGTTTTCAACGATCCGGAAAGCACTGAGATGAACCGGACCGGACCGGGCGAGCTTCTTGCCGAAACATCCACACAAGAGTGCCTATCCGCTCTTGGCAATGCTTTTGCAGTAAGTGATGGCTCACATACAACGCCATTGGTGTTGAACGGCACCCGCCTTTATCTGCGCCGCTTCTGGCGTTATGAACAGCAGATTGCTGCTGGTATTCTTCAGCGCCTTGCCCAGCCATCCGCCGTCGCCGACCCCGCTGTCCCGGCCGCCATCACCCTGAGCCAGGCACTGGATACACTCTTTAAACCACAGGGTTCTGCCGGTTCACCTGTGGACTACCAAAAGCTTGCCTGCGCCCTCGCAGCCCGCAACCGTTTTGCCGTCATTACCGGTGGTCCGGGCACAGGAAAAACCACCACCGTGGTGAATTTGCTGGCAGCCCTGCAGTCCGTCGCCGGTGAATCCACAGAACGAAACGGCCGCAAATACCGTATCCGCCTTGCTGCACCCACCGGCAAAGCGGCAGCGCGACTGAACGAATCCATCGGCGGCGCCGTCAGCCGTTTACCTCTGGACAAGCTGCCAGGGAAGGTGTCGCAGGCGGACATTCCCACCCGGGTAACTACGCTGCACCGTCTGCTGGGCAGCCGCCCGGATACCCGCAAATTCCGCCACAACCGCGACAACCCTCTGCTGGTGGACATTCTGGTGATTGATGAAGCATCCATGGTGGACCTGGACCTTATGGCGTCGGTATTTGATGCCCTGCCCGCCAACGCCCAGTTAATTTTGTTGGGTGACAAAGACCAGCTGGCCTCGGTAGACGCCGGCGCGGTGCTGGGCGAACTTTGCCAGCGCGCAGCAGACGGACATTATCAGCCAGCAACGGTGCAATGGGGGCAGTCCATCACCGGCACCGACATACCGCCAGATTTACAGGACAACGAAGGCCAGCCACTGGATCAGGCTGTCGCCATGCTCCGCAAGAGCTACCGCTTTGCCGAAGGCAGCGGTATCCGCCAGCTTGCCGAGGCGGTCAACACCAACACCTTGAGCGCCAGCACCCTTGAACAGGCCCGCAACGCAGGATTCGAAGATGTGGTGTGGCTCAATGGCCACACCGGAAAGCCCTCACTGGAAACTACTCAGGCGCTGATATGCGGCCATGCGGTTACTGGCAGCCCTCAGGCCTTCCGTAATCAGGGAGAAGGGCGCATTGAAGGTAATGGTCAGCCACTACCTCCACCAGTGGGTTACCGACATTATTTAACGCTGATGCAGAATCACAACCTGAACAGCAACAGCTCCAGGGAACAATGGGACCAGTTGGCGAAGACGGTATTGCTGGCCTTCAGCGACTTCCAGATACTCTGCGCCCTGCGCCGGGGCCCCTGGGGTGTGGAAGGGCTGAATGAGCTGATTGCCCATCACTTGCTGGCGCAACGGCTGATTCCACGCGCTGAAGGCTGGTATGCCGGGCGCCCGGTGCTGATTACCGGCAACGATTACAACCTGGGGCTGATGAATGGCGACGTAGGCATTACCTTCAGCCTGCCAGTCCATGGGGACCCACGGAGCACCAACAACAAGCAGACAGCGTTGCGTGTAGCCTTTCCTGCCAGCGATGGCAGCGGAACCATCCGCTGGATATCACCCAGCCGGCTGCAGCAACTGGAAACTGTGTACGCCATGACTGTGCATAAGTCCCAGGGCTCTGAATTCAATCACACCTGTCTGGTACTGCCTGACCGCCTGAGCCCCGTACTCACACGGGAACTGGTCTATACCGGCATCACCCGCGCCAGGAACTGGTTCAGCATGATAACCGGCGATGCCAGCGTGTTCAGCGACAGCGTTGGTCAGAGGGTGGTCCGCGCCTCCGGGTTGGCGTCGGTGCTGATTAATGGCCTGGCTGAGAGCCCAGGCTCTGCTGAACCCTCAGAATGACGAATTCCGCCGGACGCATCGGAGCGAAACCTACCATCAGGTTAACTCGGCCCAGGTCAATATCGCTCTGCGTCGTGGTGCTGGAATCGCAGCGCACAAACCAGGCATCGGACGCCTTGGCCCCCTGGAATGCGCCCTGTTGAAACAGGTTCTGCATGAAAGCGCCGGCGACTGACCGTATCTGCGCCCACAAATGCTCGCCATTAGACTCGAACCGGGCAAACTCCAACCCTCGGGTCAGGCTTTCTTCGATAGCCAGCGCGGCACGGCGGACGGGGGTATATTTATATTCGTTCTCGCCCGAGTTCTCAAAACCGGCCATGGTACGAGCCCCCCAGATCATCACACCGCCCGGGAGTTGCCGCAGCGTGTTGACCCCCTGAGGATTCGTTATGCTGATATCGGAGTTCGAAATGAAATACTCTAACCCTGTCACACCCAGAACAGATGCGCTCTTACCCGCCGGCGCCTTCCAGACGCCGCGCTGCGCATCGATCCGCGACATAATGCCCGCGACAGTTCCAGCCGGATCAATGGGTAACGCCGAATAGGCCGACAGAATTCGAGGCCAGTAGATGCCTGCATGGTCGGTAACAGCCCCCGTTCGCAGTGCAGCTACTCCAGCAGCGGCATCAGCGGCTGTTTGCCAGTCACTCCGGGGATCAACTATCAAGAAGGCCCGCTGGCGCTGACAAAATACGCTGGCGCTTGCCCATAATGGCTGCCGCTGGTCATCTGTCTGCCCAAATCCACGAGGCAGTACCAGCAAGTTGAAGAGTTCGACTTCCGATGCGACCACACGGAATGCAGTTTCGTAGTCTGCCAGTTCAGGAATGCCGCCGGCCTCACTCCCAACACGCACGATGATCGCCTCATCCCCCCTATTGAGAAAAAACTGTTTTACCTGCAGCGCCATCTCGCCATAGGAAAGATCACCACCGAAGATCCGTTCAAATTGGTCAAGCCTGTGGATAGTGGTCGGGTGGTTCAGATTCCCTTCAAGGGCCATACCGATAAAGAGCGTGATCGAAGTCGGCACACCTGCTATGGCTCTCAATCCTGAGGATGTTTCCTGGACATAAACACCCGGGTATCTTGGGCGTGGTGGCATAATCTCGCTCCCTGCAATCAATCCATCGAACAGCTTGAATACACCATAGACCAGAATTGTGCACCAGACATACCACTAAACGCTCTCCTCGCCATCGCTATACTGCTGCTGCAGCCACAATCTGGCGTAATAGCCATTTTGCGCCAGTAACTCGCTATGGCCGCCGCTTTCCACGATCCGGCCGTGATCCATGACAAGAATCGTATCGGCGTCGCGCACGGTGGACAGGCGATGGGCGATAACCAGGGTAGTGCGCTGCCGGCTAACTTCGTTGAGCGCCTCCAGAATCGCCTGTTCAGAAATGGAGTCGAGTGATGAGGTGGCCTCATCCAGAATCAGCAACGGCGGGTTTTTCAACAGTACTCGGGCAATGGCTACCCGTTGTTTTTCCCCGCCGGAGAGTTTCAAACCACGCTCGCCTACTTTGGTGTCGTAACCTTCTGGCAAGCTACGGATGAACTCGTCCAGGCGTGCTTGTTTAGCGGCGAAGTGTACTTCTGCCTCGGTGGCATCTGGCCGACCATAAGCCAGATTTCGATACAGGGTGTCGTTAAACAGCACCGTGTCTTGGGGCACCACGCCAATAGCCGAGCGCAGGCTGTCCTGGCTCACCCCACGAATATCCTGGCCATCAATGGTAATGCTGCCCTTATCCACATCGAAGAAACGGAACAGCAAACGCGCCAAAGTAGATTTACCAGCACCGCTGGCCCCCACAACCGCCAGTGTGTGTCCTGCCGGTATCGAAAAGTCCACATCCTGCAGAATCGGTCGATCTGAACGGTAAGCAAAATGCACGTGATGAAAGCCAACCTCTCCTTTTTCCACAATCAGTGCCGGCGCCCCGGGGGCGTCTTCAATTGCCGGTGCTTCTCCAAGCAAACCGAACAAACGCTCCACGTTCACCAACGCCTGGCGGATCTCGCGGTACACAAAGCCCAGGGCATTCAGGGGAATAAACAACTGCAGCAGGTAAGCGTTGATCATGGTGAAGTCGCCCAAGGTAATAGCGCCACTGGCGACTTCCCTTACGGCCATTACCATCATGGTTATCATGGCCAAACCTATGATGAGAGCCTGGCCGGAATTAAGTGCTGCCAGGGACAGGCGGTTTTTCAGACGGGCTTGCTCCCAGCCTTCCAGGTTCTCATCGTAAAGATCGGCTTCAAATTTTTCGTTATTGAAGTACTTCACGGTTTCGTAGTTCAGCAGGCTATCGATGGCGCGGGAGTTGGATTGGTTGTCGCGGGCATTGGCCTCGCGCACAAACTTGGTTCGCCATTCGGTAACCTTGATGGAAAATACGATATACACCACCACAGCAATGAGAATGGCCAACACATAGCTGGCGTTAAACGCCACCAGTAAAATGCCCGCCACCATCAGTATTTCCAGCAGGGTGGGGACAATATTGAACAGGGTAAAGCGCAGCAGAAAGCTGATACCTGTGGTTCCCCGCTCGATATCCCGGGCTAGGCCTCCGGTTTTGCGATCCAGATGGAAGGCCAGTTCGCGGTCATGGAGATGGCGGAATACCCGCAGTGATACCCGCCGCATGGCGCGCTCGGCAACCCTTGCAAATACGGCGTCCCGAAGCTCACTGAACAGGGTGCTGCCAAACCTCAGGGTGCCATAGGCAACCACCAGCACAATGGGAATCCACAACAACAGCTCGCCTTCACGGCCCTGGTCGAGATAG
Organism: Marinobacter sp. 2_MG-2023; assembly: GCF_030546935.1. Taxonomy (GTDB): domain Bacteria; phylum Pseudomonadota; class Gammaproteobacteria; order Pseudomonadales; family Oleiphilaceae; genus Marinobacter. Next base: position 579,964 of record NZ_JAUOPH010000002.1, on the reverse strand, counting down.
TCGACAATGTATTTCAGAGCCACAGGCGTTGCGACGGTTGCCAGCTTTGCCAGTATCAGGAAGGCAACAGACAGAGCAACCCGACCACGGAACTCGGCGAGATAGGGCCAGAGGCCGGCGATCACGTTCCAATCGGGTTTATGGTGTTGCGGGTAATCACTGTCGGCATAAGCTCGCACAGGGGAATCCTTTTGCATGACGAAGTTATTGGATACGCGGGGGCAGGCTTTTTAGTCTGGCTGTATGATTAGTCCTTACTTCAAGCGTGACCGTATAGCAGACCAAGTCTACAGCAGCTGATCCCCAGGAGGCACACCATCAACACTCGTCACCGGCAAGCCCTGAAACTCGTTATAGGGTTTATACGCCCCTATCGCAAAGCCGTTGCCGGTGCACTTGTCGCCCTGGTTATCACGGCAGGTATTACTCTTGGGCTGGGTCAGGGCCTTCGAATTCTGGTCGATCAGGGTCTGGCAACAGAATCTGCCGGCAATCTGGCCCGCGCCATGGGGTTGTTTTTTATTCTGGTACTGGGGCTGGCGTTCGGCTCCTTTGCACGCTTTTATCTGGTGTCGTGGATTGGCGAAAGGGTGGTAGCGGACATCCGCAAACAGGTCTTCAATCATCTGATTGACCTGCACCCGGGGTTCTTCGAGCAGAATAGGGCACTGGAAATACAGTCGCGCTTCACCGCCGATACCACGGTGCTGCAGTCTGTGATCGGTTCAACGGTTTCCATCGCCTTGCGAAATGCACTGATGCTGGTGGGTGGGCTGCTATTGCTGTTCATTACCAACGCCAAGTTGGCCGGAATTATTCTGCTCGGCTTCCCCTTGGTGATTGTGCCCATTCTGTTTTTCGGTCGGCGAGTACGGCAGCTTTCAAGGCTGAGCCAGGACAGGGTGGCCGATGTAGGCAGCTACGTGGGGGAAAATCTCACCCAGATTAAAACTGTGCAGGCTTTTAACCATCAGCCTCACGACCGGCGCTTCTTTGCGGAGGTGTCTGAGCGGGCCTTCGACATCGCCCGTGCCCGCATAAAACAACGTGCCTGGCTGACGACTCTGGCTATTTCCCTGGTGATGGGGGCGGTCGGTGTTGTGATCTGGATTGGTGGCCTGGACGTTATCCAGGGCCGCATTAGCCCGGGAGAGCTGGCAGCATTTTTGTTTTACAGCTTGCTGGTAGGCGTTGCTGCAGGCGCCATCAGTGAGGTGATAGGGGAACTACAACGGGCAGCCGGCTCCGCCGCTCGGCTTTTTGAACTACTACAGACGGAACCTGCATTTAACCGACCCGCAGGACTGGCAAACGGATTTCCAAAGCCCATTACCGGGGATATTGCCATCAAAGGCCTGAATTTCAGCTACGCCGGTCGCAGCGAACACCCGGCACTGGCCGATCTCTGCTTACATGTCCGTGCCGGGGAAACCCTGGCGCTGGTCGGTCCATCCGGGGCAGGAAAATCCACGCTGTTTGATTTGCTGCTGCATTTCTATCAGCCCGACAGCGGCACGATTTATATTGACGGTACAGATACCGCCACGGTTTCGCTGGAAGCTCTACGCAGCTGCTTCTCACTGGTGCCCCAGAACCCGACGCTGTTCCATGGCACTGTGGCAAACAACATCCGCTACGCCCGCCCGGATGCCAGCCAGGCCGATGTTGAAAATGCGGCCCGAATCGCTCACGCGCACGAATTTATCAAGAAACTGCCTGAGGGCTATCTGACCCGGCTGGGCGATGCCGGGCTAGGTCTCTCCGGCGGTCAGAAACAACGTCTGGCCATTGCCCGCGCCCTGCTCGCCGACGCGCCCATATTGCTTCTCGACGAAGCCACCAGCGCCCTGGATGCGGAAAGCGAAAGCTTGATTCAGCAAGCCATGCCAGCGCTTACCACGGGCAGAACCACCCTGGTGATTGCTCACAGGCTTGCCACCGTGCGAGATGCCGACCGCATCGCCGTTCTGGATCAAGGCTGCTTGCTAGCGGTTGGCACGCATGAACAGCTAATGCAGGAAAATCAATTGTATCGGCGCTTGGCGCAGCTACAGTTCCGCAGCGAAACGGGTGAATAGTCTGTTTCAGTGCTGGTGCCCGGCACTGGAGCCCGAGGTTGCAGGCCAAAGCCGGCCGCTCCAAACCACGCCCACCGACCAGCGCAGATCGCTTTCTGGCAAGGTCCGATCCTCGGTTACCTCGGTTCGTAGCGCCAGATTGTCTCGCCACTGCCAGTGCCAAAATGCGGTGTAACGCTCTGGATCGTGATCCTCGGGATTCGCAAGACCTGAATCAGTGGCCAGAACCGGCGCAGCAGCGCCCACCAGATGATTGTCGGTTGTAAGCCATTCTCCTCTCAGGCCCACAATATGACGGCGCCACTGCACATAGGGCTGCACCCAGCCACCGAACTGATCACTATCCACACTGGCCTCGCGTCCAGTAGAGTCATGCAGAATTCCGTCCATATCCATTTGCATCAGCTCTGCTTCTACGCCCCATTGCCAATGCGGTTGGGGGTTGTAACGAAGGGCTCCGTGGAGGCCGGCGATGTCTGTATCTCCGGTAAAGCGGGTATCAGGGAACGGAGTCGCTGTTACGCCAGGCGGAGCCACCGGGGTATGCGTATGAGTTCCACCGTAGCGGTGGTCCGCCCTCGAACTGGCAGACGCCCGGTAAAACCAGCCACCCCCGGAAAGGCTAAGTCGCTCTCCCTGCCACCGATAACTGGCAAATATGTCCCAGTTGGTGTCTCCGGTATCGGTGGCTGGAAAGGCCTTACCGCGCCAGAGCTCGACACCCGCCGACAGGCCTGCCGTTTCATGCCACCAGAAACGCACACCTTCATCGTGGAAGTCGCGGCCAAAAAACACGTCATTGACCAGGGGCGTATCGCTGATCCAGCGATCAGCTGCGTGGCTGGACAGGCTCGGAGAAAAAACTGCCGACATTTTGCCCGCTTCCAGTACCCAGGGGCCGGTGGCATCGCAACAGACATAGCCCAAGTAGGCGTGTTGCAGTTCCACCTCGTCGCTATGGTCATCTCCACCGCCATGACTGCCGATTTCGATGACCCCGAACACCCGCTCATTGATACGGGAACCCAGCGACACCATCGCTTCATCAACACTGACACCTTTCTCCTGGGGCCAGGCATGTCCACCCATCATGGTTCCGGGGATTTGCCAGAATTCGTATTCATCAACAAGACTGGAAGAGCGCCAGGTTGCCACCACACTGGCGCTCACTTCCAACTGAGCGTCTTCGGGAATGTAGTGCGCGTAGCCCGTAACCGGCAACAGCAGCGCCAGCAAGAGACAGAAACGAATCATGGAATGAGATCCTTATTGGAATTATCGGTCCAGGGGTTTGCAAATCGGGGATTGGTAACAAAGGCTTGGTCCGTCAGGGACTCCAGAAAGGCCACCACATCCTGAATTTCGTCCTCCGTAATCGGAAACGAAGCGATGAAACCGTCTTTTAAGGGATTCATACGACCATCGCCCGCATTGGGCGGGGATACTCTAAGGCGGCCACCGGCGGCGTAGTTACGGATCACATCCTCTAAAGTGTCGACCGAGCCATCGTGGTTGTATGGTGCGGTCAGCGCCACGTTTCTCAGACTGGGAGCACGGAACTGTCCCATATGATCCGCCCTCCCGGTTACCTCATGGCGGCCGGTATTCGGTTCCGGGTAAGCACCAAGACCGTCAATATTGTAGAGCCCGGTATTGTGGAAAAGCAGAGTGTTATAGGTAGTCAGGCGGTCTGTAGTGGCGTCGGTAAAGTTATACCCGGCATGGCAGTGGAAACACTCAAGCCTTTCGCTGTTGAATAACCGTTCCCCTCGCAGCGCCGCAGCAGACATAGCTCCGCGATCGAAATCACTGTCGAAAGAGCTCAATCCACGTACAAAAGAGGCAAGCGCCTTAACCACATTGTCCCAGGCCAGATCATCGAATAAGGGATCAGCCTGATCCGGGAATGCTGCGGCAAACAGACTTGCGTACTCAGGTTCCGCCTGCAAGCTACGGAGCACCTGCTCATGATTGCCCTCGTTCAGCCCGTGCTCGATGGGGTCATCGCCAAACAGAGGGATCATGATCTGTTTTTCAATGGTGCCAAGGCTGGGGTTGGCCCAGGTCAGGGTATTGTTCCAGGCAACATTCACCAGAGCCTGACTGTTCCTCGGGTGACGTTCCCCTGTCGCGCCGGAAGCCTGAGCCAGACCATCACTGAACGCCTTGTCCTGATGATGACAGCTGGAACAGCTGATCGTGCCATTGGATGACAAGCGGGTGTCATAGAACAGATGCCGCCCAAGCTGGAATTTTTCTTCCGTCATGGGGTTATCTTCAGGTTCCCGGGGCAGGGGAATGTGCTCGGGAAGCCCCCAATCAAAACTGGAAATCCGGGCACCCTGATCGTCCACCGTGGTTTGGCTCTGTTCCAGGCAGCCACTCAACAGTATCAACAGGACAACACCGAAAGCGGGCCGGCAAAGGCCGGCCCACAGTTGGCATTTTCTCATGGTGCCGAAAGCTCGACTATCTTGAACACCTCAATGTTCGGATTACCATCGGCGTTATCTTCTTCGCCGAATGGCAGAGCGAGGTTTTTGAACACAGCCGGACACTCTGGGTCGCCTGCGAAGGACATACAGCCCGGTGCACCACCCTCATTCTCATTTAAGTTGGAAGCAGATACCAAGGCAGCATAGTCGATTGCGACTGCGTAATCCCCTAACTCGTATCCTCCCAGAGCCAAAGACACGTCTACACGGTTATCAGCTAAACACGGGGTGGGAGCATCACCGTTTTGCAGTTCAGAGGTCCCGACGTCACAACCTGTGCTGCCTAGGTGGAAATTCCAACGGCTTCCACCTTCATAGGTTGGTACTACGTCCGCTCCGATAAATTTGTAACCATTCTGCCAGCTCCAGGCCATACCGGTCGCAAGACCAGGGTTTCTCAACGGTTCTTCTGCGCCGGCTTGATCGACATGATTCAGTTCGAATGGTACACCTATGGTAAATTCGAAGTGGCTGATGGTTTTCGCCGGGTCAATATCGGCAGTACCCACCAGAGAGTCCTTGAAGCCCGGATTTTCATCTGTACCTGAGACGCATACGTCCGTCGCATCTCCGGCGTCGTTTACTGTTGCTGTATCGCGGAAGTCCAGCAATGCCACCTGTGCGTTCTGACCGGGCGCATCTACGTCCAGATTGAATGGAATTTCTTCGCCCTGGTCTGTAACAAGGCGTATATTGCTGATAAACACCCTGAAGTCGACAAACGTAACGTCTGTTGAATTCAAGCCTAGGCCAGTGAAGGTCTGACCGCATGTCATCGGATCAGTGCCCACCAATGCCTTGAAGGGTATTGTCAGTTCGGTTACCCCGGTGACGTCTTCTGTTTCCGTAGAAGACGAAGACGAGCTTCCGCCACAACCACTCAGCAATAAGCCACCGGCGATCAAACAATAGATTCCATATTTTTCCACGTCACACTCCAGTTGTTGTTAATAATTGTTAGCGTTAGTCATCTTATTAAAACTCACTCATTATCTTTGGCTTAAGCACAAATATGGATGTGACATGTTGTCGCGGCAGCCTGGCTTTCACGGGCCCCATCCGGGCACTACTTTCATTCATCGGTTTGTGTCAGGCCCCCGTACTCCCTACACTGTTATTGAACCAGTTAAATCCGATACACAGGGAGAATGGCAAAGTGAGCAATAAAGAATTGCAAGCACTGAAAGAACGCTATGTTGCAGCCGGTGTGGCAAGCCCAAATGAGCAATTTGCCGACCACGCAACCAACGCAGAACTGTGGGACGCAGACGGCAAGCGCATGATCGACTTCGCTGGCGGTATCGGTGTGCTCAACATCGGCCACAGGCATCCGAAAGTCGTTGAGGCGGTAAAAGCCCAGCTGGATAAGTTGATGCATACCTGTCAGACGGTTATGCCCTATGAGGGCTATGTGCGGCTGGCTCAAAAATTGAGTGAGGTTGCCCCGGTAAAAGGCCATGCCAAGGTTATGCTGGCTAACTCCGGTGCCGAAGCTCTTGAAAATGCGATCAAAATCGCCCGCGCCGCGACTGGCCGTAACAACATTATCTGCTTCGACGGTGGGTATCATGGTCGTACGTTTATGACCATGGCGATGAATGGTAAGGCGGCACCCTATCAGACAGATTTTGGCGTAATGCCGGGCACTGTTTACCGTGCACCCTATCCTGTGCCTTATCACGGCGTCAGCGAGGAAGAGGCCCTGCGTGGTCTGCGCATGACCATGAAAGCCGATTCTCCGGCTAACCAGACGGCTGCTATTGTGCTGGAGCCGGTACTGGGTGAGGGCGGCTTCTATGCGGCGCCGACCAGCTTCCTGGAGGAGATCCGCAAGATCTGTGACGAAAACGGCATCATGATGATTGTCGACGAAGTCCAGAGTGGTTTTGGTCGTACTGGCAAAATGTTCGCCATTGAACACAGCGGTGTTAAGCCGGACATTATGACCATGGCCAAGAGTATGGCGGATGGCATGCCGATTTCAGCTATTGTTGGTACAGATAAGTACATGGACTCGTCAGGCCCCAACTCTCTGGGCGGCACCTACACCGGTAGCCCGACAGCCTGCGCAGCCGCACTGGCGGTGTTCGATGTATTTGAAGAGGAAGACATTCTGGCCAAAAGCCAGCGCCTGGGTGAGAAGTTGAACAAACGCTTTACCCAGTGGCAGGAACAGTTCACCCATGTGGACAACGTTCGAGGCCTTGGCCCCATGGCCGCGTTTGAACTGGTTGAGAGCGCTGACAACCGCAAGCCCATGCCGGAACTGGCCGCAGCCATTACCCAAAAGGCCAAAGAAAAAGGCCTGATTCTGCTGAGCTGTGGATTGTACGGAAACACGCTTCGTTTCCTGATGCCGGTCACCATCGAGGACAATATCCTTGAGGAAGGCTTGGCAATTGTTGAAGAAAGCCTTAAAGAAGCAGGCGCATGATATAAGTGTTGTCCGTCGAAAAACCGAGCCTCCGGGTTCGGTTTTTTTATAGCGTTCGTCGTATACTGCCCCTAGCCGTTTCACCAACCAGGCAGAACTATGAACTCATCGAATACCCACTCTGCACCTGACCACAAACCCAGACCCTGGGTCGATCTTCTGGTCAGTATCATTATTCCATCCGTTATTCTGATGAAATTCAGCGGCGACGAGTATCTTGGCAGTGTTAACGCCTTGATACTGGGCTTGGCCTTCCCCTTGGGCTGGGGGCTGTTCGAGTTGGTCCGTTACCATAAGAAGAACTTTATCGCGCTACTGGGCCTCATCAGTGTCGGGCTAACGGGCGGTATTGGTTTACTTGAACTGGATGCCGGTTGGCTGGCCGTAAAAGAGGCAGCCATTCCCGCAATTATCGGTCTGGCGGTACTGGTGTCTACCCGCACCAAATATCCTCTGGTCCGTACGCTTCTCTATAACCCGAATGTACTCGATGTGGAAAAAATCCACCGCTCTCTGGAAGAGAAAAACTGTGTCGGGCAGTTTGAAGCACGTTTACTGAAAGCCAGCTACTTTTTTGCCGGTACCTTTCTGTTCTCCTCCATCATGAACTACGTTCTCGCACGTTGGATCGTGGTCAGCCCTTCCGGCACCCAAGCGTTTAATGAAGAACTCGGCAGAATGACGCTCGTGAGTTATCCCATGATTGCGATCCCCTCCATGGTGATGATGATGCTTATCTTCTATTACCTGTGGAGAACCATACGCCGTCTGACGGGGTACACTCTGGAGGAAGTAATGGCACCGCATCTTGCGGAGAAAGAGAAGGCAAGATCTTAAATAACACGCCTTGATTCAAATAACGTACATACAGAAACGCTAACCTACTGATTTTCTGATGCAAAAAAGGCGGCCAAAGTAATTTGGCCGCCTTTTTTAATCGTCAAATACCAAGACTTATCAGATATCCAGGTTGTGCACTTCCAGTGCGTTGGTCTGGATAAAGTCACGACGAGGTTCAACGTCGTCACCCATCAGTGTCGTAAAGATCTGGTCAGCCGCTATAGCGTCATCAATCTTCACTTTCATCATCCGACGGGTTTCAGGGTCCATGGTGGTTTCCCACAACTGGTCCGGATTCATTTCACCAAGACCTTTGTAACGCTGAATATTCAAACCCCGCTGGGCTTCCTTCATCAACCAACTCAGTGCCCCTTCAAACGACAATACGGCCTGCTTGCGTTCACCGCGTTGTACGTAGGCTCCTTCCTCAATAAGCCCGTTCAGCGTCTCACCCAGGCGAGCAATGGCGCCGTAAGATGGCGACTCGAAAAAGTCATGGCTGAAAACGTGTTCATGGGGAATACCGTGTACGTAGATGGTGACCTTGGGCAGGTACAGGCCACGCTCGGAATCTTTTGAAACCGAGAAGGTATACTTGGTGCCGGTACGTGTATCCACGTTCAAGCCTTCGCCGAGGCGGGATGACCATGCAGAAACTGTTTGCTCGTCCTTCAGAGACTCAGGCTTCAGAGTTTCGTTTTGAAGCATCCGTTCGAGCACTTTAGCAGGGTAAGCACGGGACAGCCGGTCAATCATTGCCATTACGGCCTGATAATCCTTCACCATCGTCTCAAGGGCAGAGTCCTTGAGCGGAGGAGCTTCCGGATTAACGTATAGCTGCGCGCCTTCCAGTGAAGTCTGGGTCAGGAAGGCTTCCTTTGCCTTCTCATCCTTCAGGTACTGCTCCTGCTTGCCACGCTTGACCTTATAGAGGGGTGGCATGGCGATAAATACGTGGCCGCGCTCAATAATTTCCCGCATCTGGCGGAACAGGAACGTCAGCAGCAAGGTGCGGATGTGAGAACCATCCACGTCAGCATCCGTCATGATAATGATGGAGTGATACCTGAGCTTATCCGGATTGAATTCTTCCCGGCCAATACCACAGCCCAGAGCTGTAATCAGAGTGCCAACTTCGGCAGAGGAAAGCATTTTGTCAAAGCGTGCCTTCTCTACGTTCAGGATCTTACCTTTCAGCGGCAGAATAGCCTGAGTCTTGCGATCCCGGCCTTGTTTTGCGCTACCACCGGCCGAATCACCCTCCACTATGAACAGTTCGGAAAGCGCGGGATCTTTTTCCTGACAGTCCGCGAGCTTGCCTGGCAAGCCTGCAATGTCCAGTGCGCCTTTACGACGGGTCATATCCCGCGCTTTACGGGCAGCTTCACGAGCTCGCGCTGCTTCAATCATTTTATTGACGATCAGTTTGGCTTCGTTTGGCTGCTCTTGAAGATACTCAGCAAAGCTCTGATAAAGCTCCTGCTCGACCGCTGTTTTCACTTCCGAAGACACCAGTTTGTCTTTGGTCTGTGAAGAAAACTTGGGGTCTGGCACTTTAACGCTGATGATCGCTGTCAGTCCCTCACGAGCGTCGTCACCCGAGGTGCTTACTTTGGACTTTTTCCCCAGCCCCTCAAGCTCAATGTAATTGTTCAGGGAGCGGGTGAGGGCGGCTCGGAAGCCTGCCAGATGAGTACCGCCATCGCGCTGCGGTATGTTGTTGGTGAAGCAGTAGATATTTTCCTGGAAGGCATCGTTCCACTGCATGGAAACTTCTACAGAAATCCCGTCTTCACGCTCGCGAACGAAGTGGAAAACACGATTTATTGGTGTTTTATTGGCATTGAGATGCTCAACAAACGCCTTCAAGCCTCCTTCGTACTGGAAGACTTCCTCTTTACCACTACGCTCGTCCGTCAGTCGAATACGGACACCACTGTTCAGGAACGCAAGTTCCCTTATACGTTTGGCGAGGATATCGTAATGGAATTCGATGTGGCTGAAGGTTTCTGGAGACGGGATAAAGTGAACCCTGGTTCCCGAAGCGTCTGTATCACCTACCGGGCTCAAAGGCGCATTGGGTACACCATGGGTGTAAACCTGCTCATACACCTTGCCATCACGGCGGATGGTCAAGGTGAGCGTTGAGGAGAGGGCGTTTACAACGGAAACCCCCACACCGTGGAGACCACCGGAAACCTTATAGGAGTTGTCATCAAACTTACCCCCGGCGTGAAGTACTGTCATGATGACTTCAGCCGCAGAGACGCCTTCTTCTTCATGGATATCGACAGGAATTCCACGGCCATTATCCTGAACACTCACCGACTCATCCGGGTGTATGATAATGCCGATTTCGGAACAGTGCCCTGCGAGAGCTTCATCGATGGAGTTATCCACCAACTCAAAGACCATGTGGTGCAGACCTGTGCCGTCGTCTGTATCACCAATGTACATCCCAGGCCGTTTGCGCACCGCGTCCAGACCTTTCAGGACTTTGATACTGGCGGAATTGTAGCTCGATTCACTCATTAAAAAACTCCTGAAGCGTAAGGGCCGGCACTGTCTTTCTAGCCGGTTTTATTCTTCCTTCAATTTGCCATGTTCCACGTGGAACATTCGATAATCAGGTATCTGGCTACCCTGCCACAGCACCTCCGGATCCGGACGTTCAATGGCTGTAATGAATACCTGGCAACGTAAATCCTGTAACTTTCGAGCCAACATTATTCTATGGCCCTCATCCAGCTCGGCATTAATATCATCTAACAGGAAACTGACCTGTTTCCCGAGATCGTTCAACACCATGCACTGGGCAATCTTCATCAGGATAACGAGGGTTTTCTGTTGGCCGCGTGAAAACGTTTCGGCAACAGGTCGACCCTGAAATCTTATCCGGATATCCGCACGGTTGGGCCCATAAAGAGTGTGCCCCATACGAATTTCCTGTTCCCTGTGGGATACAAGCACATCTACCAAAGATTGACTCGTATCCCACCCGGGATAAAACTCGAGTTTCAGACCCTTTGTCCAACTCACATCCACTTCGTGAACCAGATCATCGAACGCACTTTTAAATTGATCAAAAGTAGCTTTTCGGACCTCACTTATTCTTTCACTCAGCGCCGCGTACTGGGCATCCCAGACACGCAACATGGCTTCGTCCAGTCTACCATTTCTCAGCGTTTTATTCCGCTGTGATGTGACTCTCTGGCACTGCTGCCAGCTGGATGCGAAAGAAGGTTCCACGTGGAACACCGCCCAATCAAGAAACTGCCGACGCTTTCCCGGACCACCGGCAACGATATCAAAAACACCCGGATCGATGACGGAAACCGGTAAATGCTTTGCTAGCGAAGACAGACTGCGCACGCCTTCGCCATCTACGCGGAGCGTTGTTTCCTTTTGGGCAACATCACGAGATATGCCTAAACGATGAGCCAGCACACCCGACGATTCTTCATTCCGCTTATCGTCAAATCCATAGTCCAGACCACCAAAGACTGTGAACCTGCTTTGACCGTGTTGAACAACAGCCTGATGGCGATTTACACGAAAGGAGCGCCCAAGGCCAAGGTACCCGATAGCCTCAAGTACACTGGTCTTCCCGCTGCCGTTGGCTCCATAAAGCAGATTGAACGAAGGTGAGAACGAAACAGGTTCAGCCGGAGAAAGGTTGCGAAAAAACTCGGTATGAAGCTTTACCAGCGCCATAGAAAGGACAGCTCATCACGGCAACAAGGGGAATGGACGTATCCACGAAAAAAGCAGCATATCACCGTCTCGTGAAATGCTGCGCCAGTGTACAAAACACAGCTAATGAAGGCGACCCGCCTCAGTGAAGCATGTTAAGACGCTCGTCCATGAACACATCCATCTCCGGCGCAAGGATGTGTACGTAGCGATCGAAATACAGAAACTGTTTCAGCAACAAGGCAAACTCCCGGGGAAAGTGCAGACCGTGACTTTCGCCAACTTTCACCATGTCCATTAAAATGCTGTTTACATCGTCTTCCGCCTGGTCCGCCTGATAGGGTACGTGATCAGGAACCATTTTATCCATCTGCTGATATAGCTTGCGCAGATCCGCTGCAAGATCCGATGCCTTAACAGTCTGATTGGTAATCCCGATACGGATCATGGCCTCTGCCATACCATCGAAGTTACCTACCATCACCGACGAAATGAAATCACTGACTGCCTGCCAGGTGTCTGGCCGAATCCGTCCGACGATCCCGAAGTCAATAAAGCCTACACGGCCATCCTCTAATACCATCAGGTTGCCCGCATGCACATCCGCATGGAAAAACTCGCACTGCGTAAGACTAGCGAACCAGGTATTCATAGCAGTAATCAATGTCCGCTCTGGATCCTTTGCATAACCCCGGATACTTTCGAGATCTGTCAAAGGCACGCCGTGGAAACGTTCCATGGCGAGAATCCTACGGGTACTGCAGTGTTCGTAGACCAAGGGAACCGTTGCATCTTCATTGTGCGTATCTTGGAGAAATTTGCGAAACACCTTGAGGTTATTGGCCTCCTTGATGAAATCGCATTCCTCCATCATGGTGCGCTGAATTTCTTCAACGATACCGGAGAGTGATGTCCAGGAGAGTTTCGGCGCCAGGGTTTCCAGGATCCGTGCTGAGAGGTACAGAAAGTTAAGATCCGTCAGCAGGATATTTTCTACACCGGGCTTTTGAACTTTGATCACAACATCTTCACCGGTTACCAGCCGGGCTGCGTGCACCTGCGCGATTGAGGCAGAAGCCAGAGCCACCGGGTCGATTTCCGCGAACACCTGATCAATTGGCAGATCGAGTTCATCGCGGATGATGCGTTTGATTACACCAAAAGGGAGATTGGGCGTTCGGTCCAGACAATACTGAAACTCTTCAACGTATTCTTTCGGGAAGAAAGTTGGTGAGCTTGCGATGAACTGTCCCAACTTGATATAGGTTGCACCCAGGGACTCAAATGTCTGGCGCAGCAATCGTGGAGCAGGGGGACGCTCGCCCCCGACCCATTTGACACCTGTCCGGCCCAATACAGAAAGGGTTTGCCCGATCCTGAAGGCGCCTTTGATTCCGTTGACTAGGGTGCCCATCAATCTTCTCCTAAAGCCTCATTGGCATAACAACATACAGGCAGCGATTATCGTTCTGGGATTCGATCAGTGCGCTACTATTCGGATTAGAAAGCGTCAACTTCACCTGGTCTTCATCCAACGCATTCATGACATCCACCAGATAGCCGACGTTAAAACCGATCTGCAAGGATTCACCCTGATAGTCGACCGACAGTGCATCTTCGGCCTGTTCCTGATCGGGGTTGTTGGCAAACACCTGGAGTTCGTTCGTCGCGAGATTCAGGCGAACACCGCGGATGTTTTCATGGGAGAGGATGCCGGCGCGCTGAAGCGTATTCTTCAGAGTGGCGCGGTCCGCCAGAACTATCTTGTCGCCGCCCCGGGGAATGACCCGGTTGTAGTCCGGAAACTTACCTTCAATCAGCTTGGACGTGAAGGTGTAGGAACCAACGGTTGCGCGCAGATGGTTATCACCGATTACCAATGTTACCGGTGTTTCCACATCATCAAGCAGCCGTGAAAGTTCCAGTACGCCTTTACGGGGAACAATCACCTGGCGGGGTTCAGCACAACCCGTGTCCAGCTCAACATGCGCCATTGCAAGGCGGTGACCATCGGTTGCCACTGTACGTATGTGGCTACTATCCACCTCCAGCAGCAACCCGTTAAGATAATAACGGACATCCTGCTGTGCCATGGCGAAGGCTGTGGCATCGAACATGCGCCTGAGTTCTTTTTGGGGCAGTTCAAGCCGGAAGCTTTCGGGTTCATCTTCTACGTTCGGAAAATGCTCCGCAGGTAGAGTGGAAAGCGTGAAATGGCTTGCGCCACACCGCACATGCAGCCGATCACCTTCAAGCACCAGTTCTATCGGTGCTTCGTCACCCAGGGCCCGGCAAATGTCTGAAAGTTTACGGGCCGGGACAGTAATTCGCCCGGGCTGGTCAACATGAACGGGTGTAACCCGCCCCACCAGCTCCACTTCCATGTTCGTCCCGGTCAGGATCAGTGAATTGTCTTCGGCTACCAGCAGCACATTGGACAGCACCGGCATGGTCTGCTTTTTTTCAACGACACCGGCAATGCTTTGCAACGGTGTGAGCAGGGATTCACGGCTGATCGTCAGTTTCATGTCACTCAGCTTTCTGTTGTTGGAAGGATGAATGTGGTCTTCATGTGGTCAGCAATCTCATAAAGTTCTGATAGTCTTCGCGGATGCCCGGGTCTGTTTCCTGCAATTCCACAATCTTTTTGCAGGCGTGCAAAACCGTTGTGTGGTCGCGCCCACCGAACGCATCTCCGATTTCCGGCAAGCTGTGATTGGTCAGCTCTTTGGAAAGCGCCATGGCCACTTGTCGGGGCCTGGTCACTACGCGGGTCCGTCTCTTCGAATGAAGATCCGCAACCTTTATTTTATAGTACTCAGCTACCGTTCGCTGGATGTTATCAATACTCACCTGCTTTTCGTGCAAGGCAAGCAAATCCTTCAGACTCTCCCGGATAAACGGCGGCGTAATTTCAGACCCTGTGAAGTGAGCATTCGCTATCACCAAACGAAGCGCACCTTCTAGCTCCCTTACGTTCGAGCGAATCTTTTGGGCAATAAAAAATGCAGCCTCGCTACTGAGTTTTACGTTAACCTGGTCTGCCTTTTTCATCAGGATCGCAACGCGTGTTTCCAGCTCAGGCGGCTCTACCATAACGGTCAGCCCCCAACCAAAACGCGATTTAAGGCGCTCCTCCATATCCACAATTTCTTTGGGGAACCTGTCACAGGTTACAATCACCTGTTGCCCGCCTTCCAACAACGCATTGAAGGTGTGAAAAAACTCTTCCTGCGAACGCTCTTTACGAGCGAAAAACTGAATATCATCGATCAGCAACGCATCGACAGATCGATAGTAGCGTTTGAATTCATTGATCGCATTCAGTTGCAGCGCCTTGACCATATCAGCAACAAACCGCTCCGAACGCAGATAAGCTACCTTGGCGTTGGGATTACGACGGACAATATCATTCCCGATAGCATGCATCAGGTGGGTTTTACCCAGACCAACCCCTCCATATAAAAACAACGGGTTGTAGGCTCCGCCCGGGTTTTCCGCGACCTGCATCGATGCTGCCCGGGCCAATTGGTTGGACTTGCCCTCGACAAAGGTATCGAACGTAAAGCCTTCATTCAGAAAGCTCTGATGTTTGATATCACCCTCTACCTGGACAGGCCGACGCCCGCCATTTGATCTGTATTCATTAAGATGTGCCTGGGGCTGGCCGCCTGAGGTTGCCGCGACACCTTTTTCTTCCTCGGTAACCCTGCCACCTGCCTCATCCTGTGCTTTGGCAGGTGAGGTTTTTTTAGCCAGTTCCGAGCGCATAACCGGTTCGCTTTCCCGGGGAGCCGATCCGACTTTCATACCGACTCTCGGGGCCTGACCATTATTCAATTCTTTGAGCACTTCCTCTATACGCCGGAGATACTTCTCATTCACCCAGTCCATAACAAAACGATTAGGTGCAAACAGCATCAGCTGCCCCTCTCGATGATCGGACTGGAGGGGCCTGAGCCAGGTATTGAACTGTTGTGCGGGAAACTCATCCCGGAGTACTTCAAGACATTGATGCCACATGCTGTTAGGCACGACCGTCTGCTCCCGAAAACGCATAGATTTCTGAAACCGGACAAGGGTCGTCCGATTCCGAAAGATGACCAAGGATTCTAACCTGCCGGCTCCCTCAGTGAAAGAGTAAACACCTCGCTATAAACAGCCTGTGGAAATATATATTCTTTGTTATCAATTTGTTAAGAGTTTACACACAACCTTGTGTACAGAAAATTCTTTAATACGGAGTTACCCACACACCTTTGTGCACAACAGGCCGCCAACTCTGTGAACAATCATGGAGGTTCCGGTGGATAACTGGAGAAATTCGTGCAGGCGCTACTTGTCCACAATCCGTTATGCTCTTATGCACAAGGCTCAAGCGCACTTCTACTCAGCTTTGTCAATGATCCAAGGTATTGATCTTTCTTTAATAAATACGCTTTTCCACAGAAATGGAGCTGCGTAATAACAGTAATAATAGAATCTTTAAAAGAATTATAAAAAAGCCTATAACTACTGTTATTCATGGAACCAGCGGATATTCCTCTGCCATTTTGGAACCCTCTGGATGAGCCCCTCGCACATCGGCACAAGCGCGTACCAATAAACATTGAACCCAGGATAAAATTTGCATAGAATGCCGCTCCTGTTTTGGTTATTAATTTTTCAACCAACTCTTCAATGTTCAACACACGAATTGTGAGATAGTCACCATGAAAAGAACGTTTCAACCAAGCGTCCTGAAGCGTAAGCGCGTTCACGGTTTCCGTGCCCGTATGGCAACTGCCAACGGCCGCAAGGTAATTTCCCGTCGTCGTGCCAAAGGCCGTGCCCGTCTGTCTGCGTAACCTGTCGCTCGCCTTATGAAGGCTTTGAATTTCCCGAAATCGCATCGTCTTTTACGACCCGCCGATTACGGCAAAGTCTTCAACGACGTGCAGTTGAAGGTTCCGCATAGGAATTTTCTGATCCTGGCAACTCCGAATAACCTCGGACATGCCAGGGTCGGTCTTGTTTTTGCAAAAAAGAATCTGAAGTTATCGGTACAGCGAAACCGGATTAAACGCCAGGTGCGGGAAACCTTTCGTCACCAGCCTGAACTCCCCGGAATGGATATTATTGTACTTGGTCGTCAGGGGCTTGCGTCTCTCGATAACCAGACAGTTAGCAAATCCCTTAACGGTCTCTGGCAACGGTTAACGAAAAAGTATCATCAGCTCCCCACATCACAGCCTGCAGGATCTTCATCCTCCGGTGAGGGAAAGGATTAATGCGTAACTTGCTGCTTCTTCCTATCCGTTTCTATCAGTACGCTGTCAGCCCTTTGATGGCAAGCCACTGCCGCCATTACCCCACTTGCTCGCAATACGCTGTAGAAGCTATTTCTCATCACGGTTCACTAAAAGGTTTATATCTTTCCGTAAAACGCCTTTTGAGATGCCATCCATGGGCCGAAGGTGGATATGATCCGGTTCCTGGAACTTTACAATCCGGGCCAGAAGACGTGATCAAGTGCTGCTCGCAGGCTGACCATTCCTCAATAACAACCCAGACCAGACAGTAACTCTATGGATATTCAACGCATCGTATTATTCGCCGGCCTGGCAGTTGTCAGTTATCTGATGGTGCTGGCATGGAATGAGGATTATCACCAGCCAGTGCCCACTGAGCAGGTGGCAGAATCATCGCGTATACAGACAGATAACAGTTCTGTTGGGTCTGATTCCATGGTGCTTCCAGGCGAGACAGCCCAGCAAACAACGGCTACGAATCGCGCAGATGAAGAGTTCGCAACTCCTGAGGGTCAACAATCGGTTGCCAGTATGGCAAGCAACAAAGCCAATGTGACCGACCAGTACATCACCATCAAAACCGATGTATTTGATCTCGTTATCGATCGTGTAAGCGGTAATCTTGTCAAAAGCTCTTTGCTTGACTACGACAAGACACTAAATGGTGATGAGTCACTAACTCTCTTGAACAACACAGAAAACCGCTTTTACGTGTTGGAAAGTGGCCTTATCGGCCAAAATGGCCCAGACAGTGCAAAAAATGGTCAAGCGCCTGTCTACGATACCGATGCGACCAACTATGAACTTGCCGAAGGCGAAAATGAGCTAACCGTTAATCTTGTTCACACCATGGACAACGGCGTTAGCATCACTAAACGTTATAAGTTCGAACGTGACAGCTATGAAATTGATGTTCGTTATCTGATTGACAACGGTTCCAGCGAGAACTGGCAGGCTAACTTTACCGGTAAGATTGTTCGCGATCAGGCGCCTGATCCCACATCTGGGCCAAGCATGGGAATCAAGGCTTTTCTTGGCCTGGTAACCAGTTCTCCGGAAGATCCTTATGAAAAGTATGATTTTGACGATCTGGAAGAGAACCGTATCAATCAAACCGTCACTAACGGCTGGATGGCGTTCTTACAACATTATTTTCTTGCTGCCTGGGTACCGGAAAGAGATCAGCCGGCTCAGTTTCAGACGACTCGTCGCGGTCCTTTGCATGTAATGGGCTTTGTTTACCCCGCTACAACCGTTGCGCCGGGTGAAACAACAGAAATCGGTGCCCGTGCCTATGTCGGCCCTAAAATTATCGATCGTCTGGAGGCCGTTGCACCAAGTCTCGATCGTACGGTGGATTTCGGTTGGCTGTTCTTCATATCGCTTCCTCTGTTTATCATCATGGAATGGTTTCACAGCATTGTCGGCAACTGGGGCGTAGCGATTATCCTTCTGACAGTGTTGGTTAAAGGCGTGTTCTTCAAATTGTCCGCCACCAGCTATCGTTCCATGGGTCGTATGCGTGCAGTTGCCCCGCAACTCACCCGTCTGAAAGAACTGTATGGCGATGATCGCCAGCGCATGTCCCAGGAAATGATGGCGCTGTACAAGAAGGAGAAAATCAATCCTCTGGGTGGCTGTCTTCCGATTCTGGTGCAGATGCCTGTGTTCATTTCCCTGTACTGGGTGCTGTTCGAAAGTGTGCAGTTACGCCATGCACCATTCATGCTCTGGATTCACGATCTTTCAGTGATGGACCCTTACTTCATCCTGCCAATCCTTATGGGTGCCAGCATGATGTTGCAAATGAGTCTGAACCCGACTCCGCCAGACCCGATGCAGGCCAAGATCATGAAGCTGATGCCAGTGGTCTTTACCGTCTTCTTCCTCTGGTTCCCGGCTGGTCTGGTACTTTACTGGTTGGTGAACAACATTCTGTCGATCAGTCAGCAGTGGTACATTACTCGCAAGATCGAAGCAGAAATGGCCGAGAAGAAACACTGATCAATTGGCTTATTGATCGCTCAGTAAAGGCTCCGTAAGGGGCCTTTACTGTTTCAGGAACGGGTAAAACTCTTGTGTAAGAGGCAGGTATCATGAACGTCAGCTCAACAACACCGGATATTTCCTATGGCAGCGACACCATTGTTGCCATAGCTACAGCTCCTGGTCAGGCCGGGGTTGGTATAGTTCGCGTGTCCGGGCCGCAGGCAAAGACTATCGCTGCCACTATGTTGGGCTACACACCTAAACCAAGATACGCTCATTATGGGCCTTTTTTTGATCAAAACCGTGAACTGATTGATGAAGGAATCGGCCTGTTTTTCCCTAACCCGAACTCGTTCACCGGTGAAGATGTTTTCGAGTTACAGGGCCATGGTGGCACCGTTATTCTGGACTTGTTGCTGCGCGAGGTGCGTAGTCTTGGCGCACGTCTGGCGCGCCCTGGAGAGTTTTCTGAGCGGGCTTTTCTTAATGACAAGCTGGATCTGGCCCAGGCTGAAGCCATTGCAGATCTGATCGAGAGCAGCTCAGAACAGGCAGCTCGCTGCGCTGTGCGCTCCATGCAAGGTGTGTTTTCACGGCGTATTGAAACTCTGGTGGAGTCGGTAACTCATCTGCGTATCTATGTGGAAGCAGCTATCGACTTTCCGGAAGAGGAAATCGACTTCCTGGCGGACGGTAAGGTTGCTTTGGACCTGCAAGCCTTGTTGGAACAGCTTCAGGGCATTATGAGCGAAGCCGAGCAGGGAACAATCCTGCGCGATGGTATGAAAGTGGTGATAGCCGGCAGACCCAATGCAGGCAAGTCCAGTCTGCTTAATGCCCTCGC
This sequence comes from Marinobacter sp. 2_MG-2023, assembly GCF_030546935.1. GTDB lineage: Bacteria > Pseudomonadota > Gammaproteobacteria > Pseudomonadales > Oleiphilaceae > Marinobacter. Next base: position 560,300 of record NZ_JAUOPH010000002.1, on the reverse strand, counting down.
AGGCAGAGAAGCGGCGATCGTGACGGCTATAGAAGGTACAACACGGGATGTTTTGCGGGAACATATCCATATCGATGGCATGCCACTGCATATTATTGATACCGCAGGTTTGCGAGACAGCCCGGATGAAGTGGAACAGATCGGCATTGCCCGGGCCTGGGACGAAATTCGCCAGGCCGACCGCATTCTGCTCATGGTGGATGCCACCACTACGGATAAAACCACTCCCCACGAAATATGGCCGGATTTTATTGATCAGTTACCTGCTTCAGCTCCGGTCACGGTGATCCGCAACAAGGTGGATTTGAGTGGAGAGAGCGTGGGTATCTCAGAGTTACCTGGAGACCACGCACCGGTAATTCGTCTTGCGGCGAAATCCACCGATGGCCTGGAAGTACTGCGTGATCACCTCAAACAATGCATGGGCTTTGCCAGTACTACGGAAGGCGGCTTTCTGGCCAGGCGCAGACATCTGGATGCTTTGCAGCGGGCGTTGGATGCTCTGGTCCAGGGTCAGGCGCAGCTGGAAGGCTATGGCGCTGGCGAGTTGCTCGCTGAGGATCTGCGAGCTGCTCAGGATGCCTTGGGAGAAATCACCGGTCAGATTACGCCCGATGAGCTTTTGGGGAAGATTTTCGGTTCCTTCTGCATCGGGAAGTAAAACAGCCATGGTCCTTTCGCTTTGCAACAAGCCGGTTAAAACCCGGTAACCTCTCCCGACAATTACAGAATTATATCTTCTTGGAATTCAATGAATTTCGGATTCTTCACGCGCCGGGCACTACAGCTGTCTGTATGAAAACTCTGTAGGGTAGCGCGCCAGAGTTCGAATAGTAGCCGGCTTTTGGATAGGCTGGCCAGGGCAGATATCCGAAATCCAATACAATTGGGAATTCAGAATCCTGGTATTTCAAAGTCAGAGGAGCAATTGTTATGAACGCACCACTGAACGAAAAAACCATCGCATTTCTGGCCACAGACGGTGTCGAACAAATCGAACTTACCCGTCCCTGGAAAGATCTTCAGGGAGCAGGAGCAAACCTTCACCTTGTTACTCTGGAAAAGGGTGAAATTACTGCCTATCACCATCTCGATGAAGCACACAGTTTCGAATCAGACAAGGTTGTTAACGAGGTAACCGCAAATGACTATGACGCCCTCGTTTTACCAGGCGGTGTTGCCAACCCAGATGCCTTGAGGATGAATGAAGATGCCGTTTCGTTTGTGAAGCACTTTTTCAACAGCCAAAAACCGGTGGCCGCTATCTGCCACGCGCCCTGGTTGCTTATAGAAGCAGGTGTATTGAAAGGTAAAACGCTCACTTCGTTTCCCAGCTTGCAAACCGATATACGTAATGCAGGAGGTACCTGGGTAGATAAGGCAGTTTCCGACGATGATGGTTTGATTACCAGCCGCAGCCCCGATGATCTGGATGCATTTTGCGCGCGCATTATTGAGGTGTTGTCGCCGGTTTAGTGCTGGACGTTCGCTGCAGGCACAAGCAACTGCGTGATTACCCGGTACTTGGAAACTATAGAGGTCCGATCGCCCCAAGACAGTTTTTGCTGTCTGGAGCAATTTATATAGGAGACCTACGATGAGCCAGTTACAGGATCCGCGATACAGATACCCGACCCCGGATTTTCCGGAACAGCAACAAAGCATTCCCGGTCGCGAAGGGCAAATGCGCCCCCGCGCCGATCATGGCGAAACCACCTATCAGGGTAGCGATAAACTTAAGGGGCGTGTCGCACTTATTACAGGTGCAGATAGTGGCATCGGCCGCGCCGTAGCGCTCGCCTACGCGAGAGAGGGCGCCGATGTTGCGTTTAGCTACCTTGAAGAAGAGGCTGATGCCGAAGAAACCGCCGAGCTGATTCGTAAGGCGGGCAGGAAAGTACTGGCAGTAAAAATGGATCAGACCCGGAGTTCGGAATGTGACGAACTGGTAGAACGAGTGCTCCGTGATTTCGGCCAACTCGATATTCTGATCAACAACGCCGGGTTCCAGCAAACGTACAGCAGCCTGGAGGAAGTACCTGACTCCGAACTCCGCCATACCATCAGCACCAATATTGAAGGCATGATCTATCTATGCCGGGCGGCGCTCCGGAAGCTCCCGCCGGGTGGATGCATTATTAATACAACGTCAATTCAGGCATTCAAGCCGAGCAACAATCTTGCTCCCTATGCGGCCACCAAAGCAGCGATTGTCAACTTCACACTGTCCCTTGCAGCGGAAGCCATCAATCACGGTGTAAGAGTGAACGGCGTGGCGCCTGGCCCTGTATGGACACCCTTGATACCCACCACTTTCCCGCCTGATAAAGTCCCCGAGTTCGGCGCCAACAGCTTACTTGGCCGGCCGGCGCAACCCGCTGAACTTGCGCCTGTGTATGTGTTTCTGGCCTCCCCGGAATCCAGTTATATAACTGGAGAAATATACGGCGTAACCGGTGGCAGCAAGCAGCTTTAGTCAGTCGAGAAGAGAGAAGGCAGCCTGCGAAAAACACAGTAACCACGAACATGAAATGGAGAATAGCCATGTTTGGAAAATTGATACTTTCGATTATATCCCTGACCCTTTTGGTTCCGGGTCTTGCTTTTGCCCAGGAGACACGTACCACCAGCCCTGATACTCCGAATGCGACCGCCCAACAGATGGGCGGGCCCAATGATGCAGGCGGGCATGCCAGTTCGCATGAAGCTGGCGACGATTCTGAAAAACCGGGAAAAGACCAGGACGGTAACAGCTCAACAAGCCTGAGGTTTGATGAGCTGGATGCTAATAAGGATGGCAAGCTGGAGGCGAAAGAACTGAATAAGTATCGGAAAGCATCCCAGGCAGGGGAGAGCGAAAACCCAAAGAAGCAAGGTGAGCGATTGATTGAGCTTTACGATCATGACGGCGATGGCACTATCTCTCGCAAGGAACTGAACGGAGGCATGATTGAATCCGAACGGAACTAAGCTTTATCGCAATCCTGCGGACCCTCTGTTTCCCATTAGCGATTGACTTAATTTTATACACCCGGTTTTCCAGAGACCGGGTGTAGTGACGCGGAGTTGGAGGAAATCATGATCAAACGGACGCTCTTGATATTAGGGCTTGCGAGCTTAATGAGCGTGCCTGCCTGGGCGGTAACCGCCAAAGCAAACCAGATTGAGGCAAAGGTACACCGGGTTACCACGGACGGCATCGGTGAACCGATCGGAACCATTCAGATCCGGAGCAATGAACATGGTGTTCTTTTCGAGCCCGATCTGAGCGGGCTGGAGCCGGGTCGCCACGGTTTTCATTTACATGAAAATGGCTCCTGCGAGCTCGCTGAAAAAAAGGGTGAAAAAATTCCGGCCGGGGCAGCAGGCGGCCATTATAACCCTGGCTCGGGGGAGCACCGAGGCCCATTTGAAGAGGGGCATAAAGGCGATCTTCCAGCTTTGTATGTTAATGACGACGGTAAAGCGACCGTGCCTGTGCTTGCCCCAGCGTTAAAGTTCGCGGATCTGCTTGATCGCTCCTTGGTTATCCACTCAGGTGGAGATAACTATGACAACTCCCCGGATCCACTGGGAGGTGGCGGCGATCGGGTAGCCTGCGTGGTGGTAACGGGTGAATAGAGAATGTTCCACTAGGAGACTGTTATGAAGTTCATTCTTTGCAGCGTTGCATTGGCCGGTTTTTGCTTGTCAGTAGAAGTTCATTCTGGCGAAAAAACCGAATCAGCCATAGGTGACGCAGGAAACAGATCTAAAACCGTAACCATGAAACACGCAACGGCCAGCGGGCCCTCTGAGGTTAGCGGTACCATACGTATTGTTGAGAACGACAAAGGCATTGTTCTCACTCCAAATTTAAAGGGCCTCAGCCCTGGTTTGCATGGATTTCACTTGCACGAAAACGGTAATTGCGGACCAACCGAGGAAGAAGCAGAAATTGGGACGTCTCTGGATGCGGTAGCGGGCGGCAAAGCCGGTGAACACTACGACCCGGGACTGACAGAGACACATTCAGGCCCATATGGCGACGGGCATCTTGGAGATCTGCCAAACCTCTACTTTAACGACAAGGAGCTTGCTACTCATCCGGTTTACGCCCCTCGTCTAACGCTGAGAGATCTTCCGAACCGAGCTCTGGTTATTCATGCGAATCCTGATAATTATTCTGATGACCCCAAGAACGGAGGGAGTGGCCGCATTGTCGCGTGTGGAGTTGTGGACTGATGCGCGGCGCCTCTCAAAGGCAACAGGCCTTGAACTTCTTGCCGCTACCACATGGGCATGGGTCATTTCGCCCCGGCTTTAAAACGCCTTCTTGGGGCTCGCCGCTCAAGTAATACCAGCGACCTTTTTCCCGCACAAACTGTGAGTGTTCTTCCAGGTAACCCCAGCCAGGATTCAGCCGGTAGATCGCCTGGAAGTGAACATCACCGCTGTCTCCATTTTTCTCGCTTTTCAGGATATGCAGCGACGCCCAGTCCGGAGAATTATCCAGAACAAGCTCTGCAGGTCGTGTGCTGGGGTGCCAGCTGGCGCGCAGATAATCTTCAAGCTTCAGCACAAACGCCGTAAAGCGCGAGCGCATCAATGCCTCGGGCGTGTCGGCGATGGCCCCTTGGTGATAGCGCTGGCAGCAGTCTGCATAGCTGCTCTGGCTGCCGCAGGGGCAGTATGGGATAGTAGATTTCTCAGACATTGACGTGTGGCGTTTGCTTCAGGGGTTGAAGCCTGCAGTATAACAACCGCTTTCAAACACAAAAGGATTGATTCAAACCATGTCCACACCACCCAGCACAGTTTCTGTTGTCACCCGGCTAACCGGTTTGCTATGCCTACTGCTCGTATTAAGCGGTTGCAGTTCTATGTATTACAGCACCATGGAAAAATTGGGTATCGAAAAGCGCGATATTCTGGTGGATCGGGTGGGTGAAGCCCGTGATGCTCAGGACGATGCCCGTGAAACATTCCGGTCATCGCTAGAGCGGTTTCAGAGTGTGGTGGATACTCCGGAAACCGGGTTGCAGGAAAAATACGACCTGATCAGCAAGGCATATGACGACAGTCTTGAATCGGCGGATGCGGTTCGGGATCGTATTGAGGCCGTTGAGGACGTATCCGGTGCCTTGTTTGATGAATGGGAAGACGAACTGGATCTCTACGAAAGTGCGTCATTGCGGAAGACCAGCAAACTCAGGCTTGATGAAACCCGAGAGCTATACGCCAGTCTGATAGCGCGTATGCACCAGGTTGAGAAGCGTATGGATCCAGTCCTGGAAGCATTTGAAGATCAGGTTCTGTTTCTGAAACACAATCTCAATGCTCAGGCGATCGGTTCTCTGCAAGACGAGCTAGGGCAGATTCGCCAGGATGTGGACAGCCTGATAAATGAGATGGAAGCTTCCATTGCAGAATCCGAGGCATTTATACAGCAGTTCCGTGAGGGGTCTGTTTAACCGAAGAAATGGTCAAGCTTTCGGTTGGTTTAAAACCTGAAGCTGTCTTTTCTCAAATGACATAAATTCTTATTTGCGCATTAAATAGATAATCATTATCATTCACACCTTTATAACGTCGGTCTATAAGGGAAGGATGATATGTTGTTTAACCGGATTGCTATTGGCGCGGCTTGTAGTGCCCTTGTTTTTAACTCGTCGGTACAGGCCCAACCCGCGGAGCTTGGGGAGCTGGTCGTAACAGCCTCGGGTTTTGAGCAGAGCCAGACAGCCGCGCCTGCCAGTATTACGGTTATTACCGGCGAAGAGATCCGCAATAAACAAGCGTTCAGTCTGACGGAAATACTGGATGATGTAGAAGGTGTAGATGTCGGAGGTTCTGCGGGCAAAACCGGCGGCTTTGATATACGCATGCGCGGTATGCCTGCTGAATACACATTGATTCTTATTGACGGTCGCCGGCAGAACACCGCTGGCAGCGTAACCCCCAATGGTTTCGGTGAGACTGCCACCAGTTTCATGCCACCGCCATCTGCTATTGAACGCATTGAAGTTGTACGCGGCCCCATGTCGACCCTTTACGGATCCGATGCCATGGGTGGTGTTATTAACATTATCACCCGCAAAGTCAGCCCTGAATGGGCATCTTCACTCACCGCAGAAACCACTCTCAATCAGGATAGTGATTTTGGTGACAGTCGGGCCTATAGCGCCTATACCAGCGGCCCCCTGGTGGATAACCTGATCGGCCTGCAGCTACGTGGACGCTGGTTTGAACGGGATGAATCCGAACTGGAATTTCTCGACCTGAATGGCGATCCGATCGAAGTGAGCACCCGCGGTCCCAGCCCGGTGGAGTCTGAACAGTACACGGTTGGTGGGCGCGTTACCGTCACGCCTAGTGAGTCAAACGATTTATGGCTGGATATTGAAAGCAGCAGGCAGGACTACGATAACTCTGAGGGTCAATTGGGTACTTTGGGGGTGCGTGGTTACGGGCCGGAGCAGGAATTTGATCGTGACCAGTTCGCTGTTGGCCACACTGGCCGGTTTTCAATTGGTAACCTCGAAACCAGTATCATGAGGAACGTTACCGAAACCACTGGCCGGGTTATTCCTGAAGGTGTTCCCGGGAAAACGCCAGGATCTGACCGGGAGTTGAAAACTGAGAACCGTGTTATCGACAGTAAACTGGTTATGCCCCTCGCCAATCATGTGGTCACTGTAGGTGGTCAGTGGTTTGATGCGCGTATGATCGATGGCGTTGCCGTTGAAGAATTCAAGCAAAAAACCCAGGCACTGTTTGTTGAAGACGAGTGGTTCCTGGCCGACGACCTGGCGCTTACTCTTGGCGGGCGATATGACCACCACGACGCCTTCGGTGGGCAGTTCAGCCCGCGGGCCTATCTGGTTTGGAGTACCACGCCGGAGCTGACCATCAAGGGTGGCGTAAGCCGCGGCTATAAAACACCTGGGCTTGAGCAACTCGCATCTGGCGTTATTGGTTTCACCGGGCAGGGCACGATTCCCTTGTTTGGTAATCCGGATCTGGAACCTGAGAAATCAACCTCTACCGAACTGGCAGTGATCTACGAAAAGCCGGCTGGCTATAGCGTAGGCGCAACGGTCTTTTACAACGAATTCACCGACAAGATAGCTGAAGGGCCAGACCTGTTGAACTGCAGTTATGCACAGGACCCTAATCGCCCGGGTTGTGTTGACCGGGGCGACTGGCCCTTGGCAGATGTATTTGGCCAGGATGTGAATATTGATGAAGCTGTCACCCAAGGGGTGGAGTTGCATGGTTCCGTACCTTTCGCTCAGGACTGGCGCCTGGCGGCGAACTACACCTATACCGACAGCGAGCAGAAAACCGGGCCTAACAAAGGTGAGCCTCTCACTGATACGCCCGAACACATGGCCAACGTTTCACTGCGCTGGGTTCCTTCTGCACGTTGGTCAGCCTTTGTAAAAGCGCAATATGAAAGCGAGCGCTATCGTGCGCGGGAACGTAGTCGCGGCGCGCCTTCCTATGCGGACCTTGGTGATTTCAAGGCAGTCACTCTGGTTAGCCTTGGTGGCCAGTACCAGGTTTCAGAGAACCTGGGGTTCAGTGCCACTATCTACAATCTGATGGATGAAGACTTCATTGAATACCGTTCGTACGACAATGGCGCAGAGTATGGAAACCTGTACGCAAACTCGGAAGAAGGTCGACGTTTATGGCTTGCAGCGACCTATTCTTTTTAACCCTGCTTTGCGTGTGACAGGATATATTTGACTGTCGTCAATTTTGCTACCGGTAATTGCGCCGGTAGCTCTTTGTTCATTTAAAAACATGAACGTTCTGTTAGCTTTATATCAGAGCGTCATTTTAAATGAACAGGGAGACGAAAAATGAAACGGCAAGCATTGAATTTGGCTGTCGCTGTTAGCTTGGGTTTGTCCGCAGGGGCGGTAATGGCTACGGATTTGCAGGACAGAGCCGGAACCATGTTTTCGGCGGTTCCGCAATATCCACCCGTCATTGATGGAAACGAGCTCACAGAAGCCAAACTGGATCTTGGCAAGATGTTGTTTTTTGAGCCGCGTTTGTCATCAAGCCATCTGATCAGCTGTAACACCTGCCACAACGTAGGTATGGGCGGGCATGACTACCTTCCCGTCTCAATTGGTCACGGCTGGCAAAAAGGGCCGCGCAACTCGCCAACGGTTTTCAATGCGGTGTTTAACGCCGCTCAGTTCTGGGATGGCCGGGCTGCTGACCTGGCTGAACAGGCTAAGGGACCCGTTCAGGCGGGCGTTGAAATGAGCAGCACTCCTGAGCGTGTGGTTGAGACTCTGAAGAGTATGCCGCTTTATGTTGAAAAGTTTGGCAAAGCATTCCCGGGCCAGGAAGACCCTGTGACTTTCGACAACATGGCCGTTGCGATTGAAGCGTTTGAAGCAACATTGATTACACCGGATGCCGATTTTGACAGGTTCCTGCGTGGTGATGCTGCGGCTCTGAACGAGCAGGAAAAAGAAGGCCTGGCGTTGTTCATGGACAAAGGCTGTGTAGCCTGCCATTCCGGCACCAACCTGGGTGGTCAAGGTTACTACCCGTTTGGTCTGGTGATGAAGCCTGGCGCCGAGGTTCTGCCGGTGGGCGACAAGGGTCGTTTCGAGGTGACTTCTACCGCCTCCGATGAGTACGTATTCCGGGCTGCGCCTTTGCGTAACATTGAGCTGACTGCCCCTTATTTCCACTCTGGTGTAGTCTGGAGTCTGGAAGAAGCTGTAGCGGTTATGAGTACATCACAGCTGGGTGCTGATCTGAAAGATGACGAAGTGAAGTCAATTACCGCGTTTCTGAAAACGCTGACAGGCAAAATTCCGGAAATCCGGTACCCGGAATTACCACCCAGCACTGACGATACCCCAAGGCCGGTATCGATGGTTCTGCCTGAATAATACGCACAGGCCGTATATAAAGGTAATTTCAAACCTGTAGTTTGAATATCCCGGGTAGATATTACCCGGGATATGATGACTCAAATATCGTGTTTGCTCATCCTTTCAAGTTTCTGAACTCAAGCAACACCCTTCTCAGGGTAAGTCTTCATTTACCTCCCTCCGCTAAGCGGCACAAAAATTTGGCCTGATTTATGCTGGCTTAAAGTTCTCTATTCGGGTTGTCTTATCAAGGAGACCTTTCCATGCGTTTAATATCGTTGTCTGTTCTGGCATTGCTGCTGCCTCTCGGTGCATCACAGGCTGGTGCGGCGGAAACACTGTATATGTATACCGAAAATTTTCCGCCCTATAACATGAGTATTAACGGGCGCGCGTTTGAACATAGTGCTGACAAGATTGATGGTATTTGCATGGAAAGAGTGCAGGCTGCACTGAATCAGTCAGGGTATGACTACCGAATAAAGCTGCGCAACTGGAACTACGGTTATAACCGAGCTCTGAGTAAAGCCAATCACGGTATATTCTGTACCACCTATACAGAAGATAGGGCCCCCATGTTCAAGTGGGTGGGGCCGCTGGCACAGAACCTGTGGACTATTTTTGCGCCGGCGGGGAGTACCTTCAAAATGAACCGACTGGAAGATGCCAAGGGCAAAACCATAGGAGGTTATCGCAACGATGTCAGAAGCGAATACCTCTTGAAGCGCGGTTACAAGGTGTCCGTGATCGATAGTGATGACCTCAACCCGAAGCGTTTGGCCCTGGGCCAGATTGATCTGTGGATTGCAGAGCGGCTTGGAGGACCATACATGGCTTCCCAGCAGGAGATTGAAGGACTGGTACCTGTGTATTCGTTCAACGACGTTGATCTGTACTTGGCGATGAGTCCGGATACCCCCGACCAGGTTGTTGAAGATCTGAATAATGCCCTGGAAACGATCAGGGAAAACGGTACTTATGATGCGATTGGGACCAAGTACGGTCTTTGATCATCCGCGCCATCTTTAGATAATTCCAATGACCGGCTGGGCTTACCTGGCCGGTAAACTCTATGTTCGCCCCTACCCCCTACCCAGCCTTACGAAAACAAACAGTTTTTTTGTAATACAAAGGCATGCAATTCGGTAAGCTCCCGTCGCTTAAAATCCTAAATTCGTTCGATATTTTGATAGAACGATGAACGTTTATCCGTGATAAAGGAGACTATCTGTGTTCAAGCTTGGTCGTTTGCTAGGGCTTATGGTTGCGCTTTCGTTTGGGGGGATCGCATCTGTATCCGCCTCTGAAAAGTTGTATTTCTATACCGAGAACTTCCCACCCTACAACATGAGCGCGTCTGGTCGAGCGTTTGAGCATCAAGGGGAAGATATTGATGGCATTTGCACTGAAATGGTAAAAGCCATTCTGCAAGCGACGGACCTGGATTATGTGATCAAATTGCGTAACTGGGACTATGGCTATAGTCGAGCCTTGAATAAGGCCAATCACGGTGTTTTTTGCACGACTTATACCGAAGCTCGTGCACCAAACTTTAAATGGGTTGGGCCTTTAACCAAGAACCTGTGGACCATTTTTGCTGCCAGTGGATCCAACCTGAACATTGAAAAGTTGGAAGATATGAAAGGCATGACGTTTGGAGGTTACCGTAACGATGTCATGACCGAGTATTTGCTTGAGCGTGGCTATAAGGTATCCGCTATCGAAAGTGACGACCTGAACCCCAAACGTCTCGAGCTTGGCCAGGTTGATGTGTGGATTGCTGACCGTCTGGCAGGGCCTTATTTCGCTTCTCAGCAGGACGTAGAAGGGCTGGAGCCGGTTTATTCGTTCAACGATACTGAGCTTTATCTTGCGATGAATCCTGATACTTCTGAAGACATCATACAGAAACTCAACGAAGGTCTTCAGAAGATCAAGAGCAGCGGAATGTATGAAGCTATAGAGACAAAATACGGTCTCTAAATTCCAGAGAATTACCAAAACTATCCCGGGGAGTTCCCGGGATAGTTCCGCAATTAGATGAAAATCATAGCGTCTGCTCTCAGCTGCATCAGGTTTTTGCTGGGGCTCAGCATACTGCTGGCGTGAGCCTGAGCTCTTGGCAACAGGCGCTCGTAATAAAATTCCGCAGTGGCCAGCTTGGCTTCATAGAACTCCTCGGATTCATCGCCGCCTTTGTCCAGACGATCTGCCGCGACCGCCGCTTGCCTTGCCCAGATATATGCCATGGTCACGTAGCCGCTGTACATCAGGAAATCGTAAGACGCAGAGCTGACAATATCGCGATCCTTGCGGGCTGCAAGCATGATTCGCACCGTAAGCAGGTTCCATTGTGCTGTGAGCTTGAGCAGATCCAGGGCAAGCGGGCGCAAACGGCTGTCTGTCAGTTTTTTGCGGGCAAAGTTGGCGATTCGGGCGGTGAAGTCACGAACAGCTCCACCTTTGGTACTCAAAAGAACCTTACGGCCAAGTAAATCCAGCGCCTGAATACCGGTGGTGCCTTCATAAAGTGTGGCAATTCGGGTATCGCGCGCGATCTGTTCCATGCCGTGTTCGCGGATATAACCGTGGCCACCAAAGACCTGCATTCCAAGGTTGGCAGCTTCATTCCCCAACTCAGTGAGGAAGCCTTTCAGAATTGGTGTCAGGAAACCCAGCTTGTCATTGTATCTGGCTGCTTTTTTTGCATCTCCGGCGGCGTGGCCTTCAACCATATGGTCAGCCAGACGGGCGGCGTCATAGAGCATGGCTCGGCCACCTTCCGCGATGGCTTTCTGGGTCAGCAGCATGCGGCGTACATCGGCGTGGTGAAGCAGGCTATCCGCCACCTGCTCAGGTTCCTTCTTGCCGGAGAGGGCGCGCATGGAACGGCGCTCCCTGGCGTATTCCAGGGCCCATTGGTAGGAAAGCTCCGCGGGCCCGACCCCCTGAATGGCGGTACCGATACGCGCTGTGTTCATAAAGGTGAACATGCATTCCAGGCCTTCATTTTCAGGACCGATCAGGAAGCCGACTGCTTCGTCAAAGTTCAAAACGCAGGTCGCGGAAGCCTTGATCCCCATTTTCTTTTCCAGGCTGCCACACACCACCGTGTTGCGCTTCCCTGAATCGCCGTCTGCACCTGGCAGGAACTTTGGTACGATGAACAGACTTATGCCCCGGGTGCCTTTGGGCGCATCCGGCAGGCGCGCCAGAACAATATGGACAATATTCTCGGTAAGATCGTGGTCACCGGAGGATATAAAGATTTTGGTGCCGGTCACCTTATAGCTGCCATCAGCCTGGGGTTCGGCTCTGGTTTTTATTTGCCCCAGGTCGGTGCCGCATTGGGGTTCGGTCAGGCACATGGTGCCGGCCCAGCGGCCTTCTGTCATGGGTAGCAGATAGGTGTCTTTCTGATCGTCGGAACCGTGGAGGTAGATGGTATTCATTGCACCCATGGACAAGCCTGGGTACATGGAAAACGACCAGTTTGCCGTGCCCATCATTTCCTGTTTCAGAAGTCCCATGGAAGTGGGCAGACCTTGTCCACCATATTCTTCCGGTGCTGAAAGGCCCTGCCAGCCACCTATCACGTACTGGTTGTAAGCTTCTTTGTAGCCCTTCGGGGTGGTTACCACACCGTCTGTCAATGAGCAGCCTTCCTCATCGCCAGACTGGTAGAGTGGGCTTAGCTGCTCTTCGCAGAAGCGGCCGCATTCGGTAAGAATGGCGTCAACGATATCCGGCGTTGCGTTTTCACCGCTGGCCAGCGAGGCATAATGCTTCGGGTAATCAAACACATCGTTGAGCAAAAATTTCATGTCCCGCAGGGGTGCCTTGTATGCCGGCATAGGTGTTCCTCTGTACCTGCCTGGAAATCTGTTTCCGGGCATTGTCTATCGTAAAGTTGCCTGGAGTTTTACGGCATTTCACGTCCGGTTCCATTGACGAAAAGCGCTAAAGGCCCTGTCAGTAAAGACAGTCTTCGGGATACACCGGAGGTGGGCGTTGATCGAAGATCACGTTTCTGGCGTATTGAAGTCGTCAGATTTTTTTGTGAACAGTGGTCGCCCGCCTCTTTCGAGAAGGGCTGTGGAGAAGCCGATGAACAGTGTAAAAAATATGCAAAACCTGCGCTCTATGATTTCCAAAGCCAACCGGCGCTCTATACTCTTGCTGATAGCAACCTTTGCTTTGTTGGGTGGCTGTTCGTCGCCAGCCCTGACAGACTACGCAGAGCGCGGCCCCAAGCTGGTTCCGGAGCAGTTCTTTAACGGTGAACTTTCCGCCCGCGGTGTGGTCAAGGATATTTCCGGGAAAGTAATCCGTACCTTTGATGCGGATATTACTGCGTCCTGGGACAGCGCGGGTGTGGGCACTCTGGACGAGGTATTCCGTTTTGATGATGGCGAAGTGCAGACCCGCGTCTGGACACTGACGCCATCGGAATCCGCTGACAGTTATCATGCCGGTGCTGGCGATGTGGTTGAACCGGGAACCATGCGCTGGAGTGGTAATGCTATTCATATGAATTATGTGCTCCAGGTGGCTTATGGTGACGGAACCCTGGATGTACGGATGGATGATTGGATGTATCTGGTGACACCTGACACCCTGATCAATCAGACCACCATGAGTAAATGGGGGGTTGATGTCGGTGAAATTGTTCTGGTGATTCAGAAAAACTAACGCCGGCGCTAGCTGGTTTGTCTGTTGGAAAATTCTATGTGGAAACAATGGCTGATCGGTGTCGTACTGGTCATATTCGCAGTTGGCGGCGCTGTGGCTTATCGTACTCTCAGCGCTCCATCTCAGGTGGACTCATCTGACGAGCGGCCAGCCAGCGTGGTTAACACTGCGCTCCCCGTAACTGAAACGGTTCGCGATCAGGTTGGAGCAGTTGGGAGCCTGAAAGCCGCGAACGCCGTTGAACTGACCACAGAAACCAGCGGCCGCGTGGTGATGATAGAGCTGCGTTCTGGCCGTCACGTAAAGCAGGGTGACTTACTGCTGCAACTTGATGACCGGCAGGCGAGAGCAGATCTGGGCGTTGTTGAAGCACAGTTGGCCGATGCCCGGCGAAAGTATGAACGGGCCCGTAGTCTGAGGGACAAGAACAGTATCTCCCAGTCGCTTGTTGATGAACTTCGAACCGCTGTTGAAGTGTCTGAGGCGCAGCGAACTGCTGCGCAGGTCCGGCTTGAAAACCATCGTATCAAGGCGCCTTTCTCTGGGGTGATTGGCCTCAGTGACATTGATATCGGTGCCTATATTACCGCAGGAACCACCGTAACAACGCTGGATGTGGTTTCCCGCATGGAACTGAACTTCTCCATTCCGGAGCGGTTTCTTGGCGAGATCAGTCCGGGCCAGAGGGTGCAGGGAAAATCTCCTGCCTATCCCGAACAGGTTTTTGGTGGCGAACTGGTGGAGCTGGGCTCGCGCATTGATCAGCTCAGTCGCTCATTACCCGTTCGTGCACTGATTGATAACGCCGAGGGCAGGTTACGTCCTGGGCAGTTCATGTCAGTCAGCCTGACATTACGTGAACGACAAGCGTTGGTGATTCCAGAGCAGGCTGTCATGCTGCGCGGTGCTGAACAGTACGTTTTTGTGGCAGAAGATGGTGTGGCCCGGAGAGTGTCTGTCACTCTGGGAACGCGTATGCCCGGTCACGTAGAAGTTACGCAAGGCCTGACCAAAGATGACCCTGTCGTGGTGACCGGTCAGGACCGGCTCAGCAGTGGCGATCCAATCCGGGTGATTGATGATGAGAACGCCATTCCGGATAATCGCTTTGCCCAGTCAGTGGGTTCCTGACTGTGATCCTTTCAGATATCTCCATAAAGCGCCCCGTTTTCGCAACGGTACTCAGCCTGCTGATTGTTGTGTTTGGCCTGGCGGCTCTGATGGGGCTGCCGGTGCGGGAATACCCTGATATTGATCCACCTGTGGTGTCGATTTCTACCGATTACACAGGCGCCGCTGCGGAAGTGGTGGACACCCAGATCACCCAGGTGGTTGAGGGTGCTATCAGCGGAATCGAAGGTATCCGTTCTATTGAGTCGTCGACCGAGCAGGGCGAATCACGAACCAGTATCGAGTTCTCCACGTCCCGGGATGTGGATATTGCAGCCAACGATGTTCGCGATGCTGTGTCCCGGGTTGCAAACCAGTTGCCTGATGAAGCGGATCCACCTGTTGTTCGCAAGGCGGACTCTGACGCCCGTCCAATGATGTGGGTGACGCTGCGCAGCGATGTATGGGACAGCGCTGAGCTTAGCGATTTCGCAGACCGTGTTCTTGCTGACCGCTTGTCTGTGCTGGATGGTGTCGCCGATGTACGTATTGGCGGTGAACGCCGTTATGCGATCCGGGTCTGGCTCGACAGGGAGAGACTGGCGGCGAGAAATATCACGGTGGCGGAGGTGGAAAGTGCTCTGCGCGCCAACAACGTGGAACTGCCTGCCGGCTCGGTGGATTCGTCCACCCGGACATTTACCATCCGGACCGAAGGTCGGTTATCCACAGTAGAACAGTTTCGCGAGCTGGTTATCCGCAGAAACGACAACGAATTGCTGCGCCTTGGAAGTGTTGCCAATGTGCAAATGGGTGTCGAATCGGACATCAGCCGTCTTCGGGCCAATGGCCAGACCGCCATTGGCATGGGGATAATCCGGCAGTCCAAAGCCAATACCGTTGCAGTATCCGACGCCGTTCAGGCAGAACTGGAAAAAATCCGGGAAACCCTGCCGCCGGAAGTCAGCATTGCTGAAAGCTACGACGAATCCATCTTTATACGTGCCTCGATCAAGGAAGTGATGACCACGCTTGCGATAGCCGTAAGCCTGGTAATCCTGGTGATCTTTCTCTTCCTTCGTTCCTGGCGAGCAACCCTGATTCCTGCGATAACCATTCCGGTTGCGGTAATTGGCGCATTTATCGGTCTGGGCTTTCTCGGTTTTTCTATCAACGTATTGACGTTATTGGCAGTGATTCTTGCCATCGGCCTGGTTGTGGACGACGCAATTGTCATGCTGGAAAACATCCAGCGCCGGATTGATGAAGGGGAACCACCTTTGCTGGCGGCATACCGTGGCGCTAAACAGGTCGCTTTCGCAGTAATAGCCACCACACTGACCCTGGTGGCCGTGTTCGTACCCATTTCGTTTATGGGTGGCAATATTGGTCGACTGTTTGCCGAATTCGGTTTCACGCTTGCGGCTGCCGTGGTGGTGTCCAGCCTGGTGGCGCTGACGCTGGCGCCCATGCTGTGTTCGAAATGGCTCAGGCACAGCCCGGAATCGGTTGAGGGGCACGGATTCTGGTCAGCCAGTGAAAAAGTTCTGAACGGTCTGACCCGTGGCTACGAACGGCTGTTGGGCTTTTCTCTCCGGCAGCCCGGGTTGTTGCTTGGCCTGGGGGTGGTTTCTCTGATCATTACCGCCGTCATTTACCCGAAACTGCCGCAGGAACTGGCACCGACAGAAGATCGCGGTGTGATCATCATGCCGGTCAGCGCTCCCCGGGGCTCAACGGTTGAGTTTACCGATCACTACGTACGTAAAGCAGAAGAGCAGCTTATACCTTACCTGGAATCCGGCGAAGCCAGCCGCCTGCTTTCAATCGTCGGTTTTCGTGAGGAAGAAGATAGCGCGTTCATGATCATGGGACTGGCACCCTGGGACGAGCGGGAGACCAAACAGCAGCAGATTACCAGTGAGCTCCGGGAAAAATTAAGCCAGGTTACCGGCACCCGAATTGTAGCGGTAAACCCGCCGGGATTGGGCCAGCGGGGATTTAACCAGCCTGTGGAGTTTGTTGTTGCCGGCCCGGATTATGAATCTGTGCAGGAATGGAGTGATGAAATTGTTGCCCGGGCAAAAGAGAACCCGAATCTGCTGAACCTGGAAACGGACTTTGAACTGACCCGACCGGAACTTCGCCTGACGATTGATCGTGAGCGCGCTGCCGATCTGGATATCACCGTTGCTGATGTGGGCCTCACCCTACAAACCATGCTGGCATCCCGGCAGGTGACCACGTATCTGGATCGCGGCCGTGAGTATGATGTCATAGTGCAGGCGGGTGATGCAGATAGAGCAACGCCGGATGATCTGGGGCAGATTTTTCTGCGACCGAGAGAAGGCGGCACACTAATACCGCTCCAGGCGCTGGTGTCGGTTGAAGAACTTGGTGCCAACCCGGATTTGCGGCGAATCGACCGACTGCCAGCGGTGGTTATCAGTGCCTCACTGGCGGATGGTTATGACCTGGGCTCGGCGCTGACCTACCTGAACAACCTGGCTATGGATAACCTGCCGCCGGAAGCGAGGCTAAGCTACAAGGGTTTGTCCCGGGAATTCGAGGAATCCTCAGCTGCAATCTACGTGACCTTCGCCCTGGCATTCGTGATTGTTTTTCTGGTTCTGGCAGCCCAGTTTGAAAGCTGGATTCACCCCTTGATCATCATGCTACCGGTACCTCTGGCTGTAACCGGCGCATTGCTGTCTCTCTGGTGGAGCGGCATCAGTCTTAACATATACAGCCAGATAGGCATCATCATGCTGCTGGGCCTGATGGCAAAGAACGGTATATTGATTGTTGAGTTTGCCAATCAGCTCAGGGATAAGGGATACGAAGTAAAGGATGCCATTCTGCAAGGCGCCAGTCTGCGATTCCGGCCGGTATTGATGACCACGATTTCCACAGTTTTCGGGGCCGTGCCGCTGGTCATCGCAACGGGAGCTGGCGCAGAAAGCCGTGCAGCTATCGGTATGGTGATCCTTGGTGGACTGATTTTCGCCACCACCCTGACGCTGTTTATTATTCCCGTGCTTTACAATCTCCTGGCACGATTTGCCAAATCGGCTAACAGCGTAGAGCTGGAGCTGGAACGCCAGGCAACAGGAACAGCCGGGGGGGCAGGGAGGGCCGCCGCGCCAAGCAAACGGGCCGACGATTTCTGATTGGCGCGCTTGGGTCAGATTGTGGCGGGGAAGTAGAGTTGCCCGTTAAACACTTCGTCCGGGTGCACATCCACACAGAAAACCTGTTGACCGGATTCCGTCGGCAGAGCTGTGGACAAAGTAACGGTGCGCCGGGCGTCAGGCAGAGCGACATAGGGTCGCGAGCTGTTGATATGTTGTGGCCGTTCCTGTGCGTTACGGAAATATTCCCGGTGGCCCCAGCTGGCACCTGCAGAACGGTATAGAGGGTTGAACCCACCAGGTGTGGTGTCCTGGCCGGCATGTGCGAGATTGCCTTGCTGGATGCCGTTGCTGTCGAGCAAAAAGCAGCGTTTGACACCGTCCATTTCCAGAAGGATTCTACAGGTTTCGTTGAACGGCTGGTTGCGCACGATCCGGTGACATGCGTCCATGATTTCGAAGTGCAGTAACCTCAGGTAACTCTCTTGATCCTTACTATCCTGTATCCACCATTCTCGTGAGTCAGTCACTACAGAGGCTAGCCTTGATTCCGATCGCTCCACGGTTTTTTTGGTGATGGCTCCGGGCCGGGCAAACAGAAACCCTTGCAGCAGATCCGCTTCGGTATCCAAAGCGATTCTGGCCTGAGCGCCATTTTCAATGCCTTCCAACAACACCAGACTGCCGCTTTCGCGGATCATCCGAACAAGGCTTTCCAGGAGCAGGCGGGCCCTATTATTGTGTTCCGCATTCACCAACAAACTGCGATCCAGTTTTACGATCAGAGGATTGATCCGCCACAGGCGTTCGAAGTTGGAGTCGCCCATACCGAAGTCATCAATGGCAATCTGGAAGCCAAGCCCTTTGGCTTTGTGAATAAACTCCATCAAGGCCCCCGGGTTATCCGAGGCCGTTTCAACCAGTTCCAGAACGACTTTTTCAGGACGTGTACCCATGCGCTCGCATTGCTGAGCGAGCCGTTCCAATGAAGCTTCCGGGTCAGTGCAGGTATGGGGGTTGATGTTCAGGAACAGCCATACCGGATTGTCGCCTGCGGAGAAACCGGACAGGTGCAAATTCAACAGGTAACGGTCAAGCTCCGGGATCTGATCGAGGTTCGCTGCCTGTTCAAAAAGGTCTATAGGAGAGACAGGATGTTTGTTTCGGCTTACCCGGACCAGAGCCTCGTAACCAACCAGTTTTTGATGGGTAGGGCTGAGTATCGGCTGGTACACCGATTTGAAATCATGGGTGTGGATAATTGCGGGTTCTGGCGCGTGCTTGCCGCTGGTATGGTTCATGCGGGCAAGTTGGACTACTTTGCTCATGATCAGGAATCTCTGATTCTGTTAGAGCCGTCCTGGCCAGGAAATAAAATGGTTGAACAGATTTTACTAGCGAACCTCATGCCAAACATTTGCAAATAGCTGATAATATTGGCATTAAACAGCCACTTTTGCGGGCACCATAAACGCCCGGCACAAATTCAGTGCATGTTCGGCAGGGGTTGCTGAAACAACGCACCAAAACAGGGTGACTCATGGCTATACACAGTCAGTTCCGTTTGCTGGGGCAGCGGCGCTTTTTGCCGTTCTATCTCACCCAGTTTTCCGGTGCGTTTAACGACAATCTCTATAAAAATGCTCTGCTGCTGCTGGTTACCTATCAGACCACGGGTTTGCTCGGGCTTTCAGTGAACACGGTGGTCAATTTGGCTGCTTTCCTGTTTATCCTGCCTTTTTTTCTGTTCTCCGGTATTGCCGGGCAGATGGCCGACCGCTATGAGAAAGCTGCGATTATCCGCAAGGTGAAGCTGGCTGAGATAGGCATCATGACCCTTGCCGCACTGGCGCTCTGGTTTGGCTGGTATGAAGGGCTTCTTGTGCTGTTGTTCCTGATGGGTACCCAGTCGACGTTTTTCGGGCCGGTAAAATACGCCATTTTGCCCCAGGTACTTGGGGATGATGAGCTGGTGGGAGGCAATGGCCTGGTCAGCATGGGCACTTTTGTGGCCATTTTGCTCGGCACTATTGCGGCGGGTTTGCTGATGGGCCTGGAGGCTGCGGCAAAACTCACTGCCCTGGGCGTGTTGTTGATGTCTATTCTGGGCTATCTGGCTGCACGACAGATACCGGCAACCGGCACCGGTAGTAACGGGCAGTTGGTACGTTTGCGTCCGGTTCTGGAAACCTGGCGCCTGATGGGGGTAGCGGCTGAACGCAAGCCGGTGCTATGGGCAATTTTGGCCATATCCTGGTTCTGGTTTCTTGGCGCCGCCTACCTTACCCAGTTTCCCAACTTTGCCCACAGCAACCTTCAGGGTGATGAAACCGTGGTCACATTGTTGCTGTCCATGTTTATTGTGGGCATCTCTATCGGCTCGGTAATGTGTGAACGCCTGACCCGGCATCGCATCACCCTGGCGCCGGTGCCCTGGGGGGCTCTTGGCCTGAGCCTGTTGGGTGTGGATCTGTTTTTCGCAGTGCCGGCGAGCCTGGAGCCATCTACCTGGTGGACGTTGGTGACCGACCCGGCGTACATCCGGGTATTGCTCGATCTGGTGGGCATTGGGGTTTGCGGTGGTCTGTTTATTGTTCCCCTCTACGCTTTTATCCAGCATGAAACCCCGGAACACAAACGGGCGCGAATCATTGCAGCACTGAATGTGATTAATGCACTGTTCATGGTGGTGAGTGCGCTGGCGGGCATTCTTGTGCTCGGAGTTCTTGGTGTGGGTATTCCGGGGTTTTTCCTGCTGCTGTCTTTGGCCAACGGGTTCGTGTTGATTGCCGTATGGCGTCTAAGGGCAAGAACCGGCGCAGGATCTGTGGATAATTAGTTGAATAAGCTGCGTATAAGCTTTGGATTGATTTTTTAAAAATTAATTAAATCAATAATTTGATTCGCTCCAGGGCCTCCCCGATCAGACCCTGTTAATGTGGATAACTTTATTGATAGTTTTTATGAGAAGAGCCGGCCAAGCTAATGAAAAACCGGTAAATTCGGTTTTCAATACAGAGGAAGTCGGTACACAGAAGGAGAGGTGCAGGGTGGCAACACACCCTGCGGCTTTTATCTGAAGGCACTTCTGGTTAAAATTTGCACATCCAGACTGCATTTTCCCGGGTGAAACGTTATACTCGCCGCCCTGTTTTTATCCCCCGAATTCCGAGGTGAACTGTGGATTTTCCAACGCGTTTCGATGTCATTGTCATTGGTGGCGGCCATGCTGGTACCGAAGCTGCACTTGCGGCTGCGCGCATGGGCTCGCAAACCCTGCTGCTGACCCACAACATCGAGACCCTCGGCCAGATGTCCTGTAATCCGGCTATCGGGGGTATTGGTAAAAGCCACCTGGTAAAGGAAATTGACGCTCTTGGTGGCGCCATGGCGCAGGCGACCGATAAAGCCGGTATTCAGTTTCGCGTATTGAACAGTCGCAAAGGTCCGGCGGTGCGTGCCACCCGTGCACAGGCCGACCGGGTTCTTTACAAGGCGGCTATTCGCCATACGTTGGAAAACCAGCCCAACCTTACCCTGTTTCAGCAGGCCGCAGACGATCTGATTGTGGAAAACGACCAGGTTACAGGCGTTGTGTCCCAGACGGGTATCCGGTTCAATGCCAAAACTGTGGTACTGACCACCGGAACCTTCCTTGGTGGTGTTATCCATATTGGTATGCAACATCACGCGGGCGGCCGGGCCGGCGATGCGCCAGCCAACGCGCTGGCTCAGCGTTTGCGGGAGCTGCCATTTAACGTGGGTCGGCTAAAAACCGGTACACCGCCGCGCATTGATGCCCGCAGTGTCGACTTTTCCGTGATGCAGGAGCAGTGGGGTGATAGTCCCACGCCGGTGATGTCCTTTATCGGCAGCCGGGATCAGCATCCCGAACAAGTCTGCTGTTACGTTACCCGCACCACTGCTCAGACCCACGATATCATTCGCAGTGGCTTTGACCGTTCGCCCATGTTCGGCGGCAACATTGAAGGTGTGGGTCCGCGCTACTGTCCGTCAATAGAAGACAAGGTCAACCGCTTTTCCGACAAGGATTCGCACCAGATCTTTGTGGAACCTGAGGGCCTGACCACCCATGAGCTATACCCCAACGGCATTTCTACCAGCCTGCCGTTTGATATCCAGTTAGCGGCCGTCCGCACGATTCCGGGTTTTGAAAACGCCCATATTACGCGCCCTGGGTACGCCATCGAATACGATTACCTGAACCCGCAGGATCTGCGCCATACTCTGGAAACCAAGTTCATTCAGGGTCTTTATTTTGCTGGCCAGATCAACGGCACGACCGGTTATGAAGAAGCCGGAGCCCAGGGTCTGCTTGCGGGCATTAACGCCGCCCTGCGCTCACAGGAAAAGAGTGAATGGTATCCACGCCGGGATGAGGCTTATCTTGGTGTGCTGGTGGACGATCTGATCACCATGGGCACCAGCGAACCTTACCGCATGTTTACCAGCCGCGCCGAGTACCGCCTGATTCTGCGTGAAGACAACGCTGATCTACGATTGACCGAAACCGGCCGCAAACTTGGCCTGGTGGATGATGAGCGCTGGCAGAAATTTAATGACAAGTTCGAGGCTATAGGTGCTGAGCGTAAACGCCTGGAATCCACCCGTATTCATCCTGCAACCGAAGCGGGCGAGCGCGCCAATGGCTTTCTCAAGCAACCGATGACGCGTGATCATACCCTGGCAGAGCTACTGCGGCGCCCAGAGGTTGTGTACGGCCATATTGCCGAGATTGGTGCTGCCCAGGCGGATGATCCTGTTGTGGCGGAGCAGGTGGAAATCGAGATCAAATACGAAGGCTACATTTCACGCCAGACTGAAGAGATTGAGCGCCTGCGTCGGAACGAGAACACCGAGCTACCCATAGATCTGGATTACGATGTGATTGGCGGCCTGTCCAATGAGATAAAACAGAAGCTGAAAGAGGTGCGCCCCGAAACGGTGGCCCAGGCCTCGCGGATTCAAGGGGTTACGCCAGCTGCGATCTCGCAGGTTCTGGTGCATCTGAAAAAGCGCGAGCTTCTGCGCAAACAAAGCGCCTGAACATAGCCATGACTCAAGCACTCTGGCAACGCCAGCTCCGGGAAGGGCTGGAGGCGATGCAGGTTTCCCTAAGCGACGAGCAGCAACACCGGCTGCTCGCATTTCTGGCCCTGCTCAATAAGTGGAACAAGGCGTACAACCTTACGGCTGTGCGCAACGAAGGGGAGATGGTCTCCCGACAGTTGCTCGACAGCCTCAGCATTCTGCCTTGGGTAACTACAGAGCACTTGCTCGACGTGGGTGCCGGCGGAGGCTTGCCGGGTATTCCTCTGGCTATTGTTCTGCCAGAAATGCGCTTCACCCTGCTGGACAGCAATGGTAAGAAAACCCGCTTCCTGAATCAGTGTGTGCTGGAGCTGGGACTGAACAACGTGGACGTGATCCATGGCCGGGCCGAAGACTGCAAGCCGAAACAACCCTTCAGCCAGATAAGCAGTCGAGCGTTTACCGCGTTGGATAACCTGGTGGGTTGGTGTGGCGATCTGTTGGCAAACGGAGGCAGTTTCCTTGCCATGAAAGGTCAGTATCCGGATGATGAGGTAGCTGCCCTTCCTGCCGGCTGGCGGGTATCATCCAGTCATTCCCTTGAAGTTCCAGGCGCCGGCGGTGAGAGACACCTGCTGGTCGTGACCCGAGCAGAGCAGTAACTGTATTCAATAATAAGGAGGCAAGAGATGGCGCGCGTGATTGCAGTGACCAATCAGAAGGGTGGTGTTGGCAAAACCACCACTTGCGTCAACCTTGCCGCCTCATTGGCCGCCACCAAACGCCGCGTTCTGCTGGTGGACATGGATCCTCAGGGCAACGCCACCATGGGCAGTGGTGTGGAAAAAAGCGGGCTCGAACTATCAGGGTACGACCTGCTCACCAAACGTGCGAGCGCGGCCGAAGTAATTATCCATGCGGAAGCTTCCGGCTTCGACATCGTGCCCTCAAATGGCGACCTGACAGCTGCAGAAGTGGCGCTGATGAACGAAATCGGGCGTGAGCACCGGTTAAGGCTGGCCATCAACAGCGTCCGCGATAATTACGACTACGTTTTGATCGACTGCCCACCCTCACTTAGCCTGTTAACCGTGAATGCGCTTTCTGCCGCTGACTCGGTGCTTATCCCCATGCAGTGTGAGTATTACGCACTGGAAGGTCTGGCAGCATTGATGAATACCGTCGAGCAGATCAAGGAAACGGTCAATCCGGACCTGGAAATTGAAGGCATTCTCAGAACCATGTATGACCCCCGGAACAGTCTTACTCTGGATGTGTCCGGCCAGCTTACCGAGTATTTCGGGGCCAAGGTCTACCGTGCTGTAATTCCCCGCAACGTGCGCCTGGCCGAAGCACCCAGTTATGGGATGCCGGCCCTGAAATACGATAAGGCCTCCAAGGGGGCGATTGCATACCTGGCCCTGGCCGGAGAAATGGTGCGCCGCCACAGGGCAGAAAAGACATCCGCTGAGGTTGCGGTGTAACATGGCGGCCTGTCTCTCTGAAAAGATGCACAACGACTATCAACGGGAAGAATGACTGATACCATGGCGGCGAAGAAACGAGGATTGGGCGAGCGTGGGCTTGGAGCCTTGCTGGCCGGATCCAGGGTTAACCTGGATCAGGAACTGAAAGACCACGACGGTGAGTTGCGACAGGTTCCCATCGATCTGATCCAGCGTGGCCGCTATCAACCGCGCCGTGATATGGATCCGAATGCATTGCAGGAACTGGCGGACTCCATTCGGCAACAAGGTGTCATGCAACCGGTCGTCGTGCGCCCCATTGCTGAAGGTCGTTATGAGCTGATAGCCGGTGAGCGTCGCTGGCGTGCCACCCAGATGGCCGAGCTCGATAGCATCCCTGCCATCATCCGCGATGTTCCCGATGAAGCTGCCATAGCTATGGCGCTTATTGAGAACATTCAGCGAGAAAACCTGAACCCCATTGAAGAAGCCTTCGCCCTTCAGCGCCTGCAGGAAGAGTTCGGCCTGACTCAGGCCCAGGTGGCTGAATCTGTGGGTAAATCGCGCACGACGATTACTAATCTGTTGCGCCTGATTGGTCTGACTGAAGATGTGCGTCTCATGCTGGAGCATGGTGACCTTGAAATGGGGCACGGCCGGGCTATGCTGACACTTTCACCGGAACAACAGATGCAGGTGGCCAAGCAGGTTGTTGCCAAGTCGTTGTCGGTGCGCCAGACAGAAGCCCTTGTGCGTCGGTTTCAACAAGAAACAGCAACGGGAAAATCAGCCAAGCCGGAAACCAGAATCGACCCGAATGTTCGTGCATTGCAAGATGACCTGGCTGAACGCCTGGGCGCGAAAGTATCGATCGCCCAGGGGCCGCGGGGCAAAGGAAAACTGGTGATTGAGTACAGTTCATTGGATGAATTGGACGGTATTCTGGGCCATATCCGGTAAACGAAGAATAAAAAGAGCATCTTGTCCTAAAGGATAACAAACACCAGATGTCGTGACGGGAATGATTGTTAGCCACAAATTGTGTGATAAATGATGGTTTACAACCCTTTCCTGATTCCATCCAGGCCAGGTTTCGCTCGGGGGCCAGTTGAACAACAGGTGCTTAAAACATATAATTTCGCGCGGTTGTAATGATGGCGGGTGATATGAAATCTCGGCAACACCGAATCACCCAGGTTCCTTTGGCTCGTTGGTTAGCCATAGAGTTTTCAGGCCTGCTTGTTATCAGCCTGTTGTGGTCGTTGCACAGTCCATTGGCCGGTTATTCCGCATTCATCGGCGGTCTTATTTTTATAGTGCCAAATGCCTGGTTTGTGCATCAGGTCTATCGTTATCAGGGCGCCCGTCACGCGCGCCTTATGGTGGGAAATTTATTCCGGGCGGAATCCACCAAAATCGCCCTTACCGCTGTCTTTTTCGCGGCTGTTTTCACTTTAATGGAGCCGGTACATGTGCCGGCTCTGTTATTCACTTTTGCTGTGATGGTTGTAGCAGGCGGCGTATTGCGCTGGCTGATACGACCGCAAACACGGCGATGACTGGACGAGAGCAGAATGGCTGATACCCCAGTAGAGTATATAAAGCACCACCTTCAGAATCTGACATACGGCAAGCTGGATGCAGGTTATGAGCGGTTTGATGGCAGTGTCATGAGCGAGTCAGGCTGGACCTTCGCGCGTACCGCGCAAGAAGCGTCTGATATGGGCTTTATGGCTATCCACGTAGACACTTTGGGCTGGTCAATCGCCATGGGCGTGTTGTTCCTTGGCCTGTTTCGATTTGTCGCCACCCGCGTCACCACCGGCGTGCCGGGCGCGCTGCAGAACCTGGTAGAAGTGACCGTTGAGTTCATTGAAAATCTGGTAAAAGACGGCTTTCACGCCCGTAACCCCCTGATTGCACCTCTGGCGCTGACCATCTTCGTATGGATCCTGCTGATGAATGTGCTCAAGCTGATTCCGGTGGACTACATTCCATCCATAGCGCATGCCATGGGGCTTGAGTACTTCAAGATCGTACCTACAACAGATCCCAATGCCACCTTCGGCATGTCCATTGGTGTATTCCTGCTGATTATTTTCTACAGCCTGAAGGTCAAAGGCGTTACCGGCTTCGCCAAAGAACTGGGCATGCAGCCGTTTAACCACTGGGCGCTCATTCCGGTGAACCTGGTACTGGAGATTCTGGTACTGATTGTGAAGCCTATCAGCTTGGCATTGCGTCTGTTCGGCAACATGTATGCTGGTGAGGTTGTGTTTATCCTGATCGCGCTGTTGCCCTTGTGGGCGCAGTGGACACTGAACGTGCCCTGGGCCATTTTCCATATTCTGGTAATACCGCTGCAGGCCTTTATTTTCACAATGCTGACAATAGTTTATCTTGCGTCGGCACACGAAGAACACTGATTTACCCGTTAAAAAGCAAACCCTTAACTATCTGAAAAACTGAGGAGTTCTCAATGGAAATGGTATTTATTGCAGCAGCAATCATCATCGGTATGGGCGCACTGGCCACCGGCATCGGCTTTGGTATTCTGGGCGGCAAACTGCTCGAAGCTACTGCTCGTCAGCCTGAAATGGCCAACCAGCTGCAGGTTAAAACCTTCATCATGGCGGGTCTGTTGGATGCTGTTCCAATGATCGGTGTTGGTATCGCGATGTACCTGATCTTCGTTGTTGCTGGCTAATACAGCCTGAAGATGCGGGCGCAGTTCTGAAGATCAGAGCCAGGCGCCCCGTTTTTCTGGTTTCCAGCACGCAACGAATAGCAAGAGGTATATAGCCGTGAATATAAACCTTACGTTGATAGGGCAATCGATTGCCTTCGCTATTTTCGTCTGGTTCTGCGTGAAATATGTTTGGCCGCCGATTACGGCTGCCATGGAAGCGCGTCAGAAGAAAATTGCCGAAGGTCTTTCTGCTGCTGACCGGGCCTCACTGGATCTTGAGCTTGCTCAGGAAAAAGCTGCCCAGCAACTGCATCAAGCCAAAGAAGAATCTGCTTCTCTTATCGATCAGGCCAACAAGCGCGCTGCACAGATAGTTGAAGCATCAAAAGACGATGCCCGCAAGGAAGGCGAAAAGCTCATTGAGCAAGCCCGTGCGGAAATTCAACAGGAGCGTATTCAGGCTCGCGACGCACTCAGAACAGAAGTGGCATTGCTTGCCATTGCGGGTGCCGAGAAGATTCTGGAAACCTCTGTCGATGCCAAAGCTCACAGCGAGATGCTGGACAAGCTGGCTGCAGAACTCTAAGCGAGGGTCCCATGGCAGAACTGACTACGTTAGCCCGGCCCTACGCAAAAGCTGCTTTTGATGCCGCGAAAGAGCGAGACGCCGTTGATTCCTGGGATCAGGCGCTTGGTTTTGTAGGTCTGTTGGCGGCTGATAAAGCTGTGAAGAATATTCTGGCCAATCCTGGCCTGTCTGAGCAACGCAAGGCAGAACTGTTTTTCGATACCGCTGAAGAACAGCTGCCAGAAGCACTCAGAAACTTCCTGTTGATTCTTGCTGAAAGCAAGCGCCTGGCGTTGCTTCCGGAAATTTCTACCCTGTTCACCTTCTACCGCGCAGAACTTGAGCGCACAGTTAATATGAAGGTCAGCACGGCGTATGAAATGACCGCCGAAGAGCAGCAAAAGCTGGCAGAAGCATTGTCCAGGAAACTGGAGCGTAAAGTCGCCCTTGAAGCCGCTGTGGATCGTTCTTTGATCGGTGGCGTTGTGGTAAATACCGGCGATCTGGTTATTGACGCTTCAGTCCGTGGCAAGCTGGCAAAAATGGCCAAAGCACTGGGCTCCTGATTTCAGCAAAAGGTTTGAGGACAAAGGCATGCAGCAACTGAATCCATCCGAGATCAGTGACATCATCAAAAAGAGAATCGAGAAACTCGATATCTCTTCTGAAGCAAAAAATGAAGGCACCATACTGTCTGTAGCAGACGGCATTGTGTTGATTCATGGCCTCGCCGACGTAATGTCCGGCGAAATGATCGAATTCGCCAACGGCGCATTCGGTATGGCTCTGAACCTTGAGCGCGACTCTGTCGGCGCGGTTGTACTGGGCGACTACGAAGATCTGGCCGAAGGTCAGAAAGTACGTTGCACCGGTCGTATCCTCGAAGTTCCGGTTGGTCCGGAACTGATGGGTCGTGTTGTTGACGGTCTGGGTAATCCGATCGACGGCAAAGGCGAGCTGGGCACCAGCCAGACCGAGCCAGTTGAGAAGGTAGCGCCGGGTGTTATCGAACGTCAGTCCGTTGACGAGCCGGTACAGACAGGCCTGAAAGCCATCGATACCATGGTTCCGATCGGTCGCGGTCAGCGTGAGTTGATCATCGGTGACCGTCAGATCGGTAAGACCGCTGTCGCCATCGACGCGATCATCAACCAGAAGAATACCGGCATCAAGTGTATCTACGTTGCGGTTGGTCAGAAGCAGTCTTCCATCGCTGCGGTTGTACGCAAGCTGGAAGAGCACGGCGCAATGGACCACACCATCGTCGTGGCCGCTGGTGCTTCCGATCCGGCAGCCATGCAGTTCCTGGCACCGTATTCCGGTACTACCATGGGTGAATACTTCCGTGACCGTGGTGAAGACGCTCTGATCGTATACGATGACCTGTCAAAGCAGGCTGTTGCTTACCGTCAGATTTCTCTTCTGCTGCGTCGTCCACCGGGCCGTGAAGCCTACCCGGGTGACGTTTTCTACCTGCACTCCCGTCTTCTGGAGCGTGCATCCCGTGTAAACGCGGACTACGTTGAGAAGTTCACCAACGGTGAAGTGAAAGGCAAGACCGGCTCTTTGACCGCGCTGCCAATCATCGAGACTCAGGCCGGTGACGTATCTGCATTCGTACCGACCAACGTAATCTCCATCACCGATGGTCAGATCTTCCTCGAGACCAACCTGTTCAACTCCGGCATCCGCCCGGCGATGAACGCTGGTGTTTCTGTCTCAAGGGTAGGTGGCTCGGCCCAAACCAAGATCATGAAGAAACTGGGCGGTAACATCCGTCTGGCTCTGGCTCAGTATCGTGAGTTGGCAGCTTTTGCTCAGTTCGCATCGGATCTGGACGAAGCCACACGTAAGCAGCTCGAGCATGGTCAGCGCGTTACCGAACTGATGAAGCAGAACCAGTACAGCCCTATGTCTGTGGCTGAAATGGGTACTGTTCTGTTTGCCGCCAACGAAGGCTTCCTTGATGACGTAGATGTCACCAAAGTGGTCAAGTTTGAAGCCCAGTTGCTGGACTGGATGCGGGCAGAGCAAAAAGAACTGCTTGAGAAAATCGGTCCCGAAGGCACGTTCAACGACGACGTTGCCGCTGGTCTGAAAGCTGCGCTGGAGAAATTCAAGACCACTCAAACCTGGTGATATCAGCGGCCCGCCAAGGCGGGCCTGTTGGTCCAAATGAGTGTCTAACTTGAAAGGGCAGTGACCTATGGCCATCGGAAAAGAAATACGTAACCAGATCGGCAGCATCAAGAGCACGCAGAAAATTACCAGCGCCATGGAAATGGTGGCAGCCAGTAAGATGCGTAAAGCTCAGGAGCGTATGCAGGCGACTCGCCCTTACGCGGAAAAGATGCGGCAGGTAATTGGACACATTGCCAAGTCCAATAAGGATTATCGCCATCCGTTTATGGTTGAGCGTGAGGTGAAGCGTGTTGGCTACATCGTTATCTCCTCTGATCGCGGTCTGTGCGGTGGTTTGAACGGCAACGTGTTCAAGCTGCTGGTGCGCGAAATGCGCGACTGGAAAGAAAAAGGTGTTGGGACCGATCTCTGTGCAATCGGGCAGAAAGGCGCATCATTTTTCCGCAATTATGGCGGCAATGTGATCGCTGCGCTGACGCATCTGGGCGACGACCCCAGTGCGGAAACGCTGATCGGCAACGTCAAGGTAATGCTTGATGCCTTCCAGGACGGCAAGATTGATCGCCTGTACCTGGTGAGCAACGAGTTTGTAAACACCATGACGCAACAGCCGAAAGCTGAGCAGCTGCTGCCGCTGCCGGAAGGTGCGGAAGATGATATCGGTCACCAGTGGGATTACATCTACGAGCCGGATTCGCGTCCGATTCTGGACGGGCTACTGCCACGTTATATCGAGTCCCAGGTGTATCAGGGTGTGGTAGAAAATCTGGCCTGCGAACAGGCTGCCCGGATGATTGCCATGAAGAGTGCTACCGATAACGCCGGTGACATTATTAACGAGCTGCAGTTGGTCTACAACAAAGCTCGTCAGGCAGCCATTACGCAAGAGATTTCGGAAATTGTGAGCGGCGCGGCATCGGTCTGATCCGCCACGATCCTACTGGTTTTATTGACTATAGAAGATAACGAGGAACCGAGCATGAGTAGCGGACACATCGTTCAGATCATTGGCGCGGTTATCGACGTGGAATTTCCACGTGATGCCGTGCCAGGCATTTACGACGCACTGCTGCTTGAAGGTGGCGATACAACTCTGGAAGTCCAGCAGCAGCTGGGTGACGGCGTTGTTCGTACCATCGCGATGGGCAGCACTGAAGGCCTGAAGCGTGGCCTGAAAGCAGAAAATACACACAAGCCGATTTCGGTACCCGTGGGCACCAAGACCCTGGGCCGCATCATGGATGTTCTGGGTCGTCCTATCGACGAAGCAGGGCCGATCGGCGAAGAAGAGCGTTGGGCTATCCACCGCAAAGCACCAAGCTATGCAGACCAGGCTGCTTCTGCCGACCTGCTGGAAACAGGCATCAAGGTTATCGACCTGATTTGCCCGTTCGCCAAGGGTGGTAAAGTTGGCTTGTTCGGCGGCGCCGGTGTGGGCAAGACCGTTAACATGATGGAACTGATCAACAACATCGCGAAAGAGCACTCCGGTCTCTCCGTATTCGCAGGTGTTGGTGAGCGGACTCGTGAAGGTAACGACTTTTACTACGAAATGAAGGACTCCAACGTTCTTGATAAAGTAGCGATGGTTTACGGCCAGATGAACGAGCCCCCAGGAAACCGTCTGCGTGTGGCCCTGACCGGTCTCACCATGGCTGAAAAGTTCCGTGACGAAGGTCGTGACGTACTCTTGTTCGTTGACAACATCTATCGTTACACCCTCGCGGGTACAGAAGTATCAGCACTGCTGGGCCGTATGCCTTCAGCGGTAGGTTATCAGCCTACTCTGGCCCAGGAAATGGGTGAACTGCAGGAGCGTATTACCTCTACGAAAAATGGTTCTATCACGTCCATCCAGGCGGTCTATGTACCTGCGGATGACTTGACTGACCCATCTCCGGCCACCACTTTCTCGCACCTTGACGCCACCGTGGTTCTGAGCCGTGACATCGCTTCCAAGGGTATCTACCCGGCGATCGATCCGCTTGACTCTACTTCGCGTCAGCTGGATCCGCTGATCATCGGCGAGCAGCATTATGAGGTTGCCCGTGGTGTGCAGAACGTTCTGCAGCGCTATAAGGAACTGAAAGACATTATTGCCATTCTAGGCATGGACGAGCTGTCTGAAGAAGACAAGCAGACCGTTTCCCGTGCTCGTAAGATTGAGCGGTTCTTGTCTCAGCCGTTCCACGTTGCTGAAGTATTTACCGGTTCGCCGGGCAAGTACGTGTCTCTGAAAGAGACCATCAGCAGCTTCGAGGGCATCCTGAACGGCGACTACGATGATATGCCTGAGCAGGCATTCTACATGGTCGGCGGTATGGAAGAAGCCATCGAAAAAGCGAAGGCCATGAAAGCGAAAGAAGCTAAGTAATCTTCTTTCAATTTCTGACCCAAGAGGCTTAGAGATATGGCTATGACTGTACATTGTGACGTCGTGAGCGCTGAGAAGAAGATTTACTCCGGCCTGGTAGAGATGCTTATCGCTACCGGCACCGAGGGTGAGTTGGGCATTCAGTTAGGCCATGCTCCGTTGCTGTCCGCACTCAAACCGGGGGCAGTCCGGATCATCAAGCAGGGTGGTGAGGAAGAGATTCTGTACGTTTCCGGGGGCTACCTGGAAGTGCAGCCAAACCTTGTGACCCTGATGGCCGACACGGCGGTGCGTGCGAAGGACGTTGATGAGGCTGCAGCATTGCAGGCTCAGAAAGACGCCGAAGCAGCACTGGCGAATAAAACGGGCGAGTTCGAGTATTCTCGGGCTGCTGCCGAGTTGGCCGAAGCGGCCGCTCAGCTGCGTACTTTGCAGAAGCTGCGCAAAAACGTTCGCTAGAACGGTTTGCAAAAGCTCGCCCAGAAAAGCCGCATCCAGCATGGGTAGCGGGTGTTGTGTCACCGTACAAGGTGATTCCAATACCGGTTTCCAGTAGCAGGGATGCGGCTTTTTTTATTGTTTTAACGGTTTATTGAAATCACCCCGTCCACCTAAGGGAGCTGTGTCCCCATGTCACCGTTGCACGTTGTTATCCTGGCCGCCGGCCAGGGCTCAAGGATGAAATCATCGTTGCCGAAGGTACTGCACAAAGTCGCAGGCCGGCCCATGCTGCACCATGTGATCGATACGGCACTGACCCTGGGCGCTGAAAAAATACACGGGGTGATCGGGCACGGCGCAGATCAGGTCAAGGCCGCGACCAAGGCGCACAGCGTAAGCTGGGTAATGCAGGAGCAGCAGTTGGGTACCGGGCACGCCGTTGCGCAGACGTTGCCAGAGTTGCCTGATGATGCGCGGGTGCTGGTTCTATATGGTGATGTTCCACTGACTACGGCAGATACGTTGAAGGGGCTGGTTCAGGATCTGGACGAGCGAACTCTGGGATTGTTGACCGTTACACTCGACAATCCACAGGGTTACGGCCGTATCCTGCGCAACGAGGCGGGAAAGGTCACGGAGATTGTCGAGCAAAAAGATGCAAACGCCGAGCAGTTGGCTATCCCCGAAGTGAACACGGGTATTCTCGCTGTTAGCGCGCGACACCTGAAAACATGGTTGCCACAGTTGTCCAGCAGCAATGCTCAGGGCGAGTACTACCTTACCGATATCATTGCGATGGCGGTGCAGGAAGGGATGTCGGTGAATGTGGCTCAGCCGGGTAATCCGTATGAAGTGCAGGGTGTGAACAACCGTCTGCAACTGGCTGAACTTGAGCGCTGGTACCAAAGCCGGGAAGCCGAGAGGCTGATGACGGAGGGCGCCACGCTTGCGGATCCGGCGCGCGTGGATGTGCGCGGCGAACTCACCATAGGCAACGACGTACTGATTGATGTAAACGTGGTGTTTAATGGCAAGGTGACGCTGGGTAGCAATGTATCTGTTGGTCCGGGCTGTGTCATCACAGATGCCGATATAGCTGATGGTGCTCAGATTCATGCACACAGTGTAATCGAGCAAGCCAGTGTAGGGCCCAATGCTCAGGTCGGGCCATTTGCCCGCCTGCGTCCCGGCACACAATTGGCGGCGAACACCAAGGTTGGTAATTTTGTGGAAACCAAAAAAACCGTTGTCGGTGAAGGAAGCAAAATTAACCACCTCAGCTACGTTGGTGATGCTACGCTGGGAGCCAATGTAAACGTGGGTGCAGGTACCATTACCTGCAACTATGATGGTGTAAACAAATATCAGACCCAGCTTGGTGATGGGGTGTTTGTTGGCTCCAATAGCTCTCTGGTTGCACCGGTTACCGTCGCGGCTGGCGCCACGGTTGGTGCGGGGTCCACCATCACCAAGGATGTGCCTGAGGAGCAACTGGCCGTAGCCAGGGGCCGGCAGCGCAACATCTCCGGTTGGCAGAAGCCGGAAAAACACTGAATAGGGTTTCCTGCCAGAATTTTACCATTGGTTATATTACGAACAGGACAAGCAGCATGTGTGGCATTGTAGGTGCGGTTTCAGAACGGGATGTTCAGAATATTCTTCTTGAGGGCCTGCGCCGCCTTGAGTATCGGGGATACGACTCTGCCGGTATGGCGGTTCTGGATGGCAAGAGCGCGGTACAGCGCGCCCGGGAAGTCGGTAAGGTAGCCTCGCTGGCTGCTGCGGTCGAAACCAATCCGCTCTCCGGCCACCTTGGTATTGCCCATACCCGTTGGGCAACTCATGGTGAGCCGTCACAGCTCAATGCCCACCCTCATATGTCCGGTGATCGCCTTGCGATTGTTCATAACGGAATCATCGAGAACTATCAGGAGTTGCGTGAAGAGCTGAAGGCCGACGGCTTTGAGTTTACCTCCCAGACCGATACCGAAGTGGTTGTTCACCTGATCCAGAAGAACTACCGCGAACTGGGCAAGCTTTACGATGCGGTAAAGGCTTCAATCGCTCGCCTGCGTGGAGCTTATGCTCTTGCTGTCGTACATGCTGATGAGCCGGATCATGTTGTGGTATGCCGCGAGGGCAGCCCGTTGGTGGTTGGCGTTGGTATTGGTGAGAACTTCATTGCGTCGGACCAGCTTGCACTCTTGCCGGTAACCGACAGATTCATGTTTCTCGAAGAGGGTGATGTTGCTGACATTCACCGGGACCGCATCGAAATTCATGATCGTGATGGTGCACCGGTTGAGCGTAGCATAAGCCGTTTCGAGCACAGCGCAGATTCCGCAGACAAAGGCGAATACCGGCACTTCATGCTCAAGGAAATCAACGAGCAGCCAAGAGTTATCAAAGCCACCATGGAAGGCCGTGTGACTGAATCACGGGTTCTGGAGCAGGCGCTTGGCACCTCGGCCGGCGATCTTTTGAAAGATGTCCGGCACGTGCAGATCATTGCCTGTGGTACCAGCTACCACGCAGGCATGGTTGCCCGTTACTGGATCGAAGAACTGGCCGGTATCCCTTGCTCCGTGGAAGTAGCCTCCGAGTTCCGCTACCGCAAACACGTTATCCAGAAAGACACGCTGTTTCTCTGTATTTCCCAGTCTGGCGAAACCGCAGATACGCTGGCCGCCCTGCGCCAGGCCAAAAAGGCCGGCTTCCGCGCTGCGCTGGCAATCTGCAACGTACCGGGCAGCTCACTGGTCCGCGAATCCGATCTGGTCATTATGACCCAGGCCGGGCCGGAAATTGGCGTTGCTTCGACCAAAGCCTTTACCACCCAGCTAACAGCGCTGTTGATCTTCACCCTGGCATTGGCTCGACAAAATGGTCTGGGCGAAGAGCAGGAAGCCGAAATCGTCAAGGCACTGCATCTGGTGCCAGGCCAAGTCAGCGATGTACTCGCACTGGATGGCGAAATTGCAGAGATGTCCAAGCGGTTTATGGATAAAAACCACTCTCTGTTCCTGGGGCGGGGGTCGCAGTTCCCGGTAGCCATGGAAGGAGCTCTGAAGCTCAAAGAAATTTCCTATATCCATGCAGAGGCATACCCGGCCGGCGAGCTGAAACACGGGCCTCTAGCGTTGGTTGATAGTGAAATGCCTGTGATCACGGTGGCGCCCAACAACGGCATGGCCGAGAAGCTTAAATCCAATATGGAAGAAGTCCGGGCCCGGGGCGGTGAACTGTTTGTGTTCGCTGATCGCGCAGCGGACATAAAACCGGAAGAGAACATCCATGTAGTGCAACTTCCGGAAGTGCACGAAATCACGGCTCCGATTGTATATACCGTGCCTCTGCAACTGTTGTCCTACCATGTTGCAGTACTCAAGGGCACAGACGTGGATCAGCCCCGAAACCTGGCGAAAAGCGTAACGGTGGAGTAACCAGCCGGGAGTGCTAAGCAGGATGAGACTGCCGTGGGTTTTGACGCTACGCCAAAAATGTCTCCGGGGTGTTTGGGTTGTGGTTGTATTGGTAATGAGTGGTCTTAAGATTCTCTACCCACAGCAGCTTCCGTACTCCGGAATGCGATAGCAGGTTTCAACGACCAGCTCAGCGAGCGACTGGCTATTATGAAGTATGCTGCCAGTCGCTCGGAACTGTTCACTGCTGAAGCACCGTCACCCCTGAAGTCGAAGAGTTGATTCTCTTCAATAGGCTTTGTATGGGAGAAACTTGCCAGACAAAACAACATTTACGCGATCACCTTTGGGATCATCTTCGCGCTGAATATCCATCGAAAAATCGATGGCGCTCATTATGCCATCGCCGAACTCTTCATGAATCAACTCTTTGATCGTGCCGCCGTATACGCTGACAATTTCGTACCAGCGATAGATCAGCGGGTCGGCAGGAATAGCGGTGGGAAGCGAGCCTTTGTAGGGGGTCACCTGAAGCCAGGCAACTGCTTCGTCACTGAGTTCGAACAGTTCGCCGACTTTTTCAGCCTGCTCCTTGTTCATCGCCATCTGGCCAAGGCATGCAGAGGTGGTCCATTCTTTGGATAGACCAACGGTATCTGCAACGGTGCTCCACTTGATGCCCTTGAGCACTTTGGAGGACATAATCATCTGGGTTACTTCATCGCGGCTATTAATCATAATGGCTTCCTTCAGTTTGTATGGTTAATCGGATGTATCGGGTTCAGCATCGCCCTGATGCTCAGGCAGCCTGGCTTTGTGTCGAGGTGCCTATTTTCAGTTGTGAGACCATCTGACCACCCAGGTATTGCTCCATAATGAGTTCGTTGGCATCTTGCGAAATGGTCTTCCAGGTCCCTTCGGCCAAAGGCCGACCATGCAAAACCACGGGCATAGAGCGGGTTTTGAGCCGTATTACCGGAGGCGTATGTGTGTACGTCACTGTGTCCATGCCGAATATGGCGTGAGCGATTGCTTGAGCCTGATGCTTTACGGGCTCAATAAAGCGACAGGGTGTTCCGTCAATGCTGATGCAATCGCCAAGTGCATATATATTGGGGTCACTGGTGCACAGCGTTTGGGGGTCCACTGCGAGCCCGGATTCAAAACGCAGATGTGCCTGGAGAGCCAGCCTGTTATCAGTGACTAACCCCGTGGCTGCGACAATGTGATCGACTTCAATAGAGGGATTGGCTTCGAGCTCGACAACTCGTTTGCCGCTTTCAAGCTCTGTAATACCGGCAACATCAACACCACCGTAGTAAGTGACGCCGAGGTTGGTCAGGCTGTTGACCAGTCGAGATGAGGCCTCTTCAGGCAACAGGCCGGCGAGCGGCGAGGTGTTGCGATCAAGAAGCGTGACCTTGTGACCTGCGTGAGCAAAATCTTCAGCCAGCTCGCACCCGATCATACCGGCTCCGACAATGGCCACCGACTGTTTACCTCCGGCAAGCGCCTGCTGCAGGCCAGACCAGCCCTCCAGCTCGTTGACGCGCCAACACAAAGAGGGGGGGAGCTGGGGCGGAAGGACCGGCTTGGCACCTTGAGCCAAAACCAGGTGGGTGTAGTTCAGAGTCCCCCGAGTAGTGCGTAGCTGTCGAAGTGCCGGGCTTAAACCCACCGCGAAAGTGCCTGGCATCAGCTGCACACCGAGGCGGCGGGCTGCATCGGGTCCGGTCTCGCGGATGAGCGCTGATTTATCGGCACCGCGGCTAATTGCGACAGATAGCTCAGGCTTGTGATACAGGTCACCCCCGCAAGCGCTGACCAGTGTAATGGGAACATCCGGATTCAACGTGCGTAGTGCTTCCACCGTGGACCATCCAGCAATGCCAGCGCCTACAACAACAACCCCGGGTTCGCGGTTGAACTGTATGGGCTGCTCGGAGACGGTGATTTCCTGTCGTTCAAACAGCTCGAAATCTGTTTTGGTGACGCCACACAAAGGGCACTCCCAATCGTCAGGAATATCCTCAAAACGGGTGCCTGGTGCGAGTCCGCTATCCGGATCCCCCAGTTCTTCGTCGTATATCAGTCCACATGCGAGGCAAATGTACTGCCTCCAGGGCATGGTTTTGTCGAGGGGTTGCTGGTTCATGCCGGTACCTCTTCACGCATTTGTTTTGCCATTTCCCATCTCAGGTGCTTGAGGGCAGGTGTGACGATGGCGACGAAATGTGCCTCGCGTATTCGGCGTTGCGGCGATGAGTTCATCAGGTAACCCCGCGCACCCTGGTGCAGAAGTGCGGATTGAGATGCCTTGAGTGCAAGTTCCGAGCCCCATGCTCGTAAATCAAGCACATCAAGGAGGAATTCTTTGGAGCCATCGAACGGGGTCTGGCATAGCCTCGATGTCACTTCTGTCATTTCATCGAGCTCGGCCTGCAGCTCATCGGGTCGGTCATGCAGATACTGATTCACATGGCCAAGTGAGGGTTCGACCTCGCGGGCAGAGTCAATAGAACCCTGAATAACACCGGTGGCCATCCCAGCCTGCAACAAAATAAATGCGGCGCGAACGCGCTGGATAAAGGGCCGGGCAGGATCGGCAATTATCTGATCTTGGCTGACAAAATAATCGACCAGCGGTATGGCCCAGGTGCTGGTACCTTCCATTCCGGAAAACTCGGGGCATTTTCTCAGTGTCACGCGCTCGTCCAGATCCAGCAGGAACATAATCTCATGGGAGCGGGTTCCATCATCCCGGTCGACGGAGGCGATCACACCACAGTATTGCCCCGGGGCAATATGGCTGACCCAGGGCAAAGTACCACTGACGCTATAACCGCCAGGAACCTTCCTGGCTTTCAATGCCATCTTTTCGATGCCAGTGAATGCTTTCATCGGGTTTGATAGACCCGTTCCACCGAAGGTACGCCCGGCGGTATGATCGGGTAGTCGGGCAAGCAGTGCCGGGTTACCCGATTGCTCCATGTAGAGCCCGCAAACATCATGGCACCAGGTCATGAAACCGGTGGACCCGCAGTGCCGGCTGATTTCCTGCATGGAGGCCACCGCCAGGCCATAGCGAGCGCCATATTGGTCAAGATGACCGGCGAACGCGCCGGCTTGGCCGAGGTTTGCCATGATATCCAGCGGGTAGTAACCCTCATGGTCGATTCGGTAGGCTGCCGGGGCGAGCTGTTCGCGCCCGACCATGCTGACATCAGCGAGAACCTGTGAATCGTCAGCCCAAAGGGCCTGGTTTGAAGAGACTGCGACGCTGTTCATGGCATTCCTCCCTAGTTAGTTGAAAAGTAATTAGTCCATCATGCTGATGCTGAACGGGATGGGGTTGCGCATGCTGTTTGCGACGGGGGAGAAGTAGTTGGCTTTCTCTACAATCTCGTTCAGTTCCTCACGGGTTGCATCGCCTTCGATGAGGACCTTGACGCGGATGTCCTGAAAACCCATCTCTTCCGGTGTACGATCGGCACCACCGGCACCCCAGGCTGCGCTATTGCCAATGTCAGCCTCCAGAAAGACTTCCAGACGGCTCAGTTTGACCTGCCTCCAGGTGGCGACAGCGGTGATGCCAACGCAAAGGCAGCCACCTAAACCAGACAGCACGATTTCGCCTGGTGCCGGAGCGGTATCTTCTCCGAACAAATGCAGCGGTTCGTCCACCACAACTTCGTGTTGGTTAACGTGGCTGACGGTGCGGTATTGGCCATCGGTAATGGTGTGGACTTTGTTGGTGCCACGATTCTCAGGGTTTTTTCTGCCTTTTTCGGCGAACGCTGATAAGCCGTCGCGGTCGATTGGGCGCAGGTAAGTTGAAACAGTCTTCGGTGCGGTTGCTGTGCTCATGGCTTTACTCTCCAGTTAAATTGGCAAACCCGAGCGCATTGTTACTTCTGCGCCCAGCTTTGCTTTAAAGAACTGCATGGAGTGTGCCAGAACAAATAAATCTATAATAAACAATGAGTTGTTGTTATTTTTCTGATAAATACATCAGCATTGGAATGCTTTGGCAATAAATGTAAGCCTGACAATGTCAGACATTTGAGTGGACGCCCAGTTTTTCCATCCTGTAGCGAAATTGCCTGGGGGTCATATTCAAAAGGGCCGCCGCTCGGGTTTTATTACCCCCTGTTTTTTCCAGTGCCTCTTCAATAGCTCTGGATTCGTCTTCACGCACCCAGCTGTAGGGGCGCCCTTGTGCTAATGCCGTGGGAGCTTCCTGAGCCGGGGCGCCCGGTACAGACGCTGGTGGGGATGTGTGCGTTGTTTCGAGCGGGTTGTTGATAGCAGACTCCTGGAGCAGGATTATTTCGATATCCCGGATACTGATTGCGCCATTCAAAGCTGTGAGAACGGATCGTTTGATCACATTTTCCAGCTGACGAATGTTTCCTGGCCAGTTGTAACTCTCCAGTCGTTCCATCACCCCCTGTCCGAAAACGGTGTAGCGACTGTAATCCCGGTTCGCCGACATCAGGAAATGGCGCGCGAGTAACTGCACGTCACCCGCCCGCTTCCGCAGAGGTGGAAGGTGAATGGGAAACACGTTGAGTCGATAGAAGAGGTCCAGGCGGAACGTGCCTCTATTGACCGCCTCTTGAAGGTTTTTATGTGTGGCAGTGATGATACGCACATCGACAGGAATATCCCGGACTCCGCCAACACGCTGTATGACCTGGCCTTCAAGCACACGCAGCAGCTTGGATTGGAGTTCCAGATTCAGATCACCGATTTCATCCAGGAAAAGTGTGCCGCCATTTGCCAGTTCAATCTTGCCCTGCTTCGCAGATGTTGCACCTGTAAAGGCGCCACGCTCATGCCCGAACAACTCGGATTCGAGCAGTTGTTCCGGGATAGCGGCACAGTTAATGGCAAGGAACGGGCTGTCTTTACGAGCGCTATTCAGGTGCAAAGCCTGTGAAAAGCGCTCTTTTCCGGTTCCCGATTCGCCGGTGATCAGCACTGTTACCGGAGTGTTGGCAACACGGGCTATCTGGTCGAGTGCGTTATGAATGGCAGGGCTTTCGCCAAGAATGCCGTGATTAGCGTACTTATTCTGCAGGGCATCTTTCAGCTCGCGGTTCTCTTCCTGCAGATAACTGGTCCGCTCATCAATCAGGTTATTGATCTTGATGATCTGAGCGATAAAGGTGGCCAGAATACGAAGGATGACCAGATCTGCATCAACCGGACGAGGCCGCATGCGCAAGCGGTGGGCCGCCAGAACCCCGATGGGAGTATCGCCATCCATGATGGGAACTGCAATATAGGCGACCATGTTGTCAGGTAGTGTGGTTCGCTCAACGGCTCGGAAAAGGTAGCCGGTATCGTCGTCGATATTCTGTACCACCGCCAGCTTCCCGGTTTTCATTACCTTTCCTGTAATACCTTCACCGTATCTGTAGCGGCCCTTATGGCGTTCCGCGCTTGTGAGGCCATAGCTGTAACGGATCTGCAGGTCGGAGTTGGTGGAGGAGGGCAGCAAGACTCTGCCTCTATTCAAGCCGAGCATCTGGGACATCAGTCTCAGAGTGCTGGTGATCGCTATTTCAGGTGTGGCTGAATGCCCGATCAGTTTAGCGGCTTCATGCAGGACTGAGAGGTCGGAGCCGGCGGTGTCTGCGCTGGAGTGGGTATTGTTCGTTAGCTCGTTGTCGCCCATGTCGTTCATCATATTGTCTGCCAATGTTGGAATAGGCTCATGCAAATTGTGCACCGATGTTCGACATTGTCAGGTTTGGCGGAACAACCAGCTGGCCCCGGCGGTAGGCTCGGGGCGTGAAACATTGCTGGCTATCAGGTTCACTCGACATGCCAGTTGAAGCGTTTGATCAAAAGGTTGCACACGCTGTCCAGTCCATAGCCAATAATGCCAATGACAAGGACGACAGCCGCAAGATAGTCATAGGAAAGGGTATCTCGAGCATCGTTAATGGCGTAGCCCAGCCCGCTGGTGACCCCGAGGTATTCGGCTGGCACCAGAACCACCCAGGCCACACCTACGGCCAGGCGAATGCCGGCCATGACATCCGTCATGATGGCCGGCAGGATAATGCGTCGTAGCATTTGTGGACCGGAAGCCCCAAGGTTGCGAGCAACCTTGAACCAGTTTGGGTCAATTCTGCGCACTCCGTGAGCTGTTGAAAAGATAATGGGCCAGACTGTGGCCATTACGAGCAGGAATATAATGGCGGAGTCCCAGGTTTCAAAAGCCATGACGGCAATCGGCATCCAGGCCAGTGGGCTGATCATACGCAGGAACTGGAAAGGAACGTTGGCGACCTTGAGAGCGACACCGATATAACCGATGGTGACGCCTACAGGTACACCGATG
Source organism: Marinobacter sp. 2_MG-2023 (assembly GCF_030546935.1). GTDB lineage: Bacteria > Pseudomonadota > Gammaproteobacteria > Pseudomonadales > Oleiphilaceae > Marinobacter. The sequence continues at coordinate 517,970 of NZ_JAUOPH010000002.1, read as the reverse complement.
GCGATACCCCAAGTCATCCCGACAAGGATTCGATAGAGGCTTGATGTGATCGGTGCCCAGATCTCACCACTCGTTACCAGATCATAGAGCGCCTGGAAGGCCGGCGCGGGTGCGAAAGCCGAGAATGCACTCAGGTTTTCATTATTCTGAATGAGTAAACCGCCAATCCACCAGAGGAAAAGCAACCCTGTGATTCCCATGGCGGGGTATTGCAGGTTACTGAGTAGGCGAACGAGCTTCGTGGGAGCGAAGAGCGAGACGGCACTACTCGTTGATGTTGTGGTGCCGGCACTCATAACTTGATGACCTCTTCACGCGAAAACGGGTCAGCTGCGTCGAAACCGGGTGCGTCCTGCCATCCGGGATAGGCTTCCATCGCAGCTTTAACGAAGCGATAGTCAACCAGATCGTCAGCGACAAAGTCTGCATCAAGATCCTTCAGGAACGAGATGTCGCCCCCCACCAGAGTCCGCTTCAGCTCATTGACGATCAGTTTAGTGGCGGACGGAAACGGCCAGGGTTGGAAATCAATGCGTCCACTGCCCCACTCGGGATGCTGGATTGCGTCGGGCTTGCCGTAGCTCGCGTCATCGTAGTCTGTCATCGCTTTCTCAACGACATTGGCCTTCATGGGAAGGTAGCGTTTGCCGTCCCGGGACATCATTGCGGCGACTTCCTTTTTGTTTTGCTGGGCGTAAGCTTGAGCTTTCACGATGGCGTTCATAACCTTCTGAGTCCATTCAGGGTTGGCATTGACCTGTTGCTCATTCATGCAAACTACGCAGCAAGGGTGGTTACGCCAGATGTCTCCGGTAAAGCGCAGCATCTTGGCACCGGCCAGCAGCTCGCCGGCGGCGTTGAACGGCTCAGCGACGATGTAACCGTCAATTTTTCTTGCTGCCAGGGCAGGCGGCATATCCGGTGGAGGCATGATCTGAAGGTTTACCTCGTTGGCGGCAAGCGGCTCACCCTGCGCCTTGATGACTGGGGTCAGACCAGCGTGTCGCAAGCCCATTTGCAAAACGATGTTGTGCATGGAATACCAGTAGGGCACGGCGATCTGTTTACCGCCAAGGTCTGAGAATTTCTCTGCTCCCACATCCTTGCCGACGACCAGCCCGGAGCCGTTCAGGTGAGCCCAGGACATGATCTTGACCGGAAAGCCGTTGTTGTAACGCATCCAGATCGGGATTGGCTTGAGGAAGTGGACCAGATTGAATTTGCCTGCGGCAAAGCCTTCAACCAATGGTGACCACCCTCTTATCAGAGTAGGGGGCTCTGATTTCAGCCCTTGTTCCTTGAAAAATCCCATTTCGTGAGCCACCAGCAGCACTGTTGCATCAGTGATTGGCAGATAGCCGATGCGCACAACTTCGTCTGCGGGAGGTTGGATGCTGGCCCATGCCGGGTTGCTCGCGGCGAGCCCGAAACCGGCTGCCAAACCACCGAGAGCCAGGGTGTCGAGCAGGAAATCTCTTCGGCCCATCTCATGCTTTTGCAGGTAGTCCGCTTCAGACTGGGTTAAGGGACTGTCGTCGCTTTGGCGATTTTTCATGTCAGGTTCCTTTTTCGTAGCGCTGCTAAGTAGTTAAGCTGCTGATTCAGATTGATCGGTGGCGGTATGCTGCTGGCGGCCCTGAAGGCCGTTATCCGTGCCTTTGAAGCGGTTCATAAGCTCTTCCCGGCGGGTTTGAAAACCGTTATCCATATGGCGCCGTGGCCATGGCAGGTCTACTTCGAGCTCTTCGACGATGCGCCCCGGATTCTGCGACATGATAAGAACGCGGTCGGCCATGGCTACGGCCTCATCTATGTCGTGGGTCACAATGATCATGGTTATGCCCCGCTCCCGGCAGATGGCCGGTACCTCTTCCTGCAAAGCGGTGCGGGTAAAGGCATCAAGCGCAGAAAAAGGCTCATCAAGCAGGAGAATATCCGGGTCGGTTGCCAGGGATCTGGCCAGCGCAACTCGCTGCTGCTGGCCGCCGGACAGGCTTTGAACGTTCACATCTTTTTTATCGTGAAGACCAAGCATATCTAACAGGGGGTCGACTTTTTCCACCGCCTCAGCTTTTGACAGGCCTGCAAACATGAGCCCAAGGGCCGCATTTTCTTTAACGCTCATCCAGGGATAGAGAGAGGCTTTCTGAAACATCATGTTCCATTTAGCGCTTGGCTTGCTGATCTGGCGGGAGTTAATGCGGATGCAACCTTGGGAGGGAATCAAAAGCCCGGCCATCATGTGCAACAACGTGGATTTACCACAGCCACTGCGGCCTATAAGCGCGACCATTTCGCCCGGTTCGATCCGGGTATCGATATCTTTCAGTGTTGGTGCGGCTGAAGGTGAGAACTGATGGGTAACGTAGTCAATAGATAGTGATGCGCCCATGTCTTTACTCCGGTTCATACGAATATGGGTATGGTTCGAAGCAGCATGTGTGCCACCAATGTGAAGTATTTATTAATCAATGAGTTGAGCGAATTCAGGCGAAAATCTGAGCGGTTTTCGTGGGTTGCCAATGTCGGACAATGGCAACTGTCACTTGCCATTGCCCGGCTCTGGGGCAGAATCGTTTAGGATAAAAGGTCAGAGCGCAGCGCTGAGCGTCAGCCAGAGCTTGTTTGTGTCCACTTTGCCTGCCGCGCTGTCTCCGGCAGAGTACATTGCGTACTTGATACCTGCCGTATAATGCTTGGCGAAACTGCGGGTGTAGCTCACACCGAATTCGTCGCCGAGATCGTTTACGCCGGGGGTGGATTCGTCAGCGCTGAAGTCGTGATACTCGATGGCCCATTTACCCCCTGCCAGGCCGCCTGCAACCGTCAGTGAGATGTCTTCCAGGCCATTCGCGGGCGTCGCCAGAAACTGGTCAGACCAACCGTTGAATACATGCAGTGTGGCCAGAGGCGTGGCGAAGCCATAGTTACCATCATCAGATCCGAGTACTTCATAGGCCATGGCGATGGTGATGCCGCTAACGCCAAGGCCTGCCTTGAGGCTGTAATAGTCGGTATCAAACTTACTGGAGCCCGTCTCCGCTTCCTGAGTGGCGTATTCGGCTGCGTAGACAAACTTCATTGATTCCATTTTGTAATCGCCCGCGTAGCGCAAGCCCATGGTATCCAGACCGTTGTCCGTGCCGTCATCAATTTCTAAAAGATACGCGTAGGCCGAAAGTTTGCCGAAGCCGGTCTGATAGCCCAGATTCAGCAAATGATCGTTTGAAGGCAGGTCGCCGGCTTCGGCGAAGATGCGGTTGCGTTGGTTAATGAAGGCATAGTCCAGGCTCAGTGCGGTGCTTGGTGTATAGGTCAGGCGCACAGCATCGAACGTCTGTCGATCCTGGCGCCAGCCGACATGACCGACGTGGCGTTGGTTGTCATAGGTGATGACCTGCCGCCCGCCGCGCGCCCTGAGGTTGTAGCCGCTGTACTGTAGGTAAGCCTGGTCGACTTCCGTGGTTTCCGGGTCGGGGATGATCGAATAATTCGGATTTTTACCCAGGGTATTGTTGTAATCGTCCACCCCCAATACATTTCGGGAATCTTCAAATTCCAGAACACCGGTAATGCCCTTGTAGTTACCGGTGGTATAGCCCAAACGGGTGCGGACGGTCAGAGCGTCAGCGTCTTCAAGCGTGTTGTCCTGATCCACCGACTCGTACCGCAGGCGTACGTTCCCTGATACTTCACCCTGGGACAGTGCGGCGTAGAGTGTTTGATCTTCTGCCAGGGCAGGTGTAGCAATAATCAGTGCGCCGAGCATACCGGCTGAGATCCATATCGATCGTTCTTTCATGGTTAACTCCATAGTTTTGATGAGGTTTTCTGGGCAGGGCTATCGATATGGTTCAGAGCAGTATGTGTGCCATCAGAAATTAATGGATATAAAACAATCAGCTGGGGGGTTGTGGCGAGGTTTGTGGCAGCATTCAGATGTGGTCAATGTCGTACAATGTCAGCTGTGAGTCTGCCATTAGCTAACTCAGACGAGGGTATGAGGTTGCGTGCGGGTGGAGTATCGGGTTTTGCGTGCTGGCTTTCGGGTATCAGGAAAGCCAATCAAGACCCAATACAAGGCGGGGGTGGGCACCCGGTTCCGGGGAGCGATGGACAAGGCCCTGGCCTTCATTGCCTATCCAGGACTCCCCCTTGAGAAGGGATACTGCACCGGTTGGCATAACCTGGATATCCTCAGCGCTGACTGCCTGATCGGGGAGGGGGCCAGACGGATTTCCCCGTTTTACCTGATTCTCGGGCAACCACTCAGTCCCCCTGCCGGCATAGGTCACCAATAAACGTACCGGCACCTTGTCGGTGTGGAAACGGGGGCACATGGTATCCGGGAGCACGTGCAACCGGACGCCAATAGCGGCAGGCTCGAACAGGCAGCCGAACATCTCCACCATCTCATTTACATCTGCCAACCAGGCTTTGGCGCCCGCCAATTCCTGGGCCCAGGCAGGCAGGATCTGCTCCAGGTGGTCGCCTGCGTTAATACCGACAAAACGCTCGAAAGTGCCGGCTTCTCTTGAAAAGTGATGAGCAAAGCTGATGCTTTCACCGGAGAGCGGGCGCTCCCAAACAGCGAGATTAACCTCGTCTCTGAATATTTCAGTCAGGCACTCGGGCTTACCGCCGTGTACCGCTATCGGTAGGGAAAGGCCCTTGTTTTCTCCAGACATCGTTGAGTGCTCCTGAGGCTCACGTCTCGCAAAATGCGTATCACTTTTCACCAGCAAATGTTATGTTATAACATATCTACTGTAAAGCAATGTGCAGACACCGAACCTAACTACCAGGGAGATTGTGCATGGATCATCTGGATACCCGCCTTCCCGTGACCGTACTGTCCGGATTTTTAGGCGCGGGCAAAACCACGGTGCTGAACCATATCCTTAATAATCGGGAGGGAAAGCGGGTTGCTGTGATCGTCAACGACATGAGCGAAGTCAACATCGATGCCGCTCAGGTTCAACAGGAAGTCACCTTGAACCGGTCAGAAGAAAAACTCGTTGAGATGAGTAATGGCTGTATCTGCTGCACCCTGAGAGAAGACTTGTTGATCGAAGTGCGCAAACTCGCTGCAGAGGGTCGTTTCGACTGCCTGGTCATCGAATCTACCGGCATCTCGGAACCTTTACCGGTAGCAGAAACCTTTACTTTCGCTGATGAAGACGGCGTGAGCCTGTCTGATATTGCCAGGCTCGACACCATGGTTACTGTGGTGGACGCAGTTAATTTCCTGAAGGATTTTGACGAAGCACAATCTTTGCAGGAAACCGGAGAAAGCCTGGGCGAAGAAGATGAGCGCAGCGTGGCAGACCTGCTTGTCGATCAGATTGAATTCAGCGACATCCTGCTGGTCAGCAAAACAGACCTGGTCTCCCAAAGCGACCTCGATCGGCTCAAGGGCGTGCTCCGCAGCCTCAATTCAGAAGCAGAAATACTTCCCATAGAAAAAGGCGCCGTACCACTTGATAAGGTGCTGAATACCAACAGATTCAGTTTTGAACGCGCTCAGCAGGCGCCAGGCTGGCTGAAAGAAATGCGCGGCGAACACATTCCGGAAACCGAGGAGTACGGCATTTCCAGCTTTGTGTACCGCGCCCGCCGCCCCTTTCACCCTGCAAAGTTCTATGAGTTCCTGCACCAGCCGGTTTCCGGTGGCAAGCTCATTCGTTCCAAAGGCTATTTCTGGCTGGCCACGCGTCCGGAGTTTGCGGGTCATTGGAGCCAGGCCGGTGGTATTGCCCGGCACGGGTTCGCCGGGATGTTCTGGAAAGCCGTGCCAGAGAAGTCCTGGCCCGAGGATCCAGAGTATCGCGAGTCAATCATGGAAACCTGGGTAGAGCCTTTCGGCGATATGCGTCAGGAGTTAGTCTTCATTGGCCAGAATCTGGATCAGGCCACGATCACCGGTCAGTTGGATGAGTGTCTTCTGGATGAAGAGCAGCTTTTGGCCGGCAAATCGTTCTGGCAGACGCTGAATGATCCTTTCCCGGCCTGGGAACAGCCAGTATGACATGCAGCAGAGAGCTGATAACCCCTGCCGCACATAGCCGGATTGAGAGATAACTCGTGCCTTATTGCCCTCGGATCTTCTGGGCTTCATGATGAGCCGTCAGTTCGGCGGCTTCCGTTTCCCCAAGCAGGTATAGATCCTTGCTAACGCTGGTGTAGGTTGACACCAGATAGGGCACGCAATAGGTCAGCAATACTTTTAACCAGTCTATGGGCACTGGACCGGTTACCGCTCCCCATTGATTAATCAGCACCAGAAGCGTACCCACCACGGCTGCCAACTTTGCAGCGCGCCAGGGCGTGCCGTGGCTCATTGCCAGCTCGCAGGCTTTACGGTAACGGCGAGTAAAAATGACTTCCGTGGACACTGCACACTCCTGTCGTGGCGATCTGAATAAGTTATTGCCTCAAAACACCTGCATCACTCCGTTTGTTACAGCGCTCTGTAGTGTTCATTCCGGAACTATTATGAAGACTTTGTGTCATTTGAGCGATCGTTCAAAAACCAAAGAAGGAAAAACGAATGCCCAAACAGTTACCCCTTGCTCTACTGTTGCTAAGACTCGGTATATTTACCGTGTTCCTGTTCTGGACTCTAGAAAAACTCATTCATCCTGAAAATGCTGCCAAGGTCTTTGGGGCGTTCTATGGTCTCGAAGGCCTTGGTGAGATTGTCTTTTACATTATCGGAGTGGCCCAGCTCATACTGATCCTTGCGTTTTTGGCGGGCCTACTGAAAACCTGGACTTATGGCATTATTCTGGCCTTCCATTCGGTCTCCACTTTGTCAGCCTTCGGTAAGTACCTCCAGCCTTTTGATAACCTTCTGTTCTTTGCGGCCTGGCCGATGCTGGCGGCCTGCATCGCCCTGTTTCTGCTGCGGGATTACGATACGCTGACGCTCTCCAGATCCGCGCGTTGATCGATATTGAGATTTGTTGATAAAAGCCTCCTGCAACGCCCAATAAAGCAGGAGGCTTTTTCGCATCAGCTTCCGCAATATCCTTTTTCTCAAACATGAAATGCGGCCAGAACCTGTGCCCAAGGCCCAGGTTGGAGAATGCAGTTGACGTATGTCTCTGGTTTACAATTACAATGTTATAACATAACATTTATTGAAATTAGCTGGGCCTTGACCTCTGGATTGTATTTTTCAGGGCTTTAAATGAAATGTTATAACATCAACTGGAGAGCCTCATAGTGCACGTTAAAAAACTTGCCCCTTTCTCAATAACGCCGCTTAAAACGTCGGTTTTGTTAGCCTCAGCCATGTTTTTGTCGGCCTGCGGAGGCAGCAGTAGCAGCTCGGATGACGCACACACCGATACGGATATCGATACCGCTGGCCGGTTGGCGCTGTTCGACACGGGCGAGCCGTCGGCACTGAAGATATTGGACCTTGATAGCGGCGACGTGTTGTCGTCCTTTGAGATGACCGGTGAGGTTCCTGCGTTGTACGCCTCTCCCGGAAATCGCTACGTGGTGGCCACCCAGAGAGGCGATGACCTGGTGTCCTTCGTTGACAGTGGGCTTTATACCGAAGATCACGGCGATCACATGCACGACTATGCAGAGACCCCGAGCCTGTTGTCGCTAACGCTGAATGATCACAAACCCACGCACTATACGGTTGGTGATTCTTACGGTGTTGTTTTCTTCGACGGCGGTGAAGCCTCCAGCTCCAAAGTGACGGTTTTTTCTGACGAAACTCTGGGAAGCAACAGTACCCTCACCAGCCTGGACCTGGAAACCAACATGCACGGCGTTGCCATGATGGCCGACGGCCATTTGTTTGTGACCTACCGGGACAGTTCTATTACGGGCACCACGCTGCCGACCATGGTTGAGCGCTACCACCTGGATGGCGGCAGCTTCGAGTTCGAAGAGCGTTACAGCGAGACTTGCCCCGCTCTCCATGGCGCTGCAGTAGGCGCACACAGCCTCGGGTTTGGGTGCAGTGATGGTGTGCTGGTAATCGACCTGCATGAGGCGGGCTACCCGACCATCAAACTGGCGAACCCTGCAAGCCTTGTTGAGGGTGAGCGTATCGGAACCCTGCTGGGCAACCACGATGTTGAAGAACTGGTTGGCCTTGCCGGTGATCAGATGTTCGTGATCGACCCGGAATCGGAATCACAGGTGTACCTGGAGCTGGAACTTGGTGACGGAGTTGGGCCGCTGGTTCAAGGCTTCACTACCCATGGGGAAGTGTTCTACGTGCTGGGTGATGACGGTGGCTTGCAATTGTTTGCTCCATCCAATGATTGGGCGTTGATCGGCAGGGTTCAGGTGATGGATGCTCCGGGAGAAGATGATGGTTCACCCTCTATCGCACTCTCATCCGCTCAGGATCGCATGTTTGTACTGACGCCTGATGGTCAGTCCGTTATTGAGATTGATACTGATCACGGCGAAACCGTCCGGACTATCGATCTTGGTTTCAACGCTTCGGGTATCGCCTGGGTGGGTCTGGCAGAAGCCGGCCACGACCACGACGACGAAGAACACTCTCACTAATCCTTTCTTTCCGGCAGTACCGGCCAGTGTTTGCTGGTCTGTACTGCTGTTTTAATGCTGGAGTTCCCATGTTTAACCGTGTTGTACCTTTTGCTGCGATTCCTTTGATTGTGCTGGCGAGCGGCGCCGCTGCAAATGAATTAAACCCCGATGTGAGCGTGACCCTGGACGGGTATTACAAACAGAACGATACGGCGCTCTCGCACCGCGAGAAAGGCTTTGGCCTGGGCCATACGGAACTTTCCCTGTCTGCGCCGATTGACGACATGTTCTCTGGCCGATTAACGACCGTCTTTGAAGAGCACGATGGCGAAGGTGAAATACTGATAGAGGAAGCGTATCTGCAGACCAACGGCCTGCCTGCCGGGCTGGGTGTCCGTGGTGGTCGCTTCCTGTCCCAGGTGGGGTATCTGAACAGTCGGCACATGCATGAAGATGACTTTGTAGAGCGCCCCGCTGTTTACCGGGCTCTTCTGGGAAGCCATTATTACGACACAGGTTTGCGCGTGAACGCCCTTTTGCCAACGCCTTTCTTCTGGCAGGTGGGTGCGGAGGCTTTCGAAGGCGATCAACTGTCAGAAGGTGACGAAAGCATCGGCGTTTATACGCTGAATACGCGTGTTGGCGGAGACCTGTCGGTGTCTCAGAGTTGGCAGATGGGGTTGTCTTATCTGAACAACCGCAATATTGGAGCCGGTGAAACTGAAGAAGAGCACGAGCACGGCGAAGAAGACGATCATGACCATAGCCATGGTGCGTCATACACTGGAGAGAACCTATACATCGCTGATGCGGTCTGGAAATGGTCGCCGAATGGCAACGCCAGGGAACAGCAGATCACCCTTAGCGGCGAATACCTCTACGCCGATGATTTGAACGAATACGCCACCTCTGACGACTACCACGAAGGCTGGTATGTTTCAGGTGTTTATCAGTTTGCACCGCAGTGGTCAGCCGGTGTTCGCTACGGTGAAGTGGATCTCCGTGCCCCCCACGGCGATCATTTCCACAGCCAGAGCCTGCAGGAAACCGATGTGATGCTGGCCTGGTCACGGTCGCATTTTTCTACACTCCGGCTGCAATACACCCATCAGTCTGAAACCGGCTTCAGCGAAGCGGATAACACCATTGTGGTGCAGTACGTGATGTCGCTGGGTGCTCACGGCGCACATGGGTTCTGATATGAGTTATACCCGATGGTTCGTTATTACCCTCCTGCTTGGCCTGGTGTCTTTGCCAGCCCGGGCAGACTTTCAGGTGTTTGCGTGTGAGCCCGAATGGGCATCTCTGGTAAGGGAATTCTTGCCGGATGCAAGGATAACAACGGCCACCAGCTATTTGCAGGATCCTCACTACATTGAGGCCAGGCCAAGCCTGATCGCCGCCATGCGACGTGCCGATATTGCGGTTTGTACCGGCGCTTCGCTTGAGGCAGGGTGGCTGCCTACGCTTCTGCAGCGGGCATCAAATTCCGCAGTTCAGCCAGGGCGCCCGGGTTTGTTCTATGCGGCGGAGCATGCACAACTGCACGCGCCCCACGACCATGTGGATCGCAGCATGGGTGATGTGCATCCGGAGGGTAACCCTCATGTGCATCTGTCGCCGGATCAGCTTCCGGCTATTGCAGATGCGCTCGCGCACCGCCTTGGGCAGCTAAGGCCGGAAGCCTCAGGAGATATTCTCGCACGGTACATACGATGGCGCGGCCGCTGGAGCCAGCATCGTGCCGAGTGGCGGCAGAAAGCGGAGGCGTTGCAGGGGCATTCTATTGTTATTCAGCACACCAGCTTTACTTACCTCCTGAATTGGCTGGGTATGGATTCAAGGTTTGAGCTGGAGCCCAAACCCGGGTTGCCGCCCAGTGCGAGCCACCTGAGCCAGCTGCTGGCAGAGCCGGGGCTGAAAGATGTGGATGGGATCCTGATCGCCAGTCATCAAGACCCTCAGCCCGCTAACTGGTTGGCAAGCCAGATTCAAAAGCCGGTTCTTGTGGTGCCGGGCACCGTGACCGACTCTGGCGAAACGCAGACTCTGGCCGAGCTGATTTCAATGATCGTGGATACACTCGAGGAGACGGTGCAGGAGGCTTCTGGTGGCCGCCTATGAGTGGATGCTATTGCCCACCTTAGGCAGCGTACTGCTATGCTTTTTGTTGGTGCCATTGGGGTATCAGGTGATTGCGCGAGGTGTGATCTTTGCAGATCTTGCTATCGCGCAATGGGCATCGCTGGGAACCCTTGCAGGAGCGACAGGGACTTATTTCGTGCTGAGCCAAGATCTGGCGGGCGCGTCTGTCACAAGCCTGGCGTTTGCGTTGCTGGCGGCCCTTACAGTACAGCTTATTCTCCGCCATCTTGGTGAAGCAAAAGAGGCAGGGATAGGCATCCTCTATGTCTTGGGCGCCAGCCTGGCGGTATTACTGGTCAGCAACGATCCCCATGGGGCCCAGGTTTTGCAGCGTGCGGCTTCCGGGGATTTGTTGTGGGCGAACCAGGAGCTGGTGATCGCGACAGCGGTTATGGCGTTGCTGGTCTGGGCTCTTGGATACTGGGCCCCCGGCTGGCTTTCTGGCGCAGCGTTCATACCCGTTTTCGCCATTGCTGTAACCTACGCGGTGGCTTTGGCGGGCATTTACGTGGTGTTTGCGACTCTCATTATCACCCCGCTTATTGTAGGAACTCTCCACAAAAAGACGCCGGTTGTGGCTTCTTTGTGTGCGATCGTCGGCCATCTGCTGGCAATTGCCTGTTCGGTGATCTGGGATGTGCCGGTAGGGCCGGCTATCGTTGTAGCAACGCTTTTGGTAGCGTGCCTATGGCCTGTTGTTTCAGGTAATAGGCGCTATACTCAATAACCCGGCTATATCCAGTCGGGTTATTGTTTAATAAGCTGAAAAACCAAGAGTTTTGTCCTACTACGACGTTATCGGTGGTGAAATGAGTCAGACGCTTGGCGTGGATACGGTGGATCTGTCAAAGGCGACATTGTCGTCGTTGCTTGATGGAATACATCAGAACAAGTGGTCTTCCGGCCAGCTACTCGAATTGTGTCTGGACAACATTAGCCAGCGTGATGACCCTGCCAATCAGGTCTATACGGCCCGCTTCGACCGCACAGCAAAAGCCGAAGCCGCCGCCATTGATGCCTTGCAGCAAGGCGGGGTTCCTATGGGGGATCTTGCCGGGCTGCCCATAGCACTCAAAGTGCTGCTCGATGTTGCTGGAGAGGTAACGCACTCGGGGTCAAAATGGTGGGTTCAGCGGGCGCAGAGTGATGCCCTGGTTGTTTCCCGTCTGCGGCGCGCCGGGGCGGTTATTACCGGCCATACCAACATGACCGAGTTTGCTTACTCCGGGCTTGGGCTAAACCCTCACTATGGCACCCCCGACAACCCGCTGGCGCCGGGCCGGATCTGCGGCGGTTCTTCATCCGGGGCTGCTGCTGCAGTGGCCCAGGGCATGGCCGTTGCGGCGATTGGTAGTGATACCGGAGGGTCCGTTCGCATACCGGCCGCGTTCTGCGGCCTTGTCGGCTTCAAGCCCTCCCAGCAGCGCATACCCCGAGAGGGTGTTTTCCGTTTGTCCCAGAGTCTCGATTCGATTGGCCCCATTGCTCGCAGCGTTGACTGTTGTGATCGCCTGGATGCGGTTATGGCCGGTGAGCGTTGGCAAAAGCGGGTGCCGGTCGATTTGCGCGGTCGCAGCTTTGTGGTTCCGGCCAATTACATGCTGGACGAACTGTCTCCGGGGGTTGCCGAAGCGTTTGCCCGAAGCCTCGGCAAGTTGCGTGAGTGCGGTGCCAGGATTGTGGAAGCGCCAGTGCCGGTGCTGGATACCTTGCCTGAGCTCTTGCAGGGTGGAGGGCTTACAGCGGTTGAAAGCTATCACGTTCACCGACACTGGCTGCAGCAACACGGAGAGGATTACGACCCCCAGATACGCCGGCGAATGGAGCGGGGCGCCGGCTTCAGCGCGGCTGATTATCTGGACTTACAACAGGTGCGGGCTGAGCGAAAAGCGCAGGCAGAAGAGTGGCTTGGCGCCTACGACGGGCTACTTGCACCGACCGTAGCCATTGAGCCACCGTTGTTGGCGGAGCTGGAAGACGACGCGGACTATGCGCGGCTGAACCTGCTTGTTCTGCGCAACACCACCGTGGCGAACCTGCTCGATTTGTGCGCGATTACCCTCCCGAATTATCAGCACGGTGACCTACCCACTGGCCTCATGCTGGTCGGTCGAAATGGTTCAGACAGAAGTGTGCTGGGTATCGCCCAGGCAATGGAGAAGGCGCTTACACCATGAATCAGAAGCCGGTGCTCGAATCTGCCGGCCTCGATGGCTGGATCATAAGACTCTTCGACACGATCGACGAGCACAACCTGCCCTGGTTGTCTGCGCTGTCGCGCCGGTGTGAGCAGGCGTTCGGTGATGCGCTGATTGATCTGGTGCCGTCCTACACCACCCTTCTGGTTGTGTTTGACCCCTTGATGGTATCGCCCTGTGAGGCCCGGGCAACGATTTACCGGATACTCGCGGATCTGGAACCTGAGGACAGCCGCCATGCCGGGGAGATACACGAACTTCCGACCTGGTACGACACGAGTGTAGGCCCTGAATTAACGAGGGTAGCGGAGCAGGCGGGTATAGCGGTCAACGATGTAATCGATGCCCACAGCCAGCAGGTATATCGGGTTTTTGCCCTGGGATTTGCCCCAGGATTTGCTTTTATGGGGTTAACCGATCCGCGACTTGAATGCGCCAGGCTTGGTACACCTCGCAAGAAGGTGCCGCCAGGCAGTGTCGCTATGGCTGGTCGCCAGACCGCTGCGTACCCCACGGCAACACCGGGGGGCTGGAATTTGCTGGGGCGTACCAGTGCCAGTTTATTTGACCGTAACCGCGAGGGCTTTAGCCTTTTGCGTGTGGGCGATCAGGTACGGTTTGTGCCGGTAAGTCGTGAAGCATTCGAGCGTGAGGGTGGGGATACCACGCCCATGGAGCCGCTGGCATGAGCACTCCAGGCAACTCTGAACCCTGCATTAAAGTATTGCGTGCCGGGCCCCTTGCTTTGCTACAGGACAGCGGGAGGTTTGGTGTCCGGCATCTTGGCGTCACACAGGGTGGCCCGGCGGACCTTTATTCCTGGGCCTGGGCCAACCACCTTACCGGCAACCCCTGGGGTACGGCCAACCTGGAGATTACCTTCGGGGGCCTGCAACTGGTGGCCGGGCGAGATCTGGAAATTACTATTACAGGCGCCGATCTGGGCGCAACTCTGGATCAGAAACCTGTCCCGCTCTGGCAACGGATAAGCTGGAAAGAAGGCGAGACCCTGGCCTTTGCAGCCCCGATAAGCGGACTTCGGGCGTACCTTGCAGTATATGGGGGCTTTGTAGCAGAACCGGTATTGGGGAGTGTGGCTTCGGTAACCCGGGAAGAACTTGGTGGCTTCTGCGGCAAGGGCACCAAACTTGCGGCGGGCGATCAGTTGTCCGTATACAGCCGGGGCTTGCAGGCTGGCGAAGGCCCGGTGCAGGTTCCTTGCGACGCCATACCGGATTTCAGCCAGCCAGCGGTACTGGATCTCTTGCCGGGCGCGCAGATTGCGCACTTCACCGGCCGCAGTCTGTTCGACGCATTCAACACCTGGTGGCAGGTTGATGACCGCGCCGACCGCATGGGTGTGCGCCTTACAGGCCCCAGGTTGAATTGCAAAATCAGTACCCTGGTTTCCGAAGGCATTAATCTCGGTGGTGTGCAGGTGCCGCCTGATGGCCAGCCGATTGTGCTGCTCAATGATCGCCAGACCATCGGTGGTTACCCCCGGCTTGGTTCACTTTCACCGCTTTCTGCAGCGCGACTGGCTCAGTGTTTACCGAGAGAGCGCGTAAGGCTGGTAGCTAAAGGGAGTGGGGCTGCGCTTGAACAATATCGGTCGTTCAGAGCCCTTTTTAACACGGCTCCCCGTTGATAAGTGGTGTTAACCCCCTTCTTTCTGACAGTACTAAAGAACCGGTCTATCCTGTATCTTTGTCGGATTAACTGACACAGAAATATCAAGGAAGATACTGCTGTGTTATCACATACTGTTTTCGCTCGCTAACCCAGAAGAAACCCGCAATGCCAACGACACTGTTTTCTGCCTTTACCAGCAACTTTCTTGGCAAGGCTCCCGTCTGGTACAAGCAGATTATTGTGCTTTTCCTGATCGCCAATCCCATCGTGATGTATGTGTTGGGGCCGGTTACCGCAGGCTGGCTTCTGATAGCCGAGTTCATTTTTACTCTAGCGATGGCTTTGAAGTGTTACCCGCTTCTGCCCGGCGGTTTGCTGGCCATTGAGGCCTTGCTTATTGGGCTGACGACGCCGGATGCTGTGTATCTGGAAGTGCTGACCAATTTCCCGGTTATCCTGTTGCTGATGTTCATGGTGGCGGGTATCTATTTCATGCAGGATTTGCTGCTGCTTGCCTTCACCCAGATTCTTGTGGGCGTGCGCTCGAAATCCGCTCTGTCGCTCTTGTTCTGCAGTGCCGCTGCGGTGCTTTCAGCGTTTCTTGATGCGCTTACGGTAACCGCCGTTATCATCAGCGTTGCTGTTGGTTTTTTCTCCGTTTACCACAAGGTTGCTTCGGGCAAGGGTTATCAGAGCAGCGATCATAATGCAGACAGTGACGACGATGTTGTTGAACTGCACCGGGAGGATCTGGAAAACTTCCGCGCGTTTTTGCGCAGCCTGCTGATGCACGGCGCCATAGGTACCGCTCTCGGTGGTGTTGCGACCATGGTCGGCGAACCTCAGAACCTGCTTATCGCGAAGGTGGTTGGCTGGGACTTTGTCGGCTTTTTCCTGCATATGGCGCCCGTGAGCCTGCCGGTGCTGGCCGCCGGGTTGGTAACCTGTTGGGTGCTCGAAAAAATGCGCTGGTTTGGTTATGGCGGCAGGCTGCCCAGGCCGGTCCGGCGAGTACTTGAGGAATTTGCCAACAATGAGCGCGCCAAGCGCACCAAGGCAGACGAGGCTGCGCTTTGGGTGCAAGCGTTTGCGGCGATGATATTAGTGGTGGGTCTGGCCCTGCATCTTGCCGAAGTGGGCCTCATTGGCCTGCTGGTCATCATTCTGATCACATCGTTTACCGGCGTTACCGGCGAACACCAGATAGGTAAAGCCTTTCAGGAGTCGCTGCCTTTTACTTCCCTGTTGGTGGTGTTTTTTGCTGTGGTGGCGGTGATTCACGAACAGCACCTGTTCAAGCCTGTTATCGACTATGTGTTATCACTTCCGGAAAGCCAGCAACCGGGCATGTTTTTTATTGCCAATGGCCTCTTATCAATGATCAGCGACAACGTATTTGTAGCCACGGTGTATATCAGCGAGGTTAAACAGGCACTGGACGCTGGCAGTATCAGCTTTGAGCATTTCCAGTCTCTGGCCGTTGCCATAAACACCGGAACCAACCTGCCCAGCGTAGCAACGCCTAATGGGCAAGCGGCCTTCCTGTTTCTGCTGACCTCCGCCATCGCACCGCTGGTGCGGCTGTCCTATGGCAGGATGGTAGTCATGGCCTTCCCGTATACTCTGGTAATGGGCGGCGTGGGTTTGTATATGGTCAGCTTTCACATTTGATCGCATTCGTTGTTTTGATGAGTGCGCCGTAGCCTTTCCGGTTGAGTCTGCTACGCTCTGCGTAAGCATTACAATAAATCGTATCTTAAGCATGCCGGTGTTATGAGCAGATTCTGGAACCTGATTTTCCCTCCTGCCTCGGTAGCGGTCGCGCCAGCCAGGTTGGCCATTATGTTTATATGCCTGGCCATTGCCGTTACGGCAAGCCCTGTGTGGGCCGATACGGCCTCAAACAGGCTCCGTATTGCCTACACAGAATTTCCTCCCATTGAATACCAGAATGATCAGGGTGAGCCGGCAGGTTATTTTATCGAGCTCACCCGGAAAGTTGTTGAGGAAGCCGGTTACGAGGCCGATTTTATCTATCTCCCGGTCAGCCGGATCTACCTGTATCTGAAAAGGGGGCTGGTGGATCTCTGGCCTGGTCTCTCCAATATCCCGGGCGTTCAGGGAGAAGTTCTTGAAAGCTGGGTCAATGTCTATCCGGTGCAATTGAACGCCTGGTACCTTGAGGGTTCAGAGCCGTTAACGCATTTTGACCAGCTTGAAGGAAAGACCCTTATCGTGATCGGTGGCTACACCTATGGCGGTCTGATTTCATGGCTCGAAAGGTCTGAGCGAATACAGCTTTCCGAAGCTCCGAACAATCGCGCTGCCCTCGAAATGCTCAAGCTCAAACGCGGCGATTACGTGTTGGATTACCGGGAGCCGGTGCAGGAAATTCTTACCCACCCTGAAGACAGCATGATCCGGGGGGTGGAACTTCGATCACGCTATGCGGCCTGGCTCTATTCTCTGGTAAGTCCCAGAGCAGCGGTCCTCCGGGACGAGCTCGATGATGCCTATTTGCGGCTCGTCAGCCGTGGTGAGGCGCCGTCCTATCAGGATTTCTACTCCGATTATGTTATTCCCGGTTTTCCGGAGTTATAACGCCATAAAAACGCGTCAGTTCCCGTTGGCCGGGGCGAGCACGATATCGCCGTACCAGGCTGTGGCCAGCTCACCCGTATTGTCGGAATCCGACATAATAGCGATGCCCCGAATTGGCGGCGGGTTCTCCCCGAAGGCCTCGCGGTAGTCCGCAACAATATCCCGCTCGATGCTTACCCACTCACCCGCCTGCTCGCTGCCGGAACTGACAGCCACCATCACGGTTTTGTCGGTATAGGAGTTGGGAATAAATTCGCCCTCAGGCAGCGTGTTTGCCCAAATATAATTCAGGGCATTGCCGGGTAGTTCCTCGCCAAACAGCACCTCGACGGTCTTCCGTTTTGCCCGTTCGAAAAAGCCCGCTTTGCCAGGCTGGAATTCGAAGGCGACGTAAATACGGGCAGGGTAGTCGTCGCCGGACTTCTCCCGGGCATCGCCTTTATCAAACACATTGGACACTTTCCAGCGCCAGCTTAGTTTCAGGGAGCCCTCGGCGTTTAAATTGAGCCGCGTGATCAGCCCGGACGCACCGCCTGAGGTTTGCGCTTTAACCACTAGGGTGTCGCCATCACTGACCAGTTCATAGGTGGAGTGTTGCTCTATGTTGGGAAATTCCAGCGGTTCCCAGCCATCAGCCAGTGATGTCATTTTCGAGAATGCCGGTAGTAAAGGTTCCTGTGCCAGCAGGTGCGAAGAAAACAGGCCGGCCACCGCCAGAAGGAGCCAGAGTGCAGAGCGGGGAGTGTTGCCCATGGGGATGTCTCGGGTTGCAATGTGTTGGTGAGAGACCGGCGAATTGAAAAAAAGTGCCTTGTAGCCGGTGCTTATACTGTATATAGTGCCCAAATCCTTGGCTTGATACCAGATATGGTATCGGGAATCCGGTGAGAATCCGGAACTGACGCGCAGCGGTATTGGGGAACGAGCGTGGCATAAAGACACTGGCGAAAGCCGGGAAGTCGTCACGCAAGGCAGAACCAGCAGGTTCATGCCCCTGAGTCCGAAGACCTGCCAGGGAAGACTGTACCTTCGCGACTCAGGCGCCTGCATCTGGCCCTATAAGGTGAGCAGCAACGAACACGGCACTCTTGCAGCCATTCCTGGCTGGTGCTGGTTTGTCCTGCGTACGCGAAGGTTTCGGAACTTACGCGTATTCAGGAGAAAATCGCATGTCTGCGACAGCTTTCGCCGAAGCCCGGCCCGCATCCTCATCTGACACAGAAACCCTGCAGGTTATCAAACGCAACGGCAACCTGGTCAGCTTTACCCCCTCCAAAATCAGTGTAGCCGTTACTAAGGCCTTTCTTGCTGTTGAAGGCGACCAGGCAGCGGGCTCAGCCCGGATTAACGATGCTGTTCACCGGGTAACCGAGCAGGTTGTGCAGGCCATTAGCCGTCGCCTGAAAGCCGGTGGCAGAGTGCACATTGAAGACATACAGGACCAGGTAGAGCTGGCCCTGATGCGTGCTGAAGAACAAAAAGTCGCCCGTGCCTACGTTCTGTACCGGGAAGAACACGCCCGCGAACGCGCCCTGCATGAGCCGGTAGAAGCTCACCCTACGCTCACCGTAAAACAGGCGGATGGCCGCACTGTAGCGCTGGATATGGGCCTGATGAAACAGCAGGTAGAGAACGCCGCGTTCGGGCTTGACGGCATTGATGGCGAATCCCTGGTGGAAGATGCCATTCGTAACCTTTACAACGGCATTGACGAGGCTGAAGTCCTGACCGCACTGGTGATGACTGCCCGTGGCCGCATTGAACGAGAGCCGGACTACAGCGCCGTTACCGCACGCCTGCTGCTGGAACAGCTTCGCCTTGAAAGCGTCACCGCGCTGAAGCTCGACACCAGCCTCACCCTGGCAGAAGTGTATCCACAGGCGCTAAGCACCTTCATCAGTGCCGGTATTCGCTACGAACTGCTTGATGAGGCTATGGCCGCTTACGATATGGAGCGACTGGGCGCTGCTCTGAAGCCTGAGCGTGATCAGCAGTTCGGCTTCCTCGGCCTGCAAACCCTCTATGACCGTTACTTCCTGCACTGGAAAAAAGATCGCCTGGAGTTGCCGCAGGTATTTTTCATGCGAGTGGCCATGGGCCTGGCGCTGCGCGAAGATGACCCCAATGGTCGCGCCATTGAATTCTATAACCTGTTGTCGTCCTTCGATTACATGGCCTCTACGCCTACGCTGTTCAACAGCGGTACCCGCCATTCCCAGCTGTCATCCTGCTACCTGACGACCGTGGGTGACGACCTGGAAGGCATCTATGGCTCCATACGTGACAACGCTTTGCTGTCCAAATGGGCTGGCGGATTGGGCAACGACTGGACGCCCGTGCGTGCACTGGGCTCCCGCATCAAAGGTACCAACGGCCAGAGCCAGGGCGTAGTGCCATTTTTAAAAGTGGTAAACGATACCGCCGTAGCCGTGAACCAGGGTGGCAAGCGCAAAGGCGCGGTGTGTGCCTATCTGGAAAGCTGGCACCTGGACATCGAAGAATTCCTGGAGCTGCGCAAAAACACCGGTGATGAACGCCGCCGTACCCACGATATGAACACCGCCAACTGGGTGCCGGACTTGTTGATTGAACGCATGCGCCAGGATCGGGAGTGGACCCTGTTCAGCCCCAGCGACGTGCCGGATCTGCATGATCTCTACGGCAACGCATTCCGCGAGCGCTACGAACACTACGAAGCGCTGGCTGCTGAAGGCAAGATCGAGCTGTTCAAAACCATTCCGGCCAAACAGCTGTGGCGCAAAATGCTGACCGTTCTGTTTGAAACCGGCCACCCCTGGATCACCTTCAAAGACCCCTGCAACCTGCGCTCGCCGCAGCAGCACAAAGGCGTGGTACACAGCTCTAACCTGTGTACCGAGATCACCCTGAACACTAGCGCAGAAGAAATTGCCGTGTGCAATCTGGGTTCTGTAAACCTGGCGGCTCACATCACCAACGGTGAACTGGATGTGCAGCGCCTGGAGCGCACCGTAAACACCGCCGTGCGCATGCTCGATAACGTTATCGACATTAACTTCTACGCCGTACCCCAGGCGCGTAACTCCAACCTCAAACACCGCCCGGTTGGCCTGGGCCTGATGGGCTTCCAGGATGCGCTTTACGAGCTGCGATTGCCGTACACCAGCCCGCAGGCCGTGGAGTTTGCAGACGTGGCCATGGAACAGCTGAGCTACTTCGCGATCCGTGCCTCCGCCCAACTGGCGGCCGAACGCGGCGCTTACGAAAGTTATGAAGGTTCGTTGTGGAGCCAGGGCGTACTGCCCATCGATTCCATTGAACTGTTGAAAAATGCCCGCCGGGAAGGCGATATCAGCGTAAACACCGAAAGCCGCCTCGACTGGGCTCCGGTGCGGGATCTCATCGCCAAGCACGGCATGCGCAACAGCAACGTGATGGCCATTGCGCCCACCGCCACCATTTCCAACATTGTGGGTGTGTCCCAATCCATTGAGCCGGCGTATCAGAATCTGTTCGTGAAATCGAACCTGTCTGGCGAGTTTACCGTGGTGAACCCTTCACTGGTGCGTGACCTCAAGGCCGAAGGCCTGTGGGACAACGTGATGGTGAACGACCTGAAATACTTCGACGGCAGCGTACAGCAAATCGAGCGCATACCCACCGAACTAAAAGCGCGATACGCCACGGCATTCGAAATTGACGCCCGCTGGCTGGTTGAAGCCGCCTCCCGCCGCCAGAAATGGCTGGATCAGGCCCAGAGTTTGAACCTCTACATGGCCGAGCCCAGTGGTAAAAAACTGGATGAGCTCTACCAGTTGGCGTGGGAGCGTGGCCTGAAAACCACCTACTACCTGCGCTCGCTGGGTGCCACCGGAGTGAACGAACAGTCTGCCCCTGTTGCCGCCCCGCAACCCCAGGTATGCAGCATTGATGAACCCGACTGCGAAGCATGTCAGTAACCACTTACTCATCTTGGGAGGCAAAATAATGCTGAATTGGGACGACGAAACCAAACCACAAAGCCGGCCCGCTGCGAACAGCAGCGTGGCGCCGGTAAACGTTGATGATAAGCGCGTGATCAACGGCGAAACCGACGTAAACCAGCTGGCCCCCTTCAAGTACCCCTGGGCCTGGGAGTTCTTCATGAACGCCAACAAAAACCACTGGACCCCGCTGGACGTGAACATGGCGCAGGACGTCCACGACTACCACCACCGCCTGAGCCCGGCGGAAAAGCATGTATTCGAAAACGTGGTGGCCTACCTGACCACCTCCGACATACTGGCCATGCGTAACATCGGCCTGGCGGTAATGGAGAAAATGACGGCGCCAGAACTACAGATTTACCAGGCACGCCAGGTATACGAGGAAGCGCTGCATACCTGGACCTACCAGCACTGCATTGAAACCCTCAACCTGGACCAGAGCGAAATCTATAACCGCTACCGCGTGGTGCCGCAAATCAACGCAAAAATCCAGATGGCCAACCGCCGGCTGGACGCCGCCATGCGCTCCGACCTGAACCTGCGCAACAAGGACGACCTGCAGGAATTCATCATGTCTTACCTGTTTTTTGCAGCGGTGTTTGAAGGCTGCTGGTTCTACAACGGCTTCAGCCCCATCTTCGCTCTGCAACGCCGAGGCCTGATGCGCGGCACCGGTGAACAGTTTCAGTACATCCTCCGCGACGAAGCCATGCACTTCTCTTTCGGCCTGAAAGTAGTGAACCAGATTCTGGAAGAGGAAAACATCAGCTTCGACCCCAAAGCCGTACGCGACATGTGGGACGAATCCGAAGCTGCCGAAAGCGACTACGCCAACTACATCCTGCGTGATCCCATTCTGGGTTACTCGGCGGAATACCACATAGAACAGTTCCGTTTCGTGGCTAACCGAAGAGCCCGTACCGTAGGCCTGGAAGAACCCTTCCCGGGTGCGAAAAACGTCTCACCCTGGCTGGACGAACAAGCCACCATGCGGAAGGAAAAGAACTTTTTTGAGACACGGGTAATCGAGTACCAGACCGGGGCGCAGCTGGAGTGGTGAGACTGCACCGCCGGCCAGTTTACCCGCCGGAATAATCCAGTTAGTCAGGAACATCTGCCGGGGAAGGAACCACGGCAGATGGCAAGTCCGACAGTGCTGCCAGGGCGGCTTCCTGTACCTGTTCCGATGGCACGGTTTTACCGGAGGCTCTCGATGGCAAAGAGCGAGTGGCCGTGGCGGAGGCAACAACTGTCGGGTTGTAGCCTAGTGTGAAAGCACCACGCGCAGTGGAATTCACACACATGTGAGACATGAACCCGACCAGAATAAGGTTTTTGATACCGGCTAGCTTCAGCTGAGCATCCAGATCTGTCTGAGCAAAGGAATTGGGGTAGTTCTTGGTGATAACCGGCTCGCCTGCCTCCGGGGCCACCACATCGGCAATCTGGCCGACAGGGGCATTCAGATCATAGGGTGAGCCCGCGCCTGCATCATGTTGAATATGAAAAACCGGACGCCCGGCGGCGCGAAAGCGCTCCAGCAACGCTTTGCATTCCTCCAGCGCAGGCTCCACGCCATCAAGCTTCATCAGGCCTTCACGATAGGTATTCTGGGCATCGATAATGACCAGAGCAGAATCACTGATCGGGCTGGCGGCATTGCCCAGGCCTACGATGTCCCGCAGAGTTGTCAGATCACTCATGATGTATCCTTCACAGTTGGCAACCAACCAAACCCTCAGGGTAATGGGGTTGCTATGAATAACGGACTCCAGGAGCCCAGCCAAAGAGGCCTGGATACATGTACGTTACCGGGCCGTTGGTCGCAAACGAATCGACATAACGGGTGAATTGCCTGCAACTCGGGTATCAGTACTTAAGTTCTGGATCCAGTGAAGTTTGAAACCATTAACCCAGCTGCCTGCGCACCACAGACAAACCCTTTGGTCCCATATCCTTGGGATGCTTCATCTGATGAAAGCGGATATAAAAACAGATCCAGTACCAATAGGATTTTTCCGTACGAATGCTGTAGCGATTAACCCGAATGACTGCGCGAACCTGATCCCGAAGGCGCGGTTGAGGTTGTATGCCGTCCATGTTGGCGAACCTTTGTTAGTGTTCTTAAATACTGTTTATTTGTACAGTATTATTGGTTTCACGAAAACGAGAAGTCAAGCGATTACGTGGTGGGGCAGCCGAAACTGGGCTAACCTGTTGTTAAAATTGAGACTAGAGGCGTGGCGTGGATATGAAAAAGTGGCATTATCGAGAACGCACTTTTTTGCAATATCGCGGAACGCGGTCTAGTTGCTGTTATGCATAGGAACCCATGACCAAGTTTCTGCGAAGAGTATTTCAGGATTCGATACGATCAGGTGCAATCTGGAAAGCCACATTGTTGAAAAACCTGTTCACTGTCATGGCAATATCAGTCAGCGTGATTTGGTTGTTCGTTTGGGGTATCGATCAATTCTTTGCCAATACCACCTGGCCATACGTCAAAATAGCGACGGTGGTAATTGGTTATGGGGTGCCGTTAACTAATATGTATTACGATCACCGCAGACTACAAAGGCGAGTTCGTTTTCACCGATTCCTTCGCGAATCGAGGCGACAAGTTCAAAATGCATAACAAGTGGCTGTTGCCGGACGCCCCTGCGCTGGCGCTTCGGTGCGCCGCAAAGCCATGGCGTTAGCTGTATCGAAATCTGCCAAGCGAGATTTAAAAATGCTAGTTCCTAGTAGTTTTAGAGAAGACAACCAAGAAAAGCTTCAGCAGTATATTAAAGACTATAGTTTCGGTGTACTGGTGATCGCTGACAGTGATGGCATCGACGCAAACCACCTCCCATTCCATTTCAGTACTAGCGAAAAATATCCGCTTGGCACACTGAGGTGCCATGTGGCACGTGTAAATCCTGTTTGGCAACGGATTGAAAACGGCGCTTCGGTTCTTGCGATTTTTCAGGGGCCGGATGCTTACGTGTCACCGTCTTGGTATGAAACGAAAGCCGAGACAGGGCGGGTTGTTCCAACATGGAACTATCTTGCGGTTCACGCGCAGGGCAAAGGTTCAATTTTTCAGGATTACGTTTGGCTGAAAGAACACCTTCAGCAGTTAACAGATCTTCACGAGTCCGGCAGAGAGAATCCATGGGCGGTAGATGATGCTCCCTCCGAGTTCACCAGTCGCTTGGTAAAAGCTATTGTCGGTATTGAAATTCGAATCGAAAATCTCACCGGACAAGTGAAAGCAAGCCAAAATCACCCGGAACGAAATCGAACTGGCGTAAAAACAGGCCTTGCGGGTGGTTCTGCGAGTGAAGCGGCAATGTCTGCATTTATCAGCTAACAAGGCGCGGCACTCGGATGCCTTTGTCTCCGCTTCGCTGCGTCAAAGTCGCCGGTGCGCTTCGGCGTTAAGAGTTTAGGAGAAATATTATTGATGGAGTTCATAAAGAGAAACTGGGTTGGAATCCTAGGGCTTCTTGTAGGTGTGCTGGGTATATTCCTATCTTACTATTTCTACACTTTATCTCAGCAGTCTCGAGAACCATATTTCATTGAAGAAAGTAACTTCCCCATATTCTTCTCACAAAAAGAGCTAGTTTCTCAAGGTTTTGTTCTAGTAAGAAAGAGTGATGGACGAGAAATCAGCAAAAAGGTTTATGTAAACGAGATTGCCTTTTGGAATAAAGGAAGTTTGTCGATTAGACGGAGCAATATTCTGAAAGACATTTCCTTGAAGTATCCAGAGAATGTGGAAGTGATTGATGCATTTGTATCATCTGTAACAAGGAAAGATATTGTAAACACTGATAAACCAAAAATTAAAGAAGGAAGCGAGGTCTTACTTGGATTTGGAATATTGGAGAAAAATGACGGATTTAAGGTTCAAATAACCTATTTAGGTGATGAAAAAAGCTCTCCAAGAATAGTTGGAAACATAGAAGGAGTTAATAATTTCGGTGATAGAGAAATTTTGACGAAAGAAAATTTATTTTTTGGTGTTGGCAAGGTAGCTATATATATATTTGGCTTTCTTGCAATAATGTTTATATTTGCATTTCTGACAGAGGGAATGCAGTGGTTTAAGAAAAAATTCATATCAGGAAGGTTTGAAAAGTTTTCAAAAGTGCTTGGCTACATCATTCCTGTTACATTATCTCTGATCATAATTTTAGTCTTTGGTATTATCGCTATTGAGAAAGCCAAGAGCTTTGCTGAAGAAGAAGGGAAGGCTTCTGTGCCAGTCATGGAGTCCACCCTTAACAATGCAATCCAGCCGACCGCTAAAGCGGCGGCTGATTGAGGCGTTGTACCCACAAAGGAAGGGAAGTAGATGACGGAGCATGAGAGAGCCTACAAAGATGAGTTGAGCCGAGCATTGGAAAAATGCCAGTTCATCGAAGAAACTTTGAAGGGGTGTCTCTTGTCAGCAATTGAAATAGCTCGTATTCAGGTGTCGCAGCACTTCCCAATTAAGTACAAGTCTAGCGACATAAGCAAACTTCCGCTCGGCCCTCTCGTCAAAGCATTTGAAAAGATCAATGAAGATTCCCTGCTGCATCAACAGTTGCGGGAGATCACAAAGGAACGAAACAAGGTTGCTCACCAGTCGCTACTATTCACGATTGGTGAATTGGAGAACGAGACTCAGATGGCGGACGCAACTCTTGAGATGAAGCGCATCGCCGATCGCGCTACTGAGATTCACCATCAGGTTCTTGACGTCCGATACCAATTTATTCGGGCCGTAAACGCGGTTAAACGCAACCAGAGTAAGGAAAATTAGCGCTGGGCCTAGGACTCCGCCTATTCAAAGGTACAACAAAACGCGTAAGCCGGACGTCCCTGACGGGCCGCCGCTTCGCTCAGCGTTAAACGTCACAAGGAAGTATTCGTGGAATTTCTGTTAATACTGCTCATCCCACTTGGATTTATTGGAGTTTTCCTTGCGGCTCCCTTTTGGATCTCTCGGGTCACGAAAGCCGAGCATGAAGAGGTACTTACTGAAGCCCAAAACTATGAGGGAAAGGAGAGAGACGAGTTCATAGAAGCACAGCGAAAAGACAAACGCCTTGGCGAATACAGCAAGAGCCTCTCTGGAGGAGCGGTACTTATCTTCATAGCCGGATTTGCTCTGCTGTCAGGGGAGCTTTCGATTCGCGGAGGCGACCCAATAGTAAGCCAAGCTAATGGCGATGATCGATTCTTTGCTTTTGTAGGGATTATTTTGGTTTTGGGTGTTTTGCTTGCTGGATACGGGTTGATAGGGAAGTGGAAAAATGGAACGTTTAACAAGTCACGGAAGACGGACGCGTAGGACGCGCCGCTTCGTTCAACGTTAGCAGTATAGGGATATGAATGACTCTCATCGAATTAAATGACAGGTTGATCTATCTCGACCGCGAGTATATTTCTTCATACTTTGAGGCCGCCACTGGGGCATCACCTGAAACGCTGATAACTCGTACCGAGGGGCTTAATGCAGGCATTAAAGTCCCGCTTCTAAACGCCGGCGCAAGCTCGGCGGAGAGTAAGTCGTATTCAATATCAACGCTCAAAATGCTTTTTGAAGTCATCCAGAAGTTGGATCAGATCAAGCCATTTCAGCAGGACTCTCATCAGATTGGTGCCAGATCGTCAGTGTGTTGGGTGGATGGCTTATTGACGATAGGTAGCGTCAAGGTTAAAAGGCGCACTCACCATTTTAAATTTGGCTCTGATGGCTCTCCGCCACCAGAATCACAGGAGGAGTTTGTCGCTGAAGAGAAGTTCTTCCTGGTTAAAAGTGGCGAATCGAAATTTGCACTGATCACGTCGCCCGATTATTTCACGACTGGTTTAGATGCTTTTCCTGAACTTCAGGGGTCGGTGGTTAATCAAGTAAATATCCCTGTTCGTGCTTTGCTCAGAGTTTTTTCTGCAAAAAGTTCTTTTGAAGAATGGGTGTCATCGCCGTTAGTAATTCTTGAGAAAGACTGCTAACCAGTGCAGGCACGGCGACGCCTACTACATTGCGCCTTCGGCTCCATTCCGTAGGCGCGCATGCTGCAAGCGTTATGCCCAAGGAAGACTATGCCTCGTCGAAAAAAATGGAAATCGGGAAATGTTGTTGAAATTGAGCTTGATGACGGTTCATTTTCATATGGCGTAGTTATCGAGGAGCCTTTAGTTGCATTTACTGAGGCTACATTTACGGAACGTCCTGAAATAACGCCAAAATTATTTAGCGAGGTGGCTTTTCAGCTTTGGGTAATGAATTCAGCGATTGGCAAGAACGGTTGGCCTGTTATCGGAGATGTGCCGCTCAAAGAGCTATCAATACCTGACGCCAAGTTCTACCGACACGATATTATCTCGAAGAAGTTTTATCACTACGTAGACTGTACCAACGATATACCCTCCACGAGAGAGGAATGTGTCGGTCTGGAGTGCGCTGCAGTTTGGCGAAAAGATCATGTCGAAGACAGACTGAAAGCACATAAGGAAGGTGCAGTATGTCAGTGGGAAGAATCATTAAGAGCAGAGAACAAGGCCTAACCATTGGGTGAAGCCGACCGTTACTACGCTGCGCTCCGCACCGGCGGTTTACCCAGGGCGTTAGGTGCAACGAGGCAACTTCAAGCAACTCTTGATGGAGGCACGATGCCGCAGAACTTATCGGCGAATAAGCAAAACGCAGTCAACTTCTATCGCACTGCCTATCTAGGAGACCCGGCTGCGGCGGTTGAGATGTACGTCGGCGATGAATATATCCAGCACAACCCGCTGGTGGGTAATGGCAAACATGCGTTTGTTGAGTATTTCACCGAAATGGCGGTGAGGTACCCCGACAAGAGAATCGAGTTCGTGCGTGCTGTCGCGGAAGATAATCTAGTGGCACTCCACACCCATCAGGTTTGGCCAGGAAACGAAGAATACGTAACGATGGATTTCTTCAGGTTCGATGAAAATGGCAAGATTGTTGAGCATTGGGATTCGATTCAAGAAGTCCCAGATGAAACGAAGAACGGCAATGCGATGTATTGAACACGCACCTAACAAGGCGCTCCAGCCGACGTTTTTGAGCTGCGCTCAAAAATTCCCTACGGGCCTGCGGCCCTCCGGCGCGTCTGAACTTGGGCGTCATGTCTGATGCCAACGCAGATGATCGATGGGTTGCTCAAGTTACGGAAGCGCATAATTTTCTGTCCGAACGACAAAATGTTTTGATGGAAGATTATAAGCTAGGTGGGCATGAGAGATTTGATTGGGACCAAGAAACGAGTTCACTTGTGTTTTCGAACGCTGGCGTCCCCGCTGTAGTGGCCCAAGTTCAATTCGTAGGGTCAATATCGACCATATCGAATACTTGGTTATGGTCGTGGGCCAATTCCTCAATTGTAGATGAAGCGAAAGATCAAATTCATCGAGTAAAAAGCTTTGGCGAAAAGTATGGCTACGACGCACTCACCATTGATAAATGGGAAGGTGATGAGGTGGATGGGTGGGAAATGACCTCAATAGCGGCTTTGGTGCTAAACGCCAAAGGGGCATATCGAACCGGTTCCGATAATGGGTTCACCTACATGGTCATAACAGATATTGAGTGGGTGCAGAACTAGACATAACCAGGTGCTGCAGCGGACCGCTTTTCCAGCGCGGTGCGATTCCAAATCGGCCGCTGAGCCAGGCCTTAGTTGCACACGTTTGCGAAAATATTTCATCGTATTGTCGATTTTAGGTTGATCTAATCGACTAACTTTTGAGACCACAATGTGGTCAAGACTGTTTTGTTTGATCAACCGATGGGACGAATATGAAAATAGTTATTGAAACAGAAGTTCAAGCGCCACTAGCCACTGTTTGGGATGCTTGGGTCACACCCAAAGATATAACAAAATGGAACTTTGCCCTAGACGAGTGGTGTTGTCCAAGAGCAGAGGTAAATCTGGAAGCAGGTGGTAATTTCAATTACCGGATGGAAGCAAAAGACGGCTCAGTGGGGTTCGACTTTGAAGGCATATTTACCAAAATTGAGTCAAACGAATCGGTTTATTTTGAACTTGGTGATAACCGTGTTGTGACAGTTGAGTTCATAGAAACGGTTAATGGCGTTAAGGTTTTAGAAACGTTTGATGCAGAAGATGAGAATTCCGCTGAGCAGCAAAAACAAGGCTGGCAAAGTATTCTTAACAATTTCAAAAAGCACGTTGAAAGTAAAGGCAACTAACAAGGCAAGACAGGCTGACGCCGAAAAGCGGCGCGGGTGCTTGCGGCGTTATGTGTATTTCATCCACAGGCCATGGAAGAGGTTCTGATGTCTGATCATTTCGGTTCTTGCCTGTGTGGCACTGTGAGCTTTGAGGTAAAAGGTGACTTCGATAGCTTTTACCTGTGTCATTGTCAGCATTGCCAAAAAGATACGGGTTCGGGTCATGCGGCAAACCTATTCTCGCAGTCAGCTAAATTGGTCTGGCTGTCGGGTGCAGGTGCTGTGACTTCCTTTACGCTTCCGGGCAGTCGTCACACCAAAAGCTTTTGTAAGCTGTGTGGCTCAGCATTGCCAAACACTCAGATCCCAGGCTTGCTCGTCGTTCCCGCAGGATGCTTGGACACTGAAATATCTATGGAGCCAACAGCGCATATCTTTTCATCCAGCAAAGCTGTTTGGGATGGGGAGTTAGGGGAAGTGCCAGAGTTCGAGGGGCTACCAGATTGAGCTACCATCGCATACACCTGTTTCAGCTCGAAGGGCCGGAATACGATAACGAGTATCATGATGACAATCATATGCGGACCATTTGGGCATTTCGGTGGTTGCTGAGTGCATTGGCTGAACGTGGACCTATGGTGTGATTGCTATCAAGTCACAGCCCTCGGACGTGGGGCGCCGGTGAGCTCAGGCGTTATGTGTTCCGATCGTTAGCCCTCAATACCAGAAAGATGTGGGTAATACCTCTAGCCTGTATTTTGTCCTATGGATGCAGTAGTAAAGCCGTATACGACAACATCCAACGCACCAATCGCCAAGAATGCAACGATGCTCCGCCTGCTCAATATGAGGAGTGTATGGAGCGCTCCAATAAGTCCTACGAAGACTATGAAAGAGAGCGTAAAACCGTGGTTGGAGAAGGTTGACTGGCTATCCTTGGTTTCTAGGCCTGTCACGTATCCGAGTCAGGGGATTTGGCATAACCAGTGCAGGCACGGCTACGCATACTGCATTGAGGCTTCGGCGTCATTTTTAGGCGCGCATGCTGCAAGGCGTTATGAGGTACCAATAGATGGAAAAACAAGTGGGTGGTTTTGACTGGCACAGTGATCAGATTACTAAAGCCACGCCGGTGACTAGCTCGTACCGTAACACGCAAAACGTACGTCGATTTTTACAGCAACATTGCGGACCTGATTTCAAATTTGACCGGGAATTCATGGCTTGGGTGAAAAATGGACAGGCTAAAACAATGGGCGAAGTGGCAATGGAATGGAAGCGACGAAAGAAAAGGTAGTGGTAAAAATGAGATCGATTACCTGGTTGACCGCTTCCGTTACAGGGCCGGGTGGCTCGGTATCCGCCTCTGCGTCTGAAACCGATACTTCTTACGGCATTGGTGCGGGTTTTGATATTAGAAGCAATATCCGGATGAATTCTGAGTACATGAGTTATATTGATAAAGAGGTTGGATTTACCCCGGTCCACTAGCCACTCCACGCCTATGATTTGACCATAGGAGGAATGGCCATGAGCAGCCAGTGTTATCCCCCGGAATTCAAAGATGAAGCGGTGGAGTGGAGCTATCAGGTTCAGCCGTTGCACTCCAGGCCATCCAGAATCTGCGGCCAACAGGCTTTGCAGCGGCTGCGCAGCAGGTCGCTGTGGCCGATTTCTTTCAGGCCAAAGCTGGCTGGGTCCAGAAAATGTTTTTCTATTCTGGCGTTCGGCAGCAGGCGCAGAAAGTCTTCCACGTTTGCCGGCACTGCGATGTGGTCATCTGTGGCGGTCAACGCCAGCACAGGTGCTTTGATCTCCGCATAGTGATGCTGCTGTATTTCCTTGCCGAAACTGTTCTCTACATAGCCGGGTGAACTGCACCACTGTCGCCACTGCCTGGCGACGCCGGCGGGCAGGTCCTCACCAAAACCGATAAATTTCGTGGGCCAGTAGCCTTTCACCGCAACGGAAACCGGCTGCCAGCCATGGAACATCAGCTTGGCTGCCAGCCGGGTTTTCGGTTTCAGGTTATCAAAATGGCCCGACGATGCGGCAATCAATACATAGCGGTCAATCCGGGCGAAATTGGGCATCAAACCGATCAGCTGGGCACCGGCACTGTGGCCCACCAGGGTCACCGGCAGGTTCGGGGCCAGGGCGATCAGCTGGTCCAGTGCCGCCGGTAAATCCAGGGTACCCCAGTCCACCAGGTCGGCAGAGAGTTCTGCCAGGGGGATATCGTTGCGGGAGTCCCCGATGCCCCTGTTGGAAAAGGTCAGTACGGCAAAGCCCTGTTCGCTCAGCCAGGTGGCAAAACCGAAATAGACCTGGTGCCGGAATCCCGTGGCCGGGGAGACGAGGACAGCACCTCGAGGTGACTCTGTGGCTGGCCTGAAAAAGTGCCCGATGAGCCTATGGCCGTCTTCACAAGTTATTACGGTTTTTTCCATTATCGATCCAATTAATCTTCGGAATGCCAGGGTAGTGCAGCAGGTGTGCCAAAAAGGCTGCCGGACCAGTGAATTAGTTCAATGCCCGGAAACAAGAAATATCAGTCCATTGCAGCAGCTTCCCAGTTAACAGTCTCCGTATTGGCAAGGGTGAGTAAGAAAGTTTTTGCCTGGAGCTCTCCATGTGGACAAAGGTGTGGCTTGAAAACAAAACAGAATAATATTCTGCAAAAGAAGAGTATTCTGTTTATGCCGAAGCTGTCAAACGGTAGAATACAAAGCATGGCAAGTTCAAATAGGCGAATACCCATTTAATGAACAAATACAACATCCTAGAGAACAGGTTTCCGGGCCGCAGAGCTGCGCTGAAAAGAGAGATTCTGGAACAGGCGCTGTATTGCTTTAATGAGCTGGGGGTGGAAGCCACCACCATCGATGCCATCAAAGCCCGCTGCGACACCAGTGTGGGGGCGATTTACCATCACTTCGGGAACAAAGAGGGTATTCTGAGTGCGCTCTTTTTTGCCGCCCTGGATGATCAGCGACAGCATCTGGAGCAGGAGCTGGCCGGGGCGAACAGTCTGCGGGAGGCTGTGTTTTGCATTATCGGGAGCTATCTGGACTGGGTTGTGGCCAACCCGGAGTGGGCCAGGTTCCTTTATCAGGCGCGTTCCCCAGTCGCCAAGGGGCCGTTTCAGGAGGAGCTGAAGGACCGAAATATCCAGAATTATCGGAAACTGAAAGACCAGTTGCTTGGTTTCAGCAAGGGCGATGTCAAAATTGTTCAGCCCTTCGAGATTCTCTTCTCTCTCATCATAGGCCCGTCAGAAAACTATTGCAGAGCCTGGCTGTCTGGCCGGGTCAAGGGATCACCTCAGGAGTATCGCGGAGAATTTGCTGAATCAGCATGGCGCTCGCTGCAGTGGTAATCTACCTGGCCATAGCTACCAAGAATTGTTGGGGGACAATTTTTTCACCGCCTCATGGACTTCGTCAATTTTGAGTGAGTTGCTGAAGGGGCCCTGGAGTATTAGCCGAAGAATATTCGTCCCTGGAATGCTGTATCTGAAATCGGGTAGAGGGTATAACGAAAGGCTTTAACAATTCGGGCTGACAGCCTGGCTGCGCTCGTGCGTAGCGGTCAGCTACGATATCACTGTCCAATGTTTGACTCCGAGAAGATGATGCCTGATTCAGACCACCGCCGTGCGCTCCTTGAAGTTATCCCCGACGTTCGCGACGGTCTTACCCGCACCGAGCGCACTATCCTTTATGTACTGCATGAGACCCAGCGGGAGCTGAACGGCCGTAACGTTCCGACTGCCATGTTGTACGGCAGGGTGCTTGAATACGTGGATATGAGCGAGGCAGAGCTCCACCTTTATCTGGACCGGTTGGGCGTGAAAGGAGATGGCAGGTAACGGTGGATCAACTGAAGGATTCTGGCTCAGTTGGTCGCAATAGCGGTTGCCCCTGTTTGCGCCATCGCACTGGCGGCATGCCTGTCCACCGCCGGAAGGCCCGGTAGAAGGGGCTTACCTCGGCAAAGCCCAGCGCCTCGGCGATTTCTGGCAGCGCGATGGTGGAATCGGAAACTGCCTGCAGAGCTTTCTCTCTCCGTACGTCATCCAATAACCCATCAAAGGTTTTACCTTGTTCGCCAAGCCGGCGGGCGAGGGTGCGTTCGCTTATGCCCAGGGCGTCGGCCGCCTCGGCCCGGCGGGGCAGGACAGGCCCCAAGCGAGCGGCCAGCCACTGCCGTATTTCCGGAACTGAGGCACTGTTGATGGAGAGCGCGGCCAGGCGGGCGGTGGTGTAGCGCTCGTGCACTTGCGCAAGCTGCGGATCTGCCTGGGGCAGGGGTTGGTCCAGAACGGTGTTGTTTACCAATATGCCACTGAAGGCCTGCTCGAACTCTACCGGGCAATTAAACACGGTCTGGTATCCCGCCAGCGGCCCCAGCCGGGGTTGGCTGAATTGCACACGCGCCGGTTGCATCCGGGTCCCCGTAACCCAGCTTCCGAATCCTACCACCGAGGCCAGCACCGCCTCGATCTGATGCGGGCTGAATGCCAGCCGGCCCTGCCGTGGATGGTACACCAGCCAGGTGGCAGCGTTACCGGCGACAACCTGGAAACGCCCGCCATCGGAGATCAGCCGCTGAAAGCGCTGAACCATCACGATGGCTTCCCGCAGCGTGGCGGCAGACTGCAGAGCAAAACCGACGCCGCTGATACTCATCGGAGAGAACTCCGCGCCCACTTTCAGGCCGAAGCCGGGGTCACCGGTGCAACGTTCGGCGGCGTGCCAGAGGCGGGTGATATCGTCGATCGGCCACCGTTCCAGTTCGCAGGCAGCGTGCGGAATACCGGCGGCTACCAGCAGTTGGTCGGCGGACACAGACAGTCGCTCTGCGGCACCGATCACGGTGTTAATCCAGCCAATGGAAACGGTGGCCTCTAACGTCAATTTTATTGGCCTCTTAAGTCAATTTTAAAGCCATGGTACCGGTATATCTTTGAAACTGACAACTCATTGCAATCAGATCGGATGCGATATGGCCAAGGTAATTACTTCAGATATCCTGGTGGTCGGCGGCGGGCTGGCTGGTATTGTCGCGGCTCTAGAAGCCCTGCGCGCCGGCAAGTCTGTTGTCCTGGCCGACCGGGATACGGAAGAACGCATGGGCGGCCTGGCATTGTGGGCTTTTGGTGGCATGCTGCTGGTGGACACGCCATTGCAGAAGCGCATGAAAATTGCCGACACGCCGGAGATTGCTCTGGCCGACTGGCTCAGCTTTGGCGAGTTGGCGTCCGACGAAGACTTGCCCCTCCAGTGGGCCCGTTACTACGTGGAGAATTCACGCTCTGAGGTCTACGACTGGCTCAGCAACGAGGGCATTAAATTCCTGCCGGCTGTGAACTGGGTTGAGCGCGGTCGTTTTGGCGATGGCAACCGCCTGCCCCGGTACCATGTGATCTGGGGCACCGCCCGGGAACTGGTCCGCTGCCTGGTGACCGCTCTGCACCGGGAGAACACCAGCGGCAAACTCACCCTCCTGCACCAGCACCGCATTACGGAACTGGACCACGAAGCAGGAAAAGTGAGCGGCGCCCTGGCCATCGACGAGGCCACTGGTGAGGAGGTCCGCTTCGCCGCTTCCGCCGTGGTTCTGGCTACCGGTGGTATCAATGGCAGTCACAAGGAATGCCGCGCTAACTGGCCCGTGGATCGCCCTCAACCTGCCCGTATGCTGAACGGTGCTCATCCTTACGCCGATGGCCGCATGCATCACTGGGTGGCCGACACCCTTGGTGGCAAGATTACCCATGCCGGCGAAATGTGGAATTACGCCGCCGGCTTTGCACATCCGTACCCTCATTTTCCTGGCCACGGCCTTTCCACCATTCCCTGTAAATCAGCCCTCTGGCTCAACCATCGGGGCGAACGGATTGGCCCGGAACCTCTGGTGACGGGTTTTGATACCCACTGGTTATGTCAGCGGGTGGCGGAACAGGAAAAACCCTGGACCTGGCACCTGCTGAACTGGCGCATCGCTGCCAAGGAATTTGCCATCTCAGGCGCCGAGCACAATGCCCGCATCCGTGAAAAACAGTTCCCCCTGTTTGTGAAAGAACTGTTGCTGGGCAACCACGCTTTGGTGCGGCAGATGCAACATGAAAGCCGGGATTTCCTGGTGGCAGATAGCCTGACTGAACTGTCCGCAAAGATGAATGCGCTGACCTGCTCCCACGACGTCGACGCGGCAACGCTGCAGGCGACGGCAGATACTTTCGATGCCAACTTTGCTGCTGGCACCAGCCTGCATGATGATCCCCAGATCCGACTGATCCAGCATGCGAGGGAATGGAAGCCCGACCGTTTACGCACGTGCAAACCCGAGCCTCTCCAGAAGCCCGGCGCCGGGCCCTACATTGCTATTCGCATGCAACTGATTACCCGCAAGAGCCTGGGTGGCCTGCAAACCGACTTGCAAAGCCGCATTCTGGACGCTCAGGGCCAGCCGGTGCCGGGCCTTTATTGTGTGGGAGAGGCAGCTGGGTTTGGGGGCGGCGGCGCCAATGGCAAGCGTTCCCTGGAAGGCACCTTTCTGCCCGGGTGTATCATGACGGCGCGGTCAGCGGTGCGCTCCATTTTGGCGGGAAACTGATCGCTATGGGCAAAACACTTTACCGAACATTCGAACACTCAGAAGCTGGAGAACAATAATGACAAACGGCGCACAAGCCCTGATGAAAACCCTGGTGGATGCCGGTGTTGAGGTTTGCTTCAGCAACCCTGGTACCAGTGAAATGCATTTTGTTGCTGCTCTGGATGCCGAGCCCGGAATGCGCGCCGTCCTTGCTCTTTTCGAGGGCGTCGCCACCGGTGCTGCTGACGGCTACGCCCGCATGGCGGATAAGCCGGCCGCCACTCTGTTGCACCTGGGTTGCGGCTTGGGTAACGGGCTGGCTAACCTGCACAATGCCCGCAAAGGCAAGGTGCCAGTGGTGAATATTGTTGGCGACCACGCCACCTATCACGTGAAATACGATGCTCAGTTGCAATCGGACATCGAAACCGTCGCCCGCAACGTTTCTCCCGGTTTTGTCCGTACGGCCAAGAGTACAGAAACGCTTTGCCAGGATGCTGCTGAGGCCATTGCCGCCGCCCGTTCAGCGCCAGGCCAAGTGGCTACACTGATACTGCCTGCGGATGTTTCCTGGGGCGAGGGTGGTATCCCTGGCGCACCACTGGCGCCGCCGACACCGCAGCCGGCAGAAGATGCCATCGTAGAGGCCATTGCCGCGGCCATCCGCTCGGGCAAGAAAACCGCACTGCTGATGGGCGGCCATTCCCTGCGCGAACCCAGTATTCTGGCGGCGGCTAAACTGGCCGCACACAGCGGCGTTACCTTGCTGGCAGAAACCTTCCCAACTCGCCTGGAGCGCGGTGCCGGCCTGCCTTACATTGAACGCCTGGCCTACCTGGCCGAACTGGCCGCGGTGCAGCTTACCGATGTGGAACAACTGATTCTGGTGGATGCCAAGGCGCCCGTTTCCTTCTTCGCTTACCCCGGAAAGCAGAGCTACCTGGTACCGGATACCTGTGAGGTACATACTCTGGTCGCCCCGGACCAGGCTATCCTCGCCAGCCTGAACAAACTTAACGATGCCGTTGGTGCCAGCCAGACAGAACCGGAACTGCAACCCGCTAAGCGGCCGGGCCGGCCGAGAGGTAAACTGACGGCAGAGAAAGTCTGCAAAGCCCTTGGTCATCTGATGCCGGAGAACGCCATTATTGTGGATGAGGGCATCACCTCCAGCCTGATGCTGTCAGCAATGACCGCCGGTGCTCCTCGCCACGATATGATTACCCTCACTGGCGGCGCCATCGGCCAGGGCTTGCCGAATGCGGTGGGTGCAGCGGTGGCCTGCCCGGATCGGCCAGTGTTCGCGCTGATTGGTGATGGCACAGCCATGTACACCATTCAGGCCCTCTGGACTATGGCCCGGGAGCGGCTTAACGTAACTTCCATCATCTTCAACAATGCCTCTTACTCCGTGCTTAACATAGAGTTGGAGCGCGTAGGCGCGGAAGAGGCGGGAGAAAAAGCCAAATCCCAGTTGGACCTTAGAGGCCCAGTGATCAACTTTGCGGAAATGGCCAATGGCATGGGTGTGCATGGCGTACGGGTGCACACCGCCGAGGAAATGGCGAGAGCGCTGGAGTATGCCGGGAGAATGCCGGGGCCGCACCTGATTGAAGCCGTGATACCGGAATCTCTGAGCGGAGTGAAGCGCCGGATCCTGCCGTGGATGCTTCGCTCCTTGCCCAGCCTTCCGCTATCGGTTTCCAGGGCATTGAAGCGCAAGCTGGCGCCGTGAGGCGGTATGAAAGTGCCACCTCTCGTCTGACGCAGTGGGGCCTTTCCCTGAAGCAAAAACCTACAGGAAGTGGTCTTCTTCAAGGGCATTGATAATTCTGCTGCTCATGGCGGGAGTGGACTGGTCTACATAGTCCTTGTGCTCTTTCGCCAAGTTCCCGAAGTAAAAGGGATGAGTCACTACCTTGCTGCTGCCGTCGAAAAAGTACTCTTTTGCCGGGTTGCCATATTCATGTGTCTCGACACGGACATGGTATTCCGTTGTCGTGGTAATCGGCAGGATGAAAAAGGACGCAAGGGGAAGGATGATGGACGCCATGTCCGCGCCGTTTTGCTCCAATCGGCACTCTGACTCCAGAAGGAGCGCCAGATCAGCACTGCCTTTGGTGTCTGCCTGGGTGTAATCCAGGGACTCAAAGCGCTTTTTCAGTTCTTCAATTAGCGTGCCGTCATGACAAGAGGGGTCGCTGGTGTTGGTGCTGGCGATGTAGATACTCTGCTTTGCGGTTGTCGCTTGTGTATTGATGCCTTCGTCACTGGGAGGGAAGGCGACGGCGCACCCGAGTAATGAATGTGCCAGAGCCAGGAGTAGCAGATATTTCATCAGGTGTGCCCTTTTACTGTTTGTATTCACAAGTGTGGGTTATTTGAACCACACAGCGGTATTCCTGGTTGCGGTTTTCTACGCATTCTTTTTTTGCCATGTTCGGGTCGTCGAGAGTTGTAATTGTGCCCCTGTAATTCTCCCGGCACTGCTGTCTGGCCTGGGTGTCGGCATTCGTGGTGGCCAGGTCCAGGGCTTGAGCATAAGCAAAGTGCATGTCAGTGGTGCCGCGGGCCTGGATTTCCGCTGTCACCGTCTTCGCGGCCGGTTTCTCTGCTTTGGGTGCGGGCTGTTGTTGCAGGCGACTCTGTGTCGGCCTTCCGGAAGCTGAGCCCTGTGGTTGAGTGGTCGCAGCCTGTGGAAGCTTCTGGGGTGAAGGGTAACTCTTGTTATAGGATGGCGTGCTGTAGGTTGTTTTCAGTGGATCATAGCTGGTGGCCGACATGTTATCTGCGGCTTTAGCCGCCGCTGAAATAGTGCTGCTCCAGTCGGTTTCGGCGGCGGTTTCAACGGCGACACCAATAGGCATTACGATGGTATAAAGCGTTCCGGTGACAACTCTCATAACAATGGCGCCGCCCTCAATATCCTTGTCGTTTTTCACTTTTTCCAGATCCTGGGTGACATCCAGGCCATTGGCTTCTTTCACCAGAAGATCAAATATGCGGATACTTCTGGAGATGGCGTCCGTGGCAATGGCTGTTTTCGTTCCGCAATCGATCGCATTTTTTATATCAGACATGCGCGAGGCTTCGTGATGGCCTTTTGTCTCAATATCCACATCGAACAATGTTCGGGGGTGTCGTTCCAGGGTCGCGAGGATGTAATTGGTAGAGAGGGTGCCCTCGGTCGTGTAACTGAGGTTGGTTTCTTTACATTCGATGCCGCTTTCCGCGACCGAGGTGTTGATTTTCAGTGTGTATAAATGGGAGTCGGAGCCACTGAAAAGGTTTCGGTTTGCCTGGAATTTCTCTTTGGCGGTTTCCTGTAATGCAGTGAGAATGTCGCCATCGTTAGAAATTCCGTAAATAGAGACGCGTGCCAGAGTACCGTCATATGCTGACTGTTCGAGGTCTTCGCCCTCGAACTGGATGCTCTTGTTGCTGCAGCCGCCAATTGTCAGGGCCACAGCCAGCAAAAAGATAACTTGCTTAAAATAAGTCATGTTCTGCTTTTTATATAAAGGAAAATTAAGTATTACATGAAAGGTGACGCGGCTCAGTCTGTTTTGGGTAACAAAAAGTGTTCATAGCTGAATAGGTAAAAGATATTCAGTGGCAGGTTGTCAGCTAATCCGGAGTTTTAATGAACGTCCAGGCCAGTACTCTCGTAATTTTATTTCCTTGCTTCATTTCTATTTCTCGTATGTCCGTGGCACCCAGTTTATGAATCAGTTTTTTTGCGGGCTTTATGTTGTCACTCTTCGAAACCAGGCTGGTAAACCAGCGGCATTGAGCTGAGTATATCTGGCTTTCTTTGATCAGTTTTTTCAGAAACATGCGCTCGCCACCCTTGCACCAGAGCTCTGCGTCCAGGCCTCCAAAATTGAGGGTGGGAGAGTTTGAGGGTGTTGACGGGGCGGCACCGCGATTGTGCGCAAGGTTGTTGGTTTTGCGCTGGCTGCCTTTGCGAGCGTCCTCTTGCGAAGCATGAAAGGGCGGGTTGCATACGCTGACATCAAAGAATTCGCCCGCTTGAATGATGCCTTCAAAAATACGGTTTCTATCTTGCTGCCTGCGGAGTGTGAAGCGGTTTGCCAGTTTGGGGTTTTTGGCAATTATCGACGCGACATTATCAAGTGACCGTGCACTGATATCTGTACCAACACACTGCCAACCATATATTGAGCAGGCCAGTATCGGGTATATCCCGTTGGCACCGGTTCCTATATCAAGCATCGCGATTCCAGGCAGGGCCCCGGAAGACTTTTGGGCGGGCTCTCTCACTCCGAGTAACTCGGCGATGTAGTGGATGTAGTCAACTCTGCCCGGGATGGGTGGGCAAAGGGCACCTTCCGGAATATCCCAATCGATAATGTTGTAGTATCGCTTGAGTAGCGCGGCATTCAGGGCTTTAACTGCCAGTGGGTTGGCAAAGTCTATGGAGAGATTACCGTGCGCGTTTGCTTTTACATGTGGGGCTAACGGCGGGTAACTTTTTGTGAGAGACGGAAAGTCATAGCCCTGATTGTGTATGTTTCTGGGGTGAAGGCGTTTTTGGGCCGGTTTGGTCTGGTTCTTTTTACCTCGATGGAGTGTACTCAATGGGATGGGCCCGAGGGTTAGCTTCAAATGAAATGGGGGGATTGATCCTGCCCTGAATTGTAACCGCAATAGAATGGCTGTTGAAGATAAACCATGAAGTCCAGGACCAGTCGGCTCGATCGTTTTATTAGTCAGAACAGTAATTTTTCAATGGCGGATACCCGCCTTCTGATTGCTCAGAAACGTATTCTTCTAGATGGGAGCCTGGCGCATTCCATTCAGCAATTGGTGACGGAATTTACTCAGGTTGTTCTGGATGGTCGCTGCCTGAAAGACAACCAGCCTGTCTATATCATGCTGAACAAACCCCGAGGAGTAGTCAGTGCGACGAGAGACACCAGGCACACTACAGTGCTGGATCTTGTTCAGCACCCCCGGAAGAGCGAGCTGCATATTGTTGGGCGCCTGGATCTGAATACCACCGGGCTGGTTCTTTTAACCAATAACGGCGCCTGGTCGCGCAATATAAGCCTGCCTGAAACGAAGCTTGAAAAGACGTATGAAGTGACGTTATCCAAGCCATTAACCGACGAGTACGCTGCTGTTTTCAGGGACGGTATCTATTTTGGCTACGAGGGTATTACGACCAAGCCGGCACGCCTGGAGATTCTGTCTGATTACACCGCAAGGCTTTCACTGACTGAGGGCAAGTATCACCAGGTTAAACGGATGTTCGGGTTTTTTCAGAATGAGGTGCTGTCGCTTCATCGCGTCTCTGTTGGACGCATTTCCCTCGAAGGACTTGATGAGGGCTTCTGCAGAGAACTTACGGCTAAGGAGATTGCAGTAAATGAAAACCGGTAACCAGAAAATCATCGCGCGACTGCGGGAGCACATTCCTTCTTTTGAGTGTGTTCCGGGTTGCCACGATTGTTGCGGGCCAGTGACGACGTCTCCGGAAGAAATGTCGCGCTTACCGGTAAAGAGTGATGCCGAACACGAGGCAGCATTAGAAGATTTTAATTGCGTACATCTCGGCCCGGAAGGGTGCCGGGTCTATGAAGAGCGTCCGCTTATTTGCCGGTTGTTCGGCACGACACAGAATATGCCCTGCCCGAATGGTCGCCGGCCGGAACGAATGACTGACGCCGATATTGAGCGACAGGTCCATGGTTATATAGCCAATACACGGCAGGTGTTGGTGTAACTGCTTTAAGATAGGATTCAATATAGCGGGCTGGAAATTGGTAGTTGCAGCCCGTGCGTGACCACTTTTGAGAGCCGTCTCTATGCCTGATAAGAAAAAAATAGAATCTGTTCTGGAGCTAACTGAAGATCTTGCCGCCACGCACAAATCGTTCCGGTCGGATGAAAGCAGTTCTGAAGCTCTCAAAAACCAGATCGCCCAGGATTTTGAGACCGTTATGAG
Source organism: Marinobacter sp. 2_MG-2023 (assembly GCF_030546935.1). Lineage (GTDB taxonomy): Bacteria > Pseudomonadota > Gammaproteobacteria > Pseudomonadales > Oleiphilaceae > Marinobacter. The sequence goes on along the minus strand of NZ_JAUOPH010000002.1, from coordinate 476,126 downwards.
AAACGGCTATGTGATCATCGAGAAGCTTCTTTCGGTTTCGCAACTCGATTTGATTCGCGATGCTACCCTGCCATTGCTCGGAAAGGCTGGTCGCAACACGTTTGAAGGCGTAAAGACGCAGCGGCTGTATAACGTGCTCGAAAAAACCCGGGTGATTGATCTACTCGCAACACATCCCCGCATCACGGGGCTGTTGGATCGTCTTTTTCAGCCGAATTACCTGCTCAGTCAGGCTCAGATTATCAATATTCTGTCTGGCGAATCGGCACAGCCGCTGCACTACGATGATGGCTTTTACCCGGTTCCACGTCCGCGTCCACCCTTTGGTGCGGCCACTGTTTGGGCGATTGACGAGTTTACGGAAGACAACGGCGCTACGGTGGTTATTCCTGAAAGCCACAACCTGGGCAAGGAAGTAATCACTGACCGCTCACAGGCAATACCCGCCGTGATGCCTGCGGGTTCAGTCGTGTTCTTTTTGGGGACGCTCTGGCATGGAGGGGGTGCTAACCGCTCGGATGCGGACCGTCTTGCGGTAACCTGCCAGTACTGCGAGCCCTGGTTAAGGCCGCAAGAGAACTTTTTTCTTGAGCTTAGCCAGAGCACACTTTCCCAAATTCCTGAGCAGCTGCTGAGCATGGTGGGTTACTCAATTCATCCGCCGTTCATGGGCATGGTTGATGGCATGCATCCCAAGCGAACCTTGCAGCCAATCAAGCCTGAATAACGTCAGGCGATTGCACGAGGGGCGTTTTTTCGCTCCTGATGCTTTTCTTAGTTTCCTAGAACGTTCGTTTCATTCTTCTTTGATTTCTTGGCCGCTTTCTTTTCCTTTGCGGTTAAAAGCGGTTGTTTTTTGGTGTCCTTTTTTTTGTCCTGTCCTTTGCTCATTACATGTACTCCTGTTAGTGCGTGCTTTGGCATCAATAAAGAATACGATGCTGATCACGCAGAACAATCAGTATGGCCCCAATCACAAACAACGGGAAGGACTTGTTGTTTTGTACGAAAGCCCCGCAGCTTTTTACCCTTCCAGATTCCGAACCCGCTGCGCCAGTATGGAAAAATCGAAGAGCTTTCCTTTGGGTAGAAGCAAGAGCAGTAGCGATACGGCTATAGGCACCAACGATGCCAGCAGGAACGATTCCAGTAAGTAGGTAGTGGGAGCCCCCGGCGCAGGAAATACTGAAAGCCCGGCAACAAGACCGGCCAAAGTACTGAGGGCAGCGTTGTAGTTCTGGTAGCGGGCGTTGTAGAACCCGAAAAAGACCGGGAAGGCGGCGGCGCAGCAGAGCAAGTCTGCCAGCAAAAACAGGTAGAGCACGCTGTAGCCCTGGGCCGCGACGAACAGCACCGGTCCCGACAGCAGGATAATCAGCCAGCGCGACAGCGAAAGCAGGCTATGGTTGCTCAGTCTGGGCAGTAATCGGCGCAGGTCGACCACCATAATGCTGGTCAGCCCGCTGATGGTGGAGTCGGCGCTGCTCATAATCAGCGCCAGCCCGAAGGGTAACAGACCAACCGCAAACCAGAGTGGTACATCTGACAACAGCACGCTGAAGAGCGCCACCGAACCGTCCCCGGGCAAGTCCAGCCCCACGAACGCCAGCCCGAATAAACCCATGATGAAGATAATGGGAAAGCTCAGCAGACCACTCATGATAAATCCGTTCCGAATGACCTTGTTATCGCGGGCGGCGAAGATGCGTTGCCAGGTTCCCTGATAAAACAGCCCGGTAAGCACCACGGCAATAAAGAATGTGAGCCCGGATTTCAGGCCGTTGATGTCCAGCGGGTCCAGCAGGTGCGGCGCTTTTGCCTGCAAGCCATGCAGCGCTGGAGCAAGGCCGCCAGTGGCTTGCCAACCGAAGGCGACCAGTAGAACCAGAAAGGGCAGGATTACCAGCATCTGCACCCGGTCAGTAAAGATGGTTACTCGTAGGCCGCCATAAAGGGTATAGAGCAGGGTGGCTGCCATCACTATGCTGGCGGTAAGCCACAAGGGTACCGGTGCCAGTAGGGCGACCATTTTTGCGATGGCGGTCAGACCTGCTGTCAGGCTGATAAACAAGTAGAAGATCATGATGATCAGCACGAAACCGTACATCACCCGGCCATAGCGACCGAGTACAAATTCGGTGAGAGTATGGCCTTCTGGCATGAGTGTGCGAATGCGGTTGCCCAGAGGAATCATGATCAGGCGCGGTGCCAGTGCGCCCAGAGCGTAGCCGGTAACCGCGCCAATGCCGCCCCAGGTTGCGGCCTGCGCCGGCCCGAACAGAATCCAGGTGCCCAGGGTGGTGGCCAGCAGTGTCAGCAGCGTGGCGGAGCTGCTCTGGCTGTTTCGGGCGACCAGAAAATCGTCGAGTTGGTCCTGTTTTCGGCGGGCGTATATCAGGCCAGGTATGGCGAACAGAGCGGCAAATAAAACCAGCCACACAAGTGCAGTCGAGGAGCTGAGCATCCGTTATCTTCCTTGCCTTTGAGGCGTGTAGCGCAATCGCCAAAAGTTGCTTGTTTGCGTGGCAGGCGTACAGGAAGGAGGGGCACACAGGCTTGTGTGCAGCAGGCACTTTCCTTCCCTTCGCCGGCATTACCCGAATCAGGTTCGAAGGGTTACCGCATAGCATGCGGAGTCTCAGCCGTTAACCGGCTCCCCCAGGAGTGTCGACAGAGTAGGAAGTCTGTGGGTACTTGTCAATTGCAGCTATCCTGGCCTACATACCGGTGCATTTGATGTGCTATGGTTTCGACTCGACACGGGGTGTCCTGCACGCAGGGCTGAGATAACACCCGTTGAACCTGATCCAGTTCACACTGGCGAAGGGATGTCAGCCGCAGGCGCAGCCGGGATGCTGTGCCGCATCTGCCTATTCATACCTTCGCCTCTCTTTTGAGGTGTCTATGCAAAATTCTTTAGGTCTTGATCAACAACTCGTGCTGGTAACAGGCGGTGCCCGTGGCCTGGGTGAGCACCTGGTGCGCGCTTTCCTGCGTGAGGGTGCCAGAGTGGTGATCAACTATCGCAACAGTGCCGAAGCAGCGAAAAAGCTGGCCAGCGAAGTGCCGGAAAGGGCGCTGGCGGTGCAGGCAGACGTTACTGACAGCAAAGCGGTAAAGGCGATGTTTGCGTCTGCTCAGCAGCATTTTGGTATGCCGGTGACTACCGTGATCAATAACGCCCTGCCGGACTTTTCCTTCAATGGCGATGCCCGCGCCAACGCCGAGCAATTGACCTGGGAGCACCTTAACCAGCAGTTTTCCGGCGTGGTAGGCGGTGCTCTGAATACCACCCAGGCGGCGCTGGAAGGTATGCGAGAATCGGGGTTCGGGCGCATAGTGAACGTCGGCACCAACCTGTTCCAGAACCCGGTTGTGCCTTATCACGATTACACCGCCGGTAAAGCGGCGTTGCTGTCACTCACCCGTACTCTGTCGCAGGATCTCGGGCCGGACAATATCACTGTGAATATGGTGTCTGGCGGTCTGCTGCGCACCACCGATGCCTCGGCCGCTACTCCGGAGGCCGTGTTCGATTTCATTGCTGCCAGTACGCCGTTACGGCGGGTAACCACGCCGGCCGAGTTTGCCGATGCCACACTGTTTTTTGCCTCGCCCTGGTCGCGATCCGTTACCGGGCAGAATCTGGTGGTTGATGGCGGTCTGGTGAAAAACTGATGGCGGCCTCTTCTTCTTGCCAACGCATGATGCACATCAACCTGTTCCTGATGGGCTGCGGCCACCACCGGGCGGCCTGGCGCCACCCGGACTCGGCGGTAGAGCAACTGGGCGATATACGTTACTACGAGCGCCTGGCGCAAACCGCTGAACGTGGCAAACTGGACGCTGTGTTTTTCGCCGACAGCAACACGGTGGGCAATGTCTCCGATGGCAGTTGGTGGTTTCTGGAGCCTCTTACTGCCATTGCTGCCATGAGCCGTGCCACCGAATACATCGGTTTTATCAGTACGGTTTCCAGCACGTTTTATACGCCGTTTCACGCAGCCCGCCTGGTGGCCTCGCTGGATCATATTTCCGGCGGGCGTATCGGCTGGAATGTTGTCACCTCCATGTTTGATGTGGAGGCGCGTAATCACGGCTATGAATCCATGCCGGGCCATGCCGAACGCTATCGCCGGGCCGATGAGTTTGTGCAGGCCGTGTTGGGGTTGTGGGATTCCTGGGCCGATGACGCTCTGACCTTTGATCGCCAGGGGCATTACGCCGACCCGGCCAAGGTAAAGCCGATTAACCACCAGGGTGAGTTCTTTCGCGTGGACGGGCCGCTGAACGTACCACGTCCGGTACAGGGCCACCCGGTGTTGTTCCAGGCGGGCGCCTCGGAGCAGGGGCGTGAGCTGGCGGCCAGATGTGCAGAGGCAATTTATGCGGTGGCCTACGATTTGCCAGCCGCGCAGAGTTACTACCGAGACATAAAACAGCGCGTCAAAGCCTCGGGGCGGGACGCGACGGTGCCTGTTCTGCCGGGCCTGGTCACTTACGTGGCGCCCACCGAAGCGGAGGCGCTGGCGAAGCAGCGTGAGCTCGACGAGTTGTTGCCTGCCGATGCCTCTTTGCGCCAGCTGGCCATGTTCATTGATCAGGACTGTTCGGGCTGGGAGCTGGACGCGCCGGTTCCACCTTTGCCTCCGTTGGAGGAATTCAGTGGGCCGCAGGGGCGTTACAGCACCATATTGCGCATTATTCAGACTGAACAGCCCACGTTGCGTCAGTTGTTGGGCCGGCTTGCGGCGGGTGGCGGCCATTGCACCATGGTAGGCACGCCGGAGCAGATAGCCGATAAGATGGAGTTCTGGTTCAACAATGAAGGCGCGGATGGCTTCAACCTCATGCCGCCGTCTTTACCCTCCGGTATTGAAGACTTTATTGAGCAAGTGGTGCCGGAACTCCAACGGCGCGGTCTTTTCCGCAAGGAATACCAGGGCCGTACCTTGCGAAGCCATCTGGGGCTGACCAGGCCTCATGTTTGATAAACAGAACTACCCTTTCGACCGTAATTGTGTCAGGTTCACGGTCTCTGTTTAAGCGGGTTTTGACCTATGCGTAGATCTTCCAAAAAGAATAAACAGCCGCTTTGGCACCCGCGTTTATGGCCCTCGTGGGCGCTGGTATTCATGCTGTATCTGCTGTCGTTTCTGCCTATGTCTTCCAAGCAAAAACTGGGAAGAAAGCTGGGCTGTTTTCTTGGTGGCAAACTGAAATCCCGCGCTCGCGTGGCTAGCCGTAACCTGGCTATCTGCTTTCCCGGTCTAAACGAGGACGCCCGAAAAAAACTGGTGCAGGATAATTTTATCGCTTGCACACGCGGTTTTCTGGAGAGCACCCATGCCTGGTGGCGGGATATGTCGCCTTATTACGAAGCTACCGAGGTGCAGGGGCTGGAGCACCTCGAAGAGGCGCGGAGCAAGGGCAGAGGCGTACTATTGGTTGGCGGTCATTACAGCATTTTTGATTTCGCGTTACCGTTGATTGCCTGCCACCTGAAAAACCCGGGGTACGTCTATCGACCCAATAACAATCCGGTTATTGACCGTATGATTGAAAATGGCCGGCGCCGTCATTTCAGTATCCGACCCTTCACCAAGCGTGAGCTTCGGCCCATGGTGTCATTTCTGAAAAAGGGCGGTGAGGTCTGGTTCGCTTGTGATCAGGATTTTGGCCGCAAAACCGAGTTGTTCGTGCCCTTTTTCGGTGTCGAAACCGGATGTATTACTTCCCCAAGCTATATAGCAAAAGTATCCGGAGCCGCAGTGGTGTGCGTAAGCCACCTGCGCATGCCCGACGGGGGCTATCGAGTAGTGTTCTCTCCGGTGCAGGCGAATTTTGGAGCCGATAAACACAAGGATACGGAGGTCTGGAATCGCTACATTGAAGACGCGATTCGTGAACAGCCTGATCAATACCTGTGGCTGCACAAGCGCTTTAAGACCCGCCCCGAAGGAGCAGAAAAGGTCTATTGAATGGCTAGTCGAATGCCGAGCTGATGACGTCGCGATAGTTACGGATACGCTGCACGTAGTGCACCGGCTCGTAACCGCGAGCGTAGCCGTAGCGGGTATTCGGGTAATACCGTTTGTCGGCTTTCAGTGGCAGTACTTCTTTCATGTCGTCCCAGGAATCCGGGTTTTTACCCAGGTCCCTCGCCAGCTGTCGGGCGTCCAGCAGATGGCCACGACCAATGTTGTAGCTCGCCAGTGCCAAAAAGGTACGATCCGGCTCGGGAATGGTATCCGGCAGCCTGCGGTGGCGGTCTGCCAGGTAGCGGGCGCCCCCATCAATGGCGGCTACAGGGTCGAGTCGGTTCATCACGCCCAGGGATTCCGCGGTGCGCCGGGTCAGCATCATTATGCCGCGAACACCTGTGGGGGAGATGGCCGATGGGTCCCAGTGGGATTCCTGGTAAGCCAGTGCTGCCAGTAAATCTGCTGGCATGCCTGTGGCTGCTTCCGCCGCCGAGAAGCGGCTAATAAAGCCGGGAAGGCGTTCGTCGATGCGGCGGTTGAGCGCCCGTAGGTCGACGAAGTCGAACTCGCCAATGTAGGCGTAGTAGTGGCTTTCTACATCAGCTATGGCTTCGTCGCCCTCGGTGCTGTTCATCCATTCGTGCGCAACTCCCGCCAATTCATCGGAGTTTGCCGGCAGGTACCAGCCCAGATTGTTGCCCTTGGTCAGGGTCATGGCTACTTCGAGATGAGGGAAGTGGCGCCGCATGACCTGGACAATATTGGAGTCTGCCACAGTACAGTCGATGGTCTGCTGGGCCACTTCTGACAGCAGTACTTCGGTTGTTTTACTGCTATCTTCGGTAAAGATGATGCCTTCGTGATCCTTGGCAAGTTTGTTCAGTGTTTCCACGTAACTGGATGCGGCTGTTACCGTAATGCCTACGCCGGGTATGTTTTCGGGCACCCGGGGCATGGGGCGCATCTCACGGTGGCATACCAGTTGTTCCGTAATTTCTGTGTGTGCGGGGCCGCGGGTAAATTTCTCGGTGCGCGAAGGCAGGTGCGTCAGCCCGGCAGCGGCCATGTGGGTGTTGCCGGATTCCAGTGCGTTTAACACAGCGGCGGTTGAATCGTACATGGTCCAGTTGATGGTCCAGCCTTGGCTGGCAGCAAATTCCGACGCCAGGCTATATTCCGGCCCAGTCGGATTTTCATGGCGATCAAGATAATAGGTGGTGGAGCCATTGCGTGTGGCTATTTCCAGCACGCCTGTTTGCTCCGGAGGTGCCAACTTTTCTGCCGGCTTGGCACTGACGTCAGGACCAGAGTTGCCCTGGCTACAGCCAGTCGTAATAATGAACGCCAGCGGAATAAATACTCCGCTCAACATGCGCAGCTTGTGAGCCATGAAAGACCTCGGCGTTTGCTCTCTTACTGTCATAAGTATTTTTACGTGTCTTAAGGAACAACATATCACATTGATTTCACGAGGCGTAGGCAGTGGGCTTCTGCAACTGATACATGCCTATTGCTAGCACCAGAGTTCTTGCGTTCCGTAGTTAACCCCCAATGCCAACCAGGTAAAAGATTCGACCCAATGGATTTGTTCTCGAAAGTCAGCACCAAACCACATTACGAGTCTTATACCTGGGGCAAACACCGCAGCATTTTTGCATCCGTCACTTATTGGCTGATTTTCGTTCTCAGGGTTCTTTCTCCCCTGCAGTGGATAAAGTTCATATTCCGGAAACGGCAAGCGGCCAATAACGATGAGAAAGAGCGCGTGGATTTCCATGCCATGCACTCAGAGCTCTATCTGCTGGTGGTGTTATGCCTGTCGCTGGCGTTCTACTTCGCCCCGCCTTTCGTTCCAGCTTTGCCTGGTATCCCTGAGGCAGTCGCTACCGGATTGAGTCTGCTGGTGAAAGCCATTGCTGCGCTGCTGCTGTTTGAATCGGTAATGTGGCTGTTTTACTACATGTTGCTGCGGATTCTGATCGAAAAGCATCTGACCATATTCAACGAGGCGGAGTACTTTATTGCTCTACCTTTTGTGCTCGCAACGCAGTTTTTCCTGTTGGCAGGACTAATGGGTGTCAGCGTGTCCGAGGTGCTGGCGCTGGCATTGAGCCTGGATTTTGAGGGGTATCGGAGCAGTCAGACTGCCCAGCTGGCCATTGGCACCTTCGGATACATCTACACCGCACTTATCATTGCCAACATCATTAACCTGATCCCTCCAATTCCCGTTGGCAGGCGCCCGAATATTACGATCATTGGTGCGGGCGATGTGGTTCGGGAGCGTATGCTGCCTGCGCTGATCGGGGAAAAACTCTACTTGCCCGGCCAGATCGCCATCATCAGCGATTGTATTGATGAGAGCTTTCAGAATCAGCTCAGGAAAGAAGGCGTGGCTTTTCAATTACTGAAGAGTAGTGCGAACAGTGAAGAAAAAGTGCAGGAGGTGGTCAAGTTCATTAAAAAACGATCGTCTTATGCCATTGTTGCAACGCCTACTGCGAGTCACCTCGCTTATGTGTCCGCTCTGGCAAAGGAAGGCATTGTTTTCGGTGTTGAAAAGCCGTTGGTGGGGACCGCCGCAGAGTTGGCGGTTCTTCGGCAGTGTCAGGACCAGCTGATGGAACGGGGATTTTTGTTCAGTTACTACTGGCTGGAAAAAGCGCTGCCCCTTAACTATTTCCTTACGTTGAATCCTCAATACCAACGATTTCTTGAGATCAATGTGAAAGGCAGGCCGTCAGGTCGCCCTGTGGGGGCCGATGCGCTTGCTTATCTGCGACTGCAACTGGGCAAGCTTGTTGGCGTTGATATCACCTTTTTTGAAGGTGAGGATCCCCGCGAGTGGAGCCTGGCAAAGGAAACCGGAGGCCTGTTCTTCGAGACCCTGATACACCCCATAACACTTCTGAGCCACGTGCTGGAAGAGCCTTTGCAGCTGGCAGATTTGCAGGCTGAGTGGCACCTACTCGAAAATTTGCCTGACCGGCTGGGCAGCAAAGCGCTTTCCTTGAGTGATTATGGCGCCAGTTACGTGTCATTGCGTTCGAGGCCCGGTGCTACCAGTGCAATCAATGTGCGTACAGGTAAGTTTATGGGGGCTAAAGAGCGATCGATGGTGATGCGGTGTGCAAACGGCCTTATCCATATGGATCTTGATGCCCGGCAGTGTTCAATCAGCTGCCCCCAGGCAGGATCACTGGCGGAACTGACCATTCAGGCTCGTGGAGACGTACCGGACGGGGAAGGGGCCCCAAAATACGATATTCAGATGACGCTCTTCGACAGTTTTGTTCACAATCAGGGGTACTGGAGTGCTCAGCGTTATGACGATTACCCCAACCAGATTGATGTACTGTCTGCAATGACAGACTGGTTGAAAACTGATCTTGGGGAATCCCACTTTTACCGGCCAATAGCCCTGAGTGAAACGGAATACAGAAAGCTGGGGTAACGCTTTTCAGTTGTCCTTGATAACCTCATGCTCGAACCGACCCAGCACCGCCATAATAATCAGTGCCATCAAGGTAACCATGCCCGCGAGGGCGAAGATGCCAAGGCCACAGGCCACGCCGATGGCTCCCGCCATCCAGATTGAAGCCCCGGTGGTAATACCCTGAACGCTGCCGCGACTCTGTATTATGCTGCCGGCCCCGAGAAACCCGATGCCTCCGATGACACCTTCAACAATACGGGTCGGGTCGATGCGGGCTGAGGGATCGCCTTCTGCAGTGGCGAACAGGATGTGCATGCCCATGATGATAAAAGCGGACGCGCCCAGAGAAACCAGCATGTGTGAGCGCAAGCCCGCCGCCTTGCCCCTTAGCTCTCGCTCCAGGCCCAGAAGCAACGCCAGGCCGGCCGCCGCAAGAAGCCGGATAAGCATATCCAGTACAGGGATTTCAGTATCGAACATGGCGTGTCTCCCGATTTTTGTTTAGCTATCTGCTCTTGTCCTATTTGCCCAGTAACTCGCCAACCGGGCGAAGATTTACAATATGATCACACAGAGATTTTATGATCATCAGAAGCGGTGTTGCTATGATCAGCCCCACCGGCCCCCAGAGCCAGCCCCAGAACAGAAGCCCGACAAAAATCGCCACGGCATTGAGGCTTGAAACCTGACTGGTTAGCCATGGGGTCAGCAGATACCCCTGAATGCTGGTAACCACCAGTGATGTGGCGGCGACAATGATCGCCATATTCAAGTCACCAAACTGGATGAACGCCGCAACACCAGTGCCAACCAGCACCAGAAATGGCCCAAGATAGGGAATTGCACTGGCTACACCCGCTACCACGCCCCATAGCATCGCCTGCTCCACTCCCAGGGCGAGGAATGCCAGCCAAGTCAGAACCCCTACAAACAGGGCACCAACAAACATCACGAACAGAAAGCGCCGGACCTGATGGTGGAACTCGTTCATGATTCTGGCGGCTTTGCGCATTCGCCCGAATGACGGGCCGGAGATTTTCACAACCTTGCGCTTGTACAGCGACCCGGCCGCCAGTATGAAATACACCAGTAGCAATACTGAGAAAAGCTGGGATACAAGCACGATTGCGGCAGGCGAGCCTTTCAAAACGTATTGCTGAACATCCATCGGTTTATCCACCACACGAACAGGCGTTACACCCTCGTGCGCCGGGTGCCTGTTGCTCTGGTCCTGATCAGCAGATTCCTCGATTTTCTTTGCTGCAGCCTGGGCCTTTTCCATAAGGCCTTCTTCTGTATCGGGAGCCCTGGCCTCCTTGCGCTGGAACTCGCTGATCGCCACAGGAACCTTGTCCAGCATAGCCATGGCTTCAGATTGCAAAGGGATACTGGCGGCAGCGATCGACCCCAGCATCAGAACCATTACGATGGCCGCGCTCAATGGCCGGGGGATTCTGAATCGATCAAGTGTTGATGCCAGGGGGTCCAGCGCATAGCTGATCATTACCGCGACCACCAGAGGCAGTAGCACGGCTTGGGCCCAGTCTATGAAAAAGAGGGTGGCGATGCTGGTGAGAATAACCAGCGAAAGGCTGCGTATGTTAACGGCTTCAAGTAGTGCCTTATCAGGCTGGGCAATGCTATTTACTTGACTGCTTCCGGGTTCACTATGCTCGTTGCTTTCCATGGCTGCCACTGTGCTTTGAGGATTTCATATCCAGCATAGTGTAGACGCCTATGGTTACGAGAACATAAAAACAACGGATATGTAATGAGGTGGCAGTTCTGGCACGTCAGGAAATAGATCACCAGCCCCTGTTGTTTTGTTTTGCGTCTCAGCAACACCCCCTCCTATAATTGCCCATTGCTGCGATGTGTCCGGTGCTTCGTCGCACGCTCCCTTGCCAACAAAAAAGGAAAATAAAATGCTGAAATCCCGTTCCTTGATCGCTGTTGCTGCGGCGACTCTGCTGCTCAGCTCTGCGGCGAACGCTCAATACAAAGATGAATACACGGTTTCTACCGTACTGCCGTCGGCGTTTCCCTGGGGCCAGGCTGCGGATAAATGGGTCGAGTTGGTGAAAGAACGCTCGGAAGGGCGCATTAACATGAAGATCTACAGCAATTCACAACTGGTTTCGGGGGATCAGACCAAAGAGTTCTCCGCCATGCGTTCAGGGCTGATCGATATGGCCGTGGGCTCCACCATCAACTGGTCGCCTCAGGTTCCGGAACTGAACCTGTTCTCCTTGCCATTCCTGATGCCTGACAACGCGGCCATCGATGCCATCACCCAGGGCGATGCAGGTAAAGCCGTATTTGAAGCGATCGAAAAGCGCGGCGTAACTCCGCTGGCGTGGGGCGAGAACGGCTTCCGCGAGTTGTCGAATTCCAAGCTCGCTATCAGTGAACCAGCCGACCTGGAAGGCCTGAAAATCCGGGTTGTAGGTTCGCCATTGTTTCAGGACACATTCTCCGAACTGGGCGCGAACCCGACCCAGATGAGCTGGGCGGATGCCAAGCCCGCACTGACCACCGGTGCAGTCGATGGCCAGGAAAACCCGCTGTCTGTTTTTGACGTGGCACGTATTGATCAGGTTGGGCAGGAGCATCTCACGTTGTGGCACTACATGGCCGATCCGCTGGTATTTGCGGTCAGCAACCGTGTTTGGGGCCAGTTCAATGCCGAAGATCAGGCACTTTTGAAGCAGGCGGCAATTGATGCCGGCAAGTGGGAAATCGAAAAATCCCGCGCCGAGCTTGAGGACACCTTACAAGCCATCAAGGACCGCGGTGTAACCGTTACGGAACTGACCCAGGCGCAGCACGATGCATTTGTAGAAGCAACCAGTGCAGTCTATGAAAAGTGGACACCGCGCATCGGGGAAGACCTGGTGAAGCAGGCCCAGTCTGCCGTCGCCAACCGCAAGCAGTAACTCGCTGTTGTACAGGCACCTGCCGGTTCCGGTGGGTGCTTATTCTGAAACGGAGTATTCATGCCCTCCCGTCCCCCGAAGTTCCGGCCGGAAGCCTGGCTGGCATCCCTGGCCTTGATCGCAATCTGTGTCATCAGCCTGGGCAACGTGATTGTCCGCTACACCACAGATGCCTCTTTTGCCTTCACCGAAGAGTTTTCGGTGTTTCTTCTGGTGCTGCTTACGTTCGCTGGCGCAGCCGTGGCCGCTCGCAACAATCAGCACATCCGTATTGAGCTGATTGAGCATTATTTGCCGTCCGCTGTGCTGAAGGGCCTGTTTGTCGTGCAATGGCTGGTGGGTGTGTCGGTTATGGGGGTAACCACCTGGTATGGCGCTATCTTTGCGATGCAGGAATACGACTGGGAGTCTCTGTCCCCCGGGTTAGGACTGCCAAACTGGATTTACGTGATCTGGCTGCCGCTGATGTCGGCGGCGATTATTATCCGGATGACCCAGAACTTCATCGACCGCCTGCGTGGCAAGAAAGACGCGGAGGTTATCCATGAGTCCTGATCTGTTGATGATCGGCAGCTTTCTTCTGGCCTTGCTGTTGGGCGTTCCCGTTGCCATTGCGCTGGGTTTTGGTGGGCTGGTGGGGATCGTCTCCGGTTTGTCACCCGACATGCTCGCCACCTTTGGCACCAATACCTACAACAGCGTGTCGAAGTATCCGCTTATCGCGATACCACTTTTCATTCTTACCGGTCTTATTTTCGAGCGTGCCGGTGTCGCGGCCAGCCTGGTGCGCTTTGCCCAGGCCATCATCGGCCCCCGCCACGGTAGCCTTACCGTTGTTGCGGTGCTGGTGTGTCTGATCATGGGTGGAATGAGCGGCTCAGGGCCGGCAGATGCGGCCGCAGTGGCCATGGTGATGCTGCCCAGTATGCGCAAGGCTGGTTATCCGCAGCCCTTTTCTGCTGCGCTGATTGCGGCTTCGTCGTCTACGGCTATTCTGATTCCGCCCTCGATTGCGTTGATTCTCTATTCCATTGTGGTGCCTGGCGTTGATTTGCGAGCGTTGTTTGCCGCCGGGTTGTTCCCCGGGATTCTTGCCGGCCTTTCACTGCTGGTGCCGGCGCTTTACCTTGCTCGCAAGTTCGGCTGGGAGAACCCGGAAACCTCCGAGCGACCGCCCTTGTGGCCCAGTTTCAAGGCCGCACTGCCTGCATTGTTTGCCCCGATTATCATCCTGGGTGGGCTTAGGTCCGGCCTGTTCACGCCTACGGAAGCTGCCGTTGTTGCGGTGGCCTACGGCATCATTGTGGGCTGTGTGGTATACCGGAATCTGAGTTTACGCAGCCTGTTTGATCTGATGACAGACGCGGCGGTGACCTCTGGCGTAGTCATGCTGATTATTGCTCTGGCGGGTATTTTTGCCTGGGCAGGAACCACTCTGGGTACCTTCCAGCATCTGGCAGATGCCTTGCTGTCTCTTTCAGATAACGGCTGGGTGTTGCTGGGCCTGGTAATGTTGCTGGTGCTGATTGCCGGCATGTTGCTGGATGCGGTATCGATTTACCTGATTCTCATCCCCATCGTGCTCCCCTTGATGAACCACTTTGGCTGGAACCCGGTATGGTTCGGTATCTTGCTGGCGATGAACATTGCTATAGGGCAGTTTACGCCGCCAGTGGCAGTGAACCTGATGGTTACAACACGTATTGCAAATATTCGCCTGGAGCATACAGTTGGGTGGGCGTTGGTGTTTATTGCCGCTATGAGCATAAGCCTGCTTCTGGTAGCGCTGATTCCGGGCATTGCGCTGTGGCTACCTGAGCAGCTAGGCTATGTGGTTGGCCCCTGGTAAGCCAGGCGCAAAAGCTGGCATCAGGTTGCCTTGTAGTCAGATTTTGCTGAATTGACGGTAGCAAAGGTGAAACGTGTTCGTGATAATTATTGATAGCCTGCAGCTATAGAATGATTGGGTATTACCAATTTTCTTTAAGTGTTCAGGGTCGTTACAGTAAGCACCATAAATTAACCAATAGGCAAACCAAGGAGTTTATTTGATGGGCATTATCAACTCTGAAATCAAACCGTTTAACGCAACCGCCTTCAAACAGGGCGAGTTCGTAGAAATTTCCGAAGCAGACGTTAAAGGTAAGTGGGGGATCTTTTTCTTCTACCCAGCTGATTTCACCTTCGTTTGCCCCACTGAGCTGGGCGACGTAGCGGATCACTACGAAGAGCTGCAGAAGATGGGCGTTGAAGTATTCTCTGTATCCACAGACACTCACTTCACCCACAAAGCATGGCACGACAGCTCCGAGACCATCGGCAAGATTCAGTACTACATGGTGGGCGACCAGACCGGCACCATCTCCAATAACTTTGGTGTGATGCGTGAAGGCCAGGGTCTTGCAGACCGTGCTACCTTCCTGATCGATCCGGATGGCGTTATCCAGGCGATGGAAATCACTGCGGAAGGCATTGGCCGTGATGCAGACGATCTGATGCGTAAAGTGAAAGCCGCTCAGTATGTACGCAACCATCCTGGCGAAGTTTGCCCGGCCAAGTGGAAGGAAGGCGAAGCTACCCTGTCTCCTTCACTGGATCTGGTTGGCAAGATCTAAGGTTCTCTTAAACAGGGAATCAATCGGAACAGGCTCGTTACACGGGCCTGCTTCTGCCAGAAAACCCCGGGCTACCGGGTTTTTTTGCGTTCAGGGTCATGGCAAATTAGCGGCTGCCCGCTGCGGTTGGGCCAATCTCTTTTTCTTGCAGGCGGATAACCATTTTGCTTAGTTCCCGAAGCCATAAGACCGAACTGGCGACCGCTGCACAAAACAGCCAGTCCTCAAGGCTCAGACTGACGGTGGAAAAAGGCTTTTGCAGGAAAGGCAGGTAGACCACCGCCATTTGCAACAACAGTGATCCGCCCACAGCAGCCCAAAGCCAGAGATTGGAGAACAGACCGCTAAAAGCGCTTTGTTCGTCAGATCGCGAAATGAACACGGTAAACATCGAGAATAAAACCAGGGTAGTAAAGGCCATGGTCTGGCCATAGGCAAGGGTGCCTGTACCAGCTATCAGGCCACCAGGCATGGAAGCATCAAGTACGAGAAGCGTGCCGGTTGCGGTAATAATACCGACGAAAACAATGCCGGCCCACATATCACGCGTCAGTATGCCTTCTCCCCTGGGCCTTGGTGGCTTGGTCATTGCCGCCCCATCGCCTGGATCCAGCCCGAGCGCCAGAGCCGGCGCGCCATCGCTGACCATGTTGATCCAGAGGATCTGGGTTGCCAACAGTGGCAGAGCCAGGCCAGCACCGTTTGCGGTCAGCCCGATTACATCGGCCAGAAGCACACCAAAGAACATGGTTAGTACTTCGCCGATGTTGGACGACAACAGGTAGCGCAGGAACTTTCGGATGTTGGCGAAGATTGTCCGGCCTTCCTCCACGGCAGCAACAATGGTGGCAAAGTTGTCGTCTGCCAGAATAATGTCCGAGGCCTTGCGGGAAACATCTGTGCCGTTAATACCCATGGCTATACCAATGTCTGCCGTTCTCAGGGCGGGAGCATCGTTCACTCCGTCGCCGGTCATGGCGACTATGTTCTTATCATTTTGCAGGGCTTTGACGATGCGTAGCTTATGCTCCGGGTTAACCCGGGCGTAAACGGAGACGTCCTGCACGGCCTGATACAAAGCTTCGTCCGTCATGCCGTCAATTTCTGCCCCGGTGATGGCTCGGCCATCTGTGCAGATGCCCAGCTCCGCCCCGATAACAGCGGCTGTAACCGGGTGATCGCCGGTAATCATGACGGGCCGGATACCAGCGCTTCGGGCCTGGGCAACAGCCTGTTTGGCTTCTTCACGGGGCGGATCAATCATGCCAATCAGGCCGACGAATATCAGATCCTGCTCGAGATCGTCGTCGATATTATCGGCTTCGAAGCCATCCTCCGGCAGGTAGCGGGCGGCAACACCGAGTGTACGCAGTGCTTCGCCGGCCAGTTGTTCGTTGGCTTGCAGGATCTCAGAACGACGTTCCTCGGTTAACGGGCGGCTAGTGTCTCCCAAGCGCTCCCGGTCACAGCGGCCCAGAAGAACATCCGGCGCGCCCTTGGTAAATACCTGAATATGCCCTTTGTGTTGGCTGTCGGTATGAAGCGTGGACATCATTTTCCGTTCGGATGAGAAAGGTACCTCACCAACCCGCTCATATCGGGCATCCAGGATCGCCTCCGTCAGTCCGATTTTTCTGGCAGCAACCAGAAGAGCGCCTTCGGTGGGGTCACCTTGTACGGTCCACTGGCCGTCGTCTTTTTGCAAAACCGCGTTGGTGGCGCGGTCGCCGACGGTGAGCGCCCGTTCCAGCTCCATTCGCAAAGGCTCGCTGATATCAACTGAACCGCTACTGGCCGATGCCGTGTGCACGGTAACGTCGCCTGTTGGCTCGTATCCTGTGCCGCCCAGGGTAACCCGACCACTGGCCGTAACAATCGCTTTCACGGTCATCTCGTTGCGGGTCAGGGTGCCAGTCTTGTCGGAGGCGATCACATTGGCTGCGCCAAGAGTCTCTACGGCTGCCAGGTGGCGCACAATGGCGTTACGGCGTGCCATGCGCTGGACCCCGAGGGCCAGGACAGCGGTGACTATAGCTGGCAGGCCTTCGGGTACAGCAGCCACTGCCAGGGCGACGCCAAGAATCAGAACATCGAACAGGGCGGAAAAGCCGGTGACGTGATCCACCAGAATAATGGTGAGGATTATCACCACCGCAATCATGATGACCACCAGCCCCAGCATTCTGCCAACTCGGGCAAGATCCTGCTGCAGTGGCGTGGTCTCTGGAGGTGCCTGCTCCAGCATACCGGCAATCTGGCCTATCTGAGACTGCATGCCGGTTGCGGTTACTATCGCCGTTCCGCGGCCATAGGTAACCGTAGTGCCGCTGAAAATCATGTTCTGGCGATCACCTATAGGGGCGTCGTCGATGATGGTTTCAGGGTCTTTGGATTCAGGAAGGCTTTCGCCGGTCAGTGTTGCTTCTGAGGTTTGCAGAGACACAGAGTGAATGAGCCGGCTGTCGGCGGGAATCGTATCGCCTTCTTCTACCAGGATAATATCACCGGCTACAAGCCTGGCTGCCGGGATACTCTGCTGTTGCCCGTCCCGTATGACCCGGGCCTGAGCGGCTGACATCTGCTGTAATTCTGCAACTGCCTGTTCCGCACGCGCCTGCTGGCTATAACCCATAGCAGCGTTAAAAAGCACAATGGCCAGAATCGCAATGGCTTCGTAGGGTAGAGGTGAGTCCTGCTCTATCAGCCACAGTGCCGAGGAGATGGCTGCGGCGAGCAGGAGCAGAATAACCAGCGTGTCGGAGAATTGGGCGAGCAGCTTGCGCCAGCCGGGGACTGGTCTGGAAGCGCTAAGCTCGTTCGGACCATCACGCTTCAGGCGTTGATCGGCTTCATCACCATCAAGGCCGGTTTGTCCGTTGCTGCCCAAAGCCGAGATGACGGCATCGGAAGAAAGTCTATAAGGCGCTAACGGCGATTGTTCGCTGGTCATGGCTATTCGTCCTTGTGACTGCGAAGTTCATAAGGATCATTGTAGCCATGAACCAGCTCTGAAAAGACGATCTGTATCAGGAACTGGCTGTATCGACACCGTACCGGGAGCCGCGTGCCTTAAGGCGATAGAATTCTTCGATCACCTCTGCCATGGCATCCGGGCAGTAGGGTCGCAGTCCGCCCAGTACCAGATGTTTCGTCACTTCGCCCACGGGTTTGCCATCAGAGATCAACCGGTAATCAAGGGTGACATTGCCACGCTTGCCATTTGCTTCCAGGTCGGCATTGTGCAGTTCCAACTCCGGTGACGCTGCGTCCAGGCTGTCCAGAGTGAGACTCATGCTGGCGTACATCACCATGGGGCGATCCGGGTTGAACATCACATTCTTTGATTCCATAAGTGGCTTCAGAGTGTGTGGGAAGTTCTTGCCGGAGGCCGCCACATAGCAGCGAATAAACTCTTCGATCACTTGTCTGTCCCGGGTTACCTCGCCGCTACGGGTTACTTCCAGGTAGACCTTGCCGTTCTGATCGCACACTTCGATGGTTTCGTCATCGCTTTCCCGGAACTCCAGAGGGACGCCGTCACCCAGCAGTGCACGGAACTGGAAGGTCATGTGTCGTGAAAGCCCGAAGCGTGCGACGACCACGGCAAAAAGAAGGTCTCCGGGAACGCAGAAACGGCGTGCGTCCGGATCGTGAATCGGGTTGAAATCCCCGGCCACTTCTTTTGCGAACAGACTGGCCTGAGATGCGGAAATGTGTACGCATCCGTTCTGGGTTGAGTGATAACGATCTGGAAACATGTGCTGCTTATCCTGAGTGCAAAGGGTGACGTTGCGACGCCTGGTAACATGGTACCGGGGTAAGGCTTGGATGGGTATTCGCTATTCGTAACCGCATCAAAGTAATAATAGCAACTGCCTATCAATTGGTTTGCATCAATTAATTTGAGCTTTTTTAAGCCACTCCGTATCTTTGGAATATATCTTAATCACAGATCACTATGATTTTACGGATTCTGGCGGTCAGCCTAAAGAACTCAAGAGGGGAATCGTTACATGTTGGATGCCAATATCAAGCAACAATTGAAGGCTTATATGGAAAAGCTGCAGCAGCCGATTGAGCTGGTGGCAGCCTATGATGATAGCGATAAGTCCCAGGAGCTGAAGCAGCTTCTGGAAGAAATCGAGCCGATGTCCGAGAAAATCAGCTTGCGCACGGAAGCTTCGAACGATGTGCGTCGCCCTTCCTTCGCGATAAACCGCATTGGCAGCGATATGGGCGTTCGCTTCGCCGGCATTCCGATGGGGCACGAGTTTACTTCTCTGGTTCTCGCGTTGCTGCAAGTCGGTGGGCACCCTTCCAAGGCGTCGCAGGAAGTGATCGAACAAATCCAGCAATTGGACGGTGACTTCGAGTTTGAGACCTATTTTTCCCTGTCGTGTCAGAATTGCCCGGATGTGGTTCAGGCGCTGAACCTGATGAGTGTTTTGAACCCGGGTGTGCGTCACACGGCCATTGATGGTGCTTTGTTCCAGGATGAAGTGGAAAAGCGCGAAGTTATGGCCGTACCGAGCGTTTACCTGAATGGAGAACCCTGGGGCCAGGGCCGCATGACGCTGGAAGAAATCGTTTCCAGGCTGGACACCAAGTCTGAGGAAAAAGAAGCAGAGAAGATCAACCAGAAAGACACCTTCGAGGTTCTGGTGATTGGTGGCGGGCCGGCTGGCTCAGCAGCAGCAATCTACGCAGCGCGTAAAGGTATCTCTACCGGTATTGCCGCCGATCGTTTCGGTGGACAGGTAGCCGACACCATGGGTATCGAGAACCTGATTTCCGTGCCTTATACCGAAGGCCCGAAACTGGTTGCCGCCATGGAGCAGCACGTTAAAGAATATGACGTCGATATCATGAACATGCAGCATGCCGAGAAGCTGATTCCGGCTGCCAAGCGTGGAATGCCACACGAGGTCCGTCTGGCTAATGGTGCGTCGCTCAAGGCCCGCACGATTGTGCTGTCCACCGGTGCTCGCTGGCGCCCGCTGGGTGTTCCGGGAGAGGATGAATACCGTAACAAAGGTGTTGCCTATTGCCCTCACTGTGACGGCCCGCTGTTCAAGGGTAAACACGTTGCGGTGATCGGTGGTGGTAACTCCGGTGTGGAAGCTGCCATCGACCTGGCCGGTATCGTTGGTCATGTCACATTGATTGAGTTTGGTGCTGAAATGCGCGCAGACGATGTGCTGCAGAAAAAGCTGCGCAGTCTCAACAATGTGGACATTATTACCTCTGGTCAGACCACGGAAGTGGTTGGCGAGAACGGCAGAGTGAGCGGCCTGAACTACACGGACCGCAACACCGGTGAAAACCACCATGTGGCTTTGGAAGGCGTGTTCGTCCAGATCGGCCTGGTACCCAACACCGAGTGGCTGAAAGGCGATATCGAGTTGAGCCAGCATGGAGAGATCATCATTAACGATCGTAACGAGACATCCATTCCTGGTGTCTTTGCGGCCGGTGATGCGACAACCGTGCCCTACAAGCAGATTGTGATTTCGATGGGGGAGGGCTCGAAAGCTGCGTTGAGTGCTTTTGACTTCCTGATTCGCAATTCTGTGGAATAAGGTAATTGGCAGGAGGGGTGGGAGCCCGATCAGGTTCCCGGCTCTGGTTCGTAAACGGCACTCCCACAGCAGGCGAGTGCCGTTTTGCGTTTCAGCGCCCGGATATATCTTGCGCCAGACTTCCATCGACTATTTCTGGTGCACCTTCTTCTGAAAACAGGTGACCGTAAGCCTCTTTTATTCCGGACAAAATGAAGTTGTGGGGAACGTCGTCGAAAAGACCGTGATCGTTCACGTATTCCATATGTGCTTCACCGGCCTCGGTATATTCCTGAAAAATGGAGTCGTTGACGCCATCAAACTCCAGGGGCTCTACGTTCATCAATTCGCAAAGCTGTTTGTTAAACGCCGGCGTTGCTTTCACCCAGCGACCGTTGAGATATAGCTCGATAAACCCGTGCATGCGGAAGATGTCTGAACGCAGCCATTCGATCAGTTTCGGGCTTGAGAGATGATTGCGCACATCGGCAAGGCCCAGGCGGCTGGGTATGCCGATGGACCTTGCTGCTGCGCCCAGCAATACCGCCTTGGGAATGCAGTAGCTTTCGCCGGTTTTGAGAGCATAGCTGGCGCTGAAGGTTTCGGGTTCGGGGCGGAAAATGTAGGGGTTGTAGCTCACGCTGTCCCGGGCTGCCAGATACAGGGCCTTTGCCTGTTCTACCTTATCTTCAGGTACGCCCTCCAGTCGGGCCGCAATCCAGGCCTTCAGTTCAGGCTGGTTGTAGTCAAAAAACTCAGTGGGCTGGAGGTATCGATCCATAATCAGGCATCCGGTTCAAGGCATCAGGCTTTGATAGTCGCCAATTAGCAAGCTACAGGCAATGGCGATAACGGCCAGGATGATTGCCAATATAGACCACCGCTACCGGTCAGCTGTCCCGGGCAAGCTCATAGGCACACATGTTGACTGCGGAAGCCAGATTCAGGGATTCGATTTCGCCTTTGCCTGAAATGGTGTAGGGCGTTGCTGCCAACTGAGCCAGTACTTCCTGTGGTACACCTCGGGCTTCATTCCCAAATAGATAGCAATCGTGCGTGCTGAAGGGCTCCGATGTCAGTTTGTCGCCGTTCAGATCGAGGCAGGCGATAGAATGGTAGCGGTTGCTCAGGCTATCCAGGGGGACGTCAGTTTCCACCGGTACGTGGAATATGGCACCCATGCTGGCGCGCACTACTTTCGGATTATAGGGGTCGACGCTGCCGGGGCTCAGAAGGCAGCGAAATCCGCCAAACCAGGCCAAAGTGCGTAAAATTGTCCCCAGGTTTCCAGGATCCTGGACTTCGTGCAGGTAAACCGCTTTTTCGCCGGGCTCCGCTGCAGGCTCGAGGCCTTTCTCCGGCATGGGCACCACGGCAAGAATCCCTTGAGGCGTGCGGGTATCGGCAAGCTGGGCCATCTGGCGATCATTAACCTGGTGGGTTTTGAATGGACTTGCCCAATGTTCAAACGCGCCGGTGACATAAAGCTCGGAAGCGTTCAGCCGGGGCTGGCGGGCTGCTGCTTTCTGGAGTTCCAGCACCAGATGCTCGCCTTCGACCAGATAGTGGCCCAGTGCCTGACGGTATTTTTTCTGATGCAGTTTTTTTATGTCATCCAGCTTCACGATTCGCTTCCGCTGTTGGTGGCCAGATCTTCCAGCATGGCCAGAGCCAGAGCTTCGGCAACCTTGATGCCGTCCACACCGGCCGAAAGAATACCGCCCGCGTAACCTGCGCCTTCTCCTGCCGGGTATAGCCCCCGGGTATTCAGGCTCTGCAGGCTGGTTCGATCCCGGGTGATGCGCACCGGTGAAGAGGTGCGGGTTTCAATGCCGGTCAGAATGGCATCTTTCCGGTCGAAGCCCCGGATCTGCTTGCCGAAAGCCGGCAGGGCCTCGCGGATGGCGTCGATGGCGTAGGGCGGCAGCGAAGGTGCAAGATCGCCCAGTTTGATACCCGGCTTGTAAGAAGGCTCTACCTCACCCAGTTCGCTGGAGGGTTTGCGTTTGATGAAATCGCCCACCAGCTGCGCGGGCGCGCAATAATCACTGCCGCCAAGCGTATAGGCCTTTGACTCCAGAGCTTCCTGCATATCCACGCCGGCCAGAGGGCCTCCGGGAAAGTCTTCTTCCGGATGAATAGCCACCACAATGCCGGCATTGGCGTTGCGCTCATTGCGGGAATACTGGCTCATACCGTTGGTGACGACCCGGCCGGGTTCCGAGGTTGCAGCGACTACGGTTCCCCCAGGACACATGCAAAAACTGTAAACCGCGCGCCCGTTGCTGGCGTGATACACCAGTTTATAGTCCGCAGCTCCCAGCGCGGGATGACCGGCGTATTTGCCCAGGCGAGCGTTGTCGATGAGCGATTGCGGATGCTCGATGCGAAAGCCGATGGCAAAGGGCTTGGCTTCAATAAACACGTCATTGCGTTGCAGCATTCGAAAGACATCGCGCGCGCTGTGACCGACAGACAAAATCACATATCGGCTGTGCAGTTGTTCTCCGGTGTCCAGCTCTACGCCCTCAATGCGGCCGTTGTCGATGAGCAAGTCAGTGACTTTGCTTTCAAAACGAATCTCGCCGCCCAGGCGAATAATTTCCTCGCGCATGGTGGACACCACACCCGTCAGCCGGAAGGTTCCTATGTGGGGCTTGCTGACGTACAGGATCTCTTCCGGTGCACCGGCCCGGATAAACTCGTGCATCACCTTGCGACCAAAGAATTTCGGATCCTTGATCTGGCTGTACAGCTTGCCGTCCGAGAACAGGCCAGCACCGCCTTCACCAAACTGGACGTTGGATTCCGGTGAAAGCTGCTTTTTCCGCCACAGGGCCCAGGTGTCTTTGGTACGGCTGCGCACGTTCTTGCCGCGCTCCAGTACAATCGGGCGGAACCCCATCTGGGCCAGAATCAGGGCTGCAAACAACCCGCAGGGGCCGAAGCCGATCACGATCGGGCGCTCGGTGAGGCCGGCGGGCGCCTGTGCAACGGGATAATAGGCGGTATCCGGCGCCAGCCGCACGTGCTGGTCTTTTTCAAAGCGGGCTAGAATGGCCTCTTCATTCCGGGCGTTAAGATCAACAATGTAAACGAACTTGATCTCGGAATTTTTCTTGCGGGCGTCGTAACTGCGCTTGAAGACGGTGAAATCTGCCAGATCGGCGTCGTCGATGCCCAGCCGTTCGAGGATTGCGGCTCGCAGGGCGCTTTCGGGGTGGTCCAGTGGCAGCGCCAGTTCGGTAAGGCGGATCATAGTAGGTCCTGCCCGGATCTCGCCGTCGGTGACGGGTTAATAGCCGGTGATAAAAGAATCGGAAAATGTTGCGGCAATTGTACGTGCGCCCGGCCCGGATGTCAGGATTTTGCCGCAGGCGGATGGGACACGTAGAATGGTGCGTCCGCTTTCCCCTTTTGATGAGTCCCTATGGCCCGATCCAAAAGCAGTAACCGCTGGCTTGAAGAGCACGTGAACGACCCCTTCGTAAAACAGGCGCAGGTGGACGGCTATCGCTCGCGGGCCAGTTACAAGCTTCTTGAAATCAACAAGAAGGATCGGCTGATTGCTCCCAATATGGTGGTGATGGATCTTGGCTCCGCGCCGGGTGGCTGGTCGCAAGTGGCCGTCAATCTGGTCGGCCACAAGGGCAGGCTGCTGGCCTCTGACATATTGCCTATGGACGCCATTGCCGGGGTGGAATTCATTCAGGGCGACTTCACTGAAGACTCGGTATTTGAAGAGATCATGACCAAACTGGGAGACAGCCCGGTGGATGTGGTGATTTCGGATATGGCGCCGAACATAAGCGGGGTAACGGTGGCCGACCAGGCATCTTCCATGTATCTGGTGGAGTTGGCATTGGATATGGCCTGTCAGGTGCTCAAGCCCAAAGGCAGTTTCGTCGCCAAGGTGTTTCAGGGTGAAGGCTATGAAGAATTCCTGAAAGCCGCCAGGGCGGTGTTCGATAAGGTGGTGGTGCGCAAGCCGGATTCGTCCCGCGCCCGCTCCCGGGAAGTCTATGTGGTTGGCAAGGGCTTCAAGGGCTGACCCCCCCTCCCCATCGGATATGCAAAAAAAGGGGCACCTGCAATCACAGCAGGGCCCCGCAAAAGGACTCGTTTATCTTACAGGCTTGCCTGAAGTACTCGGCGACATACATCAGGCGTGATATCACCGTGTTCACCAAGTGCGACCATGCCGTGGCTTTCCAGGCTTTCAATTAGTGACTCAATGTCGCTTTCGCCCAGATCGTAATCGCTGAGGCGGGTTTTCACACCGAGTGATTCAAAGAAGTTACGGGTTTTGGCAATGGCGGCTTCTGCCCTCTCTTCGGGAGTGCCATCCCGGATATCCCAGACGCGTTCACCGTACTGGACCAGTTTGTCGAGCTTCTCAGCCTTGCGTTCACGTAGCATTGATGGCAATACAATCGCCAGTGTCTGGGCGTGATCAAGATTGTGCAGGGCGGTCAGCTCATGCCCCAGCATGTGGGTGGACCAGTCCTGCGGGACGCCGCTGCCGATCAGGCCGTTCAAGGCCAGCGTCGCTGTCCACATCAGACTGGCACGGATCTCGTAGTTCTCGGGGTCAGCCAGTGCCTGTTTGCCGATTTCGGTCAATGTCAGTAGCAGCCCTTCTGCGAAGCGATCCTGAACCGGAGCCTGGGCTGGATAGGTCAGGTATTGCTCCACCACATGGACGAAGGCATCGACAACCCCATTACCTACCTGGCGTAACGGCAGAGTGTAGGTTTTAGTAGGGTCGAGTACTGAGAACTGCGGGAACACCAGGTCACTGTGGAACGGCAGCTTTGCTTTCAGTGACTTGCGAGTGACTACTGCGCCTTTGTTCATCTCGGAACCGGTGGCCGGCAAAGTGAGTACAGAGCCGAAGGGCAGAGCGCGTTTAATGTTGTTACCGCCTTGCAGCAGAATATCCCACTCGTCGCCCTCGAAAACGGCCGCCGCGGCCACAAATTTGGTGCCGTCGATAACGGATCCGCCGCCTACAGCAAGCAGAAAGTCGACGTTTTGCTCTCGCACCTGGGCAACTGCTTTCATCAGGGTTTCGAAGCTCGGGTTTGGTTCAATGCCGCCAAACTCTGAAACCTGGCGGTTGCCAAGGGATGATTTCACTTCAGCCAGGGTGCCGGTACGGCGGGCGCTCTCTCCGCCGAAGAGCACCAGCACTTTGGCGTCTTGGGGCACGAGCTTATCAAGCTCGGCAATTTTACCTTCTCCAAAAGCGATGCGGGTCGGGTTGTAAAAATCAAAGTTGTTCATTCTCAATCCTCATAGTGGGTCTGGGATACGAAAGGAATAGACCGGTCGACTAGTTTCGATGTAAAAAAATAAGGCCTGTTGGCCATTTGCTTGTAGAGGCTTTCCTAGCCTGAAAGTAATTCCTGAGTTAAGACCATCGCATACGTCATGTGCTGATTGTCTCGATGGAGCTTGGTCAGCAGGCTGGCGCCTAACCATAGCTGGTAGAGACTGGCGGCCAGTTGTCGGGAATCCTGGTCGGGCAACGACCCCTCGGCTATTGCGACATCAATGCACTCGGCGATATTGCTGATGATGTTGCCGGTGCCATCCCGCAGTGTGAGGCGCATAGCCTCAGATAGATCGGCGACTTCGGCACTGAGTTTGACCACCAGGCAATCCTTGAGTCCTTCTGGGCCGCAGTATTGGTGTTGCCAATCAACCCAATAACTCATAAGTCGATCCAGCGCCGGTTCGGGGCCGTCGTTGAAACGCACCGCAAGGTTTTGCATATAACCGTCGAAATAATCTTCCAGCACTGCCTGGCCGAAGCTTTCTTTCGACTTGAAGTAGTGATAGAAGGAACCTTTCGGCACACCTGCCTGTTGAAGAATAGTACTCAATCCAACCGAACTGAAACCCCGTGCAGCAAGGATTTCGCGGCCGGTGTCCAGCAGGTGTTGGCAGGTATTGTGGTGTTTATCCATGGCAGAAGGATAAAGCCTACTAGACCGGTCGTCTAGTAGTTGTTAACCCCTATGTTCATTTCCAGTTCTCGAAGCCTTGCATCACGTTCACTGCATTAACGCCGATGGCGTCCACGTCGTAACCGCCTTCCATGGTGAATACGGTGGGTAGCCCTAACTGCTCAATGCGCTTGCCCAGCGACAGGTAATCCGCCGATTTCAGTTTAAAGAATGAGATCGGGTCGTCTTCAAACGTATCTACCCCCAGGGCAATAACCAGAGTGTCCGGCTTGAATGCTGCAATGCGTTCGCAGGCGGTTTCCAGACCCTTGCTCCAGGCGCCATAGGGCGTTCCCGGAGGGTAAACGATATTCAGGTTATAGCCTTCACCTTCTCCCTCACCGGCTTCATCCTCGAAACCGAGGAAGTGGGGGAATACCAGGTCCGGATCGCCGTGCAGGCTGATTGTCAGCACATCGCTGCGGCCATAGAAGATGGCCTGGGTACCGTTGCCATGGTGGAAGTCCACATCGAGAATGGCAACACGTTCGCAACCCTGATCCCGAAAGGCCTGGGCTGTAATGGCTGCGTTGTTGAAGAAACAGTAGCCACCGAACAGGTCGGCATGGGCGTGGTGGCCAGGCGGTCGGCACAGGGCGAAAACGGCCCGCTCACCATTGGCAACCAGCTTCTGAGCCGTCAGTGCGACGTTGGCAGAAGCGCGGGCCGCTTCCCATGTACCGTCGGAAATGGAGGTCTCGGCGGCAAAGCTGTAGTAGCCGAGACGGCCGTCAATGTCTTTGGGTACCCGTGGCCGCATGCCCCGGCCACACCAGACGGCGGGGATGGCTTCTCCCGGTTTGCCTTCCGCTACCCAGTCCGTCCAGCAGTGCTCAAGAAATTCCACGTAATCCGCTGTGTGCACGCGTTTGACCGGCTCGAGGCCAAACTCTTCCGGCCCTAGTACGTCACCGAGCATTTGCGCTTTTACGCGTGCAAGGATGGTCTCTGCCCGGGACGGTTTTTCGTGGGGTTGAATCAATATGCCGCCATCCAGTTCAGTTTTGACTGAGCGGAGGCTATGCAGTGGTGAGAAGACGGTTTTCATCAAGAATTTATCCCGGTCAGCTTGTCTTAAGACTTTGCCACAGCCCTTGATACGGCTCAAATGAAACCATGGTGTTTAAGCGCTGGATTTTCGGCTATTGTCAGACAGTGTTGTTGTGTTAAAAAATGTCTTGTGCACCTGTATAAAACCAAATGTAGAGGGACCAGATTATGTCGAGCGATAGTTATCACGAGCCAGTTGGTGAACTGACGGATGAAACCCGCGAAATGCACCGCGCCGTGGTTTCCCTGATGGAGGAGTTTGAGGCGGTTGATTGGTACAACCAGCGGGTGGATGCCTGCAAGGATGCCGAGTTGAAAGCGATTCTTGAGCACAACCGTGACGAGGAAAAAGAACATGCGGCTATGGTGCTCGAGTGGATCCGTCGTAAGGATCCGGTGATGGACAAGCACTTGCGGGAGTTTCTGTTTACAGAAGGGCCGATTGGCCACCACGACTGACCGGGTACATACGTCATGCTTTACCCTTTGTCGACGCTCGCGCTGGCGCCGGTTCTTATTGGCCAGGGGCGGCATGTACGCAGAGTAACGCCGCGCTTGCCAGAGCCTGAGGGCGAGCGCCAGGGCGTTGCTGGTAAAGGGCCGGAGCTTCGGCTGCTTATCCTTGGGGATTCAGCTGCCGCCGGTGTGGGCGTGAGCAACCAACAGGACGCACTGGTGGGGCAGTTGGTCAGAAACCTGGCCAGTGATCATCGCGTGATCTGGAGTGTGCTGGCGGAAACAGGTCGTAAAGCAGTCGATGTTCTGGAGGCAGTCAAAGCTTCAGCGGAAGATCGCTACGATGTAGTGCTCGTCTCGGTTGGTGTAAACGACGTTACCGGCCGCACCAGCACACAGCAGTGGCTTTCGGCTCTGAACGAGCTTTCGGACTGCCTGCTACACGATCTGGGTGCCACCCGAGTTCTGTTCACCGCTATTCCTCCCATGCATCTGTTCCCGTCCTTACCTCAGCCCTTACGCTGGTATCTGGGTATGCGGGCCAGGCAGTTGAACGGACTGATGGAAAGTATCTGCAGCCGTCGCAGTAACCTTGAATACCTTTGTGTTTCCTTTCCTTTCGAGCCCGGGTTTATGGCTTCGGATGGCTTCCACCCTGGCCTGGATGCTTACCGGCTATGGGCAGAGCATTCTGCCACTAGTATCCGAAAACTGGCCTAAACCGCAGCAACCTGCGACCGTGCGGGCCAATTTTTCATGGTACTCCGTTGCGTTATCTTGATTTCCAGTGCGTTGCCAGAATAACGACAATGGAATCGAGAGGCCGGTTATGAGCGAACAGCATTTTGATGTATTGATTATTGGTGCCGGGGTGTCCGGTATCGGTATGGCCTGCCATCTGAAGCGGGAATGCCCGGGCAAGTCCTTCGCCATTCTGGAACGGCGCCAGACGCTCGGCGGGACCTGGGACCTCTTCCGCTATCCGGGCATACGTTCAGATTCCGACATGTTCACATTTGGCTACAACTTCCGCCCCTGGACCGGCGGCAAGGTGCTGGCGGATGGCGCTTCCATTAAACAGTATGTGGCTGAAACAGCCAAAGAGTATGACGTTGAGCGGCACATCCGGTATGGCCGGGCGGTGCAAACTGCAGATTGGTCCAGTGTGGATAAATGCTGGAAACTGATTGCTTTGAATGAAGCGAGCGGCAAGCCTGAAACCTACACCGCCAGCTTTCTGATTGGATGTACCGGCTACTATAACTATGATCAGGGTTATAAGCCGGATTTCCCCGGAGAGGCGGATTTTACAGGCGTTATTGTGCACCCTCAGCACTGGCCGGAAGGCCTGAATTACGAGGGCAAAAAAGTCGTGGTTATTGGCAGTGGGGCGACGGCGATTACCCTGGTGCCCACTCTGGCCGAAGAAGCCGGCCACGTGACCATGCTGCAGCGCTCACCGACCTACCTGGTGCCCATGCCGTCCACAGATAAGATAACGCTCGCGTTGCAAAGGGTGCTGTCTCCCAAGGCCGCCTACCGACTGACCCGGGCCCGAAACATCTCCATGTCCCGTTTTTTATATCAACGCTCCCGTAAAAGCCCGGCAACTATGCGCCGCCTGTTTCTGGGCATTATCAAGCGGCAGGTTGGCGATAAAGCCGATATGCGCCACTTCACGCCAGACTACAACCCCTGGGATCAGCGCTTATGCGTGGTGAAAGACGGCGACCTGTTCAAGGCGTTGAAAACGGGCAGGGCGTCTATCGCAACCGATCACATCCAGCGCTTCACTAAAAATGGCATTCAACTGGAATCCGGCGCGCACCTGGACGCAGACATCATTATTCCGGCCACGGGCCTGGATATTCAGATGCTTGGGGGCGTAAAGCCACGGGTGGACGGCCAGGAAGTGATTCTGAAAGATAAAGTTGTCTACAAGAATGTGATGGTAGAAGGGGTGCCCAATGCGGGTATGATTTTCGGGTACACCAATATTTCCTGGACCCTGAAAGCGGATATCGCGAGTGAATATCTTTGCCGCCTGATTAACCACATGGACCGGCGAGGCAGGCGTGTGGCACTTGCCAGAGATACCGGCAACAGTCTCGGTAAAGACACCGTGTTGGGCTCTCTGGATGCAGGCTACATAAAGCGGGCTCAGGATCGGCTTCCACGCCAGGGCACTCACGGCCCCTGGAAGTCTTCCCAGAACTATCTGGCAGATGTAAAAATCCTGCGGTTTGAACCCATTGAAGACGGATATATCGAGTTTGATGGCGAGAAGACCAGAGCCCAGGAGTACAAGCCTCGAGGTTTTCTGCGACCCTTGCGCTCGGCGCTGTTTGGCAGCTAGGTAAAATCATTTGCCCGGCTTCTTGGAGAGGCATGAATGGTCTAGTATGGGCCTTGTCATTCATAAAGAGGAAGCGCTTGATGAATATGTTCAGGATCGTCGTATTACCCCTACTTTTAGTACTGTGTGCGAGTGCAGCCCATGCTGCAGACGGCCTGATTGTGGTCAAAAGCAATCACAGCGTAGCGGCCACCGCTGACAAACTTGAAGCGGCTCTGAGCGAAAATGGTATGAAAATCATGAACCGGATCAATCATGCCGCTGGTGCCGAGTCTGTGGGTTTGGAGTTGCGACCGACTGAGGTGGTGATTTTTGGCAACCCGAAAGTGGGTTCACCACTCATGCAGTGCGCCCAGAGTGTGGCAGTCGATTTGCCCCAGAAAGCGTTAATATGGGAAGACGAGAGTGGGCAAGTCTGGCTCGGTTATAACGACCCCGAGTACCTGAAAGCCAGGCACGCTATTGAGGGCTGCGACGCAGTGCTGGAAAAAGTGAGTGGCGCTCTGTCGAATTTTGCCGGCGCCGCAACCCGCTGAGAGCTAAAGCCATAAGGAAGCTAAGGGTATCCCCATAATTGCGGATACCCGATAAGGCACCGGGCCCCTAAAATGCCCGGCTTTGACGCTCGGGACATGCACTCTTGCTGCTGATACGCTCTGCTCTTGCTTATATTGCCCTTGTGGCTGCTGTTTTCGTACTGTTTCCCGGTATGGCGGGCCTGGGTGCCGGAGCAGTCAGCCTTGCGGTGATTCTGGGGTGGCGGGACATGCGAAGGGTGCCCAGGGCTGTTTTCCTGGTGGCAGTGCTGGCACTGGTGTTTGCGTTAGGGCGTGACCCGGGCCTGATTGGCGCTGCGGCGGGGAATATGAGCCGCTTGGCGGGGCTCGTACTGGCGGTGATGCTCTTGTCGTCCGTACTTGGTCGTACCCGTGATTTACAGCAGATTTCCTCCAGCCTGTTTGGAGGTAATTCATCCGTTCGCTACCTGAGCCTGTCGTTCGGTACCTCTCTTGTTTCCGTACCTCTGAATTTTGGATCTGTGGCCGTCGTCGGTAGCCTGGTGGGTGAGCGTGTGCGCAGCAGTGGTGATTCGCCAGCTACCCGTAACGCAACCCGTGCGGTGTTACGAGGCTTTGGTGTCTCGCCTACGTTTTCTCCGCTATCGATCTCTGTTGTACTCACGCTCACGCTGTTGCCGGGGCTGGGCAGTCTTGATCTGTTGTTGTTCACCGTCCCGTTTTCTGCCGCTATCGTTTTATGTGGTCTGATCTGGCGCGAGCCGGAAAGCGCGCAACAAATGGATGCCCCTACGGGCAAGGCTGGTCTGGCGCCGTGGTTACGATTCGGGGCGCTCATTTTGGCCATCTGTGCGGGTGTGTTCCTGCTTAGCCAGCGTTATCAACTCAGCTATGCCCATGCGGTGACCCTCAGTTGTTTAGCCGCGGTTCTTGGCGCAAGGATTCTGGCCTGGAGTCGCAACACGAACCCGCCGCTGGTCAATATGTCTAACGTCAGTAACGAGCTGGCGATTGTGGGTGGGTCTGCATTTATTGGCTCGGTGATCAGCGGTGCTGTGCTGGGGCAGATAAGTGGTGACCCGAATGTGCCGGCCTGGCTTTGGCCTGTCATAGCAGCCTGCGTTCCCTGGGTGTTCTTTGCGGCCGGTCTGGCCGGTATTAATCCGATTGTGATAGGCACCCTCGCGGGCGGTATTCTAGGCGCTATCTGGCCTGGCGATGCACTGATCGGCCTGGGTATTGGCATGGTAACAGGCTGGGGGATAACCGCCTTTGGAACCCCCTTTGCTGCCAATGCTCTTATTATGGAGCGCCTGACAGGCTATAGAGCCATGGATGCTTCATTCCGCTGGAACCTCCGCTTGTCTCTTGTGGGGCTGACGGCTGCGAGCCTTCTTGCTGCGGTTGTTACTGTCGTTAGGGTGTAGGCAGTGATAATCCCCTATGGCTAATTCTACAGGCCTCTGTTAAGGTTCTCCGCATCCTGCCTCTAGGGATTCCGCACTTTCGGGCTTTAAGCCTTCTTGCGAACTATCCATACGACCTGTCAGAGGACGTCACCCCGATTGCCGGCGCGTGACTGTAGTCGTCTTTTATTCCATGAATCTTCATGGCATCTGCCCGCATTCGCCGAAACGGTGTTCGTGGAGGCAGAACAATCAAGAGTTAATCTTATATGAGTTTTTCTTCACTCGGTCTTTCCGAGCAACTGGTTCGTGCAACGGCTGACCAGGGCTATGAAACCCCATCCCCCATTCAGCTTCAGGCTATTCCCGCCGTACTTTCCGGTAAGGATGTTATGGCTGCAGCCCAGACGGGAACAGGTAAAACAGCTGGTTTTACATTGCCACTACTGCAGCGCCTGGCTGAGAAGCCCCGCACGGGCAAGGGGCCTCGCGTGCTTATTCTGGCGCCCACACGGGAGCTGGCTGCGCAGGTTCACGACAGCGTAAATCTTTACAGCAAGTATGTTCCCACCAAGGCCGCAGTGGTTTTTGGTGGCGTAAAAATCAACCCGCAGATGATGAAGCTGCGCAAAGGCCTGGACGTACTGGTTGCAACTCCTGGTCGCCTGATGGACCTGTATCAGCAGAATGCTGTGAAGTTCAACGAAGTGGAAATCCTGGTGCTGGACGAAGCCGATCGCATGCTGGACATGGGCTTTATCCGCGACATTAAAAAGATCCTGGCACTGCTGCCGGCCAAGCGTCAGAACCTTTTGTTCTCAGCGACTTTCTCTGGCGAAATTCGCGCTTTGGCACAAGGCCTTCTGAACAACCCGGTACAAATCGATGTGGCGGTAAGGAACACCACTGCCGAGACGGTAAAGCAGTCGGTTTACGCAGTGGATCAGAGCCAGAAAACCGCTCTGCTAAGCAAGCTGGTGCGTGATAACAGCTGGGAACAGGTGCTGGTATTTACCCGCACTAAACACGGTGCTAACCGCCTGACCCAGAAGCTGGAAAAAGACGGCATTACTGCAGCAGCCATTCATGGCAACAAGTCTCAAGGGGCGCGTACCCGTGCTTTGGCTAACTTTAAAGCTGGAGAAGTGCGTGTGCTGGTGGCCACCGATATCGCAGCCCGTGGGCTTGATATCAAGCAGTTGCCGCAAGTAGTTAACTTTGAATTGCCCAACGTGCCGGAAGACTACGTACACCGCATTGGTCGGACCGGACGGGCAGGTGAAAGTGGCCACGCGTTGTCGTTGGTTAGTGCTGATGAACTGAAGATGTTGGTTGGCATTGAAAAGCTGATCAAGAAGCAGTTGCCCCGCAAGGAAATGGAAGGTTTCGAGCCGAAGAATCACGTGGCCATGAAACCCAAGGCCAAGGCGGATCCGAGCAAGGCGCGCAATCGAAGCGGCGGTAATGGCGGTGGAAACGGTCGCCCTGGTGGCAAGCCGCGCAGCTTCGGTGACAAGCCTGGCGGTCGTAGTGGGGGCCGCAGCCAGAGTGGCAATGGCCAGCGTGGGCGTTCAGGTCAACGCCAGACTCAGGGTGCCTGAAGCCTTCTGGCTATGCAGGTAACTGATTAAACAATGCGGAGCTTCGGCTCCGCATTGTTGTTTGTGGTGTCTGACTTTCTTGCTGCAGATGCACTAGTATCCAGAATTCAGCTCTTTGCGGGACAAGGCTTTTCCACTCATGCACCAAAGCGTTTCTTTAAAACAACAGCTGGGTTTAACACGCCCGACAAAGCTGTGTGAAGACAGGCACTTTGTGGTGGCGTTAATTGCCGGCTGCAGCCTGAGTGTCGCTATTGGCGCCTTGGCGGGCAGAGGCGCCGAGCTTGATACAAGCTGGATGGCATTGGTTTCTCTGGTTTTGTGGGCTCCGGTGGTCGAGGAGTTTGCCTTTCGCGGTGTTGTACAGGGCTACCTGGGTGACACTGCGTTTGGCAAACGTTGTCTGGCTGGGCTTTCTTTCGCTAATCTGATTGCAGCGCTTCTGTTTACGGTCTGGC
Organism: Marinobacter sp. 2_MG-2023; assembly: GCF_030546935.1. Classification (GTDB taxonomy): domain Bacteria; phylum Pseudomonadota; class Gammaproteobacteria; order Pseudomonadales; family Oleiphilaceae; genus Marinobacter. The sequence continues at coordinate 441,741 of NZ_JAUOPH010000002.1, read as the reverse complement.
ACCTGGTCTACAGAACCGATCTTCTGGCTTGGCTGGTGTTTTTTCCGGCGCTGGCGTTCGGCTACTTCCGGGATCGTCACGGGTCACTGGTGCCTTGTGTGATTCTTCACGGCGCCTGGAACGCTGCTCTGTTACCTGGCTGGTATCTGTTTTCCTGAGCCCCACAAAAAACCCGGCGCTGATTTCAGCGCCGGGTTTTTTAGTATTGCCGACCCGTTTTAAGAGCGGGCTTTCAAGCTACGTACTGTCAGGCCGCCGATAGCAAGCGCCGTCAGAAGAAGCAGGGTTGGATCAAACGGTGCACCCGGACTATAGCTGCAGCCGACAAGCGTGCCGTCACCTTCGTCGGTTTCTACAACCTCATCTGGCAGGTCGACCACGGTTGACTCACGGTACATCGCAACAGTGTTGTCGCCTTGAACTTCGTTCCATACCGCAAACAACCGGTTCCCGGCCGGGGTCATCCGAATCTGAGACTCATAGTCCTCCACACCTTCTGCTTCGCCGGCGAACGTAACAACCGGTGTTACGTAATCCCCATTGTTTTCGACGCGGGCAGCGTAGAGATCCAGTTCACTGGTCTCATCGTTGCTCCAGGCTGAAACGTTGGTCTGCTTGCCCCAAGCCAGGTAGAAAACGCCCTTGTCCTGACACTCTTCTGGGTCAGTTGAGCACTTGTCGGTTGAGCCGGGCGTTCCAACCAGACGGGGTTCGCGAACGTTGACGGTGGTATCGGTTTCGTTGCTCAGGTTTTCCGGTGCAGACCAGGTCTGGTTAACACCGTCGTAGTGGCGCAGGTAGAAGTTATAGTTTTGGGTGTTGGTGTAGAGCAGTTCCGCCAGCACCGGTGTGTAGGTATAACCGATGTACAGGTCATCGCCCCGCAGCAAGCCGCGGTGTGCGTTGGCACTCTCTTCAACTTTCAGATTGGTGTCATCAGAAAGCGTGGAGTTTGCAATGTCCGCATCCGCCGTAATCTGGGCGTCTTCTGCCCGGCTGCTCATATTAAGGGCTGGCTCGTTGTTCAGAGCAATGGCTGTAGCCAAGTCTGAAACGGCACAGTTAGCGTCAACCGCCGGTACCATTTCGGCAGGGGAGAAGCCATTGCCACCCGTCACACCGTTTGCGTTCACGATACCTTTACGCAGCATGATGTCCGAAGGGCCGCCCTGGGTGAATTCACCTTCCTTCCAGAAAATGCCCAAACGCATGCCGCTGGCCGCTCCGGGTTCTTTCTGGGGTACGAAGCGAACACGGCGGGCGTTCAGTGCAGGGTTACTGATGATACATCCAGCCTCATCCAAGTCCTGGTTGTTCCAATCAAAGGTGTGGTAGCGAACATATTTGCCCTCATCCAACCCGTCGGAGCCTTTGGTCTCTTCGTAGGCAAGAATAACCTGTGGAACTGAATCCAGGCTACCAAGCTGCAGCGCCAGGTTGGCACGAGAGGCGCCTGCTCGCCCGCCTTCGACGCTGTCGGAAACATCATTGCCGGCGGCATCCCTGACGACATCGAAGTTACCGGAAGCGGTCTGAGTATCATCATAGTTGTCGGTTACCCGCACCGGCGTTGTCCAGATACCTTTTTCCTGGGTAGTCCAGTTTTCGAGTGCATGGCTAATCCAGATATCACTGCCGTGGCTGGTATTGGAGCCGGAGGCACCATCACCCGGGCCTTCCGCTTCGCCTCGTTGCAGGCCGCGGGGATCTTCCTGCCAGGTGAATGCCCACTGTCCTGTTCCAAGACCACGGCTTACGTCTTGTTTGGCATCCCGCTCGCCGGTAGAAAGCTGCTGGGGCTCCGACCAGGTAACGCCGTTATCTACGCTGGTTGCTGCATAGGCGCAGCTGAAGGGAACTTCGCGGTTTTCCAGTGACCGATAGCTGACCATGCGCTGGGCAGTTGGTTGGCCTTCCTCGCCCTCACAGAATTTATCTACCCAGGTAACTACAACACGGGAGCCCGCATTGAAAATGTTAGGTTTGTCTGAATCGCCCGGGAAAGGTTTAGCCTCTCTGGTAGTACTTACAATTTCACCGTCTGCATCAAGAGTATTGGTGTAACCATCCCAGTCTGTTTCGATGGAGTGCTTAGAGGCGGTATTCGAAATATTAACTTTTGCTGTCCAGTTTTCAGCCTGGTCGCAATCGGCCGCACAAGTCCGCACGAAAAGATCCCTGGCAGGGCGCTCCCCCTGGGCCTTTACGTCATAAATGGTGTAGCTATCCGGGTCGAGATAGTCGCCGTACACAGAAACCAATCGACCATTGGCCATCCGTACAATTTTGGTTTTATTGGCACCGCCGTTGCTGTCCAACCGGACGGAATCACTAAAACTGAGGCCATTAGCAGCGATGGCCGCTCCCGGTAAGGCAAAAGTAGCTGCGATTGCAGCGAGAAGAGCGTGTTTCTTCATGTGTCACCTTCCATCTCAATTGGAATGAACTTTTCATTTATAAGTTTTCAGCCTATCGATATAATTTAAACATGACGCTTTTGTCATGTTTTGTCCATGTGCTTGATCATGAAATTAGCAAACACTGACCTGAAACAAGAACGAATTGGTCAAGCTGCGACGATTCGCCGCTGCTGCAACACTTGGAGACGTCCCATGAGGAATTTTCACCACGGAAATCCAGTCATTGCCGCGCTGGTTGTTCTGAGTTTGTTGCTCGGCGCATGCAGTGACAGTAATAACGGCGCGGTCGGTGATCATGGTTCGGTTGATGAACCAATAAATCCAGGCCATGGAGACGATGATGTTGATGAGACGGCCAACCCTGGCCCGGATCATGATGTTGAGTTGCCGTCGCTGAGCACACAGATTGAGCATTGGGAAAGGACCGGTGTTTTCCTGGCGGCGGCGGATTGTGGTCAGTGCCATACGGCCAGCCAGCCTGGAGATAGCCCGGTGGTGATGCGTGCGCCAGATAGCAATCTATCTGCAAACCAGCCATCACCGGACGGTGATAACATCAGCCCTTTCGATGATTGGAAAAGCACCGTGATGGCCAATGCGTTTACAGACCCCTACTTCCGGGCAACCATGAAACATGAGACCGAAGTATTCCCTCATTTGGCCGGCTTTATCGAAGACACCTGCCTGACTTGTCACACTCCCATGGCGCGCGCCCACGCTCACCAGACCGGTGCAAGTAGGTTGCAGAGTGACGCTTGCGGTCTTCCGGATGGTTGTTACCGGGCTGATCAGGCCATGTCAGACCCCCACGCCCGCGAGGGTATAAGCTGTACGGCCTGCCATCAGATCACTGATTCCGTGTTCGACGGCCATGTGGACTCAGGGAACTATGAAATCGTCGGTGCTTCTCATCCCGATGCCTTAACTATTTACGGCCCCTATCAGAACCCCCAGGGTCAGGCGATGCAGGGGAGCGTTGGTTATACCCCGGAATTCGGCCTGCATATGTCAGACGCGCGGCATTGTGCGAGTTGCCATGAGCTTTATACACCGACCCTGGACATGGTCACAAACCAGCCGAATGGCGAGGTTTTTCCGGAGCAGACGCCTTATACCGAATGGGCAAACAGTGATTTCGGGCCATTTGGTAGCAACACGAAATCCTGCCAGCAGTGTCATATGGCCAGGGTGGATATTTCTGAAAACTATAAGACGCGAATTGCTGTGCGGCCCAATGGGTCGGTTAATCAGGCTTGGCCAGAGCGGAGCCCTTATTTTCCGCACGTTATGATTGGCGGCAACACCTGGCTGTTGGACACTCTGGAGATTTTCAGAGACGAACTGGGAAGGGCTGCGATCAACGAAGCGGGAGAGTTTGCCGAAACGGTCAGGCTGACTCGTGAATTCCTGAAAACAGCGGCAGATCTTGAACCAACCGGTCTGGCATTATCCGCGAATGAATTGAGCTTTGATCTCACCATCCGCAACAATACCGGGCATAAACTGCCCACCAGCTTCCCGTCTCGCCGTATGTGGGTAGCAACCCGGGTGACCGATAGCACCGGGGCGACGGTTTTCGAGAGCGGCTTCCCGGATGAGAACTACCATCTGACAACGGACGCGGCCTATACGAGCGACAGTTGCATGGCTATTAAAAAGGCCGAGGGTTTCGATTCAACTGCCTGTTATCAGCGCCACGTTAACATGGTGCGTTCGCCACAAGACATACCCGTTTACGAGGTCGTCTTGGGTTCAACAACAAACAGCATCACTCATGTGCTGCTTTATGCATCAGATGCTCTGAAAGATAACCGTATCCCGCCCCGTGGTTTTAACAGCTTGACGGTACCCGATCCGGTGAAGCCTGCCGGCGTTGACGGAGATGCAGATTTCAACCTGGGTAATGGGGGGCAGGATACTATCGGATACGCGTTGCCGGTATCCGATACAGCGGTTGCACCTTTCACAGTTGAATCCACGCTTTATTACCAGAACATTCGGCCGACCTTTGTCGAGGCGGTTCACGGGGAGCATCCATGGATTGCTGAATTTGCGGGTGTTGTCAGCCAGAACCCGCCGCGTGCGGAAGTGCTGGCGTCGGTGAGCTTCCAGGTGCAATAAGCTGATCAAAGGGTCACTGTACCCGGAACGCAGAAAGGGGTCATCGGGGTCAGGGACGAGCCTTCAGACAAAAAAATGCGGAGCCATGAGGCTCCGCACAAGAAACGTACGACTCGGCAGCCAACAGACCATGGCAGCTGCCGGGGGTACGAATATCAGAACTTGTAGGTGAAACCTACCATGTAGACCATTGGGTCGATTTCGACTTCGAACTCGTCGGTCTGGGCTACGTAGCCGCCGTTGGCATCGTAAACCTTAATGGTTGCGTCGGTGTTGATATCCGCCCACCAGACAGCAGCGTTCAAGCCGAAGTTTTCGCTCAGCATATAGTCAATGCCTGCCTCAAAGGCAACGCCGACGCTGTCGTCCAGATTCAGTTTGGTGGTCGCTCCGGGAAGGCCGACTGTCGCAGCAACTGCACCGTTGAGTGTGTCTGTAGTCTTTTCTTCAAAGAAGGTTGTGTAGTTCACGCCCACGCCGACGTACGGTTGCAGTGCGGAGCTGCTGTGCATCGGGTAGTACTGAAGGGTAACTGTTGGCGGCAGGTGCTTGGTTTCGGCCAGCTTGCCGGCGCCCTCAAGATCCCCTGCACCACTGATATTGTGCTTGAAAGGAGTAGCACCCAGCACGCCTACGCCCAGATTGTTTGTAAACATATAGGTTGCACGAATGCCGAGCTGTGCATTGGCGTCCACCGCAACGCGCGCGTCAGACCCGAAAATGGGGTCGCCAGCTACAGTGATAACTTCACTTGAATCGTCTGGCGCCACTTCCACAACACCAGCACGCAGAATGAAATCGCCTGCTTCAAAAGCCTGGGCTGCTGGTGCAACGGCCATTACAGCGGCTGCGATCACGCTGAGCTTGAATGTATGGGACATATCTATCTCCTTAACCTGAATCGTTGATGCGCCAAGAATAAAGGCCTCAGAGATAGGAAAGTTGATATAGCGCAATAATCAGGCCTGGACGATTTGCGTTAGTACTGCAGATTGATGCAACTCAAGAAAAGGGCTGGGAACTTTATTTTGCTGGTTGTCAGACTGAGTCTTTTTTGCTGCCGGGGGAGCTTGCGTCAGGCACGAAAACGTCCCTCACGGTGATGGGTTCGCCATCGGCATTTCGTACCTGGATTGTCTGAACAGGCTGCCCTGTGGCCCGGTCGCGCAGATCCAGTGGTGCTTCATCCGGTGCCGGGTTCCATTTGTCCCCCCACTGGCGCAGGGCAATGACCACCGGGAACAGATCCCGTCCTTTCTCGGTAAGCCGGTATTCGAAGCGCGAGCCATGTTCACCCACTTCAACTTTCTTGAGCACTCCGTTATCCACGAGGCGGGCAAGGCGGTCGCACAGGATATTCTTGGCAATTCCCAGCTCCTGCTGGAAATCCACAAAACGTCGGGTCCCGTACATGGCGTGCAGCACAATAAGCAGCGACCACCAGTCCCCGACCTGATTCAGGGCGCGGGCGACGGAGCAATTGGAATCATCAAAACGTTTTCTTGCCATGGATCCGAGTGTACATAATTGGGTTGCATCTTAAAACCAGATTAAATAGAGTTGCGTTAAGAGACCAAATTAGTGAGGTAGCTAATAGGCTGCTTTGCGGGTTAGTCATCACTTTTAAGGGAGTAGTCACTCATGGCCATGAATCTGGGCCCGATGTTCGAATCATTCGATATTCACAACCTTACCCTACGCAACCGGGTTGCCATGGCGCCCATGACCCGGAATTTCTCGCCCAAAGGTGTTCCGGGTGAAAACGTGGTCGCTTACTATCGGCGCCGCGCCGAGGCAGGTGTGGGACTTATCATTACTGAAGGCACTACGGTGAATCATCCAGGTGCCAACGGTTATCCCAATGTTCCGGCCTTTCATGGCGACGAAGCGCTTGCAGGGTGGAAGAAAGTGGTTGATGCGGTGCATGAAGCTGGCGGCGCTATTTTCCCCCAGCTCTGGCACGTGGGTGCGGTGCGCAAGGAAGGCACAGATCCTGATCCTTCGGTTCCCGGTTACAGCCCGTCTGGCCTGTTTGCACCCGGCAAGCCCAACGGTAAGGCGATGAGCAAAGAAGACATCGAAGATGTGATTACTGCGTTCGCCGATGCCGCGCAGGACGCCAAAGCCCTGGGTTTTGACGGCGTCGAGATTCATGGTGCCCACGGCTATCTGCTTGATCAGTTCCTGTGGGAAGGCACCAACCAGCGTGAAGACGAGTACGGCGGCAGCATGGAAAACCGCCTGCGCTTTGTCGTGGAGATTGTAGAGGCCGTTCGCCATCGTGTGGGCCCCGAGTTTCCCATCATGTTGCGCTTCTCCCAGTGGAAACAGCAGGATTACGAAGCCAAACTGGTTAACAGCCCGGACGAGCTTGAAAAGTTCCTCAAGCCTTTGGTTGAAGCCGGTGTGGATATTTTCCATGCTTCAACCCGTCGTTTCTGGGAGCCGGAGTTTGAAGGTTCCAACCTCAACCTTGCGGGCTGGACGCAGAAGCTGTCTGGCAAGCCGGCCATGTCTGTTGGCAGCGTTGGTCTTACTGAAGACTTCATCAGCGGTACTATGGCCAGCAAGCAAGAGTCCGTGGAACAGTCCGGTATCGACGAACTGGTAGAGCGCATGAATAACCACGAGTTTGAACTGATCGCTGTGGGCCGCGCGCTTCTGCAAGATCCGGAATGGCTGACCAAAGTGAAGGAAGGACGGCTAGGTGAGGTAGACGATTTCGCCCGTAAGTCCCTCACCAAGCTTTACTGAGCCCGGACGGAAGACTTCCTCTCTGCAAGGGAGATCCCGCCATTGGCGAGGTATCTTATGCGGTATCCCGGAGACCGGATACCGCATGTATCACGACTCGCTTGGCTAAATTGGCTTAACCTCTCAGTCCGCTCACCAGTTTGTCGATGCTGTCTTTGGCATCGCCGAACAGCATCCGGGCGTTATCTTTGAAGAACAGCGGGTTTTCCACTCCGGAATAACCGGTTGCCATACCCCGTTTCAGTACCACCACTTGGCGAGCCTTCCACACCTCGAGCACCGGCATTCCGGCGATGGGGCTGCCCGGGTCTTCTGCCGCTGCCGGGTTCACCGTATCGTTGGCGCCGATAACGAGTACCACATCGGTTTCGGGGAAATCCGCGTTGATCTCGTCCATCTCCAGCACTATGTCATAAGGCACATGGGCCTCTGCCAGCAGCACGTTCATATGTCCGGGCAGGCGGCCGGCAACCGGGTGAATTCCGAAGCGTACATTTACGCCACGCTCCCTCAGCAGTTTGGTCATGTCGCTGACCCCGCTCTGGGCCTGTGCCACGGCCATACCGTAGCCGGGAACGATAATCACTGAATCGGCGTTGCGCAGCTCCTCGCACACTTCGTCGGCGCTGATCTCTACAGCCGTCTGGTCTTCCGAGCCTGCTGCGGCAGAGCTGCTGCTGGTCTGGCCGAAACCGCCGAGGATGACGCTGATAAACGACCGGTTCATGGCCTTGCACATGATGTAACTGAGAATAGCACCGCTGCTGCCCACCAGTGCGCCGGTCACGATCAGCAGGTCGTTGCCCAGCATGAAGCCGATAGACGCTGCGGCCCAGCCGGAATAACTGTTGAGCATGGACACCACCACCGGCATATCTGCACCACCAATGGCCATGATGAGATGAACCCCAAGAACAGCGGCTATTACAGTCATCAGCACCAGGGCAAGTATGCCCAGCGCCATGCTCTCTGTGCTCAGGAACCAGGCGCCCAGTAACACCGTTACGGCTATGGCCGCCAGGTTCATCAGGTGCCGGCCGGGCAGGGTGAGGGCTTTGCTGTCGATACGGCCATCCAGCTTGCCGCAGGCCACCAGTGAGCCGGTGAAGGTGACGGCGCCGATAAAGATACCCACAAACACTTCCACCAGCTTAATGGTGTGTTCGGCACCGGTTGTGTGAATCAGCGGCTCGATGTAGCCGGAAAAACCCACCAGTACCGCGGCCATACCCACAAAGCTGTGCAGCAGCGCCACAAGTTGTGGCATCTGTGTCATTTCTACCTTGTTGGCGATGGCGATGCCAATACCGGCCCCCGCAAGCACTGCGATTACAATGGCGACGAGCCCGTTGTCACTGACACTGGCTATGGTCGCGACCAGCGCAATGAGAATGCCGGCTACCCCGTAAAGGTTGCCCCTGCGTGCCGATTCCTGATGGCTCAAGCCTCCCAGGCTAAGAATAAACAATACACTGGCGACCACGTAGGCCACACTGACGAGTCCTGTACTCATGGCGGTCGCCTCCTACTTGCGGAACATTTTGAGCATGCGATGGGTAACCCGGAAGCCCCCACCCACGTTGATGCTGGCAATCAGCACCGCCACAAACGCCATGATCCCGACCACGACGTTTTCCGCCTGGGCCAGGTGCAACATGGCGCCAATCACGATAATGCCGCTGATGGCGTTGGTGACACTCATCAGAGGCGTATGAAGAGAGGCTGTCACGTTCCAGACCACCTGCCAGCCAATAAAGCAGGCCAGCACAAATACCGTGAAGTGACGCAGGAAGCTTTCGGGCGCGTGAGCGCCAACGCCGTAAAGTGCAGCAAGGGTGATCACCAGCAAGGCGCCCTTACCAATCAGGCTGCGGCGCCGGGACTCTTTGTGTGCAGCCGCCTTCTGTTCTGCCGAGGGTTCCTCTGTGCCCGGGGCGGGCTTGGGGCTGGTTGGTGTCTGTGGCTGAGGAGGTGGCCAGGTGACGTCCTGATCCAGTACCACCGTCAGGCCACGAATCACGTCGTCGTCCATATTTACCTGCGGCTTGCCGTCTTTCTCTGGCGTCAGCTCGGTTAGCAGGTGGAACAGGTTGGTGGCGTAGAGGTCACTGGCGACTTTGGCCATGCGGCTGGGCAGATCCGTGTAGCCGATCAGTGTGACTTCGTGCTGCTCTATGATTTTTCCAGGCTCGGTGAGTTCGCAGTTGCCACCGCGTTCCGATGCCAGATCGACAATCACACTGCCGGGTTTCATGGATTTTACCATCTCCGCAGTGATCAGTTTGGGGGCCGGCTTGCCAGGAATCAGGGCGGTGGTGATGATGATGTCCACCTCTTTGGCCTGTTCCGAAAACAGTGCCATTTCCGCTTTGATGAACTCGTCGCTCATCTGTTTGGCGTAACCGCCGGTACCACTGCCTTCTTCTTCACCGAAATCCAGCTGAAGAAACTCGGCACCCATGCTTTCTATCTGCTCTTTCACTTCCAGACGGGTATCGAATGCCCGCACAATTGCACCCAGGCTATTGGCCGCGCCCACTGCCGAAAGGCCCGCGACGCCAGCCCCTATCACCATAACTTTAGCCGGCGGCACCTTGCCCGCAGCTGTTACCTGACCAGTGAAAAAACGCCCGAAATTGTTGGCCGCCTCGATTACCGCGCGATAGCCGGCTATGTTGGCCATGGCGCTGAGGGCATCCATTTTCTGCGCGCGACTGATGCGGGGCAAGCTGTCGATGGCAAAGGTGGTGATTTTTCGGGCAGCCAGTTTCTCCAGCAGTTCCGGATTTTGCGCCGGCCAGATATAGCTGACCAGAAAAGCCCCCGCTTTCATCAGATCGGCTTCGTGCTTGCCCAGGGCGCCGTTCTCCATGGGAGCGCGCACTTTCAGGATGAAATCTGCTTCCCGCCACAGGGATGTGGGGTCAGCCGCTATCTCCGCGCCGACCTTTTCATAGGCCGCATCAGAGTAGTTGGCGGCTTCTCCGGCGCCGCTTTCAACAGCCACCTCATAGCCAAGGCTGATGAGTTTGTGAACAGAAGGTGGTGTGGCTGCTACTCGCCTTTCATCATTAAAAATTTCCCTGGGGATTCCGATTTTCATCTTTGAGACGCCCTCCGGATTGTCCGATGAACCAGATGCCTGGATACCTACATACTAGTTCAAGTTATCGGATCTACCCGGCGATTGAGATGTTTACCCATTGACCAAATTGGCGCCCAGGTTTTTCGGGATGCTTCCAGAGATTTCGGGGGCCTGCATATTGCGTTTTTGCCGGTATCGCCAATACTGAGAACACGGTCTTGCCGATATCGGCCAAGGATGTCCCCTGATGAAAATGTTTCACTGTGGCCAATGTGCCAGCCTGCTTTACTTTGAAAACAGCTGTTGTACCTCGTGTGGCACAAGCCTGGGTTTTGCCCCGGATGTTATGGATCTGTTGGCAATTAACTCGAAGGACGCTGACACCTGGGAAGATGTCAGCAATGGTAACCAGTACAAACTCTGTGGCAATTACCGCAACCAGGGCGCCTGTAACTGGCTCCTACCCGTTTCCGACACTCACACGTTCTGTATCGCCTGTCGCCTGAACCGCACAATTCCCGACCTCAGCGTGGCGCGGAATCACGATCTGTGGGTGCGGCTGGAGAGAGAGAAGCGGCGCCTGGTTTATTCTCTGCTGCGTCTGGGCCTGCCTTGTGAGCCCCGGCAGGAGGATCAATATGGCCTGGCTTTTGATTTTCTCGCGGATCAACCAGCGATGTTCGACGAGCGGGCAAAGGTGATAACCGGCCATTCACACGGCGTTATCACTCTGAATATTGCCGAGGCGGACCCGGTGGAGCGGGAACGTATGCGAAGCCAGATGGCAGAGCCCTACCGCACCGTTTTGGGGCACTTTCGTCACGAATCCGGTCATTATTACTGGGATCATCTGGTCCGGCCCGGCCCCTGGCTGGGCCGGGTTCGCGAAGTATTTGGTGATGATACGAGAGACTACAAACTGGCTCTGGACCAGCATTATCAGTGTGGTCCACCGGCCAACTGGCAAAACAGTTACATCAGTGCCTACGCCAGCAGCCACCCATGGGAAGACTGGGCTGAGACTTGGGCACACTACCTGCATATGGTGGATACACTGGAGACGGCCTGGCAGCTCGGATTACGTGTAAACGCTAAACGGGGATCGGAGATGAATAGCGGGCCGGGCGAGGCGTTTGACCCCTACAGGACCGACGATTTTGATGGGCTGGTCAAACTTTGGTTGCCGCTGACACTTGCGCTTAACAGCCTGAATCGAAGCATGGGGCATGAGCATGCCTACCCCTTCGTGCTGGCGGACCCGGTGGTGGAAAAACTCCGGTTGGTACACCGGATAGTGAATAGCGGTTAACTCAGGTCGCTGAAGAGACGCACCGGTTCGTGCAGTCAGCAATGAAAGGATCCAAGATGAAAAAGAACAAGGTCATTGACTGGAAAAATTACGATCCAACCGAGTTCTTTGACGAGCTTATTGCCGCCAAGGGGCAGCCCCGCGCAGCTGCGACTGCTATTACCGATTACCTCGGAAATCTCGGCTCTGATGAAATACAAGCTCGTCAGCAGGCCGCCGAGCTGGCGATACTGGAGATGGGAATCAGCTTTACGGTCTACAGTGAAGGGGAAAACATAGACCGTGCCTGGCCCTTTGACATCATCCCACGGGTGATTTCCCTGCGGGAGTGGAAAACGATTGAGCAGGGGCTCGCACAACGCCTGACTGCGCTCAATATGTTTATCAACGACATCTATAACGATCAGAATATCGTCAAAGACAAGGTGATACCCAAGAGTGTGTTCGCCAACTCCAAGAATTTTCGCGAGCAATGCCGTGGTTTTACACCACCTCTGGGGGTTTGGGCCCATATTTGCGGATCTGACCTGGTTCGGGATAAAGACGGTACTGTGTATGTGCTGGAGGACAACCTGCGGGTACCTTCCGGCGTCTCCTACATGCTCGAGAACCGGCATCTGACCAAACGGGTGTTCCCGGAGCTTTTTGATAACACGAATATTCTTCCAGTCGATGACTACACCAATCAGCTATTCGACATGCTGGCATCCATATCGCCTCGCCCACAGGATCATCCGAAAATTGCGGTGTTGACTCCCGGTATCTTCAATTCAGCCTATTTTGAACACTCTTTTCTCGCCCAGCGCATGGGTGCTGAGCTGGTGGAGGGCGCGGACCTGGTGGTCGGTGAGGACGATTGCGTCTACATGCGAACCGTTGAGGGGCTGGAACGAGTGGATGTTATCTACCGTCGTATTGACGATGATTTTCTCGACCCGGAAGTATTCCGGCCGGATTCTACCCTGGGCGTGCCCGGCCTGATGCGGGCCTGGCGCAATGGCAAGGTGGGCCTGGTTAATGCGCCAGGGGCCGGTGTTGCCGACGATAAGGTTATTTACGCGTACGTGCCGGACATGATCCGTTATTACCTGGATGAGGAGCCCATCATCCCCAATGTGCCTACCTGGATGTGTGTCAACAAACAGGATCGTGAGTATGTGCTGGAACACCTTGAGGAGGTGGTTGTTAAACCGGCGAACGAATCCGGGGGCTACGGCATGCTGGTAGGACCGCATTCAACCAAGAAGCAGCGCACCGAGTTCGCTGCTCTGATCAAGAAAAATCCGCGTAATTACGTGGCCCAGCCCACGTTGAGTCTGTCCGTGGCACCGACTTTGTGTGATGAGGGGCTGGCGGCCCGTCATCTGGACCTCAGGCCCTTTGTTTTGCAGGGCGTCAGGACCTATGTCACGTCAGGAGGATTGACCCGGGTGGCGATGCGCAAGGGCTCCCTGGTGGTGAACTCCTCCCAGGGCGGTGGAAGCAAAGATACCTGGATCGTGGACGAGGAGAATTAATGTGCTGTCACGTGTAGCCGAACGACTGTACTGGATGGCCAGGTATCTTGAGCGGGCCGAAAACAACGCCCGGATGATCATGGCCTTTAACTCCCTGGCGTTGGATATGCCCAGGGAAACGCGCCTGTCCTGGAAGGGGCTGGTGGCGGTCACGGGTATGGAAGAGCTCTTTGATCAACATTATCAGCGGGAAGATGAGCGCAACTGCGTGAAATTTCTGATGGCGGATAACTACAACCCTAGCTCGATAGCATCCTGCATCAAGGCTGCGCGGGAAAACGTGCGTACCACTCGTGATCAGGTTCCCACGGATGCCTGGGAAGTCATCAACGAGCTCTACCGGTATACCCTGGAGAACCTGGACCAGGGGATAGGCAAGCGGGCCAGGTACGAGTTTCTAAGCGAGATCGTTGGCCGCTGCCAGATGGTGAACGGGCTTCTTGCCGGATGTATGAGCCATGATACCGGGTACGACTTTATCCGGGTGGGCCGTAATCTGGAGCGGGCCGATATGGGCACACGCCAGATTGAGGTAGGTGCACTGCAGTTTCTGGACGGTTGGGACGGCACTGAAGCCTATGGAGGTCTGCTTTGGACCAGCGTTCTGCGTTATCAGAGTGCGTTCCAGATGTACCGGCAGAACGTTCGGCGCCGGGTTAATGGCCCTTCGGTTATTCGCTTTTTGCTTCAGAACGAGCCTTTTCCACGGTCTGTTCTGCACAGCCTTGCCGAGGTTGCCGGCGCGCTCGACCGGCTGCCAGTAAACGAGATTCCTCTGCGAACTGCGTTGCAGGCAGTTCGTCATGCTCGCGAGGGCGATGTTGACACGTTGATCCGGAAAGAAGAGGTCATACTCTTTCTGGAGAACCTGCAGCTGGAAATTGGTGAGCTTCACAACGATATTGCTGAGACCTGGTTTCCTGTCTACGAGACAGCCTGAGGTCACCTTTTTCTTTTGAATGTGAGATAGGTTCCATGTCAATTCATGTTGCCCTGAGCCATACCACCCATTACCGATACGATCGCCCCATTACTCTGGGGCCTCAGGTGGTTCGGTTACGCCCCTGTCCGCACGCGCGGACCCGGATCCTGAGTTATTCCCTGAAGATCGAGCCAGAAGACCATTTCATCAACTGGCAGCAGGATCCACAGGCCAATTACCTGGCCCGCCTGGTGTTCCCTGAGAAAACCGCGGAATTCAAGATTGTTGTTGATCTGGTGGCGGAGATGGCGGTGATCAACCCGTTTGATTTCTTCCTTGAGCCGCGGGCGGAAACCATCCCGTTTACTTATGAAGACTGGCAGACAGTTGAACTGGAACCTTACCTCCATAAGCTGCCCGAAACCCCGAAGTTCCGGGACTGGATGGACTCGATTGATCGCACGGAAGCACCCAGCGTGGATTTTCTCGTTGGGGTGAATCAACGCCTTTCCGAGCGGGTCGATTATCTGATCCGGATGGAGCCCGGCGTGCAGACCCCTGAGCAGACCCTGAGTAACGGCTCCGGATCCTGTCGGGATTCTGCGTGGTTGCTGGTTCAGACCCTTCGGTATCTGGGCCTGGCTTCGAGGTTTGTTTCGGGTTACCTCATACAGCTCACAGCAGACCAGAAGGCCCTGGATGGCCCCTCGGGACCGGAAGTCGACTTTACCGATCTGCATGCCTGGTGCGAGGTCTTTCTCCCTGGTGCTGGCTGGGTTGGCCTGGACCCGACCTCCGGCCTGTTCGCTGGCGAAGGGCACATTCCTCTGGCCTGCAGTCCGGACCCGTCTTCGGCCGCTCCGGTGACCGGCATGGCCGAAGAGAGTGACGTTGAATTCGATCACCAGATGAGCGTTACCCGCATCTGGGAGGCCCCACGGGTTACCAAACCCTATACCGATGTTCAGTGGGAGAAGATCGTCGGGCTTGGCCATGAGGTTGATGAGCGTCTGACCGAGTTGGACGTGCGCCTGACCCAGGGTGGTGAACCCACGTTTGTGGCAAACCATGACCGTGACGAGCCCGAGTGGAACACGGAGGCGATGGGCCCCGCCAAACGGTTAAAAGCGATCGAGCTTTACCATCGCATGAAAGATCGGTACGGAGCCGGAGGGCTGGTTCATTTCGGCCAGGGCAAATGGTATCCGGGCGAACCTCTTCCCCGATGGTCTTTGAGTTGTTTCTGGCGCAAGGATGGAGAACCTGTCTGGCGCGATGAGCGTTGGGTAGCGGATGAACGAACGGAGGGCAAGGCCACGCCGGAAGCTGCGCTGCGTTTTCTCAAGGGGCTGGCGGAGCGGTTGGGCGTTGATGCCGGCCAGCTCTTCCCAGCTTATGAAGATGCTTTTTACTACCTTTGGAGAGAGCGTCGCCTTCCGGTCAACGTCGATCCGTTTGATGCCAAACTCGACAATCCGCTGGAGCGTCAGCAGCTGCAGCAGATATTCAGCCGGGGGCTGGATGAGCCCGTGGGCTATGTGCTGCCGCTACGTGTGACGGAAGAAGAGCACGAATGGCAAAGCGGTCCCTGGTTTTTGCGCAGCCAGCGTTGTTACCTGATTCCGGGTGGCTCTCCCATGGGCCACCGGTTGCCCCTCGATAGCCAGCCGTGGGTAGAGGAGGCCGACTACCCCTGGATACACGAGCAGGACCCCTTTGCTCCGCGCAGCGAGCTGCCCGCTAATGAGGAGGTCCGGCAATGGAACAGTCGAGGGCCAACCGGTTCCCTGTCTGCAGACCCCGAGGTGCCAAAGCGGGCGCCCCGCAAAGGCGAGTCCGCGACAGATATCGTCAGGACAGCACTGTGTGTCGAGCCCAGGGACGGGATCCTGCGCATATTCATGCCACCCCTGGCCGAGCTTGAACCTTACCTTGAGTTGGTTACAGCCATTGAACTAACCGCAGCCGAGCTTAAACAACCCGTGTTGCTAGAAGGTTATGAGCCACCCTCCGACCCCCGGATGAACCAGTTCCGGGTTACGCCGGACCCGGGTGTCATTGAGGTGAATGTCCAGCCAGTGAACACCTGGGGTGAACTGGTTGAGCAAACGGAATCCCTCTATGCCGACGCTTACGAATGCCATTTGACGTCCGAGAAATTCATGATGGATGGTCGCCACACGGGCACCGGTGGTGGAAACCATTTTGTGCTCGGCTCCCATAAAGCGGAGGATTCGCCATTTTTGCGGCGGCCGGATCTGTTGCGCAGCCTTATCAGCTACTGGCATAACCACCCCAGCCTGTCGTACCTGTTTTCGGGCCTTTTTATTGGCCCCAGTTCGCAGGCACCACGCATTGATGAGGCCCGCAACGACCACGTATTCGAGATGGAGCTGGCCTTCCGTGAGATGGAGCGGCTATGCCCGATTGGCAAGAAAGTCGCACCCTGGGTGGTGGACCGGCTGCTCCGGGATCTGTTGACGGACGTAACCGGTAATACTCATCGCGCCGAATTCTGTGTCGACAAACTCTATTCTCCGGATGGCCCTACCGGCCGGCTTGGGTTACTGGAACTGCGGGCTTTTGAAATGCCGCCCCATGCGCGGATGAGCCTGACCCAGCAGCTTCTGTTGAGGGCTCTGGTGGCGCGTTTCTGGGAGCAGCCTTACGCTCCGACCAGGCTGGTGCGTTGGGGCACGGAGCTACACGGCCGATTCCTGTTACCGCATTTTGTGTGGCAGGATTTTGAAGATGTGATTGACGATATGAAGGCGCTTGGTTACCCATTGGAAAGTGAATGGTTTGCGCCTCATTTCGAATTCCGCTTCCCGCGAATCGGCGACTACAAGGTTAAAGGCATCACCCTTGAGTTGCGTTCGGCTCTTGAGCCCTGGCACGTGACGGGTGAGCACGGTGCTATTGGAGGCACGGCGCGGTATGTGGACTCTTCACTGGAGCGCTTGCAGGTGAAAGTTCGTGGCGCCACGTCGGATCGTTACCAGATCACTTGCAACGAGGTCCCTTTGCCATTACAGCCCACGGGAACGGTAGGTGAATTTGTCGCTGGGGTGCGTTATCGCGCCTGGCAGCCATCACAGTGCATGCACCCGACGATTGGTGTGGATGGTCCGCTGGTTTTCGATGTTGTGGATACGTGGAATGAGCGCAGCCTGGGTGGCTGTGAATATCATGTGACTCACCCGGGTGGTCGCAATTTTGAAACCCTGCCGGTCAATTCGTTTGAGGCAGAAGGCCGGCGTATGGCTCGTTTTTCCCGGATTGGGCACAGTTCGGGGCGGCAGCCCCTGCGCCCGGTACCGGAACGACGGGAGTTTCCGTTTACTCTGGACCTGCGATATCACAATCAGGATAACGAGACTTGAACTCTGATGCTGGCTCCCGAACCCCCAATACGGCTATGCTTCCAGCTCACTGATTCATGGGAGCCAGAAAACAGGTGGCGAAGCAGCACGCAGTAAAGAACATTCTCCGCCAATACCACCCGGTGCCGGACCGGTTTGATGAGCTTGGCTCCAAGGGTTCCGGGCCGGAATCCCACTGGGGTCCTTTGCTGCAACAGCTCAATCTCGAATCAGTTGAAGGTCTGAACCTGAGAGCTCAGACCGTTGCCAATGCCATTGCCGAAGATGGCGTTACCTACAACGTTTACGAAGACCCTCGTGGCGACGCCCGGCCCTGGGAGGTAGACCTTCTGCCTCTGGTGCTCGGCGCCGACGAATGGAAGTGGCTTTCCAGTGCCGTAGCCCAGCGGGCAGAGCTGCTGGACCGGGTTTTGGCAGACCTTTATGGCGGCCAAACCCTGCTCAAAGAGGGGCTTATGCCCCCCGCGCTGGTATACGGCCAAGCTGGCTTTCAGTGGCCTTGTCAGGGAATCCAACCGGCCGGTGGACGATTTTTGCATTTGTACGCATTGGATCTGGCGCGGGCGCCGGACGGTGGTTGGTGGGTGATGGCGGATCGTACTCAAGCGCCATCAGGAGCTGGTTACGCTCTGCAGAATCGGCTGGTGATTTCCCGTGCTTTTCCGGCCCCGTTCCAGAATCTGCCGGTGACCAACCTGTCCGATTTTTTTCAGGGGTTTCAGAGCAGTCTGGCCAGTATGTCTCCTGCCGGGTCGGAGTCGCCCTTGTGTGTTCTGCTGACGCCGGGCCGATTCAATGAGACCTATTTTGAACATGTCTTCCTGGCCCGTTACCTCGGATTACCCTTGGTGGAAGGGCAGGACCTGACCGTACGTGACGATACGGTTTACCTGAAAACACTTCAGGGCCTGCGTCGGGTTCATGCCATTTATCGTCGGCTCGATGATGGTTTCTGTGATCCTTTGGAGCTTCGCGCAGATTCCGTTCTTGGGGTGCCGGGCCTTCTGGGTGCTGTGCGGGCAGGTAAGGTGCTGATGGCGAATGCGCTGGGCTCTGGGGTACTGGAGAGTGCTGCGTTGTTCGGCTTCTTGCCCGAGATCTCGAAAAAGTTACTGGGGTCATCCCTGGCAATGCCGTCGGTGGCTTCCTGGTGGTGTGGAGAAAAGCCGGCCCTTGATTACGTTATCGAACATCTGGATGAGCTGGTTATCAAGCCGGCTTTTGCGAGCATGCGCATGGAGCCGGTGTTTGGCTACCAGGTGAAGGGCGCGGAGCGCGAAGCCCTGATCCGGAAAATGCACGCCCACCCTCATGCATTCGTAGGGCAGGAGCTGGTGCACCTTTCTCAGGCGCCGGTCTGGAAGGGCGATCACGACCAGCCTCTGGCAACACGCTCTATCGGTTTGCGTCTGTTTGCCGCAGCCACGCCTTCCGGCTGGCAAGTGATGCCAGGAGGGCTCACCCGTGTGGCGGTCGATGAAGGTGTCGAAGTGATCTCCATGCAACGGGGAGGGCTTTCCAAAGATACCTGGGTGAAAGGCCCATACACAGCCCCCTCAACATCCCTGATCAAGAAGCGACTGCAGGTCTCGGATTTGCTCGACGGTGAGCGGGATACGCCGTCTCGTGTTGGTGAAAACCTTTTCTGGATGGGGCGCCACTCTGAACGAGCAGAGGCCACAGCCCGGCTTTTGCGCGCGGCCTTCAACCGCTTGTCAGGCCATGACCAGGTCGATGAAGAAGCGTTGCGTGGCTTGCAGCTGGCAGGACTGAGGTTTGGCATCTTTCCTGAAGCCGAAGAAGACGATGTACCCGAGCCTCTTCCCGAAACCTTGCTGAGAGCGGTCAGCGACCCGAAGCTACCAGGCTCAATAGCCTCCATCCTTCAGGCCGTGCTTTTAAATGCCAGCCAGGTCAGAGACCGCCTGTCTTCAGACAACTGGCATACACTCAACCGTCTGGGTAAACCCCTTGCGCCGCCCCCGACCACTGCGGACCAATCCATCCGGGCGTTAAACCTGGTGCTTCTGGATTGCATCTCACTGGCCGGATTTGCCATGGATGACATCACCCGCGACACCAGCTGGGTGTTTCTGGTGATCGGGCGTCGCCTGGAGCGCCTCGCTAATCTTTGTACCCTGATCTGTGTGCCGCTGTTCAGTGACCGGTTCAGCCGTAATGCCATGCTTGAGTGGCTATTGGAAGTCGCGAACTCGGAAGTCACCTACCGAACCCGGTATCGTCGAACACCTGAGCTACTGGGCGTTCTCCATACTCTGGTGATGGACGCCAGCAACCCGCACTCTGTGATGTTTCAGGTTCGTCAGTTGCAGAAGGATTTACCGGAGATGGGGCGGAAAACCGGGCAGCTGTTTCCCCCGGATCTCGGGGAATGCTTGAAAAAGCTGCAGGCGGTGGACCTGCACCCCTTTGAGCACAAGCACATGGACGAAGCCTGTGAGGCCATGGGTGAACTCTTGTGTGAGATGCGCACGGAAATCTATCGTGTTTCTGATGAAATTCAGCGACAGTGCTTTATTCACACCCGGTTTTCAAACCGTTCCGTGAAACCGGATTGAGGCGGCTGCGATGAAATTTGTTCGTTATCATGTGCGTCATGAGACTCTGTACGAATACGATCAGGTGGTCGGTGAATCCCACCACCTGCTCCGACTTACCCCTCGTGCCTTGCCGTGGCAGAGAAACCTTGAACACCACCTGGCCATTGACCCTGAACCCTCGGTGCGACGTACGTTTCTGGACAGTTTCGGAAACCGGATCACCGCGATTCATTTTACCGCCGACCACGATTTTCTGAAGATAACCAGCGAGTTCTGGGTTGAGTTGCGTGATCGGCCAAAACCCTCTTCAAACAGTGTAAAAGTGGCCTGGGAGAGGGTGCGTGACAGTCTCCGCTACCGCGCAGACCGTAAATTCTCGCCGGAACATCTGGAGGCCTCAGCCTTCCGCTTTGTTTCCCCCAATGTTCCCATAGATTCCCGCTACGCGGCCTATGCCCGCGAGGCATTCCAACCGGGGAGGTCTCTGGTAGAGGCGGCCGATGCGCTAATGAAAAAGATCCATAGCGATTTCAGCTTCGACGCATCGGCAACGGAAACATTCACACCGGTGGAAGAGGCATTTCGGGCCCGCCGGGGCGTGTGTCAGGATTTCACTCACATCATGATTGCTTGCCTGAGATCTATAGGGCTGGCAGCGCGTTACATGAGCGGGTATATACTCACCCATCCGCCGGAGGGCAAAGCCCGTCTGGTTGGCGCCGATGCCACCCATGCCTGGGTCGCCGTTTTCGTGCCGGATTTCGGCTGGCTTGAGCTGGACCCCACAAATGCCATCTGGCCAGACCTGGAGCATATTACCCTGGGGTGGGGGCGGGACTTTTCAGACATCACACCCATGCGGGGCGTCTTGCTTGGTGGTGGTGAGCACGAACCGGAGATTGCCGTTACTGTTGTTCCTGAGGAAGAGTTCAGGGCGCTATACGCAGATGGCGAAACCTACCTGGAAGAGCCTTCTCAGTAACCGCCCTGGAAGTGCCAGATCGGGATTTCACGAACACTTCATACGTTCACTTCCTTACGGCGGAGAGTGTTGCAGAAAGCTATGCTGGGCAGCTTTCTTTGGCCGTTGGAATTCCCGCAATGCTTGAAACGTTTTTCTCTACCTACATCAGCAGCACGATTCGTTTTCTGTTTCTACTGGCGCCCTTCTTTGCAGTGTCCATGTTTATTGCCTTGACCCGTGGGCTGCCCGCTGCTGAAAAAACTGCGGTTATCCGCCGGGCCTGTATCGCGGCATCTGTTATGGGCGTATTGCTGTTTTTTGGTGGCCCTGTGCTGTTCAGCGCCATTGGTATTACTCTGGATTCTTTCCGTATTGGTGCCGGAACCCTGCTTTTCCTGACGGCCATCAGCCTGGTTACCAGCGGTACCCGTAATCACGCCACTGGCCTGCCAGAAGAGGATCGTGACGACATCGCTGTGGTGCCACTGGCGGTTCCGGTGATGATTGGCCCCGCTACCATAGGTGCCATTCTGGTTTACGGCGCTGAACTCAAGAAGGTGCCGGAAGTGGCCGGCGGCCTGCTGGGATTGCTTTCCGGCTTGCTGATTCTGGGTGTTCTGCTGCACTTGTCTGGCTATCTGGAAAAGGCGCTGGGCAAAACCGGGCTGAATATCCTCTCAAAAATCAGCGGCCTGGTGCTCTCGGCCATGGCCGCCGAAATCGTTCTTACGGGCATTACGGGCTTTATTGCGAGCGTCTGATTTCAGGCGACTTGCCGGACATTACATCCGCCCGGTTTCCTCATAACGCTCATGCCAGCTTAGTGCTTCGCCCAGCAGGTGCGGGGTGTGCATGCCGCGACCGCTGGCGCAGGCGCGTTCAAAATAGTCGCGCAGTTGTGGGCGGAAATCGGGGTGAGCGCATTTTTCAATAATGTTGAGTGCGCGCTGGCGGGGTGGCAGGCCGCGTAGATCTGCCAGGCCTTGTTCGGTGACGACAATCTGTACATCGTGCTCGGTA
This sequence comes from Marinobacter sp. 2_MG-2023, assembly GCF_030546935.1. Taxonomy (GTDB): domain Bacteria; phylum Pseudomonadota; class Gammaproteobacteria; order Pseudomonadales; family Oleiphilaceae; genus Marinobacter. The sequence goes on along the minus strand of NZ_JAUOPH010000002.1, from coordinate 419,685 downwards.
TGATCCACATGGGAAACCATGGGTACGATGGTGGAAATAGCGCCATTTTTAGCCGTGGACGGGGTCATGAAGATGGACAGGTAGCCATTGCGGGCAAAATCTCCCGAGCCGCCAATACCATTCATGATCCGGGTACCCATTACATGGGTGGAATTCACGTTGCCGTAGATGTCTGCTTCGATCATGCCGTTCATGGCAATAATGCCAAGGCGGCGGATTATTTCCGGGTGGTTGCTGATTTCCTGGGTGCGCAACACGATACGTTCCCGGTAGAAGTCGATGTTGTCAGCCAGTTCCTTGTTTGCTTCCGGGCTGAGCGAGAAGGCTGTCGCGGAGGCCTTGGCCAGTTTGCCGGATTTCAGCATAGCCAGCATGCCGTCCTGAAGCACTTCTGTGTAGGCGGTCAGGTTGTTGAATGGCCCTTCGTTCAGCCCTGCCATCACCGCATTCGCGATGTTGCCTACACCTGACTGCAGTGGTAGCAGATTGGCGGGCAGGCGCTTGTTTTCAACTTCGCTGGTGAAAAACTCAAGCAGGTGGTCGGCTATCCGGCGTGAGCTTTCATCGGGATCGCTGAACCGGGAGTTACGGTCCGGAGCATTGGTTTCCACCACTGCAATGATTTTATCCGGTGAACACATGAGGTATTTTGCGCCGAAGTGCTCATCCGGTCGGGTGATGGGAATGGGCTTGCGGCGTGGCGGCAGGGCAGTGCCGTAGTAGACATCGTGCATGCCTTCCAGGCCGGCGCTCTGGCCGTGATTCACTTCCAGAATCACTTTGTCGGCCTGGTCGATCCAGGTTTTGTTGTTGCCAATAGAAGAGGAGGGAATCAAACGGCCATCCTCGGTAATGCCGACAACCTCGATAATGGCAATATTGAGTTTGCCAAAGAAACCGGACCACGCGTGTTGCGCAACGTGGGACAGGTGGATATCAATATATTCCATCTTGCCGTCATTGATTTTCTGGCGGCAGACCGGGTCACTTTGATAGGGCAGGCGTAGTTCGATGCCGTCGACCTCAGCCAGGGCACCGTCAAGCTCCGGGGCTGTTGAGGCACCCGTCCAAACACTGATGCGATAATTCTCACCCTGTGCTTTGCGCTCCCGAATATGCTCTGCCAGGGCTTGGGGAACCTCTTTCGGGTAGCCAGCGCCGGTAAAGCCACTCATGCCGACGTTCACGCCGGATGGAATCAGCGCGGCGGCATCCTTTGCACTCATTATTCGTTTGCGCAGGGCAGGGCAGAGTATTCTGGATGCTGTCGTCATGCTGGCTCCGGTGGGTAGAAGGGTGTGCGATGCAAAAAATGCGGAATATTCTACTATAATATTTAGTATTTATGATTAACATCTATAGTGATATTTCCAGATAAATTCTGTTGCGTACCTATGTTGTTGAAATCCGAAGGCTTGCTCTGGATTTTCATGTTTGAGGAGAGGATTTGTGTCAACCGATACCACAGAACACAACCGCAACCGACAGGATTTCTCCGGCGTTGAATCAATCTGGTTGTTTGGTTATGGCTCGCTGATCTACAAAGTGGACTTCCCGTTCCTGGAGCAACGCCCTGCGTCTATTCAGGGTTGGGCCCGCAGGTTCTGGCAGGCCTCCCATGACCATCGCGGTACCCCGGACGCGCCGGGCAGGGTGGTGACTCTTATTGAGCAACCCGGAGCCGAATGCAAAGGCATGGCGTTTCGGGTTTCACCCAAGGTGTTTGAGTATCTGGACGTGCGGGAAAAGAACGGCTATTTACGGTTTTCTACAACTTTGTCGTTTGAAGATGGTGACCCTGCGGAAGGGTTGGTTTACATCGCTACCGAAGATAACGAAGCCTTCCTTGGTCATGCTCCTGAAGCTGATATTGCCCGGCAGATTGCTGCAGCCTCTGGGCCAAGTGGCCCCAACTCCGAATATCTTCTCAGGCTGGCAGAGTCATTGCGGGCACTGGGCGATGACTGTTCACACACGTTTTCTATAGAAGCTTTTTTAAAAGCTGGCTCCTGAGTGGGCGACGTAACTTTCAAGCTTCGGAATTTCAAAAAGGAAAAAGTAGTCTACATTGCCCCCGGTACCCAGATAGTCAGTGCAGGTAATAAACGCTGATGTAGGCTCCCAGAAAAAGAGCGGCGGTCAGCCAATGAAACCATTTCGCGATTGCGCCGTAGCTCTCGGCCGTGTTTTTAATGCTCATAAAATTTACCTTGGTTGACAATCACTCTGGCCCTTTGAATAAGCCGCCGTTGGGATCGCCGCGAAAGAAAATCAAAGCCCAATCGGAATTCTTGCATGTAAGGTACCAACGCGGGGGTTAATGCAGAGTTAAGACCGGAGGAATTAGTTCAGCTGAGATGGGAGGCAAACATTTCTTCGATTGCATGCACGCCAGCCTGCACTTCCAACAGCTAGTCGCTTTCTAGTCTGATGCCATGATCAAACTCACTGGTCTAAAATGTTTCCTTTTAAACAAAAGCGAACATTCGCACCGCCCAAGATCCAGCAGACTGCTTGGCACTCCAGGAGCACCTCGCTACGTATGAACGGCCGGAGACTTAATTATTGGCGTCACTAAGACAGGGATGTTTACACTGGAGCGGTCAGAAACTTCTACAGTGCTTTTGATATCTTGCAACCAATGATATTACTGGCGCCCTCCCGGATTTATGGCCCAAGTATTTCAGTAGGGCCAGCGGGCCTTCATGGAATAAAGGCGATGGCTGATGGCATGTAAACAAATTATTGAGTTGTTGAAAGTTGTTCTGCTGTTTGTCGTGGTTAACGGGATCCTTGGCTGTGCAAATGAATCGGGAGGTATCAACTGGAAGGCTCTTGAGAAAGCGGAGGCCGACAGACTTGAGCGGTTTAAACAGATGACGCTTTCTGAAATGCCGATTGAGGCGGTATATCCCGATCAAGGCTTGCGGGAACTTGCCAGGGCAGCAAAGTCTGGCCAGATCGACCGTGTCGAATACTTGGTCCGGGAGGGTCAGTCAGTTGATGCTACCGGTACATATGGAGTGGGAGCGTTGTGGTGGCCGCTAACGAAGAATATGTACTGGAACGATCGAGAGCGGGAACTCGAAGGTTTTACGAAACTATTGGACCTTGGCGCAGATCCCAATCGGGTTTTCGATGGAACCTCGGTGATTCACTTTGCAGCATCACTCGGGGAAATTGAATTTCTCAAGGTTTTGTTTCAATACGGTGCTAACCCCAATCTCAGAGCAGGTCCCAATCAAGAGACGCCCTTATTCTCAGCTCAAAGGGCGGATCAAATTAGTGGAATTAAGGCGATTGATCTGTTGCTGAGCGAGGGAGCCGATATTGATGCCCAGGCTTTTGCGAAAGATCCGACCAGATCACTTGTCAGTGGTCGCACTGTTGTCATGGTGGCAGTAGCGAGGATTCAATACGAAGTGGCGCTTCACTTGCTCAGACGAGGAGCTGACTTCAGGATTGAGGACGACAGTGGTGATACGCTTCTCGATATTTTGAGGCGTCAGAAAGAGAGGTTGCCTGATCATAATGAGGACAAGGGCCTCGAAAGTGTCATTGATTGGTTGGCTTCGCGAGGCGTCTATCTACCGAAGTGACCTTCTGCTGCGCGAAGTGGGATTAAATGGATCTCAGTCTAGCAGCCGTGGCAGTGACACTAGAATCATCAAGCCGCTGGGCAAAATTACCACCCACAGATCGGGTTCTACCCTATTACGGCGGACGTTCCTAAAAAGAGGCTGGATTTCTTCAAGGAGAAGTGTTGGTCTGTCCGCCTGAATGTCCGCTTTGCGACCATTCCGGGCTCCCCGAATTCCTAACCAAAAGCGAACATTCGCCGCATCCCAAACTCCTGGCTTTTATGGCCCTTGGATGGGGAAGAAATAGCCGCTCAAGAACTTGGCAAGCGATCAAAAGGGCTGAAGGTTCCAGCACGTCGATCGCCAGTGATATGCGTGTAGATTTCGGTCGTTCGAATGTTGCTATGCCCGAGAATTTCCTGAACCGTCACACGCTTGGTGATTCCCGTGGCCAGAACGGCCTGCCCCAGCCCAATACGTTCTACCTCAAGATATTGATGTCATGAGAGAACTGCTTGAGGCGCCCGAATTAGACGTTAAGGATATATTGACGAGGTATTCCTATTATTGGGACACCATCGATTATTCCTCCAGAGAAGCTGACGTCCGGGAGTATTGGGGGAAGTCCACGCCAACTACGCTGCGCTCCGCTGGCGCCCATTACCACAGGCGTTAGCTGTTATTGTGTCGCCGCATAGTGATACTATAGTGTCACTATCAGTCTGATTCAGGGTGAGTCCATGAAGGTTGAGCTTGTTACGAACCTCAAGCGCCAAGCCACAAAGATTTTGGCAGAGCTGCACTTGTCCAAAGAGCCGATACTGATCACTGAGCACGGTCAGCCATCCGCATACCTTGTTGATGTGCAAGATTACGAGTTTATGCAGCGCCGACTTGAGCTGCTTGAGGGGCTCTCGCGGGGAGAGCGTGCTGTACTTGAGGGAAGAACGTACAGCCAAAGTGAGGCCAGGGAGAAAATGAGTAAATGGCTGAAGTAATCTGGACAGAGCCCGCCCTTCAAGAATTGGATGCCATTGCTGAGTACATTGCTCTGGATAATCCTGCTGCAGCAAGTCATCTGGTCCAAAAAATTTTCGATAAGACCGGGCGTTTGGAGAATTTTCCCCAATCTGGGCGGATTCCTCCCGAGCTCCCTAATTCGGTATACAGGGAGTTAGTGGTTCAACCGTGTCGCATTTTCTATCGTGAGGATGGGAAGCGTGTTCTCGTCCTCTATGTCATGCGAGAGGAGCGGCAGCTCAGGGCTTACATGCTTGGAAACAGCTAACCAGGCGCGTCACTCGGATGCCTTTGCCTCCGCTTCGCTAAATCAAAGTCACCGGTGCGCTTCGGCGTTAGCTCGATGTTCGGCCCAAAGAGTCATTTCATGACGGATTATTATTCAGACAATCTTGATTGGGATACCGTTTATCGGGCGTTTCATGATCCCGCGAGGGTTGCCGAAAATATTACGTCACTATTGGGAAATATTGATGATCCTGTCGTTTTCTGCGGATTTCCAGAGGTGGCAGCAGAACTTTCGCGAAGTTTCGAAATTGTGCATGTCGATAACTCTCCGACAGTTATAGCCAACAGTCAGGCGCGTTACCCAGGTGTCGCTCGTATAGTTCTTTCTGAAATTAGTGATTTTCTGCGATCAAGTAACGCCAAGCATGTCGTGATCTCTGGACGTCTGTCGGCATTTTGGAAAACATCGGAAAATCTGAGGACGATTGCTGATGCAATTTTGGCTTTCCCACGCGAGTCCGTCTTAATCGATTTCTTTGACGAGAGTCAGGTATTTCCCGGCCAGGTTGTGAATTTTTCTTCGTCGCAAGGCTGCGGTGCTTGGGAGTGTTTGGATGTTGAGCCATCGACGACTCAGGAACCAATGATTACGACTGTTGCGCTAAAAATTGACTATTCGTTGGGCGCAACAAATGCATCTTATGTGGCAAAACGATCATACTTTGATTCATCGTCTCTTAGGCGCTGGACGGAAGAAGCATTTAGCGAATACGAAATGAGCCTGCTTGAGGGGGTAGTGCCAAACGACCCCAGTTTTTCTATTAAGATGGTTCCCCGACGCTGATCGTCCTGCCAGATAGTAGCAGGTCATTCTTTGGCATCTCCATGCGCCGAGAGTATCAACCATTCAGCGGTTGAGCCCGTAATACTCGGTGGCTCCGCTGACGGGAACGCATCCCCACCATAATAAGCGGCACCACGATCATCGCACTGCCTACAGCGAACCAAAGGTCGGGCATCTCGTTGAAACCTATCCAGCCAATCAATACCGCCCAGATCAGGCCGGTATATTCGGCGCTGGTGACCTGATTGGCATCGACTTGGCGGTAGGCCAGCAGCACAGTGATGTTGTAGCCCAGAATGAAAAAAGCAGACGCGGCTGCGGTGAACAGGATTTCCGGGTGCCAGGACGCGCCTTGCTGCCACTCCCATATTGCAAGCAGTCCGGATGCCGGAATCACCAGCAAGTAGTTGAGAAACAGCTTGTGCACCGTGGTCTGGCCTTTGGGTAGTTTGCGCACCATCACCGCGTTGATGGCCAGTGTGATCGCCGATCCGAACGCAGCCACAGCCGCCCAGTTGAACTCCACCGGACGCAGGATAACGATAATGCCGGCGAAACCACTGAACACCGCAAATACGTTCAGGGGTGACAGGACTTCCCGGAAGAAAAACGCCGAGAACACCATCACCAGAATCGGGGCTGCATAGAATACGGCGTTAGCGGTGGCGAGTGGCAGGTTACCCAGGGCCACGATCATGCACAGTATGCCGATCAGGTGCACGTGGGCACGTATAGCGTGTACCTTGATGCCGGCGAACAGGTTGGTCCGGTCGATTTTGCGGGCCAGTGGTATCAGAAACATGAGTGTGATGAGGCAGCGCAAAAACGCAAACTGAAGAATCGGCGCTCCTGGCTCCAGAAGCTTGATGAACACGTCGGAGATCAGTGCCAAGGCGTTGCCGATCACTAGCAGCAGGATGGCGCTGTTGACGGTTTTTCCTGACATGTCCTGTTTCCTGATAAATGGCGGTGAATAAGAGGGTGAACTCAAGTAGTGGAAGAATCAGTCTATTTGCGTTTTAATATCCGATAAAATGATGTTTATTGGATGGGTATTAGAAAAATAGATAATGAAATTACCTCCCCTCAAAGCCTTGCCGGTATTCGAAGCGGTGGGCCGCCTCAACAGCTTCTCTATGGCGGCTCAGGAGTTGTCCGTCAGCCAGAGCGCGGTGAGCCATCAGATCAAACAGCTGGAAACCTATCTGGGTGAAAAGTTGTTCTGGCGTAGCGGGCGTACGCTCGCTTTAACCGACGAGGGCCGCCTGTACCTCGATGCCATCAGTAGTTCCCTGCTGCAAATAGAACGGGCCAGTGATCAACTGCTTGGGCACGAGGAGTCCCGTCTCAGATTATCGGTGTTCAGTTCTTTTGCCGTGCGCTGGTTGGTGCCAAGGCTGCCCGATTTGCAGCGGCTGCATCCGCAAGTGGAGCTGGCGCTGGAAATGAGCAGTGAAAACCCGGTGCTGTCCGACCGGGTAGCGGATTGCTTTATTACCATCCATCGGGACTCACCGGCGTATAGTTACGAGCTTTTGTACGTGGAACGACTTTTCCCTGTGTGCAGTCAGGACTATTGGCAGCGAATCCGTCGGGAGTTGGGCTGGGAGACAGAAGTGACGGGGCGCGACAAGCCCGTTATGACCCCGGACGAGATAGCCCGCTTTCCCCTATTATCCACACACAGTATTTACGACAAAGCCGCCGGCGACTGGGAGGCCTGGTATCAGGCAGAGGGTGAGGTTATCCCCACTGGCGCTCGGGTTCAGCATTTCAGCCATATGCTGTTGGCTCTCGAGGCCACACGCTTTCATCAGGGTATTGCCCTGACCAACGACTACATGCTGAGTACCCGAAAAGATTCTGAGGAGTTTGTTCGCTTACCCAGTCATTCAGTGGTTACTGGAGATACTTTTTATTTTGCCTGGAAAACCAGCCGTAGGCAGGAGCGCGGCATTCAGATACTGCGCCGCTGGTTGGTTGATGAAGCGATTATGGGAGGGTTGCGCGGGGCCTGAGATAGCCCCGCGCACTATAGCGCTACTCTTTGGCAGGCCTTTCAACAACTTTACGTTTTCCCTTGGCGCATCGAGACAAGGCTTTCAACCCTTCCTCGTCAAAGGCATCTACCCGGATAACGTCGTACAAGGCGGTTAGTGCTTCCTGAAGCTTGTCGCACTCATCTGCCTTTACAACGCCTTCGGCACAGGCCCAATCCACCAGTTCTTTACGCTGGTGGCCCATTAGCAGAGCGATGCCGTCGAGTTCGTCCTCATCACGATTACGAATGGCATCATGTAGGCGACTGCGCATATCAGCGGTTTCATTGGCCAGTTTGTAGGCATTCAGAACCCTGCCCAGCGGATCGTCCGGGTCCATAGTCGTATAGGCGCCACGGCTAACGCGCTGGCGCAGCGGAGTGTCTTCAACAATGCTGGCGGCCACGCGGGTACCCAATTTGTCATCCGGCCCGTTCAGGCCGGTTGCACCCAGTGGGAATACCAGCAGGCGCAATGGCCAGCGCAGGGCGGGTACCGGGAAGTTGATGATTGCCTCGCGCATGGAGCGCTGCAGGTCCCGCAGGCAGGATTGCAGACACCAGTCCACAAGGGGGCGCTGTTCCTCCGGGTAACCTTCTTCATGCCACTGTTTGATCACCGCCGAGGCGTAATACAGCTGGACGAGACAGTCTGCCATCCGGCCAGACAGTCGTTGCCGGGCTTTCAGACCGCCGCCCACGGAGAGCAGGGTTACATCGGTCATCAGCGCAAAGGCTGCGGAAAACCTGGCAAGCTGGCGGTAAGAGGACTTGATATCCCCCTGTCTGGGAACTGTTTCCAAAAGGCCTCCCGTCAGCCCCAGAACCAGCGCTCTCAGTGCGTTACGCGTGGTGTGTGCCAGGTGCCGGTAGAAGATGCCATCGAATTTTTTCGCCGCCTGGTCTTCGTCTTCCATGCCTGCAGCGGCAATTTCTTCAACAATAAACGGGTGGCAGCGAATGGCGCCCTGGCCGAACACCATCAGGCTGCGGGTCAGAATGTTGGCGCCCTCTACCGTAATGCCAATGGGTACGGCGTTGTAAGCGCGGGCCATAAAGTTACGGGGGCCGGTAATGACACCGCGGCCGGCGACCACATCCATGGCATGATTGATCACCACGCGCATCAGGTCGGTGTTGCGGTATTTCAGTAGTGCTGAAGGTACGGCAGGCCGAACGCCTCTGTCGAGCATGCCGGAGGTCAGGAGGCGTGCGGCATCCATCATGTAGGTATAGCCGGCAATGGGTTCCAGGGCTTCCTGTACACCTTCAAACTGGCTGATGGAGCGGCCGAACTGTTCGCGGGTATAGGCGTAGGAACCGGTCGCCAGGCTGGCAACCTTGCCGGCACCGGTACCCAGTGCGGGCAGGGAAATGGAGCGGCCGATGGAGAGGCACTCCAACAACATGGTCCAGCCTTTGCCGAGCATGTCCTGACCACCGATAACCTGATCCATGGGTATAAACACTTCGGTGCCCCAGGTGGGCCCATTCATGAAGACGGTGTTCATGGGCAGGTGTCGAGCGCCTGAGTGGACACCTTCGGTTTCGCGAGGAACCATAACGCAAGTTACGCCTATGTCGGCGTTATCGCCCAGCAGCTTTTCCGGATCGTATACTTTGATGGCCAGGCCAATCAGCGTCGCAACCGGGGCCAGGGTGATATAGCGCTTGTTCCAGGTTACTTTCAGGCCCAGTACTTCTTTTCCGTCCCATTCGCCCTTGCACACAATGCCTTTATCCGGAATAGCACCGGCATCGGAGCCCGCGATGGGAGAAGTCAGGGCAAAACAGGGAATTTCTTCGCCGCCGGCCAGTCGGGGCAGGTAGTGCTGTTTCTGTTCATCGGTGCCGTAATGCATCAGCAACTCACCCGGGCCGAGGGAGTTGGGTACCATTACGGTGACAGCCGCGGATACGCTGCGGGTGGAAATCTTCATCACGATTTCCGAATGGGCAGTGTTGGAAAAGCCCATGCCGCCATCTTCTTTCGGGATTACCAGGCCGAAAAATCCGTTCTCACGGATAAACTTCCAGGCTTTATCCGGCAGGTCGTAGTGTTCGTGGGTGATCTTCCAGTCATCCAGCATGGCGCAGAGTTTTTCCACCGGGCCATCCAGAAATGCCTGCTCTTCACTGGTCAGGTGCGCAGGCCTGGCATCCAGCAGATTCGACCATTGCGGCTTGCCGGAGAAGAGTTCGCCATCCCAGTCTACAGAGCCGGACTTCAAGGCTTCTTCTTCGGTGTCAGAGAGTTTGGGTAGGCGGCTGCGAACCCAGCCCAGCAGTGGTCGGCTGAACTTATCGAGACGCAATTCGCTGGGAATAACCAGAATCAGAGCTAGTGCGAGAAAAAGACCGCCAAAAAGAACACTGGCCAGGTGCCATTCATCCTGGAAAACGCCGACCAGGGTTGCGATAGACATCACCAGAGCCGCGGTGGTGCCGCCAACTCCCAGATAGATCAGAATCAGGGCACTGATGAGCAGTAGAAGTACACTCATGGGCAGACCTCCGTATCGTGAATGAAATCAGAGAATGTCAGTAATAACCTTCGGCTAAAGCTCTCACACATGCAAGGACAATACATGGGTGTCTTGTTGCTGTTGCGCTCATTGTTCGAGGCCGGGATTACAGGCTCAGACCAACAATCAGCAGCGCAAGCGTGGCCAGTAAAGTGGCGACGTTGGTGCCCAGTAACACGTTAAGTGCGTCTGGTTGATCAATGGCGCCCGGCAGTTTCCAGGCAAGCCAGAGAGCGAAGGGTGCTGTTGCCAGAGACAGTATAGACGCCAATGGTAACCAGCCGGCGAATATGCCCGTTACCAGAACAGCGTAGCCGGAAATAAACATGGCAGACACCAGGCGGGCGGCGGCGCGGGTGCCGAGAGTGATGACCAGGTGACGGCGACCGATTTTGCGATCCGCTTCCGCATCCGGTATCTGGTTGATCAGTAACAGCTCGCTCACCAGTATGAGGCTGATAACGGAGACGGTGAGCGCAGTGGCATCAAGTCTGGCGCCGAGTGCTACCAGTGTGCCCAGAACCATTACCGGACCGAAGCCGATGCCGGGAGCAAACAGACACAGTATGGGAGAGCGGGTAATCCAACGCGTGTAGGTGAGTATCAGCACCACACCCGCTGCCCCCAGCACCAGCATGGGCAATCCTCTCTGCCAGAGGAAATAAAGGCCGATCAGTATAACGAGAGCCAGAGTGCCAATAGCCGCTGCCAGCACCCGCTTTGCTGCGCCGGGGACTTCCGGAAGAGCCCCGCTGCCACCGGAAAAAGGGGTGCGGGTGGTGATCAGGTCCAGTCCGGATGCAAAATCTTCGTATTCATTAAACAGATTCACCGCAGCGTGGGCCAACAAGGCACCAATAAAGACCAGCAGTGTATCCAGCAATGCCGGTGGCTCACCTTGTTGCCAGGCCACTGCAACTCCCAGCCCGACACACAGGGGAGCAAGAACCAGAAAGTTGGGGCGGGAGGCGCGAACCACCGCAATGGATTCGGACATAGACGTTTTCCTCGACAAAACAGTGCTGGCGGGCCATAGCAATGAAAGACATACCCTAGCCCGTGATTATAACCACAACCTCGCTCACTGACGTGGGTCAATGCAAGCTTGGTTAAGACACTGGAGAAGCACTTTTGGGCGTAAACTGGTAGCTATACCAGCAATCAAGAGAGGAGCCCCCATGGCTAATACCCAAGACTCAGTAACTGCCAGTAAAACCGAGCCCAAAACCACGCCCAAGCCAAAAACCAAGCCCAAAACCAAAAACTCCGTGGAGGGTTCGGCTCCTGCTAACGCTACCAAATCTGAACCGAAACCCAACGTTGGTGCTCAGCTACATGCAATTGCAGAACACCGCCATGATCCGGAATACATCGCAGAAGCTTTCCGGAGCGGAGAGTATCCATACAAGACAAAGATCAGCCGCAAGGCCTATGAAAGCCACAAACAGCAGCTCCAGATAGAACTGCTTAAGGCCCAGAAATGGATCAAGGAAACCGGACAGAAAGTTGTCATCATCTTTGAAGGCCGGGATGCCGCCGGGAAAGGTGGCACCATCAAGCGCTTTATGGAACACCTCAACCCCCGGGGCGCTCGCGTTGTGGCACTTGAAAAGCCTAACGAGGAAGAGAAAGGCCAGTGGTATTTCCAGCGCTATATCAAACACCTGCCCACGGGTGGCGAAATAGTGCTGTTCGACCGCTCCTGGTACAACCGTGCGGGTGTAGAACGCGTGATGGGTTTCTGTGAACCCAACGAGTACCTGGAATTCATGCGCCAGACGCCGGAACTGGAGCGTATGCTGGTGCGCAGTGATATTCATCTATTCAAATACTGGTTTTCGGTGAGCGAGAAGGAACAGACCGCCAGATTCAATAAACGGAAAATGGACCCTTTAAAACAGTGGAAGCTTAGCCCGATCGACCAGCTCGCACAGGAAAAATGGGCGGACTACACCGAGGCCAAGGAAGCCATGTTTTTCTACACGGATACCGCAGACGCACCCTGGATGGTGGTCAAGTCTGATGACAAGAAACGTGCGCGGCTTGACTGCATGCAGCATTTTCTCAGTAAACTGAATTACCCGGATAAGGACCGCCATGTTGTGCGCGGCCCCAACCCGCTGATTGTAGGCAGTGCTTCCACCGTGATAGAGGAAGACAACCACATACTGGGTAAGAGTTTGCATCCGGACGTTAAGCGTACTGACTAGCTGCTCAGACGTAGCCAGCAGCAAACACCAGCCCGAGTACAACAGGCATGACAACGAGGCTTCCCAGGTTACTTAATAGTACGAGGGAAGCCACTTTATGAGGTTCCTGCTGATACTGCTCCGCCACCATATAGTTAAGCACTGCCGGTGGCAGGGCGGCGAATACCCAGAGCGCAGCAACCTGAAGGCCGGGCAGGTCCAGCAGGTAGATCATGGGCCACGCTAACAGCAAGCCACTGAGCGGGCAGGCAATGGCGCCAAGCATGCCCAGCTTCCAATCGCTGAAGTCTATGTCCAGCATTCTTACGCCCAGGGTAAACAGCATAAGAGGGATGCAGACTTCACCCAGCATGTTCAGAGACTCAAGCAGCCAGCCCGGTAGCGGCACACCCCCAAAGTTTACGGCCAGCCCGGCGATGCTGGCAAACACAATGGGAAGCCGCAGGCGCTGAAGTATGGAAGTGTGAGGGTCAAGCATGTACAGGCCCACGGAAAAGTGCAGCAGCATTTCCACGATAAACAAAACGATGGCCGCGGGCAGGGCGGCCTCGCCAAAGGCGAGAACCAACAGCGGAATGCCCATGTTGCCCGAGTTGTTGAACATCATGGGTGGCAAAAAGGTTTTCAGGTTCAGGTTGAGAACCCGGGCCAGCGGATACAGAACAATCCCGGAGCCCAGAACAACAACCGTTGCGGCCAGCGCAAGCCCGGCATATTCCTGCAGCGGGGCGTGCTGATCTGCCAGCACACTGAATACCAGCATGGGAACAAAAAGTTCCATGTTCAGAACGTTCAGACCCTGAATGTCTGGTGTGCGGAACCGTCCGTAAAGGGCGCCACATCCGGCGATGAGAAACACCGGTAACAGTGTGGACAGGATTTGACCGATCATTCAAAGCTCCAGCAGGCGCCGGGGAAGAAGCTTGGCGCGGGTAAACCGTTAGGTTCGCAAGTATTTGGGTGATTCGGCAAGTAATATTACATTCCATACGACCAAAGCAAAATGCCAGTGCTCTGAGGGAGCCGGTTGCGAACATGGCGGTACCCACCCAGAATACTCAACAGTGTTTCCCGATTGTCGGCCGATAGTGGAGTGCGCTTGTGAAAGAATTGTTTGATCTGCCCCTTGACCGTGAAAATACCTGCGCAGTTAAGTTTGATGCCCGCAGAGCGGTGTTCGGACGGGAGGATGTGATTCCTGTTTGGGTGGCAGACATGGATTTTGCTGCACCAGAAGCTGTCACCCGGGCTCTTGCAGAGCGTGCCGCGCACCCGGTCTACGGCTATACGCTGTTTCCCGAAAGTCTGTACCAGTCAATAATTGACTGGTTTCGCGAGCGTCATGGCTGGGACATTCAACGGGACTGGATACTGATGGCGCCCGGAGTCGTGCCCTCCCTGCACGCTGCCTGTATGGCCTATGCGGCGCCAGGCGAAGGCGTGATTGTGCAACCGCCGGTGTATCCACCGTTTTTCAGCTCTGTTCGGCTCAGCGGTCGGGAGGTTATTGAAAATCCCCTGATTTACGACGATGAAACCGGGCACTACCGGATGGATCTGGAGCACCTGGAGGTCTGCGCCGCACGCCCTGATGCCCGGCTTCTGATGTTGTGCTCACCGCACAACCCGGTAGGACGTATCTGGTCAGAACAGGAGCTCACAGCTGTGCTGGCTATCGCTCGCCGGCATGAATTGACGGTGATTTCCGACGAAATTCACTGCGACCTTACCTTCACAGACAAGCCTCGGCACCGGATGTTGGCCGCTCTCGCGGGTCCGGACGATGCCCTGGTAACCGCGGTTGCTCCGAGCAAGAGCTTCAATATGCCCGGGTTGGGGTTGTCTGCTCTGGTCATCCCGGACCGGGACCGGCGCAATGCCATGAAAGCAGTGTTTGATTCCATGCATTTGCCGCAGTGCAACCCGTTCAGTGTTGCGGGGTTTGAAGCCGGCTACCGGTATGGGGCGCCCTGGCTGGATGATTTGATGGCGTATTTACAGCAGAACCGCGATTTTGTAATGGAGACAGTCAACGCACGCTTGCCTGGAATTCAGACCCGGGCACCGGAAGGAACCTATTTGATGTGGCTCGATTGCCGAAGCCTGGGAATGAATGATGCCGCCCTGAAACGGTTTTTTGTGGAAGACGCCGGAGTAGGCATGAACCCTGGTATTTCATTTGGTGAACAGGGCAGTGGTTTCATGCGGCTCAACATCGGCTGCCCGAAGGCGGTGCTGGTCGATGTGTTACAGCGTATCGAAGCGGCATTACCGGGCAACCCTCAGGCTACTGATCAACCATAAAGCAGTGATCGTCTATGAGTTTCCAGCGTGATGGCTCGTTCTTCCCGGGCATATCGCCACTGGTTTTTTCAATGGCTTTCCATACTTTGCCGCCGTGGAAGCTCATATCACCTTCTTCATAAGTCTCGGCCCAAAGCCACTGTTCCGGACGCTCGCAAAGGCCAGAGTTTTCACCGGGTGTGCTGGTTGAGGTTGTAACCGGGTCCGGTGTTTCAGCCTGCGTGGTCGCATTGCTCTGGGCGTTCGCGGCAGAACCGAGTGCTGAAATCATCAGCACCAGCAGCAGGGACCCCAGTGTGTGATGAATGGGTCTGAGCGTGAGCTTCTTAAGCATGGTGGGCTCCTTGTGAATTTAGAGTTTATCAGGACAACTTGCTGTAGTCCGGCACCTTTTGACCCGCTCGGGTAGCCAGTAATAGTCCGGCTAGGATGAACGCGCCGCCAATTATATGGAAGAGCCCCAACGACTCTCCAAGGAAAATACTGGCCAGAATTGAAGCAAAAACCGGTGTCAGGTATATGAAAATGGCTGCCCGGGACGGCCCTATACTGTGCACGGCGTAGTTCCAGAAGCCGTAGGCGAGAATCCCCGGGAAGATTGCGAAATAGGCGAGTGGCAGAGCGGTTTGTCGGGTTAGCTCAAAGCCACCAGAGAAAAACAGCAGGTCACCCAGATAAAACGGAAGGATAACCAGGGTGCCAAGCAGAATCTGGGTGCTGAGGAAGGTAAACCCGGGTAGAGGAACTGCCTGGCGTCTGAGTAACACGGAAAACAGACCCCAGCTGAACACGGCGGCGACCATTATCAGGTCGCCTGGTTGTGACTTCAGGCCGGTGAGAACCGATAGGTCCCCTCGTGCTACTACCGTGAGAATGCCAAATATTGCGAGCACAATCCCCAGTGCCTGAATCGGCCGGGTGCGATCGCCCAGAATAATCCATGCCAGCAGCGAAACAAAAATCGGAATGGTGGCATTGATCAGGGCAATGTTGGTCGCTGTTGTGGTGACAGCAGCAACGTATAACAGTGAGTTGAAAGCACCGACGCTGAATGTGGCGAGTACCACCATGGAACCCAGATGCTGGCGGATCAAGGCCCGGTGTCGCCAGATACCGGGCAGAGCAAAGGGCAGCAGAATGGCGAGTGCTATGACCCAGCGCCAGAAAGCCATGGAAATGGGCGGTATGCTGTCGACGGTGCCCCGGGCAACAACGGCATTGCCAGCCCAGAACAAAGGTGTCAGAACCAGGCCTGCGTAGGTTAGAGACGCAGATCTGGCTGGACTGTTTTCTGAAGGCACATCAACTCCTGTCAGTCATTCGCGAGAGCGTACAACGATAGGATACTATTCTCCTGGCACTTTTGCCTTGGTGCCAATGTGGTAGGCTGCGAAACCCGCCATAACCACCTGATCAACGGCCATGCCGATGATGCGCCCATCACTGCTGGAGGCAATAGGGTATTGGGCGTTAGTGATCGGATCTGCGATATAGCCAAGAACCTCACCTTTGGAAACCTTGGCGCCCAGTTCGACCTTGCTGAACAGAATGCCGCCGTGGTTTGCCCGTACCCAGGCCGAATCATAGTACACAGGCTCCGGATCACCCCACACAAACATTCGCGAAATCATTTTCTGCTTTTCCATCAGGCTGGCCAGGCTGTTTACGCCGGCATCAATCTGATGTTCCTGAATGCGGTGGGATTCGCCAGCTTCCAGTGTGACGGCACGAATGCCGGCATTCACCGCTGCGGTGCGGAGCATCCCGGGGGATCCGGTGCTGTGCACAACGGCCATTCGATCAAAGCCCCGGGTAAATTCGGCAACCGCGGGGTTGTTCATATCGGCACGGAGCTGGGGCAGGTTGGTGCGCTTCAGTGAGCCGGTATGGATATCCACCAGCATATCGCAGTATTGAATAACCTTCTCGAACAGGGAGTTGGCAATCCTATCCGCCAGGCTGCCATTCTTGCTGCCGGGGAAATGTCGGTTCAGATCACGGCGATCCGGCAGATAACGGCTACCTTGCTGGAAACCGGGCAGGTTTACGATGGGAATACCCACTACGGCGCCGCTCAGCTTTTCCGGATCAAGGTCGTACATGGTCTGGCGAATAATCTCGATGCCGTTCAGTTCGTCTCCGTGAATTGTACTTGTGAGGCACAGGGTTGGGCCTGCGTTGGCGCCATTCACTACCAGTACAGGCGTGGGCTGTGACAGGCCGGCAATCTGAATGCCTGCTGACCAACCCAGGCGCGTGGATGTGCCCGGCAGAACTTCACTTTCAAGCAGAACCAGATTTTTGGCGCTCTGTGGTTTTTCATCCGCCGGTTCCGGTGTTTCCTGTTCCTGTGTCGCGGGCATAGAGCTAGGCGCACCATCTTCCTGAGCCTTGCTGACATCCGCTTCTTCGCTGCCAGGTGCGTCTTGAGCATCCGGATCCGCGGGTGGCTCCGGAGCTGGTGCCGGTGCAACGTCTTTGAGATCAATATTAGGCGCCACTTTCTTTGGCTTCAGGACCGGTTCTGGCTTTGGTGCCGGGCTTTCTGGTGCCGCCTCATTGGCCGGAACCTGCACATCGCCGGTTGGGTGTCGCGGCTTTGAATGTTCCACATCCTCAACGCTTTCGTCTTCCGCCAGTTCTGCCAGCAGAATCTCCCGGGCTGGCCCCACTTGTTTTTTGTCAGTGGGTGGATCTGCCATGGCTACGGCAGGTATCGTCAGCATCAGAAGGCAAAAAACGGGTTTAATATGGGTCAGTGTTCGCAGCCTGGAAAACAGCATGATTCCTCACGGGTCATCAACAAGGGCCCAAGGGTAAAGGTCGAGTGGTGCTTATGGAAATGGCAATAACAAAGGTTTAATGCCATTTTCATAGTGTTGCCATGAACTTCACGCGAATTAGCGTAAAATTACCGGCTTGGCCAGACTGCGGGGTTTATCGTTGCAGTCAGGTCAGTTATAACCGACGGATGGAGTAAACAATATGGATCTTTTGCGAATTCTTATAGCAATTTTGTTACCGCCGCTGGGCGTGTTCCTGCAGGTTGGTATCGGGAAGCACTTCTGGATCAACATAATACTGACCCTTCTGGGCTATATCCCTGGCATAGTGCACGCGGTGTACATCATTGCAAAAAAATAGATACGGGCAGGTGTAGCACCTGCACGTACCCGCGACTCAGGTTGTGGGTATAGTCCGCCAGAGCCCTTCTTGCTGAAGGGCTCTGCCATCGGCTTCCAGCTTGAGCAGATGAGCCAGCGCGGAGCGGGCGGCGACTCCGTGAATTGCTGCTGGCACGTCGTCGTAGGCTTTGCTGGTCAGATCTTTCAGCCCCACGGGCGAAAGATCTTCAAGAGCTCTTGCTACCTTGTGTTCCCGAGATAGCCTATGGGTGATCAGGTAGTCGATGATCGCTTCAGGGTGCCCCATTAAAAAGCCATGAGCAGGAGCGATGTAACGTACTGGCTCCGCTAGCAGATCGTAGAGCGTTTCCAGATAGGCTTTCATGTCGCCATCGGGCGGGTTTATGACCACGGTTGAGCCCTGCATGATGTGATCCCCCGAAAACAGCAGTTCCTGATCCCTCAGTAGAAAACAAAGGTGATTGGAGGCATGTCCCGGTGTATGCAGTACCTTGAGCGTGCCCGCATCGGTCTCGATCAGGTCGCCATGCTCAGGCTGCTCATCTGGTGCGAACTTCTGATCCTGTGATGCCCCGGCGGGTGCAGACCGACCATAAACCCGGCATCCTGTTTTTTCTTTCAGGGTGCGGGTGCCAGGGGAGTGGTCAAGGTGGGTGTGAGTAACGATTACAGATTCAATCTCCCCTCCAGTGAACGCAAGAATCTGCTCCATGTGTCCCGCATGATCGGGGCCAGGGTCCAGCACGGTAAAACGCTTGTGGCCAAGGATGTAGGTATTGGTGCCGGGCCCGGTCATCACGCCCGGGTTTGGCGCCGTGAGGCGAACCACACCGGCTGCAATCTCAACCGGCTCGCCGGGTACAATCTCCGATTTCGTGGTGCCTGCCGCTTCGGGATCCAGCTTGGCGGCTTCATCATAGGCTGGTGCGCCGGGTTCCAGAAGTACTGGTTTACCGCGCCGGGTGGCTGGCCATGGCTTGCTCGGGAAGGGTTCAGGTGGGTTTGCCCAGGCGTAGCGCATCAGGTTTTCGACGGTCTCGAAGTCCCTCAGTACCCGCAGGGTTCTGACAGTTGGCAAGGTCATTAATCGTTGGCCAGCACGATGTTCTTCCAGTGCCTGTGCCGGGCTGATCCAGACGTGGCTGATGGTTTCCTCCCCATCATGGCTCACACGCTGGTTCTCTGGCGCTGGGGTCACGAAAAAGCGGGTATCAAAGCGCCTGGGTGGGCCCGGCGGGGTAATCCAGTGGCTCAGGTAGGCCAGCCTGTCGAGCGGGATGGTCAGTGTGTGCCGCTGGCACAGTTCAGCGAGGGACAGTTCGCCCCTGAATACAGCCCCGCGATCTCCATGAGCCGCATGATCTCCACCGATTGTACGTCGGTCTGCATCCACCGCCATCAACACGCCGGCTTCTTCAAAACACTCACGAACAGCGGCCAGCATATAATCTGTACCGCCGTCACTCAGGCTCATGGTGTGGCTGATTTCGGTGTCTTCCATGCCAGCAGTATGCTTTCGTCCCCAGGATTCCTGCTGATCGACCGCGCCACCCGGGAAAACGTAATAACCGGGTAAAAATACGGCGTCCCAGGTGCGCTGCAATAACAGTATTTCAATTCCGTCAGGAGTGTCCCGTACTAAGGCCAGAGTGGCCGCAGGGCGAATGTCCATAGAGTTTTCATTATTCAAGGCCGTAACCTCCACTTGCCGTTACATTCAGCGCGCAATCCAAGCCTGATATGCAAAGGCTCAATTCAGCACTAAAAGATCAAAAATGACGATACCCGATTTTTGCGACAAGATCTTGAGATGAAGGCCTCGGCGTAACAGAGTATTATCCGATTTCTTGCCCGACACTTTGCCAGACAGGTAACTTCCACAGTGGCCCGAATCGCACTTTCTTTCCCTGACGATGTATTCTATTTCGAAACGCTTATGCAGGTCCGAACGACTGACATCAACGGCGCCAACCATCTGGGCAACGATGCTCTGGTATCGATGCTTTCTGAGGCGCGAGCCCAGTTTCTGATAAATTTTGGCATTCCTGAGAGCGATAGCGGCGGTGAGGGCATTATCGTGACCGACCTCGCCACCATGTATCAGTCGGAATCGTTTTTTCCCGAAATGCTGCGTTTTGAAGTTGGAGTTATGGATTTCAATAAATACGGCGGCGACTTCGTGTTCCGGGTGACCAAGGCTGAGAGTGGCCAGGCCGTTGCCCTGGCAAAATACGGGTTTGTATTTTTTGACTACCCGCAGAAGAAAGTGGTGTCCATACCGGAGAGTTTCCGGTCACGTTTCGCCTGAAATCGTCAGGTTTTGCGCAGCGACTTCATGCCGGTACGATAGAAACTGTATGCCATGATGCCTGCGAACAGGTTGCCCACCAACGCCCCGCTCATCAGCCCATGGATGCCGTTAAGCTGGCTTCCGAGCCACAGCAGTGGCAAAAAGCACAGAAACAACCGCAATGTTGAAACCAGCAGCGCCCTCATGGCAAGGCCAAGGGCGTTGCACACGGATACCATGAGCATGCACACGCCCAGGCCGCTGTAACTGAGTGGCACCCGCACCAGGTAGGCCCCAAGGATTTCCTGCACCTGTTGATCGCTGCTGAACAGCTCTGAGACAAAGCCCGAGGCGGCCAGCCAGATAATGCCGATAGCAAGCTGCCAGCCCACCACAAAGCGCACCGCAATCCGCACCAGCTTCCGGATTTGTTCGATATCGCCGGCGCCCAGCATGCGACCGACCATGGGTGGCATGGACATGGTCAGCGCGAGTACGACAACAATAGAGAAAAACTCAAGGCGCGTTCCCAACCCCCAGGCGGCAACTGCGGCCGAACCGAAGCCGGCGACGAGGGCGGTTGCCAGCATCGCTGACGCCGGCGGCATGAGTTGGCTGACCATGGCGGGGGCCATGATGTTATTGAGTTGTTTCAGGGCACTGCCCAGAGCGAGTTCGCGCAGATCGAAACGGGCCAGGCCCCGTTTGAGAAGCTTCGGATAGATAAACAGACAACCGATGCCGAAAGAGGTAACGGTGGCCCAGGCAGCACCTGGCAGTCCCCAATCAAATACAAAGATATAGAGCGGGTCCAGAGCAATGTTGGCGAGGCTTGTGGCTACCATCATGTAGCCTGGCAATTTTGTATTGCCGTGGGCGCGACAAATACTGTAGCCGAAGTACAGAAATGCGCCTATCCAGGCGGAGAAAAGCCAGGGTACCCAATAGCTGCGTATCAGGGGCAGAAGGGCGTCTTCGGCCCCGAGTGCGGTCATGATCGGGCTTTGCAGAAGCCATAAGCCGACACAGAGTAAAAGAACCAGCGTACTGCCGACGGTGATAACCAGTCCGCCCAGGCGAACTGCCCGGAGTTCGTCGCCCACACCGAGAGTCCGTGAAATGATGGCAGTCGTGGCGATGCCCAGGCCCACCTGTAGCCCGATGATGAGTTGCTGCATGGGCAGTGTGAAGCCCAGGGCGGCGAGTGGGTCGCGGCCAAGCTGGCCGATGAAGGCGCTGTCGGCGAGCTGGAAGGTCATCAGGGAGAGCACGCCAAACAGCATTGGCCAGGTCATGGTGTAGAGCTGGCGGGAGAGGCTGACGTTATGGGAGGTAGTGCTCACGGGTTTGGGCTGATGCCTTTGGTCTTGGATTGGGTGCTGGAGTCTAACAGGTTTGTTTTTTAGTTTCGGAGTTAGTCTTCCGGGCGACAGCGCCTTTGCAGACACGCCGTGAACCCATCCGTGGGGACTGTGCATTGCCATCCTTGGCAATGCACAGTCTGCAAAGGCGCTGTCGCCCGGAAGACCTCATGCTCTGATAATGCCTACAGAACACAATTCTCTGACCCACTCAGGTAATCTTTAGCCTGGATGAAGGCTCGGGATCAAAGAACCTTCAGCGCCGCATCGTAGTCGGGCTCTTCTTTGATTTCATCGACAAGCTGGCTGTGAATAACTTTGTTGTCTTCATCAAGGACCACCACAGCGCGGGCGCAAAGGCCGGCCAGCGGACCGGTCTGGATGCCGACTCCGTAGTCCTGCTGGAAGCTGTAGTTCCGGAAGGACGAGAGTGTGATGACGTTTTCAAGGCCTTCTGCACCACAAAAACGGGCTGCAGCAAATGGCAGGTCAGCGGAGACCACCAGTACAACGGTGTTATCCAGAGCGCCGGCCTTTTCGTTGAACTTGCGAGTGGAGGCTGCGCATACGCCGGTGTCTATGCTGGGGATGATGTTCAGGATTTTGCGTTTTCCCGCCCAGTTGTCGAGCTTTACGTCTTCCAGGCCACTGTTGGTCAATGTGAAAGGCGGGACTGTATCGCCGACCTGTGGAAACTTGCCGCTCAGTTCAATGGGGTTGCCGTCGAGAGTTACTGTGCTCATGGGTTGCTCCTATCGTTGCTCGGACATAGCTATCCGGAAATATTCAGAGACAGCTTACTCTGTTTAGACCATTTTGGATGAGTTTTCATCCTGTCTGTGGTTCGAATCCAGAAGCGGGGTGGCGCTGAACCAGCAAAAGGTAACTGCCGAGTGAAGCCACGGCACAGATAGCAATGATGGTTGCCATCACCAGCGAAGTACCGTCGTGCAGGTAGCCCACGAGCATGCCGGCGAGGGCTGCGATGGACATCTGGGCGAAACCGAACAGTGCTGAGGCGGAGCCCGCCATGCGTGGAAAGTTAGCCATGGCTCCCGCCATTGTTTGGGGCATCACCATGCCTGTTCCGGCCATAAACAGTGCCTGAGGTAGTATGACGGCCCATACGCTGAACACCTCTGCGAGTGCCAGCGATACCATAAGGCCGCCGGCTGCCACGGCAACAAAAAGTCCGCGCAACAGAATCTGATCCGGAGTCAGGCGGCTGCCAAGACGGATAGCTGTGAGGTTACCGGTTATATAGCCCACCACGATGCCGGCAAAGTACAGGCCAAACTGTTGCGGTGGCACTTCTAGAAAATCGATCAGTACGAACGACGAACCGGAGAGAAAGGCAAACAGTCCGGAGAAAATCAGCGCATTGGTCAGGGTATAGCCGAGAAAACTGATGTCTGTGCCTATGGCGCGATAGTTTCGTAGCAGGCTGCAGAGTTTTAGTGGCTGACGGTATTCGGGCCGCATGGGCTCGGGGATTCCGAACGCCACCACTACAGCCATGATCAGGGCATAGCCGCCCAGCGCCAGGAAGATGGAGTGCCAGCCCAGGCCGGCAACCATGACACCGCCCAGTGTGGGTGCGATAGCTGGAGCAAGCGCCATGATGCTGGCAAGAAGCGCCATGATTTTTGCGGCTTCGCGGGGTGTGTAGATGTCCCTGATTGCAGCACGCCCGAGAACTGGCCCGGCTGATCCGCCCAGCGCCTGTAAAAAGCGGCACAGAATCAGGGTTTCAATATTGCTGGCAAGCGCACAGCCAATGCTGGCGATGGCGAACAGCACAAAGCCGCCAATCATGATCGGTTTGCGTCCAAACCGGTCAGCCAGTGGGCCACACACCAGTTGCGCTATGGCAAAGCCCGCCATGTAGAGGCTCAGGGTTAGCTGAACCTGGCTGGTACCCGTGCCGAAATCACTGCCAATCTGCGGCAGTGCCGGCAGATACATGTCAGTGGCCAGCGGCCCCAGTGCGACGGCGGCGGCTAGCAGTATGGTTGTCCATATACTTGTGAGTGCGAGCATTTATTGTCCAAGCTTACATTGGGGGATAGCAGGTGTGGGATGGGCTTTCCAAAACACGCTCCTTGCGGCACATCCATGTGGCGCTTGGGCTCCGCCATCCATGGCTCCGCACAGTTTTGGAAAGCCCATCCCACACCTGCACTCGACATTGGAGTGGATTCTAGGGGCTGATTTGCAAAAAAATAACAGGGGCGCTGCTCATAGGATATATGAACAAAATTGATGAATTACTCGTTGAGGCCGTTCATGGTGGCTGCGACTGCGTTCACCTGGTTTCTCAACCAGCGGTGAGCCGGGTCATTCTGGTTGCGGCGGTGCCAGAGCATCAGCAATGTAAAAGGCTTGTAGCTGAAGGGTAGGGGTGCCCAGGCAAAGTCTCGGAGTAAGTGTTTGCTCATGCGCTCAGGCGCGGTTGCCAGCATGTCGCTGCCCCGGAGAAATTCCGGCAGGCCGGAGAAATTGGAAACGGTAATGACGTTACGGCGGGTCAGCCCCCGGGCTGAAAGGCCGGCCTCCAGGGCGGGTTTCTCACCAGTGCCGAACACCAATGCTATGTGATCGGCTTTCACATAGTCGGTCACTGTCTCCGGCGCTTCACGCTGGCTCGGGTCGAAGAAGACGACCATCCGATCCCCCATCAAGCCTCTTTGCATTATGTCAGTGGCTTCCGGCGCGTGCGGTGAAATGATCAGATCACAAATATCCTTGCGCAGCATGTCTGCATTGGGAATGCCGGAGGCAATCACTTGCAGCATGATGCCCGGAGCCTGTTGCCGCAGACGCTGCATCAACGGTGGGAGAAGCAGGTCCCGCTCGTAATCGTTGGCGGCAACGGTAAAGGTGAATTCGGTGGTTTCTGGTGTAAAGGGGGGGCCGGAGGCCAGTGAGTGCAGATCATCGAGAATCTGGCGAATGTGCGGGCCTGCCTGCACTGCATAGCGAGTGGGCGTTATACCGCGTCCGGATTTGACGAACAGGGGGTCGCCGAGGGCAGTGCGTAGCCGGTCCAGTGTATGGCTAACGGCTGACTGACTGACCCCAAGCTTGATGGCCGCACGGGAAACGCTTCCTTCGTCCAGAACGGCAACAAAGGTTTGCAGTGCTCGAATATCAAGATTGAATGTATCAATTAGGTTCATGGATAGCAGTGTAATCGAGAACGGTCATTCCCGCTTGCTAGTCTGGTCACAATCAGCCACTGCCCATAGCCCGTGGTGATTGGTATGATTGCCCATCTCTGTCCAAATAATCAAAACAGGCATCGCATGCTCAGCTTTCTACCTGCTCCCGTTATCGGCGTACTCAATTCCATTTTGTTGGCAGTCAACACTCTTTTCTGGTGCCTGTTACTTTATATACCGGCGCTGCTGAAACTTGTTATCCCGCACAAGGGCTTTCGGGTTCTTTGCACCCGGGTCATCATCTGGATCTCGGAATCCTGGGTGGCTTGTAATACCGGTTGGATGAAGCTGACCCACGGCACGCAGTGGCAGGTCACTGGTGCGGAAAATTTGCGTCGTGAAAGCTGGTATCTTGTGTTGAGTAATCACCAGAGCTGGGTGGATATCTTTGCCATGCAGCGGGTGTTTAATCGTCGCGCGCCTTTCCTGAAGTTTTTTCTGAAACAGCAGCTTATCTGGGTACCTGTTATCGGGCTTGCATGGTGGGGTCTGGATTTCCCCTTCATGAAACGATATTCGCGGGAGTATTTGCTCAAGCACCCTGAGAAGCGTGGGGAAGACCTGAAAGCCACTCGCCGTGCCTGTGAAAAGTTCCGTTATACGCCAGTGAGCGTAATGAACTTTGTGGAAGGTACGCGGTTTACCCAGGCCAAGCACGACAAACAAAAGTCACGCTATACCCATCTTTTGACACCAAAAGCCGGCGGTGCGGCCTTTGTTCTGGATACCATGGGTGACTCGATAGAAACGCTTGTTGACGTAACCATTGCCTATCCTGGCGGCGCACCCACCTTCTGGGATTTTATTTGTGGCCGGTCGCGGGAGGTGAAAATGGACATTCAAACGGTTGCCATTCCCGAGCACCTGAAAGGTCGGGATTACTCAACCGATGCGGAACACCGGCGTAATGTGAAAAACTGGCTGGCAGAAAAGTGGCAGGCCAAGGATGCACGCCTGGAAGAAATGCTTCGCCCATAGCTTCACCACCCTCGCCAGACCCGAGCGACTTCAGCCTTTGCTGTTGTCGCTTTCTTTCTCTTCTGGCTCTACCTCACCGGGGTGCTCTCGCTTGTATCTTTCCCAGTCTTCCCAGTCGTGTGGCGTACCTGCATGGGGCCGGCGCAGGTGCTTTGCGTGTTCTATCGCGTTGTGCTGTAGGCTGTGATCAGGACTGTCCTCTTCCTTGTCGAAACCGTGTTTTTTCAGGAATTCATCCGGACTGATGGGCATGGCGCACCTCGTTGACGTATCTGTGTGATGTTATCGGTACGATGCACCTGCCCTTATGGTTTTTCAACCGGCTCAGGAGCCGGTAGTGACAGGGATTTCTTCAGCCTCCACCAGCTTGAAGTTGATTTGCCGGCGCTCCTCCTCTACTCCTGAGAAGCTGACTTTTACTGCCTGATTAAGCTGGAATACGCGGCCATTCTTGTTGTGTATCAGGCGCAGAGTCACTGGGTCAAAGCTGTATTTGCCATTGAGATCCCTGCAACTCACAAACCCTTCCAGCCCATTGGCTTCCAGGCGCACGAAGAAGCCCGCAGGGATTGTGCGGCTGATGACGCCGTCCATGGGTTCGTCGCCCAAAGTTTTGGCAAAATCGCTCTTGAGCCATGTTTCCAGGCTATTGGCCGCCTGTCGGGCTTTGAACTGGGCGTTCTGAAGCGCCATCAGTTGTTCGCTGCTCAGCATCTGCATTGGCGTATCCCAGAGCGCTGCTTTGATGAGCCGGTGCACATAGAGATCGGAGTATTTGCGCAGGGGAGATGTGAAAGTGGTGTAGGCATTGAGCCCCATGCCCTGGTGTGGGGCCGCCGTAAACGACAGCTCTGCCCGGGCCAGTTGGCGCGAAACGATGGCCTTTACTGGCACTTCCGCTTCCAGTTCTGAAGTCTGTTTCATCAATGCCAGGAAACCAGCCGGCGTTGTGGCATCGATATCGGCGAACTGTGGCGCGTAGCCTTCGATCAGAGCGCGAATGTTGGCTGCACGGTCATTACGCAAACCAGGGTGTTGAATAAACAGGCCTGATGGTCGGCTGGCCAGAAAATCCGCAGCGCAGCGGTTGGCGGCAACCATGCATTCTTCAACAAGACGGTGCGCTTCGTTTTGCACCGACGGCTCAATAGCGCGAATGCGTCGGTTTTCGTCCAGCCTGAGACGGAATTCCGGGCGGTCGCCGCTTAGCAGTGCATGTTCGCTGCGCCATTTCCGCAATGCGGTTGCGACCTGGTGCAGCTGGTCGAGACTGTTGGCGACTGCGTCCGGCAGAGCTTTGATGTCTTCGTCTTCACGACCTTCAATCAGATTCGCGACCAGATCGTAACTGAGCTTGCCCCGGGAACGGATAACAGCCTGATGGAAACTGTAGTCACCCAGGCTCCCATCGTTATTGACTTGCAGGTCGCACACCAGAGCCAGTCGATTAACGTCTGGCATCAGCGAGCACAGTCGGGTGCTGATAGTGTCGGGCAGCATGGGCAAGGGCTCGCCCGGGAAATAAATAGCAGTAGCCCGGTTGAAGGCTTCGAGTTCAGCCGCGCTTTCAGTACCAATGACCGACGACGGGTCTGCAATGGCAATGGATAAAGCCCAGCCTGTGGCGTTTGGCTCTGCCAGCAGAGCGTCATCCATGTCTTGAGTGGCGGGGCTATCGATAGTGACATAGGCGCGACCAGTGCGATCTTCCCGGCCGGGCGCCAGCGCTTCGATGGCTGCCTCGTCGAGCTTTTCGGCCTGCTGTACCACCGGTTCGGGCCAGGCGTCTGCCAGATCAAAGGTGGCCAGCGTAAGGGCGCGCTCGATACCGGGCTCACCGGCTTTACCAATAACCCGAAGCACCTTGGCCTGACCTTTGCCGTCATGAAACGGGTGCTTGTGTATGCAGCAGTAAAGATAGTCGTCCGGTTGCGCGTTCATCCGCTCTTTCGGAGGAATGAAAATCCAGCGATTGATGCCTGGCGTTTCCGGCACCACAAAATGCCCTTTCCCCTTGACCAGATAGCGTCCGACAAATGTGCTCAGCCGGCTTTCGAGAAGCTCGTCTACCACACCCTGGATTTTCCCTTTATCGACTTCCTGCTCGGTCACATTGACTCGGTCACCAGGAAGCACCTTCTGCATTTCTTCGGGAGGCAGGAATACATCCCGCCCTTCATCCAATGCGACGAATCCGAAGCGGCCGTTGGTGGCTTTTACCGTTCCGGGGAAAACGACTTTGCTTTGCTCAATGTCAGACTTTAGCTGGCGCAACTGGTTGAGAGCGTCGGCGTTGAACATGGATTAACCTGGCTGAAAAAATGAATGATGGAGCGGAGTATAACGGTTATGGCGATATGAGTCAGACCCGTTACACGGGGTTAATTCCGGTTTTATCCGAAGGGGTGATGCAGACGCGGTTGCGGCCACCATTCTTGGCGCGATAAAGCGCACTGTCAGCATTGCGCAGCACAGTATCGATGTTGTCCCCGGGTTCTGAGAAATAGCCGCCTACGCTGACCGTTACCGGTGTTCCGGTTTTTCGGCTTTCCTGCTCAACATTTTCGCATATGCGCCGGGCAATACGTTCCAGGGTTGCCGGATCACAGGGCGAGAGCAGAATAACAAATTCATCGCCGCCCCAGCGCCCCGGGTGATCGTAGGGGCGGACACCGGCTTTTAGCCACAAAGCGACGCGGCAGAGAATCTCATCGCCCGCCTGATGGCCGAGCTGATCGTTGATTGATTTAAAGTGATCGATGTCCAGCCAGATCAAACCAAAACCACTGCCCAGCCGCTCTGCGCGCTGAATTTCTTCTTCCAGAATTTCGTCCAGCCCACGGCGGTTTTTAAGGTTGGTGAGTGGATCGATACGAGCCAGGCGGGCAAGCTCGTCGGTACGCAGGGAAACCTTGTTTTCCAGCTCCCGGGTAGAATCGCGCAGGCTATCCGTCATTTTTTCAAAGTGGTCGACGAGCCGACCTATCTCGTTATCCGGTTTGTCCAGGCGAGGTAGCGTAAAGCTGCCCCTGCGAACCTTATCCACAGCTTCTTCCAGCCCCACGATCGGCTTCAGGATGCGTGATTGGATGATGAGGTGGAACACGATCAGAGTGATGAGGAGGCTTGCAATAAATACAGCCACCAGAGGCCACAGGTAGCTCTTTGGTAGCAGTGTGTTCAGGTCAAGCAGGGTTATTTCAAACCAGCCAATTGCTGGCAAAAAAGCCACTCCGGCCAAGTGTTCGCGACCCTCGACGGTAACAAACCCGCTTTCTACGTGACCTGCTGAACCGGAGCTTTTCTTCAGCAATTGCAGCATGCCGAGAATCTGCTGTTTGTCTTCGGGGGCGTCAAACAGCAAGTCGACTGTGTTTTTCTGACCTTCTGGTTTGATAACGCTCGCGAAATCGATGTAGTTGCGATCCCGGTAGAGTTGTATGGCACCGTTATAATCGACAAACAGCGTCGTAATGCCTTCCTGGTTGATATCGACGATATCCTGCAGAAAAGTGTCGAGGTTCATGCCAGTGCCGACCATGCCCACTACTTGATTTGCGGAGTTGCGCATCAGCACATCGATCCAGAGCTTGGTAACGCCCAGCTCCGCATCGGGGTTTACATTCAGGTGGAAATCACGGCCTTCTTCGATTAGCTGGTAAAACCAGGCGTCATTGGGTTCATCGGGGTCCAGCACGTATCGAAACTGTTTGCCGGCAAACTCATTTTGCTCGTTATTGAAGTAATAGTGACCACTCTCCCTGAGCGCGACAAAATAGCTGTTATCGCGAAAGTTGGCGCGAAAGCTCTCCATCTCGCGGATGGCCGTATCTTCGAGAGCCTGGTTGCCGGGGGCGGCAGCCCAGTTGAGGAGCGCGGAGGAGTCTGCCATCTGTCTGGCGAGGCCGATTTCGCGCTCGAGGGATTGCAGAAGTCGGGCGCTGTCGTAGCGTACCTGTATCTCAGCGACCTGACGCCCCCAACGCTCGATCAGGTCTGCTGAGAGCTCCCGGTAGGCAAGCCAGGAGGCACATGCAGATATAACAATCAGGCCTGCTGCAAGGCTGAGAAACCGGGTCTTGAGGCTCAAGAACTGCTGACTCCGTTTATAGGGATGGAAGCAATGATAGAGCAGAGGTTGGCGGGAGTGTAGAAAAGAATGTCATAAATGCATTAGAACCTGTTGCAGGTCAGCTCCGGTGCTTTGTTGCGCCGATACTAATCTGCAGCAGGCCGACATGACTCTGTTCTGACCCCTGTTCGTGGGTTAGTTGTGCTCGGAAAACACTTTGGTTTGGCCTTGCGCATTGAACATCAGCACCTGGTAGTGCTCTTTTCGATCGCCCATTTCCATACCCGGAGAACCAACCGGCATGCCAGGGACGGCCAGGCCTCTGACTTTTGGAGCGTCGGCGATCAATCGATGAATGTCGTTAGCGGGCACGTGCCCCTCGATCACATAGTCACCCACGAAAGCGGTGTGGCAGCTGGCCAAATTGGGGCTAAGACCTGCTTCTATTTTGACGCGGTTCATGTTGTGGGTGTCGGTGACTTCCACATCAAAACCGTTGCTTTCCAGGTGATCAACCCAGTTGGTGCAACAGCCGCACGTGGGCGACTTGTAGACATGAATGCTCTGAGCGGCGTCCGCTGCCAACATTGGTGTGCTGAACCCGAAGGTGGCACTCAGGGCGAACCCCAAAATCTGTTTCTTCATGGTTTTGCTCTTTTTGTGTCGTTTTTAGTGATGGCTTTTATCCGGTTCGGAGGCATTGCTATCGGTTGGAGAAAGCCAGAACCACCAGACAATAGCGGCCATGAGCATAAGTCCTCCGGTATTGACCAGTAATGTTTCCATCAGTTTCGCTCCTCTTCCGGTTGTCGGCTTTGTTTTGGCTCTCGCACTGGTTTGTGACTGGTTTTGAACAGCCGCAGGCGGTTGGCGTTGGTGACCACCGTAACTGAGGACAGGGACATGGCCGCGCCGGCGAGAATCGGGCTCATCAATATGCCCCAGACTGGATACAGCAGGCCTGCGGCAATGGGAATCCCGAGGCTGTTGTACACAAAGGCCCCAAAAAGGTTCTGGTGAATGTTCTTCACTGTGGCCCGGGAAATTTCGATAGCATCCGGTACGCCGTGCAGGGAGCCGCGCATCAGGGTAATGGCGGCGCTTTCGATGGCGACGTCTGTGCCTGTGCCTATGGCAAAACCTACATCCGCAGCGGCCAGAGCAGGGGCGTCGTTGATGCCGTCACCCACCATGGCAACCGTGTAGCCTTTGCCGCGCATTTCGTTTATTACGTCGGCTTTGTCTTCTGGCAGGACTTCGGCGCGGTAGTCGTCGATACCGGTTTTCGTGGCAATGGCTCTGGCCGTGGCGTCGATGTCACCGGTGACCATCATGACGCGGATGCCTGCATCGTGTAGACGCTGAATAGCCGCTTCCGAATCCGCTTTGATGGCGTCCGCAACGCCCATAACGCCCAGCAGCTCAGTGCCTCTGGCGAGAAACAAAGGCGTGCCGGCCTGCTCGGTAATGGCTTTTTCCGCATCGGCCAGGCCTGCCAGAGAAATACCTTCAGCCTCCAGCCAGCGGCGGTTACCCAAGCGGATTATGTCACCCTCAAACCGTCCCGCGACACCTTTGCCATTCAGCGCTTCAAAGTCAGTGACCTTGAGTGGCTCCGCGCTTTGCTCTTTGGCTTTGTTACCGATGGCTTCCGCAAGTGGGTGTTCGGAATGCTGTTCAAGACCGGCTGCCAATGCCAGCAACGTCTGTTCATCGCCACTCATCGCGTGCAGGCTGGTAACTGCCGGATGGCCTTCGGTAATAGTGCCGGTTTTGTCGAGAATCACCAGATCCAGTTTGCCTGCAGTTTGCAGGGCGTCCCCCTGACGAATCAGGGCGCCGTATTCCGCCGCTTTACCGACACCCACCATCACCGACATAGGCGTGGCCAGGCCAAGGGCGCAGGGGCAGGCAATGATCAGGACGGTGGTTGCAGCGACCATCATATGCACAACCGCGGGCTCCGGCCCGACGTTGTACCAGACCAGCGCGGCGGCCACCGCAATCAGCATGACGCTGGGTACGAACACCGACGATATTTTGTCTGCCAGCCGTCCAATGGCCGGTTTTGAACCCTGGGCTTTTTTCACCAGATGGATAATCTGGGCCAGGGCAGTTTCGCTGCCCACCCGGGTTGCTTCGTAAACAATGCTGCCGTGGGTGTTGAGCGTACCGGCAGAAACCTCGTCATCCACCGCTTTACTTACCGGCATGGGTTCGCCGGTAAGCATGCTTTCGTCGATACGGGTACTGCCTTCAACAACACGACCGTCTACCGGCAGGTTCTCACCGGGGCGAACGCGAATATGATCACCCTTGCGAACATCTTCCACAGGAAGGTCTTGTTCCTGCCCTTCACGGATAACCCGTGCTGTTTTCGCCCGCAAGTCCAGCAACCGGCGAACCGCCTCCGATGTTTTGCCTTTAGCGCGAAGTTCCAGTGCCTGACCCAGATTGATCAGGCCAATGATCATCGCCGAGGCTTCAAAATACACATGCCGCGCCATCTCCGGTAAGGCGTCGGGAGTGCTCACCACCGTTATGGAATACAGCCATGCGGTACCCGTACCCAGTGCAATCAGCGTATCCATATTGGCGTTGTGATGCCGGAACGCCTTCCAGGCACCAGTGTAGAAATGCCCACCTGTACCCGCCATAACGGCTAGAGTGATCAAGCCAAGAACGAGCCAGGTGCCCTGGTTTGTCTCGGTTACCGACATGGAACCGAACCCCATGCCCCAGATCATCAAGCCAACACCCAGGCCCAAACTGATGGCCATTTTTACCAGAAGGGTTTTGTACCGCTTTTTGTCTTCTTCCTGCTTCTTATCGTCTGCGGCGTCTGCATCTTCAATCACACTGGCGCCGTAACCGGAGTTTTCTACCGCCTTAATCAGAGCTTGCGGGTCGTTCGCCCCGGTTGCCGTAGCCGTATTGTCCGCAAGATTCATATGGGCGTGAGTCACGCCCGGCACCGACTTCAATGCTTTCTCAATGGTATTCACACAGGAAGCACAGGTAGCACCGGTCACGGCCAGGTGCACCTGATTATCGCCTTGAATAGCCGCTGCCTGTCTTTCCGGTTTGCCCTCGCTCGACGTTTCTTCCACTGTTTTGTCAGCTGTGGCTTCTACTTTCCCGGGCTTGAACGCGGAGCAACTGGCGAGTTGCTCCGCCTCTTTCACTGGTTCCGCCGGGTAACCCGTTTCGGTCACAATTCTGGCGGCTTCCGAGGCATCGATACCTTCTGGCAAAGCAACCGTCTGATCTTCCAGGTTAATCTCCACCAGGCCTGCATCGCCGGTCAGCGGCTCCAGCGCATTGCGAATCTTCCTGGCGCACCCCTGGCAGGTGGCACCGGAAATGCTGAGAGTCGTCTGTAATACTGGTGCATTGCTCATGGTGGTTTACTCCTCAACCTGCTTCCCGGGTTTGCTGTCATCCCAGTGCTCAATCAGTTGGCAGATGGTATGGCCATCCGGCGTCCCGTCCGGCATATCCTGCCAGGCGGCCAGCGCTGTTTTCATGCGCTTTCGGAGCTGTAGCAACTCATCGATCTCCCGCTCTACCTCGGCCAGCCGTTGCTGGAATACATCCCGAACCATAGGGCAGGGTGAGTGATGGTCGTCTGCCTGATCCAGAATCTCTCGAACCTCCGGTAGTGAAAAACCCAACTGTCGGGCCTTACGTGCAAAGCGCAGACGCCGAAGATCCTCAGCATCGTAATGCTGGTAGTTGTTGTCCGGATTTCGAGTGGGTTTTAGCAGTCCTTCCCGTGTATAAAAGCGCACGGTATCGGGGTTTACCCCGGCAGAAGTAGCAAGCTCTTTAACTTTCATAATCCAGCAGCATCACCAAAGGTTAATGAGCGGCGGTTTGGGTTGTGTGCCCGAAAATGCTCGGAGCCATGGAAGGCGGAGAGCAAGCGTACATGGACGTATTCACAGCGGTTTTCGGGCACACAACCCACACCGGCGCGGCTATCGCAAAAGCACGATAGCCGAGAGTATTTGAAACTTAAGAGTAGCCTAAAACCTGTGACCTACTCACAGGTCAAAGGTTTTCAGGAAGAGGAGCTTTTAGCCCGAAGGAAGGTGCCACAATTTTTGCACTGATCCGGCGCCATCAATTTGGCCTGCCAGCCAATCTTATGGCCACAGGCAGGGCATGCGAGGCGCAGTTGCAGAACAATGATCGGAGCAATCAGAGCCGCAAGCAGAAAGCCCAGGGATCCCCAATCGTCACCACTGGAAAGCCCCAGCTGGCTACTGAACACCAGCACAATCACCAGAGCCACGAATGCAAAAATGAAATAATTCCGGTTCCAGCGCTCCCATCGACGAAGCTTGGTGTCCTGTTCCGGCGTCAAATAACCCGTGGGCATAAAATTTCACCTGAAAAATTCAACAACAATTCTGGGGCTGATCTACGGTGATTACAAACCGGAAACAGCCATTACACCTGCTCAAAAGCGCCATTGGACAGGGCTTTTTCCAGCTCCACCGCTGGAACGGGGCGACTGATCAGATAGCCCTGCGCCATATTACAGCCCTGGCTCCTTAGCAAATCCAGCTGCGCCCGTGTTTCCACGCCTTCAGCAACCACCTGTAAGCCCAGGTTGTGCGCCAGATTGATGACCGCCCGGGTAATCACAGCATCATCATGGCGCTCTGTCACTTCTGTTATGAATGAGCGGTCGATTTTCAGAAGGTCCACCGGGAAATTTCTCAGGTATGCCAGGGAGGAATAGCCGACGCCGAAATCGTCGATCGCAAGATGCACGCCAAGATCGTGCAGACGCCTCAGCTGGCCAAGGTTGTGCTCTATATTCTGAATGAAGATTTCTTCGGTGAGTTCCACTTCAAGCCGATCAGCGGGGACTCCCTCGGCCGCCAGAGTGTTTCTTACCCGTTCAACCAGGCTGTCATCATCCAGCTCCCGCCCGGACAGGTTCACGGCTACCCTCAGGTGTTCAAAGCGGGTTCCTCTCCAGGCCGCCAGCTGTTGGCAGGCCGCCATCACTACCCAGTGCCCGATCTCGGTTATCCTGCCGCTTTCTTCTGCCAGTGGAATGAATTCTCCTGGGGCAAGTAGACCTCTGCGGGGGTGTTGCCAGCGGATGAGCGCCTCGACACTGTTAATTTCACCGCTGTCCAGATTCAGCTGAGGCTGATAATGCAGTACAAACTCGTTTTTGACCAAGGCCTGGCTGAGGTCCTTTTCCAGCTCCAGGCGCATGACCTCCCGTTCCTGCATACCTTCGGTATAAAATTGATAGGTATTGCGGCCCTGCTCTTTTGCGCGATAAAGGGCTATGTCAGCGTTGCGCAGCAGGGTGTCCGCGTCCAGGCCACTTTGGGGGTAAACGGCAACCCCAAGGGTTGCTGTTATTTTGTGAGCTTCACCCTGAACATTGAATGGCGTTTCAAAACACTGCTTGATCCGGCCGAGCAGATGAAGAACATCGTCTATATCCTCCACATGCTGAAGACAAATCATGAACTCGTCGCCACCGGAATAGGCGACCGTGACCCGCTCGTTGCTGAGCTGGTTGAGACAACCCGCGACCTGAACCAGAAGGGCATCACCAAACTGGTGTCCAAGCGAGTCGTTCAACATCTGAAAGCGGTCGAGGTCCAGCATCACCAGTGCTACCTGGTACGACTGACGATTCGCGATATTCAGCGTATGAGCAAGATCTTCCATAAAGAAGCGACGGTTCGCCAGGCCGGTAAGGGTATCGGTGGATTCCAGTCGCACAAGATCCTGCTGAATGGTTTCGCGCTGCGCGATTTCTTCATCGAGCTTCCGCCTGGCTGTTAACAGAGCCTCATTGCGTTTGAGGATAAGCTGCAGGAAAAGGGTCGCGAGGCTGGTCAGCAAGCCCATAAAAAGAAGGGTAATAAACGTCCACCGGGGCCAGGGACTGGTCTGTTTTTCAAACCACTCCGGCGAAGGCTCGAGATTCAATTGCCAGTTCAGTGTGGGAAGTTTGATTGGCACAGTATAGGAGGCGGTGGCATCTGAACGCTCGAAATCACTCAGCGTATAAACCGTCGCACCGCGACTACGGATCTCAATCCGGAACATTCCCGGCTCCCGTGTGGCCATAAGCTGTCGCGCCAGGGTTTCCATCTTGAATACACCCGCAACAAAACCATTGTTATTGGGGCCGGTGCCGACCGGAGCGTAAATAACAATGCCTTTGCCCCCCTGGCGTAGTTCGATCACCCCGGAAATGTCATAGTTTCCAGTTCGTATCGCAGCCTCGAGAGCGCTGCGGCGCTGCTGATTAAACGCAGAGTTGAAGCCAACGACACCTTCGTTGGAGGCCAAAGGTTCCAGCCAGCGAATAATGAAGTCGCGGTCTATCCACTCAATGGCCTGATAGATACGGAAGTCGTTAAGATAGTTGCGTGCGTCTTCACGCCATTCGCTTTCCGGCTTTTGCGGGTCTTTTGCCAGGCGACTTGCCATGCGCCGAATAGCATCAGCGTGAACCATGAACTCCCGTTCGAGGGTGTTGGCCATGCTCCGGGTTTCATTTTCGAGGTTGGACTGTATCTGGCCTGTGTACTGCCCGATGAGGCCGTAGCGGAAACCTGCCGCCAGACCGAAAAATACTATGAAGATCACCACCGGAAAGGCAGGGTGTAGCAGTCTCTTCGGAAAAAGCCCGCCATTCAAAGGTGAGTATGCCAAGAAGTGCTCCGTTTACCAAAGACCGACGAACCAGTGTAACGCCTGCATGTCGGTAATAATAAGCCATTCTTTGCCGAACGGCTTCTTGCGGTTCGTGGAGCTTCAGTCTCTGAAGTTGATTTTTGGCAAACCCTGGCGCGGAATTTCCTGCTTCGGGCAACGATCCATAACAACGGTGAGCCCCGCAGCTTCGGCCCGGGCAGCGCCTTCGTCATTGATAACACCAATCTGCAACCAGATCACCGGAACCTTCAGTTCGATGGCCTGATCAATTAGCGCATCTGTGCGCTCAGGTGCCAGAAACACCTCAACCATGTCAACGGGTTCGGGCAGGGAGGCTATGTCGGGGTATACGGTCTCTCCAAGCACTGTCTTGCCTGCGAGGCGGGGATTCACTGGAATAACCCGATACCCATGTGCCTGCATAAACTCCATGACTTCGTGGGAGGGTCGATTGGTTTTCTCGCTGGCACCTACGAGAGCAATGGTGCGGACTTGCTCAAGAATGGCGCGCATCTGATCAGGTTGATTGCTTGGCATGGTTTCGGGCCACCTGGGTTTGGACTAACGATGTGCTTCAAGACAGACAGACACGGACTCTGCATAGCGTAGCGCGTGAGGCTTGTCGATTTCTACCTGCGCCCACTTTACGGCCCCATGTTCCATCACGATGTTGAGTACTTCGTGCGTCAGGCGCTCAAGTAGGGCGAAGCGGTTTCCATCCACATGGCCGATAATCTGCTTGGTAATGGTGCGATAATTGAGCGCTGCCGTTATCTCATTCCGGTTAATCGCTTCCGTCGCATCGTACGTGAGGCACACGTTGATCTTGATGTCCTGCTGGTTATTGATCTCTTCGTCCTTGATGCCAATGTAGGCACGCAACAGCAGATCCTTGATCTGTATTCTTGCCTGGTGGTTGCAGATAACGTCTGTCATACCGCCTCCATTCAAATGGCTGCAATCAGCGATTGTTGCTGATCAGGTTGAGAAACTCTGCGCGCGTTGCCTGGGATTTTCGAAACTGCCCAAGCATCATGGACGTTTTCATCTTGGAGTTCTGCTTCTCCACGCCCCGCATCATCATGCACATATGCTGGGCTTCGATGACTACTGCAACTCCTTTCGCGCCGGTGACACTCTCAACTGCTTCCGCAATCTGGCGGGTGAGGTTTTCCTGAATCTGCAGGCGCCGTGCATACATGTCCACGATACGTGCAAACTTGGACAGGCCCAGAACACGACCCTGGGGCAGGTAGGCGATGTGGCACTTGCCTATAAAAGGCAGCACGTGATGCTCGCACATGCTGTACAGCTCAATATCCTGCACTACAACCATCTCATCCATCGCGGATTCAAAAACCGCATTGTTGACGAGATCGCCCAGGTCCTGCTTATAGCCGTGGGTCAGGAATTGCATGGCTTTGGCGGCACGCATCGGAGTGTCTTGCAGACCTTCACGGTTGGTATCTTCACCCAGCCCGTTGATGATGGCGCGGTAGTGGCCCGCGAGGTCGTCAAGGAGTTTGGTCATAGTCGCTTCCGGTTCTCTTTATGGTAAAGGTTATGTTTCAGGTTAGGGTAAGGGGTATGGTACGAGGGCCAAAGCTTAAGTGAATTTGACCGGTATCTCTACGGTTTACGATGTCACTGCCGGAAAAGACCAGTTCCCGTTTTCAGTTTGCGAAGCGCAATTGCCAGGTCTCTGGCGGGAGGGCCGGGTTTATCTTAAAGTCGCTTACTAAGAAAGATCTATCGGAGACAACGCATGGAACGGCAGATACCGGATATCGGGGGTGAAAAGGCAGCCGGGTCCGGAGAGGCGACGCTTGAGGTATGGCAGCAGGGCGGAAAATGGTTCAGCTATGACGGCCACGCGATATTCAGCCGGATGGCAGGCCAGGGCGAGCCACTGGTGCTCCTGCACGGTTTTCCGACATCCAGTTGGGACTGGAACCGTATCTGGCCCATGCTGCTTAGGAGCAATAATGTGCTGGCTGTGGACATGCTGGGGTTCGGCTTTTCTGACAAGCCCAGAGAGCATGAGTACAGCATTGATGATCAGGCAGACCTGATGCAGGGTCTGTTGGAAGGTCTTGGCCTGAAGTCTGTGCATATTTTAGCCCATGACTATGGGTGCAGTGTTGCCCAGGAACTCCTGGCCAGGGAGCAGGAGGGGGCGCTGCCTTTCCAGATTGCCAGTGTCTGTTTCCTGAACGGAGCCCTGTTTCCGGAAGTGCACAACCCTTTGTTGATTCAGCGCTTGTTGGGCGGACCGTTAGGCGGACTAATCAGCCGGGGCCTGACTCGGCGCAGCTTTGAGCGAAGTTTTATGAAGCTGTTCGGCAGTAGAAGTACTCCGGGCCGGCAGGAATTGGACGACTTCTGGCAACTCATCACTTACAACAACGGTCGCGGCATTCTTCACCATTTGATCCAGTTTATGGAAGACCGACGGTGCCACCGTCATCGCTGGGTGTCCGCCTTGCAGAACGCGAGTCAGCCCATGCGCCTCATTTCGGGAATCGCAGACCCGGTATCAGGAACTGTCATGGTGCACCGCTATAAGGAGATGATTCATGATGCCGATGTCGTGCAACTGAGGAATGTGGGTCATTACCCGCACTTTGAAAGCCCCTGGGAGGTATTCAGCGCCTACAGGGAGTTCCGAAAACGGTTCTGAAGTGCGGGGCTGGCTACTATTACTTTTGTTCAGTTGGCCCGCGAAGTTCGCTTCGTTAAAATTTGCTGACTCTGCGATCTGACCATCGTTCTTGAAGAAACGCCGACGGGAAACCTGATATGACTGCCATCCACACCCGCGCCTCCGCTTTAACCATAAGGGCGGGCCGGCGAACCATGGAACGCCTGCGGGAAAAACCGCTGACCCCGGATGATGTTCACGTTTTACCCGGAGCGGCCGGTGGTCCCAAGGCGCTTGGGCTCAGTGGTCTGGACAAGGCCATTTTCGGGGACTGGCTGCCGCAGGCTGAGCAGGAGCGCTCCCTGATTGGTTCTTCCATTGGCAGTTGGCGGTTTGCGGCGATTGCCTCTTCGGATAATCCGCGGGCTCAACTTACACGACTGGCTGAGCTGTATACCTCGCAGCGGTTCTCAAAAGGTGTCACTGCTGCTGAAGTTACGCGTCAAAGTGTTCTGTTTCTCGAAGAACTGATCGGGGGGCGGGAAGATTATATTCTTCAGCACCCGTGGTATCGCCTGAACGTGGTTGTTGTTCGCACCTTTGGAATGCTCGAACCCGAGTCCAGAGCACGCCTTGGTTTCGGCCTGATGGGGGCCATAAGCGCAAATATCGTTGGCCGACGACACCTTGGACGCTTTATGGAGCGGGGTATCATCCACGATGCCCGGCTGAAAGCGCCTCTGTCACCGCTGATAGACTTTCGAAGTCATGAAATCCCTCTAAGCCGCGAGAATCTCCTGCCCGCTCTGCTCGCCTCGGCATCTATACCCATGGTTATGTCCGGAGTCCGGGATATTCCTGGTGCGCCAACGGGGCTATACCGTGATGGAGGGCTCTTGGATTACCATCTCGATCTCCCCTATGAACAGCCAGGCGTGGTTTTGTACCCGCATTTCACGGATCGCGTGGTGCCCGGTTGGTTCGACAAGACGCTACCCTGGCGGCGTGGAGATGCGACCCGTTTGCAGGATGTCTTGCTGGTAGCTCCTTCCGCGGATTATCTGGAACATCTGCCAGACGGCAAGCTTCCGGACCGTAAGGATTTTGAAAGCTATGCAGGGGATGACATTGGCCGGGAGCGCTCGTGGCGCAAAGCCATTGCCGAGAGTGAACGAATGGGTGACGAGTTCCTTGAGCTGCTGGCAACCGATCGCCTGATGGATGTTCTCCAGCCTTTGTGATTGCAGGCTGGAGAGATTCTGAAGAAGTGCTTGCTGGAGCCAGGCTGCCTCTGGCTTACCTTGAGCCCTGTGCCGAAAACCGGCCAACGACACCATAGACAACGAGGAATGTGACAAAGGCTGTCACCACGACCGAAGGACCGGCTGGTGTATCCAGGTGCCAGGACATGCCGAGCCCACCAGCTACCGCAGTAAATCCGAACACCACAGCCAGAGCTGCCATCTGTTCCGGGGTGCTGGCCAATCTGCGTGCTGTAGCTGCGGGAATGATCAGCAGCGCGGTAATCAGCAGAACGCCCACCATCTTCATAGCGACCGCAATTACCAAAGCGAACATCAACATTAGCAGAAGGCGCAGGCGGGCAACCGGTACGCCTTCGACACGCGCCAACTCCTCATGGATAGTACTCATCAACAGGCCGCGCCAAAGCACCGCCAGAAGCGCAAGAATTACTATCGCACCGCCATAGATCCACAGCAGATCGTTTCGGTTCATGGCCAGCAGGTCACCGAAGAGCAAACCGGTCAGGTCAACTCTGACCTCCGGCATGAAGCTGAGAGCCACCAGGCCAATTGCCAGGGCGCTGTGGGCAAGAATGCCCAGTAGCGTATCCGTAGCGAGTGTTTTGTTGTGGGAAAACAGCATCAGTGCCATCGCCAGAGTGACGCTGGTGATGATAACCCCGAGATTCAGTGGGACACTGATCAGAAAGCTGAGTGCTATGCCCAACAGTGCGGAGTGAGCCAGAGTGTCGCCGAAATAGGCCATCCTGCGCCACACCACGAAACAGCCCAGAGGGCCGGCGATCAGGGCCACGCCAAGGCCGCCAACGAGTGCGCGCCAAAAGAAGTCATTCAGTATGGTGTCAATGATGGTCATGTTGGCACCCCTCATGACAATCTCCAGTCCCCGAGCCCAGGCTTGCATGGTCGCGATCAATCACATTCCCGTGCAGGTCGTGGCTGTGGTTGTGGTGGTGGTGATACACCGCCAGAGATTCCGCTACCGGGCGCCCGAAGGTTTCAATAAAAGCCGGATCGTGAGAGACATCCGCAGGGTGCCCGCTACAGCATACGTGTTGGTTCAGACAGATAACCTTGTCGGTTGCGGCCATGACCAGATGCAGGTCGTGGGAAATCATGATGACCCCGCAGTTCAGCTCGTCCCGTAACTGGCGAATCAGATCGTAAAGCGCGGCTTGACCGTTGATATCAACGCCCTGTGCTGGCTCATCCAGCACCAGAAGATCCGGTTTTCGGGCCAGCGCCCGAGCTAGCAGAAGGCGCTGCTGCTCGCCGCCGGACAGGTGGTGCACAGAGGCGTTAAGCAGATGGCTGACCCCCGTTCTTGCCAGCGAGGACTCGCAATCTGCCAGCGATCGGCCGCTAAGCAACATGAAGCGTTTAACGCTCAGTGGCAGGGTTGATTCCAGGCTCAGATGCTGGGGTACGTACCCGATAACCAGGTTGCGGGCGCGCTTTATACGTCCGCTGGTGGCGGCCTGAATGCCCAGAATCGCCTTGATCAGAGTCGTTTTGCCGGCACCGTTGGGCCCTATGATGGTAATGATGTCGCCACGGTGCAGGGACAGGTTTACCCGGTCAACAACCGGTCGTTCGTCAAACCGGACGGTGAGATTTTCGATGGCGACCAGTTCCTCACTCATACTGCTTTTTCTGCCTGACATCCGGGGCACAAACCGGCCACTTCGAGGGTCACTGTTTCGGCTCTGAACGCTTCGGCGTTTGCGGCATTCTGTATTGCTGTGGATACCGATGCGTCTGTTAGCTCAAGAACATTGCCGCAGGCACGGCAGATAAGAAACATGCCCGTGTGATGTTCGCCTGCATGAGTGCAGCCAGTAAAGGCATTAAGCGATGCTATACGGTGAACCAGCCCTTGCTGCTGCAGAAAGTCCAGGGCCCGGTATACGGTCGGTGGTGCAGCGTTGTGGCCTTCGGAGGTCAGTTTCGCGAGTACATCGTAGGCGCCGAGGGGCTTGTGGGATTGCCAGATCAGCTCCAGAACCCGCTCACGGGTGGGCGTCAGGCGAACATTCTGCTGCTGACAGATTGACCTGGCATCAGCCAGCGCCTGGGTGACGCAGGCTTGATGGTTGTGAGGGCGATACGGAAGCGCATGGGCAGACATGGCCGGGATCCTGCGTTTGCAAAAAGTGCAATATTATAACATTTGCACGGATCCTCATGCCATGGCTATCAGAGTAACCCGGGTGTCAGCCGACTCCGTGGTTTCCGAAGTCAGGCTCAGGCCAATGCTTCGCTGGCGAGAGATTCCAGGTAGTCCAGATCGGGAATCCAGGCTATTTCACCATCAACATCAACCTGCATAATATCAGCGGGGCCGTTTTCACCATCCACCTGTTTGAGCTGGTCTTCCGTAATACGAACCTGGCTGGGGATACCTTGGGTAATCAGCGCCATGAAACGCAGTTTTTTATTGGCACTGATGGTATTGAGCACGACAATCCGGCCTCTGTTTTCGCCGGGCACTGACAGAGTGCCGCCGTTAGCTGCGTCGTAAGAGATAACTGGCAGGTTCAATCCGCGCCACTCCAGCTGCCCCGCAAGCCAGTCCGGGGCGCCGATACCTGAGTCGGTGCTGGCGTAGTCCACCACTTCGGCAATGGATACGTTGGGCAGAATAAGCTGCCGCCTGCTTACGGGGATCATAACGCAGGAGAGGGTTTGGCTGTTGTCTTTCATTGCTTGTGTCCTCAGGCGGTAGTCCGCTTCTGCCGGCCTTTAAGCAGGCATGATTCTTCAATAGTTTTAACCAGTTCCCGGGCCAGTTGTTCGGGCGTACCGCAAAAACTGGAGCAGCCGGTAGCGGCTACGGAATCAGGCATCGAGCTGTTACCACAACTTGCGCTTTCCTGAACCCATATCCGGCTACCATAAGCCTTGAGCAAAGGCGCTGCCGTCGCCCCGTCGTCCCCCATGCCGGAAAACAGGATGGCGTGGCAGCGTGCGCCATAATGATCCGCTGTATTCAGCAGAACCTGATCGATTGAGGGGCCATAAGGCCCGGGCCAGGGCGTATCCAGTTCGGTCAGCACGCCGGTACTTTCAAACTTCCATTCGTGCTCAACCGGCATCAGCACCACGTCGCCGTTTTTTACCCGGTAGTTTTCTTCCGCATGCCGCAATTGGTAATGCGCGTGACGCCCTAGCACGCGGGTCAGCACCTCGGCAAAATGACCATCAATGTGCTGGGCGTAGATAAAACCCACCGGCAAGCCTGGTGGCAGGCTGTCCAGGAATGCCTTTACTGCTGCCGGCCCACCCAGAGAGGCGCATAATACCCATACATCTTCCGCTACCGATCCGGGTGCTGCAGTTGTCAGCCACTGGGGAGGCTCCGATGCGGTCTCGCTCTCCGGAGCCTGTTCAGCAAGCTCTTCCAGACTTGATCTGGAATCCAGCTTTAGCAGTTCTCCCAGCTGCTGCTCCAGCTTGCCCTGGAGCCTGCGCTCCCAGCGAATATACTCCATACTGCTGGATGCAGGAGCCTGGTCCAGACCGAAAAGAACCGGTGCTTCGGTATTCTCCAGCAAGTAATCGAACAGTGCAGGGTGATCCGCCTCATCTTCCAGAGTCACCAGCCATAAACCAGCCTCCGGGAAACCAGGTTGGCCCTGAAGCCTTTCAGGGTCTCCGGAGAAGCAGACCTCAAGGCCGAATTTCGCAGTTGCTGATTGCAGGCGATGTCTCTGCAAAACAACATCCGAAACAATTCCGACCTGAGCCCGA
Organism: Marinobacter sp. 2_MG-2023; assembly: GCF_030546935.1. Classification (GTDB taxonomy): domain Bacteria; phylum Pseudomonadota; class Gammaproteobacteria; order Pseudomonadales; family Oleiphilaceae; genus Marinobacter. Next base: position 375,506 of record NZ_JAUOPH010000002.1, on the reverse strand, counting down.
CCGTTTTGGCCGGTCATCACTGCTTACCGGTCAGCCGTTCGATCGTTGTCAGCAATTCAGTCTCCTGGAACGGTTTGCCGAGGTATTCGTTTACGCCAATCGCCAGAGCCCGCTCCCGGTGTTTCTCACCGGTTCGTGATGTGATCATGCAGATAGGCATATCACGCAGATTGTCGTCGTGCCGCACGAAGCTGGCCACCTCAAAACCATCCATACGCGGCATTTCGATATCCAGCAGCATGATGTCCGGCTTGTGATCCTGCAACTGGGCAACCGCGTCCAGGCCGTCTTTAGCGGTGATGACCTCCATGCCGTTGCGCTCGAGCAGACGAGACGTAACCTTTCGGACGGTTACTGAATCATCCACGACCATCACAACGGTAGCGCGCTCTTCGTAGCGGACAGACTCCCGCGCATTTGCCAGGTCGGCCAGGCGCTGGCGTTCAGACAGTATGTCGGAACGGATCATTGCCGGCAGGTCGAGAATCACAACTACGTTACCATCCCCCAGGATGGTGGCACCGGATACGCCGCGCACAGTGCCGAACTGCGGCCCAAGGGATTTAACAACGATTTCCCGGCTACCCATCAGGTTGTCTACCTGCAGCGCCATGGGCTGCTCTGCACCGCGAACCAGAATTACCGGCAATGGCAGAGCCTGGCCCTGGAGCTTGGGCTGATGATCACTGTTCAGCAGGCTGCCGAGATACTGCAGGCGATACTCCTGACCCGCGTACTCGTACATAGGCGCGTCCGGCTTGTAGTATTCCTCCAGCTCGTAGGTGCTGACCCGGACAATACCTTCAATGGTATTGAGCGGGATTGCGTAGAAGTCTTCACCCGTGGACACCATCAAGGCACGGTTTACCGAGACGGTAAACGGCAGGCGCACGGTGAATACGGCACCCTGGCCGAACTGCGACTCGATATCGAGACTGCCGCCGAGCTGTTTGATTTCGCTGGCCACCACATCCATGCCAACGCCGCGGCCGGAAATCTGGGTTACCTTCTGCGCGGTCGAGAAGCCTGGTTGCAGAATAAACTGAAGAATTTCCCGTTCCGAGAGGTCTTCGTCTGCTCGCAAGAGGCCCTGACGTATAGCTTTATCCCGGATGACCTCAGATGGAATGCCGGCGCCATCGTCTATCATGCGAAGCACCACATCGCCGCCTTCGCGGACCAGTGAGAGGGTAACCTGCCCTGTTTCGGATTTACCGTTTTTCTGGCGCTCGTCCGGGCTCTCAATACCGTGGTCGATGGCGTTGCGCAACATGTGCTCCAGCGGCGCGATCATGCGCTCCAGGATGTTGCGGTCCATTTCGCCTTCAGCATTGCGTACATCAAATTCAACTTTCTTGCCCAGCTCGCCACTGATCTGACGAACAATCCTGCGTAAACGCGGCACCATGGAAGAAAACGGAATCATTCGGGTCTTCATCAGACCTTCCTGCAGTTCCGTATTGATGCGGGACTGCTGGACCAGCAGGGTTTCAGTGTCCCTGACCCGATCAGATAGTGTCTCGCGCAAATCTGCCAGATCCGATGATGACTCGGTCAAAGCCCGGGACAATTGCTGAATGGACGAGTAGCGGTCCATTTCCAGCGGATCGAAGTCATCGCCGTAATCCGGGCCATGCTCTTTTTCAGCACTGAAGAGAATCTGGGCCTCTGTTTCAATGTCCATCCGGCGCAACTGTTCGCGTAAGCGCTCAATAGTTGCGGCCATCTCATCCAGTGTGTGGCCGAAATCACTGCTTTGCTGCTCCAGTCGGCCACGGGTAATACTGGTTTCGCCTGCCAGGTTGACCAGATCATCCAGCAGAGGTGCAGATACCCGGATAGTTTCCTGCGCAGCGGTGCGTTGTGCATCTGCAGCCTTTTTCCGGTTCTTTGCCGGTGCTTTTGCCAGTACGGGCTTGGGCGCAGGCTCTGCCGGAGTGACGGTTGTGTCCTGATCTGCTGATACTTCCGGTTGCGTCTGAACCTCGGTTGCCGCGGTAGCTTCGCTCAGCTGCTTTTGTGTCGCTGCGCCAGATTCGAAACGTTCACGTACACTCGCCACCAACGCGATGATGCCGTCATGGTGTTCGGTAATGGCCTGCCACTGGCTTTCATCTGGCGCTTTGCCATCCAGTTCTATCAGACTGGTTTCAAAGTTGTGTGCGCTATCACCCAGCACAGATATCTGGGATAAACGGGCGCCACCTTTGAGTGTGTGCAGAGCGCGCTGCGCTTCGTGATTGAAATGATTGCTGGAGGGCTCTTTACGCCAGTCATCAAGGATCTGTTCAAGCTGATCCATGATTTCAACGGCCTCTTCCAGGAAGATTTCCAGTATTTCCGGATCAACCGTTTCCTGATCTGCTGCAGCAGTCTGCTCCTCTGAAAGGTCGCCGCTGGCCTCATCAGGGTTTTGGATGCTGTTGAAGATGGCAAGAAGCTCGAGATCGGCAGCCGGCTCTGTACCTTGTTCGAGCGCGGCGAGCATGGACGTCAGGTCAGCCAGGCCACGGTCGCTGAGCGCTAAAAGAAGCTTCTGGTTGCCGGGGCTGGAGATCAGCGAATCCAATGCGTCCAGCCAGCCATCCGCCAGTTCGGCAATGGGGTCCAAATCGGATAGCCGCGCCCCGCCTTTGAGTGTGTGCAACTCCTGCTGAAGCTGAGCGACGCCGTCCATTGCGAGCGGGTCTTCGCGCCACTGGTCGAGACATTCGCTGATAGCAGCGTGGATCTCGTTACCTTCATCGAGGAAGATATTGGTGAGTTCTTCGTCGCTGTCTTCCGCAGGCACTTCAGCGTGAGTGATTTCGGGTAGTGGCTCGGCATCGCTTCTGTCAGCAGCATCCTCGGGCACGGATTCACCGCGGAGAATGGTTTCAACCTGGTCTACCAGTTCATTGGCTGGTGGGCAGGGCTTTTGAGTCGCTACCTGCTCAACCATCTGCGCCAGCCTGTCGTGGCAGGCGAACAGCAGATCGGTCATGGCATTGCTGGATTCAAGCTGCCCCTCCGCCACTTTCTCGAAGAGATCTTCAAGTACGTGCGTCAGATCACCAATAGCGTCCACGCCGGCCATACGCGCACCACCCTTGAGGGTGTGCACGTCCCGCTGGAGTTCTGCGGCTACGGAACGGTTCGACGGATCTTCACTCCAGGTGTGCAGCGCACTGCCTGTGGAGTTGATCAGGTCGTAAGCTTCTTCCAGGAAAATGCCGGTAAGCTCCGGATCCATGTGCGAGAGGTAGGTTTCATCCTCGCTACCGGCGGCCTCTTCAACTTCTTCAGTTTGAGGTTCAGGAAGTACTGCTTCCTCGGCTTCGGGTTCAATGAGCCCGGCGTCTGAAACAGCAACATCGGTAACCGGACGCGAGCCGCTTGTATTGTCCATATAGACGCGGATTTCGCTGATCAGATCCGGGGCCGGTCGTGGAAGCTCTTTCGCCTCCATACTTTCTACCATGCCAGCCAGGCGATCATGGCAGCGGAAAAGCAGATCCGACAGTTCGTCGTTGACCGACAGCCGCTGTTCGGTGAGACCTTCAAAGAGGTTTTCAAGCTCGTGGGACAAGTCACCGACCGATGGAATGTCGGCCAGACGTGCGCCCCCTTTCAGGGTGTGCAGGTCGCGTTGAAGGAGGCGCAGAATATCCTGATTACCGGTAGATTCGCTCCAGCTCTGCAGTGCATCGGCTGTACTGTCGATGAGGTCACGGGCTTCATCGAGGAATATTTCGGCAAGCTCTTCGTCCAGTTCGCTCTCGGACGTTTCCGGCAAAGGCAGGTCGGACGGTGGTTGCTGGTCTGCGTCGGTCGTTTCAGCTTCGAGGGCTCCCAGTTCCTCCATGTCAAAGCTGAGATCGATTTCTTCCAGGTCTTCGGTGAATTCCTGGTCGAAGGCGCTGGTGTCTTGTCCAGACAATGATCGGGCGAGGGCTTCCAGCTCGGAAACCAGTTCGTCCCCCGACTCAACTGCCAGGCCGGCTGCGGCCTGATCCATCATATTGATCAGATGTTCATGGGCATTGCGAAGCGTCGGGAAGAAATATTCCTCCGGTGTTGCATTCCGGATGATGGTCGCTTCGTATACTTCCTGCAATGCTTCAGACAGAGCGGCAACATCGGGCAGGCCGGCATCGGTCGCTGCATCGGTAAGTTGCGCCAGTTCGGCGTTGAGACGGGTGAGCGGTTGGGTATCCTGTGGATTATCCGCCAGCTGATCAAGAATAAGGTCAGCATCGAGAACAACGTCCAGGCCTTCATTAAGGAACAGCTGCAAGAGCTGTGAGGGTGCCGGCTGCTCTCCGTCAGGCCTCGGTTCCTCGTTGTATGTGCGGAGCCTTTCGTTGGAGACCTGTTCCAGTTTTTCCAGGAACGCTTCGGTGCCATCCAGTGAAGCCTGTGGATCTCTGCGAATCTGGGCCAATCCCTTTGTCAGGAAATCGCAGGCACTTTCTATCAGCGATAGTACATCGCGATCGGCGCGCAAGTTCTGGGCACGGGATTCCTTGATGAAGCCTTCGAGCGGAGCAATAATCGCTGCAATTGGGGCGATCCCCGCTGTATGGGCACTGCCCTTGAGAGTATGTAGAGCCCGAGAAAGGCTGTCAGTGTAGGAGACGCTGACCTTGTCGCCGGCTGAGTCCAAAAACTCATTCAGTGTTTGCAGGTGGGTTTCGGTTTCACTCTGGAAAATATCGAGTAGTACCGGGTCAACGCCACTCTCATCTGCATCGTAGGCTGGTTCGGCCGTCTCCACTGCACTGCTACCGGCCACGCCTTCGGTTTCAGCCGTTGGCATGGCGCTGGCATCGGGAATTTCTCCATTGGCCAGTGCCGTGGCGCGCTCCTGCAGGCCAGCGCTATCAATTGAAGGAGGCTGATGGTTCTCGAAATCACTTACCAGGGCTGGAAGAACGCTGGTGGCCTCGTCCAGCAGGTTAGCAATATCGTCGTTCATGAAAATGCTGCCGTCGATGACGCGGTTCAGCATGTTTTCTACAGACCAGGCCAGCTCGCCGACCACCAGGGCACCGACCATGCGGCCACTACCCTTCAGGGTATGGAACGCACGGCGCACTTCGGAAAGGGCGCTCCGGTCATCGTGCTGGCGAAGAAGCATGGGCAGGTATTCGCGGATGGTATCCAGAACCTCGCCGGCTTCCTCGATGAAGATTTCGAGGATTTCATCGTCAATCAGATCGTCTTGCTGGTCGTTGCTGACCGCCTCTTCCAGCTCCGGGATTTCCTCGTGCGCTGGTTCTTCCGCCCGTTCGTCAGGTGCAAAGGTGGGTTCACTGTCGCTGCGGCGAGTTGTGGTCATTGACTCCGCACGCCCGGTCAGCCCGGCTACATCACCTGTTACAAGGCCCTCACGGAACTCTTGAATCAATGACGGGATACGCGCGATGACCTCGTCCAGCAAAGTGAACAGGTCGTCATTCGGTTTGATGCTCTGGTCAATGACCCGGTTAAGCAGGTCTTCTACCGACCACGCAAGCTCTGCAAGGCTGCTTGCGCCAACCAGACGACCACTGCCTTTGAGTGTATGGAAGGCGCGGCGAACTTCTGTCAGTGCCGGGCGATCGTCGTGGTTTTGCCGCAGACGGGGATAAAATTCGTGGATGGTCTGCAGGACTTCCTCGGCTTCTTCAACAAAGATTCCGAGAATCTCTTCATCGAGAAGGTCCCCATCCGCTGCCTTGGCTTCAGTTTGCTCAGCAGGCACGACGCTATCTTCGGCCGCTTCTTTAACGGGCGCGTCGTCATGGGTGAGTTGTTCGTTGCCCCAGGTCGGTTCTTCCCCTATCGGGAAGCCAAGGCGCGTGAGACTTTCTTCAGCGATTCTCAGGACGTCTTCGTTATCGCTGATGCCTTCAGCAAGGCGTTCCAGATAGTACTCGATACTGGTGACCGCGTCGGCGAGCGTATCCAACTGCTTCCAGTCGGGGACGTGTTTGTCGCTGAGCAGAACATCTGAAATATAGCGCTCGGCAGAGGCGAGCATGCTGGCCACGCGTTCCAGGGGAACAAGGCTCAGGCCGCCGCGAATGCTGTGGAGCAGACCGGGGACGTGCTCAATTTCACGGGTATCCCACTGGGAGGCAATAAAGTTAATGACAGCAGATTTGACCTGCTCCAAGGTATTACGGGATTCCCGCAGGAGGGCGCTGCTGGCCTCTCCAAGTTCAAGGGAACCTTTGTTGGAGGGCAGATTGTCGCCGCTGTTTTCTGAAAGCTCTGGCTGTCGATCGCTGTCCAGGCTGGCGAGGCTGGCTTCCACGTAGAGCAGAGCGCCGGCGATGTCCATCAAGGTGCCATCGTCAACCGGTTCGCTTTGGGCGCTGAGTTTCTCAACCAGCTCCATCTGCTCGGTAATAACTTTCCGCGGAATTCCCAGGCCCAGTACCGCAAGTGTGTTACCTACCTGCACCAAACCGGGTAAAAGGTCCTCCAACTCACTGTTCTGGCGCTCGTCTGAGCGAACAAACAGGTCCAGCTGATCTTTCAGCTTGGCAAGCTCTTCATTGAGCGCGCTGACCACAGAGTGAATGGCTTCACGTCCAGGGCCAGAAACGCGGCTCCTGGCTGCATCTACGTCATCCTCAGAGGGCAGGGCATTCTCGAGTTGATAGCGTTTGCGCAGATCACGAACTTTTTCGGAGTCCAGGTCACGAGCCCGGGCAACGTAATAAAGCAGGTGTTTGAGCAGTGCGTCGGGTGCCGGCTGTGCAAGGATGTCGGTATGTTCGTCTATGAGACTACGGATCTCACTGTCGAGGTTTCGCAGCAGGGATTTAACCGCAGCGTTGACCGGGTTTGCTCTGGCCTGGAGCGTTTCTACAAACGCTGCGGCCGCTTTCCAGAGTTCGCCGCGAGGGGTCTGCTGGCATAGACGAACAAGACGATGAATCACTTTTTGCAGGTAGGCAAACTGTGCGTTCAGGTCTTCTTCGCGAATAACTCCGGCAAGCGCAAACTGGTACATCTGGCGCAGCTTGCGGATGTGACCAAGTACTGTCGGGTCCTGCAGGCGCTGGGAAACATTGCCTGCCACGGACATGCGCGATGCAGTCAGGTCGGGCTTGAACAGAGACGTGTCAGAGAGCAGGGGTTCGCCACGGGCTGCGCGGAGGTCGTTCAGCAAAGGTAGCAGCACCATCGGGAAATCATCCTGGCTACTGCCCAGATGTTCCAGATACTGCGGGAGCTGAAGAATAGACTGCATCAGGACATTAACGGCTTCGTCCACACTAGTGACGCTGTTATTCAGTACCGCCTGAGTAAGCTTTTCCATTTCCTCGGTCAGCAGGGCTGCACCGTAAAGCTCGACCATCTTCAGAGTGCCATGCACCTGATGGAGATAATTCAGGCAGAAGCGCAGGCGAGCGGTGTCGTCACGATTCTCGACATACGCTTCCAGCGCGTGCTGACCCTGAGTCAGCGTATCCTGTATCTCGCCCCGAACCCAGTCGAGGGCGATGCTGTCATGGTGGTTGCCCATAACCTCTCCGGTTATTCTTCGTCAGTCTGGCGCTTTATCCACGCCAGTACATGTTCCGAGGGTACTCTTTGCAGGCCTGGGGGCTGCCAATCGGTCAGCTCTCCCTGGCCCAGAACCAGTAGTCCCCCGGGCGCCAGCCGCTCTGCAAGTCGCCTGACAATGTCCCGCCGGCGCCAGCGACGGAAATAAATCAGCAGATTCTGGCAGAAAATAATGTTCATCCCGTGCATGGGTGCCTTATCCAGATCCAACACATTCAGTCTGGTAAAGCAGACCCTCTCCCGGATGCTCTTAATAATTTCAACGGTATTGCGCTCGGCCGGGCGAAAATACCGGGTCTTCATGTGCTCTTCCATGCCCAGAAGCTTGCGGGCATTAAACTGGCCAGTCCGGGCCTTCTCAATTACCGGCGAACTGATATCCGAGCCGGTTACGCCGTACAGCGGCTGCAGTGCCAGCTGGCTCATACACTCGTTCAGAACCATCGCAAGAGTGTAGGGTTCTTCACCGGTGGAGCATCCGACACTCCAGGCTTCAAGCGCTTGCTTCCGTAACTGCTCTCTGGGCCGCGTAAGAATATAGTCGGCGACCAGCCGGAAGGCGTCGGGATCACGGAAAAAACGGGTTTCCTGAACCGTTAGCCGGTCAACCAGTGTCGACCACTCCCGTATGGCATCTGGCCCTCGAACGATCGCTTCGTAGTAAGCCTGATAACTGCTGTAGCCTATTTCGCGCATCCGGATGGCCAGGTTGGTCTCCAGAAATGAGCGACGCTCTGAAGGCAGCGTCATGCCCGTGCGATGCTCCAGCAGTTTCTGCCACTGGTTGAACTGCGCCTCGTCCATGTCAGGAAGACGGCGCAGAAACCAGGTACTTTCGGCAGCTGACGGATTGTTGTGAAGCTCAGACATAAACCGCCATTAGCCTCAGGCTGTGTATCAGCTCACCACCGGAACGTTGCTGTCTTCCTCTTCCTCGTGGTCTACCAGGTCTTCTTCAGGCAGCGTAAAGCCGGCAACGGAAGACCGCAGCTCGGACGCCATTTCTGCCAGATTCCCGATAGATTTCGCAGTCGCGTTGGTGCCGGACGACGTCTGGGAAGTGATTTCCTGGATAACGTTCATCGTGTTGGAGATGTGCGCTGCAGAGGACGACTGCTGACGTGCGGCGTTGGAGATGTTCTGAATCAGCTCCGCAAGACTCATGGATACGTTCTCGATTTCCTCGAGGGCGATACCCGCGTCTTGTGCCAGCCGTGCACCACGAACTACCTCGGCAGTGGTGTGTTCCATCGAAATAACGGCTTCGTTGGTGTCAGACTGGATCGTCTTAACCAGCGCTTCAATCTGCTTGGTTGCCGCAGAGGAACGTTCCGCAAGGCGCTGAACTTCGTCAGCAACAACCGCGAAGCCTCGACCCGCGTCACCGGCCATGGAGGCCTGGATTGCAGCGTTCAGAGACAGAATGTTGGTTTGGTCGGCAATGTCGTTGATCAGAGATACGATATCACCGATCTCCTGGGAAGATTCACCCAGACGTTTGATCCGTTTGGATGTTTCCTGGATCTGCTCACGGATGTTATCCATGCCGCGGATGGTGTTCTGTACCACTTCAGCGCCTTTCTTGGCGATGGCAACCGAGCGCTCCGCAACCGCAGAGGATTCGGCGGCGTTGGACGAAACCTGGTCGATGGATACGGCCATTTCGTTAACCGCCGCAGAAGCACCGGCAATTTCCTGGGCCTGATGCTCAGAAGCATCTGCAAGGTGCATCGCCGTAGACTGGGTTTCCTGGGCCGCTGAGGCCACACGAACTGCCGTGCCACGAATCGCCTGAACCAGTCCCCGCATCTGATCGATCGCGTAGTTAATGGAGTCAGCGATCGCACCGGTGAAGTCCTCGGTTACCGTTGCTTCCGCGGTAAGGTCACCATCAGCCAGGTCAGCCAGTTCGTCCAGAAGACGCAAGATAGCATTCTGGTTCTGCTCGTTCTGTTCCTGAGTCGTTGCCAGACGCGCTTGAGCTTCGCGGTAGAGGGCCAGACCGATAAATACAACCATGGCGACCATGGCTGCCAGAATGATAAAGGCGAGCGTCGGGCTTACAACACGCGAGCCGCTTTCGCCACGGAAGTTTTCTGCCAGAGTCGATAGCTCAGAGAGCAGGATCTCGGAATTCTGGAAGATATCGCTGGCTGCCGTACGCACCTTGAAGAGGTCGGGAGAAGCTTCAAGGATAGCGTCTACGTTCTGGGATACGAATTCAAACAACTCATCAACGGCTTCAAGGCCATAGATGGCGTCTTCGTCATCTACCTGAGAAATGCCCATGGCAGGGTTGCCATTAAGCTGGCCCATAAGTACGCGGCCAAACAGACTGGCGTCGCGACCAAAACGGTCGGCGGCGATTACGGCATCTTCGTCACCAGAAAGAACGTTGTTTACCGAGCGAACGATCCGTTCCGCAAGCAGGGACTGGCGTTGTGCCAGCGCGATTTGTTCTGCGGGTGCATCGCTGTCCAGCAGGATTTGTACGATGTCGTCGTACTCAACCTGAAGCTGGGGGATGGTTTCGTTCAGGGTACGCGCTACTTCGTGTAGGCCGAGCACGGCGTCCTGAGTTGTCAGGATGCTGTCGGCATTCTCGCGCACCGAATTCCAGTGCTGCTGAACACCACTGTCGCGGGCCAGTTCGCTGGGAGGCAGGCCGGTTGCCGGGTTGCCTTCGGTCACGTTGGCCCAGAGCTGCTGGAATTCATCGCGGGAGCGACGCAACTGGTCGAATGCCTCGGCGGTACCGCCGGCGGCCTCAGTGGCGTTTTTCGCGATTTCCTGTGAAAGCACCCTGAGCTCAGCGGTGTTGGCGATGTATTCCTGATCGTTCTGGCTGTCCCTGTTAATGATAAACAGGACCACAACGAGCAGGACGGTGAGTGCGATCAGCGAGGCGATCAGGGCGGCAACGAGTTTGTTGCCTCCCTGTCCCATACCGATTCTTCCGGCTCTGTTTTTCATTTTCTGGCTCCCGGCCTCTTCAAGTATTTTGGCAGTTGTTTTATTCAGGATTCAGGCAGTCAGGGCGTTTGTCCTGCCACGATCAGCGCCCTTACCACTGTGCGACGTCTAAAAAGCGTTCGTCTTCGAGCAGGTCGACGGCGGAAAACACTCTCCAGACTTCTTCATTTCGTTCATAGCCGCCTGCGACAAACGGCTGAACGTTTTCAGGCACGCCAGCGGGCGCTGCCTTGAAACTGTCGGTTGCAAAGTACTGCATGCCCAAAACGGTATCGACGACCAGTCCGCTGAAAATGTCGCCCTGCTCAATCACAAGCACCCGCCGTTCCCGCTGGCTGCGGGAGGAACGGGGAATGTCAAAGAATCCGGCAAGATCTACCAGGGGAAGAAGGCGCCCTCGAACGTTGGCAGCACCCATTAAAAACGGCCGTACTCCCGGAATGTGCGTAAACCGGGGAACATGCAAAATTTCTGTGACCTCACCCATGGGAGCCACATAGCGTTCACCTGCTAGAACAAAACCGATGCCGTTCCACAGTTCTACGGCTTCCTGTTGTTCCGGCAGGCCAGCGGCCATGGACCGGCTGCGCTGGGCGATATCCGTCAGAACGGCAAAGGGGGCGGCCTGGGCGGACATGCTTACTCCACGGTTGGGGATCAGGCAATCAGACTGTTGATTGTTTTGATCAGGTCGTCTTCGTTAACCGGCTTCACCAGGTATCCTTTTGCGCCCTGGCGAGTGCCCCACACGCGATCGGTTTCCTGATCTTTGGTTGTGACAATAATCACAGGGATGGACGCCGTTTCCGGGGCCCTGGTCAGCTGACGGGTTGCCTGGAAGCCGTTGAGGCCAGGCATGACCACATCCATGAGCACCAGGTCCGGGGTCTCGGCGCGAGCCTTGGCAACACCATCGGCGCCATTATCCGCCGTAAGCACGTCGTGTTTGTGCTTTTCCAGAATGGTGGAGATTTTCTTAACCTCGGTAGGAGAGTCATCAACAATCAAAATTCGGGCCATGGGGTCCTCGATGGTTCTATGTGTCAGCAGGTTTACTGTTACGTCACGGGTAAATAGTGACGGATAGTGTTGAGCAGCTCATCCTTGCTGAACGGTTTCGTCAGGTACTGGTCCGAGCCAACGATGCGGCCTTTCGCTTTGTCGAAAAGTCCGTCTTTGCTGGACAGCATGATGACCGGCGTCTTTTTGAAAGAGGAATTATTCTTGATGAGCGCGCAGGTCTGATAACCGTCCAGGCGAGGCATCATGATATCCACGAAAATGATGTCCGGCTGTGAGTCGGCAATCTTGGCCAGAGCATCAAAACCGTCTGTCGCGGTAATAACCTCACAGCCAACCTTTTTCAGGAGAGTTTCTGCGGTGCGACGGATGGTTTTACTGTCGTCGATCACCATGATCTTCAAGTTCTCGAAGTTGTCATCCATTATCCAGGTGCCTTGCGCTCAGCGACTGTCATTGTTTTCAAACGAGGGTTTTTTTAGCACAAACCTTAAGGTTGTTCTATAAACCCCGCTCATTTATAGATTATCGATGGCTCGATAAAAAGTAATACTTTGTGACCAAATGTACTTCTGCCTGAAACATCACGTAATTCATCAAGGATTTCTCCGGATGCATTCATGGCTCGGGTACAATACCATCTGATTTCGAAGCATAGCACTTATTGCCCGGTACACTCTGCAGACCGGTTCGTGTTTTTAACCTCTAGGGAGCTCAGGACGCACTATGACAGTTCGACTCGGGATCGTGATGGATCCGATTGAGGATATCCATTTCAAAAAAGACAGTTCTCTGGCTATGTTGCTGGCAGCTCAAAACCGGGGCTGGGAAATTGAATACATGGAGTTGCCCGACCTGTATATGGATGGTGGCAAAGCCATGGCCCACACCCGCAGTCTCACGGTGCACATGGACCCCGAGAACTGGTTCAGCTTTGGCCCGACCAGGGATCGTGCTCTGGGCGATCTGGATGTGATTCTCATGCGCAAGGATCCACCCGTGGATCGCGAGTTCCTGATTGCCACCTATATTCTTGAATCAGCAGAACAGCAGGGCGCCTTGGTGGTAAACCCGGCAGCGACCCTTCGAGACTGTAACGAAAAGCTGTTTGCGACCCAGTTTGAGGACCTTACGCCGCCCCTGCTGGTAAGTCGGTCGGCGAAGCGCTTCCGGGACTTTTATGCAGAGCACGGTGACGTCATCATGAAGCCGGTGGACGGAATGGGCGGCCATTCCATCTTCCGTATCAAGGAAAATGACTTCAACCTGGGAGTAATTATTGAAACTCTGACCAACTACGGTTCGCATCAGGCCATGGCCCAGAAGTTCATCCCCGAAATCAGCGACGGCGACAAGCGTATTCTGATGATTGAGGGTGAACCTGTACCTTACTCACTTGCGCGGATTCCTTCGCAGGGCGAGAATCGCGGCAATCTGGCGGCCGGTGGCAAGGGTGAGGGGCGTGAGCTTACAGCACGGGATCGTGAGATTTGTGCGCGGGTTGCGCCGGTCATCAAGGAAAAGGGCCTGATGTTTGTCGGGCTGGATGTTATCGGTGATTATCTCACAGAGATCAACGTGACCAGCCCGACGTGTATCCGCGAGCTGGATGACACTTTTGGAACGGACATCGGTGGAATGTTGATGGATGCCGTCGAGAAACGTCTCAAGCAGAGCCGGAGCTGACGGGAACATCATGGATCAGGGCCAACGACAGGAACGGGCGTAGTAATGGCAGTGCAGGTCAGCGATTTCGACAGGTTTTCCTTCACGCTGTTTATGGCGTTGGTGGTACATGCGGTGGTGGTTCTGGGTATTACCTTTGCACCAGAGGCTCCGCGCTCTTCTGCTCAGACCATGGAAATCACCCTGTCGCAGTTTGACGACGAGCAGGCGCCAGATGAGGCCGATTTTCTGGCCCAGACCAGCCAGCAGGGCAGTGGCACCGAGGAAGAAGTCCGGGAGATGACCACAACGCAGCCGGCCGAAGTCCAGCAGTCGGAAGTGGCGCAGGTACAACCGGAGCCGCAGGCGCAAACAGAGCCAGTTCGGCGCCAGGAGCAAACCGTGGTGCAGACAGAAAGCCAGTCGAGCCGTCAGGTTCAGGAGCCGGAACAGCGCACCAGGCCAGAAGAAGAGCCTTTGCCCGTAAAAGAGAAGAAGAGCTTGATGGAACGGAGCCTGGAGATCGCCAGTCTTGAGGCTCGTTTCGATGCTCAGCAGCAGGCTTACGCACGTAAGCCCAGAGTGATGCGGGTAACGGCTGCCTCCACCCTCAAGTCCAGTAACGCCTGGTACGTGCAGAATTGGGTGAGCAAGGTAACCCGGGTTGGCAATATCAACTATCCCACCGAAGCTCGCCGGGCGGGAGTTTATGGCACGCTGCGCATGCTGGTTTCCATGCAAAAAGATGGCACAATCAAAGAGGTCGCCATACTGCAATCGTCCGGGAGCACTCTGCTAGATGACGCTGCAATTCGCATTGTCCGGATGGCCGCGCCGTTCGCCCCTTTCCCGGATGAAATGCGCGAAAATGTGGATGAACTGGAAATCATACGTACCTGGTCCTTCCAGCAACGGGGGCTGACATCCGGATGACGGCATCAAAGCACTCTCCTCACAGTTTGCGGCATCATTTTCTGGTGGCCTCGCCCTACCTTGCAGATCCACGCTTCCACGGTGCCGTTATCTATCTGTGTGAACATTCCGACGATGGTGCCCTCGGGCTGATGATCAACCAGCCTCTGGACATTCATCTGGGAGAAATTCTGGAGCAGCTCGACCTTCAGGGTGGAGAGCTCGACCTGCCAGTATTCAGCGGTGGGCCGGTCGAGACCGAACGGGGGTTTGTCCTGCATGCGCCCGGCGCAAGCTGGCAAAACACCGCGCGAGTTACGGACGAGGTTATGTTAACGACCTCCCGAGACATACTTGCTGGCATTGGCCGAAACGAGGGCCCGGAAGAGTTTTTGATGGCTCTGGGCTATTCCGGTTGGGGTGAGGGGCAGTTGGAGGAGGAGCTGGGAAGTAATGCCTGGCTGACTTGCCCGGCAACGACGGAGATACTGTTTCGAACGCCTTGGGCGGATCGTTACAGTGCCGTTCTCAAACTGATAGGGATTGACCTGAACCAGCTAAGCGAGACGGTTGGGCATGCCTGAAGTCGGCCGTCGCAGCCTTGTGGCATTCGATTTTGGTCTGCGCCGTATTGGCGTTGCTACTGGCCAGGAGATGCTTGGTACGGGGCAGCCCCTGGCGATGATCCCCGCCGACAACGGAACACCGGATTGGGGGCAGCTGGAAAAACTGCTTGAAGAATGGCGCCCGGACGTGGTGCTGGTGGGCTTGCCCCTGAACATGGACGACAGCGAAAACGACATGTGTGGTCGCGCTCGTAAATTCGGCAAACGCTTGCATGGGCGCTTTCATGTTCCGGTGGAAATGGTCGATGAGCGCCTCACCAGTTACGAAGCGAAGGGCGACGTTATAGCGGCAGGGGGTAGCCGGGACTTTGGTCGGCACGGAGTGGACGATCGTGCAGCGGTGCTGATACTGGAATCCTGGTGTCGGCTGCAGACAGGTTAAAAAAGCGAGAACCTAATGAGCGCATTGCTTGATATAGACCAGTTAATGGATAAGCTGGAAGCAGGGTTACGTCGCCTGCTAAAAGAACGGAATATTGAGTCGCCGGTGCTTGTCGGGATTCGCACCGGTGGCGTCTGGGTGGCGGATATCCTCGGTAAGCGCCTTGGGATTGAAGAACCGTTCGGGGAGCTGGACATCTCGTTCTATCGGGATGATTTCAGCCGTATTGGCCTGAACCCGAAGGTCACACCTTCGAGTCTGCCGTTTGATACGGAAGGCAGGGATATCATACTGGTCGACGATGTCATCATGAGTGGCCGCACCATTCGTGCTGCCATGAATGAATTGTTCGATTATGGCCGGCCGGCCAGTATCATACTCGCTTCGCTTATTGATCTTGGTGCACGGGAACTGCCGATTCAGCCTGATGTATCAGGGCAGGCACTGGAGCTTGCGGCGCAGCAGCGCGTGAAACTTCGCGGACCGGATCCACTCAGGATCGAACTCCAGGAAACCGCACAATAACCCCCCGAACCCGATAGCAGGCAAACCATGATCGCGAACGCAACTTCCCCCAACCATTTGCAGCTAACCCGGGACGGGCAGTTGCGGCATTTCCTGACTCTGGACGGTCTGGGCCGGGAACTGCTAACGGACATTCTCGACACCGCAGATTCGTTCATCGAGGTGGGTGAGCGACGCATCAAGAAGGTCCCTCTGCTGCGGGGGCGAACGGTAGTTAATCTGTTTTTCGAGTCCAGTACCCGCACCCGCAGCACCTTCGAGCTTGCCGCCAAACGTCTTTCTGCGGATGTACTCAACCTTGATATCAACACCTCTGCGACGTCCAAGGGCGAATCCCTCTCCGACACCCTTTTGAACCTCGAAGCCATGGCCAGCGATATGTTTGTGGTGCGCCATGCCCAGAGCGGCGCACCACACTTCATTGCGGAAAGTGTTACCCCGGGAGTAGCGATCATCAACGCCGGTGATGGCCGCCACGCCCACCCCACCCAGGCCATGTTGGACATGCTCACTATTCGTCAGCATAAGGGGACATTTGAGGGCCTCAAAGTTGCCATAGTAGGGGATGTTCTGCACTCCCGGGTCGCGCGTTCCCAGATCCGTGCACTGAATGAGCTGGGTGCCGAACAGATCCGTGTTATTGCGCCGGGCACACTGTTGCCGAGCGACGTCGAGAGTCTCGGTTGCACGGTTGAATACGACATGGCCAGGGGCATGAAAGACCTGGATGTGGTGATTATGCTGCGCCTGCAAAAAGAGCGCATGGAGGGTGCGTTACTGCCGAGCGAGCGCGAATTCTACCGGCTTTACGGGTTGAGTCAGGAAAAGCTCGCATTGGCGCATCCGGAGTGCATTGTCATGCACCCGGGACCAATCAACCGTGGCGTGGAAATCGAGTCGGCTGTCGCGGATGGCCCGCAATCGGTCATCCTGAACCAGGTGACCAATGGTATTGCAATTCGCATGGCTGTCATGTCCATGGCGATGGGCGGGCAGGTAGCTGAGCGCCAGCAGAAATTGACTGAACTGACAGAGCGGGGCCTGGCATGAGTGGTTTCAAGCAATCTTCCGGCGCCAGCCTGAAAATTATCGGTGGCCGGCTTTTGGATGGCCATGAAAGTGAAACGTCAAACAGCGCCCTTCTGGTGCGCAACGGGCGCATTGCAGCCACAGGTGATGAGGCGTTAAAAGCCGAAGCCGATCAGACACTTGATGCTGACGGCTGTGTGATTACGCCGGGTTTCGTGGATTTGTGTTGTAACCTGCGGGAGCCGGGCAATGGCCAGAAAGGCAACATCGCCTCGGAAACCCGCGCTGCTGCAAGGGGCGGCTACACGACTGTGTGCGCCTCTCCGGAAACCTCCCCGGTTAACGATTCCCGGGCCGTTACTCATCTTATTCTGGACGGTGCGGCTACCAGTTCACCCATCCGTGTGTTGCCCGTGGGGGCAGTAACCCGGGGGCTGGAAGGGGAGATGCTAAGTGATATGGCGGGCCTTGCTGCAGCTGGCTGTGTTGCCGTTGGAAACGGATCCCGTGGCGTACGCAGTGCGCGCATACTCCGCCGTTGCATGGCCTATGCTCAAACCTTTGGCTTGACCGTGATGTTCCGCCCGGAAAACCAGTCGCTGGCGGCGGACGGCTACGCTCATGATGGGCTGGTTACCGCCCGCCTTGGCCTTCTGGGTATACCGGAGGTGGCGGAGACCGCATCGGTAATGGAAATGCTTTTGCTGGCGGAAGAGACCGGCGTACGGCTACACCTGAGCCAGCTTTCCTGCGGGCGCAGTGTTGAAATGATTGCCGATGCGCGCCGCCGGGGAATTGCGGTGACAGCGGACGTGGCCATGCACCAGCTTGTTTTTACAGAAGACGCGCTTGCAGGTTTTGACAGTCGCTTTCATCTGCGCCCGCCGCTGCGCTCTGAAGCGGATCGCAAGGCTCTGCTTGCAGGTGTTCGCGAGGGAGTGATCGATGCGATCGTTAGCCAGCATTTGCCCCATGACAGCGCTGCCAAACAGGCACCTTTGCCGGCTACCGAGCCTGGCCTTTCCAGTGTAGAGAGCGTTCTTTCACTGGGCCTGCTGCTGGTTAAACGTGGTGAGCTGAAGCTCACGGAACTGGTGCGTGGCCTTACTTCTGGACCGGCATCGGTGATCGGTCGCACTGCAACGATCAGCCATGATGAAATTGCGGACCTTTGTGTGTTTGATCCCGAGGCCTGCTGGACCCCGGATTGCCAATCTTTGATCTCTGCAGGCCTCCACGCACCGATACTGGACCAAGCGTTGACCGGGACGGTAAGGCTCACTCTGGTAGATGGGCAGGAGGCCTGGGCGAGCTCATGAGGCTCTGATACCGGCAGAAAGTGCGGCAGAGGTGGTTCAACCTCTGTCGACGCCATCACATAATCC
Organism: Marinobacter sp. 2_MG-2023; assembly: GCF_030546935.1. Taxonomy (GTDB): domain Bacteria; phylum Pseudomonadota; class Gammaproteobacteria; order Pseudomonadales; family Oleiphilaceae; genus Marinobacter. The sequence goes on along the minus strand of NZ_JAUOPH010000002.1, from coordinate 357,447 downwards.
CATTTGTTGCCGAAAAACTCTTGAAACAGGGCGCATGTGCCAACGTATTCTTATGCCTGCCGGCGTACCGTTGGTGCAACGAAACGTGACAAGGCCGACGAGCCTATGCGCGCTGCGACCAGACAATAATAATTCAGGAGTCATCCCGTGAAACCAGTAACCTTCTCACATCGGGTGGCCTTGGCGGCTACTTTCTGCGTCTGCCTTGGCTTGCCTTCACTCGGGCACGCACAGGCGAGTGCGGATGCCAGCACCGACATTCTGGAGCGAAGCTTTTGTGTCTTTGATCCGGTAGGAGCCAGCGGGCCACTGTTTGCGATCACTAAGACGTTTCAGCCAGTTGCACTTAAAAATGGCATCAAACTCAACCTGAGCGCCTACACCGATGAAAAAGTTGCCGCCGAAGACTTCAAGGCTGGCCAGTGTGACGCCGTCTTGCTTACCGGTACTCGCGCCCGCGAATTCAACAGGTTTACCGGTAGTCTGGAAGCCATGGGCGCTGTACCTGGTGAAGACGAAATGCGCTTGCTTTACAACACCCTTAGCCAGCCTAAAGCCCGTCCACTGCTGATTGATGGCCCATACGAAGTGGCTGGCGTATTCCCGGGTGGCGCAATTTATCTGCATACCCGCGATCGCAGCATCGATTCTGTTGAAAAGCTGCAGGGCAAGCGCATCGCAACACTCGATTACGACCAGGCCTCTGTGCGAATGGTGCGCCACGTGGGCGCATCAGTGGTTGGATCCAACTCTGCCAACTTTGCCGGCAAGTTTAATAACGGCAGCGTTGATCTCGCCTACGCGCCGGCCGTTGCCTATACGCCGCTGGAGCTCTACAAGGGCGTTCAGCCTGATGGTGCCGTTGTGAAGTACGCGCTCGGCTACATGAATTTCCAGGTAATTATTCACCGCGATCGTTTTCCGGAATCTGCGGGCCAGATGGTGCGTGATGAATCCATCAAGCGTCTCGACGAAGCCTACGAAATTATCGCCCAGGCAGAAGCTGAGATACCCGAAACCGTGTGGATGAATTTGCCGCAGGAAGATACGGCCGAGTACGACAAGATGCTACGCAAGGTACGCTTGTCATTGTTGGACGACGGGATCTACGACGAACGAGCGATCAAACTTATGAAAGCTATTCGCTGCCGTGTTGATGCAACTCGTTCCGAGTGCGCTTCTGTGGCCGGCGGCTGATACCCGGTGATACCGAACTCCCCCACCCGTAAGACCGGGTGGGGGAGGTTCTCAGCGAAACGAGTCTTTGAATGCCTTGCCGGCTTTAAAGCCTACTGTCTTGCTGGCCGGAATGCGAATAGACGCTCCGGTTTGAGGGTTTCGGCCATCCCGCGCCTCTCGTGCGCGAATGCTGAAAGTGCCAAAGCCTATCAGGGTAGTGTCCTCACCCCTGGCAGCGGCCGCTGAGATCTGATCTGTAAAGGCGTTGATCACCTCGCTGGCTTTTTCTCGCGTAAGGCCAGTGTGGTCGGCGATAGACGCCGCAAGTTCAGGTTTTCGCATCGGTATTCCTTTTTGTTTTTGTCTGTGGGTGCTGCAGCCGGAATGGCGTGCGGCTGCATGAATCTATACTGGTTTGCAGCATTTTGTGCAAACCCTGGAGAGGTTAAAAACTGTGCATACAGGCGTCATTTGCGGTGTCTGTCTCAAAAAGCGCGGGCTCTGTAGGCCATAATGCCGCTCTGGTTACAGTCTGTAACAAATTGAGCTTCGAGCTAGAAACGCACAGATATAAATCCAGAGCCGAGAATACAGGCGCGACAACAGCGCTGACAGAACAACAATACAAATCGTCAAAAGGTGTAAAAACCATGATGCCTTACGTGAAATCACTTCCGGAGTATTCACTCCGGGATCACCGCCGCTCGCAGTCTATAGTGCCAGGGTTTTTGCGACGGGTATTCCCGCTCAGGCGCTTTATTTTCGCTCTTGCCCTCGGCTCGTTTTTATCCGGGTGTGGCGCAGTCAACAACATGCTCTATGAAACCACCGGTGATGTCATGCAGGGGTTTTCTCGTGAACACACCATACCTTACCTGATGGCCAGTGGTGATCTGGACATGGGTTGTGCCATGAGTGAGGCGACTGCGCCGCTACTCATGTCCTTTGGCCGTGTAACCAGCGAGCCGGACCAGCTTGCCGTAATGCTTTATCTATCTGCCGGCGGGTGTGCCGAGCAGCAAGGGCGTGAGTATGAGCTGGCGGCCCTGGCAGCCATGTATGAAAGAAACGGCAATGCGGCTGAAGATGCCATGATCCGCCAGAAGCGTGCCTACGCCCAGGCATCCAGGCGCTACCTGAAATCCTGGCAGCATCACAACGCTTTTTACGGCGAGCCAGGCACCGGTGAGTGCCCGGGTTTTGATGATGATATGGACGAGTTCGTTTACCTGGCTGGCCTGCTCGCAGGCCTGCAGGCGCTCAATTCAGAAATTCAGTCTACCTCGGCTATCGGCGTTCCCAAGGATGTGGGATCAATCGTGGCGCGAGCCACAAACTGCCTGGAAAACGAAAAGTGGTGGGGGGCGCCTATGGCCCTCAAAGCAACGGTATGGTCAATGATGCCGGGAGCACTGCCCGAGGGTGAAAATGCCTTTGAGCGGCTGGCTATGGCCGACCAACAAGGCGAAGAGGCGGGCGTGCGTCTTAGTCATGTCTTTCATGCCATTGCAGCGACCAATAAAGGCGATGAAGAAAGAGTGAAGGCGGTTATCCGCCAGCACGCGGAGTCCCTTGATGCGCAACCGGTAAACGAAGACTGGGCCTTCGTAGATGCGATGGCGACCGACATGGTCGTTGCTCTCTCTGATCGCCTGTGGGTAGAAAACACCGGCCACCGAACACCTTTTGGGCAGCTTGGAACTTTCTGGGATGACCAACAGCAAGCAATCGAAACCATGGATCTGGACGACCTGCTTTAACGCGCCAGGGTTTCAGAGCAATAAATAGAGTATCCAGTTATGTTCAAGGGTGGTTTGCGTCGTAGCGGTCTGGAGTGGTTTTCATCGCTGCCGGTCTGTCTGTTGTTGTTATCTGTGGTTCTTTTCTCCACTAGCAGTGATATCCATAACCAGATGCTCCGGGGCGGAGAGCAGCTCTGGAGCGGTTATTACAAGCTTCGTATGGACCCGGTTGTACCAACCTGTAATCCAGAACGGGATATTGAGGCTGCTGTGGCGCAGGAGCTTGCCCAAGAGACTGTTGAAGACGACCCGATGGCGGCGCTGCTCGGTGTTCAGGAAAGAGATCCCGCCGATGTACGGCTGGCCATTGAGCGCTCGGTAGCCGACTGCAAAACCGCCCACCAAAGTTATGACAATCAGAGAGAGCAGCTTACGCCGGGAGTTAAAGCTTATCGCGCAGTGGAGCTTTTCATTGCCGATCTGATTGCTTTTGGCCTCGAGTCCCAGCGCTATATCTTGGTGCTTCTGGTGATGCTGTGCGCCGGAACAGCAACCCTTACCCGCCACCATATTGCCATGCGAGCCATGGAGACTCGTCTGGATTACACCGTTTCCCACCTGCTGCAGACCATTGCCAATGCAATGTTGTTGGGTTCCAGCCTGATTTTCCGGCAGTCCAGTCTGGGGGCTGAAACAGCCGTTTCCTCGGAAGAGCTCCTGCTTCACAACTTCTGGGTGATCGGTTTTGCCTGCCTCACGCTGGCCAGTCTCTATCGTCTGATTCGTGCGCCCTCAGATCTGATTCCCGGTGGAAGCCTCAATAAAGCGTTTCTGGCAGTGCCGTTATATACAGTGATGTGTCTGATTTCCGGAAGCTATTTTGCGCTGATTGGCCATGCCTCAGGTATTGGCATTTACTTGGGCAAGATGATGGAGTTGGCGGACATGTTTCTGAACGTGGCCCTGTATGTATGGGTTGGCATGATGTTGAAACAGACCCGGCTGGCGACACTTGTATTTAATCTTTTCCGGCCCTGGCGTATGCCACCGGAAATGCTGGCTGTGGTGGCGGTGCTGGTCGCAGCAATTCCGACAGCCTATACCGGAGCTTCAGGGATTTTTGTGATTGCTGCGGGGGCTGTTATCTATAGCGAATTGCGGGCTGCGGGAGCACGCCGGCAACTGGCACTTGCGGCCACTGCCATGTCCGGCTCGCTCGGCGTGGTGTTGCGCCCGTGCTTGTTGGTTGTCGTTATTGCCTACCTCAACCGGGAAGTCACCACCGACGATCTCTTCGCGTGGGGTATCTGGGTGTTCGTATTGACGGCTGTTATGTTTACCCTGGTTGCGCTCACCGTAAACCGCCAGAGTCAGTTTGACCTGGCGCCGGTACCCCAGGCGTTACCGGCCATGCTTCGGGCCTTCAGGCCCTTGATTCCCTATATATTGGTAATCGCTGGCGTTGTGCTTCTCTACCGATATGCGCTGGATGTGAGCATGGATGAGTTCTCGGCACCTCGGTTGTTGCCGGTCATTATGTTGGCCATTTTGGTGTATGAGCACGTAAGCCTGAGAAACCGCAAAGGCAGGGTCTCCGATGAGGTTAACCATCAAGGGCTGGAGCCCAGCTTGCGTGGAGCTACCAATGACACCACGGCGGAGATTGGTGCCCTGCTATTGCTACTCGGTTTGTCTGTGAGCATTGGTGGCGTGATTGAGCGCTCCGATATCATGCAGAGCTTCCCCCAGTCGTTCGACAGCGCTTGGTCTGCCATGCTCCTGATGGTGGTCATTCTGGTGATTCTGGGGATGATCATGGATGCTTTTGGCGCCGTTATTCTGGTTACAGCGACAGTGGCAACGATTGCGTATTCCAGCGGCATTCACCCTATCCATTTCTGGATGGTAACCCTGGTGGCCTTTGAGTTGGGCTACCTGAGTCCACCTGTCGCCCTGAATCACCTTCTGACAAGGCAGGTAGTAGGGGAAGCTGAAGTGCTGGCGGCACAACAGGAAACGGGTACCTTCTATCAGCGCCATGAGCGCATCATCATGCCGCTGATTGCCATGGGTATTTCGCTGATTCTTGTGGCATTTGTGCCGCTGTTGTTCTACGCCTGAGGACATTTAATGCGCAAGCGCGGCTTGGGGCTACAAAAAAAGCGCCGTGCTTTCGCAGGGCGCTTTTTCATGTGAAGCAAAATCAGAGCTTGGGTCCGGCCTCTACGATTGCATCGGAAACATCAAATTTCTTGAAGTTTTCTACAAACTGGCTGATCAACTCCTGAGCCTTGCCATCGTAGTAGTCCGTGCTGGTCCAGGTGTTACGCGGATTCAGCAGGCCTGAATCGACACCCGGTACATGCTTGGGTACATCTACGTTCAGTGTAGGCAGATGTTCAGTTTCCACATCGTCCAGATCGCCGTTCTGGATCGCGCTGATGATGGCGCGGGTCGTCGGAATGCTGAAACGGGTACCTTCACCGTGGGGGCCGCCAGTCCAACCGGTGTTGACCAGGAAGACTTTGCTGCCGTACTCATCGATACGCTTCATGAGCAGTTCAGCGTATACGCCTGCAGGACGTGGGAAGAAGGGCGCGCCAAAGCATGTAGAGAAGGTAGACTTCAGTTTGGACGATGAGCCCATCTCTGTGGAGCCAACCAGCGCCGTGTAGCCGCTCAGGAAGTGATAGGCAGCACCTTCACGGCTTAAAATGGAAACAGGCGGCAGTACGCCGGTCATGTCACAGGTCAGGAACACGATGTGTGATGGCTCGCCTGCGCGGTTTTCAAGAACGCGTTTTTCCACGTGCTCAAGCGGGTAAGCGCAACGGGAATTTTCGGTCAGGGAAACATCATTGTAGTCCGGCTCGCGGGTTTCCGGATCAATGGTAACGTTCTCAACAATCGCGCCGAAACGGATAGCGTCCCAGATGATCGGCTCGTTTTTCTTGCTCAGGTCGATGCATTTGGCGTAGCAGCCGCCTTCAATGTTGAAAACGGTGCCAGGGCCCCAACCGTGCTCGTCGTCACCAATCAGGAAACGGTGAGGGTCGGCAGAGAGAGTGGTCTTGCCGGTGCCGGAAAGGCCGAAGAACAGGCAGGTTTCGCCATCTTCACCCACGTTGGCAGAACAATGCATTGGTAGCACGTCTTTTTCCGGCAGCAGGAAGTTCTGTACGGAGAACATGGCTTTTTTCATTTCACCGGCGTACAGCATTCCGGCCAACAGTACCTTTCGACGGGCAAAGTTAATAATCACGCAGCCATCGCTGTTGGTGCCGTCGCGTGAAGGAACGCACTCGAAGTTAGCAGCATTGAGAACCTGCCACTCTTGCTTATCGGCCTGGTTGTAATTTTCCGGGCGGATGAAAAGGTTGCGGCCAAACAAGTTCTGCCAGGCAGTCTCAGTGGTCATTTTGACAGGCAGATAGTGCTCGGGGTCGGAGCCAACGTGAACCAGGGAAACAAAACTGTCTTTTTCAGCAATGTAAGCTTCAACGCGATCCCACAGGGCGTCGAACTTGTCGGCGTCAAACGGGCGGTTGATCGGCCCCCAGTGGATATCGTCGGAGGTGCTCGGCTCTTCAACGATATAGCGATCCATAGGGGATCGTCCGGTACGTTCACCGGTTTTTACAACCAGTGAACCGTTGGCAGCCAGCTGGCCTTCGTTACGCGCCAGTGCTTGTTCGACCAGCTGTGCTGTACTCAGATCATTATAAGTGTTGCTCACTTCGACCTCGCCCTCGGGATGTCTTAGTGACTGCTCAGGCCGCCCCCGGGAATTGGCGGAAAACTGAACAATCGGGTCAGTTCAGGCGCGCTATTATGCCAGAGGCGCCGGTAAAAAACGAATGCTCCAGAAGCCGCGCATTTGCTGGCCCCGACGCAAATCTGTAACCATGTTTAGTGTAGCGTATGACCAGAGAAAAGATGGTCAATATCATTCCTATCGAAGCGATAGTGTGCGTGGCAGAACTGGCAATCCATCTCTATGGCTCCCTGTTCTTCCAGTATGCTGTAACACTCTTCTTTGCCGATGGCTTCAAGCGCGCTGAGCGTTCTTTCTGTGGAACAACTGCAGTGAAACGCCACGTTTTCAGCGTCAAAAAGCCGCACTGTTTCTTCATTGAACAGGCGATGCAGAAGGGTTTCGCTGTCCAGTTCCAGTAGTTCATCGGCTTCGACTGTGCGTGCCAGGTGGTTCACACGGTCCCAGAGATCGTTGTCCTCGTCCGTAGCTCCGGGCAGGCGCTGGAGCATCAGGCCGGCGGCGCCATTTTCATTGGAGAAAAGGAACAGGGTGGTGGGGATCTGCTCGGAACGCTCGAAGTATTCCTCAAGACAGGCTGCGAGGCTGTCCCGTTCCCGGGGAACCACGCCCTGGTAGCGATTGCCTTGATTTGGAGTGATGGTGATGGCCATGCGGCCGTCGCCCAGCAGATTATGAAAGCTTTCCTCGCTTATCGCATGCTCATCGAATCGCGCCAGGCCACGGATTTTGCGGTCGTGACTGCATTCTGCCATCAGCGTCCGTAACGGGCCCTCTCCCTGGGCCTGAATCGATAGGGTGCCCTCAAATTTCAGGCTGCTACTCATCACAATGCTGGCGACAAGGGCTTCTCCAAGCAGCCCGCGAATGGACTCCGGGTAGGGTGCCTGGCTGGTGACTTCACGAAAGCTCTCGTTGAGCTGCACCCAGGCTCCGCGCACCTGGCTGTGTTCAAATATAAAACGCTGGAACTGATCGCGGGATGCCATGCTGGTTCTCCTGAAAACTGGGTGCTTGTATCGATGGTGGCGGCTGAGCGGTCTTGGTCAGATACCGTTGTGGTCGCGGAATCGTTGAATGTCTCGACGATCTTTTTTGGAAGGTCGTCTGGCTGGTGGTAACTGGGCGGCCTGCATGGTCTTGCGCTGCCACGAGAGGTCTTCCCGCTTTTTTACGCTGTCTTCGGTTTCGTGGTAAAGCTTCTGAGCCTCAGGCGCACCGCGTCTGCGTTCACTTACATCGTCTACAATCACGACCTTTTCCATAAACCCAAGGCGCAAGGTCAGCGTTGCGCCTGGCTCTACCAGTCGGCCAGGTTTGCAGCGCTGGCTGTTGTAGTGGACTTTGCCGCCCTCAACCGCTTCTTTCGCAAGTGAACGGGTTTTGTAGAAGCGGGCAGCCCATAGCCATTTGTCGAGCCTTACCCTTTGATCGTTTGACGTAGATGCCGCCATGTCTCCTCACCTGATGGGCACATGTCTGAATTATAGCGCTCTCAGCCGATAGATGGCAGGGGCCGTTGCTGGTGAATAGCTGTCAGGATTTCATCGAAGTGGTGGACGCAGGGTATCTCGGGATGTGTTTCCCGGGCAGCTTGCTTGCTGTCCGGAGTGAGAATGCCAAGGCATTGTGCAATTCCGGCAGAGCGGGCACTTTCCAACACCGGGAAGCTGTCATCCACCATTAGAGTGGTTGCGCTGCTGTAGGGCGCCAGTCGCTGTAGATCCTTCCAGAAAGCGATGTCTTCCTTGGGCCTGCCCAGTTGATGGCTGGAAACAATGCCATCTACGAATTTCTCCAGGCCGGTACGCTGAAGCTTCAGCTCCAGTGGGTCCGGGTGGCAGTTGGTTACGATCACAGACCGTAGACCGGTTTTTTTCAGGGCCTGGAGAAAATTTGCTACGTGGGGTCTGTAACCTATGCGGTCGCCGACCTCGGATTTGAGGTAGGTGATGTCCATATCGAGCCGCTCACTCCAGTAGTCGGTGCAATACCAGTTGAGCGTGCCCCTTTCGGCCATGATCATGCTGATCAGCTGGTCTTTTGCTTCGCCCGGGTGCAAGTCGTATTGCTCGGCATAGCGCTTGGGCAGATGCTCAAGCCAGAAGTGATTGTCGAAATGCAGGTCAAGCAGTGTTCCGTCCATGTCCAGGAACACGGTCTCGAGGGAGGTCCAGTTGATCATAAACAAAAACAGCCTGAAGAATTTTCGTCAGGCTGCCGCAGATTCCGGCCTGAGGCAAGCCGGAATGGTACTGATGTCATGCAAAGGCGGTGTTGCAGGGGTAAATCAGTTACCAGTCTGTTCTACTGGTTCTGCTTTCCGACCCGAACTAGTGCAGCCCAGGCAACGTACGAACGTGGCTTTCGCCGGGCCGACGACCAGTACGTCACCTGCTTCTTCAGCATTGCCGCCGAGCAGCGAGAAAGGCAGCGATACAAGGTACACGGCACTTCCTACGATGGTTGTTGCCAGCAGCACCGGGCGAACAAACACAGCATCGCCAGCCATGGCCAATGCCGACGGGCTTTCGTCGATAGAGCGCGCGTGGCCTACGGATGAAAAAGCCAGCAGGCAGACGGCCACAGTGGCCACCAGGGTGCGTGAAATATTGCGGATCATTAGTCTGTCTCCTGAACTTTTGGGCCCCGTTAATGCTGGATTGTTTTTACCCAACACCGGATTCGAATCGGATAGATCGAACCTTATTGTAACTCCCGGGGATTAATCCTCTGTTAACTATGAATCATATTTGCGTATTTTCAAACGAATTTTCGTTGCGAATTGTGCAACTCCATGCCGTTAGAGCAGAAGGTCGCAAGGATCTACCGCTGACACCTGGTGCAGTAAACCGTAGACCGCCCGCTCATGCGCACTTCCTTTAGCGGTTTCTCGCATTCGGTACACGGCTCCCCGGTTCGACCATATACCAGAAGTGACTGGGCGAAGTAGCCAGGTTTTCCGTCGCTGTTGACGAAGTCCCGCAGAGTTGTGCCGCCCATCAGAATGGCGGCGCTCAGGGTTTCTTTGATGGCCTCCGCAAGCCGAAGGTAACGGTCGAGACTGATTCGGCCAGCCTTGCGCCCAGGGTGAATCCCGGCTTTGAACAGAGCTTCATTGGCATAGATGTTTCCCACACCTACAACCACGTGGCTGTCCATGATGAAGGATTTGACCGGCGTATTTTTACTTCGTGATAACTGGAACAGCATTCGGCCGCTGAAGTCTGGCGACAGTGGTTCGGGCCCCAGGCTGGCGATCAGCGGATGCGACGCTGCAGAATCGGCCCATAGCCAGCAGCCAAACCGGCGCGGATCGTTAAAGCGCAGAATAACGCCGGAACCCAGTGTGAGGTCGATATGGTCGTGCTTCAGTGCAGGTGTGTCGCCGGTGATGACACGAAGGCTTCCGGACATGCCCAGATGGATGATGGCTGTCCCATGGTCCAAATTAAGAAAAAGGTATTTGGCGCGGCGATCCACAGTCCGGATTGTCTGGCCTTCCATCTGTGCCGCAAGATCTTCCGGTACCAGCCATCTCAGCCTGCCATTTCGCACATTTACGTGAGTGACGGCCTGGCCTTCGCAGTAAGGCGCGATACCGCGTCGTGTGGTTTCAACTTCAGGTAATTCGGGCACGCAGCCGTTCTCCGGATCGGGTGTTTGGGGTCGTGTTGCTCAAGTGTGAACGGTAACAAAATTGCCATCAAAGTCTGTTGTTCTGGCTAACACCTGTACGCTAAAGTACGGCCATTGGCGCTTTTCTGCGGCCTTGGATTTTGATTTGAGGATTAACTATGTGGTTTAACGGTCTTCTTGACCTGTCGGTGACGCAACTGATTCTGGTTTTTCTGGGCATGACCCATGTCACGATTATCAGTGTGACACTCTACCTGCACCGTCATTCGGCTCATAACTCACTGGATTTGCACCCTGTACTCAAGCACTTCTTTCGCTTCTGGTTATGGCTGACCACAGCTCAGAATACCAAAGAATGGACCGCGATCCACCGCAAGCATCACGCCAAGTGCGAGACGGAAGAAGATCCGCATAGCCCGGTGGTACTGGGTATAAAGAAAGTGCTTCTCGAGGGCGCCGAGCTCTATGCTTCAGCAGCAACGCCGGAGAACCTTGAGCGATACGGTCAGCGTACTCCGGAAGATTGGATTGAGCGCAACCTGTACAGCCGCTACAGAATGGCGGGCATTACACTGATGGCATTGATCGATCTGGCACTCTTTGGTGTTCATGGTATCTGGATATGGGCTTTGCAGATGGCCTGGATCCCCATCTGGGCCGCCGGTGTTGTGAATGGAATTGGTCACTGGATGGGCTATCGTAATTTTGAGTGTGCTGATAACGCCCGCAATATTTCTCCTCTGGGGCTGCTTATTGGCGGTGAAGAGCTGCACAACAACCATCATACCTATCCGAATTCATCCAAGCTTTCGCGTCGCTGGTACGAAGTGGATATTGGCTGGGGTTATATTCGCCTGTTTCAACTATTCGGCCTTGCCAAGCCAAAAGGCTATCGCCCGATTGCCCACTATGTGCCCGGCAAGCAGGAGGTGGATGTGGAAACAGTGCAGGCCATTGCCAACAACCGCTTTGATATTATGCGTCAATACCGTAAGCGGGTGACGGAGCCTGTTTTGCGCCAGCAGAAGAGTCTTATGGATGATGAGATCCGCCCCCGGTATCGCAAGCTCAAGCAGCTTTTGTCGCGGGAAGTAACGTTGATAAAGCCCCGGGAAAAAGAAACGCTGGAGTCGCTTCTGGAGAGCAATGCTGTTTTGCGCCAGATCTACGAGAAGAGCCATGAGTTACAGGCCCTCTGGCGCCAGCGTGGGCTCAAGCCCCAGGATAAATTGCAGGCATTGATGGAATGGTGCAAAGAGGCAGAAACCAGCGGTATCCGGTATCTGGAAGATTTTGCAGCCCATTTGCGGGCCTACTCGCTGCGCCCTGCAGCCTGAGCCACCCTGTATAGGCAGTAGGTGACTTGCCCGGCGGTCTTCTGTCGGTGTAGTTGCCAGCTGGCGGGAGCCGTCGGGGCCGGGAGGTCGCTTTCGTGCTCCACGTAAACCCAACCACCGGGTTTAACCCAGCCCTGAGCGTCCAGCATTGGGAGCAGGGTTGCCAGCCAGCCTTGCCGGAAGGGTGGGTCCATGAAAATGATATCGAACGGCGGCCTTGTGCGCTGGCTCAGGTAAGTGTCCACGTTGGCGCATATTACAGTGCCGGAATCAGATCCGAGTAGCCTGAGATTGCTCCGCAGGGCGGTTGACAGAGCAGCGTTATTGTCAACAAGTGTGGCATGGGCGGCGCCTCTGGAGAGTGCTTCCAGGCCAAGCGCGCCGGAACCGGAAAACAGATCCAGACAGTCACTTCCCGCCAGATGAAATGAAAGCCAGTTGAACAGGGTTTCTCGTGTGCGTGCCGGAGTAGGGCGCACCCCTCCCGCATCCGGGAAGCGGAGTTTTCGGCTACGCCAGTCTCCACCAATGATGCGCAGCTCACCTGCTGCATTCTGCTTCTGGCTTTGTCTCGCGGTAGCTTCCTTTTTGTGCTTGTTTGGAGGGAGCGGGCCTCCGGGTTTTCTGCGCGTCATGGTGTTAGCTCCGGAAGCTGATCATAGTCATTGCATAGCCACTGCATAGCCACTGTATGTCGCGTATCTTAGCGGAAACCGGACCTTTGGTGATAATTCACGCGATCCTCACTTCCCGCAGACACTCTGCTAGAATGTGCGCTCTATTCGTCCCGCCCATTCAGAATGATGGTATGACTTTATGATGGCAGAGTGGATTTCAATCGGCCTTCTGGCCCTTCTAGTACTCCTGTTTGTTCTGGATATCGCCAGCAATCGCGGCCGTGTCCCGCGACCGAAACCTGTTCCTCAGCGCAAGCCTGAGGCCGTAAAAGGTCCAGAGCCTGCAGCTCCGCCCGAGAAGGCAACGACAGAGGTAGCCCCGGAGCCTGTATCTGAGGAAGTCAGTGAAACACCGGTAACCGCGGAACCTGAGGTGGCGCCAGAGCCTGCGCCCGAGCCGGTAAAAACTCCGGAACCTGAGCCCGAGCCACAGGTCAGTGTTTTTGAGCGTATCAAGCAGGGTCTGGGAAAAACCCGTGCAAGCCTGACCGGCGGTATGGCGGATCTGTTCTCCGTCGGCAAGAAAATCGATGAAGAGTTGCTGGAAGAGATTGAAACCACACTGCTGATGGCGGATGTGGGCGTGACCGCCACGTCAGAAATTATTGAGTCCCTTACTGACAAGCTCCAGCGTAACCAGCTCAAGGATGGTGAAGCTCTGCGTAAAGCCCTGCGTGACGAACTGCATGGCCTTCTCAAGGGTGTCACCAAGCCACTGGTGATTGACTCGGGCACAACGCCTTACGTGATCCTGATGGTTGGCGTAAACGGCGTCGGCAAAACCACGACCATTGGCAAACTCACCAAAAAGCTTCAGAGCGAAGGCAAGTCAGTCATGCTGGCGGCCGGTGATACCTTCCGTGCTGCTGCGGTCGAGCAGCTTCAGGTCTGGGGTGAGCGCAATGATGTTCCGGTTGTAGCTCAGCACACCGGAGCCGACAGCGCTTCGGTGATCTTCGATGCCATTCAGTCCGGTAAATCCCGCGGCGTGGACGTAGTGATTGCCGACACCGCAGGCCGATTGCAAAACAAGGACAACCTGATGGGCGAGCTGGAAAAGGTCGTCCGGGTGATGAAAAAGCTGGATGACTCTGCGCCCCATGAAGTGATGTTGGTGCTGGATGCCGGCACGGGGCAGAACGCTCTTAGCCAGGCCCAGGTCTTCCAGAAAGCCGTTGGCGTAAGTGGTATTACCTTAACGAAGCTGGACGGCACAGCCAAAGGCGGTATCGTATTTGCCATTGCCCGTCAGTTGCAGCTTCCCATCCGCTTCATCGGCGTTGGCGAGCAGGTTGATGACTTGCGCAGCTTTGATGCCGAGACGTTTGTGGATGCCTTGTTTGCTGAATAAACGACTGAACAGTTTATCGCATGATCCGGTTTTTTGGAGCAGTAGCCCACCATGATCGAATTCCGCCAGGTTACCAAACGGTATGACAGTGACCATACGGCGCTGCGCCAGGTAAATTTCCATATGGGCCGTGGTGAACTGGCGTTTTTGACCGGGCACTCAGGTGCGGGAAAAAGCACGCTGCTGAAACTGCTCATGGTGATGGAGCGGCCAAGTGCCGGTGAAGTTGTGGTTGGCGGGCAGGTGCTGAACCGCCTGCCGCGGCGGCAAATTCCCTATATTCGCAGGCACATCGGAGTGGTATTCCAGAACCACCAACTGCTTTTTGACCGGACCGTGTTTGATAACGTGGCCATGCCGCTGGAAGTGATGGGAGCTTCCCCTCGCGATGCGGGGCGTCGGGTTCGTGCGGCGCTGGATAAAGTCGGCTTGCTCAGCAAGGAAAAAATGAACCCTTTGCAGCTCTCCGGCGGTGAGCAGCAGCGCGTGGGCATTGCCCGCGCTGTGGTGAACAAGCCACCCTTACTGCTGGCAGATGAGCCTACAGGTAACCTGGATCCAAAGCTGTCTGCCGATATCATGAATCTGTTTGCCCAATTCAGTCAGGTCGGAGTAACCGTACTGATCGCCAGTCACGACCTTGCCCTGATCAACGAGATGGGTCGGCGCACACTGACACTGGACCATGGCAACCTGATTGCCGGTGGCACGCCGTTGCAGGGAGGTGCGAGTGGCAACTGATTCATCATCAAGGCCTCGCAAACCGGACCCGGCAAGGGGAGCGAGAGTAGCTCGTTCGCCTTGGCGCGAGCAGGCAGATTCCTATTTCACCCATCACCGAAAAGTAGCCCGAGACAGTGCCGGCCGCCTGTGGCGAACACCCGTGGCAAGCCTGATGACCTGGACAGTTATGGGCGTTGCGCTGGCACTACCGGTTGCGCTATTGCTGCTTTTAACCAGTCTCCAGGGCGTGAGTGCAGGGTGGGAGAGTAGCGCTCGTGTAACTGCCTACATGAAGCAGGATGCCAGTCTTGAGCAAACCCGAAAGCTTGCGGGGGAAATCGGTTCGGATGGACGTGTGACGGAGCTGGAGCTGGTCGATAAAGACCAGGCGCTGGCGGAGTTCCGGGCCTCGTCGGGGCTCGATGAGGCACTGGATTATCTGGAAGAGAATCCCTTGCCTCACACATTGCTTATCACACCCGAGGAGAATACCCGGTCCGCAGATGGTGTCGCGGCGTTGGTGACCTTTATTGAGGGTATGGATGGCGTTGAGCGAGTTCAGGTGGATCTGGGTTGGTTGCAGCGCCTGAATGCCATGACAGATCTGCTTGCAAGGGCTATATGGGCACTTGCAATACTGCTCGCAGCAGCTGTAGTGCTGGTGATCGGCAACACTGTACGGCTGTCTATTGAAAGCCGCCGTGATGAGATTCTGGTGGCGAAGCTGGTTGGCGGTACGGATGGGTTCGTGCGCCGGCCATTCCTGTACACAGGGGCCTGGTTTGGCCTGGGCGGCGGCGTTGTTGCCTGGATACTGCTTCAGGCTTCGCTGTGGTGGCTGAGCGGCCCGGTTGAACGTCTGGCAGGGTTGTATCGCAGTGACTTCTCGCTTAACGGGCTGGGTGTTGATGGGATACTTGCATTGATTATTGTAGCGATGCTGCTAGGCTGGCTGGGCGCTTGGGTTGCGGTAAAGCGTCACCTGGATGACATCGAGCCAGGCGAGATTGCCGGAGGGTGATGATCCGGATTGCGGTAAAAGCGTATTGAAGCTACGGCTTGTTTCAGGGTAGGTTGTTAACTGAAAAAGTTATGGTGAATTTCTCATTTTGTTGATTTAAAACGTTTTATTGAGAATTTCGGGAACTTTTAAGGCTCTTGACGGTCTAATTTTTATTCGCATATATTATGCGGTCGTCAGGTTCGGAGGTTAAAGCATGGGTACGAGCTTACAGCTCATTGATAAACTGGTTCCGGGCGCCAATCTTGAGGCTTACATACAGGCTGCGAGCCGTATCCCGGTTCTCACTGTGGATGAAGAAAAGGAGCTTGCCGAGCGCCTTCACTATGACGAAGACGTAGATGCGGCTCGTCAATTGGTGCTCTCTCACCTGCGATTTGTTGTTCATATTGCGCGCAGTTATTCAGGTTATGGCCTGGCGCAAGCAGATCTTATCCAGGAAGGGAATGTGGGCCTGATGAAGGCCGTCAAGCGCTTTAATCCGGAATACGGAGTTCGGTTGGTTTCCTTTGCTGTGCATTGGATTAAGGCAGAAATTCACGAGTTCATTCTGCGCAACTGGCGCATAGTGAAAGTGGCCACCACCAAATCCCAGCGCAAACTGTTTTTTAATCTGCGCAGCCAGAAGAAAAAGCTGGCTTGGCTGAGCCACGACGAACTGAATGCAGTAGCTGAGGATCTGGGAGTTGAACCCAGGGTGGTTCGGGAAATGGAAGGTCGCCTGTCTTCTCACGACACGGCCTTTGACGGTCCCATGGATGATGACGACGACACGGCTTACAAAGCGCCGGCGTATTATCTTGAAGACCACCGTAGCGATCCGGCTGTTCAGCTCGAGAACTCGGACTGGACTGAGGATTCCAATGGTCGCCTGATGCAGGCATTGGGAGCGCTGGATGAGCGTAGCCAGGATATTCTGCGTGAGCGTTGGTTATCCGAGAACAAGGCAACGCTTCATCAGTTGGCTGACAAGTACGGCATTTCTGCTGAGCGTATTCGACAGCTTGAGAAGAATGCCATGAAGAAGATCCGGTTGCAGATGGTTGAAGCTGCCTGATCTGGTAGGTCATCTGAAAGCACTTTGAGAACGCCACCACCGTTTCGGTTGGTGGCGTTTTTGTTTGCGCCTTTTGTATCTTATAGTCTGGTGTACGAAGCAATTGGACAGGCCCTTCCACAACACGCTGTGAATACATCCCTGTACGCTCGGCTCCGCCATCCATGGCTCCGCACGGTTTTGCAAAGGCCTGCCCAATTGCTTCTTCCCGATACTTGAAATCGAGACCGCTAAAATGACAAAAGAAGTTCCTCAGATCGCATTTCTCGGCATTGGCCTGATGGGTGCTCCCATGACCCGCAATCTGCTGGATGCTGGTTTCCCCATGACTCTTTGGAACCGCACAGCCAGCAAGTGCGAGCCGTTTGCTAGTGAAGCAACGATTGCTGACACTCCTGCAGATGCCGTGCGAACAGCAGATGTTGTGATCACCATGCTGGAAAACAGCGATGTGGTGGAACAGGTGTTGGTTGCAAGCGGCGCATTGGAAGCCATCAAACCGGGGGCTCTGCTAATTGATATGAGCTCCGTTCAGCCCTCGGTGGCTCGTCGTCACGCTGCGCTTGCGGCTGAAAAAGGCGCAGGTTATGTGGATGCTCCGGTTTCCGGTGGCACTCTGGGAGCGCAGGAAGCGCGCTTGAGTATTATGGCTGGCGGCTCTGAGGAAAATGTCTCCCGGGCTAGGCCAGTGTTTGAGGTGCTCGGCAAGTGCACGCGGATTGGCCCTGTGGGGGCCGGGCAGCTTGCCAAGCTGGCAAACCAGGCGATTGTGGGCATTACCATCGGGGCAGTGTCTGAAGCCCTTCTATTGGCCGCCAAGGGCGGTGCGGATCCGGCGGCAGTGCGCGAGGCGCTGATGGGAGGCTTTGCCGGCAGCCGGATTCTGGAGTTGCATGGTCAGCGCATGATTGACCGCGATTTTGCACCTGGTGCGCCTGCCCGTATCCAGCTGAAGGATCTGCGTATGATCCTGGATGAGGCTCGGGCAGAGGGGTTAACGCTGCCACTGTCGCAACAAGTGCATAATGAATATTTGTCTCTGGTAGCCAATGGCCATAGTGATGCTGATCACAGCGGCTTGTTGCTGGAACTGGAACACATTAACGGAACCCGCCTTGGTGCTACCGGCCCGGGCCCCAAGGAGTAATTGCCCATGCCGCGTTTCGCTGCCAATCTGTCTATGCTGTTTACCGAAGTACCCTTCCCTGAGCGCTTTGCCAAAGCGGCTGAGGCCGGGTTTACCGGTGTCGAGTATCTTTTTCCCTACGCCTGGCCCAAAGAAATGCTCTCCAGTGCGCTAAAAGACAATGGTCTTACGCAGGTTCTGTTCAATCTGCCCCCGGGTGACTGGGATGCCGGCGAGCGTGGCATTGCCTGCCTTCCGGATCGGGTTGAAGAGTTTCGCGCCGGGGTGGATCAGGCGATCGAATATGCGCGGGAACTGGATTGCAAACGGTTGAACTGCCTGGCCGGCCTGAAACCGGTGGAGCTGGATGAAGAGACGGCCTGGAAAACGTTGGCAGCCAATGTTGCATGGGCGGCTGACAAGCTTGCGGATGAGGGCATTACACTGTGCCTGGAAGCCATCAATTCACGGGTCGACATGCCCAGATTTTTTCTCGATACCTCCGGTAAGGTTATTGCGCTGATCGAGGAAATTGATGCGGATAACTTGCGCTTGCAGTACGACATATACCATATGCAGATCATGCACGGGGACCTTATGCGCTCCATGGAGTGCCTGCTGCCATGGATTGGTCACATACAGTTTGCGGATAACCCCGGCAGGAACGAACCAGGAACCGGAGAGATTAACTTTCCGAATGTTTTCGCCGCCATCGATAAGATGGATTATGACGGCTGGGTAAGTGCCGAATACCGGCCCTCAGGCGCCACAACAGAAAGCCTGCACTGGATAACGGCCTAGACCCGACCGTCGCCATTGGCGACACCCTCTTACAAGATCGTAACTGGCCGGTGTCCCGAGTTATTCGTACTCTGTTGTTAATGTAATTCGCTATCAGGAGGGGATCCGGTGAAAGCGCTGGTAATCGAAGACGATCAGGACGTAGCAAATTATCTCGTTAAAGGTCTGAAGGAATCAGACTTTGTGGTCGATCACGCTGCTGACGGCAAAGACGGAATGATGATGGCCGCCAGTGGCGAGTACGACATCATGATTGTCGACCGTATGCTTCCGGGCATGGATGGGCTTTCCATCATCAAAACCGTTCGTGCCACGGGAAACCAGGTGCCGGTTCTGATCCTCAGCGCGCTGGGCGATGTAGACGATCGCGTTGAAGGCCTTAGAGGCGGTGGTGATGATTATCTTACCAAGCCTTTCTCTTTCACCGAGCTCCTGGCCCGGATCGAGTCGCTGGTACGCAGAAATCGCCAGTCTGCGGAAACTGAAACCGTGCTGAAGGTAGCCGATCTGGAAATGGATCTGCTGGCCCGCACAGTGAAGCGCTCCGGTCAGAATATCGATGTTCAACCCCGGGAGTTCCGGTTGCTTGAATATCTGATGCGTAACGCAGGACAGGTGGTCACCCGGACCATGCTGCTGGAAAAAGTCTGGGATTATCATTTTGATCCCCAGACCAACGTGATCGACGTGCACATCAGCCGTCTGCGAGCCAAGATCGATAAGGAATTCGAAACACCCCTACTGCAGACCATCCGGGGTGCAGGGTACATGTTGCGTGAAACTGCTTAGCCAGCTCAGGACATCGTCCTTCCAGCTTGCCCTGCTGTACATGGTGGTATTTGCCACCTCGGTATTTTTGTTACTGGCCTTTATTTACTGGCGTACAGCGGGCTTTATGACCGCCCAGACCGACGAAACTATTGAAGCTGAAATCGCCGGGTTGGCGGAGCAATATCGGGGGCGTGGCGTAAATGGCCTGATCACGATTATTCGTGAGCGGGTCGCACGTGATCCCAATGCCAAAACCATTTACCTGCTGACCACTGAAGAATTTGTAAAACTGGCAGGCAACATAGAGACCTGGCCGGATGGATCCCGCTCGGAAAGTGGCTGGATCAATTTTACGCTCAACTCGGATGTTGGTTGGACCGGCTCCGAGCGGCTTGCCCGGGCCCGCATCTTCGAGGTTCAGGGTGGGTTGAGGTTGTTGGTTGGCCGGGATGTTGATGAGCTAACCAGCCTCAAACGGGTTATTGAAACGGCCATCAATTGGGGTATGGGAATAACCCTTGCACTGGCGTTGCTTGGCGGCTTTTTAATGAGCCGAAGCACAACGCGGCGTATTGAAGTGATCAATAATACCTCCCGGCGAATCATGAACGGACACCTCTCCCTCCGTATACCGACTCGCGGTACAGAGGATGATTTCGATCAGCTCGCGGAAAACCTTAACCAGATGCTGGATCGGATTGTTTACCTGATGGAAGGTATCCGGCACGTGTCTGACAGCATCGCCCATGATCTTCGCACCCCTTTGACGCGCCTGCGTAACCAACTTGAAAACACCCTGATGTCCGTTGATAACGACGAGGCGAGAGAGCAGGCAGGCCGCGCCGTTGCAGAAGCGGACCAGTTGCTGGCGACGTTCAACGCACTTTTGCGAATCGCCCGCCTGGAAACCAAGGGCAATTCCGGTGATATGAAGCAGGTTGCTCTGGATGAGCTGGTATCCGATGCCTGTGAACTCTATGAAGCGCTGTCTGAGGATAAGGAGCAGGTATTTGATCAGTCTCTTGAGGCCGGGGTCATCATCGAAGGGGACAGGGACCTGTTGTTCCAGATGATCAGCAACCTGATTGATAACGCCATTAAATACACGCCCGAGCATGGCACGATCGGTGTGGCGGTGCGAAAAGAGGGAGAAGATGCAGTTTTCGAAGTTCGGGACAGTGGTATTGGTATTCCCGATGATGAGAAGGACCAGGTTTTCCAGCGCTTCTACCGCGTTGGCAAGAGCCGCTCACTTCCGGGTAACGGCTTGGGCCTCAGCCTGGTAAGTGCTGTTGCCGAGATTCATCAGGGCAGGATTATACTTAGCGATACCTACCCGGATGAAACGCCACCTGGCCTGACGGTAGCTGTGCATATGCCGGCATATATCCGTTTACGCAAACGTATCAAGGCTACCCAGGCCGAGCAGGCGCCGGATTCTGCCGGCGGAGACACTTCCCCTTCTGCAGAAACCGGCAACGCCTGAAGTTCAGTGGCTCGGGCGGAACCGGTTTACCTGCGAAAGCACCGGCCCGACCAAGGCATCTTTGCGGGTTTCAATCTGCTGGGTAAGCCGTTCGAATTGTGAGCGGCGAAGGTTCAAGCGAACCTGAATGCTGTCCCACTCACCCTCAAGATGCTTTTGTTCCAGCATCAGCAAAGCCGCAATATTGTGGCGATTAACCTTTCCGGTAATGCCCATCTGGTCGAGGCGAAAGCCCAAGGCATCGACGCCCTCAAGGGCCATATCCAGGAACTTCTGTGTATTCATTCTGCTATCTCCAACGCTAAAGCGGATAAAAAGATTTGATACGTGGAAGCTATCGCCGTTCCCTAGAGTGTACAACCTAATTCGGTGTGCCGGCTGTTGTGTTCTCACCCTGACTAAAAGGTAATCCATCAGCAAGGGCGTGGTAATACCGGGTGTGGAGAATAGGCACTGTAGATAGAAGCAAGCATCAATAGCCGCTTGCTTCTTCCTCCAGCACAGCGCTAGCCTTACCCCGTTTTGACGGGGTTTTTTTATGCCTTGTATTCAATGGCATTGATATACCAAGTAATCGTCCCGGCCTCAGTTCTTACCTCCGCCTCGTCGCCCACTTCCTTCTTCAGCAGTGCCCGGGCCATTGGCGAATCGATAGAAATATAATCGGTGCGGTTGAAGATCTCGTCGTAGCCAACAATTCTGAATTTCAAAATCTTGCCATCGTCGTTTTCCACTTCCACCCAGGCACCGAAAAAGACCTTCCCTTCTTGCTCCGGGCGTTGATCAACCACCTTGAGATTCTCGAGGCAGCGCCTCAGGTAGCGCACTCGCCGGTCGATTTCCCGAAGCCGCTTCTTGTTGTATTGATAGTCAGCGTTTTCACTGCGATCACCAAGGCTAGCCGCCCAGTTCACTTTTTTCGTGACTTCCGGGCGCTCGAACCGCCAGAGCTCATCAAGCTCTTTCCGCAAGTCTTCATAGCCCTGGCGGGTAATAAGTGGTGTTTTCAAGGCTGCTCCGGCTAATGCGTTGAGAGTGAGTTTGGAAACTTGTCACAAATCGGTCAATCAATCGAGAAATACGACTAACTTGGCGATAGACTGATCAAAAATTGACACCTTTCAACGAAGGCGTGTCTCAGCTCAGGAAGGGCGCCATGAATGTCTTGCATCCTATTGCCAGATCGTCTGAATTGACACGCTCTGCGCTTATCTCCATAGCTTTCCTGCTCATGGTGGCAGGATCTGTCAGTGCGCAAAGCAACGCCGGAGACGGCCTGGTGTTCGAGTTGGAGCAACGTTCAACACTGGAAACCATTCCTTTCAGATCCATCGCTGAAGACGACCTGTCTGATACGGTGATTGAGGGCGGCCTGGCGGCTCCTGCGGAAGGGGTTCCTGTGCAGCCGGCAGGTGACGATGATTTTTATCTGGACCCTCTGGCGTTGCAGCCTGGCGATAGCCGGACAGATCTCGGCCGTTCAGAGATACCGGTAGAGTTTCGCTTCAGCACGCCCAAGTCCATCCCCGGACAGACACACAGCAACAATTACGTGATTCGCCCACCGGAAAACCGCACGTACGATGCACTCAATGTGAATATGACTGACCGCTGACAGGTACACGCTATTAACAGATGCCCTGCATGGGGATTTTGATCCCGACGGATATCTGCCGGGATCGGAACGCAAGCTGGCTTGTTATTTGAGCGCTTCGAGTTTATCGATGTATTTCTGCATGGCATCATCTTTGGACATGCCCTTGCACTTTTCCCAGGCGTCGTATTTGGCGCGGCCAACAAAGTCCATCATGCCCGGGCGTTTGCCCGACACATCTCCGGCGGTTGCCTGCTTGAACAAGGCATAAAACTCCAGCTTCATTTCATTGGAAGGCTTGAAGTCACCTTCCGCATTCTGGATGTAGTTTACCGCTTCGTCGAATCTGGCTTTCAGGTCGCTCATATTTGTTTGCTCCTTGGTAATGGGTCTTTCAGTCATGTTTCAACAGGATGTGTAGGAGTATAGCTATGGCACTGCAAGCAGTCATTGACCGAATCTCCGTTCGTTTTTGCTAATAAGGCACAACAACAGCCGGTTTTGGCAAAAGTTTGCACATGATCAAAGTTTTATGATTTTTTTATGCAGAATTTCCCTGCGTGTAGCTTACGGAAAACTCGAATGAGGGATGTAACTAAAACGGGGACGTTTACACAACCGCATCCAAATTAGGTCGAACACGGTAAACAGACCATGCGGGAAGTAGAACGAAGAACTGGAGCGGATATTGACATACCATTTACGACCCCATATTCTCGTGACTGCGTAAACGAACCGTTTATTCGTGGAAACCGGGTCAAAGATAGACCTCTAATTGCTCGTTATGAGCGTTCGATATTTATCGAACTTGTCGGTAGGAGCCCCGCAGGGTCCGCCGCCTCTGAACCCAGAGTAGGGTCTCCCTCCTCTGGCTCCAGAGTCGGGAGAGACGGTGGAGCTGGCTGATAGAGTTAGGTGGCATCAGAGGTTGACATCTCCGGTGAATACGACACCTACACTTGTACCCTATTGCATGGGCAGGCCAGCTCCATATTGTATTTTTGGAGCAGTCATGGATGATTTTTTGTTTCATAAAGTTTCAACCGCTTCGATTTCGAACGTAAAGAATCTCTGTACTGCCCTCGATATAACAGAGACAGACCTCGAAAAAGCCCTATCCCTCGAACCCAGTGCCCGCTATGAAGAAGTTCAAGTTAACAAGTCGGATGGCTCACTAAGGACCGCATTCAAACCCCACTATCTCATTCGCCGAATTCAAAGAAGAATTAACAAACGGATATTTGCACCACAAAAAAATGAGCCAAGCACAATTCAGTGGCCTAACTATATTTTTGGGTCCATACCTAATCAGATCATCGACGGCGAAGAAATCCAGAAAGACTATATCTCATGCGCTCGCAGGCACTGTAAAGCTAAAAGCCTTCTCAAAATTGACATAAAGTCTTTTTTTGACAACATTCATAGTGACTTGGTTTACGATGTTTTTAATGAATTCTTCAAATACCCTAAATCGGTTTGTGAAGTGCTAACCGATATCTGTTGCCATGAGAATCGAGTTCCCCAGGGTGGGTTGACCTCAAGCTATCTCGCGTCCTTGGTACTCCATGATATTGAACCTACAGTCGCGAAGCGGCTACTAAGAAAAGGGTTGCGTTACACGCGGCTAGTCGATGACATAACTGTTTCGTCAAAGATTCATGACTACGATTTTTCTTTTCCAAAGAAGATCATTACGGACATGTTATACGAAAAAGACTTTCCTATAAATGAACAAAAAACCAGAATCGAAAGGGAAGCTTCAACCCCACTGTGTGTGCACGGGCTAAGAATTTGCTTTAATGAGCCGCGACTTGCTTCACACGAAGTAAAGAATATTAGAGCTGCGGTAAAGAACATCGAAATAGTAGCAAAGGAAAGACATTACAGAACCACCCATCCTTATCGGAAAGACTATAATCGTTGCCTAGGAAGAGTAAATAAGCTAGCTCGAGTAGGACACAACCAGCACGCCAAATTGGTTTCTAGGTTAAAAAAGGTCGAGCCCCTCCCTTCAAAAAGGGATATAAAACGTTGCACTACGATGGTTACAAACCTAGAAATGGACCACAGAACAAAAGGTTCTAGATATTGGTATTGGCGAAGGTATAACAAAGCTCATCAAAGACTTAATATTCTTCAAAGAACCTTCGTCCACACGGCTAACGACCTTAGGGCGAGACTAAAACTCATCCGACCATCCTACGAGAGCTAAAATGGACGCAAATACACTAGATATAAGATTTCGGGCCGCGTCCAAGGTCGCTCTAACTATATTTATCATTGGATTTTCTATATCCACATTCCTCTTTTTTAGAGGGCTATTGGAAGCAAGCGCATTTCAGCGAGATTTTTGCACAACCAAAAACTGTATAAGCAATTTTCTGAACTTTGTCGAGTTTTCGATATCATCAATGGAAGGAACGATATCGCTTA
This sequence comes from Marinobacter sp. 2_MG-2023, assembly GCF_030546935.1. Taxonomy (GTDB): domain Bacteria; phylum Pseudomonadota; class Gammaproteobacteria; order Pseudomonadales; family Oleiphilaceae; genus Marinobacter. The sequence continues at coordinate 332,735 of NZ_JAUOPH010000002.1, read as the reverse complement.
CCATCACCTCATTCACTTTGCTTGGAATATATTTCGCGGTTCTAAATTATATTTCAACCGCTAAGACTAACGCTATCTCTAATCATCTCCTTAACCTAAACACTTTCAAAGATTTTATAAATGACGAGATAGCAAGGAAGGGAAGGATAAATAAGGAATCTATTGACACCTTTCGGTGGTATAACCTGATTTTTCCAGGTTCCAAAGAAGGCCTGTTAACAACCGGTGATCAATATAAAGATTTGCTCAACAAAATCGACAATTGCATAGCCAAGTCAAATGAAGAGTGTTTACAGTCGGGCACACCGTCATTTGAGTATAAACCCCATCAAAGACGCATGCGTGACTCTCTACAAGAGATTGGCGTCAGAATTGAACTTATGCCAAGAAATGACTTCAAGGAAGCAGAGAAGGAAATTCTCGAACTAATAAATACAACAAACAAGGAATTTTGTGGCGGGGATTCTTTGAAAAAGCTAACGGAACCAGCGTACTTTTAGTGTCTCAGCTGGCCTGCACTCACAGACCGAGGTGAGCGAAAACACATTCCGTTATCGCTAACTCAACGACTCCTGTCACACCATCAAGAATAAATCGTAGACTTACCTGGGTGCACCCGAGACTCCTGGCCCATGCGCCAAATCAGCACTATCAAGGCCATCCAAAATAGTCTATCTCGGCGCGGTAAAAGGTCTGCTTTCCAATGAGTGCGGATCTTTAAAAAAGGCTTACTGATATCCGCTTTTGTTTAGAAATTGGAGAGGCCTCGGACGGTCGCAAAGCGGACACTTAGGATGAGCGATCACTGCTGAGCGAAGAGGCGGCTGAATCGGGGGAAGTCCTTCCCTAGTGATTTGCCGATAGTTTTGTATGTTACTGGCCCTGGGAAGTCTTCTGCTCTAACTGATATCGTGCGGAAAATCTCGTCAGAGTCGAACGAACAGCGTTAGGAATTGGGCTTCTGCCCGGAAAATTTCCGGTCAGTCAGTTTGTATTTATATGTAAACGAAGTCGACATAAGTGATCGAAATAATATAATGTTTAGATAATTTCAATCCGACTATCAAAGCACAATACAGGATTCAACAAATGGCTGGAGAAGCTCAACTGGCTCTTGAGGGCAACGTAGAAACGAAAGAATGCCCGAAGTGCGCAGAAACTGTGAAAGCAAAAGCCACCGCTTGCCGATTCTGCAATCATGATTTTAACCAGACCAATGAGGCTTCTAGCCCGAAGGTATATCTGGACAAGCCCCTTAAGGTAACCAGCCAAAAGGTTTATCCCGCAAGCGGAAAAGGTACTGCAGTCCGTATCAGAGACATTCAGCACGTAGATGCTGTCGTGCCGCCAAAAAGCGGGCTCAAGCGAGCAGCTACGATAGCATTGGTGCTGGGTTTTACCTCAATCGCTTTGGAAGGGTACATATTTGGTGGGTTTTGCGTGGTTATGGCACTCATCATGTTTTTCCAACAATTCTCTATGGTCGATTCCTTTGTTCGCCTTTCTACGGCATCAGGCCCCATCATTTGGAAATTTGATAAAAAAGAACATGCTCCGCTCGTCAAAACCGCTGTTCAAGAGGCCATTTCTGATTCCGCTGAACTCTGATTCCCTCTGACCTTGGTTTGGTTGCGCGGGCAATGACTCGCGCACCAATTAGCAACTCCAAACAGCCCTGGGACAACAGGAAATTGCCGCTGACTCCTTATTAGGCCCACCCAGAGTTGGAAACACCCGGCTCCTGACCCTGCCCCCTCCCCATCATTGGATCGCTCATTGCATAGCAATGCCGGTTAATTTCGCCCCTTTTCTGGTAGTCCGAAAGCCAACGGCAAACTCCGGTGGTGTCTGAAAGGTCAAAGCTGAGAGGGGACGGCTTTCATGGTAGTCGCGCCGCCAGTTACCAATGACTTCCGTTGCATATATCAGATCCCGAAACTGGTGTTCATTCTGATACTCGGTCGCAAAGCGGACATTCAGGTTTGGGGCTTACCCACTGGTTAACCTTTTTTAAACACATGGTCCCGGTGGAACTTCATATACTCTTTGAGCTTCCCGGGCACTTTTCTCATGGTTTCCGACGAATCAAGTTGCAAGATTTCTGCATCTTCAGCTGACAGTCTATCCGACAATCGAATTTTTCCATTTTCCTCAAAAGTGACCAATCCGCTATCAAAAAGGTGGTCTAGCGTCGGATGAAGGAGTAATCCGTTCATAGGGTCTAGTCGTTCTTGGTTAGAACAGTCACGCCACGGTTTAATGTGAGAAGCTCTCAAAAGAGACAAATTTGCAAGGCCTGTTACTGAACAGCTTCCCCAAAGCTCTATGACTCGGTGGCGAAATAGTCCTTGCCCAACGCGGCTTTTAACAACCGACTCTCGCTCTGTCTTTTCAAGTGAGCTGTATTCGCCCTTATGTTTTTCGATATCTGCAATAGGGTCCGGCGAACTCCCCTCAAGCGCCAAAGAAAATACAAACTTACTCGGTTCGTTGGTGTGTAGTTCATAATCTCGAAGGGAGATTTGGCCATAGTAAACAAACGGCGAATGGTGAATATCCCTATACAACAGGTGTATCTCATCACCGCTGGCACTTGCACTTATTATTCTACTGTCTGAAGAGTGCTTTTCCTCACCCTCCCAATGAAGGTAATCGCCGTCTATGTAGTCATTGTATTGAGTAAGTGCTTGCTGCTTTTCTTTCGTGACGAACAGAATGATGAAATTAGTACGGGATGGAGTGACGACGCCCCTGGATATAGCTTGGTATCCTTTGTATCCCCATAGCTCTGCGAGAAAAGGACGCTCATATTCTTGTCCGACGACAAGATACTCAAAATTTACTGCCACATTCTCTCCCTTGTAAGTATACGCTTGCAGCATGCGCGCCCAGGAAAGGAATACGAAGGCGCAATGTAATGGACGTTGCCGTGCCTGCACTCTATAAGTTTCAACAGCATAGAGATTTCAGTTTAGAAAAATTACCTTCTACGTCGGAAGTTCTATGGACCGCCCGATGGCAATTGGCACAAACAACCGCCAGGTCGAGGTAATCCCCCTCAATCTAACAGGTGGTCAGCTTCGGCAGTCATTCAGGAAGACTCGTATCCACTCGTTTTCAGCCAGTCGCGGCTCGAGTTTGTAGATCTTCACTATTCGGTAAAAGCGAGCCACATAACCGCAATGCCCAGCAGGCGGTAACCATTCGTTAGGTCCTTTGGCTCCTTTGCTGCGATTCAAACTTGCCTCGACTGGCCAAAGATTCACTGGGTCATTCGCAAATCGCTCGCGTTTTTCACTTGACCACTGCGTTGCCCCGCGACCCCAAGACCAGGCTAACGGCACCACATGGTCGATATCGATGTCGGATGCGTTCTGAATAACCTGATTTGTGAACGAGCTAACCCAACGGCCGGTAACAACACGACAGCGCTTGTCCGTAGCAAATCGTACTGGTGTGGTAGAGGTCGCAATAAGGGCTTCAGCCCGACTGTCCTGACAATCCCCGTCTGTATCATCCCAACCATGCCCGAAAGCCGAGCGCTCATACTCTAAGGTTTGTGCCATTGCCGGAGTTTGTTGAGACAGGATCAATGTGGCCTTTTCAGTTACACCTCTAGGCAACTTGCCTCCGGCATCTGAGCAGTCATCCAGCGATTGAAAAGCCCGATAGTTTTGTGTTCGTTCATACCACCTGCTCTGCGGAGGATGGCATAGGCCGCTGCTGGACATTTTCACTACGTCGGAAATCGCCGGTTGGCTGAGCATTCCGAAAGTGCTCACAACCAAGAAAGTAACTATTCTGATCCTGCGTTTCATTGGTCAATTTTGTCCGCGGAAGACGGTGTCTTAAGCCGCTCTAAAGGTGAATGCTATGGGTTAACCAAGTGGCCAGGCAGAAAACACCAAAGGCGTTACTACAGCCATTATTAGCTTCAATGCCGCCTCAGAAAAGCCAATAATGCTAGCGGCTTATACGTTATTGCGGGAAGCCCGGCTGTCGGGAATTCTATTAGACGGCCTGCAGTGATCACAACTATTAGCGTCCGAGGCTGTCTTAAAGAGCGCTCGTTGCGTCGATGAATTCGAAGAGTAAAGCTTATAACTCCGCAGTTACAGTGTGTGCAAAAGCTTACGGTGGTGTGAGATTTTGCTTACAGAAGTTTTGGCACGCAGTGTTTAACCTGCAGCAGAGTCGACTTGCTAGCACAGTGACGGCTTACCTCCGGCATGGATGCCAGGAAAGCGCGACACCTGCAGAGTGGTGTGACTGCCAAGGAGAGGCTTGGCTTCGTTATTCTGCACAATAAACCCAGATTATGCGCTGCAAAAACCCACCCGCACCTGGCACCTGCATCACCTTCAAATTACGGCCATACGGCAACCGGCTTGCCACGTTTCGCAAGCTTTTTGCGTGTGCGTGAGGATGAGCCCGAACCGTCCTGCTTTGCGGCGTAATACGGTTTTTCGGGTTTTATTGGGTGCTTCTGTCTGGGCTGTAACTTGTCATGCGTATCAGGCCATGTGCTAGAGTGATTTGTGTATGGCTTTATGGGCTCTTGTAGTCGCTCATCCCAGGCCGTTGTCGAATGTAGTCAGAAATCAATCAGGAGACAGCTCATGGAAAAGCAAACAGCACAAGACGAGTACGCCCGCGTGAAAGAGGATCTTCAACTTTTACGAGAGGACATGGCATCGCTGACCAAAGCGGTTGCTGATGGCCAGAAGTCCAACGCTAATGACCTGAAAAGTGAAATCAGCCGTGAAACCCGGGCGGTGTTGGATCAGCTTCGCAAGCGAGGCGATGAGGCTCTGAACCGCGCTACTGAGGCTGGCTCAAAGTCCGTTGAGAGTGTGGAGCATAAAATTGAGGAGCGGCCGTTTCTGAGTATTATCCTCATGTTCCTGGCGGGCGTGATTGTTGGCAAAATGCTTGATCGCTGATGCTGCCTGATTCTGCAACTATCCAGAGCACCCTTCGTAAGGCAGTAGCGGCCCTCACCGGGGTCGTGCTGGCTCTGGTACTTCTTACGGCGTTGCTGATCACCGGCTTCTATTTTCTGGTTAACGCAGCAACCCTGGCCTTGGCTCCCCTTGTGGGCGAGCCAGGTGCTATGGCAATCACCGGGCTTGCATGCCTGTGTCTATTGGCCCTGTTTTTCTACCGTATGACTCGTCCCGCCAGAAAGCTGCGCGATAGCGATAATGAAAGTAAACCGTCTGGCTCAGGAAGCGGTTCACCCGTCGAGGTTTTGCGCTCGTTGATCCAGGGCAATCCGATCGAGGCAGCTCTGATGGCTTTTGCCGTCGGTGTTGTGGAACAGGGTGACCCGAGACTGAAAAACCTGTTGCTTCAGGGAGGCATGACTTTGATGCGACAATCTGCCGGCTCTGGCGGCAGTCCCCAAAGTGATGAATCCGAAGAGGCGCCTGCGCATTCGACGGATAATTCGCCCTCCGAATAATCTGTTTGCCCCTCTGATAACCCCGTAATTCTCTTTACTGCAAGCTTGGCAAGGTTCCTGTGTTTGGTTCAGGTGTGCGTGAGCTATTTTTTTAAGTTCATGATTAAACAGCTAATTTTTTCATTTTAAGAAAAAAATTAAGAGAAGATGAATAGATTTTAGTCCGGATGTAACCCAAACCGAGGAACAGAACTACTAGGGTAGTGGCATGCATTTCAGAGGCAGCGATCAATTCTTTTCGTGACTCTAGAAACGCACCAACGAATGGAACTCAAACTAGCGAGGAAGAATCATTATGAACTCTAACTCTCGTATTGCACTAGCTACTGTTTTGTCCGCCAGCGTGTTCGCAGCTCCTGTGGCTCTCGCCCAGAGCTCAGCCGATCGTGACTCATCTGGCCCGTACATCAAAGGTAGTTACGGCGGTTACAAGTCACACGGCGGCGATTTCGATGATTCGAATGATCTGTACGGAGCAGGCCTCGGTTATCAGTTCAACGAATTCTTCGCTCTGGAAGCGAACTATGTGGATTTTGGCAACTTCGGTGAAGACGATGTCGAAGGTAAGCTCAAGGGTGGAGCGCTTGTCGCTATAGGCCGCTTGCCGGTCACCGAGAGCTTCGGTGTGTATGCCAAAGCCGGTGCGTTTGCTGCCGCGCTTGATGTTGATGCTTTCGATGAAGATGAGACTTACGACGATGTAAGCCCTGTTGTCGGTGCCGGTGTAGACTTCCGCATCACTGAACACCTGACTACGTTCCTGGAGTACAATCGTTATAACGTCGACATCGACGAAGATGATTTCAATGGCCAGTTGAACAATTCTGGTCCGGACTTTGATACCGCTCAGGTTGGTCTCAAATTCCAGTTCTGATCGAAGTGATGTGACCCCCAAAAAGGTGCGGAGACTTTGTCTCCGCACCTTTTTTTTGCTTGTTTTTCTGCCTTCTCTTCGGCCGATAGCTCGTCTGCCGCTCTTGCAGATATACTAGCTTTCGGTGCTCCGGGAACAAGCCTGGGCACAGACCTTTAATGCTGTTCAGGAAAAGAGCTAATGTCTGGAAATATACCCTTTGACTGGTCTTCAACTCCCGCCGCAGTTTGGCGCCGCCATCGCGCAGGTCTTCGTGCAGTCAGGCGCCTTGATCCTGTTCAATGGGGTGCTTTGACTGGTATTGATCGTCAGCAACAGGCTCTGGCGCGCAATACTGAACGCTTTCTTGCGGGAGAACCTTCGAATAACGTGCTTCTTTGGGGGGCCAGGGGAACCGGCAAATCGTCCCTGATCAAGGCATTGCTGAACCGCTATAAAGAAAATGGCCTGCGCGTCATTGAAGTAGACAAGGACGATCTGGTGAACCTGCCGGAGATTGTTGATGATATCTGCGACCTGCCATTTCGCTTTATCATCTTCTGTGATGACCTGTCTTTCGACGTAGGTGAAACCGGGTACAAGGCGCTGAAAAGTGTGCTTGAAGGGTCGCTGGAGCTACCGCCCGAAAATGTTCGAGTCTACGCCACCTCGAATCGTCGTCATTTGATGCCGGAGTTCATGTCCGACAACCTGAACAGCAAAGTTCAGGACGGCGAGCTCCATCCTGCTGAAGCAATAGAAGAACAGGTTTCTCTGGCTGATCGTTTTGGCCTGCAATTGTCCTTCTACGCCTTTTCTCAGGAGGTTTACCTTCAGGCAGTGGATGCTCTGTTTCCAGAGGTTTCCGACCGGGAAGACCTGCACCGTGAAGCTATCCGCTTTGCAACTTCCAAGGGCGTACGAAACGGGCGCACGGCGCAACAGTTTTATCGGCAGTTTTCCGGAAACGAGAACCCTGGTTGAAGCCTGCGGCTATTGCCGTTTGGCCAGACGCATGAAGTGGTGGTGCACGAATCGTATGCCCAGATATACCAGCGCCAGCGTGACCGGAATGGCAATGCCCAGAGTCAGGGTTTTGTTGAAGATGATTCCGGCTTCGTAAACCGAGTCCAGGATCAGCTTCAGCAGGCCAATCAGGTAGTAGGTGATGGCGACAACCGAGAAGCCTTCAACGGTGTGCTGCATCATCAACTGGATTTTCGAGCGCCTGTCCATGGAACTGAGTAATTGCTGGTTCTGGCTCTGAATCGCCAGCTCTACCCGGGTGCGCATCATGTCTGAGGCGCGGTCTACACGTTTTGAAAGATCTTCCAGGCGTTCGCTGACGGCTTCACAGGTTTTGACGGCCGGAGTCAGGCGGCGGGTCATGAATTCCGTAAGGGTAAGGTGCCCGGAAAGCTCATCTTCCCTGAGTTCTTCCAGTCGTGTCAGTACCAGGCGGTGGTAGGCGCGGGTGGCGGAGAACCGGAAGGTGGCGTTCGCCCTGAACGCTTCAATACGGGCGGCTATGTTGGTTAGCTGCGCCAGCAGTTGCTGCTCGTCCACATCGTGGTTGTCGGCCAATGCCTGAGTGATGATGGCCAGCTTCTGATCCATGTCGTTGAGCGATGGCGTGATCTCCCGGGCTACGGGCAGCGCCAGCAGTGACATTAGCCGGTAGGTTTCAATCTCCATAAGCCGCTGGGTCAGGCGGCCTAGCTGGCTATCTGACATCTTATGGTTCACTACCATAAAGCGGCCGAAACCATCTGTATGCAGCCTGAATGTGCCCCACACCTTTGCGGCGCCTTCCTGGGGGCTGCTGCCAACCAGTCGTAATCCCTCAAAGTGTTTTCGAATGTCGTCGGGGTCACCCTCGGCGCCTGCCTCTGCAGGAAGTATGTCCAGATGGAAGGCCGCAACGACCGTGCCGGGTAGTTGTTCCAGCCAGGCTTGCGGCAGCGGGCTGATACCGGTTTCGGCAAAAGGTTCCGAATCGCTCGCGGCCAGGTTAATGAACGTGTAGGAGGCAAACTCCAGGTGCATCTCCCTGCGCACCCTCAGTGTTCCGAATGTTTGCTCAAAACAACCGGTTTCCTGCTCGGGGGCCGGATAGCCCAATTGCTCAGACAGGGCCTGCAGATGTTTAAACTGCTGCTCGCGTTGGGCCGGTGTGGTTAGCACCGCAATGTGGGTAACCCGGGCGGAACTGGGGAGAACCTGGTAAGGCCGGGAATGCAGCTCGTTATAGAGATCGTCCCTGAGGGGGTGAATCTCAAGAGATTCAAGTAGCTCGCTCACGGTGAGGGGGCCTGTTTTATAAATGGGTGGCCGGAATGATAACCCGGAAACAGACACCGTCAATGCTGCTTTGGGCTTCATTAACCGCTTCTACGCGCCCGTTGTGAAAATCAGCGATCAGTTGGACAATCAACAGTCCCTGGCCCAAGTGTCCCTCTTCCCGGCCTTCTCGCACTGATACGAAGGGGCTGAAAATACTGGTGTCAGGGTTCGTTGGCAGAGCTGAGCCTTCGTTGAACACAGACAGACAAATCGAGTTCTCGGTTCGCTCCAGGCCAGTGATGATCCGGCCATCAGGTGGTGTGAAATCCCGGGCATTGTCCACCAGTTTATCCAGCAGTTGCACGATCAGTTCAGGGGAGCCAGTCAGGGTTACGTCAGACACCGGCCCTGTGTACTGAAACTGGTGATGTTCATCCAGGGTCTGGTAGGCCGCAGTCGCCTGGCTGATGACGTCTGCAAGGTCAAACGTTTCCTTGTCGGCATGATCAAAGCTCTGCTCCAGTCGGGCTGCCTCGCTCATACCATTGAGAATTTTCCGCAAACGTTCCGTAGCCGCAGCCGCTCGCCCTATGTATTGCGAGCGCTCTTCGTCCGTGGTGCTGTGGGTTAGGTTCTCCAGGGATGAGCGAACAACGGCAACAGGGGTTTTGAGTTCATGGGAAAGACGGCGGGAAAAACTCTCCAGGTATCGGTTATAGCCATGCAGCCGGTCGGCCATCTGGGCAAAATGATTTTGTAGCTGCCCAAGTTCATCCCGGGACTTTGAGGCAGGCAAGGTGCCGGTAATCCGGCCGTCCTTATCGATACTGGCGTTGACCGCCCGCTGTAAACGGGTGATGCGCCAGGACAGCCAGCTCGCGTAGCCCAGTAGCACCAGGGTCAGGCCGATGATGATAAGAATGCTGCGGGCGATGACGGAACCCAGGGCCGAGCCCGACAGCGTCAGAAGTTGATCGAGAGACTGTTCCAGTACCAGAGTCCGGCCGCCGAATACGGGTTGAGTCGTCATCAGCCAAACGCTGTTGTCCTCATGTCGGACAAGACCTTCGTCAGTCAGGGCATGCATATCGAGCCGGTTGGTGCTGGCGGCCAGGGTTGAAGGTGTGGGTTGGTAAAGTTGTACCAGCGCCCTCAGGGCATTCAGGCTGATGTGCTCAGCAATCTGTAGAGGGCTGAGTGCTTCGAATTCTGGCTGTGCTTGCCGGGCGGGCGTTGCCTGTTGTGCGACCACCCAGCCTGCAGGCTCAACCAACCGGACAATTTGCCCTCTGCTCATTTCCTGGAGCAGTTGCCGCTCCAGCTCGGGTTTGCGTTCGACCAGAATAGGTAGCGGGTTTGTAGGCGTGGATATTTGCGCCGATTCCGGGCTTTCCTGCCACCGCGCGCTAAAGCCCAGGCGACTGCCTCGCGGCGGTTTGGGGAGCTCCAGTTCCAGCTGCCAGCCGCCCCCCACACTGTGCCAGTAGCCACTGATGCGGTAATCGGGTTTCTGCTCGGTACCCGTCGTGCTGTAAACAGTCGCGTAGACCTTGCCGGGTGCGGGGGTTCGGATGAGCCATGAGGCGGGCCGGATATCCGGGTCCAGGTTCCCGCTCGGAGGCTCCAGCCAGAGATAGAGTCGATCATGAACCTGATCTGGCGCATCGGGCTTGAAGAACACGGGCTGGCGGTTCCCGATGCGTATCAACAGGTACAGGTGGTGCTGATCGGTAGCCGCTTGCCAGCGCAGGGTAGGCTGCCCAGTGTTATCCGTTGGCACCTCTGGCTGAGCGGCAGACTGCCAGGGCTGGAATTGTTCGCCTTCGTCGTAACCTGGCCAGTCAGCGCTGTAGCCGTCCAGGTTGAGGGGGCTGTTGAGATTTTCCACGTAAATGGCGGGTGTCCGGGGTGCCACAGGAGGAAGCCCGAGGCTGAGATCTCCGGAGGTTTGCGCCAGTCTTTCAGCCTGATCCTGTAACTGCTGGAGAGCCTGCTGTCGCAGCGCCTGATCCAGTTCCAGCACAAATTGCAGGCCCGCCCACGGGATCAGGAGCATTAACAGGCTGGCAACAAACAGCTGACGTTTGAGGGTCACGAATCAGAGCTCACGAGCGTTCCAGCGATAGCCCATGCCGTAGGCGGTCTGGATGCCATCGAAGGCGCTGTCGAGCTGCAGGAATTTGCTCCGGATGCGTTTGATATGGGATGTCACAGTGTTGTCGTCCAGGTGGGTGCTGGCTGCCTCCATCAGTTGGTCGCGGCTGCGTACGTGGCCGGGGTGCTGTGCCAGTGCGTGCAGCATCCAGAATTCGGTAACAGTGAGGTCTATTGCAGCCTGATCCCAGGCTACGGTCATGCGATCGACGTTGAGGCTAAGGCGCCCACGGTTTACCACTTCATCCGGCTTTTGCAGTGCCTCTGCCCAGGCGTCTGCCCGGCGCAGCAGGGCGGTGACCCGTGCCAGCAGGTGTTCCATGCTCATGTCTTTGGTGACGTAGTCGTCAGCGCCAAGTCGGAGTCCATGCACGGAATCGATATCGCTGTCGCGGGCGGTCAGGAAGATGACGGGCAGTGTTGCTGATAATGAGCGCAGGTCCTGACACAGAGTGAAGCCCCCTTCGGGCTCGTCGCCCAGGCCGACGTCAATGATGGCGAGGTCGGGCAGGGCCTGGCGTAGTACCTGCCAGGCAGAAGAACGGTCACCGTAGGTGGATACACGATAGCCGCGGCGTTCGAAGGCGGCGCGGTAGTTGTCGCGGATGGCGGGTTCGTCCTCTATCAGGACCAGGTGTTTTTTCATGGTTCTGGCTGTTATCCGTGGTTGTTGGGCTCTATTTAAACACGGCAGGCTTTGAGAACAAGGTTAGCTTGCGGTGTTGTCATAATTCATCATTTTTCGTGGGCGGAATGTCTGATTCTGCCATGGGAGTTCCTTTTCAGATTGTTGAAATGGCTACGTCTTATTGAATCGTGTAGCTAAAGGATCTTGCCATGATGTTTTCTGCCATCGCCTCTAAATATAGTGCCTTCCCGTTTAGTCTGAGTCCGCCCTCCCAAGCGGCTGGCTCCCCTCCCGAAACACGCTGTAGATACATCCCTGTACGCTCGGCTCCGCCATCCATGGCTCCGCACGGTTTCGGGAGGGGAGCCAGCCGCTCGGGAGGGCTCGGTGCATGGCGCTCACATCGTGTTAGACGCTTTATGGAGGGCGTAAGTTTGTGGATGGCAATGTTGCTGGTGCTGTTTGTTCAGCCTATCTATGCCGAAGCCAATACTGGCAATGAGGATTCCGCAGGTGTTCTGCATTTTGTGGATGGCAAGGGCCAGTGGCAGGAACCGGCACTGGTGCTGGGGAGCGATTTTGATGTTCGCGTTAGCGGCCTGATTGCAGACAGCACGCTCGTACGAACGTTCCGGAACACCAGTGATCAGTGGCGGGAAGGAGTGTTTGTGTTTCCCTTGCCGGAGAAGGCCAGTGTATACGGACTCACGATGAAGGTAGGAGAGCGTACGATTGTTGGTGAGGTTCAGCCCCGTGCAGAAGCAAAGAAAACCTATGAGAAAGCTCGGGACTCGGGGCGTCATGCGGCTACGGTGGAGCAGCAGCGGCCGAATCTGTTTACGACCCGGGTAGCGAATATTCCGCCGGGAGAAACGGTGAGCGTGGAGCTGAATTATCAGCAGTTGGTGAGTTATAGGGATGGGGTTTTTGAGTTGACTGTGCCCACGACACTAACCCCGCGCTATATGCCGGGTGAACCTTTGGCGGCGAGGCCACAGGAATGGCAGGGGGGCTGGGCGGTACCTACCACGGAGGTTCCGGATGCGGATGCCATCAGTCCGTTTACGGTGGATGTGGATGATGTAGCTGCCGACAGTCATCGGGCGTCGGTCAGGTTCACTATTGATGCCGGTCTTCCACTGGCACGGGTGTCCAGTCCCAGCCATGAGCTGGCTTCCCGGCAGGACGGGCAGGTGATGATGGTTCAGCCCCAGGCTGGAGAAATTGTGATGAACCGGGATTTCGTATTGCGCTGGCAGCCGCTTGCGGGCCAGGAGCCGGGCGCCGCTGTTTTTCATCAGCAATGGGAAGGTGAGGATTATCTGCTGGCTATGGTGGTGCCTGGCCGGGCTGGTAAAACCCGTTTGCCGCGGGAGCTGACGTTTGTGATTGATACCTCCGGGTCCATGGCGGGGGAGTCTATTCAGCAGGCAAGGGAGGCGTTGCAACTGGGGCTGGAGACACTGGCACCCGGTGATCGGTTCAATGTGATTCAGTTCAATTCCCAGCCGCACGCTTTGTTTGTTCAGCCGGAGCAGGCAACGGCGAACAATCTGGCCCGTGCGCGCCAGTATGTAAGTCGGTTAAAAGCAGATGGGGGCACGGAAATGGCTTCTGCACTGACTATGGCTCTGGAAAGCCAGCGCATGAGTGCAGACGAGTTTTCGGAAGGTACATCGCCAGAGGCGTCATCAAGAGTGCGCCAGGTTGTGTTTATGACCGATGGTGCGGTTGGCAATGAGTCGGCGCTGTTCAGCCAGATCCGTCGTCAGCTGAGTGATCAAAGGCTGTTCACGGTTGCTATAGGTTCTGCGCCTAACCGGCACTTTATGCGTGAAGCTGCACGCTGGGGGCGCGGCAGTTATACCGCTGTACAGGATCCTGCAGATATCAGCGGCCCTCTGGTCCGATTGTTTGCGGCCATGGAAGCGCCAGTGCTGACGGATATCGAGGTGAGTTGGCCCAGCCTGTCGGCATCAATGCAGGAAGACAGCTTTCCGCGTCGCCCCGGTGATCTGTTTCAAGGAGAGCCGCTGTTACAGGTAGTGCGAGGAGTGCCGCCCGTTGGTGAGTTGAGTGTGTCGGGCCGTTTGCCCGGCGGAGCGATCTGGCAGAAAAGCCTGGATTTGCAGCAGGCGGCCTCTGGTACGGGCCTGAATCGTTACTGGGCCCGGGAGAAAATTGACAGTCTTCTGGACGAAGCGCGGATAGCCGGCGAGGAGCCGGACAAAGCGAGGGTAACCAGTCTGGCTGTTGAACATAGCCTGATGTCACCCTACACAAGTTTTGTGGCGGTGGATAAAACGCCGGCTCGGGATCCCGAAAGCGCTTTGGTAAAAGACCAGTTGCCAACGCTCCTGCCCGCTGGAAGCCAGCCTGGTATGGCTCGTTACCCGCAAACGGCAACCGTTGCGCCCTTGCTTGTTGCTCTGGGATTGCTTGGTTTGATGTTCTCTGTCGCTATTGTACTGCTGCGCAGGCGGGCATACCTATGAGCCGTCTGCTGTTGTTGCTGATAACAAGCTCTGCCACGTTGTTGGTCTTCGGGCTTTGGATTCCGCTGAAGGCGGTGGTCGCTCAGGAACTGTTGGCAATTGCCTGGGCCGAGAGCCAGGCCCGGCAAACGGAATCCCGGCCCTGGCCCTGGGCCGATACCTGGCCGGTGGCGAAACTGTCCATGCCGGAGCTTGGAGATTCAATGATTGTACTGGCCGGTGTCCACGGGGAGAGCCTGGCATTCGGGCCGGGTCAGATGATGGGCCTGGAAGATCAGCAGGGCTCGGTCATCATTGCTGGCCACAGAGACACTCATTTCCGACCCCTGCAGTATCTGGAGCCCGGCAATGAACTTCAGTTGCAAAACCGTGATGGGCAATGGCAGGGGTATCGGGTACAGGAAACAAGAATTGTGGACAGTCGTTCGGAGTTCATCGATACCCACAAGTTGCCTGCAGGTACGCTTTTGCTGGTTACCTGTTACCCGTTTGACACCATGGATGCGGGTGGGCCGCTGCGGTTTGTTGTTGAAGCCCGTGCCGAAGGTGTTCAAACCTCTGGCGTTCTCAGCCAAAGCGCCTCAGGGAAAATCCACACTGTTGCTGGGCTGTGAACTTGGCGTACACTTGTGCGCCAAAACCCCGTTGCAGAGTTTTTCGTATGGGCTTTATCAGAAAATTTCTGGCCTGGATGAGTGTTCCGGTGCTTTGTATACTCGCCTTGCCATTCTTCATTCTCAGGCCATTTAACCCTGACAATAACCGCCTGCTGGCCATAGCGCTAGCGCGGACTGGCCGAGCCATACTTGGTATGAAACGCCCTCTGCAAGGCGCAGAGCATATGCCTCAAGATCGCCCTGTGGTGGCTATTTGCAATCACCAATACAACGATGATCTTTTTGTGGTTGGTGATCTGGTGGCGCCTCGCACCGTAACTGTGGGCAAGTCATCATTGGTCTGGATCCCATTTTTTGGCTGGGCATTCTGGCTGGGTGGGAATGTGATATTGAACCGCGCCCGCTCCCGCAAAGCCGTTGCAGTCATGCAAGCCACCAGCGAGGCGATCACTCGCGAGAATAAAAGCTTATGGGTTTTTGTGGAAGGCACTCGAAGCAAAGGCCGGGGGCTGCAGAAATTCAAAAAAGGCGCTTTTTACGCGGCGGTGACGGCCGGCGCGCCGATTGTGATGGTGTGCGCTGCTGAGTATCGGAATAAAACCGAGGGTTGGCTGGGCAGGCGTGAGCCGGTACCTATGCGGATTCTGCCCCCGGTGGAAACAAAAGAGCTAACCACTGAGGATGTTCCTGCCCTGATAGCGCGCTGCCACAAAGAGATGGCTGAGGCGATCGCCGACCTCTGAGGTGCGCCTGGCCTGATTACTCTGTATAAAGAGTCTCTCAAAGGACTTCCAGCAAGGAGAGAAAACGATGAACCTGATTCTGTTTCTGATTATTGGTGGTGTTGCCGGCTGGCTCGCAGGCCTGATCATGAAAGGCCGTGGTTTCGGCGTGCTGGCGAATATTGGTATTGGTATCGTCGGCTCGTTTATTGGCGGCTTTGTTTTTCGATTGCTGGGGTTGGCTGCCCAGGGCGCTATTGGTGAGCTGGTCACCGCAACTGTAGGTGCCGTGTTACTGCTGGCTATTGTCAGCCAGATCAGGAAACGCTGATTATGATTGTACCTGTTACCGGAGTGTTTGCTGCCGTTCTTGGTATTCTGTTATTGGTGCTTTCGTTACAGGTGGTGAAATTCCGCCTGAAGTTCAAAAAGGGCATGGGCACTAACGGCGATCGCGATTTTGAAGCGGCCGTCCGCGCCCACGGTAACCTTGTAGAGTATGCACCGCTTGGCCTGATCATGCTGGGCATTGCGGAGCTGAACGGGGTGGCAAGCGGCCTTGTTTACTGGACAGGCATGGCCCTGGTGGTCGGTCGGATCCTTCATGCCTGGGGCATGATCAATGGCCATGGGGAGGAACATAAAGCTCGGGCCATTGGCATTTTATTGACCTGGCTGGCCATTCTGGTTGCCGCGCTTTTGCTTTTGTGGAATGTTTGGCAGGTTTATGGCTGATCGTTTCAGTTAAAACTCTGGGGCCGCACACTCGCGGCCCCGGGTCGTTTTGCCTTTTTTCTATTGTGCTTTTGCCATATCGCTGCTCAGGTATTCCAGCTCTACCCGTCGATTGGCAGCCCGGTCGTCTGGTGTAGCCAATGGACGGGCTGAGCCCCAGCTGGCAACCAGAACGCGGGATTCTGCAACTCCCTCTTTTATCAGAAGCCTTGCTACAGCATTAGTCCGCTGCCTGGACAGAAAACGATTAAAGTCCTCGGCTCCAAAATTATCAGAATGCCCGTGAATCAGGATGCTGACGCCAGGGTGCTGTCGCAAATAGGCAGCGTGTTGCAGGATAATCTCTGTATCTAAAGCGTCCAGAGAGTGTTTGTTGAAACCGTAGTGAAATCTGAGCCGATGTGGGCGCTTGCCTTCTGTCACAAGGGTGGCTGGGTTAAAGCCATGTGCCACGGCGGCTTGCGCAATCAGCTCCGGGTTGTCCAGTACGAGTACGGTCATTTGCAGTATCCTTGTTCCAGGTCTCTGGTTTTTCTTGTTATTCCCGCCCACTATTGGCTGAGGCGGAAATAACGGCAATTGGCGGATGGTCTTGTGTCCCGTCTGGCGAATTCCTTAACCCGCGCTGCGCCCTCAGTGGCTCAGCAGATTAAGGAATTCGCCAGACGGGACACTGATGACATTCACGCTGAAAATCATTTAAACGCAAAAATAAGACACTGGTATGATAGAAAGCAGTTTTTCAGGGACAGATTATGATGAATTGTGACCACCCATGCTGATAATTCCTGCTGAGAACACGGTTAACTGGAAGCGCCCGCCTTGGGTAACCCTTGGGCTGATGTTTACCTGTCTTCTGGTTTTCCTGTTTTACCAGGGTGGAGACAGCCGAAAAATTGAGCAAGCCGTTGATACTTATGTAGATTCCAATTTGCCTTTATTGGAAGGTCCTGCCTATGAGGACTATCTGCAAAGAAAAATCCGTTTTGAAGGCGAAGAGGAACTGGTTTTCGAACTGCAGAGCTTTCAGAAGCTGAGAGCAGAAGGCGAAGATTTCTGGCTGGCGGTCAGCCTGCTCATGGATCGTGAGTTCTACCAGTATTTGCTGAAGAATCGTGATGTGATCTGGGCCCCGGCTGATCGGGTGCGCTGGTTGGAACAACGAACCTATATTGAAGAAACCTACATCCAGCGCCTGAGCGCCGAGCAGCTTGGGCTTATTCCTGCGCAACTGTCGTTGTATACCCTGATTACCTACCAGTTCCTTCACGGCGGCTGGGGGCACATTATTGGTAACCTGGTTTTCCTGTTTCTGCTTGGCTTTACCGTCGAAAAGGCGCTTGGCCCTGGGCGCTTTCTGATTGCCTACCTTATGTGTGGCGCATTGTCTGGAGTGGTATTCACCGTTTTCTCGCTTGGCAGTCATATTCCGCTTGTGGGGGCATCCGGCTCAATATCCGGATTGATGGGTATGTACGTAGCCATCTACGGTTTGAAGAAAATCCGGTTTTTCTATTTTCTTGGTGTGTATTTCAACTACTTCCGGGCGCCCGCGCTGGCCGTACTGCCGGTGTGGCTGGGCAAGGAAATTTACGATTACTGGTTCGCCGGGGCGACCGGCGTCGCCTATATGGCGCATGCTGGCGGCCTGTTGGCGGGTGCCGGGTTGGTGTGGCTGTTGGGTAAAAGTTGGCTGCAAGTGCGCGAGGAGTTTTTTGAACCGGAAGAGGCTGAACAGGACGATCGCTTTACAACCGGTTATGCCCAGGCCATGGCAAGCCTTGGGCGTATGGATTTCGAGCTGGCGCGGCGTCAGTTCGAGGCGTTGCGTGAGCACTATCCGGACAGGCCCATTCTGTTGGAGCATCTCTATAACCTGGCCAAACTTCGCCCCGACCTACCCGAGTACCAGTCCCGTACCCGCGAGTTGATGAACGTTAGTCTGAGCCGCAGGCAGCCGGAACAGATGATTGCGGTGTGGCAGGAATACCTGAGTAAAGGGGAGAGCTACCACCCACTTGATGCAGAGGATCACAACCGGGTGTTGTTCACCAGCCTCAAGCAGCACGACCTCAAGGCCGCAGAAAAAGCGTTTGAACGCCTGCGCAGTGCTGATGATCCGTTGCTGACTTCGGAGGCTTGCCGGTTACTTGCTGAAGAGTTTGAGAAGCTACAGATGGAGCCCAAGGCGCGTCATTATCGGCAGCTGCTTCAGGCGAGCTGATGGTTTACGGAAAGCTGGGTGTGGGGCTCTCCAAAACACGCTGTGAATACGTCCCTGTAAGCTCGGCTCCGCCATCCATGGCTCCGCACGGTTTTGGAGAGCCCCACACCCAGCTTCCCTAGTCAGGCATTGCAAATGAGGCCTTTGGACCTTTAAGAAGCTCCTGCTTCTCCGCTTGAGCCAGATAAACCGGAATTTGTTCGTGTAGCGGGTGCTTTTCACAGCGCTTCTGGATAAAGGTCAGGTAAGCCGTCGCCTTTTCCCACTGGTCCAGGCCATTAGCCAGACTTTGTGCTATCAGCAGGTAGGCCGGAGCCAGTTCATCGCTTTCCGGAAAGCGCTTATGGAAGTCCTGCAGCAGCCTTATAGCCGGTTTGTATTGCCCGCGCTGGTATAAACAGCGGGCACAACGCACGGCAAGCTCCGGATCTTCCAGTTTAAAGCCCGGTTCCGCCGCTTCAAGCATGCCGAGCAATGAAGCTATGCCTTCTCCGTCGCTCCGGCTTGCCAGCCAGTCCAGAATCCGTGGGTGGAAATGATATAGCTCAGTTGTGTCGTTCCGGGCAATCAATAGCTGATAGAGCTGGCCAATACGCAGCGCATCATCCCTGTTTCGCTTCAGCGCTTCCTTCAGCATGCCCTGAACGCGATCGTAGTTGCCGTCTTTTAGATTCATGTCAATATCTGCATCGAAACGGGTGCTACGATCCCGTTGCTGCATATCGACTGCCGCAGTCTCGTCCTGAATGTCCGAGGCGAACCCCAGCTCTTCCTGATACTGGAATAAAAGGTAACCCAACATATTGAACAGTATCAGTGTAAAGGTACTGTTCAAAAAACCGGATAAAGGCTGAGAAAACCAGAAGGGGAAGTGGTTGTGAGCAAAATCCTGGGCCACGCCAGAGGCCAGCGTGAGCAGAATGAGGTAGCCGTATAGTAAAAAATAGGGGCTGCCGATGCGGGAAATGAGTACCGCCAGATTCATCGGGTTTACCGCTGCGCCCACGGAACGTTCCATGGCCAGAACCATGATACTGGCGGGCAACGCCAGTACGACAAAAGCCAATGCCAGCAACATCAATAGTGGGCCGCCCAGCATTGCGGCTGCGCCGACCAGGCCGCCCATGAAAATGAAAACCAGTAGCTGGAGAATAACAATGTTAAACCCGCTGCCCGTAAAGGCGACGGATACCGAGGGCGGTTTCAGGTGGCCTTCGGCAGTGTGGTTGATGACCGCATAGGTGTATTTGAACAGTGCCAGTGCCAGTAGTAACCAGATCAGAATCCCGATCAGATTGGCGGGCGCAATCAGGGGCACCAGTGTACAGATAGCAATGACGATCAGTGGATCAGAGTGGAACGGGTAACGAAAAAAAGATCCGATCCGGTTCCAGAAGGGTATTACTTCCGTTGCTGCTCCGAGATAGCGCATGGCTTTGCTGCAACTCGGGCACAGCGCCTTGCGCTGGCGAACGTCAGCATCGGGCATACAGCGGGTGCAGTAATGAATCTGGCATTCGCCGCAGTGCCATTTGGCAGGGTCACCCGGGTGGTAGTGGCAATCATGTTTCATGGTCGGAGGAAGCCCTGCCTGAATATAAATATACGTTTATGATCGCAAATATGGCTCTTAAAGAATATGCCGGCATGGCCGTAAACCACTATTAGGCACCCAGTTCTTGAAAAACACCTCCACACCTACGGCATGACTCCGCCTATGAAATCTGCCCCTTTCATTCTTCTGCTGACAGCACTGGCTATGGCTGTGGCTTTGCCCTTTGCGCAGGGGCTTTTGCACAGGGTCGACGGGGAAACCGGCTTTTACGGGTATAAAACCAATGTGCCTGTTCCATCTTTACCGGGTGCAAAAGTACCTGACGCAGGCCTCAATGTGGTGTTTTTCGGTTATCGAAGCTGCGGCACTGTGTGCCCGCTTCAATTGCTGAACCTCAAGGCGTTGCACGATCACTGGTCTGATTACCCCGTGCAGTTTGTGTTTGTAACTCTGGATCCTGAAAACGACAGTCAGCAGGAACTTAACGGCGTTATGGAGGTATTGGGCCAGAATTTCCGCGCTGTGAGGCCAGAGAATTTCCGGCAAGCCCAGGCGCTCGCAAACGAATACGGCGATTTTGCAGCCCGTGAGGGCGGCGCGAGCCAGGAAATCAACCACGGCGCGCGGCTTTACGTAGTAACAGCGGACAACCGTCGGCAGGTTTTGTACGCGTCGCCCGAGCTGGATTTGCAGCGGGTGAATGCCGATCTTGCTCGGCTTATGGGGCAGGGCGAGAGCTGAAATACCAAAGCAAGCTACAGGATTATCATTCGAACAGGCTGGTTCAGCTGTTGTTTCAATTTGAGGTGTTACTGTGAATTCAACTGATAATATTCAACACCTGCACCAGCAGGAACTGCTCAGGGCAGATCGAAGAATTCTCTGGCTGTTACTGGCTCATGTGCCTGTAGTGGGCCTGCTAGTGCCCTGGGGGTACGGAACCTATAGCTTTGCGGTCCCTGCATCTCTGGGAATCGGCGCATTGGCCATTGCTGGTTATAACTGGCTGGGTGGGACCCGCGCTTGTGGTGTGCTATTCAGCATGTGTCTCATGCTGTTCTCAGCCACCATGATTCAGGCCCAGCTAGGGCGTATCGAAATGCATTTCCATATATTCGCAGCGCTGGCGCTAACAATCGCCTACCGCGACTGGCTGCCAGTGGTTGCCGCTGCCGCAGTCATCGCGATACACCATTTGGTGCTGACAGCATTGCAGCTCTCGGAAGCGGTTATCGGTGGCATGCCGTTGATGCTGTTCAATTATGGTTGCAGCTGGTCCATTACCGCACTGCATGCAGCTTTTGTGGTTTTTGAAGGCGGTATATTGTCGTTTTTCGCGATCAGAATGGGCGCTGAGCAGAAGCGCTCGCGTGAGATTATTGCACTGATTAACGCTTTCGATCATGAGCATGACCTGCGCGGTCGCCTGGAGAACGCCAACGGTGATTTGGCGGCCACAGCGTTTAATACCATGGTGGCTCAGTTTGGAGAATTGATCGAGTCTGTGCGGGGCCTCTCCAGAGAGCTACATTCGAGTGCCGCAGAACTGACGGCAGCAGGTACCTCAACAAATCGGATCATAGAAGAACAACGGGCTCAGACCGATCAAGCAGCAGCTGCTACCAATGAGATGACCGCAACGATTCAGGACGTAGCCCGCAACGCGCAATCTGCAGCTGAGTCTGCTTCGCGCTCGTCGGAAGCCTCAGCTGAGGGAACGCGTCATATTCAAAGCGCCATGCGCATGACTGAAGCCACCAATACCGCGCTCACGGATTCTTCGCGCATGGTTAGCGAACTGGTAGAGAAAGTTGAGTCAATCGGCACGTTTATCGCCTCAATTAATGATATTTCAGACCAGACCAACCTGCTTGCCCTGAACGCAGCCATAGAGGCTGCCCGTGCCGGCGAGCACGGCCGCGGTTTTGCTGTGGTGGCGGATGAAGTTCGCAATCTGTCACGGCGTACGCAGGCCTTCACTACAGAAATTCGCGCCACGATTGATGGCCTGGCCAACGTATCAGAAGGTACTCTGGCTGCTATTGAAATGGGCCAGACTCGTTCGCGGGAGACCCTGGGGGCAATGACGCAGACAGGCAAAGCGATTGCGGATATTGAAGCGGCAATTGCTGAGGTGAACGGCATGAACCTGCAAATTGCTTCTGCTACCGAACAGCAGGCCGTGGCTTCCGGACAGATCAACCAAAGTGTTCAGCAGGTTGCTGAGCAAAGCCAGGATGTTGTTGAAGAGGCGGCAAAGTCTCAGGCTATGGCTGTAGATATCGGACGTATGATTGCCGAAGTGGACACACTGATTGCTGGATACAAGACGCGTTAACAGCTTTGCTGAGCGTTGCTTTGGTGCACGCCATTCACAGGCTGAATGGCGAACATCAATTGCCGTGAGTTGAAGTCTGCCGAAACGATGCAATAGTAATAGGATAGCAATTCATCGTAGGAGGCATACCATGTCCAATGAGAGCCTTGGCAAAGACAGCCTGAATACACTGACCAGCCTGAGCGCTGGCGGTAAAACCTTCCATTACTACAGTCTGCCCAAAGCTGCGGAGTCCCTCGGTGACATCAACCGACTGCCGTTTTCACTGAAAGTGCTTCTGGAAAACCTGTTGCGCAACGAAGATGGTGTAACTGTGGATCAAAGCCACGTTGATGCCATGGTGCAATGGCTTAAAGATAAACGCTCGGATACCGAAATTCAGTTCCGACCGGCTCGGGTGCTGATGCAGGACTTTACTGGCGTGCCCGGCGTGGTTGATCTGGCCGCGATGCGAGAGGCCGTTAAAGTGGCCGGCGGCGACCCTGCGCTTATCAACCCGCTGTCCCCTGTAGATCTGGTAATTGACCACTCGGTCATGGTTGACGAGTTCGGTGATGCTTCTGCCTTTGGGCGGAACGTAGCCATTGAAATGGAGCGTAACCAGGAACGCTATGAGTTCCTGCGTTGGGGCCAGCAAGCTTTTGATAACTTCCGTGTGGTACCGCCGGGAACCGGTATCTGCCACCAGGTGAACCTCGAGTATCTTGGCAAAACCGTATGGCACAAAGAACAGGGTGATAAAACCATCGCCTATCCGGACACGCTGGTGGGGACAGATTCCCATACCACCATGATTAACGGTCTGGGCATCCTTGGGTGGGGTGTCGGCGGTATCGAAGCTGAAGCGGCGATGCTTGGCCAGCCGGTATCCATGCTCATACCGGAAGTAGTGGGCTTCAAGATTAGCGGTAAATTGCGTGAAGGCATTACTGCGACAGATCTGGTACTCACCGTTACTGAAATGCTTCGTAAAAAAGGCGTGGTTGGCAAATTTGTTGAATTCTATGGTGACGGTCTTAAAGACATGCCAGTGGCAGACCGTGCAACTATCGCCAACATGTCTCCGGAATACGGTGCAACCTGTGGTTTTTTCCCGGTGGACGAGCAAACCCTCAAATATCTGCGTTTGACTGGCCGGGACGACGACCAGATAGAGCTGGTTGAAGCTTATGCCAAAGCTCAGGGGCTATGGCGTGAACCCGGTCATGAGCCGGTATACACAGCTACCCTGGAACTCGATATGGGCGACGTGGAAGCCAGTATGGCCGGGCCAAAGCGGCCGCAGGACCGGGTTGCGCTGAAGAATATGAAATCAACCTTCGAGCTGTTGATGGCAACGGCCGAGGGTGCGCCGGATGCAGCTGACAACCGTGAGAGCAATCTGGAGTCAGAGGGCGGTCAGACAGCTGTGGGTGTGGATGACAGCTACCACCACCCGTCAAGTCAGCCGCTGGAAATGAACGGCGAGAAGACGCGCCTTGATCCGGGCGCAGTAGTGATTGCCGCTATCACGTCGTGCACCAACACATCCAACCCGAGTGTGATGATGGCTGCCGGGCTCGTGGCCCGGAAAGCGGTGGCCAAAGGCCTTAAAACCAAACCCTGGGTGAAAACCTCTCTGGCGCCGGGCTCCAAAGTGGTTACCGATTACCTGGAGGCGGGCGGCTTCCAGGGCGACCTGAATAAACTTGGCTTTGACCTTGTGGGTTACGGCTGTACGACCTGTATTGGTAACTCTGGCCCCTTGCCGGACGCGGTTGAAAAAGCCATTGCGGATGGTGATATAACGGTGGCCTCGGTGTTGTCTGGTAACCGTAACTTTGAAGGCCGTATACATCCGCTGGTGAAAACCAACTGGCTGGCATCGCCACCCTTGGTTGTCGCTTACGCTTTGGCCGGTAATGTGCGGCTGAACCTGGCGGAAGACCCCCTGGGTGAGGATAAGGATGGCAACCCGGTGTACCTGAAAGACCTGTGGCCGAGCCAGCAGGAAGTCGCGGAGGCTGTGGAAAAGGTCAAAACCAACATGTTCCGCACCGAGTACGCCGCTGTGTTCGATGGAGATGCCACCTGGCAGGCCATTGAAGTGCCAGATACCAAGGTATACAAGTGGTCAGAAGATTCTACCTATATCCAGCACCCGCCCTTCTTTGAAGGTATGGGCACGGAACCGGATCCGGTGGAGGATATTGTCGACGCGAATATTCTTGCCTTGCTGGGGGATTCGGTGACCACCGACCACATTTCCCCGGCCGGCTCGTTCAGCGCCGACAGTCCCGCTGGTAAATACCTGCAAGAGCGGGGAGTTGAGCCCAAGAACTTCAACTCTTACGGTTCCCGCCGCGGTAATCACGAGGTGATGATGCGTGGCACCTTTGCCAACGTGCGCATCCGCAATGAAATGCTGGATGGTGTTGAAGGTGGCTTCACGAAATTTGTACCTACCGGGGAGCAAATGCCGGTTTACGATGCCGCCATGAAGTACCAGGAGCAGGGGACACCCCTTGTTGTGATTGCCGGCAAGGAATATGGAACCGGCTCAAGTCGCGACTGGGCTGCCAAGGGTACCCGGTTACTGGGTGTTCGCGCTGTAGTGGCGGAATCCTATGAGCGTATTCACCGCTCCAACCTGATCGGGATGGGCGTGATGCCGCTGCAGTTCCCGGAAGGCACGGATCGCAAGAGCCTCAAACTGACCGGTGAAGAAACCATCAGTATCAGCGGGTTGTCGGGTGACATTTCGCCGGGTGAGACACTCACCATGACAGTAACCTACAAGGACGGCTCTACTGAAAGTTGTGAGTTGAAGTCGCGGATAGATACGGCCAACGAAGCCGTGTATTTCGTCCACGGCGGCATCCTGCACTATGTGGTGCGTGAAATGCTCAAGTCTGCCTGAGCCACCTGGTTTGGTTCAGCTGAAACCGGCGACCTGTTGCAAGGTCGCCGGTTTTTTATTGGGCATCGGTGTTTGTTACCGGCAAGCGTATCCAGAAGGTAGCGCCTTGTCCGGGTATAGACTCAAAGCCGACTTCGCCGCCCATTACGGTAATTAGCTCCCTCGTGATGGCCAACCCCAGACCGGTTCCGCCCTTACTGCGGGTGTCGGAACTGTCTGCCTGCGCAAAACGCTGAAAAATCTGGTCGCGAAAAGCGGCCGGAACACCTTGACCGCTGTCTTTCACGCCAATAACGACTGTTGGATTTCCTTCTGACAACTCGTGCCGGGCCGACAGTTGGACGCGGCCGTTGTCTGGTGAGAACTTTATAGCATTGGATATCAGGTTGTTGAGTGCCTGCAATAACCGCTGGTGGTCTACGTATACGTCGGTTCCGGGAATATTGGGGGCGGGATCGATGGTGACTTTGCGCTGCGCGCCGTAAGGCTGGTTCGTACTGACCGCCTGTTCAAGCAGAGGCTGCAAAGGCTGTTGTTCTAGGTGGATGTCCAGCTTGCCGGCTACCAGCTTTTCTATATCCAGCAGATCATTGATCAAAGTGGCCAGTTGCTGGGCGTTGCGTTTCGCAATTTCCATCATACTCTGGGCTTTTGCGGGAAGTGCTCCAGCTGCTCCGCCGGCCAGCAAACCGACGGCGCCCGTTATAGACGTAAGCGGCGTGCGCAGCTCATGGCTGACGGTGGCAACGAACCGGTTTTTCATACGTTCGATCTTTTTGCGTTCGGAGATATCCTCCATCAGCACCCAAAGCAACTTGTTCCCTGATGAATCCCGTATAAGCATGCTGTGCAGAATAACGGGGTAGATGCCGCCTTCGCGATTGATCACATTCTGCTCTATAGGGCCAAAATACCCCGTCTTTCTTAGTTGCTCCAGAGCTTCAGCGCGCCGTGATACGTGGTCACGAGTAAGAAGATTGCGATAGTCCAGCTTCAGGAACTCATCCTTGCTATAGCCGGTCGATTTAAGCATGGCCGCATTTACATCGATGATTTCTGACGTCAGGTAGTCCGCAAGAAGGATGCCGTTGGGCGCGAGCTCGAACAGGCGCCGAAGTTGAAGTTCGCTTTCCTCTAATCCTACAAGAGCCCGTTTCTTCTCATCGATATCTTCCAGATAGCCGTGCCATATGGTGCTGCCGTCTGCAAGCTCCTGAGGTCTGGCATGGCCCTCGATCCAGCGCCAGTCGCCGTCTGGCCCCATTATCCTGAAACTGATAGACCAGGTGCTAAGTTGGTTTGCGGACTCATCAATCGCAGCTGATACAGCCGGTAAGTCATCGGGGTGGATCAACTTAAACAGAGAAGACGCATCTTCCAGTGCTTGTTTCTGGGTTACACCAAACGAGCGTTCAATCCCCTTGCTGCTGAAAGGAAAGCATAGATCCCCATTCGGGTAGCGGCGGAACTGATAAAGGCCGCCTGGTACCATGTCAACGAGCTGTGCAAGCATGATCAGGGATTCGTTTTGCTCTTGCAGTTCCTGTTCCCGGTAATGAATCGCCAGTTTACGCGCGCTGATCTGCTCCTCGACACAATCTGCGATATCGCGCAGGCACTGCAGATCGTCTTCGTTCAGCTTGCGCGGTTTCCGGTCCATAACGCACAGAGTGCCAAGGGTCTGACCGTCCGCACTGTTAAGGGGCATCCCGGCATAGAACCGGATGTTCGGGTCACTGATTACCAGGGGGTTGTCTTGGAAGCGTTCATCTTCGTGCGCATCCTCAACCACCAGAGGCAACCTGTCTAAAATGGCGTGCCCGCAGAACGAAATGCTTCTCGGGGTTTCGCTGACACCGAGGCCGATACAGGACTTGAACCACTGCCGGTCTCGGTCGACCAATGAAATGAGGCATATTGGCACGTCCATCAGCCTTGCTGCCATTCGTGTCAGCCGATCGAAGCGTGCTTCGGGAGGTGTATCGAGAATACGCAATTGATCCAGCGTTACCTGCCTTGCGCTTTCATTGGCTGGAAACTCAGGCGCTCTCATGGGCATGCTCCTCTGGCGAGCTAACGTCGCCCATTGGTAGCTCAACCCAAAAATGTGCGCCGTTATTGTTGTAGAAGCCGGTATTTCCGCCCAGGAGGACTGCAAGCTGTCGGCTGATTGCAAGGCCAAGGCCGGTGCCATTGGTTGCACGGGTTGTGCCTGTTTCTGCCTGGGCAAAGCGTTCGAAAATCTGGCTCCGAAACTCTTCAGGTACGCCTTTGCCCTGGTCGCTCACAGTGATTCGAAGCCGGTATGGATCGACTTCTTCAGCATGAAGTGTAACCAGACCTTGCTGAGGCGAGTGCTTGATGGCATTGCTGACGAAATTGTCCAGAATTTGTCGCAATCTGTGCCCGTCGGTCTGTAAGGATATCGCGGGTATGTCTGAGGCTTTGAGCCTGACACCCAACTCCCGCGCCATGGCCTCATTGCCGCTGACTGTTTCCGTAAGCAGCTTCTGCAGGTTTTCGGTCTGAAAGCTCACCCGCATGTTGCCACTTGAAAGCTTGTTGAAATCGAGCAGATCGTTGATGAGTAGTTGCAGGCGCTCGCCGTTGCGCAGGGCCAGCGTCGTCATCTCCTGGGCGCGTTCCGGGAGTTCCCCTGCTGTGCCCGACTTGAGCAGTCGCAAAGCGCCATTCATTGAGGTCAAAGGAGTGCGTAGCTCGTGGCTGACATTGGAAACAAAGTTGTCCTTGAGCTGGTTGTTGGCATCACGCTCATCCATCAACTGGTTGAATGCCTGTGCCAGATCGCGCACCTCGGGGGCCCCTCGCTCTATAAGACGCCGGGAGGATTCAGGTTTCTGAATCATTGAACGAATACGCCGTGTCATCTGGGTGAGCGATACGGTTGTCGATCGGAGTGCCAGGTACGTCAGCAATACTATGCCGAGGGTTACCCCTATGCTGATGGTAAAAAACCGTACGAAAGCCTGCTCGGCGGGGGCGGTCGCAAGGGATTTGGGAACGGCGCGGATAAATAACCAGCCCAGACGCTGCAGGTGATTTGTGGCATAGATCAACGTCTCACCCGAGGCAGTCTCAACCTCACCAAAAGGGATGCCGGACAGAGCTGCATCGATCAGCAAATTTTCTCCCGGGTCTGGCAAGTACTCTATGGTTTTATTGCGGGAGCCTTCTACGAACAGGAAGTTTGCAGTGTCAATCACCAGGAAGATTGCGTCTTTAATAGCATCCTCACGCACATGTTTCGGTATTAGCAGCGCTTGGTCCATTTGCAGGGTGCCGCTGAGAAAGCCGAGGAGCTCTCCGCTATCTGTCAGAATGGGTGCTATAAAAACCATCAGCGGTATACCCGTTGCCCTGCCTATAATAGGGCGGCTGATGACCGGGCGGCGGGTTTTTATCGCCGCTTTCCAGTGGGGCCGGTCGGCATAATAGGTGCCAACCCTGCCTGGTACATAGGTGTTTTCAGCCAGTAATATAGCGTTTGGAGACAGAATGGTCAGGCTGTGGGGAAACAGCTCTCTCAGTTTTTGCTGCTTTTGCAGGAGTTTTGTCAGTGGTTCTTGAGGTGGAAGTTGGCCACTATGGCCAAGCATGGCGGCGAACTGGGCCAGGGCGCTGGTGCGCAGCTCCAGGTTCTGGCTGACCAGGCTGGAGATGTGGGCTGTTTCGTTTGCCTGTTGGGCAGCCAGGTTTTTTTCAAAGTCCTCAAGTAAAGCGCCGTAAGCGGCATAAATTACAGAACCGACGATTGCCAGACTGCCAAGGATGATAATCACGGCAAGGCGCGTACCCAGAGATAAATGACCCAAAACCTGCTCCTGTCTGGCTATTTGCCGGAAAACTTGCTTTGATTGAACATCAACTGAAATAGAATTCACAGCGCTTGTGCGCTTTGATCAGCAAGAGCCTTTATGCCTCAAAGCCCTACTCGTGAGGTGCAGAAAAAACTGGAGACCCTTCGTAATCGTTTTCGAGATAAAACGATACGTGAAATTGAAGGCTTGGTCGCCAGTATTTTCAACGCATCCCGAAATTCTGAAACCATCGGTGAGCTGGTCGCTGCCTATCAGCTTTTACACAGGCTGGCAGGCTCGGCGGGCACACTGGGGTTTACTCTGCTTGGCGAACAGGCCCGTAAACTCGAAATCGCTATAAAGCCATTGGCAGATCAGGTTGCTGATGGAGCCGACAGCGAAAGTATACGACTAGAGTTGAAGCAGTTGTTGAGCGCCGGTTATGAAGACGATATTGCCGGCCTTGGCAACCTTTTAGTTACTGCCGAGCCAGTCTCAACCGAGTGGCATCAGCCCAGGCTGGCAGAAACGGATAATCAGCCTGTGTTGCTGATTCTTGAACCTGACCAAGAGCTTGCGGAGTTGGTTTCAGAGGGCCTGGCGCTATACGGTCACCGACTGCGCAGCCTGAGTAATGGCCATGAGTGGCCGGAGGGCATGGATGACGTTGATCTGGTCATGGTCAGGGATACGCTTTTGCAGGATGAGGGTGTGCAATGGTTGTCGAGACTACATGATCTGCCGGTGATCTGTTTCAGCCAGGCTCCTGACTTTGCCACCCGTTACCGGTTGGCTTGCCTCGGCATAGATGCCTGTTGTGATGACCCGCAGGATATCCCCGCTCTTGCGGATCGCATAGAGCAGCTCCTGGCCGAGGGACTTGCAACGCTCACTGGTCGGGTGATGATTCTGGATGACGACCGCGAGTTGCTGGAGCACTACCGATTAGTGCTCACTAGCGGGGGCTTGCAGGTCCGGGCTCTGGGCGACCCATCAAACTTGCTTTCAGAACTGTCAGAGTTCCGGCCGGACATCCTGTTAATGGATGTGCAAATGGGGCTTTACGACGGTCCGGCGCTCGCCAGGATGGTGAGATTTCAGGCCGAGTGGCTCAGTTTACCCATTATTTTCTTTTCCTCCGAAGAGGACCGCAACAGGCAACTCGATGCACTTGCCCGTGGTGGTGATGATTTTGTTACCAAGCCGGTATCTGATGAGTTCCTGTTGCGAACGGTACGAATGCGTTGTTATCGCGCCCGACAGCTCGACAAACTGGTGTCGCTGGACAGTCTTACGGGTTTGTTAAAGCACGCACTCGCTAAAACCGAGCTTGGCCGCGAGTATGCGCGCAGCGCCCGTAGCGGGCACAATTCTGTTGTGGCTATGCTGGATCTGGATCATTTCAAGAAGGTAAACGACGCCTATGGCCACGGCGCGGGGGATATGGTGATCAAGGCTTTGGCCAACCTGTTGCGCCACCGATTGCGGAATACGGATATTATCGGTCGCTATGGTGGTGAGGAATTTATGGTCGTGTTGCCCGAATGTTCACTGGAAAAAGCCGTTGAGGTGCTTGAAGCGCTGAGCCAGGATTTTGCGCGACTGGCATTTAACGTTGGCACTGAAGAGTTCTCTGTCAGCCTCAGCGCGGGCGTTGCCACATTGAACGCCTATGGGTCCGCTGAACAAGCTATCGAAGCGGCAGACAGGGCACTGTATCAGCGCAAACGTGCAGGCCGTAATGGCGTCAGCGTGGATTCAAGGAGCCTGTTGTGATCTTTAACTGCACATTGAGAGCCCCACGATGTATGTGTTGATTCTCGAAGACGATGAGCTGGTTGGTGATCTGCTGGAAACCGTTGTGGCGAGCGCCTATCCGGGAGCCAGAATCCGGCTGTGTACGCAGCTTCAATCAGCTTGCGATAGCTGGCGGGAAGAGCCGGCTGATCTGGTGATTGCCGACAGGAACCTGCCGGATGGTTCAGGGCTTGAGTTGATTCGTGTGGTCAGGCAAACCAGCGCTGAAATTCCTGTTCTGGTGATCAGTGGCCGCACAGACCGCGACTCCATTCTGGCGGCAGCCCATCTGGGTATTAGCGGCTACATCAGTAAGCCCTTTCAGGTAGACGCGCTGCACCAGCGGCTGACAGCGCTGGCGCCATTGCCCGTTGACCATGATAAAGGTTCCGTCACCCTGGCTGAAAAAATGGAAGCTGCCTGTAACTCCGCGATTCAACTACCAGGCCAGATCGATACTGCTGAAATTCTGGCGCTTATGGAGAAACGTGACGAGTTGGGTGCGCGTTTCCTCGCGGAACAATGGAGCAAGGAGCCTGCGCTGAGTGCAAAAATGCTGGATGTGGCTAACAGCGCCTCATTTCGGCGTTCGGGCACGCCGGTGAAAACACCCGCAGAGGCCATCAGCTCGATTGGTGTTGCTATGGCGTTGAATCAGGCTCTTGCGCTGTCGTTGGATATTGCCGGCAAGCTGGCCTGCCCGCGCTTGGGTGAACGTGCGCGTATTGAACAGGAGCAGGCTTTGCGAGTGGCCGAGGAAGCCCGCGCGCTGGCGAAAAAGGTGGGAGAAAACCCTGCTCTGTATTACACGGCAGGCTTGTTGAGTAAGGCCGGAGAGTTGGCCGCCTTGAAGGTGCTGCAAAACCAGTGTGATGAGAGTGGGGAGCCGCCAGACGTTGAACAGATCGATTCGGCCATTACCGGCTGGGCCGAAAAGCTGGGTAACCGGATCAAGGTGCAGTGGCATTTGCCGCTGGATCTTCGGGAATTGATTGGTGCTGTCTATTTTTTGAGCCGGGGTAACGTAAGCCGATCGAAACTGGTGATGCGAGCGGCCGCATTGCTGGCAACGGAGGAGGCCGAAAGCCCTGAGTGTCGCACACTACTACGAAGGCTGGGGATCGAGGAGGGTGAAGATGACGCCAGACAGCGGTCTTAATCGTATTCTGATGGTTGAAGATGAGCCCGATATTCGCGCGGTAGCGGAACTGGCTCTGGAAGCCATTGGCGGATTTCAACTCACGGCCTGTGAATCAGGACAACAGGCGTTGGAGCAGATTGGTGAATGTCAGCCCCAACTGATCCTTCTGGATGTCATGATGCCGGTGATGGATGGTCCCGCGACCCTGGAGGCCATCCGGCGCTTACCGGGTTATGCTGAAATACCTGCGGTGTTCATGACTGCGAAGGTTCAGAGCGATGAAGTTCAGGGTTACCTGACACAGGGTGCGGCTGGCGTGATTCCAAAGCCGTTTGATCCGCTCACACTGGCCGACGAGATAAGGGAAATCTGGAATCAGGCCGGTGCAATCGGTTAAGCTCTCGCCGGTTTTACTGTCATCATCCGAAAAGGCTCTCATGTCATCTTCCCGCAACAACGATGAAATCAAAGCCAGGCTTAACCTGGAAACCTCCCGCATACGCTGGCACGAACTGCAAACCTACTATGCCCGTGGACAGATAGTGCGCGTGAGCAACAATTTGGACCTTCTGGATGTGGCCAGTGAGCTGACAGCAGATAACCGCGTCCTCTTTGAACAGTGGCTCGCTGCGGGCGACGTGGGGGATGTTTCACCCGACCTGGCCCGCGCCTGGTATGAACGCAATGCCGAGCTCTGGGCTGTGGTTATAGCGCCCTGGGTGCTGATTCAGGATCGTTCCGACGCGTCGGTGCACTGATGCTGACGGGTGCCTTGCTGATTCTTGCACCGTTGTTTCTGGGATTTGCCCTGACGCTGAAAAATCGCCGACTGATGACAGCGATTCATTATTCCGTTGAAGTGCTGGTGTATTTCATTTTGGCGCTGCTGGGGCTTGCTCTGGGTCAGATGGAGGGTTTAACGGGGCAGCTGGGAACTATGGCAGGGCAGATGTCGGCTCTGGTAGCGGTTCTGTTTGTTGCCAATATGCTGGGCCTGTGGCTGCTACATCGCTGGCGCCCCATGCCTCCTGAGCCAAGAGATGCCGGCGCTGGCAGGGCGGGTTACCTGCGTCTTTTCATGGCTGGCCTCAAGCCTCTGTTTGCAGTGCTGGCCGGGGTGTTATCGGGCTATTTCCTGTTGCCGAAACTGCCGCAAGCCGAGCAGTTGGCTACCTGGTCTTTGATGCTTCTGCTGTTTTTGATTGGCCTGCAATTGCGTAATGCGGGGCTTTCCCTGCGCAAGCTGCTGATGAACACCCAGGGGCTGGGCATCGCGATTGTGCTGGTGCTCAGCTCTTTGCTGGCGGGCGTGTTGCTTATGCCTGTGCTAGGCCTGCCCTGGCACGATGTGCTCGCCCTGGTCTCTGGATTTGGCTGGTACTCGCTTTCCGGAATCGTGATTGGGGAGGCCCTTGGCCCTGCATGGGGCGGTGTGGCATTTCTGAACGATGTACTTCGCGAAATTATTGCACTGGCCATAATCCCGCTGGTTATCGGCAGTCGGCCAGCCATGGCTATCGGTTATGGAGGAGCTACGTCAATGGATTTTACGCTTCCGGTAATCCGCAGCAACGGTGGCCTAAGCTGTGTGCCTGTGGCTATCGCCTCCGGTTTCCTGCTGTCTTTTCTGTCGCCGGTTCTGATGGGTGTGTTTCTCTCTCTGGGCTAGAGAGCCTCAGGAAAGGAACTTGCGCACATCAATCCGGTATTCATTCGGGTCAACGGCGCGAAGAATGCGGTCCTGGCTACCGGCTTTTGAGAGATTGATGGTTGTAACGGTAATCGGCATCCGGAATTTCGTGTGATACATCACCCGGACAACGGGTAACCGCTGATCTTCCTCATTTATTTCAATCACAACACCGAGCCGCCCACTGTCGAGTAAAACCAGAGAGCCTACTGGATACAGCCCGATACAGCGGATGAATTGCTTAACCAGTGCCGGGTCCAGATGACTGCCGCTCCACTCGAGAAGCTTCTTGAGGCCCTGGGTAGGCGTCATGCCGCGGTGATACACGCGATCGGCGGTAATGGCATCGTACACATCGGTAATGGCAACCATGCGCCCGTATACAGAGATCTGATCGCCCTTCAGGCCCTCCGGGTAACCTGTGCCATCCAGGCGCTCATGGTGCTGGGCCGCCGTGATCACGGTGAGTTCGCCGATGCCTTCGGTTGCAGACAAAATGTCGCGGGAGTGCCTGGCATGAAGCTTCATGACTTCATATTCTTCTGGTGACAGGCGTCCAGGTTTATGTAGCACCTCATCAGGCGTCAGTATTTTTCCCAGATCGTGGAGCAGTGCGCCTACAACAGTCTGGTGCAGGACATCGTCAGGGAGCTTTCGATACTGTCCGAAAAGGGTCATGAGGACACTCAGGTTTACCGAGTGCTCAAGGAGGTAGTTGTCTTTTTCGCGGATACGCCCCAGGCAACCCAGCGCATTGGCGTTGCGGGTAACCGAGTTTTGCAGCTCGTCCGCCAGTTGATGTATCGGCGCGATATCGATGGCGGCACCGATCTTGGCGCTGTTCATGAAGCTGCCAACCAACTCCTGCGCCTCTGAATGAATTCCAAGAGCAACTGCCATCTCCTCGGAAAGAGAGACCTTTGGCGTAATGCCGGGTTTCTGTTCACCCGCTATTTGCAGCGCCGCTTCATTACGTTTTTCTACTTCTTCGGCTGTTTCGGAATCCTGAGTATCTGCGCCTTTCTGTGCATCAATATAGACAAACTGCACACCCATTTTGCGGATTTTTTCAATGGTTTCTTCCCGTTTGACTACGCCGCGCCTGCGCTGGGTATTGTGGGGAATCCAGTCATTGTTGAGGTCGCTGATATACATGCCGACCTTCAGTGCGGATATGGGAATGCGTTTGATCATTGTGCGGGGAAGAACGTTCGCAAGCTGTTTTTATAAGTATGCACAATCACATCCTCCAGTGGCAGCTCTTTCACTTCGGCGATCTTCTCCGCTACAAATGGCAGATAGAAAGGCGCATTTTCCCGGCCACGGTAGGGTACGGGGGTAAGAAACGGGGCATCAGTCTCCAGAAGGATCTGGTTGATGGGAGCCATACGAACAATGTCCCGTACGTTTTCTGCCTTGTTAAAAGTGGTAATGCCATTAAAGCCGAGATTCCAGCCCTGATCCAGTGCATATCTTGCAAGCCCCGGTCCCGACGTGAAGCTGTGAATGACGCCGCGGCGTTTGAGAGACTGCTCGAACTCTTTGAGTATAGCTATTGTATCCTCGTCTGCGTCACGGCTGTGGATAACTACCGGACGGTCGTTGTCACAGGCAATCTGAAGCTGGCGCCGGAACACATCACGCTGAATGGCGCGATCGGCGTTGTCATAGAAATAATCCAGCCCGATTTCGCCAACCGCAACGATCTTGTCGTCCCGGGCATGAGTTCGTATTTCGGCGTCAATGGCATCGCTGTAACTTTCCGCCTCGTGGGGGTGGATGCCCTGAGTGCCGAAGAGCCATGGGGCCTTGGTGCTGAGTTCACGCACTTGCGCAAGGTTGCCCGGCGCGACCGCAATAGTAATCACCCGCTCGATATTCACCCGCCGGGTTTCCTCCAGAGTTTCTTCCAGAGGTCGATCCTTGAGGTAATCCAGGTGGCAGTGGGTCTCGATGATCGGATGGTCGAATACGGGAATCTCGCGACGTTTTTTACTCATGGACTGGTGCTAGGCTCCGGTACAGGCAGTCAGTTCGACTGCTACTCTTTAAGTTTGACTGCTAGGCTTGCGGTGGGGCTTAAGAAAGCAATCTTATCAGCTGTACGTTTAAGGGCCTACATTCATAGATAGGGAGTTTCCTTGATGAATGTTGCCCCTTGGGGCTGGTTCGGGTTTCATTCAGGATGGAGGAGCGGATGCACGTTGTCGTTATTGGTGGTGGCGTTGTGGGTGTAACCACAGCCTTTGAACTGAACCGTCGCGGTCATCAGGTGACGGTCCTTGAGCGTCATGAAATGGCCGGCAATGAAACCAGCAAAGGCAACGCGGCCCAGCGTTCTTACGGCGTGGTATACCCTTGGGCAGATCCCGGCATGGTGTTCAAGGCATTGCCCTGGCTGGTTAAGCAGGATGGTCCCCTGAAATTGCATATGCCACCTTCTCTGGGCGCTATACAGTTCATGTTTTCAACACTTCGTTATGCCTGGTCACCCGGCCTGTTCGGTTTTAACAAGCGCGCCATGCTTCGCCTCGGGATTCATAGCCGTGAACGCTTTCTGAAACTGGAAGAGGAGCTGGACCTGGCATTTGACGGCGGACATCGCGGCCTGCTGCATCTTGCCAGCAAGCCTGAAGAGCTGGAAGCGTACCGGGGCACACAACGGCTGTTGAGCGAGATGGGGATCGCCTCCCGGCTGCTGACGCCCGAGCAGGTATACGAGGCGGAGCCTGGCATGGCCGGCAACGGCCCACTTTATGGTGCCCTGAGTTACGACACCGACGGCACTGGCGACTGCCATCTGTTTTCACGAGAGTTGGCGAAAGTCTGCGAAGAAAAAGGCGTCCAGTTCAGGTATGGCGTTCAGGTGGAGCGGCTAACGGCTAACAGCCAGACAGTCGAATCGGTTGTTCTGCGTAACGAAAGTGGCCAGCAGGAAACGCTGGCGGCAGACGCCTTTGTAGTGAGCGCTGGTTGCTGGTCTCCGGAGCTGGTTCGACCCCTTGGCCTTAAACTGCCTATCTACCCGGTTAAGGGATACAGTATTACAGCGCCGCTGAAGAACCCCGAAAAGGCGCCGGTTTCAACGATTCACGACGATAACTACAAAGTCGTGTCGACGCGCCTGGGTGACCGTTTGCGTGCTACCGGATTCGTGGAGTTGGCGGACTTCAATCGGGATATTCCCGAAGCGCGCATCGCCACCATCCGCAAATCCGTTGAGTCCCGCTATCCTGGTTGCGCCGATCTGGATGCCGCAGAAACCTGGACGGGCTTCCGCCCGATGACGCCTGATGGTCCCGCCATTATTGGCCGTGGTCCGCGTCGTAATCTTTATCTCAATACAGGTCACGGGACCTTCGGCTGGACTTTCTCAGCTGGCAGTGCGGATGTCATTGCCCAGGTGATAGACGGCGAAGAGCCGGCTGTTTGTCTGGATGCATTTCGCCCGGGCCGCTATCAGGAGTGAGTGTTCAAGGTTGCGCCGAATCCTATTACTCGCGGTGGCAAGCGCTGAACGACTGGCTGGTTTTGCATCAGCCCATATGGCAGCCGGCTCCGTTTACAGAGCCGCGACCGGATTGGGTTCAACTCTATCCAGAGCTTGCAGGCATGGTGGCAGAACTCACCGAAGCCGAATGCGACGAACTGGAGGGTGACCCCGGGGTGGTGGTGAAAAAAGCGTCACGGTTCGTGCCAGAACTGGGCTATTACTCTGACATGGTTAAGCTGCCAGAACTGTCACCCCGGCCCGCTGATGTTATGGCTGCGACGCTACCGGAAGTCAGGGCAAAGGACATGCCCGGGCGGAAACGGGAGCAGGCGGGTGCTTTTACGGCAGCACTAAAACCGTTGCAGCAACCGATTCTTGACTGGTGTTGCGGCAAAGGGCACTTGTCTCGAACACTGGCCGCTCAGGGTCACCAAATTGTTGACGGCTATGAGTGGAATCCCGAGTTGGTGGCCGGCGGTAACCGGCTTGCAGAGCACTTTGGAGACGCCGTTCAGATCCACTGTCGGGATGTAATGGCGCAGAACCTGCCCTTGCCGGATGACACCCATGGTGTAGCTTTGCATGCCTGTGGCGACCTTCACCGGCAGTTGTTGATGCAGGGCACCGCCGCTGGGTTACCGCGGCTGAGTATTTCACCCTGTTGCTATCATAAAACCGTGGATAACGTTCATAAGGCACTCTCGGAACGAGGAATGGATTACGCGAACCGCTTGGTGCCGTACCGCAGCGATCTGCGTTTGGCGTTGCGCGAAACGGTAACGGCGCCGGCTGGTGTCAGAAAACGAACAAGAACGTTAAGTCAGTGGCGGCTGGGTTTTGATGGCTTGCAACGTGCCTTGCGGGGTGCCGATGACTACCTGTCTCTGCCTTCCTGTTCTCCACGGCTGCTTGGGAAGGGGTTTCCGGCCTTTTGCAGCTGGGCAGCTGGAATAAAACAGCTCCATTTGCCTGCTAGTACGGATTTTGAGGTCTGGCGTGCTTATGGCGTCCAGCGTCACGCTGAGGTTCGCCGCCATGAGCTCATTCGGCATGTGTTTCGCCGGCCTTTGGAGCTATGGCTCGTTCTGGATTATGCAATGTATCTTGAAGAGCAGGGGTACAGAGTGCGGCTTGGTCATTTTTGCGCCCGGTCGCTGACACCCAGGAATCTATTGTTGGATGCGGTCAGGGTTTGCGGTACTCAACCCGCTCGACACAGCCATCCTTGAAGTACACGTAGGTTAGTTCGTAAAGCGCGCCATAATAGTCGGTCTGATAAATCCAGACTTCCTGGGGGCCGCCATAGGTTTCCGGTGGATTGCCGAACGCGCTGCGCACATGCTCTCGAGTCATGCCCTTGACGACCTGTTCGCGGATCAGATACCGACGCAGGTCGGTGGAGTTGATAAAACGACAGGTTTCCGGCTCTGAACCCGCTTCAGAGGCCTTTTCGACTTTTTCGTGTGGCTCTGGTTTCGCTGCTGACGAGGCTGGCAGGTTCTGGTTAAAACGGCCCCCGATTCGGTTGTCTCTTATCTGTATGGCTTCGGCATTTTCGCCACAGGGCGTGTCGGAAAATACCGTGTTTCCTTCTGCGTCGCTGCAACGAAAGACCTCAGCCTGAGTTGCAGTAGCAAACACTAGTGGAAAAACCAGGCCGATCAATAATCTGAGCATGGGCTACCCCCGGAAACAGCCAAAAAGAAAGGCGCCCTAAGGCGCCTTTCCTGACTTCACTTGCTTCTATACTAGCTCAGGTATTAGCGAAGAACCTGAATGCGGGCTTCAACCCGACGGTTCTCAGCACGACCTGCCGCTGTATCGTTAGAGGCAACCGGTTCGCTTTCACCGTAGCCTTTCGCGCTCACTTTTTCCGCATCCACGCCAAGTGCACCGGTCAGGCGCTCTGCTACTGCTTCAGCACGACGCTGTGACAGGAATTCGTTGTAGCTGGCCTTGCCGCGATTGTCAGCGTGACCGGCAATTTCTACAACGGTGCCCGGGTTGGCTTTAAGCGCGTCTGCAACACGACGGATTTCCGCATCGTAGGCGTTGCCGATCACGGAGCTGTTAGTCGGGAACTTCACCTCAATGGTGAATGTATCGATGGTTTCGGTTACACCTTCACAACCTGTTTCATCCACTTCCGCACCAGCAGCGGTGTTCGGGCAAAGGTCCTGGCTGTTAACGACGCCGTCGTTGTCGCTGTCGAGTTCGCAGCCACGGCTGTTCACGTCGGCACCACGAGGTGTGTCAGGGCAGGCATCACGCACGTCGGCTACGCCGTCGCCGTCAGCGTCTGGCTCACAGCCTGTGCTGTCAACAGATGCGCCAGCAGGGGTGCCTGGGCATTGGTCGCGGGAATCAGGTACACCGTCGTTGTCGGTGTCTGCCGGGGCCATAGGTGCTGCACTTCCAACTGTGCGGTTGAACGCGAAGCTGATGCCCAGAGAAACCTGGGTGTCAAAAGTGCTTTCGTCGATGCCGTGGAATTCCCGCAGGTCGCCACGCAAGGAGATGGCGTCGCTTACGTTGTAGCGAACACCTGTACCTACGTTAACGCGGGTTTCATCATGGTCGGTACCAGCAGTGTTGTAGCTGATAACATCACCTACGCCAAAGTCAGCATTGCCGACACCCGCAGAAACATACGGGTTCCAGGCTTTATCCTGAGCGGCGAAGTAGTAGGTGCCGTCTACGCGGATTTCTTCAAAGTCTGAAGATCCTGAGACGTATTTACGGTCTGCATCAGCCCGGGAATACATGGCCTCAATCGCCCAGTTCGGCTTGAACCGGTATTCCAGACCCACGCCGAACGTGCCGGTTTCACTTAGGTCACGGTCGTCGTCGAAAAGCTGATAAGCAGCGAAAGGGTTGATGTAAACCGTTTCTTGGCGTTCAGCAGCTAGGGCTGGGGCCGCAAAAGTACCTGCGATGGCGGCCATCGCGATCGGACGCATGATGTTCATGCAGAACCTCCTGTTCGATTATCGTTGTAAAGCTGTCGTATCGTAAAAGTGGCTAATTTGCACACTGGGCGCAACTTATACCAAAGAGTTACGAAAAATAAAGAATTGATCACTAATGTTACATTAGGAATTATACGTGTTGTCGGCCTTACTAGCACACTTTTCTGTGAGTTACGTTGATAGAACGCTGAAATAAAGGTGGGCGCTTTTTTTGCTGAAGTGCATTTTTTCACCGCTAGTAAAATGGACCTCGAACGAGCTTTCATCTTCCGCGACTACGGAGCCTGGGCCGAAAATAGCGTGATTGAGGCGCGTCTGGTGCCACAGGGGGGATGTGGTGCTGTCATAGGCCCGAGCATCGCCCTCAAGGGAGATGCCTTCCTGTGCCGCGTAACGCGAGCTGACAGGTGTCAGTGGCGCGGCGAGCTTTACCGAACGGTTGCTATCCGTTACTCGTCCATCCAGCCACCGCCCGAACTCGTCAGCCAGATCGAAGCAGCATTCTTCTATAAAACGACTGGGGCCCTGATCGCCATCCAGGTGAGGTTGTTTGCTTGGCTGCCGGGTAATCAGGTGCAGCTTTTCGCGGGTGCGTGTCATGGCGACGTATAACAATCGACGTTCGCTTTCCAGGGTTGCGCGAGCGTCATCCTGGGATCGCGGACTGTGGGGTAGATACTTCTCTTGCAAGCCCGGAATGATTACTCGTGGCCATTCCAGCCCCTTCGTACGATGAATCGTGGAGAGCAGAACGCCTCCGCTGGCCTGCTTTTCGCTGGCTTGTTGTTGCAGTGCTTTGAGGTGGGCCAGTGCACCTTTAACATTCACATCCAGGCCCTTCAGGTACTCACGAAACCCGTGAATGGTATCGATGCGCTCTTCTGCGCCGTCATGGGTCAGTGCCAGGCTGCGAACGCCTTCATACAGATCCGTATGCTCTGCATAGACCGTTATCAGGCCTGTTACCGGGCCTGAATAGCCCTGGAGTTGTTCCAGAACCTCGCCCAGCTTGCGCAGTTTCCGGGCCGCCATGGGCGCCAGCGCGCCAAAGTCCAATGCCAGCAGACGCTCATGCCAGCCATTGGCAAATCCGGCAAGAAATCTCGCTAGCTGCTCCAGCTCAGGTTCCTTGAGGCCTACATGAGGAAAGCGCAGAAGCAGTTGTGCGAGCGCCAGTCTGTCTTCCTCGGGGAGCGTTCCCAAAGTTCCGGAAACCACTTTCAATAAAGCCGTGATGGCCTGTACCTCACGACTGAACAGTGCGCCTTTGCCAGCATCGATACGGTAGGGGATCTGACGGGCTAACAGTTTGAGTTCGATTGGCACACTCTGGCTCCAGACCCGGAACAGAATGGCCGTGTCTGCAAGCGCGCCCTGAACAGAGTCGTCCGTTCCCTGGCCAAGGATCTGCAATACGGCATCCGCATCGCTCTCCACCCTGTGCAGGGTGATCTCCGTGGCGGGAGTGGAGGCGTGGGAGTGGCACAACACATCCTTGCGGCCGGTGTTGTGACAGATCAGGTGGTTGGCCAGGAGGGCAACCCGGTGGCCATAGCGGAAGG
Organism: Marinobacter sp. 2_MG-2023; assembly: GCF_030546935.1. GTDB lineage: Bacteria > Pseudomonadota > Gammaproteobacteria > Pseudomonadales > Oleiphilaceae > Marinobacter. Next base: position 291,298 of record NZ_JAUOPH010000002.1, on the reverse strand, counting down.
TGTAACTGAGCGTCTGTTCCAGCGGGCTTTCAAACTCATCGCTGAAGCGCTTGAGAATAAACTCGGGCTTCGCGCCCCGAAACTCGTAAATGGTCTGGTCAGGGTCTCCTACTACGGTCACACGGGCCCGGTCACCAGCAACATAGCGCAACAGTAGATGTTGGATCTCGTTGGTATCCTGGTACTCATCCACGAGAATCAGGTCCATCTTGTTGCCCACCAGCCGTTGCAGGGGCGGATTTTGATGAATCGCCATCACTGGTTCGTAGAGCATATCTGCGAAGCTGATGCGGCTTTGGCCCTTGCGCCACTGTTCAAAGCTGTGAAACAGGTCTATCAGATATCGGTGCTTGTCCGAGTAGCCGAGTTCTTCGAATACGATCTCGGCCGGTGACAGAGTGGTTTTCACCAGGTCGATAAACCCGGTGGCTGTCTCGACATAGTCTTTTTTGTTGCGCCGTATTTCATCCGCAAGACCTTCCGGTGCCAACCGCCGCGTCAATAGCCAGGCCTGGAAACTGATTTCCTGTTCGGTCAGAATTTTTTCGGAGAACCCTGGCAGGTAGCCTTCCCGTACGAATCGCTTGTACAGTCGCAGACCCATGGCGTGATAGGTGCGTATCTCCGGAAGCGCCAGCCCACTCTGGTGGCAGACCTCCTGCAACTTGCGCTCAAAATCCATCCGCGCGCTGCGGTTGAACATAAGCACCAGTATACGGTCGGGATCATGGCCTTGCCGTAGCAGATAGCGAATTCGCCAGGCCAGGGTGGAGGTTTTACCGCTGCCGGCGACGGCGGTGATCACCGAATGCTCGTAGCCGGCGGTAATAATTGCCTTTTGCTCATCGGTCAGAAAATCAGGCAGATCGGAAGTGAGAGATTCGGGGGTGTCGGTTGGCATAAGTACTATTGTACTGACCAACTGGCAGCGCGGGTACCTGTGCCGCATAATTGGTTAATCTGAATATGTATTTTAGAAAATCCACCTGAAAAACTCGGGAGCAACAAGGCGGGGCCTTATCCAAAATCGTGCGGAGCCATGGATGGCGGAGCCGAGCGTACATGGATGTATTCACAGCGTATTTTGGGTAAGGCCCTGACTTGTTGCTAGCACCAAATCAGAGGATAACGACTATGCAAACTGAGAAGCCTGTCAACGTATTAGGCGAGAAGCTGGAAACTTGCGGGACGGATCCCGAAACGGGATTCTACCGTGATGGGTGCTGCAATACCGGGCCGGATGATCACGGTTCGCATACGGTTTGTGCGGTTGTCACTGACGAATTTCTGGAGTTTTCCAAAGCCCGCGGGAACGATTTAAGCACGCCAGTACCGGCTTTCGGTTTTCCCGGTTTAAAAGCGGGTGATAACTGGTGCCTTTGCGCCGCTCGCTGGCACGAAGCGTTTGAAGCGGGCAGCGCACCCAGGGTGCGGCTGCGTGCAACACATCAGGGGGCTCTGGAGCACTGTGCTCTTGAAAACCTGAAAACCCACGGTGTTGATCTCAGTTAATGAGTACCGAAGCAGCCTTGCCTGCGTCGGCCGTTGATACCTGGCGCTCACTGCAATCCGGTTTAGTGGCAAGCGGAGAACGGCGACTGGTGTTGCTTGAGGGCCCCCGCGATCTCGCTGTTCAATGGTTGCAGGCGCTTCTTCCGGCTATAGCGCAGGAGGGTGGGCTGTGGGTCGGGCGCACACGTGAAGCGCTTGGCGTCCGCCTCACTACGATTGAAGCGTCGAAGGCCCGGCAGTGGCTGGGCCGTGAAACACCTTTGATTGTATGGGATGGCTGGCAGGGAAATCCGCCGGATGCTTTTGCAGCGCTTGCGGGCACTTTGAAAGCGGGTGGGCTGTTGTTCTGGTTGATGCCTTCTCTTGAGGCGTGGGGCCATTTTTCAGATCCGGATTACGTGAGAACCGGTCTGGATCATTGCCAGTTCCATCCTTTTGCGGAGCGCATGGCTGGCGTTCTGGCGGCTGACTCTTCTGTTATCAGGGTGCGCCTTGGCTCGCCGGAAGCCCTGAGTCTTCTGGAATTGCCATCGTCCACCGACAAATTCAAGGTCGCCACAACGCCCGATCAGGAGGGTTTGATCCGCAAGCTTGTTGCGTTCGGGCTTGGCCGTCGTCGTCGGCCCCTGGTAGTGACTGCGGATCGTGGGCGCGGCAAGTCTGCTGCGTTGGGTATGGCCGCAGCCCAGTTATTGCAGCAGGGTCGAAGACAGATACTGGTAACCGCGCCCTCAAGACAAAATGTTAGTGCCTTGTTCATTCATGCTCTGGAAAGCCTTGATGACGAGGTTCTGGAGGCAGGTGATGACTGGATAAAAACGGCTTCCGGTGCGCGACTGCGTTACCTGCCGGTTCGCGACCTGCTCCAAGAAAAGCCGGAAGCTGAAGTTGTTATGGTGGATGAAGCGGCTGGCCTTCCGGTTTCCTTGCTGAAACGTGTTCTGCTGGGCTGGCCGCGAGTCGCTTTCGCCTCTACGGTTCACGGATACGAGGGCGCAGGGCGTGGGTTTGCAATCCGCTTCCGCAATGTGCTCGATAGTGAAACACCGCATTGGCAGTCCCGAGTGCTTTCCAAACCGGTGCGCTGGGCCGAAAACGACCCTCTGGAGCCTCTGGTATCCAGGCTTTTTCTACTTGGTGCCGAGCAGGGTTCGGGCGAGTTCCCGAAAACGCCGGTTGGTGATGTGGTTATTGAGCCCTGGCAACCTGCCCTGGCAACCGAAGCGGAACTTGTTGAGGCATTTGGCCTTTTGGTGGATGCGCACTACCGGACAACGCCGGGCGATCTTCGGCAATGGCTGGACGACCCCGCAGCGCGAAGCTGGCGTGCTCTTGTAAACGGCAGAACTGTTGGTGTGCTCTGGGGCGCCGTGGAAGGCGGGCTGAGTAAAGAGTTGGCAACGCAGGTAGCGAGTGGCAAACGCCGGGTTCGGGGGCATCTTTTGCCCCAGTCGCTGGCCGGCCATAGTGGTTTTCCGGAGGCTGCCAGCCAGTGTGGTTTGAGGATTATCAGGGTAGCGGTTACAGCGCAGTCCAGGCGTTCAGGCATCGGGAATAGACTGGTAGTTGCTGCGGCCGCTGGTGCAGAACGTGAAGAGCTGGACTTTACAGGCACCAGCTTCGGCGGCAGCTCGGATCTATACGCTTTCTGGGCCTCTTGTGGGCTGAAGTTGGTGCGTATAGGGCTGCAACAAGAGGCCACCAGCGGGGAGTATCCGGTACAGATGGTTCTTGCCCACAGTAGTGCAGGGCTATCTCTTGTCCGGCAAGTGCGGGCACGTCTGGCCAAGCACTGGCTGACCCTGGTGCCGCTGAACTGGAAAGACCTGGACCCCGGACTCCTGGCGGATATGACAGCTAACCTACCATCAGGATCTCCACCGGATTTGGCGGATATCCGGGATCTTCAGAACTTTGGTGACGGCCACAGGGGTTTTCAGTTGATGGTGCCAGTTCTGCGGGAGCTCAGCCAGGCCCAGGGCCTTATGGGCTGGTTCAGCCAGCATACAGAACTGAGTATTTGGTGTCGGGCCGTGCTGCAAGGGTGGAGTTGGTCAGAGCTGCAAGGGGAAGGCTTGTGCACCGGCCAGCGGGACGGGGAGGACCGTTTGCGCGCTATGGTTCGTGAACTTCTCCGGAACGGACCGGAGTTGTGACCCGCTCGATTTAATTATGCGGGCCTCCTGCTCAGAATAGGCTCCACTTATCTGACAGAGACTGTTCATCATGGCCAAGGGATCCGGCTTCTCCAAATACTCAGTGCTGTTATCGTCTGTTCTGTTCGCTTCAGCTTTGACTGCTCTTCCCGGGTGCGCCTCGAGAGGGGTTCCTGCCAATCTGGATCACCAGACTGAAAATGCATCCGGCACGGCTCTTTATCGGGCTGCTGCTGACGGTGATTTTGAGGCCGTAAGCGCCCTGACAAAATCGGGTGCGCCCCTGAACACCCTGACCGGGGATGGCACACCTCTGATGGCTGCTGTCCACGCCCGTGCTGACCGTATTGCATGGTATCTTCTGAGCAAAGGTGCGGCTCCAGACCTTGCTGAGACGAACAAGATTACACCTTTGATGGTGGCTTCAGGGCAGGGTGATCGCCGGCTTGTGCGCTTACTGCTATCGGCTGGTGCCAGAGTAAATGCTATGGATGTGCATGGCAGCACAGCGGTCATGCGCGCCGCAGAGCAGGGCCAACTATCGGTTGTAAAGGTTTTGTTGGCAGCGGGGGCAAACGTTAATGTCAGCCAGGGGGGCGAGTCACTGCTGATGAAAGTAGTTTCCACCGGTGACCTGCTGACGGCTGAAATGCTTTTGGCTGCAGGCGCGGATGTGAACTATCGGGCAAAGAATGGTGCAAGCGCACTGGACCTGGCCCGGGCCCGTAATCACCAGGACCTGGAGATGTTGCTGGTACAGGCCGGGGCCGAACTGTAAAAAACGTATTGCGGCCCCTGTTATTCCAACTGCATGGGGTCGGTCTGATCGTTCCATACGGGCAGGAAATGGGCCTCAATAATTTCGTCGGGAACATCTTCGATGCGGGCGAAAGACCATGTCGGATTCTGGTCCCGGTCAATCAGACGGGCCCGGATGCCTTCGGTGAGATCGGGCCTTCGCACGCACTCCCACACCATGGCAAGTTCCATGCGGAACACATCTTTCAGTGACATCTGCTGGGCCTTTTTGAGCTGATTCCAGATCAACAGAGCGGAAACCGGGCAGCCCCCTTCCAGTGTTTTCATGCAGGCTTGCCACCATTCACTGTCTACCCGAGCGGCCAACAGCTGATCGACGATCTCCTGCAGGCTGACACCCGCGCACAGCTTTGCAATATTCCGCTCGTGCAACTCGAGCTGGCCGGCAGGTAACGCACGGTAATCCTGGAGTTCAAGTTGCTGTAGCAAGCGGAGCAGGCGGCTGTCGTCAGAGGCCCTATGGCCACTCCAGCGTTCTTCCTGCAGTCTTGATAACAGGCCTTGCTGATCATTGGTTGGCAGGGCCATATCGGCCAGGCCTACGCGCAGTGAATCGGTGATGTTGAGGCGGCAACCTGTCAGGCCCATAAATAATCCCAGGCGCCCCGGCAGGCGATTCAGGAACCAGCTTGAGCCAACGTCCGGAAACAGACCAATAGAGATCTCCGGCATAGCCAGGGTGGCGTCCGGTGTTAATAGTCGGTACCGGCAGGCGGAGAACAATCCCAGGCCGCCGCCCATAATAATGCCGTGTCCGATGCCCACAACGGGTTTGGGAAACCTGTGTAGCGTATAGTCGAGCGCGTATTCGTGGCGGAAAACACTGAATGCGGCTTCGGGATTACCGGCGCCCGTTAATGATTGATACAGAGCCCGTATGTCTCCGCCTGCACAGAAGCTCTTTTCTCCTGCTCCCCTGATGACTACAACACAGATGCGCTCATCGACAGCCCAGCGCTCCAGGCTGTCCCTGATAGCGGTGATCATCTCCTCAGTGAGTGCATTCAATGTGGCGGGGGAAGCCAGAGTCAACAAGCCAATATGGCCTTCGTGACAGGGGAGTTCCTGAACCTCTACAGACATTAATGAAGTCTCCGGGCGGTAAAAATAAGCTCTTAAGCGTGCTTTGTTCGTACAGTCTCTGTAACCGGATAGAAATTAAAGAAGACCAACGTCGAAGCAGGCGCATTGATTTATGGCATTTGCGCAATTGTATGTCTGTGCTATAAGTTTCAGCCAGTTGCTGTCCGGTTCAGAATACCGGTTTGAAAACTTGAAACGATGACGAGAGGTTACCCATAATGAAACTTAAACACTATGCTGTTGCAGGGCTTTTTGCACTGAGCGCCGCTGTTCCTGCGGTCTCTTCTGCTGCCGGCGATGTTGCTGCGGGCAAGGCAAAATCAGCGGTTTGTGCCGCTTGTCACGGCCAGAACGGGATCGCGCAGATTCCGACCTACGCTAATCTGGCGGGCCAACACGAACAATATCTGGTTAACGCACTCAAGGCATACAGAAGCAAGGAGCGCAACGGTGGTATGGCCGCCATCATGCAAGGTCAGGCCGCGGCTCTGAGTGATGAAGATATCGCTAATCTGGCAGCCTACTACTCAAGCCTGCCAGCAGGCGGAAAGTAAGCGCCAGGTATCAGTACAGCAGCTCAGGTTGCTGTACTGACGATCCGGTAGCTCGGGCGATAAGCCGAAGAGCCGGGTAACTTCATCCGGTCCTGGGCGACGAATTGCTCCAGCATGGCCTCCAGAGGCCTGATCAGGGTAGGATCCCCCGAGATTTCAAAAGGTCCCTTCTCCTGCACCTTTCGAATACCCCCTTCCTTTACGTTTCCGGCCACAATACCACTGAAGGCTTTCCTCAGGTTCGCTGCAATCAGGTGCACTGGTTGGTCGCGATGCAACTCCAGAGCAAGCATGTTTTCATGATCAGGCTCGAAGGGTAGCTGGAATACCGGATCAATCTTCAGCATCCAGTTGAAATAATAGGCATCCTGCAAGGCACGACGGAAGGTCTCGACTTCCTTCATACCTTTTTTCATGGCCCGTGCCACCCGTACTGGATCATTGATAATGATTTCGTATTTGCTGGCAGCGTGGTCCCCTAGAGCATTGCGGATGAACTTGTCGATCATCTCGAAGTACTCGGCGTTTTCCGGCAGGCCGGTAAATACCACGGGGAAGGGCAGGTCTGCGTTATCCGGGTGCAGAAGTATGCCGAGCAGGTAGAGGATTTCCTCCGCAGTTCCCACGCCACCCGGGAAGACGATGACGCCATGGCCGCAACGCACAAAGGCTTCCAGGCGCTTTTCGATATCCGGCATGATAACCAGTTCGTTAACGATAGGGTTAGGTGCTTCTGCGCCGATGATTCCTGGCTCGGTAATGCCAATGTAGCGGCCGTTTTTAATCCGCTGCTTGGCGTGAGCAATGGTGGCACCTTTCATCGGGCCCTTCATGGCGCCCGGTCCGCAACCGGTGCAGATGCTCAGCTCCCTTAGCCCAAGCTGATGGCCAACTTCTTTACTGTACTGGTACTCTTCATGGCTGATGGAATGCCCACCCCAACATACAATCAGGTCGGGCTGGCGACCGGGCTGCAACACCCGGGCATTGCGCAGAATATGAAACACCATGTTGGTCAGATCATCTGGCCCGTTGCTCTCCATAATCCGGGCAAACTGCGGCGTGGAGTGGGTGTAAACAATATCCCGCAGAACGGAGAACAGGTGTTCACGAATGGCCCGGAGCATTTCATCATCTACAAACGCGTGCGCCGGCGCGTTGACCAGCTCCAGCTTCAGGCCTCTGGGCTGTGGTATCAGGCGTATATCGAAATCCGCATGGGCTTCCATCAAGTCTTGGCAATCATCGGTCACGACACCGGTATTCAGCACCGCCAGTGCGCATTGGCGGAATAGCCGGTACAAGCCGCCTTCGCTTCTGTCTTTGAGCAGATTGACTTCGTGATTGGACAGTATTTCCAGGCTGCCCTCAGGTGATACAAGAGCATTGATGGTGGGCTCGATCATGAACAGAAAAACTCCAGAGTGTTGCGGTAAAACCCGATTTTGAGGCACAGCGCCGAAACGCTACACTAAGCGCCTTTCAAATCATACACCATCCGACCAAACGCCGATTTATGAAACTGCTTATTCGTCCTGCACCGGAAGTTGTCATCAAGAGCAAACCTGTTCGCCGCCGTCAGATGCGGCATTTGCGCCAGAATATCCGTAAACTTCTGGCGCGCCTTGATCACGACATTATTGTGGAGGGCAGCTGGGACAGAGTAGACGTTGACGTGCCCGATGACAGGGGGCTGGCAGGCCCGGTGGTTGATGCGCTCCTGCGTATTCCCGGTATCTCGACCATCCAGGAGATTGCTGAGTTTCCGTTCGTCAGCCTTGATGATATTACCCAGAAAGCGGTTGCAGCCTTTGCTGGCCGTCTGGACAGTAGAAGCTTTGCGGTTCGGGTTCGGCGCCATGGTAAGCACGATTTCCGCTCCATTGATCTGGAACGGCTGACAGGCAGTGCGCTTATGCAAGCTGCTAACGATGCCCGCGTTGATCTCAGATCACCGGAGGTGGAAGTGCGCATTGAGGTGCGGGACGGTCAGTTTCATATTGCCCACCGCAGACATCGGGGGCTGGGCGGTTATCCGCTGGGCAGTGTCGAAAACGTAATGACGCTGATGTCTGGCGGGTATGACTCATCGGTAGCTGCTTATCTGATGCTGCGCCGGGGCCTGCGCAGCCATTTTCTGTTCTTCAACCTGGGTGGTGTGGCTCACGAAGTAGGTGTGCGGCAGGTTGTTCACTACCTGTGGGATCGCTATGGAGCATCTCACGGCGCCAAGTTTATTTCTGTGCCCTTCGATGGGGTGGTGGAAGAAATCATGCGGTCGGTCGGCCACCGCCACTGGGGTGTGGTGCTCAAGAGGCAGATGCTGAAGGCCGCCAGTGAGATTGCGCGTAATAACAACGCCGTTGCTCTGGTGACCGGCGATGCGGCGGGCCAGGTGTCGAGCCAGACCTTGACTAACCTGAACGTGGTGGACCGAGCCAGCGACGAAGTGGTTCTGCGACCTCTGATTGCCATGGACAAGGAAACCATTATTGGCCTTGCTCGGGACATTGGTACAGAGCCCTATGCCCGTAGTATGCCCGAGTATTGTGGTGTTATATCCCAGAAGCCGTCCACCCGAGCCCAGCTGGGCCGTGTGGAAGCCGACGAAGCCGCAATGGATCCGGAGGTCCTTGCGCGCGCCATAGAAGCTCGTGAAGATACACCGGTCAGCGAACTGCTGGACACCATCACCACGCCGGAAGAGGTCGATCTGGTAAAAACACCGGCCATCAGCGATGTTGTTATTGACGTGCGCCACCCGGCCGAAGGCGAGCAGTCTCCGCTGAAGCTAACCGGAAACCAGGTCCTGACGATCCCGTTCTACGAATTGAATCGCCATATTGCAGAGCTTCCTGCCAACCGCCAGTATCTGTTGTACTGTGATCGCGGGACCATGAGCCGAATGCACGCCGTTCACCTGAAAGCGGAAGGGCACGAAAATATCAAGGTTTACGCGCCCACTGTTTAGTTAGTACCTCAGCCGGCCAGGCCTCTGAAGAACTGCTGAACGTTCTCGCTCAGAGCGTCGAGATCGTAGCCGCCCTCCTGCACGACCAGTGTCGGCAGGCCAAGCTGGCGTATGTGTGTGCTGAGACGGCAGAAGCCTTCAGAGGTTACTGAAACTTTGGCTTGGGGGTCGTTTTTGTAAATATCGAAACCCAGAGTCAGGATCAGCGCATCTGGCTGGAAAAGCCGGATGGCGGCCAAAGCCTCATCAACCTTCCCGAAGAAATCTTCCTCAGAGGAACCGTGGGGCATAGGCATGTTGATGTTGTAGCCAAAACCCTCGCCTTCGCCGCGTTCATTTTCATAGCCCGTCACCACGGGATAGAAGTTGGTCGGGTCGCCGTGGATGGAGATATAAAGCACGTCGCTGCGATCATAGAAAATTTCCTGGATACCCTGACCGTGGTGCATGTCTGTATCCAGAATGACCAGCCTGGGGAATCGGGATTTCATATGCTCGGCTGCAATAGCTGCGTTGTTGAGGTAACAGAACCCCCCTGCAGCGTCCTTGCGAGCATGGTGCCCAGGTGGCCTGCAGACAGCATAGGCTGTGCGATCGCCGGCCATCACTGCATCTGCAGCACCGAGTGCGGTTTGTGCGGACCAGTAAGCTGCGTGCCACGTGTGTTCACCGATGGGGCTGCTGCCGTCGGCCTGATATCGGGCGGCTTCCGCAAGAATACCCGTCAGGTGATTGGGCGAGCGGACAAAAATATTGGAAATAACTTCCTCGCCCCAATCGTCCATTTTCATCCAGCGACGGTGGGCTGACTCAAGAAATCGTAGATATCCCAGGTCGTGCACTCTGGAAATCGGTCCCGCACCATGATCGGAAGGTTGTAGCACTGGTATGCCCATTTCTTTCAGGCCTTCCAGCATCTCGTTGGTGCGATCTGGTACCTCTTGGGGCTGACGCATCTGGCCCCTGGTGAAATAGGTTCGAGGCGCGTGCTTGTCTTGCGCGGGATGGAAAAACGCTTTCATTATCCGATCTCCTGAATTTCTGGTTCTCCGAGTATAGGCAAAGACGGAGGATGGACAAAAGCCGGACTATCGACTTTACAGCTAGAGGTTCAGCATCCACTATGGAAGACATATTCAATCGACGCAACCGTGCACTGCAACTGGTGCCGTTACTGACATAACAGGAGCCGAAATGATCGAGTCACCACTGCTGGAAAAGCTGACTGGCTACATCGGCGGTCGCTGGACTGACAATGAACAGGGCAGCACCTTTGACGTATATAACCCGGCTACGGGTGAGGTTATCGCCCAGGTTGCTTCCATGCCTGAAAGCGAAGTACAAGCGGCTGTTGAAGCGGGCAAATCTGCCCTTCGTCTGACAAGCCCTTTCTCTATCGAGACCCGCAGAAAATGGCTGGAAGATATCCGTGATGCCCTCAGGGCAAACAAGGAAGAAGTGGGTCGAATTCTGTGTATGGAGCATGGCAAGCCCCTGAACGAAGCCCAGGGCGAAGTGGATTACGCCGCCGGCTTTTTTGACTACTGCTCCAAACACATCCAGGCGCTGGATGCTCACACGCTTCCGGAAACGCCGAAAGATTGCAACTGGACCGTGCATTATCGGCCAGTTGGCGTCACAGCGCTGATCACACCCTGGAATTTTCCCATTGGCATGATTGCCAAAAAGCTTTCTGCCGCCCTTGCAGCGGGTTGCCCGTCCGTCATCAAACCGGCCAGCGAAACGCCGCTGACCATGATTGCTCTGTTCAAGCTGATGGACAAGCACGTGAATCTGCCTGGTGGCATGGTGAATCTGGTCATGGGCAAAGCCAGTGTTATTGGTAAGGTACTGTGCGAAAGCCCGGATGTACCCATGCTGAGCTTTACGGGCTCAACGGAAGTGGGCCGCAAGCTGATTGTGGATACAGCTGAGCAGGTCAAGAAACTGGCGTTGGAGCTGGGTGGCAATGCGCCGTTTATAGTGTTTGACGATGCGGATCTGGACGCGGCAGCCGACAATCTGATTGCCAATAAATTTCGTGGCGGCGGGCAGACTTGTGTCTGTGCAAACCGGATTTTTGTGCACGAGACGGTGATCGATGCGTTTGGTGAGAAGCTTGCGGAACGCGTGAACAAAATGACCGTGGGTGATGGAATTTCAGGTGATGTTGACCTTGGCCCGTTGATCAATAAAGCAGGTTTCGACAAGGTTAAGCGTCACCTGGAAGATGCCCTTGAGAAGGGCGCGTCACTGGTGGCGGGTAAAGCGCCGGGTGATCTGGGTGACGGCCACCTGTTCTTCCCACCGACGGTTGTCTCGGGTGTCACGCGGGACATGTGTTGCTTCCGGGAAGAAACCTTCGGGCCGCTGGTTCCGATGGCAAGCTTCCGCACAGAAGACGAAGTTATTGATGCCGGCAATGATACTGAATTCGGTCTGGCGTCCTATGTATTCACCGCGGATGCAGAGCGCGCCCAGCGAGTGGCTGCGGGCCTGAGGTTTGGCCATGTAGGCTGGAATACAGGCACAGGGCCTACACCTGAAGCGCCGTTTGGCGGTATGAAGGCTTCTGGCACTGGTCGTGAAGGCGGGCATGAGGGCTTGTTCGAGTTTGTTGAAGCGCAAACGGTACCAAGAGGTTTCTGACTTCAATCCTGTCCTTTTAAATAAAGAAGGCGAGCCATTGGCTCGCCTTCTTTATTTTTACCGACCGTTTTACGGCTTCAGAATAACCTTCACAGAACTGTCCACGTCAGCCTCATCGATATAGCCAATGCTGCCGGGCGTTGATGAGACCCGTGCTTTCATGGCAGCTGCGCTGCTTAATTCAGCGGGTGGCTGGCCACGGCCGGTAAACACCTGCTTGGACCAGAATGCCTTGAGCTGGGCGGCGTTGCGCCCCGTGACCTTGTCGTGGAACTGGGCACGAACTGGGTCGCCTCCGGACATTTCGAAGGGTATTGCTTTCTGCCCGTCGGGCAATTGCTTGCTGCGATTAAGGTACAGGTCGCGCACTTGATTGTCGGTGATGCTGTCTGGGCCAGCACTGTGGCCTATAACAACGACATCGGCCAGTGCAAGGGGGCTGACCAGCAAGCTGGCCGCAAAGATCAGGCTTAGCTTTTTCATGGAGGCCTCCGTTAAAACGCCGAGTCGATTTTCAGGGTGTAGACGTTGGTGCTTGTGGTGTTATCTGAAAGCATATAAACGGTATTCAGGTTGCCATAGCCTTTATCTAAACCGCGAGCATGGGTCACGTCCGCCTTGATAGCCACTCCCGGGGTAATATCCCAGCGAGTACCTACGCTGTATTCTTGGCGTTGATAGTTAAGGATTGATTCTGGGACCAAGCCTGAAATAAAAGCACCTTTGCGCTCGCCTTCATCTTTGCTTTCTATCCACCCGGCTACAACGTATGGCGTCCAGCTTCCAAAACGGTGGCCTATGGACAGGTAGGCAGAGTCAGTGTCCGGGAACTTGCCGCCCACCTCTACTCGGGTTACTTCACTGATTATCTGCCACTTGCCGTCATCGTAGCTTGCACCGATGCCGTAGAAATTACCCCGGCTACCATCTGCCAGGACACTATTCACAGGTACGGGAGCAAGTTCTCCAAGCTTGGTTGCGTCAATGCTGGCTTCGGCTGTGGCAGCAACACCACGCACTGTCCACACATAATCTGTCCAGGTCAGGTTCAGCCCGCCGATGTTGCGTAGTTCTACATCCCCAGAGTTTCCGTCTTCATCGGTAAAACCAGTGAAAGCGGTAGCCGTGAGTGAAGAACTGTCGAAGTTGAAGTTATAGCTCGCATCGGCACCCACATAACTGGTGATTGCAATTGGGCCATACACGCTTTGGGGCGGGCGAGCCCAGGGCTGAGCGTAACCGACTTCCAGTGAATCAGAGTACATGAAGATTGGAACGCGCATTTTACCGGCGCGCAGTTGCAGGTCGTTGGTGGGGCGGTGGCTCAGGTAGGCCCACTCGATTTCCGGGTCCCAATCATCGGCGCCACGACCGACCAGCTGCAGAACCGCCTGGGTTTTTTCAGTCACGTCAAACGTGCCCTGTAATGCCATCAGGCTCAGATCTGCCACATTGGTCTCTTCTGTGATGCCAGCGTACCCCGCGTCGTTGCTGGCGCGCGCTATACCAGTACTAAAAAAGCCGTTGAAGCGAACACGGTCATCCTTAGCGGCATTCAGCTGTTGTTGCATGGAGTTAAGCTGCTCCTGCATGCGGGCCAATGTGTCGTCAGTGCTTTGTGCGGATGCGGAGTTCGCAGCAATGGCCAAGGCGAGGGGAGCAAGGTGTAGCAGTTGTTTCATAGGTTTTCGATCCGTAAGGTTTTCAGGTTTTCGTAATTCGTTTAGACGCGGAATTGGCTGGCAACAGTCTGAAGGCCATTGCTGACGCCCTGAATATCCCGGCTGACGGTATCCAGTTCATCGGTACTTTCCATCACGGCTTCAGCATTTCTGTGCATATCCGTCATGTAATTGGTGACTTCGTTAAACGTTGTGCTTTGTTCATAGGTGGCGGCAGCGATTTGCTCATTGAGCTCACTGATCTGTTGCACGTTCTGCAGAATACGGGAAAGTATTTCCCCGGATTCGGTGGTTGCTTCCACGCCTTCATGGGCCTTGGCCACACTGGACTTCATGGAGGTGACGGCAGAGGATGAGAGTTTGGAAAGCTCTGAAATCACGCCCTGAATTTCTTCCGTAGCCTTGTGGGTGCGGACCGCCAGCCCTCTCACCTCATCAGCGACCACTGCGAAGCCACGGCCATGCTCGCCCGCTCGGGCGGCTTCAATCGCAGCGTTCAAAGCCAGCAGGTTTGTCTGTTCGGCTACGGTCTGGATGGTGTCGAGCAAGCCGCCTACCCGTGCGGAAAATTCGTCAAACTGGTTGACCAGGCCCGCGGTATTCTCGATCTCGTTGACCAGTTCCCGGATGGTTGCCACATTGTTCTGTACTTTCTCCTGACCCGACTGGGCAAAACGGGCCGCATCCTGAGTCTGGTCCGAGGCGCTGGAAGCAAAGCCCGCCACCTCCTCGACACTTTTTACCAGCTCGTCAACAGAGTTGCGGGTAGAGGATATAGCCTGAGCCTGGCTGCTGATGCGCTTCAGGTTTGCCTTGCTGGCTTCAGTCAGGTGGCCTGTAGCCGTGTTGAGTCCGTTCACATCGTCACTGATGGTGGCAAAAGAGTTATGTAGCTTCGCAACGAATAGATTGAACTGGTTAACCAGTTCCCGGAGCTCGTCCCGGCCTTCGTAGTTCAGACGGCGAGTCAGGTCGCCTTCACCAGAAGCCATGTTTTTCAGAGAGTCGATAATCTGGGTAAGGCTGGATGAGATCGAGCGCCCAATCACCAGGCTGATTGCGATCAATACGATGACGGTAACCGCCAGAATAATCAGAGCCAGAGCCTGAGCTTTGCTTGAAGCATCAACGGTTTCCGATATAGCACCCTGGAACTTGGCGCGGTTGCTTTCCAGCATTGCCTTCAGGCCTGCTTGCAGTTCCTCAAGGCGTTCGGCATTGCGCGCGGCATCGTCGCCGATACGACTGAAGTCGGCTGAGCCATCAATGATTGTAGTCGCGATACGGGTGGCGTTTTCGTAGTAGGTGTCCAAGTCACGGCTGAGTTTGTGGATGGTGCCGGCCTGGGAGGGATTCAGTTCCGCGATTTCTTCCAGGTTGGTTGTAATGGTGTCGCGATACGCCTGTGTTGCCTCCAGTTGCTGGTCGTCCCCCGTAGTAACCGAACCACTGATCTGCTGTTCCATCAATTTCAGCTGACCCTCATTGATGGTGGTGAGCTCCAGAGTTGGATAGAGGCGGTCTTTTACTTCGCTCAGGCGATCAGAATTGGAACGCTCGGTTATAAACGCGAAACCCTGACTGATCAGGAAGGCGAGAATGGCGATGCCCACAAGCAGGCCAAGCTTTTGTGATATTTTCAGTGATGACAACATAGTCTTTTCCTGACTGGCTAACCCGGATCCGCGGCGCGAGTCTATAGGGGGCTATTGGTAGACGAAATGGTTGTTGTGTTTCGTACTGTTATGTTCTGTTGTCGGCTGGTTTGTCAGCCACTTTATAGTGGGATTTACGCATCGTGAGCGGTGATCGTAAGGGATCAGGGCAGGCTCGCCCCCGAGTTGTTATAATCTCCATCCTGAATTCCCAATCCACCGGACTACAGTGAACTCCCCCATGGATGTCTCCCACATAATCGACTCCCTGAACGATGCCCAGCGTGAAGCGGTTACCGCACAGAACGACCATTTGTTGGTTCTGGCCGGTGCCGGGAGCGGTAAAACCCGGGTGTTGGTGCACCGGATTGCCTGGCTGATGCAGGTGGATCGCGTTCCGCCTACGGGAATTCTGGCGGTGACCTTCACCAATAAGGCTGCCAAAGAGATGCGTTACCGCATCGAGCAGATGATGAACATCCCGGCGCGAGGTTTGTGGTTTGGTACCTTTCACGGTATCGCCCATCGATTACTGAGAGCGCACTGGAAAGATGCGGGGCTGCCAGAGAACTTCCAGGTGCTGGATAGTGATGATCAGCTCAGAATGGTCAAACGGGTGATGCGAGAGGCGCAGATTGATGAGAGCCAGTTCCCGCCAAGGCAAGCCCAGTGGTTTATCAGTAGCCAGAAAGATGAAGGCTTGCGGGCAGACCACATTCAGGAAAACCCGGGAGACCATTTCACCTCTACCATGGTGAAGGTTTACCGCCGCTATGAGCAGCTCTGCCAGCAGAGCGGCCTGGTGGATTTTGGTGAGCTACTGCTGCGATCCCATGAGCTGTGGCTGCATCGGCCAGAAATACTGGCTCACTATCAGCAGCGTTTTCAGCACATTCTGGTGGACGAGTTTCAGGACACCAACACAATTCAGTATGCCTGGCTGCAAGTACTGGCCAGCAACCGGGTTCCGCTGACGATTGTGGGCGACGACGATCAGTCCATTTACGGCTGGCGGGGCGCCAAAATCGAGAACATTCAGCAGTATCAGCGGGACTTTCCCAATGCCCGGCTGGTGCGCCTCGAGCAGAACTATCGTTCCACGCAGCTGATACTGAAGGCCGCCAATTCGGTGATTGCCAACAACCAGGGCCGACTGGGGAAAGAGCTCTGGACCGATGGCGTGGAAGGCGAGCCCATCAGCCTGTATGCCGCATTCAATGAGCAGGATGAAGCCAACTACATCGCTGACAGCATCTCCAGCTGGGTTGATGAGGGCAACCTGCGCAGCGAATCTGCCATCCTGTATCGCTCCAACGCCCAGTCTCGGGTGCTGGAAGAGTCGCTCATGCGCCAGGGTATTCCTTATCGGGTATACGGCGGCCTGCGTTTTTACGATCGTCAGGAAATTCGTAATGCCTTGGCTTATCTGCGACTGGTGCACTACCGCCGTGATGATGCAGCTTTCGAGCGGGTGGTGAATGTGCCGACCCGGGGTATAGGAGCCAAAAGCCTGGCGGAGCTGCGTGAATATGCAAGCAGCCTGAGTATATCTCTGTGGGAGTCGGCAGAGCGATTGCTGGAAGCGGGTCAGGTGAAAGGCCGGGCGAAAACTGGTTTGCAAAAATTCATAGATATCATTGAAGAGCTGTCTGCCAAGGCGGAAGAGGCGTCGCTTCACGGCCTCATGAAGGAGACCATCGAAGCCAGCGGCCTGAAGGACTACCACGCCAGTGAAAAAGGCGAGAAGGCCCAGGCCAAGGTTGAGAACCTGGAAGAGCTGGTTAACGCTCTTGCAGATTTTCAGGTGGAGGAAGGCGTGGATCCGCTCTCCGAGTTTATTGCCCAGGCAGCACTGGACGCCGGCGAATCCCAGGCCGGAGACCACGAAGACAGTGTGCAGCTGATGACCCTGCACTCAGCCAAGGGCCTGGAGTTCCCATTGGTGTTTCTTGCCGGTGTTGAGGAGGGGCTTTTCCCTCACAGCATGTCTCTGGAAGAGCCGGGGCGCATGGAGGAAGAACGGCGGCTGGCCTATGTGGGCATCACCCGGGCTATGAAAAAGTTGGTGATTACTTACGCTGAATCCCGACGGCTTTACGGGCAGGAGAAGTTCCACGCTCTTTCCCGGTTCGTACGGGAGATTCCCAGCGATTGCCTGCAGGAAGTGCGGTTACGCAATACGGTAACCCGGCCTGCAATGCTAGAGCGTCCGAACGAAGGTCTGTTCAGCCAGGATTCGGCAAAGGAATCCGGCTTCAGCCTGGGCCAGCGGGTGCGGCACCCGAAGTTCGGAGAAGGTGTTGTTCTGAATGCAGAGGGCAGTGGGCACCATACGCGGGTGCAGGTAAATTTCGACGAAGGAGCTAAATGGCTGGTGCTGGCCTATGCACCTTTAGAGGCCTGCTAGAAATCTTCGGGAGCGCAGGCCGGGGTGGGGCTTTTCAAAACTGTGCGGAGCCATGGATGGCGGAGCCCAAGCGTCACATGGATGTGCCGTAAGGAGCGTGTTTTGAAAAGCCCCACCCCGGCCTGTGCTTCTGACGCGGAGCTTGATAGCGGTTACATCAGCACCGCGTAAATCACCCCAGCCAGAAGAATCCTGTAGATAACATAAGGCCACATGCCAACGGTGTTCAACCATTTCAGGAAGAAATGGATCGCGGTAATGGCCATCAGGAAAGACGTTACCCCGCCAATCAGAAAACCACTCCAGTCTACGATGACATCCGACGTCGCTACTTCCAGTAATTTCACGGCAGATGCCAGCACGATAATGGGAATGGCCAGCAGAAATGAAAATCGTGAAGCGGTTTCGCGGCTCATGCCCAGAAACAGGCCCGCGGTGATGGTGACGCCGGAACGGGAGGTGCCAGGTACCAGCGCAATGGCTTGAGCGATTCCCACCAGCAGGGCGTCTTTCCAGTTCAGAGAATCCATCTTGCGCTGGCGCTTCGGCAGCCAGTCGGCAAGGCCCAGAAGCAGGCCGAAAATCAGGGTGGTGAAGAAAATGACTTCCACTGCCCGCAGCTCATTATCGATCATGTCCAGCAATGCCAAACCAGCAAGACCTGCGGGGATGGTGCCGATCACCAGGTACCAGGCCAGGGCGCCCTGGCCAGTTATTTTACGCTGCGCGACCGAGAGCAGGCCGTCTCTGGCAATACCGAAAACGTCGCGGCGGAAGTACAGCACCACTGCCAGCAGGGTGCCAATGTGAACGGAAAGATCAAAACCTACCCCCTGATCGTCCCAACCAAAAAACGCCGGAGTCAGGATCAGGTGGGCAGAGCTGGAGATAGGCAGGAATTCGGTCAGTCCCTGGAGGAGGCCAAGGAAAAGAGCCTGATAAAAATCCATTCTTTTGATTCCGTTCGGGTCAGAGGTTCAGGGTGCAAGCTGATAAAAGGATGGGCGGGATATTAGCAGGGTGGTCGTTGGCTTTACAGTTCTCCGACCCGCGAAAGCAGCGCGCGCCGGAGAACAGTTGATTACGCGGGGAACTTATCCCGGGTGTTGTTTGCAATTTTTACCAGCATCAGCATCAGGGGTACTTCCACCAGTACGCCAACAACCGTTGCCAGAGCCGCCCCGGATTGCAGGCCAAACAGTGCAATGGCGGCGGCAACGGCCAGTTCGAAAAAGTTACTGGCGCCAATCATCGCGCCTGGCGCGGCGATGCAGTGACGAACCTTCCACAGTCTGGCCCAGGTATAAGCGATGAAGAAAATCAGTACGGTCTGGATAATCAGCGGTACGGCAATCAGCGCAATATGCAGCGGGTTGTCCAGGATGACTTCACCCTGAAAAGCGAACAGCAACACCAGGGTGACAATCAGCGCCGCAGGCGTAATCGGCCCCAGCCGCTTCATGAACACCTCGTCGTACCACTGTTCGCCACGGCGGGCGATCAGGGTGCGGCGGGTGAGGTAGCCGGCGGCCAGCGGGATGACGATGTACAGCACCACCGACAGAATCACCGTATCCCAGGGCACCTGAATGTCGGAGATGCCCAGCAGGAAAACTACGATGGGTGCGAAGGCAAACAGCATGATGATGTCGTTCAGGGAAACCTGCACCAGTGTGTAGGCGGCGTCGCCTTTGGTGAGATAGCTCCACACGAATACCATGGCGGTGCAGGGAGCAGCACCCAAAAGAATGGCGCCAGCCAGGTATTCGCTGGCCAGTTGCGGTGCAATAAAGGGTTCAAATACGACCATCAGGAAAAACCAGGCGATGGCAAACATGGTAAAGGGTTTGATCAGCCAGTTCACGATGGTGGTAATAGCCAGCCCTTTCGGTTCTTTGCGCACGTCCACGATGGCGCTGAAGTCAATCTGCGCCATCATCGGGAAAATCATTGCCCAGATCAGGATGGCGACCGGGATAGACACCTGGGCGTATTCGAATCGGGATAGAGTTTCGGGCACCGCAGGGGCAAACTGTCCCAGGGCCACGCCGGCGATAATAGCCAGGGCGACCCAGACCGACAGAAATCGCCCGAACAGGTCCATGCCACCTGAGTCGTGTTTCAGGTCTGAAGCTTCGATGTTATCGCTCATATCTTTTCCTTAGATCGACCGCTGGTTTACGCGCTTCGACAGTTCTTCCGCGCTTTCCTTGCGTTCGGAATAGCGGTCGGTCAGGTAGTCACTGCGATCTCGAATCAGCAGGGTGAACTTCATCAACTCTTCCATCACATCCATGATGCGGTCGTAGTAGGGTGAGGGTTTCATACGGTCATCGTCATCGAACTCCATGTAAGCCTTGGGTACTGACGACTGGTTGGGGATGGTCACCATGCGCATCCAGCGGCCCAGAACCCTTAGTTGATTAACCGCATTGAAGGATTGGGACCCTCCGCATACCTGCATAACCGCCAGGGTCTTGCCCTGGGTGGGGCGAACGGCCCCCATAGATAGCGGAATCCAGTCGATCTGGGTTTTCATGATGCCGGTCATGGCCCCGTGGCGCTCGGGGGAGCACCACACCATGCCTTCTGCCCACTGCGCCAGATCCCGTAGTTCCTGGACTTTGGGATGCGAGGCATCTTCGGCATCGGCCAGCGGCAGGCCGCGCGGATTGAAGGTGCGGGTTTCTGCTCCCATGGCATTCAGTAAACGGGCAGCCTCCTCAACCGCCAGGCGGCTGAATGAGCGCTCGCGGAGCGAGCCATACATCAGCAGAATGCGAGGCGCGTGGTCTGAGGGCGCCGTTGCTAAGACCTTTTCTGCTGTTGGTGTCTGGAATAGGTCGGGGTTGATGTTGGGTGTTTCTGTCAGCTTCATAATGCGATTCAGACTTCCTGAAAATGTGTTTAGCTCAGATATTTCTTGATGTCGGCCGGGCTCGCCACTTTCCCTTCCGCCACGATCTCGTCGTTCAGGGCCAGGGCCGGTGTGCGCATGATGCCGGCATCGATGATGGCATTTACGTCAGTGACTTTTTCCACTTCGTAGCTGAGGCCCAGTTCGTTGGCGGCTTCTTCGGCATTGACGGTAAGTTGTTTGCACTTGGAGCAGCCACTTCCGTAGATTGTAATTTTCATCGTGATCTCCTTCGGGATATCAGTAAGGGTATCAGGCGGACACCCACCAGTTACCATAAGCAAAGCCGGTGATGGTGGCCATGACCACAACCAGGGCACAGTAAACCAGTGTTTTCTGTGTGCCCAGGATGGTGCGGATGACCAGCATGTTGGGTAGTGAAAGAGCGGGGCCAGCCAACAATAGTGCCAGGGCTGGCCCTTTGCCCATACCGGAGCCCATCAGCGCTTCGACGATGGGAACCTCGGTCAGGGTGGAAAAATACATCAGGGCGCCCAGTACTGAGGCCAGTATGGTGGATAACAGTGAGTTGTCGCCAACTGCGAGCGCCACCCATTCAGACGGAATCATGCCCTCATGGCCAGGCCTGCCCAGCGCAAAGCCCGCAACGAATACGCCAGCCAGCAGTAATGGCAGGATCTGTTTGGCAAAATCCCAGGTCTGCACGGGCCACTCCTGGTCATCTTCCCGCAGGGTGGCAATCAGCATCAGCCCGCCCATACCAATCACGAACGGCAACTCTGGTATGCCGGGGGCCAATGCTGCGAAGGCAGCAACAACAACGGCCAGGATGAGTAGTTGGCTTGCGGGCCAGTTCCAGCGCCAGATCAGCAAACCACCCAGGGCTGCCGCCAGTGCGGCGGTGATTGGCCATTTCAGTGCGTGAATGGCCATCCAGGTGTCGCTGTCAGCCGCTGCCCAGTTGGCGAATACCAGAATGCCGACCATCAGGGCAAAGAACAGCGCAATGATGCCGGCGGGTTTTTCCGCGCTGTCACCACCAAAACCCCTTGCATTGCTAACGGACCTTTGGGCTTCTTCCTTGCGATAAATCAGATGCATGATGGCGCCGATCACCACCGCGAAGGCAATGGCGCCTGCGGCCCGCGCAATGCCGATTTCAGCACCCAGTACCTTGGCGGTTACCACGATGGCCATAATATTGATGGCGGGGCCGGAATAGAGAAAGGCCACTGCAGCTCCCAGACCCGCACCGCGTCGGTAGATGCCGCCAAACAGTGGCAGCACGGTGCAAGAGCAAACTGCCAATAATGTGCCTGATACGGATGCGACAGTGAAAGCGACGGGCTTGGGAGCGGTGGGGCCCAGGTACCGCATCACCGAACCCTGGCTGATGTACACCGCCATGGCTCCGGCTATCAGGAACGCAGGTAGCAGGCACAGGATAACGTGTTCGCGGGCGTACCAGTTGGTCAGCCGGACAGCCTCAAGGACGGCGTTGTCAAAACGTTCGGTGCCAGCGGGTATGAAATAAATAGCCAGGAACGCAATAATCATGAAGAACAGAAGGTTGCCTTCGCGCTGATTGCTCCGGTAAATCGTCAGAAGCCTGTCCGTCATAATAAGTTCCGGTTCTTGGGTTAGTGTCTTTACTTTGTAACTTTCAGAATCTATTATCGCAAAAAACGTATATATGGCAATCCGAATATGCGGAAAATTATATGAAAAGAAAAGTTCTGTTTATCTGCACCGCAAACAGCGCCCGTTCACTGATGGCCGAGGCGCTGTTGCGGCATATGGCGGGGGACCAGTTCGAGGTGGCCAGTGCCGGCACTCAGCCTAAGGAGCCAAACCCTTTGGCTCTGAGAGTGTTGGCGGAAGCCGGGATTTCTACCGAGGAGTTGCACAGCAAATCACTCGCGCACTTCCGGAACGAGCCTTGGGACTACGTGATCACCCTCTGTGATAAAGCAGCCACTGATTGTGTGGCTTTTAGAGAAGGGGCGCAGCAGATTGCCTGGGATTTTCCGGACCCTGCCGTCAGTAACCGCCGTGCAACATTTGCCCTGACCCTGAAGGAGCTTAAAGAGCGGATAGGGCTGTTCACTCTGGTGCATCAAAAAGGGACAGCACTGAGACCTGAAGATTATAACCCTGTGACCATATTCAAGGCTCTGGGCGACGAGTTGCGGCTGGCTGCCCTGTTACTGATCCGGGATCAGACCAGGCTGTGCGTGTGCGAATTGACCGAGGCCTTTGGGCTGTCGCAGCCAAAAGTCAGTCGCCATTTGGCGATTCTTCGCGATGCCGGCCTTGTCGAAACGGAGCGTCGTGGCCAGTGGGTCTACTATTACCTTAATCCCCGGCTACCCGCCTGGATATCACGGGTTGTGGATGAAACCGCCCGCAATAATGGTGCATTGATCGAAACACCCCTGGTGCAATTGCAGGCTATGTCTGAGCGCCCGGCGGTGCAGTGCCCCTGATCAAAAACCGGATACACGGATTACGAACCTATTTGAGGAGTCTGCCATGAACAAGATCAAAGTAGGCATTAACGGATTTGGCCGCATTGGCCGCCTGGCATTGAGGGCAGCCTGGGGCTGGCCGGAGCTGGAATTTGTAGCCATTAACGATCCAGGGGCAGATACTCACACCCTGGCACATCTGCTGAACTTCGACAGTGTTCACGGCGCCTGGAGTCGCGAGGCTTCAGCCAGTGGCGATGAGATGCTGATCGACGGCAAGCGCATCACGGTTACCCATAACAAGGCCATCGGCGACACTGACTGGTCTGGCTGCGACGTGGTGATTGAAGCCAGCGGGGTCAACAAGAAGGTAGCTGTGCTGCAGGCATACCTGGATCAGGGCGTGAAGCGCGTGGTAGCCACTGCGCCGGTCAAGGAAGTTGGGGCTAAAAACATTGTTCTGGGCGTGAATGAGCATATTTTCGACCCGGCTCAGGATCGCATCCTTACCGCAGCCTCGTGCACCACCAATTGCCTGGCCCCTGTGGTTAAAGTTATTCACGAGAAGCTAGGCATCAAACACGGTTCTATAACTACTATTCATAGTCTGACCAATACTCAGACAATTCTCGACGCGCCTCACAAGGACTTGCGCCGGGCCAGAGCCTGCGGCAGTTCGCTGATTCCCACCAGCACCGGTTCTGCTACCGCGATTATTGAGATTTTTCCGGAGCTGAAAGGGCGCTTGGATGGCCATGCCGTGCGGATACCGCTCACCAATGCCTCGTTGACCGACTGTGTGTTTGAAGTGGAAACGCCAACAGATCGTGACACCGTAAACCGGTTGCTGAAAGAAGCCGCCGAGGGCGAACTGAAGGATATTCTGGGTTATGAAGAGCGCCCTCTGGTTTCCATAGATTACAAGACAGATCCGCGATCATCCATTGTCGATGCCTTGTCTACGCTGGTTGTCAACGGAACTCAGGTAAAGATCTACGCCTGGTACGACAACGAATGGGGTTACGCCAACCGCACCGTAGAGTTGGTGCGCAAGGTAGGGGCTGCCTGATATGAGCGCTGCCATCCGTCAGTACCTGGTGATTACCGGCAACTATTGGGCTTTCACTCTGACCGATGGCGCCCTGCGTATGCTGGTGGTGCTGCATTTCCATCAGCTGGGCTATTCGCCTCTGGAAATCGCGCTGCTGTTCATCTTTTATGAGTTTTTCGGGGTCGTGACTAACCTGGTGGGAGGCTATCTGGGGGCCCGCATGGGGCTGAACCGCACCATGAATATCGGGCTGTTTTTGCAGATCGCGGCCTTGGCCATGCTGGCTGTGCCGGCGGCCATGCTGACCGTGCCCTGGGTGATGGCCGCACAGGCTTTATCGGGAATCGCCAAAGACCTGAACAAGATGTCTGCCAAAAGCGGAATTAAATTGCTGGTTCCTGATGAACAGCAAGGCACCCTGTACAAGTGGGTAGCTATTCTGACCGGCTCCAAGAATACCCTCAAAGGGGTGGGCTTTTTTCTGGGCGGCGTATTGCTGATGTCGGCCGGTTTCACCGGCGCGGTGATTATCATGGCGGCGGCGCTTGGGCTGGTGTGGCTGGCCAGTCTATTCTTGCTCAAGCAAGAGCTGGGTAAGAGCAAAGCCAAACCCAGGTTCAGTGAGATTCTGTCAAAAAGCAGGGCGATCAACGTGCTGTCTGCTGCCAGGATGTTTCTGTTCGGTGCTCGGGATGTCTGGTTTGTGGTGGCTCTGCCGGTCTATCTGCATACAGTCTTTGGCTGGGATTTCTGGAAGGTGGGGGGCTTTATGGCGACCTGGGTCATTGGTTATGGCTTTATCCAGACGGTCGCGCCCCGGATTACCGGTAATTTGGACAGTAAGCAGCCTGCCGTGCTCTGGGCCGCTGTCCTGGCGCTGATTCCCGCTGCTATTGCCACTGGTCTGATGCTGGGTTGGTCGCCGCAGGTCGTGGTTATTGGTGGCTTGCTATTGTTCGGGGTGCTGTTTGCCATCAATTCCTCTCTGCACAGTTATCTGATTGTCAGCTATGCCCGGGGCGATGGCGTGTCGTTGGATGTGGGCTTCTACTATATGTCCAATGCGGCGGGTCGGCTTCTGGGAACCATCTTGTCCGGTTGGGTTTATCAGAGTTACGGCCTGGAAGCCTGCCTTTGGATTTCAGCAGGGCTTGTGGCCATGGCTGCTTTGCTGTCATTGCTGCTGCCCCAAAGGCATGAAGCCCTGGCCTGATAGCAGGGAGTGGCTCAGAAGCGCAGCACCAGACCTGCACCTGCTTCAATCTGCAGATAGCCGCTGCTACGGTATTTGAGTTCACAGCCGCCGGAACAGAAAACCGAACCCCCGGAATCAAGGGCGGTATAGATGCCGCGAAGATCCAGCCGCAGACGTAGTTGTTCATTGATGAAAAACTGATAGCCCCCGCCCAGCGAGAGGGCGGCGCGGTGGTGGGTGTCGAACGCCGAATCGTCTGGTTCCATCCGGGTCACCCCCAGCACTCCCGAAGCAAAGCCGCCGTAGCTTTTCCCTCCCGGGAAGTAGAGGCCGCCGAACTGCAGTTGGTAGACCGTCATGTCGATGGCCTGTGTGCCTGGTGCGAAAAAGCCGTTATCAAGCTTTGCCGTGGTCGCCTGTCGACCGAAATATAACTCCCCCTGCGTGCCTGGGTCTGGCAGATCAAAGTTCAGGGTCAGTCCCTGGCTTTCACCGTCTTTAAACCTGACCTGGTCATCCGTGCTGGTGCTGGAAGATTCAATATCGATTGAGCTACCCATGCGGTAGCCAACGAAAGGCGCTATGCCAATGTCGGCGAGCGCGGGCGAGGTGGCCAGACTGAAACCTAGTGACAGAGCTATTAACGGTCTGCGTAACATGCTTTTTATCTCTGTTGTCGAGGCATAGCTCAATCGCTTGTCTGCTCAAGGTTGCTGGGGTACTTCCCGTATGCGGCCTTGTTCATCAATGGCAACGTAGACAAACCGGCCTTCGGTAACCTTACGGGGGCTTCGGGCGCTGCGGTCAAGGGTCCACACTTCTACATTGATTTTCATGGAGCTGCGGCCGATGTCTACCAGCTCGCAATAACAGCCGACCTGGGACCCGACCCGCAGAGGGGAGAGAAACTCCATACCGTCCATGGCCACAGTGGCGTTGCGGCCCAACGAAATGCGCCCGGCCACCGTAGCGGCAGCTATGTCCATTTGTTTGACCAACCAGCCGGCGAATACATCACCGTTGGCGTTTGTATCCTGTGGCAGCGGGATAATCTGGAGGGTCAGATCACCACGGGGTTTGGGTTTGTCGTCGTCATACGCAGTCATGGAACCGGCCTTTTATTGAACTCTGGAATTATTTTCCTAGCATGTTAGCGACCCAGCACGCCGCTGCAAGCTTATTTACGGCATCTGTACAATATTTCAGAAGGTGTAACAAAGTCGTCACAAAGGGCCCCTAGTATGCACCCATCGGTAAAGCACATCCGACACAACGTCCAAACCTGATAACGGAGACTCGACGTGATGAAACTGAACAAAGCATTCGCAACAGTTGCGCTGGCTGGCGCTGTCGCCGCCATGTCTGCACCGGCAATGGCTCGTGACACTATCAGCATCGTGGGATCCTCCACGGTTTACCCGTTCGCTACTGTTGTGGCTGAGCGTTTTGGCTCTAATACGGATTTCTCCACACCGAAAATGGAATCTACTGGTTCTGGTGGTGGTATGAAGATCTTTTGTCAGGGCATAGGTACTCAGAATCCTGATATTACCAACGCTTCCCGTCGGATGAAGGCGTCTGAGTTCGAGCTTTGCCAGAGCAACGGTGTGAAAGACATTGTTGAGTTCCGTATCGGTTCTGACGGCATCGTGATTGCAAGCTCCAAAGAAGCAGATCACATGGATCTGACCCTGGAGCAGCTGTTCCTGGCCCTGGGCGAGAAAGTTCCCCAGAATGGCAAGTGGGTAGCTAACCCGAATAAAACCTGGAGCGACGTTGATTCCAGTCTGCCGAACAAGCCAATCCGTGTAATGGGGCCGCCTCCGACTTCCGGCACCCGTGACTCATTCAACGAACTGGCGCTGGAAGGTGGTTGTGATGAACTTCCTGAAGCGGCTAGCCTGAGCAAGGATGAGCATAAAGCTATCTGCCAGAGCATTCGTGAAGATGGAGCCTTTATTGAAGCTGGTGAGAATGACAACCTGATCGTTCAGAAGCTCATCGGTGACAAGGATATGTATGGCGTTTTCGGTTACAGCTTCCTGGAAGAAAACGGTGACCGTCTGCAGGCTGCTTCCCTCAACGGTGTTGAGCCTACTCAGGACAACATCGCGGGAGACAAGTACCCGGTTGCACGCTCTTTGTTCTTCTATGTGAAGACGGCTCACGTGGGCGTGGTTCCTGGTATCGTTGAGTACGCTTCCGAGTTCGTCAGCCCCCGTGCCATGGGCCCGAACGGTTACCTGAAAGATGTGGGTCTTATTGTACCGACTCGCGAAGCTTTGATGGAGCTTCAGGACAAGGTAGAAAATATGCCTAACCTGACTCTGAATGAGCTGAAATAAACCGGAACATTTCGGTTAATGCAGGGTGCAGGCGTACAGGAGCCTGCACCCTTCTGTGTAGTTGAAGACAGGAATTCTCATGCAACCGTTAAACCTGCTTTTATTGACGATGCTACTGGCCGCAGTCGCCTATGTGCTGGGCTACGCGCGCTCCCGCACACTGGCTATGCCGCTCGGCGGTGTGCGTCACCTGAAATCACTGCCCGGGTATTATGGCGTTCGTGCAGCCATCTGGTGCGGAGTACCTGCGCTCGTTATCCTTGGCTTGTGGGCAGCGTTTGAAGGCAAGATGATCCAGTCAATCGTGGTCGGTACCCTGCCTGATACCATGATTCCGGATACGGCAGGTGAAGCCAGCCTTCTGATGAGTAAAATTGGCAATGTTGCCAATGGCTCCTTACCACCTGACTTTGTGGAGGAGCCGGTAGCCAAGGCGGCCGAGTTACTGCAGGCACTTCAGGTACAGAGCAAGATCTACATGACGGGCCTTGTTCTCGCTGTTGCGCTGCTGGCGGGATTTTTGGGTTGGGTGCGGATTCGCCCATTACTGAATGCGCGTGAGCAAGTCGAAGCCGTTTTGCGCTGGTTCTTTTTTGCCTGTGCCGGCGTTGCAGTTCTGACAACGGTAGGTATTGTTTTTTCGGTGGTGTTTGAAACCATTCGGTTTTTCGAGCAAGTGCCATTCTTTGAGTTCTTCTTTGGCACATCCTGGAGCCCCCAGCTGGCCCTGAGAACCGATCAGGTGGGCTCGGAGGGAGCCTTCGGTATGATCCCGCTGTTCACCGGGACTTTGTTGATTTCGTTTATTGCGATGTTGATCGCAGCGCCTGTTGGTTTGCTATCGGCAATTTACCTATCTGAATACGCGAACAAAAGTGTGCGCAGCATCGTCAAGCCCCTGCTGGAAATGCTGGCAGGTATTCCGACCGTCGTGTACGGCTTTTTTGCAGCTCTGACAGTCGCACCGTTTATCAGTGATCTGGCCAGTGCAATTGGTGTGGAAGCCTCTTCGCAGAGTGCACTCGCAGCAGGATTGGTCATGGGTATCATGATCATCCCGTTTGTATCCTCGCTTTCAGATGATGTTATTAACGCTGTGCCCCAGACCCTTCGTGATGGCTCGCTTGCTCTGGGCGCGACCCAGTCTGAGACCATGAAAAAGGTAATATTTCCTGCAGCATTGCCGGGCATTATGGGTGGCTTGTTGCTGGCAGTATCCAGGGCCATTGGCGAAACCATGATTGTAGTAATGGCTGCTGGCCTGGCGGCTAACCTCACTGCCAATCCTCTGGAAACGGTAACCACCGTGACGGTACAGATTGTCACTCTGCTGGTTGGTGATCAGGAGTTTGATAGTGCCAAGACTCTGGCTGCGTTTGCACTGGGTGCGATGTTGTTTATCTCTACCCTGTTGCTCAACGTTATTGCTTTGAAAATTGTTCGAAAATACCGGGAACAATATGACTGATCATACTTCACAAGCGGAACTGGTTCGCCGGTCCCTCAAAGGCAGATATCGCAAAGAACGCCGTTTCCGGGCTTATGGAATCGTGGCTATTGCAATAGCCCTCACGGCACTGGTTACCCTGTTTACCGACATTATAGGCAAGGGGTACACCGGATTCCTGAAGACGACGATCACCCTGGAAGTGACCATGGATCCGGATCTGATGTATCTGGATGACCCTACAGATCCGAAACAGGTTCGCATGGCGGACTTCGTTGCGCCACTGGTCGCTGCTGTGGACAGGGCCCTGCCAAGTGCGACCGAAGATGATCAGGATGCCCTGCGCCGGTTGATCAACCCGTACGCCTCCAGTGAGCTTCGGGACGCCCTGATTGAAAACCCGGAATGGATGGGGACAACACGAACCATGTCTTTCCTGGCGCACAGTAACGTTGATGTGTATGTGAAGCACAAAGGCGATGCAGCATACTCGATCAAGCTAACGGACCAGCAACAGGCGTGGGTGGATGACCTCAGAGCGCGCGAGCTTGTAGAGACCAGCTTCAACGATGTGTTTTTCACCAGCGGTGATTCAAGGGATCCTGCCAAGGCGGGTGTTCTGGGGGCGATCGTTGGCTCTTTGCTGACGATGATCATTACTCTGGTACTGGCGTTCCCCATTGGCGTCGCTGCCGCTATCTACCTGGAAGAATTCGCCCCGAGGAACAAGCTGACGGATTTCATTGAGGTGAACATTAATAACCTGGCTGCGGTACCGTCTATCATTTTCGGTTTGCTGGGCCTTGCGATCTTCATCAACCTGTTCGGCATGCCGCGTTCGGTGCCGATGGTAGGTGGTTTGGTACTGACCTTAATGACCCTGCCAACTATCATCATTTCCAGCCGTGCAGCTATCAAGAGTGTACCGCCTTCGGTGCGTGAAGCTGCCGAAGGCATCGGGGCCTCCAAGATGCAGGTGGTACTGCACCATGTGCTGCCGTTGGCGTTGCCGGGGATGTTGACTGGCTCGATCATTGGTATGGCCCAGGCCTTGGGCGAAACAGCGCCATTGTTGTTGATTGGCATGGTGGCGTTTATTGTTGAAATACCGGAAGGATTTTTTGATGCCGCAACTGTTTTGCCCGTACAGGTGTTTTTGTGGGCCGGCAGCCCGGAGCTCGCGTTCATTGAGCGTGCCTCAGCTGCGATTATGGTTTTGTTGGCTTTCCTGATGACTATGAACGCATTGGCCATTTGGCTCCGTAAACGTCTTGAGCGCCGGTGGTAAGGAGAATAGTTATGAATACTATGAGTTCCATGAGTTCGACGATAGCGTCTGAAGCCCAGGCGCCAGAGGAAAAGGTTATGCCGGTAGTCGATGAAAAGCCGGAAGATACGGTGCTGGAAGAAGGCGTGACGGTTGGGAAGCCCTTCGCGGATGACCCGAAGTTCAAGTTGCGTGATGTGGAAGTGCTCTACGGAGACAGTCCGGCTATCAAAAAGATCAGTCTGGATATCGCTCGTAATGAGGTGGTCGCGTTTATCGGGCCATCCGGGTGCGGGAAATCTACGTTCCTGCGCTGTCTGAACCGGATGAACGACAGTATTGATATTTGCCGGGTCAAAGGGCAGCTGATGTTGGATGGCCAGGATATATACGACGCCAAGCGGGATGTGGTTGAGCTGCGAGCTCGCGTGGGGATGGTGTTCCAGAAGCCCAACCCGTTTCCCAAGTCAATTTATGACAACGTTGCTTATGGCCCGCGCATACATGGCCTGGCTAATCGTAAGTCGGAGCTGGATGATATTGTGGAAAGCAGTCTGCGCAAAGCGGGGCTATGGAATGAAGTCAAGGATCGACTTGATGCCATGGCCACCGGTATGTCAGGCGGCCAGCAGCAGCGTCTGTGCATTGCAAGAACCATCGCTGTCAGCCCGGAAGTTGTGCTGATGGATGAGCCTTGTTCGGCGCTGGATCCCATTGCCACTGCGAAGGTCGAAGAACTGATTGCCGAGCTGTCTGAGAGCTATACCATTGTGATCGTTACCCACTCGATGCAACAGGCCGCCCGCGTTTCAAATCGCACAGCCTATTTTCACCTGGGTCATCTGGTTGAGGTAAACGAGACGAGCAAAGTATTTACAACACCGGAGCATGAGCTTACGGAATCCTACATTTCTGGTCGTTTTGGCTGATCCGCATAAATAGAACAAGGGAGACATCTATTATGGTTCCGAATACGGATGAGGTTTACGGAGATCACATCTCCAACAGATTCAATGATGAGCTTCTCGCCCTGAAAACCCGTTTCCTCAAGATGGGCGGTATGGTGGAGAGCCAGGTTGAAAGCGCCTTGCAGGCGTTGATGGAAGGTGATAGCCAGATTGCGGAAGAGGTTCGTGCCAAGGATAAGCTGGTGGACCGGATGGAGATGGATATCGATGAGGAGGCGATGCTTATTATCGCCCGTCGCCAGCCCACAGCAAGGGATCTGAGGCTGGTGATTTCGGTAATCCGGATGGTTGCGGATCTGGAGCGGGTAGGCGATGAGGCCAAGAAAATTGCCCGGTTTGCAATAAAGCTCTCCGAAGAAGGACGGACGCCGCAGGGCTATGCGGAAGTGCGCAACATCGGTACCCACGTGATGGGTATGATTCACGATTCGCTGGACGCATTTGCGAGGCTGGATTCTGAACAGGCTCTGCGAGTGATGAAAGAAGACAAGCGAGTGGATGAAGAGTATCAATCTGCAGCCAGGGCCCTGCTGACGTTCATGATGGAAGACACGCGCAATATCACACGATGTATGTCGGTGATGTGGGTGCTGCGGGCCTTGGAGCGGGTAGGCGACCACGCCTGCAACATTTCAGAGAACGTGATCTTCATGGTTAAAGGTGAAGATGTCCGCCACACACCGATGGATGAGGCGGAGAGGATTGTGGGGAGCTAAGTTGGTGTCCCCACATTACCTATGAGCAGGACTACCTCAGCCCTGCTTCATTTTGTCTGTATACGGCGGCCAGCCTAGTGGCTTGCCGGCCAGCAGGTGAAGGTGGATGTGGAACACGGTCTGGCCAGAGTTTTCACCGCAGTTCATCACGGTGCGATAGCCGTTGTCGGCAAAGCCCATCTCTTTAGCGAGTTTGGCGGCTACCCAGTAGAGGTGGCCGACAAGCTCGCGGTCCATTTCTTCGATGTCGTTAATGGTCGGGATCAGCTTTTTCGGAATGATCAGCAAGTGCACTGGTGCCTGCGGATTGATATCGCGAAAAGCCAGGCTGATGTCGTCTTCATAAACGATATCTGCCGGGATTTCGCGATTGATGATTTTGGTAAAAAGAGTTTCGGACATCCTGGTTTCCTTCTATTTAGCGTTGCTCTTTATTTTTGCTCTCAATCTATCGCTGTAAAGATACTTAGAGCTGGTTCAGGCCAGGCAGCCGGGCTATTAGCTGCCTGATGACTGCTGGTAGTTCATCGTCGATTCCCATGGCATAGCGTGCCACTTGATTGCGGGCAAATGGCAGGGCGCGTGCGGTGCCCAGGCCTATGTTCCTGAGCAGGTGAATCGGTGGAATTCGATTGCTGAACAGATGATAAAATGCGTCCATGGCAAACATCATGCGCCGGTTCGCCGGTCGTCGATGTTGTTCATAGCTGGCAAGGACCGAGGCTTCGGCCAGATCTTTGCCTGCCCTCCTTGCCTCTTTAAGTAGGCTTTGCAGGCACTGGGCATCCTGAAAGCCGAGATTTACACCCTGTCCTGCCAAGGGGTTGATGGTGTGTGCCGCGTCTCCCACAAGTACAATGCGAGCCGCCGAGTAGTGTTTCGCGTGCTGGCGTGCGATGGGGAAGCTGGCCCGGTTTTCAATGTGAGTGAGGGGCGGCAGTTCTGTCGGAAATCCCTGTTGTATTTCCGCCATCAAGGCTTCATTGCTCAGGCTTTTAAGGCGGGCAATTTCCTCCGGTGCATCGTACCAAACCAGCGAAGCTCTGCTTTCCCCGGGGTAATCCGGGTCTGCACTATAAAGCGGCAAAAAGGCTCTTGGACCAGAAGGGTAAAACCCTTGCCAGGTAATATCTTCTACCGGCCCCTGATAGCGCACGGAAATGACCATGGCCTGCTGGTTGTACTGATTTCTTGTAATGCCTATGCCCGCCATATCCCGAACCCGGGATTGTGCACCGTCTGCGCCAATAACCAGCGTCGTGGTTAACTGCTCATCGTTCTCAAGCCTGACCAGGGCCTGCTCGCCTGCCTGGTTAATGCTGGTGACGCCATTGCCGGCCAGTATGGTGACCGAGGGCTCGGCCTCTGCTGCCCTCCAAAGGCCTTGTTGGGTTACTGAGTTTTCAACGATATGGCCAAGATGAGAGGCGTTCAATCCGGCCGCATCGAACTCCAGCTGGTTGGCGGTTCGTGGTAGCAGGTTGCTCAAAGGGTGTCGGGTTTCATCCCACACCGCGAGCCGGCGATAGGGCGTTGCGCGCATGCTGAGAATATGATCCCAGGCCCCAAGGCTTTGCAGGTAGCGTTCGCTGCCTGCGCTGAGGGCCGAGACGCGGATATCGGGGGGCGAGTCAGGGTTGAAGTCGGGTGCAGGTGCGCGATCAACCATCGCAACACTGAAGCCCTCTCGCCCGAGGCCGGTGGCAAGTGCGGCGCCGACCATGCCGGCACCGACAATCACAATATCAAAAGCTTGAGTCATATCGGGTTCCTGTCTGATGCCAACAGTTTACGCGATGGCAAAGATCAGACAAGCGAGCGGGCGGATTCTCTGCCTCGATGAAACAATAGGCCCCAAGCAATCATCAACTGAGCAGAAATATAAATAGTGACAATCACCGTTGTCGAATACTCAAAGCTTATAATGAATCGGTTCACGCCAATTAGGGCATCTGCGATAAAAAAAGCCATGCCGCCAATGTTGATCCACAGGTTGTTCTTTACCAGCAGGGCACTGAAAGCCATAGCCAGTAAAACCAAACAATAAACCACCACTGGGACAAGCAGTGCCCCAGCGGTATGCGATATCAGGTAAAGCAAAAAAACGACTATTACCGCCAACGGTGGCATCAACCAGCGACGGCCAGTGGTTAGATCGCGCATAGGAAGAAATAAATAGAGGTAGGCAAGTTGGGTGATTAAAAAGGATCCAAGTGCCTGCTTCAAATATAAGTTGCGGTCAAGGTCCAAAAATACGTCACCACTAGCCGAAGCCAGCATGGCCAGGATAAAAACATACGTTTGTCTGTTGCTTAACTTACTGCCTTTTTGCAGGAATGCGATTAATGCCAACAGTAAAACCGGCGTCACCTTAAGCAGATAACTAAAGTCATACGGCTTGAAGGCGATACTTACCACATAAGCATAGCCACACACTAATGCGAGGGTAAATAAACCCGGATTTCTTAAACCTTTCATTTTACTCCGTGCCCAATCGCGGTTGGCCGCTCTTTCTCGAATTCAGCATTTGATTGCCAAAATAATGTACCCGATAAAAAGCGCCATCAACCCGCCATGCCAGACACCTGATGCTCTGACGCTTCCCCTGGCTGGTGACGGCCTTTCCGCAGCCAAGCCGGTTTTTGGGCGCCGGGCTTGATGAAGCCCCGGTTGAGCACCATGGGCTGAACCAGGTTGAGGAAATCCCGGGTTTTCATATGCAGGGTTTCAGTATGACTCCCGGCGGCGAAGGCAAGTTCAGGCTGTTCTGTCAGGGACTCGGCGCAGTATACGGTCATACCGAACAGGTTGCCGAACGGTGGCATGGCGCCGACTTCGCAGTCTGGAAAGCGATCCTGAAACGTCTGTTCATCGGCAAGATCGACGAAGTCCGTGTCTAGAATGCGGGAAAGACTTTTCCACCGAACACGGAAGGTTGCCGGCATGACCAGCATGGCCATCTTTCCATCGAGTTCGATAATGACGGTTTTAACGACCTTGTCACCCGCAATTTTCACGTGGCGAGCAAGTTCCTGAGCGGTGAACGCGGGAGGGTGAGTGAGGCACATGTATTCAACATTTGCCTCATCAAGAAACTCTTTCAACTGCTGTATCGGCATAGAGACAGCCTCCTACCAGCAATGACAGCGATCCGGAACGGTGATAAAGACCTCACTCTGTTCCGGCGATGGCCTGACGGGGCCATTTGGCCCCGTCATTAATGGTCAGCTTAGCTGAGGTTGTGCAGTTTGCGAGTAACGGGTTGTATCTAAGAGATACGGATTACTAATTCACTCGGTTTTGTACATGTGTACGTCGCGTTGGGGGAAGGGAATAGAGATACCTTCCGCGTCAAACGCCTTTTTCACGCGTTCCTGCATATCCCAATTGAACGGCCACAAGTCGCCGGCCTTGGTCCAGGCACGTACAGTCAGATTTACTGAGCTATCACCCAGGCTGCCAACAACCACGATGGGAGCCGGATCTTTCAAAGCGCGCTCGTCTTCAGAGATCAGTCGCATGACGATGGATTTGGCTTTGTCGATATCATCGCCGTAGCCGATGCCAAAAGACATATCGCAGCGACGAGTGTCATAGACGCTCATGTTGGTCAGGCTGGAGTTTGACAGCTGGCCGTTGGGGATAACGACGCGGCGGTTATCAAAGGTGTCGACAATCGTGTAAAGAATGCTGATTTCACGCACAGAGCCCAGGAAGCCCTGAGCTTCGATCACATCCCCTACTTTAAACGGCTTGAAGAGCAGGATCAGTACTCCGCCGGCAAAGTTGCCAAGGCTGCCTTGCAATGCCAGACCAACAGCCAGACCTGCGGCACCGATAATAGCAACGAAGGAGGTGGTCGCAATGCCGACCATGGATGCAACAGAGACAAGTAGCAAAATTTTCAGAATGGCGCTGAGAAGTCCACATAAAAACTTGTTCAGCGTAGGGTCTTTTTTACCAAGTCTTGAGTCCAGCATTTTTACAAAGCGATTGATCAGCCACATACCGATAATCAGCGTGACAATAGCCAGCAAAACTTTTGGAGCATAGGTCATGACCAGCGCGATAGCCTGGTCCATGTATTCAGCAGCGCGCCCGTCAGAGCTTAGTAGATCTTCCATATTAGGGGGTTCCTTGTCGATTCTGTTTTTTTAACATTCGTCATTAATATAACCCCGGATGGGGTCAGAGGTATTACAGGTTCTATATACCAAACATTACGGTCGGGGTACATCAGAGTTAGCCCACTCGATGATTGCATCTGCGCCGCCACGGACAAGTACCTGCCCCCGTTTCTGGCTGAGCTGATAGTCATACATCGGGTCGTAATAGTCTTGAAGGAGAGGCTGAATCCAGTCGTCGTGGCCGTGAACATAGCCACGGCTTTCCTGTTGCGCCAGGGCCTGTTCCATAACACTGCGCAGCCGGGCATGGCGCTCGCCACCGAGGCGCTTGCTTATGCGGTCGAGCGCACCCAGAAGGTAGTCGCGAAAATTGAGCCAACCGGCTTCTTCGCCATCGCGGCTCACGTAATCGGCCGACATGGCCTCCACGTAGTCTTCCCGGATAATGCGGGTACGGTCTTCCAGCGACCTTTCGAGAATAAGCAGGGGAGCACGATTTATACGCTCTTTCAGGGTCTCCGGCATAGCGCAGCGGCCAACCAGGCGGCTCTCATCTTCCAGATAAACCGATCCTTCTTTTAAGTGGCGCGCTTTCAGCACGGCCACCGCGAGGCGGTTTTCAAAATCAATCTGTGATGGCTGGGGTGTAACTTGCCGGCCGAAGCTGGAACCCCGGTGATTGGCCAACCCTTCGAGGTCCACCGGGTTTGGAAGCCGTTGCAAAACGCGGGTTTTTCCTGTGCCTGTGCGCCCACTGATCACTCTGAAATCGCTGGACTCAACAAGGTTCTCAAGGCTGTCTATCAGGAAACGGCGTAGTGCTTTGTAACCGCCTTTGATGAGGGGGAAGTCAATGCCCGCTTCCCGGATCCACTGCTGGGTGAGCCTGGAACGTAAGCCGCCGCGAAAGCAAAAAAGGTAGCCGTCGGGGTGGCGCGCGATAAACCGCTTCCAGGCTTCAATACGCTGGGCCTTGATATCACCTGAAACCAGTTGGTGTCCCAGTCGGATGGCTTCGGCCTGACCTTTTTCCTTGTAACAGATGCCTATCCGGTGCCGCTCTTCGTCACTCATCAGTGGCGCATTTGCAGCAGTCGGGAAGCTTCCCCTGGCGAACTCGACAGGCGCCCGTACATCCATCAGCGGTGTATTGTTCAGGAACAGGGACAAGAAGTTGTCGGTATCGGGTCTGCTTGCCATTTCAAGGCTCGATCGCTTGCCAGAGTGAGGCAGCAGTATAACGGATGTGACGATTTCCTGCTTTTCCGAACCGAGCTTTTAGGGATATTGAAGCATAAAAAAAGGGCAACCATGAGGATGCCCTTTACCGAAAGAGGTCGGCGCATCCATGCGCTGAGTGCAACAGCCGTGTTGCGAGTCCTTGTGCCACTCCGTGGTGCCGGCTTCCGAGCCAGCGGTCCGAATAGTTATCCCTTAAGCCTGGTGTCCCTGTTTCCCTGCTTCTCCCAACAATCCGTGCCGGGGTGCATCCAGTGCATCATCCTTTCCCTGTCATCCTTGACGAGATCACTATACCAACTGGTGGCAGGGAAACCTGTGAGTTTTGCGCGCTCATGTTGCCCGCCTTCCTGTCTCAGAAATCTCAGGCTTTACATATCATAGGGTTACCAAATTGTCAGGTAAGGGTAAGACTGGTTGCGTACGCAAACACATGGCATGCTCTTACACCAGTGTGCGAGATATCTCACACGGATTTGGGTGAATCTCTCAAGTCCCTTTTGTCAGCTTTGCGTAGGCCTGGCCAGGGAAGCAGCCCTATCACTATTCCCACACCGTCGGCAGCGACATCTGCCATTGAGAAGTCTCTGTAGGGCAGGTTGGCTTGTACGCCTTCAATGGCTAGCCCGAAAGCCAGTAACACCGGTGCGTACCAGATAGCACGAAGCTCCGGCCATGCCAGTCGCGTTACAATTGTGAGCTCAAAGAAAGCGATCAGGTGATTCACTTTGTCACTGGGCGCCGAGGGAATTGGATAGCTGTTGCTTGTGGTTGCCAGAAAGCCAATCGCGATGACTGATAGCAGCAGAGCAAATCGCCACAGCGGCCGGAAGTTCAGCAGGATTATCAGTTGGTGTCTCAGTGTTGCCATTGGTGAAATCCGTCAGAGTTCTCTGGCTGTGTGAAGGTTTTCAACATGATATGCTTTGCGCCCCGTCACTGTCATTGAAGTCGAGGGCTAATCAGCGATGCTCAGAGGTAATTTTTTTCGTGGACTGGGCTATCTGGGTGAGGGCTTCAGCCTCATACGCCAGCCCGGCCTGCGCCTGTTTGTTATGATTCCGCTTGTGATTAACGTCCTGCTTTTCGGGCTGCTGTTCTATTTTCTGGGTGAGCTCTTTAGTGCTTTGATTGTTGCAGCAATGGCTTGGCTGCCCGATTGGGCCTGGCTGCAGGCGCTGGACTGGCTGTTCTGGATTTTATATGGAGCAGTAATCCTGCTGATGCTCGCTTACGGTTTTGTGATCGTAGCCAACCTGATTGGTTCCCCGTTTTATGGTTACCTGGCGGAGTTGACTGAAAAGCACCTCACTGGGCAGGAGGTCAGCACTGATGGTGGCTGGGCCGAGATCATAAAAGATATTCCCCGGTCACTCTGGCGCGAAGTGCAGAAAATCGGCTATTACCTGCCGCGGGCCATAGGGTTGTTTATTATCGGTTTGATCCCGGTGGTCAACCTGGTTGCGGCTGTGCTGTGGTTTCTGTTTAACAGTTGGATGATGGCGCTGCAATATGTTGATTACCCCGCAGACAATCACAAAGTAAGTTTCAAATCGCTACGCCAGTTACTTGCCGAAACCCGTTTGTCTGCGATGGGTTTCGGATTGCCGGTGGCGTTGGGAGCCATGGTGCCGGTTCTGAATCTTATCGTGGTCCCCGCTGCCGTTTGCGGTGCGACTGCCTATTGGGTACGCGAAAACGGCGCAACACGAAATTAATGAGTCGGGAGGCTTTTTGGACGCATCGGAATTTGTTATTGGACAGCGTTGGGTAAGTCACAGTGATACGGCGCTGGGGCTGGGCATTGTCACAGAGATTTCTGGTCGTCGGGTGACCCTGGGGTTTCCTGCTGCTGACGAAGAGCGTACTTACGCCATCGATAATGCGCCGCTGTCTCGCATTGTCTATCAGATAGGCGAAGAAATTGAGACTTTCGATGGCTCAAGATTTCTGGTTCGCGCAGTGGAGGATGTCGGTGGCGTATTGCTGTACCACGCGGACAGATTTGCGGATGATGGCAGCGCAGCTGAAGACGAGCGGTCTGAAGCGGGCATGGAACAGGTTTCCGAGGTAAAGCTCGCTGGTTCTGTCAATTTTTCAGCCCCTCATCAACGTCTGTTCGCCGGCCAATTTGATCGAAATGGCGCTTTTCGTCTGCGGTTTGCGACGTTGCAACACATGGATCGGTTGCGGGCTTCGCCTGCCCGAGGCCTGATAGGTGCCCGCACACAGCACTTACAGCACCAAATCTATATTGCACACGAAGTAGCGAAGCGTCACGCGCCACGAGTACTTCTGGCGGATGAAGTTGGATTGGGTAAAACCATTGAAGCGGGCCTTATTCTGCATTATCAGTTGCAGACTGGCCGGGCCCGGCGAGCCTTGATTGTGGTGCCTGATTCGCTGATTCATCAATGGCTTGTGGAAATGCTGCGGCGCTTTAATCTGCGCTTTTCCATTGTCGATCAAAGTCGCTACGACGCTATCGAAGAAAGCGAAGATGATGTCGATGCGTTGGTTAACCATATCTTTGGAGGCGGGTCTTCCGTCAATCCCTTCGAAAGTGAGCAGCTGGTGCTGTGTAGTCTCGACTTCCTGGTAAACAGTCAAAAGGCGAGCAAAGACGCCCTGGCAGCAGGTTGGGACCTGATGATAGTGGATGAGGCGCATCACCTGGCCTGGAGCCCTGAAAGCGTTAGCCCTGAATACAAGATAGTGGAAGAGCTTTCGTCTGCCAGTGAAGGCCTGTTATTGCTGACAGCAACGCCAGAGCAGGTAGGTGTTGCCAGCCACTTTGCCCGGCTTCGCCTGCTGGATCCGGCACGTTTTCACGACTTGGGGGCATTTCAGCAGGAAGAGCAGCAGTACGAAGCGATTAACAGTGTCGTGCGGCGCTTGCAGGACGAAAAATCGGATATCGATGAGGCTGATCGCAAGGATCTGGAGGCCTGGTTGGGTGACGAGCTGGCGCACTTGCTGGAAGGCGATTCGCCACGAGAGGCTATCATCGATGCTCTACTTGACCGCCATGGTACAGGGCGGGTTTTGTTCCGAAACACCCGTGCCGCAATACAGGGCTTCCCTGAACGCCGTGTTAATGCGGTTCCACTGGAGTGCCCTGCCATGTATCAGGGCCAGGAATTTGGTTATCCGGGGTTGTCCCCGGAGCATCTTGTACCCGAAGAACAATGGCTGGCAGATGACCCCAGAGTCGTCTGGCTGGAGAAAAAGCTGGCGGGTCTGCGCCCCGCTAAAGTTGTGGTCATCTGTGCCATGGCTGAAACTGCGATGGCGCTGGAGCATTATCTGCAGCTGCGGGCCGGTATTCGCAGTGCGGCTTTCCATGAACATCTGAGCCTTGTGGAGCGTGATCGCGCCGCAGCGTATTTTGCCGACGATGAACAGGGCGCGCAGGCGCTGATCTGCTCTGAGATTGGCAGTGAAGGTCGGAACTTCCAGTTTGCTCATCATCTGGTACTGTTTGATTTGCCCGCAAACCCGGATTTGCTTGAGCAACGCATCGGGCGTCTTGACCGTATTGGCCAGACTGAAACAATCGATATTCATGTTCCCTATCTTCAGAACACGTCGCAGGAGGTTCAGTATCGCTGGTTCCATGAGGGCCTGAATGCATTTTCTGAAAGCTGTGCCGTCGGCGTAGCGGTGCAGGAAAAAGTCAGTGAGGCGTGGAAGCTTGCAGTTGAAGGTGAGTATTCGGTCCTCGATAGCCTTGTTGAAACCTCGGCAGCTGAAACCAGCCGTCTGAAAACGCTACTACAGAACGGCCGGGATGCGCTGATTGAGCTCAATTCCTGTCGTCGCGATATAGCCGATACGCTGATCGCCGGTATTGAACAGGAAGAAGGCTCCGTGCAGGTACGCGATTACATGATGGAAGCTTTCGATATTCTTGGGGTAGAGGTAGAAGATCACTCTGACTATGCCGACATCCTGCGTCCCGGAGAGCAATATGAAGCCGGTCATGTAGCTGAGCTGCCGGAAGACGGCATAACCGTTACCTGGGACCGACAGCACGCACTGGAGCGTGAAGACATTGCGTTCATGAGCTGGGAACACCCGATGGTAACCGGCGTGATGGACTCGGTAACCAGCTCAGGGTTAGGTAAGGCGGCACTGGCCAGCTTGTCGGTCAAGGCCCTGCCGCCGGGCACTCTGCTGATGGAGGCGCTGTTTACCGTGCATTGCCCGGCCCCGGAAGCCCTGCAATTGACTCGATATTTGCCGGTTTCGCCTTTGCGGTTGTTGGTCGATGTGAACGGTAAAGAGCTTTCCGCAGCACTGCCCCATGATCGCCTGAACGATCTCTGTTCAAACATCCGCCGGCGCACAGCCCAGGCGGTTGTCCCGCAGATCCGGCCGCAGGTCGAAACCATGGTGGATCATGTGGAGCGCTTGTCTGAGCCGCACCTCGAGCCTATGAAACAGAAGGCATTGGAGCAGTTGGAGGCAAACTTTGAGCCGGAAATTCGCAGGCTGGAAGCCCTGAAAAAAGTAAATCCGGCGATTCGTGAAGATGAAATTGACTACTTCCGGAAGCAGCTGGATGCCGGCCGTGAGGCAATCGGCCGCGCCAGCCTGGCACTGGAGGGTATCCGGGTTATTGTCACGGCCTGAGAATGCGCATTCTGTGAAACGGTTAACCATTGGACACTGCTGTGCCTGCTGGCCAGTAATCATCTGATGAGATACCGTAAACGTAAGTATTTGTAGTCTTAAACCATGGATGACATAGAGAGCTTATGATGACTTTTATCCTGTTTCTGGTGGCGCTGGCAGCTTTGCTGATTGTCATGCGGCGTGAATCCGGCGCCAAGCCGGCTATTGGTGTGATGGTCGTGGTCGGCTTGCTGTCGATGATCTTTGCATCCGGATGGCTGGCCCTGATTCTCTTTATTGGCGCTGCCGTTACGGCGGCGGCAGGATTGCCGGGGCTACGCCAGAACTGGCTCACGCCACGCGTTTTTGCCATGTTCAAGAAGGTTGCGCCCAAGGTGTCCGATACCGAGAAGGTCGCACTTGAAGCGGGGACTGTGGGTTGGGATGGTGAACTTTTTACCGGCAGGCCTGACTGGCACAACCTGCTCATTAACCGTCATACAGGTCTGAATGAAGAAGAGCAGGCTTTCGTGGATAACCAGTGCGTCCAGGCCATCTCTATGTGTGATGCCTGGGATATCGCTGTCGAACGCGCCGATCTGCCCAAAGAGCTTTGGGATTTTCTCAAGAAAGAGAAGTTCTTCGGGATGATTATCCCGAAAGAGTACGGTGGGCTGGGCTTCTCCGCCAAGGCTCAGACTGCGGTATTGCAGAAGATTGCAGCCAATGAAATGCTCATGGTTTCAGTAG
The DNA here is from genome assembly GCF_030546935.1 of Marinobacter sp. 2_MG-2023. Classification (GTDB taxonomy): domain Bacteria; phylum Pseudomonadota; class Gammaproteobacteria; order Pseudomonadales; family Oleiphilaceae; genus Marinobacter. The sequence goes on along the minus strand of NZ_JAUOPH010000002.1, from coordinate 248,742 downwards.
GCGTGCCCAACTCCCTCGGTCCCGGTGAGTTGCTGCTCAAATATGGTACTGATGAGCAAAAGGATCACTACTTGCCGCGCCTGGCCGATGGTCGGGAAATACCCTGTTTCGGACTTACTGGCCCCCGTGCTGGCTCGGATGCCACCTCGCTCCCGGATACCGGCATTGTATGCAAGCGGGAAATAGACGGCAAAGAAGTTCTTGGCATCAAACTCGATTTTGAAAAACGCTGGATTACGCTTGCGCCTATCGCAACCGTGGTTGGCCTGGCATTCCGCATGTTCGACCCGGACGGCCTGCTGGGTGAGACCGAAGACTATGGTATTACCTGTGCGCTCATACCTCGTGACACCAAGGGCATGGAAATTGGCCGCCGTCATTGCCCGATAGGTAGCCCTTTCCTGAACGGCCCGATTATTGGTAAAGATGTGTTCATACCGCTGGATTATATTATCGGCGGTCTGGAAATGGCCGGTCAGGGTTGGCGCATGTTGGTTGAGTGCCTCTCGGTTGGCCGCTGCATCACGCTGCCTTCGGGTGCGGCGGGCTCGGCTGCCTACTCTGTGGGCACAGCGGGTGGTTTCACTCGCATCCGCCGCCAGTTCAATACGCCGGTAGCCGACATGGAAGGTGTGCAGGATCCACTGGCCCGTATTGCGGCGAAAACATATATTGCCCAGTCGGCCGTTAACCACACTGCAAATATGATCGACAAGGGTGAAAAACCTGCTGTGCCTTCGGCGATCCTCAAGTATCACCTGACCGAGATGCAGCGTGAGATTCTCACCGATGCCATGGACGTTCACGGCGGTAAAACGGTGACCCTTGGTCCTCGCAACTATCTGGGTATTGGTTATAGTGGCTCGGCTGTATCGATTACGGTGGAAGGTGCCAACATCATGACCCGCAGCCTGATGATATTCGGTCAGGGTGCCATTCGCTGTCATCCATACGTGCTCAAAGAGTTGGCTGCGAAAGATAACGACGACATTCACGCATTCGACGATGCCTTCTTTGGTCACGCTGGTCTGATTTTTGGCAATGCCGCCCGTGCTTTCACCCAGGCGCTTGGTCTTGGCCGTGCAGACGTACCCTTTGACAGCGCCAGCCGCAAATACGCCCAGGCGATTGCGCGTTTCAGTGCAGCTTTCGGCCTGTGCTCGGATGCGGCCATGACGACGCTTGGCAGCGAGTTGAAAATGCGTGAGCTGATATCTGCTCGCCTCGGCGATATGTTGTCGAACTTGTATCTGGCCTCCATGGTGCTTAAAAACTGGCATGAAACTCAGCCCGTAGAAGGTGAAAAAGAGGTGATGCAGTACAGCCTTGGCTTGTTGCTGCATCGCACGGAAGAGGCCCTGGACGCTTTGCTCCAGAATCTGCCTAATCGTGCTGTAGCGGTGGTTTTGCGAGCCGTCACCCTGCCAATTGGCCGGAGCTGGGGTAACCCTCATGACGATCAGGCGCGCAAACTTGCGCGACTGATTTCGACCGATACGCCCATTCGTCACAAGCTGCTTGCCAGCACCTGGACGACTAAAGGCGAGGGTTCTGTGCACAATCCGGTCGCCTCGTATAACGGATTGCTGAAGGACTATGACAAGGCAGAGCAGCTTTATCGGAAGGCGACAAAGGCCTATGCGAAAGGTGAGCTGCCTATGACAGCCCTGCACCCGGAAGAGCGTTTTGAGGCGGCTTTGGGAGCCGGTATCTATACCGCCGAAGAGGCTGAGTTCATGCGCAATTATGAGGCTGTGGTACTGGAAATGCTCAGTGTGGACGACTTCCCGTTCGATGAGTTTGCGCGAAACAAGGAAACCGTGATTGACCATAATCCCGCGTAACCGAAAAAGCCGCTGAACATGTGGTTATCGCTGCTTGCCGTCAGTACAGGTGCCGTCGTTGGCGCCAATCTGCGCTGGTTTCTGGGGTTGTGGCTCAACTCCAGTTACCACGTAATTCCTCTTGGAACCCTCGTGGCCAACCTCGGTGGGGGTTGGCTTGTTGGATTGCTGATTGGCTACTTCAGTCATGGTAGTGCACTGGCACCTGAGTGGCGGTTGTTTGCAATTACCGGGCTCTGTGGTGCCCTGACAACGTTTTCGACGTTTTCCCTGGAGATGTTTTCAGCCATTCAGGAGGGTAAATGGGCGATGGCAATAGCTGGCATCCTTGTTCATGTTATTGGTTCAATTCTTATGACAGCACTGGGTATTTACACCTTTAGTCTGATTAGAGGCTGATTCGTACCACTACCTACAGGATTTATTTCAAATCTACTTGGCAAGCCCGTTATTCAGGAGTAGAGTTAGTTGTGAAGGAAAGATTCAGCAAAGCATTTCATGAATAAGACGTACTCCGCAGTTAGTAGTGACCGTCCTGTTTTTGATTCCGCGAGTTCTGTATTTCCGTAAAACGCTGACCGGCCACATTCAGTGAATGGCAGCAGATAATATGATTGATTTCAGGAAGTTTAAGTATGTCTACTACTACCGGTACTGTTAAGTTCTTCAACGAAGCAAAAGGCTTTGGCTTTATCACTCGTGAAGGCGGCCCGGACGTTTTTGTTCATTACAGCGCTATTCAGGGCAGCGGTTTCAAAACTCTGGCAGAAGGCCAGCAAGTTGAGTTCACCGTTACCCAGGGCCAGAAAGGTCCTCAGGCGGAGAACGTTACTCCTCTCTAATCCCGTTCGGATAGAGTAGTAACCGCCAAAAAGGCAGCTTCGGCTGCCTTTTTTCGTTGTGAAAGTCCGGTTATTTTCTGCGCCGGGGCTTTGATGTGGTACATTTCAGCGGGACACCGAGTATTACTGGGTTACATAACCGGAGAGCTTATGAAGCTGATTGGATCAACTACCTCGCCCTACGTGCGGCGTATCCGCATTCTTCTGGACGAGGAGCGTTACGAATTCGTCAATTTGGATATCTACGGCGCAGACCGAGACGAAATCAGGCGTAGCAATCCGGCGCTGAAAATACCGGTGCTTGAAAGTGATGGTCAGGAAATTTATGACTCGCGGATTATCTCCCGTTATATCAGTGCCAAGCAGGGGCGGGATCCTCTCACCTGGGATCAGCAAAACCAGCTCACCCTGATTGACGGCGCTAACGATTCAGCTGTTATCCTGCTACTGGCAAAACGTTCCGGGTTGGATGTAGATGCCGCGGGCGTGATGCTTTTTGATTTGCAGCGTGAGCGCATTATGACCACCATGCGCACCCTGGCCGCCCAGGTGGAAGACGGGCAGTTCGAGCAGTGGAACTATCCGGCAATGTGTCTTTATTGTCTGGTGGACTGGCTCGATTTTCGCGATCTGGTGGATTTCACTGGTATTGAAAGCCTTCTGGCGTTCCGCGACAGCCGGAAAACAAATCCCTGGGTTGCTGAAACAGACCCTCGCCAGTCGTAAGCGTGATACATTGAAAGGTACCCGGCGTTCCGGGTACTTTTCTCTGCAGTGTGATTTCCAGTCACCCTTTCCTGCAAACTTATCTTCCTCTGAGTTCCCCCTTGCCTGACAGCTTATCTGTCGCAATTTGACATGGCATTGTCGCAATTTGGCAATGCGTTATTCATCTTGCCGGACTAGTTTCTATGCAGGCGCCGTATAGGCGAACGTCTTTATGTTTCGGGCAATTACCGCCCGGTATCGGGAATTCACAGGGAAAATAAGAATGAAAAGACTGACGAGGCGGGACTTTCTGAAAGCATCTGCGATGGGTATGGGGGCTGTGGTTGTCTCTACTGGATTGGCAGGCTGTATATTGGATAGTGATGACAAGCGCTCCACCGTGTTTACCCATGGTGTTGCCAGTGGTGATCCCTTGGCAGACGGAGTGGTTCTGTGGACGCGAGTCGTGCCAGATAAAGATCTCGAAAAAGCCGTGAATGTGGCCTGGGAAGTAGCGACTGACAGAGGTTTTGAAAACCTGGTGCATTCGGGGACTGCAGAGGCCCGGCAGGCCCACGATTTCACGGTAAAAATAGATGTTCGCCGCCTTTCCCCGGGCCAGACTTACTACTATCGCTTCCATACTTCCGACAGTGAGTCTTCCGTCGGCACGACCCTGACCTTGCCCGAAGGTGCCGTAGATTCGGTTCGGCTGGCTGTTGTCTCCTGTGCGAATTACCCGGCTGGTTACTTCAACGTCTATCGGGAAATCAGCAAGCGCGACGACCTGGATGCAGTTGTTCATCTGGGTGACTATATCTATGAATACAGCAGTGAGGCGGGCAGTTATGCCGCTGCAGATGCCGCTGCGCTGGGGCGCACATTCCCGACTGACAACAACCTTGAACTAATCAGACTTGACGACTATCGGCGCCGCTACGGTATCTACAGGGGCGATAGTGATCTTCAGACCCTGCACAGCAAGGTGCCGTTTATTGTGGTCTGGGATGACCATGAGGTGGCCAACGATGCCTGGGAAAATGGCGCCAACAACCACAATGCCGGTGAAGGGGATTACGGTACGCGTAAGCTTGAGGCATTGCAGGCGTACTTTGAATGGATGCCAATCCGTCCGGTGATTGAGGGCAACGACGAAGCCATTTTCCGCACTTTCCAGTTTGGCGATCTGGTCGCCCTGCATATGTTGGACACCCGCCATATGGGCCGGGATAAGCAGCTGGACTATCTGGACTATTTCACGGCCACAGGGTTGGATCAGGCCCGGTTTATAGCGGATGTCGGGAGCACGAACCGCACCTTGCTAGGTGCGGAGCAGCTGCTCTGGCTGCAAGCCTCATTGGGGTACTCCACCGCCACCTGGCAAGTCTTGGGGCAGCAGATACTGATGGGGCGAATGAACCTGCCTGCGGAGTTACTCGTCAAAATTGCAACTGAGGAGTTTGATGGTTTACCCCAGCAACTGGGGGAGCTTGCACAGCTCAAGGGTCGAAAACTAATGGGTGATCTCACACTCACAGATGAAGAGTTGGCGCGAATTGAGACTGTTGCGCCCTATAATCTCGATGCGTGGGACGGCTATCAGTATGAGCGCGAAGTGGTGCTGGGCACTGTAAAGCAGTTGAACAAAAACCTTGTGGTACTGGCGGGCGACACCCATAACGCCTGGGCTAATAACCTGAAAGATATTAATGGCGACCAGATTGGTGTCGAGTTCGCAGCAGCATCGGTTTCTTCGCCGGGTCTTGAAGAGTACCTTGAGCTGCCAGAGAGCCAGATTACTGGCGCCGAGCAGGGGATTGGCCTGCTGGTGGACGACCTGGATTATCTTAACATCAACCAGCGTGGTTATATGGTTGTGACATTCACAACCCAGGAAGCCCGTGCAGACTGGTACTTCGTCGACACCATCAAATCTCGCGACTACGCCTTAGACACAACACGCAGTGCAAGCCGACTGGTTCGGCCCGGTGCCGGCAACCGGCGGGTGGAGCCGGTTGCCGGCTGAGCCTCAGGACAAGCCGCGTGTGATCAGAGCCGGGTCGCCGCGGCCTTCCACTGCGGCCAGCTCTGCACTGGACAGCCACTCGCCGGGTGGCTTGTTCAGAACGCTGGCGCAGGCTGCCAGGGTGTGGCCCCAGGAGCAGCGGTTCGCAAATAACATCCCGGCTTCGTTCAATGTGCCGCCCCGGTTGATATAGCCCAGCACCCGGCTGTGCCCCGGATCCGGAAATAGCGGGTGAAGGTGCCCGCGGAATACTTCGGGTCGCATATGAGTCAGTGCTACCCTACGGTGCAATCGACTCGGTAGCAGGCGCTCCCGCTCAATCTCCGACATGCAGCTTTCTGCTTCCAGGGTGTCCCTTGGCTCGCGGAAGCGCCCCGGTTCCTGCACATACACCAGGCGGAAAGACGCGCCGGTTTCACGCAGGCGATCGCAGGCGCGAATGGCTTCGGATAGCTGATAGGCGCCATTGGCGATCAAGAGGATCGGTTCTCCGCCCGAGGTGTCTTCATCCACAACCAGTGCGCCGTGCCGGGCAAGTGCTTCTGCTTCCGGAGCATCAAAAACGCAAGGTCGCTCCCGCTTCGGAATCACCATGCAGCTGATTTTGCCTCGCCCCGAAAAGACTGACGGAAGAACCGCAAGAGCGCTGTTGTAATCGGCAGGAAAGATGACCCGCGACACATCGCCCATTTCTCCTAGCAGGCTCTCACAGAAGCTGGTGTCCTGATGGGATTGCTCGTTCTTGCCATTCTCCCAGGTATGGGATGTGGCTATAACCGGCAGGCCCAGCCACCGAGCGGGTCGGCCAACGGCTTTCTGGTGCCGGGAGAAAATCAGTTCCTGCCGGATGGCGCCGAGCATTTTTACGCAGAAGGCTTCGTAACTGGCAACCAGGTTAATACCGGCTTTATTTGCAAGGCAGGCAGAAACAACGGACTCCTCATTCAGCACAGTGATGATCTTGCCTGTCACAGACTCTGAAGAGTTCTCCGGGTCGTTTACCCGGTGCTTCAGATCTTCCAGAACGCCGGTCAGTCGGTTGCTCGCAAGTTCATCAGGGTTGCCTACCCGGGCGCGGAGATCCGGATTTTGCTTGACCAGAGCCCGGAAAAAATCATCCACCGCGAGCATGGGAGAAACCTGGTCACGCCTTGGCGCTATCGCGGGAATAACAGGATCTGGTGGGTCGCGTCTTGCAAGAGGGTGATCCCGTTCTGGAGGTCGCCCCTGTTGTTGGTGTTCTTTCAGGCGCTGCACACTGTCTGCAAGTTCGTCCGGGGCTACCCAGAGTCGTGCAGCATGTTCACAAAACAGCTCCCGGGCACGAACATCCATGCGCGGGTTGCCCGGCAGTGGCAGGTTGTGAGCAGAGTTGAGGCCAGCTCCGTAGAAGCCGAAGCCTTTGACGGTTTCCGCGATGCCGTAGGGAATACGAACCGGATAGTTCAGTTCACCCTCGAGCGCCTGGCCGGCACGATACTCAAGTGAATGTTCCATCTCCGCGAGAGCGCAAACGAACGCAGCCGGATCGCGTCCGTCAAACCGGAAGGGGTCAAAGCCCCGGGCTGCCAGGTGCGCCTCGAACCGCTCAAGCCCTTCGCGGGTACCCAGCTCGGTGCGCTGCTCAATACGGCGACCGTTGGCGATCATCACGGGCGTGATCAGTCCACAGTCTTCCGCTCGCCACCAGCGAGGAACCCAGTCGCTGCCGCGTTGCTCTTCGGCGGCGCCGTCGGAAAGAAAGGCTACCAGCGACTCGCCTGGCAATGGCATGTGCGCGTACTGAAGTTCTGCAAAACCAAGATAGCCGCCTTCGATAATGCCGCCGGCGGTATAGGGGTTGACGTGGCTACCCAGTGGCGCGGCCATACTGCCATCCGGTTTTTGCTGGTAGCTGTAGAAATCGGCTACCATCCGGGACAGGCCGCCTGTGCCCGTATAGCGTTCGTGTTGTTCCGGGAGCAGGTTGCCGGTTAGCAGGTTCAGTGCATCGATAGCCGCTACGCAATGCCCCTGGCCCATCAACCAGCTCCGGGTCTGTCCGGTCAGGTTGTTGAGTGCCAGGTAAGCCGCATAGGCAGGTACCATGTTCAATGAACCGCCGGTATGGCCTTCAGGGTTGCACTTGAAATCCTTTGCCTCCAGCGGACTGCCGGAGGTGTCGACACGGTTTGCATAGGTCATGTGAACAACCAGCCACATGCCAGCACTGGTCAGCCGATCCAGATCTGCAAGCTTGCGATAGACGGTTGCCGTATTGGGTTGATGGCCGGCAGCGACAAGACGCGATGCGAGAATCTGTACATGGTCGCATGTAGTTTCGGTATGCTGGATTACGCCATACCCCTGACGCCACAATTCATACTCAGGGCAAGCCGCTGCTGGCGAAATGGGTGATGACATAGTGTGCCTCCACGGCTTGGTTATTTTGAACGAGTGTAAGACACGCGAACCCCATGCCTTTTGATGCAGGTCAGTCAGGCTGACTTCTGACAACAGCTGTGGTTTTGAACGTTTATGACAAGGAGAGACTCATGCCCGATAACAACCGCCGCCGTTACTCCTCCCCTGTGGTGGATGGTATTGGCAAGTCCGCCAGCCGGGCCATGCTCCGGGCTGTTGGTTTCACCGACGAAGATTTCCGCAAGCCCCAGATTGGCATTGCTTCGACCTGGAGTAACCTGACGCCCTGTAATATGCACATTCATGAGCTGGCAGAAGCGTCCTCTGTCGGTGCCGATGAGGCCGGCGGCAAGTCATTGATTTTTAATACCATCACCGTTTCTGATGGCATTGCCAATGGCACTCTGGGCATGAAGTACTCTCTGGTTTCGCGGGAGGTTATCGCAGATTCCATAGAAACCGTGGCAGGCTGCGAGGGGTTTGACGGGCTGGTTGCCATCGGGGGCTGCGACAAGAATATGCCCGGCTGCCTGATGGGGCTCGCCAGACTGAATCGGCCATCAGTATTTGTGTATGGTGGTACGATCATGCCTGGTAAAAATCACACAGACATAGTTTCGGTGTTCGAGGCAGTGGGCGCCCACGCCCGCGGAGACCTTGAGCTGATTGACGTAAAACAGATTGAGGAAACAGCCATACCTGGCCCGGGTTCCTGTGGCGGCATGTACACGGCCAATACCATGGCGTCTGCGATTGAGGCCATGGGGATGAGCTTACCGGGGAGCTCGGCCCAAAATGCGGTATCTGATACCAAGACTGACGACTGCCGGGCCGCTGGTGCGGCGGTTCTGAACCTTCTTGATAAGGACATCAAGCCCTCGGATATCATGACCCGGAAAGCGTTTGAGAATGCCATTACGGTTGTGATCGCTCTGGGTGGCTCAACCAACGCGGTTCTGCACCTCCTGGCGATGGCCAGTACGGTTGGTGTTGAGCTGAGCCTGGAGGACTTTGTCGATATCGGGAAGCGCGTACCTGTGCTGGCAGACTTGCGCCCGAGCGGGCATTACATGATGTCGGAGTTGGTGGCGGTTGGTGGTATCCAGCCCCTGATGAAGATGCTTTTGCATAGGGGCCTGCTTCACGGGGATTGCCTGACGGTAACCGGGCAGACAATGGCGGAAAACCTTGAGCGCGTTGCGCCTTATTCTGAGGCGCAGGACATTATTCACGCGTTCGACAACCCCGTTAAGGCCGACAGTCATTTGCGCATACTCTACGGTAATCTCGCTCCAGAGGGGTCGGTTGCCAAGATTACAGGGAAGGAAGGCACCCACTTTTCCGGTCGCGCCAGAGTTTTTCATTCGGAAGAGGAAGCCCAGGCCCGAATTATGGACGGTACGGTCGTTGCCGGCGATGTGCTGGTAATTCGTTACGAGGGACCAAAAGGTGGTCCGGGTATGCGGGAGATGCTGACCCCGACGTCAGCGATTATGGGTAAAGGGCTTGGCAACGATGTGGCATTGATCACTGACGGCCGCTTTTCCGGCGGTAGCCACGGATTTGTGGTCGGCCACATTACGCCCGAAGCTGCCAGTGGTGGCCCCATTGCGCTGGTTGAGGATGGCGATACAATCACCATTGATGCGGTAGCCAACAGCATTGAGTTGGGTATATCAGCGCAGGAGTTTGAACGTCGGCGTGCCGCCTGGGTGGCACCCCAGCCACGCTATACCCGGGGCGTGCTGGCAAAATACGCCCGTACTGTAAGCTCTGCATCCACTGGCGCAGTTACCGATCTGCCCTGATGCCATTAAAATGGCTGGATAGAGTTCAATAAGAGTTCAATAAGAGCGTACTAGATGAAAAGAAATACTATGGCGAAGGTGTTGCTGTGGCTGGCCTTCAGTCTGCCGGTTCTGGTCCACGCCCAACAAAATGATGCCGGCAAAGCCGGTGTCCAGGGCCCGAATCTTGCGTCGGTTAACGTGGCAGTAGCAGTGGCCGGTTCCAATGACCTGGTTTTTGGCAAAAATGCCGATCGCTCCGTGCCTATCGCTTCCATTACCAAAGTGATGACAGCACTGGTGGTGCTCGAGTCCGGAGCGCCGTTGAATGAATGGCTGGTGTTTCAGAAACGTCATACGCCAGCTGCGGCTAATGCCTACAGTCGCATCCGGATTGGCTCGCAGATGCGTCGTGCCGACGTGCTGCGCATTGCGCTGATGTCCTCAGAGAATTTTGCCGCGTACACCCTGGCCCGAAGCCATCCGGGTGGTTTCGACAGTTTCGTTGAGGCGATGAATGCCAAGGCAAAAGCCCTTGGCATGACGGGCACCCGGTTTGTGGACCCGACCGGGCTTTCTGTGGAAAATCTCTCAACTGCGGGGGATCTGGTAAGGCTGGTTAATGCGGCCGCAGACTATCCGGAGATTAAGGAGTACAGCACTACCGATTATTTTCGTGGCCAGTTCCGCAAGCCCCGGTACAGTTTATCCTTCGGCAATACCAACGCGTTGGTACACCGTGAAAGCTGGGGGGTTGGTTTGAGCAAAACCGGCTATCTTTCGGAAGCAGGGCGATGTCTGGTGATGATTTCCCAAATGAACGGCAAGCCCGTGGTTACGGTTCTTCTGGATTCTCTGGGCACCCGGTCGCCCATGGGGGATGCCGGGCGTATCAAACGCTGGCTGGATACCGGTGCAAGTGGGCAGGTAGCCAAGGCTGCTCGACAATACGCAGAGGAAAAGAACGCGGCCTATGACGCCAAGGTTCGCAGCACTACCGCTGCTTTGAACTAAAATGCACGAAAGAGCGCACAGCAAGCTGAGTAGGAAAGAAGCCCTATGATCCGGATTTTCACCACGGGTGGCACCATCGATAAAGTGTATTTCGATGCCAACAGCGAGTTTGAAATCGGTGAGTCCCTGATACCGGAGCTCCTGGCAGAATCCAACATCCACAAGGGTTATCACCTGGAGGGATTGTTGCGCAAAGACAGCCTGGAGATGACCGATGAAGACCGTGATCAGGTTCTTGATGCCGTCGCGGGCTGCGGGGGCGATCGCATTCTGATTACCCACGGCACGGATACCATGGCTGAAACCGCTCAGGTTCTGTCATCACTGAGCGACAAAACCATTGTCTTTACGGGTGCCATGCAACCAGCCCGGATGCGCCGGAGCGATGCTGTCTTTAATATCGGTTTTGCATGGGCAGCCGTGCAGCTTTTGTCGCCGGGGGTCTATATCGCCATGAACGGGGAAGTGTTCGAAGCAGGGGCTGTGCGCAAGAACCTGAAAGCGCAGCGCTTCGAGCGCACCTGAGTTCAGCCGACCGAGGCAATTTCCTGCTCTGTCAGCTCCCGGTAATCGCCGGGCTCCAGCTTCGGGTCCAGTGTAATGCTGCCTATGCTTTGCCGGTGCAGAGCTTCCACATGGCTGCCTACCGCAGCCAGCATGCGTTTGACCTGATGATAACGCCCTTCTGAAATCGTCAACTCCACCAGCTTTTGCTCAAGTATCCTCACCTGTGCAGGCTTTGTAGGTTTCGGATCGTTATGGAGCATAAGGCCGGTTTCCAGCTCCTTTATAGCCGATTCTGCGAGGGGTGTGCTCAGGCTCACCCGATAGGTTTTCGGGCACTCCACCCGCGGTGAGGTGATTCTGTGGGACCATTGGCCGTCGGTTGTCAGTAGCAGTAAACCAGTGGTGTCGGCGTCCAGCCGGCCGGCGATGTGGAGGTTCCGGGTCAGCTCTGGTGGCAGAAGGTCCAGCGCTGTAGGGTGCTCGCTGTCACGGGTTGCGCTGACAACGCCCGTAGGCTTATTAAGCATCAGATAGCGCTCCCCCGGCAGCGATAGCGGCACGCCTTCCAGCACAACCTGGGCCCCGGCTGGCAAATGTTTACCTGTATCTTTCCAGACCTCACCGTCTACTTCGACGTTGCCGGCATGTATGGCGCGCCTGGCTTCTTTGCGCGAGAGTAGTGAGCTTGTGGCAATAAATTGATCAAGACGCATGGTTTTCAGCACTCCTGGCCGACGGCTGGCGTTGTAAGGCTGGCAAGGCAGAGCACGGGGATCGCTCCGGTGGCCCGGCCCCAGAGTAAAGGCAGTGCGCTGGTATTCAAGGCTGGCCTCTGCGTTCTTCCGCCATTGCCCGGGGTGATCGCGCCATTCTGTTCATTGGCCAGTATGAAGCTGAAAGGATGTGCCCCGGGAATGCCCAGACGAACGTCGGTCGCGGTGATTTCACCGTCTGAATTTTTTGTGTAATCGAGAAATCCTCGGGTGAACCATTCCAGGCGACGGGTTTCGGGTAAGTGCGAGACGGCGCTCGCCAGCTCTGGCTGTCGGGGGAAATACTCAAGCGTTAAGGGCGCGTCGCCATCCAGGAAGCCGGTAACGATTTCCACCCTGTGCTGATCAGTGATGGCCGTGGCGCGCCATAGCGCCGTGTTGAAAGGCATGGGCTGAACAAGGAGTTCAGCGCCCGCAAAGCCGGCTTCGGCGAGTGCAGGCTGCACACGCTCGGTAATGATTTGCTGAGCTACAAACGACCAGCCGAGATACACAGTGGAAAGAAACAGGCCAGTTGTTATGGCTCGTAGTGTAGAAGGACGCAGCAGGAAGGCGGCGCAGCCAGCTAGCAGAGGGAGCGTATACAGGGGGTCAATAATAAAGATGCTGCTGATAGCAAGCGGCCTGCCTACAGGCCAGAAAAGCTGAGTGCCGTAGGTGGTAAAAGTGTCCAGTAGCGGGTGCGTCAGGAGGATCAACGCGGTGAGCAATAACCAGCGGTGGAACCCCGGTTCTGGCTTCCAGCGCCAGAGTATACCGGCGAGCAGTAAGGAGAGCGGAGCAAGCACGAACAGTGAGTGGCTGAATCCGCGGTGCTGGGTAAAATTCGCGACCGCCGTTCCGTAATCGATCAACACATCAAGATCGGGCAAAGTGGCCAGCAATGCGCCGGTGAGCAGAACGGGTCGCCCGAGAGTTTTGCCCGCAAGCGCGCCCGCTATGGAGGCACCAAGAGCTGCCTGAGTGATTGAGTCCATGAATTCCGTGAAGGTAGAGAGTGATAGTGAGTATTATGCGCGGAATAGGATTTCAGATCACGGCTAGAGGGAATTGCCAATAAAAACGTGCGTTAAAAAAACCGACACCCCGGGCCTGGATAAAGCGCGGGGTGTCGGTTTTGTGCTGCATGCACGACAGGACCCTGGAGCTCCTGTCAGTGCGTCAAGCCAATCAGGCTTTGCGGCGACGTGCCATGCCGAGGCCGGCAAGGCCAAGGCCTAGCAGGGCAAGAGTGCCGGGCTCTGGGACTGATACAGAGCGAACATTCAGTTTTGCAAGAAGCTCAACAGAGGTTGCATTACCTTCAGCGGTAAGTATGGTGTCGCTACCGCCTTCAAAGCCCAACAGGCTTAGTGAGTAGATATTGGAACCGAACTGGAACTCTGAGCTTTCGATCATGTTATTCAAGCGAACAACATCATCCACGTCGCGCTTTGAGCAGCCAAAAATGAACGCAAGTGGTCCGCAGTGAACGTTTGGAGTTTCGGTGTGGCTGAAATCAAACGTGTAGGGGCCTGTTATGTTGCCGTTACTTGGGTCGGTAGAAAACGAAGCAAACACGTCAAGGGCAACACCTGAGATGCTGTCGCCGGTGATCTGGTTGTTGAAATGGGTAAAGGTACCCAAAACGAACGGGTTATCAGAGGTTAGTGTTTGCGGCAAATCACTTTGCCCCTCGAAGCTGAAGCCGCTTTGAGGTCCTTCTGAACACTCTCGCCACCATAGTCTCCCTGAGCAAGACACTTCACCCGTTCCCCAGCGGACACTGTCTGAGCCAACACCTTGAATATTTGAGCCGCCAACAGGTGACTGCCATTCGCCGCTTACGGAATCTAGATTGACCGGAAACGCCGCAACACTCATAGCCGCTGTCAGCAGCAATGCACCAAAGGACCCTTTCGCCAACATCTTCATGGCATAACTCCTAGCTTTAAATGATGGAGCAACACACTCAGTTTGTGTCGCATGTTGCTACCATTAAGCTATTTTTATGCCAATATTAAATACCGTTAAATAACAATAACTTGTCGCAGTCTGTTTTTTGACCCGTAAAGAATTCCGACAGTCACTGTGATGCGTTAACCTCAAGCTTATCCAGCAGTTCCTGCCCGGGAAAGCCGTCGGCGATCAGTCCGTTGTCATGTTGATACTTGCGAATCGCGGAGCGGGTTGCAGGCCCGGTAATGCCATCCGGCTTGCCGGCATCGTATCCACGCTCGTTGAGGGCGGTCTGAAGCTCAAGAACTGTGTCTCTCGACAGCGCCGGAGTGTCCTCCGGGGGTGGATTCTGAAGGATTCCGGCGCCAGCAATACGGTCTGCCAGGTGGCCAACTGCAATGGCGTAGAACTCTGAACGGTTCCAGCCCATGATTACCTTGAAGTTGTGGTAGGCCAGAAATGCGGGCCCTTGGTGGCCGGCCGGGACAATCAGTGCGGCGGTAATATCTTCCCGGGAAAGGGGTTTGCCAAACGCATCGGTAATACCTAGCTCCCGCCATTTACTAAGCTCAAGACGCCGGCCGTCGGCCAGCGAATAGTCAAAGTTCTCTGGCAGCAACACTTCCCGGCCCCAGCGGTAGTCTCCATCCCAATTCATGGACTCGAGAAACCGCCCGGCAGACATCATGGCGTCTGGCAGGCTGTTCCAGAGATCGCGGCGCCCATCGCCATCGGCGTCGACGGCATGTTTGAGAAATACGGTAGGCATAAACTGTACGTGGCCCATGGCGCCGGCCCAGGAACCCTCCATTTGTTCTACCGGTATGGCCCCTTCATCAATAATGCGCAGTGCGGCGATCAGCTGTTCGGTAAAAAAAGTGCTGCGACGGGCATCGCAGGCCAGAGTTGTCAGGGAATCGGGCACCGACATTTTGCCAAAATAGCTGCCGAAATTGGTTTCCAGCCCCCAGAAAGATACGAGGTAGGGTGCTGGTACGCCAGTCGCTTCGGTAACTTTTGCCAACAGGGCGCTGTGCTCTTTGATCAGTTCGCGGCCTTTGGTCACTCGGGCGTCGTTTACACGGCGGTTCAGGTAGTCTGCAAAGGTGGTGGTGAACTCGGGTTGTCTGCGATCCAGCTCTATCACACGATCTATATATTGGACCCTTGTCATTACTTCCTGAGCCGTTTGTGCGCTGACTCCCGCAGCGATGGCTTTTTCCTGAAGCTGCAGCTTGCACTCTTCAAAGCCATCGGGCGTCTTCACAGCGTCTTCACTGGCTGTCTCCTCAGCGGTTGCAGGCAGGGCAGAGACGCTAAGAAGCGCGAAAACAGAGAGACGGCACGCCATATGCCGGTTGGGCAGAATCCTTGCAAGCTTGGTCAGCACGCGAAACCTCGGTCAGGATAAAAGTGTGGACGATACTCAGCCCATGTTAGCGTGTTTTCAGGCCCGTGAAACACTTTACAGACCCACCGGGAGTGACAGTTCTTTAACTTACTGCTTTCAAGCCCGTTTGCACTGCTGCCCCAGCTGTTTTTTCGTTTGAAGTTTGTGGTTTTTTGTAGCTTGCGGGTTTTCCACGGGGGCGTTTGTTCTATAGTTGGGCGATATATCCACAAGAGTTCAATACATGGCAACGCTGAAAGCGCTGGTGGTTGATGATGCCAGTTTTGTAAGAGATCTGGTCAAGCGAACGGTACGTCAGCGCTTCCCGGTTATAGAAACTACCGATGCGCAGAATGGCCGCAGGGCGCAGTCGCTTATGTCCCGGGCCACGTTTGATCTGATTTTATGTGACTGGGAAATGCCGGAGATGTCTGGCCTCGAGTTGCTGCAATGGATGCGCCAGCAGCCCCAGTACGAGAAAGTACCCTTCATTATGATTACCAGCCGGGGCGATAAGGACCACGTGATCGAGGCTGTGAAAGAAGGTGTGTCCGAGTATCTTGGCAAGCCCTTCAGCCCGGAGGGGTTGAGCAATAAAATCATCAAGGTTATGGGGAACACTCTGGCCGCTGCCATGAGCCAGAGTGGTAAATCCATGGCGGGACCGGCGGATGCGTTCAAGGAGTCGGCGGCCTTGCTTACTCAAAAACGGGAACCGACACCTCCGGAGGCTCCTCCAGCAACAGGTGTCGTTGCACCGCCGGTTGCTGGGGGCGCAAAGCCAGTGGCGAGCAAACGTAGTATGAACCTTGCGTCGGTGCGCTTTGCAGACAGTACTCTGAAATCGGTGGTCAAGGATATCAACCTGACGGAAGTACGGGTTATTGCGAAACGGGATCAGGCATTTCCCGGCATTTTGGATCAGGCGGTGGTTGATATTGAAACTGGCGACGGACAGGTGGCGCGCTTGAACGGTTACGTACACCAGTTGCAGGCGGTGGATAAACGCAGAGATACCGACTTTGTGAGCGTCACTATCCGGTTTGTGGATGAGGATCCGATAAAGATGGAAAACCTGTCCCGGTTCGTTGCCCGCTTCCGGGCTGGCAAGCGCTAAGCGACATTCTCTGCCAGGGAAGAATAAGAATTACTCTGTCGGGACTTCAATCAGACGCTCCGGCGGAAAATGACACACGAATTCGCTGCCTTCACCAAGCCTGCTGTTTATATCCAGGCTGCCATCATGATTGATCAATACATGCTTGACGATCGCCAGGCCCAGCCCTGTGCCGCCGGTCTCCTTGTGTCGGCTGGGGTCGGCACGGTAAAAACGTTCGGTCAGCCGGGGAATATGAATTTCATCAATACCTGACCCCGTGTCTTTTACCGAAAGGTGTCCGCCGGAACTGTTGGTGTACCAGGATACGATGATCTGGCCATGGGCGGGTGTGTATTTGACGGCATTGAAAATCAGGTTGGAAAACGCGCTCCGTAGTTGATTTTCATCGCCTTTCAACTTCTGTGTATCCGCTGCCTGGAAGATGATTTCATGTTGTTTTTCGCCGCTGAGTGTCCGGGCGTCCTGGCAAATCTGCCGGGCCAGTGCGCCAACGTCTGTTGGTGCATCGGTCATGGTCTGTTCGCCGGTTTCGATTCTGGATAGCAGAATGAGGTCGGTAATCAGCGCCTCCATGCGGAAGGACTGAGTGGCCATTGTGTTGACTGCCCGCTGCCATTTCGGAGGGAGTTCATCGGCGCTGTCTGACAGAGTCTCCAGATAGCCGCTGATGACGGTCAGCGGAGTTCGCATTTCATGGGAAACATTGCTGACGAAATCTCTGCGCATCTGCTCCAGCTGGTGCAGGCGAGTGACATCCTTTGCGACGATGAGGCGGTCATCGTCCCCGAATAGGCTGATCTGTATTTGCAGATGAATGTGAGGCTTCGCGGGGGAGTGGAGCTCTAGAGGTTCGCGGTAATCTTTGGCATCAAAATATGAGGTAAACGCCGGTGTACGGATCAGGTTATAGACATACTGCCCCCGATCCGTATTGCGACGAAACCCCAGGAGGTGCTCTGCTGCCCCGTTCCACCACTCCATTGCGCCGCGTGCGTCGGTCATGATGACGCCGTCTCGCATGGCGTTGGTCGATTCCTGTATACGGTCTATTCGCGCTCTCAGTCGATCCCGCGTTTCCAGGTAGTTCTGGTTAAGCTTGTGCAATCTGTCGAAGAGGTCGCCCCAGAGCCCAAGGCTTTGCGGTGCCTCGCTATAGGCACCTGGATCTGCCAGCCATAGTGCCAGGCGACGGGACTGGCCAAGCGTCCAGAGCGTGTATATCCCCAGCCCGGCGGTCAGACCGTAAACCGGGTACCCTGTATACAGGCCGGCAATGGTGGTGCCTGCGAGGCCAGCAAGCGTATAGCGCAGATGTCGCGACCATTTTTGCTGCATTTAATGCTGCCTTGTATTGCTCTTGTGATTTGCGCTGTCCTGTCAGACCGGCTGGGTAGAGAAGCGGTAACCGGCGCCCCTCACCGTCTGGATCAGATAGTCGTGTCCCTCTCCCAGAGCCTTGCGGAGTCGCCGGATGTGCACGTCAACGGTTCTCTCTTCAACGTAGACGTTGCCGCCCCATACCTGATCCAGGAGCTGCGAGCGGGTATACACACGTTCCTGGTGGGTCATGAAAAATTGCAACAGGCGGTACTCTGTGGGCCCTATGTTAAGTGAAGTGTCGTTTGCGGTAACCCGATGGCTTGCTGGATCGAGTGTCAGCCCGTTCACCTCAATGGGGCTGTCGATGCCAGGCGGCGTTGCCCGGCGAAGCACCGCTTTCAGGCGGGCGACAAGTTCCCGGGGGCTGAAAGGTTTGGTGATGTAATCGTCAGCGCCTACCTCCAGGCCACGGATTTTATTGTCTTCCTCGACTTTGGCGGTAAGCATGATGATGGGGATATCTGCGGTGGTCTCTTCTTTTTTCAGACGCCTGGCAAGCTCGATGCCGCTGGTTCCGGGGAGCATCCAGTCCAGCAGTATGATATCCGGTTGTTTGTCGATAATCAGGGCATGGGCCTCAAGGGCGTCTGCAGCTTCCATGCAGTCATAATCAGCCATTTCCAGTGCGACGAGGATCATTTCCCGGATGGCGGGCTCGTCGTCGACAACCAGGACGGTTTTTCCAGACATATTCGATAACCTGTTTCAGACCATGATGTGTTGCTGATCTATTACACCGGTTGATTATTACAGCTGTGTGACAGCTCTGTCCTTTCCATTGTTGTGAGCCGCGTGTTTTCTGGCATTCTCACGCGATCATCAAGTCGATAACCAGGCCGGCAAAAACCGAAAACCCGGCCCAGTTATTATTCAGAAAGGCTTTGAAGCAGCCATCGCGCTCACGGTCTTTGGCCAGGTAGTGCTGGTAGATAAACAGGCAGGCCATGGCCACCAACCCAAGGTAATAGAAGCTTCCCAGCTCACAACGGTTGCCGACGATGATCAGAATAAGCACAACCATGGCCTGCAATGTGCCGATTATGACACGGTCTGCATCGCCGAAAAGGATGGCGGTGGATTTGATGCCGACCTTGAGGTCGTCGTCGCGGTCGACCATGGCATAGAAAGTATCGTAGGCAACGGTCCAGAGTACGTTGGCAGTGAACAGTAGCCAGGTGACCTGGCTCAGTTCCCCGGCTTCGGCCGCCCACGCCATGGGGATGGCCCAGGAGAAGGCGGCACCTAGAAACAGTTGCGGAAGATGGGTGTGGCGCTTGGTGAAGGGGTAGATGAATGCCAGTATCGCGCCGCCAAACGACAGGTAGAGCGTAAGGGTGTTGGTGAAGAGCACCACCATCAGAAACGAGATAACGCAAAGCCCGCCAAACAGAGCGACTGCCTCCCAGGCATTTACCCGGCCGGTCGTAAGCGGCCGGTCTTTGGTACGTTTTACGTGCTTGTCCCAGTCTCTGTCGGCAAAGTCGTTAATGGCGCAACCGGCGGCGCGCATGAAGAAGACACCCAGGGTGAAGACAACGATGTTGCCAACACCCGGGCTGCCGTCGGCTGCAAGCCAAAGTGCCCAGTAGGTTGGCCAGAGCAGGAGCAGTGTGCCGATAGGGCGGTTGATTCGCAGCAGCTGTGCGTAATCAGTAAGTCGGCTCCGTATGTGTTCTGGCACGGCATCAGGCAGCATGAGTCTATCCGTTTGGGGTGTCTGGAACAGAGTGTATGAATAATGAAAGTGCAGGGATTATAGCCAGTGCATGGGCAGGGGTGAAAGTCACGCCGTTTTCCCGTTGGTTTGTCAGCTCTGGCGGTACAGGATCGGTAGAAGGTATTCGCCGACGAGCAGCGCGCTGTTTTTATTGCTGAACAGAGAACGGCGCGCAATTTCAGGCAAACCGGTTTCCGAAGCGGTGAGGCCGGAATGATTGCAAAGCCCGGTTTCAAGCGAACCGCGTTGCCAGCCACGGCTGCTGAACAAGTAGGCGCCCAGCGGCTTGCTGCCAAGGTGAAGAAGACGCCTGCCTTCGCCGGTCAGGCAGGTAAGGGGGATCACGGTACGCGCTAGAACCCAGGGCTCTCCGTCACCGCAAAGACGTACTTCGCGGATCCATGCATGCTGGCGCTGTGGAATTTTGAGGCGCCTGGCTTCTTCAAGAGTGGGTGTGGCAAAGCCTTCGCGCTGCACTTCAACATGAAACGAGCTTGCGCACCGTTTCTGCAAAGCCCGGGTAAAGGAGCCTTCCACCTGTAACCAGTACCGCGCTGGACCATGAACATCAGGGTTGCGGAGACCCGCCGCTGCGAACGAGCGGTACCAGTCTGTTGGCGGAATGATCAGGTTGGCATTGTCTGCCCGGGTTTTGATATCAGAGACCTTTGACGGCATAAATTCCGGGAGCGTTTCGCCAGTAGCCTTTGTAATCCATGCCAAAGCCAAACAGGAATCGGTCTTCAACATCCAGGCCTGTGAAATCTGCTTTGAGGTCCGGGCGTGCCTTGCGGTCATGTTGTTTGTCGACCAGCACGGCGGTCAGAACCTCCTTCGCTCCATGAGCCAGACAGTAATCTGCAATGGCGCACAGGGTTGTGCCTTCATCCAGAATGTCGTCAACGATCAGCACAACTCGGTCTTTCATGTCGGCTTCGGGTTGAAGCTTCCATTCAAGGATTCCGCCTGTGGTTTCCTGCCGGTAACGGGTGGCATGAAGGTATTCTGCCTGCACCGGAAATTTGAGCCGGGGCAATAACTGGCCAGTAAGGATCAGTCCGCCGTTCATTACACAGAGCAGCAGAGGGTTGCTGTCTTTAAGGCGGCCGGTAATGTCGTCGGCCAGGTTGCTAATGGCGGTCTGTACCTGCTGTTCATCAACCAGGCAATCAGCTTCGGCCATAACCTGATTCATTTCGGCGACGGTATCGGGCATAACGGGCGGTCCTGTCGTAAAACGGGCGATTATACCGGAGAGGAACGGCTGAGGGGAGGGGGGAGAATACTGACGATTGGCATAAAAAGCTGGGCGGGTGCGTCTTTACCGGCATTGGTCAATTCGGATGCGCCGGGTATCATGGCGTAGTAAGGCTCGGAGATCAGCTGGTAAGGCAGACGGGTTTCGTTGTAAGCCGGCGTAAACGCCGTTTGTTTGAGGTTTTGTTCGAAAACTAATATGACGGCCACAAATCTGTGGCGGAGAAATTGTTTATGAAGAAATGGCAGTGCGTGGTATGCGGTCTGGTCTACGATGAAGCGGAAGGCTGGCCGGAGGATGGTATTGAGCCAGGTACCCTGTGGGAAGATGTGCCCGAAGACTGGGTCTGCCCTGATTGCGGTGTAGGCAAAGAAGATTTTGAAATGATTGAGATCAGCTGAACCCGGACGGAGCATGGTTATGACAGAACAGTCCCCCATCGTAATTGTTGGAACCGGTTTGGCAGGCTATTCCCTGGCCCGGGAAATCCGCAAGCAAGATAAGGGCGCCCGGATTGTTATGGTGACTGCTGACGACGGTGTTAGCTACTCCAAGCCCATGCTGTCCACTGGATTTACCAAAGGAAAGGATGCCGAAGGTCTGGCCCAGGCCGACACTGAGGCCATGGCAAAGCAGTTGAACCTTGAGCTGCGAACCTACACCACGGTGACCGGTATAGATACCGAAGGGCACAGGTTGCTGCTGGGAGACGAAAGCCTGTCTTACAGCAAATTGGTTCTAGCCTGGGGTGCCGATGTCATTCGCCTCACAATACCGGGTAGTGGACTGGAACGGGTATTCCCGATCAATGATCTGGAAGATTACCGTGTGTTCCGTAAAGCACTTAAGCCACGAAGCCGTGTGGCGATTATGGGTGCTGGCCTTATTGGTTGTGAGTTCGCTAATGACCTGCGTAATGGTGACTACGACGTGGAGGTGATTGCCCCCTCGGACGCCGTCATGCCGAGCCTGCTGCCGCCAGTCGCCGCCAGTGCTGTGCAAGCTGAGCTTGAATCACTGGGTGTGCGTTTCCATTTGCAAACTGTGGTAGAGAAGGTTGAACCGGCCGATAAGGGCGTAACGCTGTTTCTGGCGAACGGTAAAACATTGCAGGCGGATCTCGTAATTTCTGCTGTAGGTCTGCGGCCCCGCACGCAACTGGCTCGCACAGCCGGAATCGATACAGACCGTGGTATCACGGTGAACCGGGCGTTGGAAACGTCTGCTGACGATGTCTACGCGCTGGGTGACTGTGCAGAAGTTGACGGCCATGTTCTGCTTTATGTTCTGCCTCTCATGGCATGTGCCCGCGCTTTGGCAAAAACACTTACCGGTGACCGCACTGAAGTGAGTTACGGGACCATGCCGGTGATGATTAAAACACCCTGTTGCCCGGCTGCCGTCTGCCCACCCCCTGCTGATTCTGAGGGTGAGTGGGAAGCGGAGCAGGACGGTACCCATGTAAAGGCCCTTTTCAAAAATGCAGAAGGCGATGTGCTGGGCTTTGCGGTTACTGGCCGGTTTGCACTGGAAAAACAGGCGTTGTCAAAGGTTGTACCGCCTATTCATTCCTGAAGGCTCTGCTTCCTGCAGACACTTTACGTTGCGAAAACCGCCCGCTTGGAGTAGAAACTCCTTCGTGTGCTAACTAATCAACAGGAGCAGGCATGCTTGACGTTACAAAAAAATTGGTGGAACTGCTGTATCTGTCACCCACGGGCGATGATCATTACCGGGGCGACAGTCAGGACCTGGGATTTCCTCATGTTTTCGGGGGGCAGGTTCTCGGGCAGGCGCTGATGGCTGCCAGCCATACCGTTGAAAACCGTCTCTGCCATTCTATGCATGCCTATTTTCTGCGCCCGGGCAACCAGCATATGCCTATTGACTACGAGGTCCAGCGGGTCCGTGACGGTCGTAGCTTTGCGGTTCGCCGAGTCATTGCACGCCAGGATGGCAAGGAAATTCTGACCGGCTCCATGTCGTTTCATGCTGCCGAAGAGGGTTTTGAGCATCAGGCGGAAATGCCCAGCGCGCCAGATCCTGAGACACTGCGCTCTGAGCAGGAGTGGGGCAAGTTGATGGCGTCGCAGGTGCCAGAGAAAATGCGACAGATCATGACCCGTGACCGCCCCATCGAAATCCGCCCGGTAAATCCGATGAACCCGCTTCAGCCTGAAAAGCGCCCACCCTTCAAGCAAAGCTGGATCCGCGCTCTGGGCCCCCTGCCGGATGACCCTGTTTTGCACCGTTGCCTGCTTACCTATGCATCGGATTTCTCGTTCCTGGGAACGTCTCTTAACCCCCATGGTGTTTCCTTTATGAACAAGGGGCTGCAGATCGCAAGCCTTGATCATGCCATCTGGTTTCATCGGGATTTCCGCATGGAAGACTGGCTGCTCTACGATAAGGACAGCCCAAGCGCGTCTTCAGCTCGCGGGTTTAATCGGGGTAACTTCTTTAATCAAGAGGGAGTTCTGGTCGCGTCTACAACTCAGGAAGCGCTCATTCGCCAGCGTTGACAGGCTATTGTTAGCCAGGTGTCTGATGCCAGGTATTGGTTTCGTGCCTTTCGGCGAGCCAGCGAAGTATTTGCTCAAGAGGCAGGGGGCGGCTTACCAGGTAACCCTGAATCATATCGCACCCCATCTCTTTCAGCAGGCCTGCAGTTGCATCATCCTCGACGCCTTCCGCAACAACCAGGTAGCCGAGGGCGTGGCACATATCAATGGTTGTCTGGACAATAACCCGATCCTCTTCCAGGGTTGCCAGCTCTGTGATGAGGGAGCGGTCAATTTTGATCTCGCTGGCCGGCAGTTGTTTGATATAAGAAAGCGATGAATAGCCGGATCCGAAGTCATCAATGGAGACCGGAATACCCGCATCAGACAGTGTGTTAAGCGTTTTGAGTGCGTTGACCGGATCCTGCATCATCGATGTTTCAGTCACTTCAAAGGTAATGCTGCCTTTGTGCTGTGGGTGAGCGCGCATAAGCTGATCCACGAACAATGGGAAATCCGGCTCCCGCAGGTTGTAGGGTGAGATATTGACTGAGAAATCGAGATGGTGACCGGCCTCGAGAAGACGGGAGCGAAGTTGCAGGGACTGTGCCAGTACCCAGCGGGTCAGTGGTTTGATCAATCCGGTCTGTTCGGCCAGGACAATGATCTCGTCTGCACGAACTGCTTGCTCCTTATCGGGCCACCTGATCAGTGTTTCAAGGCTATTAATCTGGCCGTTCCGAAGGTTCAGTTTTGGCTGTAGATAGAGGGCCAGCTCGTTATTGGTGAGTGCTTGTTGTAACCCCGAAATCATCGTAAGCCGTCCGGCACTGTAGGAGTCCCGGGATGTCTTGTAATAAGCGATTCCACTTTCCTGGGCGCGCTCTGAGCTTTCTGCTATGCATGCCCTGCGGATCAGTGAGTTGGCGTCGGTGCCATGAGCCGGTGAGATAGCTATGCCGAGCTGCGCGTGAAGAGGGATTTGCATCCCAAGATAGTCAACAGGGCTGCGGATGGCTTCCACGGCGCGCATGACTGCCTGATAGGCGTCTTCCGAAACACCGGCGTCAACGATACAGGCGAAGGTTTCCGGATCGAGAGAGGCTACGAAGAAATTACTCCCGTTATGTTGTCCTAGAGACACTATGCCTGGAAGCTCGCGTGTGATTAGGTTCAGTCTCCGCGAGGCCAGTTCCAGTATGCGGTCGCTGTTCTGGTGCCCCAGGGTTTTGGTCACAGACTGCAGATTGTTCAGGTGGATCACGACAATGCCGTGCCTCTTGGCCGGGGCCTGGCGAATGAGGTCACTTACCTGCATCTCGAAGCTTGCACGGTTGGGCAGGCCCGTAAGAGGGTTATGGAGGGCGTTTTCAATCAGCTTGAGTTCAGCTGCTCGTCTCGCTGCCATGGCTGAAAGTTCGGCCTCGCGGGCGCCTGCTTTCTCTTCACGCTCCTGGTAAAGCCGTGCTGCGAGGGCCAGTGCAAGCAGAGTTGCTTCGATAACAGACCCGATTTGCATCCCGTAAGTCGTAAGAACATTGCTTGGAAGGAGACCGTATCTATTGGCAGCTGTAATCGCGCAACCAAAGAACAGCGCTCCCCATGCGATGATGTAATAACCGGCCTGAGGTTTTCTCCGCACCCACTGCAGAGGGCCGGCTATGGCAAGCAGCAGGATGCTTGGAAAGGTTGCGGCGACCGTTAGACGGATTGCGCTACTGTATTCCATCACACTTGTTACCGCTAACACAGTGGCGCTCAGTGCAACAAAGCCGAGCATAATTCGGTCGAGGGTTGGCCCGTTTCGTTTGAGGTTGAGAAATGATCGCGAGAACAGCAGTGTGAATATGATTGCGAGAGGCACCGTGAACAATGTGGCGCGGTTCTGGATCCATGGGCTATGTGGCCAAAGCACTTGGAACGCGGTGCCGTTAAGGCTGCCAATAACCAACAGGTAACCGAGCGTCGATAGCACGTAAAGGAGGTAGACACGCTCCCGCAGCGCGAAAAAAACCAGAAGGTTAAACAGAATAACGGTGATCAAGATGCCGTAATAAAGGGCATTGAGTTGCTCTTCAACAGAGGCATGTTCGAAGAAGGCCTGAGTGTTCCAGAATTTCAGAGGAACCTGCAAGGTGCCCGCGGAGCGAGCTTCAAGAAGAATCTGGCGATTATCGCTGTTCTCCGGGTTGAAGGGAAATGCAAAATGGCGGTTGCGAATAGGGCGCTGAGCATAGGGATTGAGATCCCCGGTAATGAGTGTGTCAGTTATCTCCCCGTTTTTGATGACGTAAAACGCAATGTAATCAAGGTGGGAGTAGCCTACCTCCAACAAATCCAGCAGGAGATTGTCAGGAGCGTCGAAACGGAGCCAGACGGTGTCAGGTGTGTAGCCGAAGTTGGGGCTGCTCGTTGCTAACGGTTGCCAGTCGCCGGAAGCGGCAGCTTCAAGCGGGGAAAGTTGAACACCGGGTGACAGGCGCAAAAGCTCTACTTCGGGAAAACGAAACGTCTCAGCACTCTGGCAGCTGAAGGCCAGGGACATAAGCAGCAGCAAGGTTGCCAGCATGCGAGACGAGAGTCGTTCTATCACAGGTCACCGTTTATCATAAATATTGTCAGAGCCGGCTTTAATGTGGTTTTGGTTACCTGGCGGGCGTAAAGCCTTGTTCAAGCGAGTACCGTGGATGCCCACTCACGTACCCAGGGCAGGGCTTCGGTTTCAGGATCCTGGGTTTCCAGTGCGTCTATGCAGAGTGTTTCGCCAACTTTTCTGGCGGCTGTTTCGTAAAGTGCCTCTTCCATAAGCTTGCCGGCTCCACAAAAGGTATCACCATAGGAGCTGTCGCCCAGCACGATAACACCGAAAGGCCGCCCTGGCTGTTGGGGCAGCTGATCCCGCAAGTCGGAATAAAAAGTCAGCAGGTTACCCGGGATTTCACCCTGGCCGGTGGTAGATGTACAGACCAACAGAGGGGCGGTATCAAACGTTATGTCGTCAAGCACTGGGTTCTCCAGAACGGATACGGAGTAGCCTTCGGCGTCCAGCGCCTGCTTGATGGCTCTCGCGGTCATCAATGCGCCACCGTAGACGCTGCCTACCAGAATTCGAATATCTGTCATGAAAATCCCTGTTGTTACAAGAGCGGATGGCCAGTTTCGTTCAGCGCCGGATGATAACGGCCCCTGTGGGCTGTCTCAAGAGCTTGGTTGGCCCTCAGCCACTGTATTCTGGTTTCGCACCCGGGGCGCGATCCTGTTGCGACCCGCTTCCTTGGCATTGTATAGCTGTAAGTCGGCCTGTCTAAGCATGCTGTCGATAGAATCGGCCTGAGCTATGGTGCAGACACCGGCGCTCATGGTGACCGGTAGCTCTTGCCCCTGAAAGCTGAAGTTGTTTCGTGCTATTTCACTACGCAGACGCTCTGCCAGCGTAAGCGCCGGAATCAAAGAGGTATCTGGTAGCAATAGCAGAAACTCCTCACCGCCCCAGCGGGCTGCAACATCTGTTTGTCGGATCACCGTCTGCACAAGGTCTGCGAACTGTTTTAGTGCTGCGTCGCCCGCATCGTGGCCATACTGATCATTGATGTTTTTGAAAAGATCCAGGTCAATCAGGGCAATGGAGAAGTGATGCCCCGAGCGCTGGTATCGAGAGTACTCTTCTGATAACCGGTTCAGTATATCCCGTCGGTTGGAAAGGTTGGTGAGTTCATCGGTTTTTGCAGCGCGTTCGTGGGTCTGGGCCAGGTCCAGCAGTTCGTTACGTGCCTTCAGTCTGCTTGTTTCCAGTACAAAACAAAAAATCGACTCAAAGGTGAGTGTGGCAAAAAAGCGGATCTTGAAGTCACTTTCGTACTCTGCAAATACAAAAGGCAAGTTGGGGAACTGAAATATAATAATGGCCACCAAGTAAACCAGTAGCAGAATCATAGTGCCCGTTTTCAGGTTGGTCAGAAAAAACAGCAAAGGTGGGAAAACATAGAACCATAGAGGGCCAGTGTTGCTCTCGCCGCCGGAGGCGATCAGATAGGTAAACAGTACGCTGGCAATAATCAGCAAGCCAACTTTCTGCCAATCACGGTTGCCCGTGCACGCAAACCAGGCCATGTTCGCCAACACTGGAACGATAAAGGCCAAAAGAATCAATGCATGGTTGCTGTGACCAGAATGCCAGGCTTGGGAGGCGATGCCGGTAAGAGACAGAATCGCTGCCAACGACAGCCATGTCAGTATGCGTGAAACCTGTGCATCTTCCCGCTCGTGTGTCGTTTGGCGGCCCGAAGAGGGATGTGTGGTCATAGTGGCCCTGTGTGAATACGCAGTGATCTGATAAGGCGTTTTCTGCTTATGGCTATTATGGGACAGGGATTGGTATGTATGCATCCTTTACAGGTGTGTTGTGTGACCAGGTCCCGTTGTCGCACATTTGTTTCAATTTAATGTCAAAAAATTTATAGTTGCGCGCAACACAGCGGTTCGTTCTCCATTCAGACCAACTGAGACTCTTTCTCTTATGGCCCGTTCAAACGGATTCCTGGAAACCCTTCTTACCAGCAACTCTACGGAGCGATACCGGGTCGGTTTCAGCCTGTTGTTTCTGTTGGGCGTCTGGCTGGTTGTCGGCTCCTTCAGTCAGGGGTTGCCCAATAGCACTCTGCTGATGGCTGCAGCCGTTATCGGCGGTTACATGGCCATTAATATAGGTGCAAACGACGTTGCGAACAACGTTGGCCCAGCCGTTGGCTCCGGAGCATTGTCCCTGGGTGCCGCCGTTATTGTTGCAGGTGTTTTTGAGTCAGGCGGTGCGCTGATTGCGGGGGGGGATGTGGTATCCACCATCAAGGGTGGCATCATTGACCCCTCAAGCCTGGAAGACAGCCGCTCCTTTGTCTGGTTGATGACCGCAGCGCTTCTTGCAGGCGCTCTCTGGTTGAACCTGGCAACCTGGATGGGTGCTCCGGTATCCACTACACATTCTATTGTAGGTGGTGTGCTTGGCGCAGGTATTGCGGCGGGCGGTTGGGGCATTGCAGACTGGGCTGTTATGGGCAAGATTGCTGCAAGCTGGGTTATTTCTCCGGTGCTTGGTGGCGCCCTGGCTGCGCTGCTGCTGTTTATTATTAAAAAGACCGTGCTGTATCAGAAGAATGTCGTACCCGCCGCCCGTACGTTTGTTCCCTGGCTTGTTGCCATAATGGCATGGGCGTTCGGCACTTACCTGATGATCAAAGGCGTCAAGCAGATCATCAAGGTAGACTTTCTCCAGGCCTCTCTGGTTGGTCTGGTTGCCGCGGTCATTGCATTCTTTATCGTGCGCTCTCTGGCTTCACGTCGGGCAGCAACAATGGAAAACAGTGCTGGCGGGGTAAATACCCTGTTCACCTGGCCGTTGGTATTTGCCGCTGCTCTGCTGAGCTTCGCCCACGGTGCTAACGATGTCGCCAATGCCATTGGCCCGCTTGCGGCGATCAATGATGCATTAGCCAATGATGCAGTCGTCACTGCCTCCAGTATTCCTCTGTGGGTCATGATGATTGGTGCCCTGGGTTTGACGGTTGGCCTTATGCTGTTTGGCCCGCGCCTGATTAGAACTGTGGGCAGTGAGATTACCGAGCTGGATAAAACCCGTGCGTTCTGTATTGCCTTGTCGGCCGCACTAACGGTTATTCTGGCATCGCAACTGGGCTTGCCTGTGAGCTCCACACACATTGCCATTGGCGGGGTTTTTGGTGTCGGGTTCCTGCGCGAATACCTGAAGTCCAATTATGCGACGCAGTTGCACAGAATCATGGAAGAGCGCGACGCTGGCGATCAGGAACGTCTCAAGCCCTTTCTGGACGACTTCCGCAATGCGTCTGTTGAGGAAATGGAACGGCTCCTCAAGCAGGCCAAGAAAAGGAAACAGGTGCCTCTGGCTAAATCCGATCGCAAGCGACTCAAGAAGATCTACAAAGAAGAAATGGTTAAACGGTCGCATCTGGTGCGCATAGCTGCAGCCTGGATTATCACGGTGCCTGCGTCAGCCATTATGGCTGCTATTTTGTTTTTCACTTTGCGTGGGCTTTTCATTTAACGCAGTGGCTGGTTGTAGTGCGCGGGTTTGGTCATACTGTGCGTATGCTGCGGGAGCGAGAATGCTCCCCCGAGAATTCAATTGCCCGGAGGGTGAGGTATGAGTACACCGGTTGAAAGCCGTCAGGCCAAGGTCATTGATGAGCTGCGAGTGTTTATCAAGAAGGTACTGAGCGATCCGACGATTGCAGTAAAGTCCATAGACATTGCCCGCAAGCTGCGCACTGAGGCGGATGCCGATGAGCTGATTGCCCGGGAAATCAGCGCCAACACGACCATTCGCATTCCGGAAAAGTGGAGTGAAGCGGATCGTATGTTTTTGGATATCATCCACGAAGTGCTGGATGATGAAGAGGCGCTTTACTGAGTATGCCCCCTTCGAATATCAGAGTTAGAGATTGGATCTGAGCGAGGGCGGGTGACAGGCTTCCAAAACCGTGCGGAGCCATGGATGGCGGAGCCGAGCGTACACGGATGTATTTACAGCGTGTTTTGGCAGCCTGTCACCCGCCCTCGCGGTGTCGAAAGGTAATCAGAGAAATCAGGCCCGTTTTTGATCCTGTGGGTGCTGCTTAAGCACAGCCTCTGCCATCTGATGCAGTATTCTGATCTCGTCCTGAATCCCTTCTTCTCCTGAAAGCTCCCGCTGTTCCTCCAGAATATCCGCCAGAATTTGTGGCGTAGTCAGAGGGTTCGCCAGAACAACCCGGAAAACAATGCACGGGAAGT
Organism: Marinobacter sp. 2_MG-2023; assembly: GCF_030546935.1. Classification (GTDB taxonomy): domain Bacteria; phylum Pseudomonadota; class Gammaproteobacteria; order Pseudomonadales; family Oleiphilaceae; genus Marinobacter. Next base: position 218,730 of record NZ_JAUOPH010000002.1, on the reverse strand, counting down.
TGTAATAACGGGCAGGCTCCAGGCGGGTTCTTGAAACAAATGCCTTGCCGCGTTCCCGTTGGGTTTTCTGGACAAACTTGGTGATGGTGTTCAGGCAGGCATTCAGCTTCTCTGCCTGAAGCGGGTTCGCCACAGCCAGGGCCTGCTGGACCTCACCCGGACAATAACGGTAGGTGAGAATGTTCAGCTCGGGCCGGGTAACCAGTTCAAAATCTGGTTGAGCGTCGATCATGTCGGCGAAGGTGGCCGCTTTCTCAATGCCCTGATCAATCAGGATTTCATAGCCCTCGCGAGCCAGAATTTTCAGACCTGAGTGAATCAGCATTGACATGCCGGGGCGAGAGCCCTCAAGCGTCGTTGTGCCCAGATCCCGGGAGCCTTTGCGAATGATGTATTGAGCATGGTGTTCAACGGCACTGGCCAGGCTCGGGTCTTTAAATACGACCAGGCCTACGCCCATGGGAACATACAACTGTTTGTGGGCGTCGAACGTCACAGAGTCTGCTTTTTCTATGCCCCGCAGTAGGTGGCGATAGGTTCTGGAGAACAGTGTTGGTCCGCCCCAGGCGGCGTCCACGTGAAAATGGGCGCCGAACTCCCGCGCTGTATCTGCCATCGCATCCAGCGGGTCTATGTTGCCGGTCTCGGTTGTTCCGGCAACACCGCATATGGCCAGGATCTTGATTTTCTGCTTTTGCAGTTCGAGGCATTTATCGCGAAGGGCGTCCGTCTGTATCCGGTTGTTGTCGTCGGTATCCACAGCCACCAGCGAATCGCGGCCAAGGCCCAAAACGTCGGCGGCTTTACCCAGGGAATAGTGGCCCCGTTTGGAGACCACGATGGCAGCACCCTCGTAGCCGTAATATTTCAGAGCGCGGAATAAACCCTCCTGATGCAGGCCGCGGAAGCTGCCTTCGGCCGGGAATGCACGGTTGCGGGCAACCCAGAGCGCTGTCAGGTTGGCAACGGTGCCGCCAGAGCACATGGCGCCCAGAGCGTAGCGGGGGTCGTGCATCCACTTTCGGTAAAAGGCCCCGTCTTCCTGGTAAACAAGCCGGTGGATCATCCCGAGTACCTGGCGCTCCATGGGCGTAAACGCTTTGGATGTTTCGGTTTTCACCAGGTTCTGATTCAGGGCGATCATGATTTTGGACAGCGGCAGCATGAAGTAGGGCAGCGCTGAAGTCATGTGCCCGATAAAGGCAGGTGAAGCAGTATGAACGGAGTTGGCAACCAGTTTGTCGAGCAGGAACTGGGCTTGCTCGGACACGAATACGGGCTTTTCGGGGATATTGTAGTCCGAGAAGTTTCTCTCGACGTCTGTAAGGTCCCGCTCAACCGCAACAATGTGCTCCTGCAGGAAACCTGCAAGATTACGGGAGATATTCTGGTCAATACGGCTGAGCGTGGACTCCGGTGCCTCGGGCACGGTGAACACGCGATACATGGCCTCAACCGAGGCCTGGGCCGTCTTTTTCTTGCCGGTCATAGATACCACACACGATAAGTGGTTGTCCGCAGGGCCGGTTCCGGATGCCCAACGGATGCAGCCGGGGGTCGGTTCCGGCATTGGTTACTTGTTACCTGTAGCTTGCAGGCACACTGGCATCCCTGAGGTGGCGTAGTATACGGGCTGCTTCGGTGTTGTGCCACAGGGCTTTATCAGAGAAGTTCCCGGTGAATGTCGAGTATCGCAGCATCAACCTTTTCCTGGATGGCTTTCTCTACCTGGTCGAGGCGCTGGGTGATCAGCTGCGAGGACGTGCCTAGGGCTGCGATTGTCCAGGTGGCGCATTCGAGGGCTTCGAGGTCGGCGGTTTCAGCTACGGCCAGGTCTGGTTCTTTGCCCCATATGGCCCGCAGCGGGGTGAAGACTTTGCGCTTGGCTTTGAGGTCTTCGCAGCCGTAGAGCTGAAAGTGCAGGGTTAATACGCCTACGTGCGGTGTAATCGTGGCGTTATGTTGAGGCGCGTTGCCTTCTTTGAGTAGTTTTCTTAGTGCTTCAGACATTGATGTTCCGGCTTTGGTGCTGACGCCGGCGGAGCAAGGCTGTTCAAAACACGCTCCTTGCGGCACATCCATGTGGCGCTTGAGCTCCGCCATCCATGGCTTCGCACAGTTTTGAACAGCCTTGCCCCGTCGGCTCTTGAACAGTTCAAGGGGAGTCCACCAAGTGGATCGCTATGCCTTGGTGGGCATGAACGCTAGCCTACTACAGGTGTCACCCGCTTGATAATAGCCGCGGCGTCGGTGCCTGAAGGCAGGTTGCCGTAGTTCATGCCGCCACTGGATTCCAGTCGGGAAGCGCAGAAGGCATCAGCCACGGCTTTGTTGCCGTTGCGCAGCAGCAGGGAGGCTTGCATGACCAGTGCCATACGATCTACCAGGTTGCGGGCACGGTACTGGAAGTCGCTGATGTCAGCGAAGTCATTTTGAAGTTGTGCCAGGAACTGGTCAAAGCGGCGATCAGCACCTTTAGCTTCGCCGGCTTCGCGGAAGAAGGCGTCGAGAGTTTCCGGTTCTTTCTGTATGGCGCGCAGAGTGTCCAGGCATTGGACGTTGCCGCTGCCTTCCCAGATCGCGTTCACCGGGGATTCCCGAAATAGTCGGGGCATGATGCAATCTTCCATTACGCCGCTTCCGCCGATGCACTCCATGGCTTCGTAGGCATGGTTGGGCGTGCGTTTGCAGATCCAGTATTTGCCCACGGGTGTGGCGAGGCGGGCCAGCAGGCGCTCGTGTTCGTCACTCTGGTTGTCGAGTGCGCGGGCGAGTCGCATGGTGTAGGCAAGGGCGGCTTCGTTTTCCAGGGCCAGATCGGCGAGCACGTTCTGCATCAGGGGCTGATCGCTGAGCCGGCTGCCGAATGCGCTACGGTGGCGGCAGTGGTGTGTAGCCTGGGCTACGGCCTGGCGCATGCCGGCAGAGCTGCCAATCATGCAGTCGAAGCGGGTCATGGCGACCATTTCGATAATGGTAGGGACGCCACGGCCTTCTTCGCCGATCATCCAGGCCAATGCTCCACGCAGTTCCACTTCGCTGGAGGCGTTGGCTACGTTGCCCATTTTGTTTTTCAGGCGTTGTATTTGCCAGGGGTTTTTTGTGCCATCCGGGCGCCAGCGTGGCATCAGGAAGCAGGATAACCCGGCGGGTGCCTGAGCCAGTACCAGGAAGGCGTCGCACATGGGCGCGGACACAAACCATTTGTGGCCGACCAGCTCATAAGCCTGGCCCGGACCTTTGTCTCCAACCGGATACGCGAGTGTGCTGTTGGCGCGTACGTCGCTGCCGCCCTGTTTTTCGGTCATCGCCATGCCGATGGTTACCGAGCTTTTCTTGTCATCCGGAAGGTTGCGGGCGTCGTAGCTGTTGGCCAGCACCCGGGACTCCCAGAGTGCTGCCAGATCCGGTTGTCTGCGGATCGAAGGAATGGCAGCAAAGGTCATAGTGACCGGGCAGCAGTGCGCAGCCTCGACCTGCGAGTGCATGTAGTATTTCGCCGCGCGGGTTACGTGAGCACCTTTGCCAGGGTTCGCCCAGGGGCTGCTGTGTAGGCCGTTTTCGAAGGCGATGCCCATCAGTTCGTGGTATGAAGGGTGAAAATCTACTTCGTCGATGCGGTGCCCAAAGCGGTCATGGGTATTGAATACAGGCTTGTTGTTATTTGCCCGAAAACCCAGGTCGATGGTTGCTGAATCGCCGGCCAGAGCGCCAAAGGCTTTCAGGTCGTTCTTTGCCTTCTCGGCGCCCTCGCGCTGCACGGCTTCCTGAAGCGCAACATCCTGTTCATACAGGTTGTAATTTTCCAGCGCAGGCGGCTGATTGACCACTTCGTGGGTGACCGCGAGATAGCGATTACTATCGCTATCTGTGAGTGTTCCGTGCGTGGATTGCGGCGCGCTCATCGTTATCTCCTGGTGCCGGTCAACCCCTGTATGCAAAAGCGGATGAGAGTGTTGACCAGTGGGTCTGTGTTGTCAGTTTTGTCTGCGGTTGCCTGCCCGACTTGGGTCGGTGATAGCGGGCCGACCAAACTTTCCGCGATAGCCCCTACCAGGCAAGTGCTGCTCTGTCGGGCGTCCTGATCCGGAAGGCACCCTTCTTCAATGCCTTCACGAATCGCTTTTTCAAACAGGTCAGCGTACGCCTTCCGGTAAGCCAACCGTTCCTCTTCAACTTTTGGATCTACCGGTTCGGCAATGAGTGACCACGCCATTACCGGGCCTTTCAGTGCGCGCTGGGCAAACTGCCGCAATGCTTTTTCCAGCCTTGTGGTCGTGGTTCCGGCTGTTGCCAGTGCTTCCGCTACCTTGTCCACTTCACGCTGTGTGGCGAGTCGGAATATTTCAGCAAACAAGTCTTCTTTTGACTCGAAGTGGCGATAAATCGTGCCCGTGGCCACACCCGCTAGTTGTGCAATGCGAGTAATTTTCGCATTGCGAAAACCCCCTTCTGCAACACACTGGTAGGTGCAGTCCGCGATCCTCTGCCGTGCCTCAGCCTTACGCTGGCGCATTTTTTCTGTTTCACGATAAGCCATCCCGGCTCCCTGGAATTAGTGAATCATTATTCATTCTTTGTGTCAACGCAAGCTCCGTTGACGTCTTCATTTTGCCATTTAGGCTTATGCTTCCACGACTGATTACAAAAAGTTACAAAATAAGTGTTGATCCTTAATAGCTCTGCAATGAAAAGCAGATTATAAAGACGCCAAGACAGTGTCGCAGTAGCGGCGGGTCGAGGCAGAGTGCGGCTCCTAGAGGGGTGGTCGCACTTGTAACACTGTTTTCGTTGAAGGAGATAATCATGAGTGAGCTCGACGAAAGCAACCTGGAGCAATCCGGGCGCTGGGGTAACGAGAGTGACGATACCCATTCGATCGCAGGCCGGGCGCGGGTGCGGGCGCAGTTGCAGCAAGATATCGAAGCATTTCTGAGCCAAGGTGGCAGAATTCAGGAAGTTGAGACATCTTTCCGCGCTGGCTCCCCACGCAAGGTGGGTACAGACTTTAATAACCGCTCTCTTTGAGCATTGTCTTGCCGGGCCGGGCCTTTATAACCCGGCCTGTTTTTGTGGTCTGTCTCGGTAAAACGCTTCGGCTCTGCCTATTATTTCCCCTGTAACAAAGGTTTCGTTTCCGGTTCCCGGACCTGAAGTACATTCAATCGATACGCCGGTTCTGACCATGATCATGAAATCTGTTTTCAGGCTCTCCTATATCGTACCGGTGATTATAGCTGTTGTGATTGTATTTGCGCTGTTTGCTGATGGTTCTGAGGAGCAACCGGCTTCCGCCCGTTCTTCTGATCACTCTGCAGGTAACACGAGTGCAGACGCCGGCTATACAGCAGCGCCTCATACGTCGCCCTCGGTGATGGTCGCAGGTGCCGCGGAGCTCAGTGTGCCGGATCAGCGCCCATCGTCTCTGGAGGGCACCTCAGAACCTGGCGGTTGGGCGATGACAGATCGTTTGGGCAACCTTGTTCCCACGGGCGAACTGCGGCAGCTGTTTGAGTATTATCTGTCTGCACTCGGTGAAGAAACACTGGTGCAGTTGGTAGCCAGAATCCGGCTTGCGCTCTCGCTTCTGGAAGAACCTGCACGAGCCCAGGCATTTGAGACTCTGGGGCGATATCTGGATTACAAGCTCGCGCTCGCGGATCTGGAGGCAGCTTATGGAGAAACAGGAGCGGGCGGTCCTGAAGAAACTAAACGTCGGATGGCAGAAATTCAGGCGCTTCGGAGAACGTGGCTGGACGCGGATACCGCAGAGGCTTTTTTTTCTGATGAAGAAGCGATAGATCGCTATCAGCTTGCCAGACTGGGTATTGGCATGGATGGAGGCTTGTCTGAACAGCAGCGGAATGAAGCTCTTGCCAAGGCTGAAATGGCTTTGCCTGAAAGCGTGCGCCAGGCCCGGCAGGACACTCGGAAATTTGCCCGTTACGAGCAGGTTCGGGAGTCGCTGGGCAGCGATCCAGAGGCGTTGAGAGCCTGGCGTCAACAGGAGTTCGGAGAGGAAGCGGCACAAAGGCTGGAGGAACTGAGTGCGGAGCAGGAGGACTGGAATCGACGTTGGCAGTCCTATGCAAAAGAACGGGACACTTTGAATGTGTCCGGTCTGGCGGAGCCTGAACGTGAGCAGGGACTGGCCCTGTTACGCGAAAAGTACTTTAGTGCAACTGAACGCATCCGGGCGCAAGCATTGGACTCGGTTCAGTGATGCAGCCTGCACCTGTATCCGGCGATAGCCTGCAACCAGAGGCTTCGGAGGTGTATGATGACGTAAAGGTGCCGTCAGTGCCCCAGGCTTTTCGATCCAACTCTTTAGCAGTGCCACTCAGGAGGTTTTCTGTGTCGTTATCTACACCCCGTGCTTTTCCCGCTACCCGTCTGCGTCGGAATCGGGCCAGTGACTTTTCCCGTCGACTCGTGAGGGAAAACCAGCTGACGCCGGACAACCTGATCTATCCGGTTTTCGTGCTTGAAGGTGAAGGGCAGCGTGAAAGTGTGCCGTCGATGCCGGACGTGGATCGCTTGAGCATTGATTTGCTGGTTGAACAGGCTGCGGAACTGGTGGAGCTTGGAATTCCCGCAGTGGCGCTTTTCCCCGTGGTTGCGGCAGAGAAGAAAAATCTCTCAGGCTCTGGTGCCTGGGACTCTGAAGGGTTGGCGCAGCGAGCTGTTCGTGCGCTGAAAAAGGCCTATCCGGAGCTGGGAGTCATCACCGATGTGGCTTTGGATCCCTTCACCACGCACGGCCAGGACGGCATCATCGATAATGATGGCTATGTGTTGAATGATATTACCGTGGAAGCGCTGGTGAATCAGGCGTTGTCCCATGCGGAAGCCGGCGCCGACGTTGTTGCACCCTCCGATATGATGGATGGCCGTGTTGCTGCCATGCGCGAAGCGCTGGAGTCTGCAGGGCATGTAAATACCCGCATTCTGGCTTATTCCGCCAAGTACGCGTCTGCCTATTACGGGCCCTTCCGGGATGCCGTCGGCTCCTCAGCAAATCTGGGTAAAAGCAACAAGGCCACCTACCAGATGGATCCGGCCAACAGCAACGAGGCGATTCATGAGGTGATGATGGATCTTGCCGAAGGCGCGGACATGGTGATGATCAAGCCCGGTATGCCATATCTGGATATCGTTCACAGGGTAAAAACAGAGTTGCAGGTGCCCACGTTCGTGTATCAGGTCAGCGGCGAGTACGCCATGCACCTGGCAGCGGAGCAGAATGGCTGGCTTGATGGCGACAAGGTCATGATGGAAAGCCTGATGGCCATGCGGCGAGCCGGGGCCGATGGCATTCTTACCTATTTTGCGGTGCGGGCTGCACGCCTGATGCGGGATCAGAAACCCTGATTCCTTTTTCACATATGTTGTACATCATTCGCCGCCGGGACTTGCTCGGGGTGTAAACCACACAGGAACGGAAAGGTCATGACGACGGAAATTACCAGCAAGCAGACAGCGAGCGAAGAGCGGAGTGTTCCGGCTCCAGTGGATGCCCCGCCAGCGGGAGAAGTTATCAACCTGGATGCCAGTGAGAACTACTTCAACCGTGAACTGAGCCTGCTTCAGTTCAATTACCGGGTGCTCAAACAGGCGCTTGATACCACTCATCCGCTTTTTAATCGACTGATGTTCTGCTGTATTTTCAGTAGCAACATGGATGAGTTCTTTGAAATCCGCGTAGCTGGCCTGCGTCAGCAGATGAAGTACGGCAGGGAAACCGTCGGTGCTGATGGCATGATCCCTGAGCAGGCGCTGAGCGAAATCAGCCGTGTTGCCCATGAGTACATCAATGAGCAGTACGACATCCTGAACAACGTTCTGATTCCGGAGATGGAAAAAGAGAATATCCACTTCGTGCGACGCCGGGAGTGGACGCCTGAGCAGGCGGAGTGGGTGCGCAATTATTTTGAAGATGAAATTCTGCCTGTTGTCAGTCCCATTGGCCTGGATCCCTCGCACCCGTTTCCGCGATTGGTGAACAAAAGCCTGAACTTTATTGTTGAACTCGATGGCAAGGATGCCTTTGGTCGCGAGACCGGTATGGCCATCGTGCCTGCGCCGCGCTCATTGCCGAGGCTCGTGCGCCTGCCAGATGAAATCTGTAGTGGCGGAGAGAATCTGGTATTCCTCTCCTCCATGATTCATGCTCACGCGGATGAGCTTTTCCCGGGAATGGAAGTTAAAGGCTGCTACCAGTTCCGGCTTACGCGCAACGCCGACCTGGAGCTGGAAGATGATCTTGAAGATCTGGCATCGGCTTTACGCGGCGAGCTTCTCAGTCGCAGGTTTGGCGACGGTGTGCGGCTGGAGGTCGCGGACAATTGTCCGCAGGAGCTGGTGCAGTTCCTGTTGACGGAGTTTGGCCTGGCGGCGCGGGACCTCTACCAGGTGAACGGGCCCGTGAACCTCACCCGGCTGATGGCTGTCACCAGCCTGGTGGACCGTCCTGATCTTTCTTATGCTGGTTTTTCGCCCTCCATCCCCAAGGCGATTCGAAGCAAGGAGACCATCTTCGATGCAATCCGAAAGCAGCCGATTCTGTTGCATCACCCGTTTCAGAATTTCAGCCCGGTCGTTGATTTACTGCGTCAGGCGGCGAAGGACCCACAAGTTTTAGCGATTCGGCAAACCCTCTACCGTACCGGGGCTGGTTCGGAGATTGTTGAGGCTCTGGCTGATGCAGCCCGCCGGGGTAAAGAGGTTACTGCGGTTGTTGAGCTGCGGGCACGATTCAGCGAAGCTGAAAACCTTGAGCTGGCAAGCCGCCTGCAGGAAGCCGGTGTCATCGTGGTTTACGGTGTTGTGGGATACAAGACCCACGCAAAAATGATTTTGATCGTTCGTCGCGAAGAAGGGCGCCTGCGCCGCTATGTGCACTTGGGAACTGGTAACTACCATGCAGGCAACGCGCGCCTGTACACTGACTACAGTTTTCTGACCTGTGATGAGTCGATCGGCGACGATGTGAACAAGCTGTTCCAGCAATTGACGGGTATGGGCAAAGCTCTGAAAATCAAGAAATTGTTCCATGCACCGTTTACGCTCCTTTCCAGACTGCTGGGCCTGATTGAGCGTGAAACCGCTCTGGGCAGCAAGGGGCGTATTGTTATCAAGATCAATGGACTGACTGAAATTCAGTTGATCAAGGCGCTTTACCGGGCCTCCCAGGCGGGCGTGAAAATTGATTTGATCGTGCGTGGTATTTGCAGCTTGAAGCCAGGTATTCCGGGACTTTCGGAAAACATTCAGGTGCGCTCTATTGTTGGGCGTTTTTTGGAGCACACCCGAATTTACTGCTTCGGAAACAACGGAAAGCCCGATGTCTATTGCTCCAGTGCCGATGGCATGGAGCGTAACCTGCTTAATCGGGTTGAGACGGCGTTTCCGATCGAAGATCCCGAGCTGGTCGCGCGGGTCCGAGAAGACCTCGATGCGTACCTTGCAGACAACTGCCAGTCCTGGGTATTGCAAACGGATGGCAGTTATATCCAGAATCAGCCGGCCGAGGGTGAAGAGCGTGTGGCATCGCAACTGGTATTACTAGAACGCCTGACCGGCAAATCCTGATATTTTCAGATGGAGAGAGTTCTTGAAAGCAAAGTGGATAATTGCCGGCGCCGGCGTATTGATTGTTGCGGGCGCAATGCCATGGGCAGTGGGTTACGTAACCGAAAAGCAGTGGCAAGAGGTTACCCGTGAACTGAACCAGGCGCAGCCGTTTTTGCAGATGCAAACAGACGACTATCGCCGTGGTTATTTCGGGTCTGAGCTGGATGGGGTTGTAACGGTTTTAAATCCTGATAGCGGAGAGACCCGTCCGATTGCCTACCGAGCCAAGGTGACTCATGGTGTGACCGGGAGCTTTATTGATTTCAAGCCGGTGGAAGGCTGGGCGCCTGAGGGTGCCAACTGGTTTGAAGAGCACCCAAGGCTGACCCTGGAAACGCGCCTTTGGGGCACTGCTGTGCTTGAGCTGGAAGCCCCGGCCATTGCGATCAATAATCCCGAAAGTGGAGAATCACTCCGTACCAGCGGCGGCATTGCCCGAATTGAAGTCAGTGACACTGGCTCGCAGGCAGAAGCGCTGGTCGTCTGGCCGCAACTGAGCTTCTCCGGACCAGACATGAGCATTCGCGTGAATGACTTCCGTGTTGAGCAGGACATGGCTCACCTCAGCGGCGATGTCTGGACTGGAACCATGGACGCATCGATTGCCTCGGTTGCTCTGACATCTCCTGGGACTCCCCGGTTAACGATAGAGGATTTGCAGGCGCGCAGCAGCACCCAGGCCAATGCTAGCGGGGAGCGTCTGGATTCAAGGCTGTCGATTGAGGCAGGCAAGGTTGGTTATGAAGACCAGGCCTATGGCCCGCATACCATTGTATTCGCTCTGGAAAACCTGGATGTTGCAAGCTGGGGTGCATTGACAACCAGCATGGCAGAGCTTCAGGGAATGGCGCTGGCTCCCGATGCTGGTGGCCCGGAAGCGTTTGAGCGACAGATGGCTGCCATGGGTGAGGTGAGTACAGCCCTGCGCGATCTGTCGGCGGCCGGTTTTACCGTCGGACTCCCTGAGCTCACATTGGATACGCCAGAAGGCGAGTTAACGGGCAGCCTGTTGATCAGTCATCCTGAGCTGGCCACCGACCAGAAAGCAGAAATGCTTATGGTGATGCAGCAGTTAACTGGCGAAATGAATCTGAGCGTGCCTTCGGCGCTGGAGAAAGATTATCCGGCTGTGCGTATGCAGCTTGCGCCCCTGGTCAAGCAGGGGTTGCTTGTGCAAGAAGGAGATCGGCTGGTAATGGCGGCGAAGCTGAACGACATGGTTATAAATGTTAACGGTCAGGAAATTCCGCTGCCGCCTCTGTTTTAGCGTTCTTTCAAGCATGAAAAAAAGCCCCGGTCGGGGCTTTTTTGTTATCAGCAGGTGCTTCAGGCCTCGCTGAACTTCTTTTTCAGGGCGACTTCCACGGCCGGATCAACAAATTCGGATACATCGCCCCCCAGGGACGCAATTTCCCGAATCAGACTGGAGGAAATGTAGGAAAGGTGGTTGGAAGGCGTCAGGAACACGCTTTCCAGTTCCGGTGCCAGCCGGCGATTCATATCTGCCAGCTGAAACTCATACTCGAAATCGGATACTGCCCGTAGGCCACGGATAATAACCGTAGCACCCTGGTCACGGACGAAATCGGCAAGCAGATAGCTGAACCCGGTCACAGTGACGTTGGGAATGTGAGGCGTTGCCTTTCGAACCAGTTCGCAGCGCTCGTCAACGTCAAACAGTGGCTTTTTCTTGGAGTTATAGGCTACTGCAACAACAACCTCATCAAACATGCGGCTGGCACGTTCGATAAGATCGGTGTGACCGTTGGTGATGGGGTCAAAGGTGCCCGGGTAAATGACTTTAGACATGCACAGCTCCTTTTTGTCAGGCCGCCAGATTACCAGTATTTCTGCTATTTCTGTAGCCGCTGCGCCAGACGGGAGCTGTTTCTTGCGGCTAAAGCATAAACCGACAGCTGCGGATTGGCGCCGATGCTGGTCGGAAAAATAGAAGCATCGTGCACACTGAGGTTGCTGACGTGGTGATGCTCGCCAAATCCGTTGACCACAGATTCCTCCGGCTTGCTTCCCATGCCGCAACCACCCATTTGGTGGGCTGTAAACAGGCCGACCCGGTGGGGTGCCATGACAAGGCCGTCGATAGCTGCTTTGGCGTCAGCCCAGCTGGAGTACCAGTCTGAATCCAGATGCATCAGCCGCACCCGGTCGGCGCCAGCCGCAAACTGGATTTCGGCCATGGTGTAGAAGGCATTGCGGATGCCCTTCCAGAGATAGTCGGTGACCGGGTAGTCCAGTACCGGGCTGCCGTCATCGCGGAGCGATACAGTGCCGCCCGGGCTGTTCTCGTGAAAACCATCTCGCAGAAGTGCGATAACAGACTGCATCCAGGGTAGTCGCGCCAGATTTTCAGCCTGTTTATCTCCGTGGCCCGGGACAACACCGGCAGACATGGCCGGGTGCAATGGTGGCACCTCCAGTTTATAACCTGCCTCTCCCTCTACACCCTTGCTGAAGTTGAACTCGTCAGAATAGACAGACTGTGGCGCACCGTAGAACGGGTCTACCAGCTTTGGCATTTGCGCAACACTGGCGTTAACCGGGTGAATAAACGAGCGTTTGCCAACGCGATTATAAGGGTCGGGCAATCCGGAACGCAGCAGCAGGCCGGGCGAACCTATAGCGCTCGCGGCGACCACAAAATGCCTGGCTTTCAGTGTGACTGTAACGCCGGAGGGTGTAAGGCCATCACTGGTCATGGCGCTGGCCTGCAATGATTCGATGCGATCCTGGTTCATTATCAGTCGCTCGGCGCGCAAACCGTGGAATAACCGGGCGTTATGATCAAGCGCTCCGGAAACCGTGGTCATCAAGGCACCCTGTTTGGCGTTGGTCGGGCAACCTACGCCGCAGTACCCGAGGTTCCAGCAACCTTTCACATTCCGCGGGATAATCTGCCAGCTATAACCGAGTTTTTCACAGCCCTGACGCAAGATGTCGTTATTGAGATTCGGAGCCATCTCCCAGGGCGACATGGAATGTCGTGCTTCCCGGCCAGCGAACCAGGGTGCCATGGCCTCGGGGTTCAGTGCATCAAGCCCAAAGCGTTCGCCCCAGTAATCAAGCGTTGCATCTGGCGTACGAAAGCTGCTGGTCCAGTTGACGGTGGTTGATCCACCCACGCATCTGCCCTGCAGAATGGCAATGGAGCCGTCTCTGGTGGCGCGGCTCATACCTTCCTGATACAGGTTAGCGTAGGACGTAAGCTCGTCCATTTTGAAGTCTTTCTGGTAATACAGCCGACCTTCTTCCACCAGGATGACCGAGAGGCCGCTTTTGGCGAGAATTTCAGCCGTAGTACCGCCGCCGGCCCCGGTGCCGACGATTACAACATCCGCTTCTACGGTCTGGCTTTCGGTAAGGGTAGCGCCGTCGGTGACTTTCCATCCGGATTCCAGGCCCTGGGCAATGCGATCAGTGAACGACATGGTTGGTGAATCCCTAATTTAGACTAATACAGCAAACTAAAGCGGCAGGCTGAAATTTACACGTTGCGGAATTGTGGCAGGGCTTTTACGGCCCATTCGGGTGGGCCCGGATAACCCGAAATGTGCCAGTTCTCCTGGTAGCCGTAAAACGCCACATTGCTTATTTTGGTGAGCGCCATATAGCCGTTATTGAATAACCCGATGTTGCTTGAGCGCCAGCGTTCCAGGAACGCGTCAGCCTGCTCTGTGGTGACATTGCGCCAGGATGGCCAGACTCGGGCAACAGTTACCCGCGTCAGGCCAAAGTTGAGCAGGTCAAACAGTTGCCGGAGTTCCTTCTGATTGGTTGGCCCGAATTTGTGAATGCCTGCATCAATGCGCTCAACGGTGCTGGCGATAATCATGCGCCGGGCATTGGCTTGCTCGGGGAGTGCCGAGCCAAGGATGGCGGGAAGCAGGGCTTCAAGCAGTTCAATGTCTGCAGTTGTCAAAAACTGGAACTGGTAGCGGGCGTCCATGCGCGTCTCAACGGCGCCGAGCCGGCCGGCAGGTGCTGTTGCACAGCCACTCAAGCCGGCGGTGACACTGACAGTACCGAGAAACAGGGCGCCACCGAGACCGGTACGCAGAAAGCTGCGTCGGTTCAGGGACACAGAATCGAGTCCATCGGATGGGCTAAAGTGGTTGGGCATGGGTGGCTCGCTTTTATTTTGTTTATGGCGATCGCCGGGGCGTATGAGCACCCCGGATATAGCTTGGAAGACTCAGCGGATAAAGAACTTGTAAACCATTTTGTGGAAAGATGTTCCGTAAGGGGGATAGACAAACTTTCCACTGTTAAATTTCTGCTTGGAAAAAATGGCCCTCTGGTGTGAGAACGTAAGGAACCCTTCCTTGCCGTGATAATGCCCCATGCCTGAATCGCCTACACCGCCGAAAGGCAGGTCATCCTGGGCGACATGCATAAGTGAATCGTTGATGCACATCCCGCCCGAGAGAGTGTTGTCGATAACCTGATGCTGCTGGTCGCGATCGTAGCCGAAAAAATACAGGGCCAGCGGGCGCGGTCGGTCGTTGATGTACTGAATCGCCTCATCAAGGTTGCCATAGCTCACTATCGGGAGGATCGGGCCGAAGATCTCATCCTGCATGAGCTTCATGTCCGGCGTGGTTTTCAGCACTAGTGTCACCGGAATTTTGTAGGTGCCATCGCCCATGTTTTCCTGCGCCGGATTCATCTCGACCAACTCGGCACCCTTGGATCTGGCATCCTCCAGGTAGCCTTGCAAGCGCTTGTACTGGCGCTCATTGATAATGGCGGTGTAGTCATCGTTGTCGCGCAATGAAGGGTACATTTCCGCAAGGCGGGCGCGGAACTCGTCTACGAAGGCTTGAGTCCGGTCGGCAGGGCAGAGCACGTAATCTGGTGCCACACAGGTCTGGCCGGCGTTGAATGCCTTGCCGAAAGCAATGCGCTGAGCCGCGTCTTCCATGGGCACATCCGGGGAAACGATGGCTGGTGATTTACCTCCCAGTTCCAGAGTAACCGGGGTCAGATTTTCAGAAGCGGCGCGCATCACCAGTTTGCCCACGGAAGTGGAGCCGGTGAACAGCATATGATCAAACGGCCGGGCCGAAAAGTCGGCGGCAACGTCAGCCTCACCATTGATGACCGACACCAGATCTTCCGGAAAAGTGGCTTCAATAAGCTCTTTGAACAGGGCTGATGTATGGGGTGTGAATTCCGACATTTTGATCATGGTGCGGTTGCCCGCAGCAAGCGAGGCAACGAGAGGCCCGACAGCCAGGTAGAGAGGGTAGTTCCAGGGCACAATAACGCCCACAACGCCTTTGGGCTGAAAGCAGACCTTGTTGCTGGCGGGCTGGAACAGTATGGAGACGTGCCTGCGCGAAGGCTTCATCCAGCCACCAAGGTTTTTCAGAGTGTAGTTGATCCCCTGGATTGAAGGCATTACTTCGGCAATCAGGGACTCATCTTTTGAGCGGCATGAAAAATCGAGGTCAATGGCGTCAAGAAGGCGGTCCTGATAGTCCAGCAGAGCCTGCTTGAGGCGCTTCAGGTTTTCCTGGCGCTCCGCTAGCGGCGGCGTCGGGTCGTTGTGAAATGCTTTTTTTTGATCTTCAAACACCCGATGAGTGTGCTGAATATGTTTTTTGCTCTCAGTGAGCTGAACAACGCTGGCACTCATGGTGTCCTCCCTTGGCTGCCGTCGTTTTGCGGCGACAACCTGTTGTTATATGTTGGCGAAAAAACGCTCAATTTGCACTGGAGAGTATTATTAGAGTATATACTCTAGGTAGTCAAGCGTGCCCAATGGCCAATCGGGCCATATGCGCGCTGTAAAACAACAAGCGCCGATGAGCTTATGAAGACCAGAGACAAAATATTGTTGTCCAGCCTTGAGTTGTTTAATGAACAGGGTGAGCGAAACGTTACAACCAACCATATAGCTGCCTACCTGGCCATTTCGCCGGGCAACCTTTATTACCACTTCCGCAACAAGTCCGACATCATCTACGAGATATTCCAGGAATATGAAAAACTGGTGGATTTCTATCTGGATATTCCGGAAGACCGGCTTTTGACCCTTGACGACATGACGTTTTACCTCGAGTCGGTGTTTGATGGGCTTTGGAGTTACCGGTTTTTCCACCGGGATCTCGAATATCTGCTGGACAGAGATCCGCGCCTGCGCAGTGACTACCGGGAATTTACCAACCGATGCCTCGCGGCGATCAGCCGAATATTTGAGAAGCTGGCAGATGCAGGCATCGTAGAGCCGCAGCCAGAGGGTCTCCGGGCGGCGATGTCGCTGAATGTCTGGCTTGTGATTACCAACTGGATGGCTTTCCTGAAGACGGCGCATGCAGCCAAAGCTTCGGCCTGTCTGACTATTCATGAGCTTAAGCAGGGTATTTATCAGGTGCTCACGCTTGAACTTCCCTACCTGACGCCGGCATACCGGGAACAGGTTATGGCGCTGCGGGAGAAGTACCGGCCAACAATGCCGGAGCAGAAAGGTATGTTGGAAAGCCCGGCATATTGAAAACGCCACTGGTCGGGGTGAAAACAGATAAAAGCCTGACTGGCCAGGAACCTTTGGTGATCGAGTTGGTCATAATCAGTGGTGCTGGAGATTCGGACATTTCCGGCGCCTCCTGAGTGAGTTCTCAGGTTTTAGCACGTCGCAAACCCTGACGCTTTACCGGCCTGTTTTTTCACAGGCCGGTCTTTTACAAGTTAATCCCGTAGCTCCCCGGGACCTTCCAGCCAATCAATCAGCGCCGCCCGGCACTCATCAACGCCACGTTTTGAAGTGGCTGAAAACATGACCAGGTGTTGAACACAGGTGAACGCCTCCAAGCGGCGCGCTATATCCAGCATGCTGTTTTTCGCCTGCCCAAACTTGAGTTTGTCCGCTTTGGTTGCAAGAATCATGAGTGGCAGCTTGTTATGCTCGCACCATTCCACCATCATTTGGTCGAAATCGGTGAGTGGGTGGCGGATATCCATGACCAGGACCAGGCCGCGCAGGCACCTACGGTCGTTCAGGTAGTGGCCGAGGTGTTTCTGCCAATCGTCTTTCATGTCCCGAGATACTTTCGCGTAGCCATATCCTGGCAGGTCTACTAGCCTGGCATGCTCGCGGTTCAGGGAGAAAAAGTTGATCAAGCGCGTGCGCCCGGGCGTCTTACTGGTTCGTGCCAGCTTGCCAATGGCAGTGATTGCATTCAAAGCGCTGGATTTTCCTGCGTTCGAACGCCCGGCAAAGGCGACTTCGGCACCCGTGTCTGGCGGGCAGTCTTCCAATCGGGGGGCGCTGACCAGGAAGCGGGCGCTGTTAAAAGAGAGGCTTTTTTGAGTCAGATCAGAGTCCACAGCGGTTGGCTTTCCTTTGGATTTCAGTTATCAGGGATTAATGTATAATGCTACACCAAATCCGGGCGGTACGCTTGGCGTAACCGCTGTCAGTCCCGGTTTTGAGCCTGACTGGTCAGCGCCTGCCGGCTGCAAACAAAGAATATTTTCGAGATGAGAGAAGCGGAGCGAGCATGAAGAAACTGATCGCAGGGTTTGTTTTCGGCGTTGGCCTTACAGCTATGGCGCACGGAGCAGGTGATCCTGAAGCGGGCAAGCAGAGTGCTGTAGCCTGCCAGGCGTGTCATGGCCAGGGTGGAGCGAAGCCGATTATGGGCTCCTATCCAAAAATATCCGGGCTGGGTGAAAGGTACATGTATGACCAGTTGGTGGCTATCCAGGAAAATTCCCGGTCTATTCCGGAAATGACCGGCCAGCTTGACGGTAAATCCGAGCAGGATCTTCAGGATCTGGCAGCGTATTTTGCGCAACAGGAAATGCCGGTCAGCCAGGCAGATCCGGATTTGGTGGAGAAAGGCGCCGCTCTTTATCGCGGTGGCAACATGGCTTCCGGGGTTCCAGCCTGTGCAGCCTGTCATAACCCGCAGGGTAAGGGTAACGAGCCGGCAGGATATCCGCACCTCGGAGGGCAGAACGCCGAATATCTGGTCAATCAGCTGAAAGCCTATCGTGACGGTACTCGGGCTAGCAACGCCAATGCTCTGATCATGGGTGATGTTTCAGCCAGGCTGACAGATGCAGAAATCGAAGCTGTTGCCAGTTACATTTCTGGCCTCAACTGATTCAGCAATCCTGTTTCCGAAAACCCCGCCTTGCGCGGGGTTTTTTGTCTGTCGATCCTGTAATCCACAAACTGTGGAACTTTTCTGGTTCGGCGGGTCATAATCCCTCGATAACGACATTCATATAATCTGGAGATATTTCATGTTCCGAGCGTTCAGATCAGCCGCGGTGCTGTTAACAGCCCTGGCAGTATTCGGCCAGGCTCATGCAGACGACTGGAAGGAAGGTACGCACTACAAAAAACTGGATACCCCCGTGCGCACGAGCAGTGATTCCGGCGTTGAGGTGGCTGAAGTCTTTTGGTATGGCTGCCCGCATTGCTATAACTTCAAGCCGCTGTCTGAGAGCTGGGAGGCGAAAGCCCCCGATTATGTGAATTATGTGCGCATTCCGGCGGCTCTGGGCAGTTCCTGGGAGCCGCATGCCCGAGCCTTCTATGCGCTTGAGGCCATCAATGCTCTGGATGAATTGCACGACCCCCTGTTTGAAGCTCTGGCAGGTCAGCGCAGGCCTCTTAATGACGGAGAGTCTTTGGCCGATTTTGTCGCCGACTATGGTGTAGATCGTGCTGAATTCCTTGATAGCTACAATAGCTTCGGCGTGAATGCCCGCATGCAACAGGCGCAGTCAAAAATCCGGGGCGCGCGCATTACCGGCACACCGACTATGCTGGTAAATGGAAAGTACACAGTTAGTGCTTCAATGGCGGGCAGCCTTGAGGCGACGCTTGAGGTCGTTGATTATCTGGTGGAGAAAGAGCACGCTGCCGACTGATAAAAAAGTACTCTGCTGGGTGGCTTATTTGCTTTCAGGCTTATCGAGCGGAGCGGCGCAGCAGGTTTATTATGTATAAACGCTTCAGGAAACAGTTGGACGGGGCGGTCAACGCCCGGACCGAATCGAAAGGTTCAAACTCGGGCCTGGACCATGTGCCTGCGTTCAACCCTGATCGTCATCTCCGGCTACTCACATTCAATATTCAAGTGGGCATCAGCACTTCTTCCTATCGCCATTACCTGACCCGAAGCTGGCAACACTTCCTCCCCCATCGCAACCGTATTCAGAATCTGGATCGAATTGCCTCCCTGCTTAGCAACTACGACGTGGTGGCTTTGCAGGAGTGTGATGGTGGGAGTCTGCGCAGTGGATACATCAATCAGGTGCAGTATCTTGCTGAAGCAGCAGGGATACCCTATTGGCACCAGCAGCTGAATCGCAACCTGGGGCAGATTGCCCAGCATAGCAATGGTTTGCTTAGCCGGTTTCGGCCGCTGGACGTGAAAGAGTACAAGCTGCCGGGGTTGATTCCGGGGCGGGGTGCTATCGTAGCCCGGTACGGTACTGAAGAAGACCCGTTGGTTCTGGTGCTGATGCACCTTTCGCTGAGCAAAGCGGCCCAGCAACGCCAGCTCGGTTTTATCAGCGACCTGATATCAAAGTATCGGCATGTAATCCTGATGGGTGATATGAATAATCACGCTGAAGAGCTTCTTACCCGGACACCGCTTCGGAACACGGATCTGGTGCCCTTGCCGGATACTGCGCACAGCTTTCCGAGCTGGAGGCCTGAAAAAGCGCTTGATCATATTCTGGTGAGCCCGAGTCTGCAGATCCGGGGTGCTGAGGTTGTGAGCTACCCTATGTCTGACCATTTGCCGATCGCTATGGACATTGCGCTTCCGGATGGATATCTGGAAAAGTTTTGAAGCATCCACAAAAAAACCCGGCCATGGCCGGGTTTTTTTGTGGATGCCGGATCAATAATTACTTGATCTTGGCTTCCTTGTACGCAACGTGCTTGCGGACAACCGGATCATACTTTTTGATCTCGATTTTTTCCGGGGTGTTGCGCTTGTTCTTCATGGTCGTGTAGAAATGACCTGTGCCTGCTGAAGATACCAGCTTGATTTTTTCGCGCATGATGCAGCTCCTTAAAATTTCTCGCCGCGGGCACGAAGATCGGCCAAAACAGCGTCAATACCTTTTTTGTCGATGATGCGCATGCCCTTGGTGGATACGCGCAGCTTCACGAAACGCTTCTCGGTTTCAACCCAAAAGCGGTGGCTCTGCAGATTCGGCAGAAAACGACGACGAGTGTGATTCATCGCGTGGGATACATTATTACCGGCTACCGGACGCTTACCGGTTACCTGACAAACTCTGGACATACTTGCCTCCGACCTGAGCAATGGTCTTAATAAATGCGAATTCGATTTTTAATGCGTCTCTGGTTGCCGAGGAACGGTTACGCCCCTGTTTGCGCCTCTAAACTGAACGCTGCTCGCCAGACGCCGCCAGAAAGGGACGCTTTTATACCAGAACCAGCTCCCCAACGCAAAAAATTGTTGGGAATTTGGCCAGTTTTCCGACATCTGATTCATGGTGGTCTACATCAATCCACGTTCCGCGAGGGATATTACCTCACCGTGGCCAATCACCATATGGTCAAGAACCCTGATATCTACAAGGCCGAGCGCTTCTTTCAGGCGCTTGGTCAGAGAGATATCAGCCTGGCTGGGTCCGGCATTCCTAAACGCATTAAATTGGATAAACACGTTAGTTTATACGTTACTGCAGAGTTGCGCAAAAAGGAGCGGATACATCGTTTGTTGTGGCAATATTGCGACATGTGGGTTGCCTGTTTATCGGGATATTGTACGTTCACAGTTCCGTTTTCTGCGACATAGCATTTGTTTTAGGGTTTCCGATTTACATGGGTTACAGGGTAAACCCCAGCAATTTCACAAATTGCCCGGGCCCTGGATGCAAAGCTTCTGTGGCCCGGTTAGCGAGATTGCTGAGGGTGCATGCTGTTTCGATTAAAGACCGTATGTCTTAGGGTCGAGCTTATCGTAAATTTCGCGCTGCACAATGGCTTGCTTGGCGTCATAATCCCCTTCTGCGTCTGCAAATAGCTTCTGATACTTTGCCACCTTGCTCTCGAAGTTCTCCAAAAAAGCTTCAGGGTTTTTGATGCCGCGCTCCTTCGCATTTTTTATGATAACTTTGCGATCGTTGCTGCGGTGTGTATCGAGGGCATCCATTAGTCCTTTGGCTGGTTCTACTACTCTTATCCCTTTGTTGGCCAGCCTAGTGCTGATCTTCTCGTTCATGCTCACATATCCGGAACTAACGCCGATCGATGTTTGAGCTGCATGGCTCAGCATTGTTGCGCGTTGGTCTGTGCTAAGGCTGCGCCAAAAATCATTTCCCGCCGTCACCGTTGAAGAAGAGAAAAAGACGCCGGTTGGAAGGTTGGTTACGTGGGTAGCAACATCCCACAAATTGTAAGCGTCGAAGTCCGCCGTCGGGATTAGAACTAGGTCTAGTGCGCCACGATTTAGGCCTTCAAATATTTCGCTTGTGGGCACATTGACAGGTGTCGCGCCGATCGCTCGAGCCCAGCGATCCCAAGCTCCTCCAGGGGTTCGAACACGCTTTCCTTGTAGTGACTTTACGGTTTGATATGGCTGTTTTCCTATCAGATTGTAACTCGTGGTTGCATAGCTGCCGAGGTACACAACGCCGTTGCGACGAAATTCCTGCTGACAAGGCTCACAGTCCAACATTAGTATTTCTGTGACTGCGGCGGAGGTCTCAAGGGTGGAGTTTGCCATTAGCGCCATATCAGCGAGCAAGGAACCATAGGGAAGTTCAGCTGGATGGTAGGCTGAAACTATGAATCCGATGTCGGCTACTCCGTCGCGCAGGCCAGAAAGGGTTTCTCGAGCCCCTAATAGGGCTCCGCCAGGATAAAGATTAAAGTCTAACTCGCCACCCGAGGCCTGTTTGATTTGTTCTAGGTACGGCTTGTACCCGTTGTTGACGACAGCATGGTAGGGGCCGACAAAAACAGCCGCTGTATATTTTGCTGCGATCGCTGTTCCCGGGGACGCAATGGTTAACGCTAATAAGCAAGAAAATAGAAATTTTTTTAATGCGCCTGACAAAGTCTTGTTTTTGGTATGCATGGACTTCTTTCCTTTTTTCAAATGAAACTCTTCCAACTGTTTGTAGCTAAAAGAATGTCGCCGTACTTATGTTTCTTTGCATCAATTTTTTAATTTGATGGCTGAGATATAGGGTTATATGAGCAGAAATTTATTGTCAACTGAAGTTTTTCGGAAGTTGAGTATCCGACTTGCAGCTATCTTCGATTTGGATGCTCGTCAGTTCTTCTATTTAGGTCAATAGAGCCCTCTATTGCTGAGCTAAATCCGTTTTTAGGTATCGTTTTTCCTCACCTTGATCAAAATAATTGGTTCTCCCATAAGTCCAGAATAATAGTTGAAGTGTCGCGCACTTGGCTGCATCGTCATATCGCCCATAGTTAATATCTAGGAAGTAGCTCATGCCTATTGTTAATGTGCTAATGATCGAGGGGCGAAGTCGAGCCCAAAAAGACGCAATGTTTAAAAAGGTTACCCAAGCTTTATGTGAGACTCTCGATGCGAAGCCGGAGCAAGTTCGAATTAAAATCGAAGAAGTTCCACCTAACGATTTCGCAGTTGGTGGAGTTCCAGTTTTGTCTTCAGGCAAGAAATAGTTGGATCGAAAGAAAGTAGCAGGGAGCTCCCTGCTCCATAACAAAAAATAATTAACGGGTCTATTTATATGACTGATATCAGTGCAAAACAGATACGAATACACGCCTATGGCGACCCAGCCTGTATGAAATATGAGCAAGTCGATGCTCCAGTAGTAGGAGAGGACGAAGTCCTAATTCAGCAGAAAGCAATAGGTGTGAACTACCTTGACACTTATCATCGTCGCGGTGTTTTTCCAATACAGGAACTGCCTGGAGTATTGGGCGTGGAGGGTGCCGGCATTGTTGGTGCTGTCGGAGCCAATGTAAAAGATTTTCAGCCTGGTGACCGAGTGAGCTACGCCGCACCTATAGTCGGAAGCTATACGGATGTCCGGGTATTGCCTAGCCGATTTTTAGTTAAGCTGCCTTCAAAAATCACTTTTGAGCAAGCTGCTGCCGTGACTCTGCAAGGGCTTACAGCACATATGTTGGTCAATCGAGTTCGCATTCTTAGTCCTGGCCAAACCGCTTTGGTTCATGCTGCTGCAGGTGGGCTCGGGCTGATTTTGTGTCAGTGGTTAGCTCATATAGGTGTGAGGGTAATCGGAACGGTTGGCTCAGAAGAAAAAGCGAAGCTCGCGCTAAGTCATGGGTGTAGTGATGTGATCCTATATCGAGATCAGAACTTTGTTGATGAGACTGCGCGCCTGACTAATGGGGAAGGGGTCGATGTAGTTTATGAGGGCTTGGGTGGAGATGTGTTGGACCGATCTCTTGATTGTCTCAAGCCATTCGGGACAGCGGTGAATCTTGGGCAGGTCGCTGACAACCTTCCCAGTATCGATATTTCTCGGTTAGGCCCACAGCGCGCGCTGACTCTCGCGGTTCCGGGAATCTTCGCGCACATACGTACCTGTCCCAGCCTACAAAACGCAGCAGATGAATTATTTGGGTTAGTCCGCAGCGGTGTAATAAAAGTGCACATCGGCGGCCGCTATCCATTGCCTGAGGCCGCTCAAGCACATCGAGACCTCGCAAGTCGCACTACTACTGGATCACTGGTACTTATTCCCGAATAAAGGATAGATATATGACTGACTTCCATTCAGTGGCATTGGTGACAGGTGGCGCTAGTGGCCTCGGCTACGCCAGTGCTGCGCATTTGGCCTCTACAGGTTTTCGTGTTGTGGTTCTTGACCGGAGTGAGCGTGCCGCGAGTAAGGCGGCGGAGCAACTTGGGGTAGGGCATTTAAGTTTTTGCGTAGATGTTACTTCAGAAGAGGCAGTAGAAAGAACAATTGCAGAAATTGTGGGAAAATGTGGGCGCCTTGACGTAGCAATTAGTGCTGCAGGAATACCGGATTCTTTTAACGCTACTGTAGATCAGGATGTTGATGATTGGCGACGCTTGATAGACGTCCATTTGACGGGATCCTATCTCATAGCGCGAGCCGCAGGGCGGCAGATGTTGAGGCAAGGTAGCGGAGCAATTGTTCAGTTTTCGTCGGTGGCTGGTGTCTCTGGCTTGCCGCGGCGCAATGCTTACACGGCGGCTAAGACGGGTATCATTGGGCTGACTCGCTCATTGGCTTGCGAATGGGCGCAGTCTGGGGTCCGGGTCAATGCTGTTTTACCCGGTTACATCGAGACTCCCTTCGTAGAACAGTTAGCTTCGGAAGGAAAGTTAGATCGAGACGTATTGCGGCGCCGAACGCCAATGGGGCGACTTGGGCGGCCTGAAGACATAGCGCAGGCGGTGGGCTTCCTTTGCTCATCGGCAGCAGCATACATTACAGGAATTGTGCTTCCCGTCGATGGTGGCTGGTGCGCTTATGGGGCTGCCGGTGATGCTTCTGTGCTTGATGATTAACTCAGTCACAATTCAGCTATAGTTGGGTTTCGGTTGGCGCGCCTGGAGACGCGCTCAGAGCATGCTGGCGGTAGGCGTCCTGGAAGATGCGGGAGTGCTCTCGCATCCACTTGGAAGCTTCATCGCCATCGCCACGGCAAATTGCCTCCTGAATTGCGGTGTGGTGCTCTAATGCAAGGCAGTCCAGAGCGTTATTGATTTCGATGTGGTTGCGAAAGTACTCAAAGTAGTCACTTAGAACATCTTGGAGCGTTGACATTAGATGGAAGTAGACCGCGCTGCCAGAGGCCTTGGCAATAAGGAGATGGAAACGATGGTCATAATGTGCCGTTAAACGACTTGAAGCTTGGTGATAGTGCATTTCTCTAATGATCTGGCGCAGCTCGTCGCGGTCTTTCTCTGATGCGTGATAGGCGGCTCTACGAGCAGCCCAAGCTTCGAGATAGCCTCGTATCTCGCAAAGATCAAAAAGGTGGCTGGGGCTAGCTTTTATTGAGGCTTCTGCTGAATGTAAGGGATTAGGGTGTGCCACTACCCTGGTGCCACTACGCTGTGTAGATTCTAAGAATCCAAGCTCCTTGAGTTGTGCTAAAGCCGCGCGAATAGAGATGCGGCTTACTCCCATGCGGTCTGCGAGTTCACGCTCTCCTGGTAAGCATTCCCCAGGCGCTAGCCGACCGGCCCCAAGTAGCGCAATAAGTGAGTTTGTGACGTGGTCTGAGAGCTGCTCATGTTTGGTTTCTGCCAGCAGTTTGAGAGTCTCTTCTTTGGACAAATGTAAGGTACCATTTTGCCAGCAACTTATTGGTCCCGCCGCGCCACGATCCTTTGAGTAAGCATTACGAATAACGCTAGTGTGGGCTGCCATCGATTTAGCTGCTTCTTCTGCATCTCGGCGTTCGATAGCTTTGCATATTAGTGCATGCTGATCTACTAACTTGTTACTTGTTGATTCGTCGATGGAAAATACGTGGCGAAGCTGGCGAAAATAAGATCTTAATGTACCATCCAGTAACTGAAGCAAGTACTCATAGACCATGCACCCCGATGCTCTGGCTATCATGATGTGAAATTCTAGGTCATTCTCGACTCTCTCTTTTTCGCCTAGATGAGTGGCCTCATTCACCAGAGTACGCAAGCTCCGTAACTGCGTGTCGTTAGCATTGCAGGCGGCTCGCGCTGCAGCCCAAACTTCTAAGTGCCCGCGGATTTCTGCCAAGTCTTGAAGGTTTTCACTATTTGCTGAAAGCAGGTCTCTGATAAGCGAAGAGTTGCCTTGAGACGTAGTGACTCGGGTTCCACTGCCTTGGATGGATTTAAGGTAGCCTTTGTCCTTTAGCTTACCTAGAGCATTGCGCACACATACACGGCTCACGCCCATGGTCTCAGCGATCTGTCGCTCTGCAGGCAGGCGCGAGCCAGGAGATAGCTGACCGTTCGCAATTAAGTAGAGAAGTTTCCCTGCAAGTCTCTCAGCTAGTGATATTCTTGTGTGGTTGCGTAGCTGTATGCGTGGATCGCGGCTTGGTCTCTCTGGCAGCTCAGTAGGGCTGAACTGCGATGAGCCCTGAAGTAGTGTAAGGCGTAAGTCAATATTGTTAATTATTAAAACCCTCAAGACGTTGTGTCAAAGCGACGCGCGGACTCTTACAGTTTTTTGTGCTGCAGCGAGTCTGTAGAGTTTGGCCTTGGTAAGCGTAATGGATGGTAAACGAAAGAGGCTCTCAAACTAGGTATTCTAGCTTGGGTTCTATCGCGTTTCCACGGACGGTTTTAAAACGGCTGACAACTTTCGACCCTGAGCTGCAACTCTACGATGCATACTGAGATTATGAAACCTCTCAATTTAGTCGATGGCGTCAGCTTGTGCCTCTCTCTCGCAGTTGGCGTTATTGAGACATTGACTAACTGTGCTCATGCTGCACGTTAGGCAGCGGCTGACTAGATTGCTTCGGTTGTATCCGCTGGTATACTGGCTGTCCCCCATCAGGGGGGGGGGCAATCTTCGAACTTTCCCCTATCGCTGCCAAATAGCTATTCCAGTACCTCTGATCGGCATGTTCCGGATGTATAAACCAATTAGTGACTCGTTTGCTAAACGGATCGAGACATACGCACAAAAAGAGCTTCCTTTCGTGTGTGAATGTCTCCGTATTAGCCCTTCGCCACTTGCTGCCTGACCCAAAGCGAAGAAACTCCGTTCGGGTTATTCTGGGTGCCCGCTGCCCAACAATAACGAGGTCCCGAGCGTCCGCCCCGCTTGTGTCACCTGCCTTGATTACTATGTATGGCCAACAATCGTGCAGCGGCATTCAGGCGTGTTGAAGCGCATTTGGGAACTAGGCCGTTCTGCAGCCCTGGCGAGTCAATTATGCCCCCGGTGGCATCGTGAGCTTCGCTGGGTCGCGATAGCCGGAGTTGATCCGCCTGGCGCTTTAGAGAGACTCCCTTGCAAAGAATGCTGAGCCTTAGCGAAAAAAATCTCGCTATTCTTTACTCGGGCTAGTTCTCGCTTGAGACGGGCAAATTCCTCGTCTCTTGGGGAGCCAAGAGCTTTTAAGGCACTCTGGCTCCATCGGAGCAAAAGGCTAGAGTTGATGCCGGGCGCACAGGGCTGCTTAGCTCTCGTGTTAGTCAGATTGCGGGGGTAAAGCACTGGCTTAACCATAGAAACTACGAGGCAATATCTGTTGTTTTTGGATATGGGTATCCCTGTGGCGCGGAGTGCATGTCTTATTGAGCTACCGCAATAACGGGGTGCAGCCCACCTTCACCTCCATTGTGAAAAACTTGTTGGCACCAGTAGTCGATTTTCCATGCGCTCAATTAGTGGCAGGACCTTTGTTGTGTAATCCTTCCAGCGTTGGTCTGACCATAGCTGTATTCTACGTTGCTCTCGGTCACCGGCATCTTTGAAGGTCCATAAGTGAACGACCTGATTAATTATGCCGGTTTCTGCTTTGAAGAAGCCGGCAAAACCGCCTAGGTGTTCGCGTAGAAGTGGTAGCCCTTGTGTTTCGTATAACTCTAAAAAGTCTTGCATTCCGTCAGGGCGGATTGTGTAAGTGCGCTCGTCAAGAATCATGTTCCCTCGCTAGCTCGCATTGTACAAAAATGTACGCTCGCATGGAGGCGGGCTAATGTACAAGTAAGTCAATTTCTATTTATTTATCACGGATTATGGCAATCAATTTATGAATTCGCAAATTGCATTTTTTCAATCTCAAAATCTGATGGAAAAGCGCTCCTTTAGTTGGGATCGGTTAAATATGGCCGGCTCTTAGAGGGGCGTCAATTCGGCGATAATTGGTATTACAAAGAAACCAAAGATCAGGTTGCGTGCGCAGAACTCTTTATGATTTAAATGTGTGGCGTCAAAAAAATAATTTCTAACAATATAGGGCGATAAAAAATGGTCAGATTTAATAGCATTATAAAAAAAACGGTACTCTTTCCTGGCTTCGCTGCATTAATCACTATTGCCGGCATCGGAAGTGCTAGTGCAGAAGAAAATGCAACGGCATTTCTCGTTCCTAGTCATCCAATTGTCGCTGATGGCATGCAGCCATTTATTGATAATCTCAGTAAGGACGATAACGGCGTTGATTTTAAACTTTACACAGGTGGGTCTCTGCTTAGTGCTCGAGAAACACTGGGTGGGGTCAGAGATGGAATTGCCAATTTGGGTTTTATCGTCTTAAGCTACCACCCTGCTGAGTTGCCCTATGGGACGTTAATGTCAGATATGGCTTTTTACGGGCAAAATGATTCTCTGGCCAACGCTGCAGCAATAACTGAAGTTGTGATGCTCCACTGCGATGCCTGCCAAGAAGAGTATAAGCGCAATGGTCTGGTATATTTGGGTTCGTTCGACACGCCCAGTTACAACCTTCTAGCAACGCGCTCATATACTAAGGTCGAAGACTTCCGCGGCCAGCGTATTCGTACAACGGGTGGCGCGTGGGACCGATGGGCACGTCATGTTGGTGCCGT
This sequence comes from Marinobacter sp. 2_MG-2023, assembly GCF_030546935.1. Classification (GTDB taxonomy): domain Bacteria; phylum Pseudomonadota; class Gammaproteobacteria; order Pseudomonadales; family Oleiphilaceae; genus Marinobacter. The sequence continues at coordinate 190,576 of NZ_JAUOPH010000002.1, read as the reverse complement.
GCCGGTAAATGTGCCCTCAAGTGAAATATTTGAAGGCCTCAATCGCGGAGCGTTAGATTCTGGGCTACTACCTATTACAGATGTTGATGGTTACAATCTTTATGATGTGGTTACGCACGTAACTACTCTTCCGCTCGGCTCCCTTTTTCAGACAAGTATGGCAACTCTCAACCAAAACTTTTGGAAGAGCCTTTCTTCCGAAGAGCGGGACGCATTTTTTCGGCATGCAAGCAAATTAGTCATTGGGCCTACAATGAGCCAGTTGCGCCTGGCTAGTGAAAGTGAGGACATGCTTGCTTCCAAAGGAATCGAAGTTGTACCCCCAAGCCATGAATTGATTAATAATCTCAATGAGTTTGTAGAGAAGGATCATTCTATAATTATTAAGAATGCGAAATCTCGTGGTATTTCGAACCCGCAAGATTTTATTGATCTTCAGGCGGAAAAAATAGCTAAGTACCAAAAGCTTTTCGAGGGAATTAGGGACGATGAGGAAGCTGTACTCGAAGTAGTTAAGCGAGAAATATTCGATAATCTTGACTCCCACTCTTACGGTCTCTGATATGGCCCCGGCTACTCTGTAGTGTGGCCGGGTAATTATAAATAATTTTAATATTTAATTTAAGCCATATCATGCATGAGTTTAAAGCAATATGATAAAAATATTTGATTTTTTTGACTCATTTATTAAGTATATTACTTTCATTTCGGCATCTCTTTTATTCATTATGATGCTTAATGTTGGCTTGGATGTCTTTCTAAGATATGTGTCGGGGCGGCCTCTGCCGCTCACTTTGGAACTTGTTTCGTACTACTATATGGTGGGGATAACATTTATTCCACTGGCACTCGTGGAACGTCACGATGGACATATTGCCGTCGATTTGGTTGTTCAGTTTTTTCCGGATTTAATTCAAAGATTGATTAAAGCTGTGATGTCAATTCTAGGGGCTGGATTGTTTGCGCTTATGGCTTGGATGACACTTAAAGATGCACTGTCCAAGTGGGATATTGGGGAGTACGTGATGGGAGACTACTCTCTACCTATTTGGCCTGCGAGTTTTGCTCTGCCTTTAGGGTTTATTCTGTTTGCACTGGTGCTCTTTCTAAAAGGTGTTCTCCAGTTATCCGGTCATAAAATCCCTGTAGTTAAAGAAAGTTCCGAAAAATTTATGATGCAGGAGAATGCCTAGTGAGTAATTTAGAAATTGGCCTCTGGGGTATAGGTATTCTAATAGTTTTAGTGCTGTTACGTGCCCCCCTTGGTTTAGCGCTGCTGGGTACTTCTTTTATCGGTATATCTGTAATGATTAGTGAGAGATCTGCGTTGGGTCTGCTCGCTTCCACACCTTATGATTTTGTTGCTAGTTGGTCTCTAAGTTCTATACCGATGTTTCTTTTAATGGGATACCTAGCTTATTGCTGTAGTCTGACTGATGGCTTGTTTAAGCTTGCTCGCAAACTGCTATCTTGGCTTCCAGGGGGGCTTGGGATCGCCACTATAGCGGGATCTGGTCTATTTGCTGCTGTAAGTGGGTCTAGTGTGGCGTGTTCCGCAACGATGGGGCGTGTTGCCGTCCCAGAAATGAATAAGGCGGGCTATCAGCCTGGCTTCAGTGGCAGCATAGTGGCAATTGGTGGAACAGTCGGATCCATGATTCCACCGAGTATTGTTATGATTATTTATGGGGTTTTTACCCAAGTATCGATAGCAAAATTATTTATTGCTGGGATTTTACCTGGTTTGTTATCGATGGCTATATTCTCATTGGTAATTATTGCACGCGTTAAGCTAAATCCAAGCCTCGCACCTCGCGAATCTCAAGGTAGTACTCCTGACACTTGGAGTAGCGCAATTCTCGAAACATGGCCGATGGTAATGTTGATCTGTGTCGTGCTCGGTGGGATCTTTAGCGGAGCCTTTACTGCTACAGAGGCGGGTGGTGTGGGGGCCGCTATAACTGCTTTAATCGCTGTTTTTCGTCGTGCTCTTTCATGGCGCAGGCTAGGGCAGGCTTTAGTTGAGACTTTAAAAACTACCTCTACTGTCTTCTTGATCGCCATCGGGGCTACTCTATTTACGCGTTTTTTGGCGCTTTCAGGTGTGCCGGATTACATGACGAACGTGGCCTTATCGCTTAGCGATTCACCTCTTACTTTTATTATCGGGGTTTCTGTAGTCTTTTTAGTTCTGGGAATGTTTTTGGAGCCAATTGGAATAATGCTTCTAACTTTGCCCCTGCTTCTTCCTATATTTAATCACTATGAGATCGACCTAATTTGGATGGGTATTTTAGTAGTGAAGTATTTAGAGATTTCACTAGTGACTCCTCCAATCGGAATGAATCTTTTTGTAGTTAAAACAGTTATGGGGAGTGGCTTGAATATGGGGAGCCTACTTGTAAACACCTTTTGGTTCGTAGTTGCTGAAATGTTCATCCTTGGGCTGTTAATCGGCTTTCCGAGCATTTCCTTATGGCTTCCCAGCTTTCTTGACTGAGTAGTGTTTAATTAGGATGAAAACGATGAGTGAGTTTTCAGAAAAGATTGTGGTGGTAACTGGTGGTGCGAGCGGGATAGGTGCAGCTGCGGCCAGAAGCTTTTCCGACTGTGGTGCCCGCGTGGCTCTTATTGACCAAAATGCTGCAGCTGTTGCAGAGCTCGCTGAAGAAATCGGAGGCTATGCATATGCGCTAGACATAGTCGACGAGCAGGCAGTTAAACAGGCTATTAACGCGATTGAGAGGGATCTGGGGAGCGTGGAGGTACTCGTTGCCAGTGCCGGTATTGTGCAAGACCCCTTGCCACCTGATCAACTCCCTTTGGAAGTATTCGACCGCTTGATTGAAGTCGATTTTCGCGGGCTTTATCTGTGCTGCACTGAAGTTGGAACCCGGATGGCGGCACGGGGCAAGGGAGCCATCGTCGCGATCTCATCGGTGGCGGGAATGCGCTCCATGCCGCTGCACGCGTATTCGCCGGCGAAAGCGGCGGTGATTAGCCTGGTTGAGTGTTTGGCTGCCGAATGGGGGCGTTCCGGAGTTAGGGTGAATACAGTGTCTCCTGGTTACACACTTACACCTGCACTAAAGGAACAAATCGCTCGAGGTTATCGCGAACCAGCGCAACTTAGGGAGATGTCGGCCACAGGAGAACTCATTTACCCCGAAGATATCGCCGAAGCAATACAGTTTCTGGCGAGCGAACGCGCTTCGTGTATCACCGGAGTAAATGTTCCGGTCGATGGTGGCTGGTTAGTTAGCGGGAGTTGGCAGACTTTTGGTGGGGTGCGGGCGAGCAGAAAGGAGGTTGCAAGTGACTGAGAACCACATGAAAACAATGTTGGCTGGTTGCCGGGTATTTGGCTCGCCGAGACGATATATACAGGGTGCTGGGGCATTGGGCCTGCTAGGCGTTGAAACATTGTCTTTGGGTAATCGTGCGACGGTAATCTGTGATAGTCAGGTTCGTTCTTTCCTCGAAGAGCTGGTTCTCAGTAGTCTGAATTCGGCGTCGGTCGATAGCGATATTGTGGAATTTGATGGAGAGGTTGTACGGGAAGCCATTCATGATTTATGTGAGCAAATTTCCCCAACTCTGCCCGAGGTGATTATTGCGCTTGGTGGTGGAAAGACTGTTGATGTAGGTAAAGCTGTAGCGGATAAGTTGGGTGCGCGTTTAATAGTAGTGCCTACCTTAGCTTCCAACGATGCTCCTACTAGCCGGGCTGTGGTTTTTTACGATCGTGATCATAACTTGAGCGGAGTGGAACGGTGTCAGTGGAACCCCGATGTCATACTCGTTGATACTGCGGTCATTGCCCAGGCCCCTGAACGCTTTCTTGTCGCGGGTATCGGTGATGCAATCGCAAAGCGCTTTGAAGCTGATGCCAGTGTTCGTTATGAGCGTAATAATCTTCATGGGGGACGAGTAACTCAGGCGGGCTTGTGTTTGGCCAGTGCCAGCTACGAAGTGATACGGCGTGATGGTTTGGAAGCTTGTCGGGCAGTGCGTGACGGGAGCCCAAATCAGTCGCTAGAGGCTGTTGTGGAATCTTGCGTGCTGCTAGCCGGTTTGGGCTTCGAGAATAGTGGTCTTTTTCTTGCTCATTCCCTAACACGAGGACTTGCGTTGTTCTCACAGACTCAAAATTTTCTGCATGGAGAACTAGTTGCCTACGGCCTCTTGGTTCAGTTAACGCAAGAAGGTCGACCACTTGAGTGCCTCCTTGACCTAATCAATTTCTACCAAAGTGTAGGGTTGCCAGAGTCGTTGCAAGCTTTGGGATTGGATCGGCTGTCCCCTTCGTGTTTGCTGAGAATGGCCGAAGCCACTCTGGCGGCCCCTTATATGGAGGAGCTACGTGCTCAGCTTCAGCCAGCAGAGCTAGTGAGCTATATGGTTCGATTAGAACAGGTTTCGACGCAGAAAATCACCCCGTCGGCGACAACTCAATAGAATGGAGCATTTTATGCGGTATCGGTACTCCCCGGAATTGGAAGAATTTCGACATGAGGTGCGTTGCTTTATTCGCGAAAAGCTGCCGTCCTCTTTGGCCAGAAAGACAAGGCGTTACGAGCATTTGGCTAAAGAGGACGTCCAACTCTGGCATTCTATTTTGGCTGCACATGGCTGGTCTGCCTCCCACTGGCCCAAAGAGTACGGGGGGCCTGGGTGGAGCCCTGTAGAGCGTTATCTTTTTGATGAGGAGTGTGCGTTAGCAGATGCGCCGCCGCTGAGTCCTTTCGGATTAGCCTTGGTTGGTCCTGTCATCTACACATTTGGTTCTGATTCACAGCGTCAACACTATTTGCCTAAGATTCGAAACGGCCAACATTGGTGGTGTCAGGGCTACTCAGAGCCTGATGCTGGTTCTGATCTTGTAGCACTGAAAACTAAAGCTGTACTTGAAGGCAGTGAATACATAATTACGGGGCAAAAAACTTGGTCTACAGATGCACACCTGGCGGACTACATGATCTGCTTGGCCCGCACCCGTGGTGAGGGGAAGCCTCAGGCGTCATTATCTTTATTTATTATCGATATGCAAGCGGAGGGTGTCACTGTGCGCCCTATAGAAACTATCGACCACGGTCACAGTGTAAATGAAGTTTTTCTAGATGGCGTGCGTGTGCCAGCTAGCGCGCTAGTTGGAGAAGAAAACCAGGGCTGGACTTACGCTAAGTTTCTATTGGGAAATGAGCGTACCCATAACGCTCAGGTACAGCGCTCTCGTCGAGACTGGCAGTTGCTCTGTGACATGTTGAAGCAATTGAGGTGTGGCGCTGGGTGTCTCATCGACGAGCCGAGTTTTGGCCGGGCTATAGCTGAGCTGGACGTATTGTTGATAGCGCTAGAGGCGTCGGTTAAACGCGTACTAGAGGATCAGGTTCGAGGTCGAGAGCCGGGGACTGAGGCTTCTATCCTTAAGTTAGAAGGTTCTGAGTTGCAGCAAGCGATAACTAACCTTGCGGTTCGAGCGCTGGAGGAGGTGTCGGGCCCCTTATCATTTGATCTTATAACAGAACATATTGGACTTGAGGGGCCCTGTGCTGACTACGCCGCCGGCGTGGCTGAACGTCACCTATTTCGCCGGTCAGTGTCTATCTATGCTGGAGCCAATGAAATCCAAAAGAACATTATCGCTAAAAGCGTGCTTGGAATGTGAGGATATTATGTTAGATCAAGACAGTCTCGACTTGTTGTTTGACTCGATCAAACGGTTTCTTCAAGAACGCTACGGTTTCGCTGACTATCAGCGCATAAGCGATAGTGAACTTGGTTGGAGCCAAGAAATGTGGCAGGAGTTCGTAAGTATGGGTTGGCTGGGGCTTACCGTGCCGGAGGAAGATGGCGGTCTGGGAGCAACGGCTGCTCAATGCTTAGACCTATTCGAGCACGCAGGCGGCGCCCTGGTTTTAGAGCCACTACTGCCGACCCTTTTAATTGCTGGCGAGGTCGTTCGCACCGTACGGCACGCTACTACTCGAAAAATGCTTGCAAACGGCGTTATAGGAGGTGACGTGCGCATGTCCTTGGTGCCCAGGCAAGTTGAAGCTGTATGTACCTGCAGCGTTATAGCTAACGGCGATGGCTTTCATTTGAAAGGGCGCTTCCCGGCAGTTCTAGGAGGCGCTAATGCCACACACTTTGTTGTGTCTGCGCAGCTTGGTGATGAGTTTGCGATGTTTTTAGTTCCGAAGGCTAATACTGGTGTTGAAGTTGAGCCTGTCCGCCTAATAGATGGTCGCTGGGGTGCGACTCTAAATATTGATTCGATTATGGAAGCGGAAGCATTGCTGCCTATTGATGCCAGGGGGGGGCAACGCTTGGAAGACTTGGTTGCGGCGGGTTGCGTTGCTGAAGCCGCCGGGGTACTGAAGCGCGCTCTCAACACAAGCATTGAATACTTGAAACTGCGGAAGCAGTTCGGTCAGCCATTATCGTCATTACAAGTGGTACAGCATGCTATGGCTGAGGTTTATGTGGTGTCAGAGCAAATGCGCTCACTGGTAAAGGCGGTCAGTGAAGGGCTGGAGGGGCCTGACAGTACATACCTGGTTTCGGCCGCTAAAGCGTATCTTGGGATCGCTGGCTACAGAGCGGTGGAGAAATGTATCCAATTTCACGGAGGAATGGGTATTACTGAGGAATACCCGATTGGTCATTATTACAAGCGCCTTCTTGTCTTAGGTGCCGCTTGTGGTAGCGCGTCGGGGCACCTTCAAAGAATGGCCTTTCGGATCAGATCTGAAACCCGATAGTTAATTTAACCCCTGAAGTAAACAGAAATATCAAACCAAAAATAAGGATAAAGTCCTATGCGTAATTTTAAGCTTGAAGAGAAATACGAGTCGTTGACGCTTTGCCGTAGTGGCCGTTTGCTCACTATTACTTTGAATCAGCCAGAGACATTAAATGCTGTTGGAGAAGTAATGCATGAAGAGCTTGCTAATGTTTTTTATGACGCTGCTGTGGATCCTCACAGTGATGTCATTGTTCTAACTGGAGCTGGTAGAGCTTTCTCTGCAGGTGGAGATGTAGATCTGTTTGAGGAGATGATTCAAAGTCCCGAAGTCTTTGAGAAAATTGGCTATGAAGCCAAGCGCATCGTCTACTCCATACTTGATTGTGAAAAGCCAATCATCGCGAAAGTAAATGGGCACGCTACTGGGTTAGGTGCAACTATTGCTTTACTGAGTGACGTTATTTTTGCCTCCGAACGAGCCAAAATTGGTGACCCACATGTGCGGATGGGTTTCGTTGCGGGCGACGGTGGTGCAGGACTGTGGCCGCAGCTCATTGGTTTTGCTCGTGCAAAGGAGTACCTGCTTACTGGTGATCTAATGACTGCTCAGCAAGCCGCACAAATTGGTCTAATCAATTATGCGGTTCCGGAGGGCGAACTTGATGAGGCCGTAGAGAAATTTGCTGACCGGATGCTCTCGGGCGCGACCAAGGCGATACGTTGGACTAAGACTGCAGTTAACATTGAGCTCAAGCGGGTGCTCCACAGCACCATGGATGCGAGTGTTGCCATGGAGGCGTTATCCAATATTACACTTGATCACAAGGAAGCTGTTCAGGCATTCAAGGAGAAGCGTGAGCCTCTGTTCGGTGGTCAATAAGTAAGGGGACTGCCTGTGAACGCGAAAATTCCTCAACTGCGTGCTGGAATGCCCCGGCTGCCGTCTGAAATTAAGACTCGAACAGTTATTGATTTGTTGCACTGGAACGCATCTCAATACCCTAACCGTTTGGCATTAGTGGCTGAGTCCTATAACGGACCTCAGGCGCGCCTTACATACGAGCAGCTGCGCTGGGAAATTGATCGCCTGGCCGACGGGTTGCGCCAACAGGGGCTTCAGCGCGGCGATAATTTGGCTTTATTAGTGCCAAACTCCGGTGGTGCGGAGTTAATATTGACGGTGCTCGCAGCTATGCGGATTGGCGTCGTGCCGGTCCCATTAAACACGCGATACGCCGCTGTTGAACAAATTTATTCGATAAACCTGCTGGATTGCCAAGGTTTCGTATACGCCAGCGAGTTTGCGAGTATGGTTGAAGGCATGCGGCAGCAGTTGCCGCATGTGAATTATTACATTGAAGTTGGTCGGGAGCTGCAGGGAAGTGCCATGAGCTGGACTGAGATTCAACGAAATGGTAACCCCGCAAGTGGAGAGTGGCCTCTGCTCAGTGAGGATGACATCGCTGATATCATCCTCACCTCGGGTACTACCGGCCATCCAAAAGGTGTTGTGCTAAGCCATTCCAATGCCATTGCTGCAGGTGTTGCAGTAGCTGGTGCCCTAGGCCTTGTGGGCACCGATGTTTACCAGAGTGGTTTTCCGTTGTTTACCAGTTCTGGGCTGCATTTTAATCCGATGTCGATCTGGTATGTGGGCGGTACTCTGGTTATTGAGCCTCGTATAGACCCTAGGGAGACTTTAGAGCGTCTGGGTCGAGAGCGGGCAACAGTGTTTGCGTGTGTGCCTTCTGGCTACATATTCATGCTCGACTGCTATGATCCAGATCTTCATGACCTTAGTCAGGTCAGGGTGTTCGATTATGGAGGTGCCGCTATGGGGCGTGACGTGATTCGGCAGCTAAAGGCAAACTTTCCCCACATTGATCTACGCCATACTTATGGGATGACAGAGGCCTCTCCTAGCGGTACTTACCTGCCAGGGCACTTAGCGCTCGATAAGCTTGGCTCCATTGGTAAGGCTATGCCGCTAAATGAGGTCAAGGTGTTGCGCCATGATGGTTCTGAGGTAGAGCCTGAAGAAATGGGAGAAATCTGTTTGCGAGGCCCCACAATTATGCGCGGATACTATGGAGACCCTGAAGCTACCGAAAGCGTGATCCGTGGTAATTGGCTTTTTAGTGGTGATCTGGGCACCGTAGATAAGGATGGTTTTCTTTATTTCCATGACCGAAGTAAAGACATCATCGTTCGTGGGGGAATGAACATAGGCTCAATGGATGTGGAGAACGCCCTCCATGACCATTCAGATGTCAAAGAAGTTGCTGTCGTGGCGATTCCTCATCCTAAATTAGGAGAAGACTTGTTTGCATTCATTGTTCCTCATGCGGGGCGGGTTCCAAAGATAGATGCTCTAGCTGAATTTTTGAAAGATCGCCTTGCCGATTACAAGATTCCACGTCGTGTTGCAATCGTTGGTAGTTTACCGCGCAGCCCATCTGGAAAAATCTTAAAAAAAGACCTGCGAACAATTGCGGTCGAAAGGGGAGAGGCAGAAGGGTGGCTTTAGTTGGTTTTATGTGAAACAGGTTGCCTTCTTGCGGGAGTTAAATTTGCGCATGAATACAGGTAGACGGACTTTTTAATTGGTTATTAAACCATTCGCAATAAGAACTACGCGCGTTGGTTTATGGTGTTCACGTACTTGCATGCGAGATTTCGGACCATGATTAACGAGCTTAATTGCTTTAATGAGTTGCACGGCATAACTGTGCCAGAATTGCTGCATAAGCGAGCACAAGATTATCCATTCAAACTGGCCTTATCGGCACCTAGTTTTCGTGGATATCGTGATCGGGTTAGCTTTTCACAGTTGGTAATTCGTATGGATTCAGTTGCCCGCGGGCTTGCTGTTCGGGGGTTAAAAAAAGGCGAGCGGGTTGCACTTTTTCTGTCTAATAATGAAGTAAGAGAATGTGTATTAACCGCTCTAGGCTGTTATCGCCTAGGAGCTGTCGTCGTGCCGCTAAATATACATGCGTCCGATGAAGAGTTGCAGCATGCTTTAGACTTAACGGACCCAACCTTTATCGTGACACTTCAGCCATATACTGAACGGCTTAAGGCTTTGAGTTCTGCACAGTTTCTGTGTCTTGATGGAGAGCCTAGGGAACAGAATACTTGGCCTGAACCAGAATTAGAGTTTCATGAGTTTGAGTTAGACCGAATTGAGGAAAACGACCCTGAGAGTCCCAGTATATTGCTACTCACCTCCGGCACTACCGCGAGTTCGAAAGCGGTTACACACTGCCATCGCAGCCAACTATTCACAGGTTTGGCCATTGGTAGTGCGCTAGGCTTAACAGATCAAGATACTTATCAAGGCGCTTGGCCAATTTATACCAGCTCGGTATTAAATATCGCCTGTATGGGTGCTTGGGTTAGCGCAGCAGGAGTAGTGCTCGAGGAGGAGCTTAGCAATGCTGATCGGCTACGCCTAATCGAAACGGAAGGTACTACAGTTTATCACGGAGTCTCGGCCCCTCTGCATTTTCTGATGGATGAGTATTTAAATGGTCGCTATGATCTTTCAAAGTTGCGCCGGCTTGGCTATGGCGGCGCTGCGACACCGACAGAGCTGATCGATAAGTTCACCACTTTGCTACCATGGGTAGATCAGGTTCATATTTGGGCTATGACCGAGACCGGCCCAGCTGGCACTTATCTGCCGCCTTGGTTTCTTCCCCGAAAAGCTGGTTGTATTGGCGTGGCGATGGCAGGTTGCACTGTACAGGTGGTTGATGAACACGGTGCCTCAGTGCCAATTGGGGAGCCAGGAGAAATTGCCTTCTCTGGTCCATCTATGGCTCTTGGCTATTGGCGAAGGCCCGATGCGACCAAGCAGAGTTTCATTGACGGTTGGGTGCGCTCTGGTGATATTGGTCTCATGGACGATGAGGGGCATTTACATTTTGTCGATCGTAAAAAGGACATTGTTAATCGTGGGGGGATGAAAATTTCCTCAGTGGCAGTGGAGGATGTCATTTATCGATACCCGGGGGTTGCCGAGGCTGCTGTAGTTTCAATTCCACATCCGAAGCTGGGTGAAGATATCGCTGCCTGTGTCGTGCCCGTTAAAGGGCGCGAGTTGGACTTCGAGGCTTTGCGGTCACACTGTGCTCTCTATCTTGCAAATTATGAAACGCCACGGAAATGGATTCTCTTAGAGTGGCTACCCAAAAACGCTTTGGGAAAGGTACTCAAGCGCGACCTGCGCGGTAGTATTCTGGGAGAGCTGTCTTAGCGGAGGGTGTAAAAAACAATGGCGGTTCGGTGGGTTCACCATTTCAAAATCTGGGAGACTACCCGGTTGGTGTTGTAAAGGATATGCTCCCAAATCTCTAAGTTGCTGCTTGGAGTCGCCTACATCAATCCACGTTCCGCGAGGGATATTACCTCACCGTGGCCAATCACCATATGGTCAAGAACCCTGATATCTACAAGGCCGAGCGCTTCTTTCAGGCGCTTGGTCAGAGAGATATCAGCCTGGCTGGGTTCCGCCACCCCGGAAGGGTGATTATGAGCAAAAATAATAGCGGCTGCATTATCTTCAAGGGCTTGGCGGACCACCTCGCGCGGATACACGGCTGCGCCATCAACTGTGCCCCGAAACAGCTCTCTGTACTGGATTACGCGGTGTCGGTTGTCAAGAAAAAGGCCCGCGAAAACTTCGTGAGGATAGGTGCCCAGCCGGCTTGCTAGGAAGCGCCGGGTGTCCTCCGGTGAGCGCAGCGGATCGCCTTGGCGCAACGGCTCGTCCATAACCCGCCGCGCCATTTCCATAGCAGCCTGCACCTGGGCATATTTTGCGGTGCCTAGCCCCTTTACGCCACAAAACTGTCTGCGCGACGCAGTCAGCAGCCCACGCAGTCCGGAAAATTCCTGTAGTAAATATCTTGAAAGTTCCATTACCGGCATACCGGTGGTGCCGGTGCGCAAGAAAATGGCCAGGAGTTCGGCGTCCGAGAGGCTTTCGGGCCCGTGGGAAAGCAGTCGTTCCCGGGGGCGTTCATCCACGGGCCAGAGGGAGTCAGTCATTTGAGCTTCCTTGCGTTTGGTTTGATGGCGTTGGTGCTTCCTGCACCCTTCAATTACAAAGGTTACTTCAAAACGCAACAAACGGTAAACGTACTGAGGCTCTGGCAGGCTGTCGGTATCGTCAGGGCATGCTATCTTATAAGTCTTTCTTTTTAAGTGGATACGGAGCCTTTATGGCAGTCAGGAAAATTCTGCTGGGTATAACAGGCGGCATCGCAGCCTATAAAAGCGCCGAGCTTGTACGCCTGCTGAAAAAGGCTGGTTACGAAGTGAGAGTAATCATGACTCGGGGCGCAGAAGCCTTTGTGACGCCTCTGACTTTTCAGGCACTTAGCGGCGAGCCAGTTCGCACCTCATTGCTCGATCCCGAAGCCGAAGCTGGTATGGGTCATATCGAGCTGGCGAAGTGGGCCGATCAGGTGGTTATTGCTCCGGCTTCTGCTGATTTTATTGCGCGACTTGCTCAGGGTATGGCCGACGACCTTCTGGCGACAGTGTGCTGTGCGACAGAGGCCCCTATTGCTGTGGTGCCGGCGATGAATCAGGCGATGTGGAGTAATGCACGCACGCAGCGCAATATCCGCTTGTTGGGCGAAGATTCGCAGATAACCCTCTGGGGGCCTGATCAGGGCGAGCAGGCCTGTGGTGATAATGGCCCCGGGCGAATGCTCGAGGCTGCAGTGATCGCAGGGCTGATCATGAGAGAAAAGGCCAGCTCTGAAGGGCTGGCAGGTAAGCGAGTGGTTATTACGGCAGGTCCTACTCGAGAGCCCATAGACCCGGTGCGCTATATCAGTAACCACAGTTCAGGCAAAATGGGCTATGCATTGGCTGTGGCGGCCCGGGAGGCAGGTGCCAGCGTTGTTCTGATCAGTGGGCCGGTTGCTTTGCCAGCTCCGACAGGGATCGAAGTCCGCAACGTGGTTACCGCGGACGACATGCTGCAGGCGTCCACGCAAGCAGTGGATGAAGGCTGTGACCTGTTTATTGCGACCGCTGCGGTGGCCGATTATCGACCAGAGACCTGTGCCGGAGACAAGATCAAGAAATCCAGTGAAGCCATGGCTCTGCCACTGATACGCAATCCGGATACCTTGGCCACTATTGCCAGACGTCGGGATGCACCGTTTACGGTAGGCTTTGCGGCTGAAACCTCAGATGTTGCCCGCTATGCCAAAGACAAAATGCAGCGCAAAAACTTGCGTATGATTGTTGCCAATGATGTGTCTGCTCCCGGTTTGGGGTTCAACAGTGACAATAACGCTGTCACTGTATTCTGGCGCGGAGGGCAGAAAACCATAGGTCCAGACAGCAAATCGGTGATTGGTTCACGCCTTGTCGCACTGATTGGCGAACACCTGAAGCAGGGATAACATGAGTAGAAAAAAATTACAGGTACGTATTCTTGATGACCGGATCGGCAGCGAGATCGCTTTTCCGGCATATGCCACTGAGGGCTCTGCAGGCCTGGATCTGCGGGCGTGCCTTGATGGTTCGCTGACACTGGCCCCTGGTGATACAACGTTGATCCGGACCGGGTTATCCATACACATTGCTGATCCATCGTTGGCTGCCATGATACTGCCACGAAGCGGTCTCGGGCATAAGCATGGAATTGTGCTTGGCAATCTGGTCGGGCTTATCGATTCTGACTACCAGGGCGAGTTGATGGTGTCCTGTTGGAATCGGGGCAGCACCGCTTTTACGATCGAGGCAGGTGAGCGGATAGCGCAACTGGTTCTGGTGCCAGTAATCCAGGCCGATTTCGAAGTGGTTTCCGAGTTTGACGCCAGTAGCCGTGGCGAAGGCGGCTTTGGCTCGACAGGGACAACGTAACAGCAGCGCATAAACCTGTTGCGGTGTCTATACTTAGCCGTTAAGCGCCTGTCCAGGACAAAACTTTTGCAGGATGAACTATGAAGCTGGGTAAGAAAAAAGCTCCCGAAGCACCTGTCGATGGGCCGTCGGCAGCTGAAGTAAAACAAAAATCGAAAGCCCGGGCACCTGCTGGCTCAAAAGGGAAACACTTGGGCTCCACCGCTTTTAGCCAGGCTCTCGTTGTTCTTCTGGCTGGAATAGCGGCGGTGGCGCTGGTGTATTTTTTGGTGCTGCAGCCTGCTTCGGACAAGCGCTTTGATGCCTGGAAAACCGCAGAGGCGGATGCGGCCGCGCAGCGTATCAACCAGTATCTTGCGCTGATGCAGCAGAGCGTAAATGGTCTTGCAACCCAGCCCCACGTAGTAGATACCTTGATGGAACGTGCGGATACCGGAGCTGTTGAGCAAAAGCTGATCACTGCCATGCCTGGCGTCAAAGCTGCTTTTCTTTTCCCTTATCGCCGGATTCCAAGGACTGGTAACGGAAGCGAACTGCTGGGTTTCGCTGGGCTTGAGCTCGCACGTCGTGCTGAAAATGGCCAACCTCTGTATCCGGACGCTTTCCCCCGGGAAAACCAGTGGTATATCCAGATGGCATCTCCTGTGCGTAATCCGGTGAGCAAAGCCGTTGTTGGCAGTATTTTGATGGTCTTCGACGCCTCGATGATGCAGCCGCTTCTTGCCGTGGTTAATACACGCCTTGGAGGTGAGCTTGCCTTGATACAAACAGTCGCCGGAGCGTCCCGCCCCTTCGTAGGCAGGGCGAACGGTGCTACTGGTGCAAATGCCGCTGAAACCAGGGCACTGGCGAATCCTGACTGGACTGTCAGCTATAGACCGGGCTCTGCGCCGGAGCCGGCTGTCAGCATCCTGATGGTAGGGATTCTGGTTGGTGTTCCGGCACTGGTGGCGTCGTTGCTCGTGTGGTGGTTGCTGATAAGCGCGCAAAAAGGCCTGCGCCGGGAAGTAACCAATCTGATCCAATGGGCACACAAGGTATTTGGCGGTGAGCGCCAGAAGTTGCCAAGTTTCCAGTGGGATATGGTTGCCTCCGCAGGCGAGGTGCTTTATCGGCTGTCCCAGGTGACTGACAAGCGTTTGGCAAAGGCCGCAGAAAATGTCCGGCCGAAGCCCATGAAGGGTTCAAAGGTGGCTGAATCGGTAGACGCTGAACCCCTGTTTCAGGATAAGGAGCTCCCGGACATCGACATGCTCGACGGAGACGAAGATGTACTGGGCTTCGGCAGCGGCAACAGTGACAGCTCATTTTTTGCCGGCGGAGACATGCCGGGGGTTGAAGAGACGGGCGAGCCGTCAGTAGAAATATCCCCGGGAATTTTCCGGGCCTACGATATCCGGGGCATTGTAGGTGAGACTTTGTCTGCGCCTATTGTTGAGAGGATCGGTGCTGCTATAGGCTCCGAGGCCATCAGCCGCGGGTTGCCATCGCTGTGCATCGGTTATGACGGCCGTCACTCAAGCCCGGATCTGGCAGATGCGTTGGCCCGGGGCGTCATGGCTTCGGGTTGTGATGTTATTCAGATTGGCGCGGTGCCAACGCCCGTGCTCTATTTTGCAACCCACCATCTTGAGACAGGTTCGGGTGTCATGGTCACCGGTAGCCATAATCCGGCCAACTACAACGGTCTTAAAATAATGCTGGGGGGTGAAACCCTGTCTGGAGATGCAATCAAGGCCCTTTATCGACGAGTGCAGTCGGGTGATCTGGCTGCTGGCCGCGGCACCCAGTCCTCTGAGGATGTGCGCCGAGCGTATCTTGATCGTATTGTTGGAGATATTGCCGTTGCCGCGCCGCTTAAGGTAGTGGTGGATGCCGGGAACGGTATCGCGGGGGAGTTGGGGCCCATACTGATTGAGGAACTTGGTTGCGAGGTGGTGCCGTTATACTGCGACGTTGACGGCGATTTCCCGAATCACCATCCGGATCCGGGTAAGCCTGCCAACCTTGCTGACCTGATCGAGAAAGTTAAAACCGAAGGTGCAGATCTTGGCATTGCATTTGACGGCGATGGTGACCGGCTTGGTCTGGTGACTAATTCCGGGAAGATTATCTGGCCCGACCGTCTGTTGATGCTCTTCGCCCGGGACGTGGTATCACGTAACCCCGGTGCCGATGTGCTCTACGATGTGAAATGCAGCCGCAGGCTTGCCGGCGTAATTTCCGAAGCTGGCGGGCGACCGATTATGTGGAAAACCGGTCATTCGCTGATGAAGGCCAAGATGAAGGAAACCGGAGCCTTGCTGGCGGGTGAAATGAGTGGTCATATTTTCTTTGCGGAACGCTGGTATGGATTTGATGACGGACTCTATTCGGCAGCAAGGCTCCTGGAAATACTGGGTATTGAAGACCGTCACAGTGATGAAGTGTTTGAAGACTTCCCCGAGGATATCAGTACACCGGAGCTTAACGTTGAAGTAACTGAAAGCAGTAAGTTCAGCATAATGGATACGCTGGCCAACGAAGGGGAATTTGGCGACGGTAATGTCAGCAACATAGACGGTATCCGTGTGGATTACGCTGATGGCTGGGGTTTGTGTCGTGCTTCCAACACTACCCCGATGCTGGTATTGCGCTTTGAGGCCGAAACGCAAGAGGCGCTTGATCGAATAAAAGGCGTCTTCAGGGACGCGCTGAAGAAGGCGGCACCGGACCTCGTGGCTGAGTTTTGACACTGGCCGTGCGGGCTTCCAACTTTTTATTTCTGATTTATTAAGGCAACAAGATGACGCTGGATCGTGAAACTGCAATGCAGGTGGCTACCGTTCTTAGCCGTGGTTTACCGTATATCCAACGGTTTACCGGCAAAACGGTCGTCATAAAGTATGGCGGCAATGCCATGGAAAACGAGGAACTTAAAAGCAGTTTCGCCCGTGACGTGGTGCTGATGAAGCTGGTGGGTATCAACCCTATCGTTGTTCATGGTGGCGGTCCCCAGATTGGCGAGTTGCTACAGCGTCTCAACATTCAGTCCCGCTTTGTGAATGGCATGCGTGTCACCGATGCCGCAACCATGGATGTGGTGGAAATGGTGCTGGGTGGCCAGGTTAACAAGGAAATTGTGTCTCTGATCAATGCCCAGGGCGGCACGGCTATAGGTCTGACCGGGAAGGACGCCAATCTTATTCGCGCCCGCAAACTCGAAGTAATGGACCGTTCTCCAGAGCTGGAGCGCCCGGAGATTATTGATATCGGGCGTGTTGGCGAAGTGGCCAGTATCAATGTGGATGTTATTGACATGCTTACCCGCAGCAATGTGATCCCCGTAATTGCGCCGATTGGTGTCGGGCCCGATGGTGCCTCTTACAACATCAATGCAGATCTGGTGGCCGGCAAGGTAGCAGAGGCCATGAAGGCCGAGAAGCTGATGCTGCTGACCAACGTATCGGGGCTCAAGAGCAAGGAAGACAAAGTGCTCACCGGGCTGACTGCGCAGCAGGTGAATGACCTGATTGAAGACGGCACCATCCACGGCGGCATGCTGCCGAAGATTCGCTGCGCGCTGAGCGCTGTAGAAAATGGTGTGCGAACCTCGCATATCATTGATGGCCGGGTGGCTCACGCGTGCCTACTGGAAATCTTTACGGATGAGGGTGTCGGTACCCTGATTTCCCGAAACTAATGATTTCCTGCAACTGACGGCGCTGCCTGAGGATTTTCCGGATGAAACGTCTGTTCACAACTCTGGTTCTGGCTGCCTTGCTAGGTTTTGCCGCATACAAGGCTGGCGTCTGGTGGCTGGCGGACCAACGCATGTCAGAGGCGCGCCAGGCGCTTGGCGAGAGTGGGGTTTTGGAGCGCGGCAAGATAGGGTCCGGTGTTGAGGGTCGCCTGGTGCTGTCAGGCGCGCACTGGCAGGACTTTGAACTGACCCAGCCATTGGTTATAGGCCGGGCAGAGCTGGATGCTGGATCTCCCGTTGCCTTGCTTGCCGCGCTTGCAGACCCTTCCGATCTGCCGGCTAACTGGTCGCTGCAGGCAGAGGGCCTGGCCCTCGCGCTTGAGGCAACCATGTTTCGGAACTGGGTAACTGCTGATGGGACCGGCTGGGGTGAGCAGGCGGCGTTATTTGCACTTCCCTGCGCACCAGATCCGCGTCAGCAACTGGGTAGCGGTGACCTGCTGCGCATGGGGGTCACCCGTTTGGCGGGCGAGCTTATCGTGCGCCAGACGCCTGAGCATGTTCATCTCGAGTTGAACACCGCCAATACCGGTAGCCTGGAAATTAATTGGCCGGGTGCCCGTATTAACCTGGTAACACCGGAAGCGACGCTGGAGAGTTCATCTCAACCCCTTGAGGTAACGCTGAGAGACGGGGGGCTTATGCGCCGGGTTGCAGCCTACTGCGCTCGCGAAGCCGGCATAGATCCTGGCCAATGGGCTGGGCGCGCATTGGGATCCTTTGAAGCGGGACTGAAGGCGTATGGTTGGCGGGCCAGCGAACAGTTGCGTGCGTTGTATCGGCAGTGGCTGCTCGAGGGTGGGGAAATAACTGCGACGGTTCGTCCTGGCTCTGAAACACTGGGCATACCGGTGCGTTCAGAAGATGGGAGTGCGGATGGGAACCAGAGTTGGACGGTGGAGTACAATGGTGCCAAGGTACCAGATGTATTTCTTCGCAAGGCGGAACCCGTTGTTGTTGAGCCGCCCAGAGAAGCGTTGGAGCCGGTAGTTCCCCGCGAGAATCCGGCGCTTACCAGTTGGCATGCTGAAGATCCTGAAACGTCGACAGCATGGATCGGGCGCAAGGTGCGGGTGCTACTCTCAAACGGAAATCTGGTGGAGGGCCGTCTGGCGAGTGTTACCGAACGACAACTGGAAATTGCTCGTGAGGTCGCTGGAGGCGAGGTGGCCTACCCGATAGCTGTTCGCGCAATTACGGAGTTCGAGGTTTGGCGGCGCGGCCAGGCACGATAGTGCGCGAGCCAGAGCGAGGCGGAACAATGCAGCAATTCCACAACGAAAGTGACAGCCGTAAGGTTACCAACAGGGCCGATACCGTCCCGGACGTTCGCGAGATGCTGGCAACACTCGTTTCGCTACCGTCTATAAGCAGTGCATCGGCAGAGTGGGATCACAGTAATGAGCCGGTGGTTCGAACGCTTGGTGAGTGGCTGGAAGCGCTGGGCTTCTCAGTAGAAATTCTGGCGGTCCCCGGCATGCCTGGCAAATATAACCTTATTGCTACTCTGGGCAGCGGTCCCGGTGGCCTTGTACTGTCCGGCCATACGGATACTGTGCCTTTTGATGACAAACGCTGGCAAAGCGATCCTTTCACCCTGACCGAACGTGACAATCGCTGGTATGGTCTAGGCACCTGCGATATGAAAGGCTTTTTTCCTCTCGCGATTGAAGCCGCCAAGGCGTTTACAGCCGCGGACATGAAACAACCGCTGATCATACTTGCGACAGCGGATGAGGAAACCTCCATGAATGGCGCCAGGGCTCTCGCTGAAGCTGGCAAGCCGAAAGCCCGTTATGCCGTCATTGGCGAGCCCACCAGCCTCAGGCCCGTGCGTATGCATAAAGGCATCATGATGGAGCGCTTAACGTTTGAGGGGCAGTCTGGACACTCGTCCGACCCCGGGTTGGGTCGCAATGCTCTTGAGGGCATGCACGAGGCGCTTGGGGAGCTCCTGGCCCTGCGCGCAGATTGGCAGGCCCACTACAGTAATCCGAATTTTGACGTGCAGGTGCCAACGCTGAACCTTGGCTGCATTCACGGTGGCGATAACCCCAACCGCATATGCGCCCGCTGCGAGCTGCACTTTGATCTTCGCCCGCTGCCCGGCATGAGCATGGAAAACCTGCGCCACGACATTCTATACAAAATTCAGCCGGTGGCTGAGCGACGCGGATTAGTTATGGAATTCGAGCCGCTGTTTGATGGCGTACCACCATTTGAAACGCCGGAGGACGCTGCGCTCGTGAAAGCCTGCGAGCAGCTCACCGGCCATACTGCCCACGCGGTCGCTTTTGCGACCGAGGCTCCCTGGTTGCAGAAGCTTGGTATGGAAACTCTGGTTTTAGGGCCGGGTTCTATCGATCAGGCACATCAGCCCGATGAGTTTATAGAGATGTCGCAGTTGGAGCCTACAGTTACCATTCTCAGGGGCCTTATTCGGCAGTTTTGTCTTTAAGTATCCTTGCGCTTCAGACCAAGTGGCTGAGCGCTGCCGGGCGCCCACTCCAAAACACGCCCGTAAATACGTCCATGTAGGGCTCGGTCGCGCCATCCTTGGCGCTCCACGCTTTTGGAGTGGGCGCCCGGCAGCACTCTTGGAGTAGACTGGTAAGCGCGTAAAAAATTACGGATTGAGGATCAACATTTGAAATCGAACGGCTGGCTGCATTCCTTTCGCCATTCATCGCCCTATATCAATGCCCACCGTGGCCGTACGGTGGTGTTGACCATCCCGGGTGATGCGGTTGAGCATGAAAACTTTATCAACATCATCCATGACATCGCGCTGTTGAGTAGTCTGGGTATGCGTTTGGTGGTGGCCTTCGGGTCGCGGCCGCAGATCCAGAACCGCCTGAATGCCGCCGGTCTGGAATCGTCATTTTCCCGTAGCCTGCGCATCACCCCCGAAAACCATTTGCCGCTGGTTATGGAAGCAACCGGTGGCTTACGGGCATATCTTGAAAGCCAGCTATCCATGGGGCTAGTGAATTCACCCATGCACAACGCCCGCATCCGGGTCAGCAGCGGCAACTATGTAACTGCGAAGCCGGTCGGCGTGCTGGACGGAATCGATTTCGGGCATACCGGCAAGGTGCGACGAGTCGATGTAGCCGGTATCGAGAAGCTGCTGGAACATGGGCATATCGTATTACTTCCCCCCATGGGCTATTCACCCACGGGCGATACGTTCAATCTGTCGTACGAAGACGTGGGGAGCCAGGTTGCAGCGGCGCTGCAGGCCGAAAAGCTTATCGTCTTTATCGATGACCAGGGCCTGCTGGAGCAGGACGGTTCTCTTATTCGGGAGCTTTCAGCCCGTCAGGCTCCAGAACGGTTGGCGGACGGAACCGTGACCGGGCACGACGCAGACTTGCTGCGAGCTGCCTGTGACGCCTGTTTGAAGGGTGTGCGGCGTGCGCACATTATCAGCTATGTGAACGATGGTGCGCTGCTGGAAGAGCTGTTCACCCGGGACGGTACGGGCACTCTGGTCAGCGGTGATCACTATGAGCAGATCCGGCAGGCCCGGGCTGAGGACATCGGCGGAATTCTGGGGCTGATTGAGCCGTTGGAAGAGCAGGGTATCCTCGTGCGAAGATCCCGGGAAATGCTGGAAACTGATATTGAGCACTTTGTTGTAGCGGAGCGGGACGGCACCATTGTTGGTTGCGCGGCCCTGCACAACTATCCGGATGAAGGTGCGGGCGAGCTTTCCTGCTTTGCGGTGGATTCTGCCTATCGCCGTGCCGGTCGTGGTGACGAGATTCTGTTAATGATTGAAAAGCATGCCCGGAGCCAGGGCATCCAGAAGTTGTTCGTACTCACTACACAAACTGAGCACTGGTTTCGTGAGCGAGGCTTCCAGCCCAGTACGGTTCAGGCGTTGCCCGGGCCAAAGCTCGCCTCTTACAACACGCAACGTAACTCAAAAGTATTTTTCAAGCCGCTGTGACCACAACGGCCTTGCGGTAACAGGTCATTGTGGTGCAACCGCCAAGAAATGTTATCAGTAGCAAAACTGTATAGATCTGACTAAGCTGTTTCATAGGTTATGAGGTTAATACGCTACTGTTTGTGTGCCCCCAACCAGCCGCTATAGTACAATAAGCATTGCGGTTATAAGCACCGAAGCATTTTTTATAACGACAATTGGCCGAGTCCATTGTTTTTAGTGAAGTTAGTCGTGAGCGGTCAGAATACCCGGCCCCTTCCGGTCTTGCGCAATATCAGGTAGTTCATGGATCCGAGAGAAAGACGCAGCAGCCCCCGCAAACCGATCAAACTTGCTGCCCAGATTGACCTGGGTAGGGGCGAGTCCTGGCCCTGTCAGATTTCGGATTTTTGCCCCGAAGGCCTGTTTGTCCGTTATTCCGGTGAAACATCGCGCAAGCTTGATCGGGCTTTTGCTTCCGCCACGCCATCAGAGTTGATTGTGCGCTTTCGCGATCTGGATGGAAGGCGCCGGCACGAACTTCACGTCAGTGTTGTGCGGCGCATTGACGGTGCTATGGGCGTTAATTTTACACGTACGAACCCGGAAGCAGTTGCGGCGATGTTAAAACAGTGCGGAGGCTCCCATGATCAGGAGCGTGCTTCTCTACGCGCCCCGAGTGAGCGTGTGCAGTTTGTTCTGCATCAGTCTGCGCGCGCAGTTATTCAGCATATAGAACCACTCATGGATACCTGCTTTGTGCAAATGGCCGCAGCCTTGAAAGACGCGGCGCACAAAGCCAAAAACGATCAACAAGCTAACGAAATGATGGATTTTTCGGGCCAGATTCAGGCTCGGCAGCGGGTTATATGGCACCAGATAGCTCGTGCTCTTGAGTCCCCTCTTAAGCCTGCACCCAAAGGGTTTCCGGGTTCCGAGCTTTCGATGGTGGACAAGGGTGAGTTTGAAGACTGGCTGACGATCCGGGTTATGGTTACAAAAGCCGACACCCTTTACCGTAAAGATCTGTTGCAGCTCAAGCTCCGCCTGGACAAGCTGGGCATTGCCAATGCAACCGGGCATCATAATCCTCTCGGCCCCTCACTTGTATGTGAGTCGTTTCACTCCGGCTTGAGTCAGCTCAAAGCGTCCAGAGAGGTTGAAAAAATCTGTCTGAAGGCATTTGAACAGTCTGTGCTGCTTCATCTGGGACCCTTGTACAAAGAGTTGAACGATATTCTGGTTCGCCATGGTGTTCTGCCGGAGCTTGATCTCAGCAAATACTTGAGCGAACAGGCCGTCGGCAGCGCTCAAAGCAAAACCACACCTGACACAAGCGAGCCTGAGCCTAATCAGGAAGAAACAGAACCAAAGGCGTCGCAGCCACATACCTCGGCAGCTGCAGCGACTCAGTCGCAAAATAATCCGGCAGCATGCGCGGCGGATCCTTCACCAAACCGTGATACCGGTTCCGTTAAAACTCGCCTTGGCAGCGAGTTCCGGGGGTATGCACAGGCCGCCCAAACCGCGTTTGCCACGGTGCGAAACCTGCTTGGAACCCTTGCGGCCAGCCGTGCAACCCGTGGTGAAACCGAACCGGCACCTTTCCCGGTCAACGCCCAACCGATGACTTCAGGTGAGCTGCAGCGTGAGCTCCAGCAGCTTCAGGCTGAACCGGTTGCCAGCGCCAGCAACGTTATTCCTCTGCGGGAACGAGTGGTCGAGAAGGTTCTCGAGAGTGGTGAAAAAAAGCTGGACGATGAGCAGCAAGGCACGCTCGATGTTGTCGACCGCTTTTTTAACTCGGTTACCGAGAGTCCGAAGCTGAGCGAATACGCTCAGGAGCGAATGCGCCAGCTCGAAGTGCCGGTTTTGAAAGTTGTGATGCGCGATCCTGCATTTTTTGATGACAGGAATAGCCCTGTCAGAGGGGTAATGAACCGGCTGGCTCAGATTGGTGTGAAGGGTGGCCGGCTCAACCCGGTTGTCCAGCGTCGGGTAGATGAACTCATCCAGCGAATTACCACGGAGTTTGAGCAAGACACCGGTGTGTTTGAGCAAACGGTTCAAGAGCTTGACGGACTGATTGATCGCCAGAATCTGGTCTATCGTCGCAACGTTGAGCGGGTAACCGCCGCAGCAGAGGGCGCCCAGAAAGTTGCCGAATCCAAAACCGCAGTTGTGGATGTGCTGAACCGGAAATTGGCGGGGCGCAAAATACCGAAAGCCGTGCTCAGCCTGCTTGATGGCGGCTGGCGGGATTTGTTATCGCTGACATGGATCCGACAAGGTCCGGACAGCCAGGCCTGGCAGGACTACCTCTCTGTGGTTGATTCATTGCTCGCGTTTGCTGACGACAATGAAAGCACTGTGAACTTGCCTGAATTGCTTCGGGTTATCCAGGATGGTCTGGCGTCGATCTCCAGCAACCACATGCCGTCATCCCAGATTCGTGATGAGCTGAAACAATTTCTGGTACGCAGTCCTGACAAACCCCCTGAAATGGTGGAGGTGCCGCCGACACCGGCCGCGAAAGATATCAAGCAGTCGTTGTCGGAGCGCGAGCAGCGCAGCCTTCAGCGCTGGATAAACCGGGCTCAGAAGCTTCGGACAGGTGACTGGCTGCGGGACCAGGAAAAACCCGACGAGCCACAATACATCCGGTTGGTCTGGGTCGCTCGCGGATTCAGCCGGTTTGTTTTTGTGAACCACCAGGGTATGCGGGTTGTGGAGCTTGAGCTGGAAGCTCTGGCGCGCCACATGCGCAAAGGCATAATCGTGCCCGACGGCCAGTACGAGCGGCCTCTGGTGGATGAAAGTATCGACCGTATGGTTCGCAAGGTCTATGACCAGTTATCCTGGGCGTCTACACATGACGAGCTCACCGGCCTCCTCGGGCGCCGGGAGTTTGAACGCATGCTCGATCAGCAGCTGGCCCGGCGCGAAGACGAGCGCTCCCTGTTGCGACTGGATCTGCGGAAGTTTCGCCTGCTGAACGACACTGCCGGTTATCAGGCGGGTGATGACGCCCTGAAAAGTGTCGCAGATCTGTTGCGCAAGCTTGTGGGCGATGGCATGCCCCTGGCCCGCCTTGCGGGCAATGAGTTTGGGATGTTGGTGCCCTCTGAGAACGCTGACGATGCGGCCCGCAACCTGATCGCAGCCGTCGAGGCCGCTAAATTTATATACGATGGTCGTGACTACAGATTATCCGCCAGTATCGGAATTGTGCCTGAGTTGCCTGGCCTGGTTAGCGCTGAGCGCTGGCTGAGAGCGTCGGAGGAGGCTTTGAGCGCTGCCCGGCAGAAAGGGCATGGCAAAGTGGCGGAGTACTCTCTGGGTGCTGATGATCAGGCCCGCCAGGAGCAGATTGCCGCGAAGGTCGCCAGTCTTGGTGATCTGGATGAAGAGCGGATGTTGTTGCGCTGCCAGAAGATTATTCCGCTGCATAGCCGTACTAACATGGCGGCCCAGTATGAAGTGCTGATCAGCATGTACGATGACGCCGGGGTACTGATTACAGGCCGTGACTTTGTTCGTATGGCTGAGCGGTATGACCGTATGCAGGCCGTTGATCGTTGGGTTGTCGGGCATATGTTGGACTGGTTACGAGTGCAGGCGCCGGACCCCCGCCATTTTGGTGGAGTGTGCATTAACCTTTCCGGCTACTCGCTGAATGACCAATCGTTGCTCGAATACATTTATGAAAAACTGAGTGAAAAGGATGCGCCCATTGAGCGCCTCTGGTTTGAAATAACCGAAGCGTCCGCGATCAACGATGTGGAGGCTGTGGCAGACTTTATTATTGAGATGAAAGAGCTAGGGTGCAGGTTCTGCCTCGGAAATTTCGGTAGCGGCCCCAGTTCATTCGAGTTCATGCGTGCGTTGCCGGTCGACTTGATCAAGATTGACAATGCGTTCATAGGTCAACTTAATACGAGTGAAACCGATCGGGCCATGGTGCAGTCCATGGTGGATATGGCACATTACATGGATCGCGAGGTGATCGCTTCTCAGGTTGAATCCCGCGATGTGCTGGATACACTGAGGCAGCTTGGTGTTGATTATGCTCAGGGGTTCGTAATCGAGAAGCCCCGCTCGCTTGATAGCCTGACCTGACTCTTACCCGACTCCTTTCAAACCCCGGCGCGCCTCAGTTATGTCAAAACGTCACCCTATTATTGCGGTTACCGGCTCATCCGGTGCTGGTACAAGCACCACCGGCCAAATATTCCGACGCATGTTTGCCGGTGAGGGGGTCTCGGCTGCCATGGTCAGTGGTGACAGTTTTCACCGCTATAACCGTGAACAGATGGCCCGGTTGGCGGCCAAGGGACAGTTTGGCGAGCGTAACCATTTTGCGCTCGCCGCCAACCATATAGATAAGCTTGAAGCCCTGTTTTACGACTATGGCCATTCAGGCAATGGCCGCTATCGACAGTATGTTCATGATGAGGATCGTGCTCTGCAGGCTGAGGGGCATAAACCAGGCACCTTCACGGCCTGGGGGTCACTGGAACCGGATACTGATCTGCTCTTTTATGAGGGCTTACACGGAGCCGTTGTAAGTGAGGCGTTCAATATCGCCCAGTATGTGGACTTGCTGATCGGCGTCGTGCCCATTGTGAATCTGGAGTGGATTCAGAAAATACACCGTGATACCCACCAGCGGGGTTACAGTCAGGAAGCCGTGGTGGCAACAATCATCAACCGAATGGATGATTACGTTCACGATATAGTGCCCCAGTTTTCACACACTCATATCAACTTCCAGCGCATTCCTCTGGTGGATACATCCAACCCGTTTGTCGTCCGGGACGTGCCCACAGAGGATGAGAGCATGCTGGTGATCCGGTTCCGCGATGCCTCCGACGTAGATTTTTCCTACCTGTTGCAGGCTATACAGAACAGTACGCTTTCCCGCCACGACACTCTGGTTATTCCAGGCACAAAAATGGCGCTGGCCATGGATCTGATCGTAAGACCCATGGTGCAGCGCCTGATTGCCCAGAAATCGTTTGCCTGACTCCCTTGCCGGGCAAAGGCCCGGCCGAGTCCTCGCCTTGAGCTGTTATTCCACGTTTCGGGAGTAGAAGATCTCCAGCTTTTCGCGGCGCAGCCGATCTTCGATTGATTGCGCTATCTGTGGGTCGAGCTCGTCGGCATTCACGCCGAACACATAGTTATTCAGGTCGAACGCTTTCAGCATCATTTTGGTGTGAAAGAGGTTTTCCTGATAAACGTTCACGTCGATCATCTGATAGGCGTTCTGCGTATCTTCGGTCAGGTAGTTCTGAATCGAATTGATGTCGTGATCAATGTAATGCTTGGTGCCGTCTACATCCCGGGTAAAACCGCGAACCCGGTAGTCAACGGTGACCACATCAGAATCGAAACTGTGGATCAGATAGTTGAGAACTTTCAGCGGCGAGATCAAACCGCAGGTGGAGACATCGATGTCAGCCCGGAAGGTGCTTATGCCCTCGTGCGGATGACTCTCCGGATAGGTGTGCACCGTAACGTGGCTTTTATCCAGATGGGCCACAATGGTGTCCGGAAGCGGGCCGGGTGATTCTTCGTTGTCGGGCTCTTCGCCACTGGTCAGCTCATGCTCGGCAATGAGCATAGTGACTGATGCGCCATGGGGCTCGTAATCCTGGCGAGCAATATTGAGAACGTTGGCACCGATGATCTTGACCACATCAGTCAGGATCTGCGTAAGGCGCTCCGCGTTATACATCTCGTCAATGTAATCGATATAGGCTTCGCGTTGCTCTTCGGTCTGCGCGTAACAGATGTCATAGATATTGAAGCTCAGAGATTTGGTCAGGTTGTTGAAACCGTGCAACTGGAGTTTTGGTTCCATGCTCAGCCCCTCCGCATTATGGAGATGAATGTCGGCAGAGCGTCTGTTGCACACTCTGCATAGGCCGCCACCGACTACTGACCAGGTTGTTCACCTTTTGCGCAGACCGGCGGAGAAAGGGCGGTATTATGCACGCCGAGCCCTATGATGAATAGTGCTTGCTGGCAGGGGTTATTCCGCGTCGCGGATTTCGTGGCTGTGGCTGATTTCCACGCCTGCCTGCTCGAGCATGATCGAGGCGGAGCAGTACTTTTCGGCTGACAGGCTAACGGCGCGTTTTACCTGATTTTCCTTGAGGTTACGTCCGGTCACAACGAAATGAAGATGAATTTTCGTGAAGACCGACGGGATTGCGTCTGCCCGTTCGGCTTCCAGTTCGGCATGGCAGGCAGTGACGTCCTGGCGGCTTTTTTTCAGGATGCTCATCACATCAAATGCTGAACAGCCCCCAAGCCCCATCAGCAGTAATTCCATGGGCCGGGGCCCCAGGTTTTCACCCCCGTGATCTGGCGGGCCGTCCAGTTGCACTGAGTGGCCGGTACCGCTGGTTGCGCGAAAACTGGCGTTTCCTGTCCAGTCGATGGTTGCTTTCATAAGGGGCTTCTCCTTTGGGGCAGGGCGGATGGCGGCCTGCCCTGAAATAAACTGTTGGAGTCGGATGCTAGCACAACCCGGGCCTGCTGACAGACGGTAACAGCCGAATCCAGATACATCTTGTATACTGTTTCCAGTTGCCCGAAGCAGACCTTCTTGTTATAAGTTGCTCTGTTTTGCAGCGAAAATAAATGAACCCGCAGGGAAAGCCGGGTGAATAAAAAAACATTGGAACCCGTCAGTATTTGAGGAGGCACGACTCGCACCATGGCCACTATCGTCAAGCCGGTTGAGCAGAAAACCAAGCATCTCGATTATTTTCTTTCGCAATGTCATCGCCGCCGGTACCCGGCCAAGAGCACCATTATTTATGCGGGCGACAAAAGCGATTCCCTTTTCTACATCGTCAAGGGCTCAGTTACGGTCATTATTGAAGATGATGATGGCCGTGAGATGATCATGGCCTACCTCAATGCCGGAGATTTTTTTGGTGAGATGGGGTTGTTCGACAACATGGATTCCCGCAGTGCCTGGGTGAAAGCGAAAACTGAATGTGAGGTGGCTGAAATCAGCTACCCCAAGTTCCGCGAAATTGCCCAGCAGGACCTCGGAGTACTCTACTTTATTGGCGAACAGATGGCCTCACGGTTGCGCCAGACTACGCGTAAAGTCGGTGATCTGGCCTTCCTGGATGTGACCGGGCGGGTTGCCCGTACCTTGCTGGATTTGTGCAAGGAGCCTGATGCCATGACACACCCTGACGGCATGCAGATCAAAATCACCCGCCAGGAAATCGGCCGTATTGTTGGCTGTTCCCGAGAAATGGTAGGTCGGGTTTTGAAAACCCTTGAGGATCAAGGGCTTGTAAGAGTGAAGGGCAAAACCATGGTGGTTTTCGGTACCCGCTGAGTGGTTTCGGGGTTTCTGATTCGGGAGCCCTGTTAATCAACTATCGCCACAGATTTTACCTGCATCCAGAGCTGTTGCCCGGGTCTTATGGCAAGGGTATGTACAGCCCGTGTCGTTAGTCGTGAGAGAAAGGGAGTTTGACCTGCCAGCAGGCGCACAATGGAGGTTCCCGGGCTGACATTGGAAGCTATCTCGTCGACGGTTGCGGGCAGCAGGTTCTGAATGCTCTGGTCAGTCTGCTCGCTCAGAGCCAGGCTGATATCTCTGGCAAGCACCTGCAAACGGATTTTCTGCCCGATTGGTAAGCCTTCATCCGATCTTACCCATAGACTGCCGCCGGCAAAATCAGCCCGGCACAAATGCCACTGTGCATCATATTCCGAGATGGTCGCATCGAGAATCACGCCAGCATCTTCCTCAAGGCCGAAGGGTTGATCCGTGCGCGCCATTATCTGTTGTAGAGGCCCTTCAGCGACAACGCGTCCTCCATCCATCATCACAATGTGATCTGCAAGCCGCGCCACTTCTGCCGTCGAGTGGGAAACATAGAGCATGGGGATTGCCAGGTTGTCCCGCAAGGCTTCCAGATAGGGCATGATCTCCTGTTTGCTGGTCTGGTCAAGGGCAGACAAGGGCTCATCAAGCAGCAGGAGCCGAGGGCTGGTCAGCAGTGCCCGTGCGATAGCCACACGCTGACGCTCACCGCCGGAAAGCTTTTCCGGCATGCGGCTGAGTAGATGCGATAAGCCCAGCCACGCAACCGCTTGATCAAAGGTTATCTGGCGTTCGCTCTGCGGAATGCGCTTGTACCCGTACATCAGGTTTCGTTTTACCGAGAGATGGGGGAACAGGCTGGTTTCCTGAAATACGTAAGCCAGTGGGCGTTGGTGAACAGGGCGGCTGCCGCAGTCGCTCTGCCACTCATCACCGTTAACGCGCATGATGCCGTCAGCCGCTTGCAGGCCAGCCATGCAGCGCAGCAGCGTTGTTTTTCCGCAGCCGGAATGCCCGAACAGGGCGGTAAGCCCGCTGCCCGGTAGATCCAGGTCAACGTTCAGTGCAAACGTTCCGAACTGGCAGCTGAAGCGCGCCTGTATTCCTTGTGTGGCCATCACTTCACCAGTCCTGGTTGCAACCGGCCATTGAGCGAATAAAGCGTTACGAGCACGACGAAGGAGAACACAACCATACCTGCGGACAACCAATGGGCCTGCGCGTATTCCAGGGATTCCACGTGATCGTAGATGGCCACAGAGAGCACCTTGGTTTCACCTGGTATGTTGCCGCCAATCATCAGAACAACGCCAAATTCGCCGATGGTATGAGCAAAGGTAAGCACGCTGGCAGTCAGAAATCCCGGCCGGGCCAGAGGAATTACAATGGAGAAAAAGCGATCCCATGGCGAGGCCCGGAGCGTCGATGCCACCTCAAGAAGTTGTTGGTTAATCGAGCCAAAAGCATTCTGCAGAGGTTGAACTGTAAAGGGCAGGGAATAAATGACCGAAGCGACCACCAGGCCCTCGAAAGTGAAAGGCAACAGGCTTAGCCCCAGTTGCTCGGTAAGCTGACCAACCATGCCTTTTGGCCCCAAAAGCACGAGCAGGTAGAAGCCGAGGACCGTGGGGGGCAAGACCAACGGCAGCGCGACAATCGCCGCGATGGGTTGCCTCACCCAGTGCTTACTGCGGGCCAGCCACCAGGCAATGGGTGTTCCCACCACCAGAAGCACGACGGTGGTCAAACCTGCAAGTTTCAGGGTGAGCCAAACGGGCTCCCAGTATATGTCCATGGTGTATGCCGGTTACTGCCTAGTTTTCGGTTTCGTAGCCAAATTTCTCAATAATGCCTCTGGCTGTGTCGCCACGCAGGAACTCGAGCCACTTGTGCGCCGCGCCGTTATTTTCACTGCGGGTTAGCAGAATAGCCTGTTGATTGATGGGGGAATAGTAGGATTGCGGAATCAGCCAGAGTGAGCCGCCTTTCTCTTCCCAGGCGCGCACCTGCGAAAGTGCCACGAACCCGGACTGGGCGTTGGTGGTTGCGACAAACTGGAAGGTCTGAGCAATGGAGTCGCCGCGTACCAGGCGATCTTGCAGGTCTTCCCAGAGATTCAGCCCGGTAAGCACCTCCTGGGCGGCGAGGCCATAAGGTGCAGTTCTGGGGTTTGCAATGGCCAGTCGGGCAAAGTCTCCGGACTTTAGCCAGGTTTTCGGGTCTTCGAAGGTTTCGGGCACAGGGCTCCAAAGCGCAAGTTTGCCTCGGGCGTATGTGAACCGGGTGCCCGCTACGCCCTGGCCACTCTCCTCGATAAGTTCGGGGCGCCGACTGTCAGCGGCAAGAAATACATCGAAGGGCGCACCGTTTTCGATTTGCGCATAGAGTTTGCCAGTGGAGCCATAGCTTGCAACTGCTTCTAGCCCAGTGCTTGCACCAAATGCGGCAATGAGATCACGAGTCGTATCGGTAAAATTAGCGGCCACCGCTACACGCACATCGGCGGCGTGAACAACACTGCTGAGCGCAAGCGACAGAAATAGCGTGACCAACTGGCGATAGTGCTTTTTGATCTCGGGCATGCATTGGCTTCCCTGTATCCGGTTGTATATAGCGGTGGGGATGGTATCCCGTTAGCCTGTCCTGGGTGAAGTCACGCCACAGCCCTGCCATCCACTCGAATCTGCACCGTGGGTTCCAGGGCGAAAACAGCGTGTTGGGGGCTACCGGTAATTTTGGTAGACCTTGCCAAGCACCTGCAGTTGCGGCTGCCAATCGGTGAGCCAGGCCTTAATTTCTCCGGGTATTCGGGCTGGCTTGGGCCAGGGTACCGGGTAAGCCTCTGGTTGGAACAGCGGTGCAAAAAGCGCCGCGGCTGCCAGATCTGCGCGGGAGAACGAGTCACCCGCCAGAAAGGGCTGCTGGCTGTAGGCTTCGGCCAGCTCGGTAAGCAGGCTTTCCAGCACGTCTCTGGATTCTCCGGCGGTTTTTTCGTTGATCTTCATCCACTTCCGCATAACCTCGTTTACCCGGCTAAATGCGAGGCTGAGCAGTATTCGATTGTAAAAGGGCGTGCCGGCAGCCAGTAAGGGCACTACGACTTTCGGGCGTTGCAGGAAATGATGATACGAATAACAGCGGACAGCGGGCCCGGCTTCTTCATCCATACGTTTTTCCCATGCCAGTGCCTGGGCTCTTGCTGGTTCCTCTATCGGAGTGAGCGGCTTGTCGGGGAAGGTTCTGTCAAGGTAGTCCAGAATATTGGACGACCCCTGAATAATCTCACCATCATGCTCTAGCACTGGTACAGACGCGCCCCCGCCTTTGGTGAGCTTTTGCATGGTTTTTATGTGCTGCCCCGGCAGCAGGTTCGTGGTTTCGTAGCTGAGGTTCTTGTAGTCCAGCGCCCAGCGGACTTTCTCGCAGTAGTGGGATATGGCGAACTGGTAAAGCCTGAGAGCCATGCTGTGCCTCCTTATTGATAGCCTTCAGCATAACCCTGAGCTAAGTGGATAAAAAGCAGCATGGCCGTATGAGTTGCGTGATTTTAATATCGGTGCGGCACCAACCATTGGTTTTAATTGAGGCTTGTCTATAAGATTCCGACATACATTCACGTGATTACCTTGGGGTGAGTCCATGTCTTTTCAGCGGATCCTGATAACGTCTGTTGTCGTCACTGGCGGGCTATTTCTCTCTGCTTGCGCTACCGGGCCAGATACCCCGGTGGTTTCAGAAAGCTACCAGTGTGGTCAGCTGGATGTCGTTACCACTACTCTGGGAGAGGGCGACCAACTTGCTGTTGATTACCTGGGCAACCGTCTCTTGCTGAATCAGACTGTGAGCGCCTCCGGTGCGCGTTATCAGGCGCAGGATGACGATGAGACCTATTTCTGGAGCAAGGGCGAGCGGGCGTTGTTCAATGTAAAAGGGCAGAGCTATCCTGAGTGTTTGCAGGCCGGAGCCTTGGAACTGCCGTTTGAGGCAACCGGTAATGAACCCTTTTGGCATGTGCGTGTAGCACATCAGCAGTTGGTGTTGAACCGTCTCGATGATACTTCCGAGCCTGAGGTGATTGCAGTCGAAACCACTGCCGCTAACCATCATGGCAGGGAATTCCGCGGTGAGCTGGATGGCCAGGAGTTGACGCTCAAAGTGGCTCGTCAGTTATGTGAAGATACTATGTCGGGCTCCCAGTTTCCGGCACAGGTTCGCCTTGAGTTGAACGGCGAAGTTTACGAGGGTTGTGGTGGCGATCCGCAACGCCTGTTTCGGGGCGTGGAATGGATTGTGGAAGATCTGGCAGGCGCTGGCATTATTGACAGCTCCCGTATGACCGTCGAATTCCTTGATGAGAACCGTCTCGCAGGCCGGGCTTCCTGTAATCGCTACGGGGGGCAATATAAGCTTACCGCTGAGGGCGTCAGCTTCAGTTCTTTGTTTTCAACGAGAATGGCTTGTGCGCCGGCTTTGATGAATCAGGAGCAGCGTTTTCTGGAGCTGATGGCAGATGTGAAACAGGCATCAATCGGCCAGCATGGTGAACTGGTGCTGACAACGTCCGGTGGCGAAAAAATCAAGGCGTTTCAGTCAACGGAAAACAAGGGCAATCCGTAGCTGGCCATAATGTCACCAAGCTGCCCTGA
Source organism: Marinobacter sp. 2_MG-2023 (assembly GCF_030546935.1). GTDB lineage: Bacteria > Pseudomonadota > Gammaproteobacteria > Pseudomonadales > Oleiphilaceae > Marinobacter. Next base: position 157,252 of record NZ_JAUOPH010000002.1, on the reverse strand, counting down.
TTTTCGCATTGCTCTGGTGCCATCCGATAGCACCCTGGCCAGCTCGGCAGCGTCCGGGTTGGCTGGGGAAAACGCGATAAAGACAGGAGCCTGGTATACCTCGCCGGCATCGCGTGGCGGCGGCAGGTCGCTTTGGGCTTGTAATGCCCAGCTCATGACAAGCTCATCCTCCAGATAAATATCTGCCCGGTGTTGATCAAGCAGGCTGATGGCGCGGTTGAGCGGCGCTGGGCCGGACAATATCCAGACGCGATTCTGGTCGTTCAGGTTACGCGCGATGTAAGCATCGAGTTCCGGGGAGTAGAAGTAGCCATTAATCGCAAGCAGCGTTTGGCCTTGCAGGGAGGCTATGCCCGTGTACGCCCACCGGCTCGCAGCATTGGTATAAAAATGTGTTCGAGATAGGCCGATCGGCTCCTGGGGGAAAACAAAGTCAGGAGCATCTCCTGTAAACGCCACGGCCACTGCATCTATGTGGCCTTCTCTGGCCAGTTGAATGGCCCGGGCCCAGCTTACATTGAGGTATTTGATTGTGTATCCGGCTAAAGCGAAGACCTCCCTCGCCACGTCTATGGAATAGCCTTCGCGGGCAGATTCAGCAAGGCAGTTATAGGGGCACCAGGAGTCACCGGCAATAACAATGGTAAACTTGTCCCGACTTGCGGCCTGGGCATTATCCGATAGACCAGTTACTTGTGCAGGATTCTCGGCAGGCTGCTCCGTTGGTGGTGAGCAACCGGCGAGGCCAAGGAACAATGCAATCAGGATCGTTCGGAGCATGGTTGAAGCCGCATGAATGAAGCTGTATTAGTCTTGCCAGGGTGCTACAAAGGCGAGCGTGCACTGAGATATTAGCTCACGCTCGGATCTTTGTATTGGCTGTGCCTCATTAATTCTTGCTGGCATTGCTCGCGGTGGAAGCGTTTGTTGGAACCAGCGCGCGAGTCAGCTCTTTCATACTGAGGCTGCCTACAGCCTCGCCGTTGCGAACCACCCTGAATGTGAGGTTCGTATCGCCACCTGAGCGGGAGAGCACTGCTTCCAGATTGTCTTTCTCGGAAACGTCCCCTGCGTAGTCGGTATCCTCATCAAGGTTGCGGCTCATGACAGAACGAACCCGAAGCACTCGTGCGCGATTTATATCGTTTATGAATGCAACGATATAGGGGTCATTTGGATGGAGCAGAATGTCCTGCGGGTCCCCCTGCTGAACCACTTCGCCATCTTTGAGAATCACCAAGTGATCTGACAGCTTCAGTGCTTCGTCCAGATCGTGCGTGATGAACACAATGGTTTTTTGCAATTCATCCTGCAGTTCCAGCAACAAATCCTGCATGTCGGACCGGATCAGCGGGTCCAGCGCAGAGAAGGCTTCATCCATCAGCATGATAGGGGAGTTAGATACCAGCGCACGCGCGATACCGACCCTCTGTTGCATGCCACCGGATAACTGATGCGGGTACTGGTTTTCATTGCCCTCAAGCCCCACCCGAGCAAGCCATTTTACCGCTTCCTTCTCAAAGTCCGCGACGGTGGAGCCGCGGATATTGAGAGCCATGCCGGCGTTCTCGAGCACGGTTTTGTGCGGCAGCAACGCGAATTTCTGGAACACCATCGACATTTGTTCGCGTCGCAGCTGGCGCAGTTCCTCTTCATTCAGCTCCAGAACATCTTTGCCATTGAGCCGGATTTCTCCAGCGGTTGGCTCAATCAGGCGGTTGAGATGCCGAATCAGTGTTGATTTTCCAGAGCCCGAAAGCCCCATGATGACAGTGATCTTGCCATCGAGGATATCCACGTTGATATCTCTCAGCCCCAGAACATGGTTTTGCTGGTCCAGAAGATCAGCCTTGTTCATGCCCCGTTTTACATACTCGAGGGCCACATCTGGCGTTGGCCCGAAAATTTTGTAAAGGTTTTTGATCGAAATCTTAATATCGTTCGCCACGTTCTGTCCTCACTGCTTTTGGGAGGCATTGATGCGTGCCAGAGAAGCCTTGGTTACGCGGTCAAGAATGACGGCCAGAATCACAATGCCGAGGCCGGAAACCAGGCCGACACCAAGCTCCAGATTGCGGATCCCGCGAAGTACCAGAACACCCAGCCCTGGGGCCGAAACCAGGGATGCGATTACGACCATGGCAAGGCTCATCATAATGGTCTGGTTTACACCGGCCATAATGTTAGGCAGCGCAAGCGGGATCTGAACCTTGAACAGTTTTTGCCTTGGCGTCATGCCGAAGGCGTCTGCCGCTTCAATGACATCCTTATCGACCAGCCGGATGCCAAGGTTGGTCAGTCGCACCACGGGTACTATGGCATAGAGAATGATGGCGATGCCGTAGAGCTTGGACTCGGTTACGCTGAACAGGAATATCAGCGGAATCAGGTACACAAATGGCGGTAAGGTCTGCAGCATGTCGAGCACCGGAATCATTATCCGTTGCAAGGTGTTACTCCGGGCCATGGCGATACCTATAGGTACTCCAAGCAGGACACAAAGAAAGGCGCAGACAAAAATGATGGCGAGAGTCTGCATGGCGTATTCGTAGTAATCAATAAATGCCAACAGACCAATGCTGACGCCCACGAACAGCACCAGCTTCCAGGATTTGGTGACCACAAAAACAATCGCTAGCATGAGCGGGATGACAATCCACCAAGGCGTGTTCAACATGCCGTAGAGGGCGCTATCCAGAAACCAGCTCAGCGGCTGGGTCAGTGGGTCAAGCACCAGGCTGAGATTGTCTTTTATTGCAAGAAAACCCTGTTCCAGACCTTTGGTGAGTTCCCGCGATTGCGGGAAGGCGGCGCAGGATTCATTGAGCGTGTCCATGGACGGGAAAGGAAGGTCCCACAGAGATTCCGGCTCTGCATCGCTGCCCTTGGTTTTAGCGAGCAGGTCAGCCATCGACATCGGGCCGTCTGATTTACCTTCCGCGCACCATTCTTTTAACCCCAGTGCCGAAAAAAGGGAATCGTAGGTTGCCATTAGTGTTCAGCCTCTTGTGCGCATGGGTGGCCATGCGCCATCGAAATCAGTTGCTATTACTATCGGGCGTGCCCGGGGCAGATCATTGTTGATGCTGCCCCGGGCCAGGGAGGGTCGATCAGTTTTCAAGAAGAGCTGCGAGCTTCTTCCTGGCGTCTTCGTTTAGCCAGTCGGACCATTCATCCCGGTTATTGCTCAGGAAATAGACGGCAGCTTCTTCGGCGGATGCATTGTTGGAGTCCATCCATGCCAGAAGTGAGCTCATGGTGTCCGTCTTGAAGGTCATGTTGCTGAGCATCTCGGTGACTTCCGGTTCACGCTCCTTGAAGTCGGTGGTAACAGAGGTAAGAACAGTCGCTGCGGGGAATTCGGATACACCCGGGTTGTCCGCGTTAGCAGTCTGATTCTTCTGGTGAACCTCTTGCTTGTACTCGCCCAGCTCCACTCGTGTCATATCGTATTTGCCCAGAGGCACGGTCGGACCCCAGTAGTAGCCAAACCAGGGCTCTTCATCCTGGACGGCGGACGCCATTGAAGAAGCGAGAGTCTCACCAGAGCCATGGTTAAAGACCTTGATGCCGGACTCTTCCAGGTCCAGAGCGCGAACCAGGTTGTCGTTGACAACTCTGCAGCCCCATCCGTCAGGGCAGTTGTTGAAACGCGCGCCCACCAACTCGGGGTTAGCCATCACGCCTTCGATAGTTTTTAGTTCAGGGTGTTTTTCTGCCAGATAGGTGGGAATCCACCAGCCTTCAACACCGCCGGGATCCAGCACTTTGGCTAGCCGTTCAATCTTGCCTTCTTCTTCAAGGCGCAGGTAGGCCTCGCCAGCTGAGTTCAGCCACAATTCGGTGACAATGTCCGGCTCGCCGTTTTCCGCAACAGACGTTACAGCAGGCACTGTGTCTGAGGGTATAACCGACACATCGCAGCCATAACCCTGTTCCATAATAAATTTGGCTACGTTGGTGACCACTGTATTGGAGGCCCAGTTCATTTCTGTGATGGATACTTCACCACAGGTGTTGGCCTGTGCCATGGCGGGCACTGATAGCGCACATAGCAGTGCGGCTGACGTAAGCTTTCGCATAGTCACTTCTCCGTTCGAGGGTTGGTGAATTCTGGTATCAGTGGTTTTGCTGGTTTTTGTAATACTGATATGAGGTAACCGGAAAAGGCTCTCTGGTTTGCAGTGTTCTGGTAGTACTGTAAATAGGGCAAAACGGCTTATCTCGGTTAACGCTTAACTTTTAGCATAAGGATCCTGAGCTGAGTTACAAGGTTTTAACGAAAATGGGCCGTTTTTGCAGACGTATCGAGATAGCTTTTGAGGCTTCTGCCCAGTTGCTTGACGCAACCCTTTTTTCGGGCCAGTCTCTTTGGGTTGTTACCTTGAGCCATCCTGAATTATCTGGAACGGAGCTGATAAAAATGAAGATTTTCGAAACAAAAACCGCACCGAATCCTCGACGCGTACGCATGTTCATGGCAGAGAAAGGCTTGCTTGAGAAGGCCGAATTCATAGAAATTGACCTGCAGAAAGGTGAGAACCTTACGCCGGAGTACAAAGCACGTAACCCGATGAAAAAAGTACCGGTTATGGAGCTGGATGACGGAACCTGTATCTCAGAGACCATGGCCATCTGCCGCTACTTCGAAGAAAACTACCCCGAAGCCCCCACACTTCTGGGAGATACTCCGGTAGAGAAAGCTTTGATCGAGCAATGGGTCAGGTGGGTCGAGTTCTACTTCTTTATGCCGACAGGCATGTGCTTTCAGCATACCAGCGGTTATTTCAAAGATCGGATGAATCCCATCAAAGAGTGGGGCGAGGATTGCGGAAAGAGCGTCACCAAATTCATGGCGTTTCTCGATAATCACCTTGCCGATCGGGACTACATTTGTTGCGATCGCTTTACTGCTGCTGACATCAATGCATTTACAACGGTTGCGTTCGCACGGGTAGTAAGTATTCGCATCCACCCTGAACATACGAACCTTCAGGCATGGTATGACCGCATCAAGGCGCGGCCATCGGCGCAGGTCTGATCATAAAGATGGATTGGTATCCCGGTCACTGGATTGATGCGCTATATGCCCTGGTGAGCTGGTAAAGCATGCTCGGAGAGTGGTGGCGCGATAGCCTCTGTTCGGTTACGGCCACCGTCTTTTGCCTTATAGAGAGCCTCGTCAGCCCGTTTGATGGCGTTTTCAATGTCGTTTCGCCCCCGGCAACTAGTGACTCCAAGGCTGATGGTCTGGGGTATCAGGTGTTCGCCGGCATGCATGGGCTCTTCGGCGATAGCGACGCGGAGTTTTTCAGCCAGATGTATGGCGCCTTCCAAGTCGGTTTCCGGCAACAGAATCAGAACTTCCTCGCCACCCCATCGGCATAGAACGTCCTGAGCTCGCATATGGCCGTTCAGCTTTCGTGCAGTTTCTTTCAGCACGGCATCGCCAATATCGTGCCCGTAACGATCATTCACTCGTTTGAATCGGTCGAGATCCCCAAGAATCAGGCTGTGTGTAGTGCCGTAGCGTTGCGCGCGGGAATGCTCTTGTTCCAGCAAGGTATGCATGGCCCTGCGATTCAGAAGCCCGGTCAGTTGGTCGGTGGTTGCCTGCTCCCGGAGCTGCTGGCGGGCCAGAAACTCACCCTCCCGAAGTTGCCTCAATGCCTCGCTTGTCACCATGCCAATGATCATCATGACCAGGGGGTCAAACAAGAAGGGCAGCAGTTCTGAAAGTGCCAGGCCCTGCGTCCGGGCCACCAGCGCAAAGACTGTCATGGGCAGTGCGAACATTAGCCACCACTCTCTTGAGCCTCGTACCGAAAGAATGGCTACCCCGAAAAAGCTTATAACCATGCCGTTGGTTATCTGATAGGTATCGGCTGTTCGTCCGTTATAGTGAATCAGAAACAGTCCAAGTATCATGACCATTACTGAAACCCCCATGCCTCTGAGTAGGTGGCGGTTCTGGCACAAGGGTTTGCTGGCGTAGTGGGAGAGCAAAGTTAATGAAGCGGCCAGCAGAACTGGTATCCGGAGACAAAACTCCGTTAACCAGAGGTCCGGGTGGTGCGCAAGACGCAGTTCATGTGAGAACTGATAGAAGATCACGGTGACCAGAAGTACCCAGGCCGCAATAACGGCGACTTGTCCCTCTACAGTCCGTATGTATTCCTCATAGGCGGGCAGCCATTTGGGTGGTACCTTTTTGTTTGGCGGTTTGAGGCCTGAAAATCTCAACATGCTCTTGATCCGGCTGCCAGTAGTTATAATCATCAGTCAATATGACCCCAGACACAATAACCCTTGAAGGTAATTGTGTCGCAAAAGGAGACAGTATGAAGTGTGCATCTGTGAAATGTGCTCTGGATGCGATCGACAGTGCAAATCGCGCAGATCCCAATATGGCGATTATGGCCGATGAGCACTTGCCCAGAGAGTACGTTTATAGCCTGCACATGACACGATGGTTGTATGAGCTGGAGCCTGCGCCTTCGGAGCGGATGCAGATCGCCTGTCGTGCACAGCATCTCGAGCGCTGGAAAATGCCCCGCAGCGATTACCCGGAAGGCAGGAAGTCCTATTATGAATGGCGTCAGGCCTGTGGGCGAATGCATGGCCGCAGGGCGGCCGAAATTATGGCGGACTGCGGATATCCAGAAAGTGAATGCAAGCGGGTAGAGGTGATTCTGACCAAGCGAGAGCTGCGCAAAGACGCGGACACCCAGCTGCTCGAAGATGTTGCCTGCATGGTGTTCCTGGAAAAATACTTTGCACAGTTCTATGCCGATAACGCGGAGTACGAGCGGGAGAAGTGGCTGAGGATCGTGCGTCGCACCTGGGGTAAAATGTCGCCCCGCGCCCATGAGCAGGCGCTGGCGTTGTCGTCAAAGCTGCCAGAGCATTTGCAGCTGTTGATGCAAGAGGCTCTGACGGATCCCGCCTGACCTGCGCAGGCCTCGGCTTTATGTCTGATTTTGCCCAGGGTTAAGTTAGCTGGGGAAAAAGAGTTCCTGCAACTTCTCTCCGGGATTTGCTGCGCGCATAAAGGATTCGCCCACCAGAAAACCATAGATGCCCCGGCCTGTCATGGCTTCCACGTCGGCACGGCTCATGATGCCGCTTTCGGTAATCGCCATGCGCTCTGGACCTATGCGTTGGTGCAAGTTAAAAGTGGTGTCCAGAGAAACGTCGAAGCTGTGCAGGTCGCGGTTATTGATGCCCACCAAGGGTGTGCTCAGCGTTAATGCTTCGTCCATTTCTTCGCTATTGTGCACTTCTACCAGTACGTCCATACCTGTTTCGTGTGCTATGCCTTCCAGTTCCTGCATTTGGTCTTTGGTAAGGCAGGCGGCAATCAGGAGTATGCAGTCGGCGCCGATAGTGCGCGCTTCATAGACCTGATAGGGCGCTACCATAAAGTCCTTGCGGATAACCGGCAGGCTGCAGGCATTGCGTGCAGCAATCAGGTAGTCCTCATGGCCCTGGAAGAAATCGTGGTCAGTAAGCACTGATAAGCAAGCGGCACCGCCCTCCTCGTAGCTTTCTGCGATTTTGGCGGGCTCAAAGGGGTCGCGGAGTATGCCTTTACTGGGTGAGGCTTTTTTAATTTCGGCAATGACTGCTGGAGTGCCCACTTCGATGCGCTGACGCAGAGCATTGGTAAAGCCGCGGGTGCCGGGCTGGTCGCCGGATTTGGCTTTGAGATCTTCCAGGCTTGTTGTGCGTTTCCGGGCGCCTATTTCTTCCCACTTTCTTTCTACGATCTTGCGCAGAATGGTGGGGGTTTTGTCGTTTTGCATAGCCATTTTCAGTCTGATTCCGTGCTTGAGCCTGCCGGTAGTCGCCTCTCAAAACACGCCCGTTAATACGTCCTTGTAGGGCTTGGCTGCAGCCATCCTTGGCTGCAGACAGTTTTGAGAGGCGACTACCGGCAGGCTCTCATGTTTGGGTGCTGGCTTTATCTGCTCAGAAGCAGTGTGAAAAATCTGCCAATTCCGCCAGTTTGCCCGCGGCAAGACCGGATCCCATGGCGTCCAGGGCCATTTCCACGCCTGCTTTAGCTGTTGGCGCCAGGCCGGATACGTAAATAGCTGCGCCTGCGTTGAGAGCGATCAGGTCCCGGGCTTTTTCCGCCATGTCATCGTGGCCGCGGCCGAAGGCGGCTTTGATCAGATTCAGGGAGTCTTCGGCATTGTTTACAGACAAGCCTACAAGGCTCTGGCTTTTAATACCCAGGTCTTCCGGGGTGATGTCATATTCGGTGATCTCGCCATTTTTAAGTTCAGCTACATGAGTGGCGCTGGCGAGGCTGATTTCGTCGAGACCATCGTTGGATGCTACTACCATGATGTGTTCAGAGCCGAGTTTTTGCAGCACTTCTGCCATAGGGCGGCAGAGGGCTTTACTGAATACACCCAGAAGTTGGCGTTTAACGCCCGCAGGATTGGTCATGGGGCCGAGAATGTTGAAAAGGGTGCGGCAACCCATTTCCTTGCGTGGGCCTACGGCGTGCTTCATGGCGCCGTGATGGGCCGGGGCAAACATGAAGCCGACTCCAATCTGCTCTACGCAGCGGGCGACCTGTTCCGGCGTCAGGTTGAGGTTGATGCCGGCCTGTTCAATCAGGTCGGCGCTGCCGCTTTTGGAGGAAACCGCACGGTTACCATGCTTGGCCACAAAGCCGCCAGCCGCTGCAACCACAAAAGCCGAGGCTGAAGAAACGTTGAACAGGTTGGAGCCATCGCCACCAGTGCCTACGATATCAACCAATGGTTCGGCTTTAATGGTTACGCCGGAAACCAGTTCGCGCATGACCTCCACGGCACCGGTGATTTCGTCAACGGTTTCGCTTTTGATGCGCAGGCCCATGAGCAGGGCACCGATCTGAGCGTCGGTCGCCTCGCCGTTCATGACAATGCGCATCACACTTTTCATTTCTTCCCGGGACATGTCCAGGTTTTCGGCCACCCGGTTAAGTGCGTCTTTCATGTTCATTGGTCTTGCCTTTTTATTGGGTTCGCAGGAAGTTGCGCAGCAGTTCGTGACCCTGTTCGCTCATGATCGATTCCGGGTGGAACTGTACCCCTTCGATGGCCAGGGTCTTGTGGCGCACGCCCATGATTTCTTCCACGCTGCCGTCGCTGTTGCGAGTCCAGGCGGTCATTTCCAGGCATTCCGGCAAGCTGGCTTGTTCAATTACCAGGCTATGGTATCGGGTGGCCTGCAAGGGATTGCTGAGGCCGCGGAACACCCCCGTGTCGTTGTGGAAAACGGGAGACACTTTGCCATGCATGACGCGCCCGGCACGTATGATATTACCGCCGAAAACCTGGCCAATGGCCTGGTGGCCAAGGCAGATGCCCAGGATGGGGATCTTGCCTGCAAAGTGCCGGATGACTTCTGTGGAAACTCCGGCCTCCTTCGGTGTGCAGGGCCCGGGTGAAATCACGAGCCGCTCCGGGTTCAGGGCTTCGATCTGTTCCACAGTGATTTCGTCGTTGCGGTGCACCTGAACGTCGGCGCCCAGTTCCGCGAGATACTGCACCACGTTGTAGGTGAAGGAATCGTAGTTGTCGATCATTAATAGCATGATGTTTCCCTCGCCTCAGTGGTCAAAATCGTTATAGGTCATGGCCACTGCTCGGAAGATAGCGCGGCCCTTGTTCATGGTTTCCTTCCACTCAAGTCGAGGCACCGAGTCGGCGACGATACCCGCACCAGCCTGTATGTGCAGCGTTTTGTCTTTGATAACGGCGGTCCGAATGGCGATAGCTGTGTCCATGTTGCCATTGAACGAGAGGTAACCAACCGCACCACCATAAACGCCACGTTTTACCGGTTCCAGTTCGTCAATGATTTCCATGGCCCGGGTTTTCGGAGCGCCACTGAGGGTGCCGGCCGGCAGGGTGGCTTTCAGTACGTCGAGACAGCTGGTGCCGTCTTTCACCCGGCCGGTTACGTTAGACACTATGTGCATTACGTGGGAGTATCGCTCGACGGCCATTTTTTCGGTCAGCCGCACGGTGCCGGTTTCGGATACGCGGCCTGCGTCGTTGCGGCCCAGGTCAATAAGCATAAGGTGCTCGGCGATCTCTTTCGGATCGGCCAGCAGCTCGGCTTCCAGTGCTCGGTCTTCTGCCTCGGTAGCGCCGCGCTTGCGGGTTCCGGCGATAGGGCGGACGGTAACTTCGCGGTCTTCCATGCGCGCCAGAATTTCCGGCGACGAGCCAACGATGTGGAAATCGTCCAGGTCCAGGTAATACATGTAGGGAGACGGGTTGAGTACTCGGAGCGAGCGGTACAGGTTCAGCGGTGGGGCTTCGAAGGGGATCGACATACGCTGGGAGATGACGGTTTGCATCACGTCACCGTCCAACACGTAGTCTTTGATTTTATCGACAGCAGCCTCGAATTTTTCCTGGCTGAAGCCCGACACAAATTCGCTTTCATCTACCGTTTTGCCGCGCAGGTGCGCCGGGGTTTGCGGAGCGTTGGCGGTTTGCCGGTGCAGTTGTTGTTCGAGCTCGTCGAGTCTTCGCTGGGCCTGTTCGTAACCCCCCTCGTCGGTGGGGTCGACGTGTACTATCAGGTGCAGTTTGCCGCGCAAGTTGTCGAACACAACCAGTTCATTGGATACCATCAATAATATGTCGGGCGTGCCAATGCGATCAGGAGGGCAGGTGGCTGCAAGGCGTTTTTCGATGTAGCGCACTGTGTCGTAGCCGAAATAACCCACCAGGCCGCCATTGAAGCGCGGGAGCTCCTCGAGGTCTGGGGCGTTAAAGCGTTCCTGGTAGCCTGCAACAAAGGCCAGCGGGTCGTCCACTTCCGCGGTTTCCACAAGTTCCCCGTGCTGGCGGATCTCTACGCGATGGTCGTAGACTTTCAGCACTTCCTGACTGGGCAGGCCAATAATGGAATACCGGCCCCATTTTTCACCGCCTTGTACCGACTCAAACAGATACGAGTATGGTCCACTGGCCAGTTTGAGGTAGGTGCTCAAAGGGGTGTCCATGTCCGCTAGAACTTCACGGTACACGGGGATTCGGTTGAAGCCAGCCTGTGCCAGCTTGCGGAATTGTTCGAAGGTCATGGTCGGGTTTCCTGAAATCTGATCTGCGTTACGGCCGGCCCATGTTAATGCTGGCGGGCTTTGTCGGGTGGTGGCATCAAGCGGGCAAGCGCTCACTTTCTACCGGGCTGAGTATTTTCAGCCGGTACGCCATCGCCACCATCGCGTTGCGCGGGTTATGAGGATGCCTCGCGCTCTAGTCAGATTCAGTCCCTGCACGGCAGGAATCTCCCGAAGTTAAAAGATTGAAAGTCCAAGGCCTGAGAGGTTACAAAAGCTCGCTCAGGGAATCAACCACAGCGTCTGCACCCAGTGTCTGCACTGAGCGCCCAAAGTTGTAGCCATAAGTCACTGCTACACAGGGAATGCCTGCGGACTGAGCAGCACTGACGTCTGCTGCCGAGTCACCGATCATCACAGTAGTGCCTCGGCTACCCTGAAGCGCCTCCATGGCATGCAGCAGTGGTGCGGGATCCGGCTTTTTCGTACTCAGCGTATCGCCCCCGACCACCAGCTGAAAATAGTGTTCCAACCCCAGCTGTTTCAGCAGGGGACCAACAAACTGTTCCGGCTTGTTGGTCACAACGGCCATTCGACAGCCTCGCGCGCGGAGTGTCTCAAGGCAAGTTTCAACCCCTGGGTAGACCGCGGCACGCTGGCCGTTGAGTTGACGGTAGTTGTTGAAAAACAATTCCAGAGCATCATTAAATAGAGCGTCGTCTGCCGCATTCGCTGGCTCCCAGTCGACTCTGCCCGCGAGTGCGCGCCGCAGTAGAATCGGGGAGCCGTGGCCAACCCATTGGCGCACCTGTTCAATGCCGGCCGGTTTGCGCCCCAACTGTTCAAGGGTGCGATCAACCGCAGCGGCAAGATCTGGGGCACTGTCCACCAAGGTGCCATCAAGGTCAAACAAGGCAACCCCTGGCCAGCGATCGTTGAACAGGCCGGCCAGACTCACTGGTCCGAAACCTTGTGGCCCAATGCGGTGCGGGCCTGTTCCAGTTCCAGGCGCATGGCTTCAATGGTGGCTTTGTAATCGCTTGTATTAAAAATGGCTGAACCGGCAACAAAGGTGTCCGCGCCGGCTTCGGCAATTTGACGGATGTTGTCGGTTTTTACACCCCCATCGATTTCCAGCCGGATGTTGTAGTTGCTGGCGTCGATGCGGCTGCGGGCTTCCCTTAGCTTATCGAGGGTGCCGGGGATGAATTTCTGGCCGCCGAAACCGGGGTTAACCGACATCATCAGAACCATGTCGAGCTTGTCCATTACATGGTCCATGTGGTGCAGGGGGGTGGCCGGGTTGAACACCAGGCCTGCCTTGCAGCCGCCCTCGCGAATCAGCTGTAGGGAGCGGTCGATGTGCTGGGAGGCCTCAGGGTGGAAGGTGATGTAGCTGGCACCGGCGTCAATGAACATGCGAATCAGGTCATCCACCGGGGATACCATCAGGTGTACGTCTATGGGCGCGGTAACGCCATGCTTGCGCAGCGCTTCACACACCATCGGTCCGATGGTCAGGTTAGGGACATAATGGTTGTCCATAACGTCAAAATGCACCACGTCTGCACCGGCGGCCAGAACGTTATCGACTTCTTCGCCCAGGCGAGCAAAGTCAGCAGACAGAATAGATGGGGCAATCAGGTAAGGATTCATCACGGTTCTCGCAAACAATTGGCAGCCATTGATAATAGTGACAGTCTAACAGCTCGAGAGTGCTTTTTCGTAGCCAGAGGAGCAGGAACTGTGCGCCGATTGAGAACAATAGCCCAAAGTCGTGGCCGCAAGAACCTAAGTAATTACCTGTTGGCCCTGACTCTGATATGTGGCGGAATGCCTGCCTTTGCAGAGGAAACGGCGGCTCCCGAGGCGCCAGATCAGGCCGAATCCGGGGAAGTGCGTGGAATCGTCTCCTCCGGGCCGGGTGAACGGGGTTTGAGCCTGAGGTTCCCGGATTCCGCACTCTGGCTCGATCGCGAGGACGGGGGCCGCACACTGGCGCTTTTCTGGCCAGAAACGGAAACCCCCGCAAAGGGGGCACTGATTATTCTGGCCGATGAAGGCGAAAACGCAGAGTCGGGGCTGACGGGGGCTCTGGCCCGTGAGCTGACGCACCGAAAGTTTGCAGTACTTGCTCTGGGGCTGGAACCACCGCGGGGAGTGCTGGAGCGCATCCTGGAACGTCAGCGCCTGGCGCCTTTGGCAGAACCTGAAGACCCGAACCCGGGTGCCTCAAGTCCGACTACGATCGATGTATTGGCGCCGGAAGCCGTAGATGAATTGGAGGCCGACTACCGGGCGCGCATTATTCAGGAGCTTGTGGCCGGAGCTGCAGAGCTCAGAAAGCGTGAATACGAGCTCATGGCTGTGATCGGGATAGGTCGGGGTAGCAATCATGCTGTGTCTTTTGCGGTGGATCAGGAGCCCCCTTCAGCTCTGATCTGGGTCGGCCCGAAGTTTTATCCTCGCGATGGCAGTCAGTTGGCTGAAACGCTGGCGACAGCTTCTTTGCCGCGCATTCTGGAGCTCTCCTCAAGCGATGAAGGCGAGCAGCGCAAAGCTGATCTGGCGCGAGCAGGGGTGGAGAGCTTCAGCCTCCAGTCTGTGGGGTCGAGGGCTTCTTTTCTGCCGCGAAACGGAAAGGCTCTTGCTGGCAGGATATCTGCCTGGCTCAAAGCGGACTCGCGACAATAACGGCTAGTGATGTCGCCGGATAAGTTCCCAGGCTTGCTGGTAACGCAGAAGACGGTCCTTTGCCAGAGCGCGTTCGGCTGGGGTGAGCTCTTGCTGCGCCAGCTTGTCGGGGTGGCACTCGGAAACCTTTTTGCGGTAGGCGCGCTTGATTGTTGCGACTGGATCCCGCCTTGTCACGCCCAGCAGAGCGCATGCCTGCTCGAGAGTTACCGGCTTTGACACTGCCTCACTGAGGTCGCCCCACGCCTGGGTGGCGTAGCTGTCAAAGATGTCTTCGCTGATGGAGACCGGCATGCCGATCTGGTCGATGGTGTCTTCACAGCGATAGCGTCGGGGTTTGAGGGGGCGGCCCTTGAGCTGCGCCGCGTGGCAGAGGCAGATGGCCATTTTCAGGGCCGGAGCAGGCCAGATGCGGTGGCTTAGTCTTAATGTGAGTCCGCTGAATGGCGGCAGTGTTTCGGATGCTTTGCCTTCCTGGAAACTGTGAATGGCTTTTCGTCTTTGCCGTTTTGAGAGCCTCAGCGCCGCCATAAGGTTTTCTGCAAAGCGGATATCCTGCTCCGAAACCCGCCCATCTGCCCTGGCGATGTAACCAAGAAAGAAAAACAGCGGTCGACGACACCAGCGTGGCAGGCTGGTTTCGCCGATCAGTTTATGTGCCTGATGCCTGGAAGCAGAGAGTTTATGCAGAAGGCCGGAAAATGCAGCTTCCATTCGTGGCGGCAGAGCTGGTTGTGCAGAACGAGTCGCCATTATTCTAGGACTCCCGAGTCGCCAGGTACTGGTCTAACGCCCGCAAGCGTTCCGGGGTTCCCACGTCAATCCAGACACCCGGGTGATGCAGTCCTGCTACCCTGCCTTTACCCATGGCTCTGCGCAGCACGGGCCCGAGCTTGTCGGCCTGGTCAGTCAGCCCGTCAAACAGCCTGCGGTGCAGAAGGCTGATGCCGGTAAAGGTTAGGCTTTCACCGTCCTTTCCGGCGCACTCCTCAGAAAGCATGCCGTTGTCGTTAAGGCAAAAGTCGCCATGGCGATGGTGCGGGGGGTTATCTGCCAGCACCAGAACCGCATCGATGGCAGACAAGTCTGCAGCTGGGATCGACTGAAGACGGGTGAGATCGAAATCGGACCAGATGTCGCCGTTTATAACCATAAACCACTCGTCGCCACTGGCGGTGAGCAGGGGCAGTGCCCGGACAATGCCGCCCGCTGTCTCCAGTGGCTCACCTTCACGTGAGTAGTGCAGTGATAGCCCGAATCGCTCGCCGTTGCCCAGTGTGAACTCGATCTGCTCCCCAAGCCACGCATGGTTGATGACAACATCCTGGAAGTCGGCGCGGTGGAGGTGCTCCAGGTGGTGTTCAATAAGTGGTTTACCACCAGCACTCAACAAGGGCTTGGGGGTTGTCAGGGTCAGTGGCCGCATACGCTCCCCTTTACCTGCGGCAAGAATCATCGCCTTCACTGTGCCAGATGCTCCTGATTCGGAATTGGGCCTATCAACGCTTCAATTCGCGGCACAGCCAAGGCTTTGAGCCAGTCATGGAAATGCATCAAGGCTGGCAGCCTTTTGCTGGCAGTAAGCAGGTAACCCACTGTACGGGGAATGTCCGCAAGGTAGCCCGATTTGCCATCGCGCATGGCAAGCCTGGCAAAAATACCTGCGGCTTTCAGGTGACGTTGCATGCCCATGAGTTCAAACCACTGGCGGAAAGTGTCGCTGTCGGCATGGTGCAACCCTGCTGCCAGAGCTTGTACGCGGAAGGTTTCCAGCCACGCGCTAATCCTCTCTTCTGGCCATTGAATATAACAATCCTTAAGCAATGAAACTGCATCGTAGGTAACAGGGCCTGTTACCGCATCCTGAAAATCGATAACGCCAGGGCGAGAGCTTTTTTGCCGCACCAGCAGGTTTCGGGAGTGGTAATCCCGATGCACGGTTACTTTGGGCTGAGCCAGCGCGCTCTCCCGGAGGAGCGCGAAGGTGGTATCAAGCATGGACTTCTCGATGTTATCGAGTTTCAGTTCCAGATAGCCTTCCAGCAGCCAGTCCCTGAATAGTGCCATTTCACGGTTCAGCAAAGCCGTGTCATAGGCTGGCAAAGAATAGTCAGGCGGTGCCGGCAACTGCTGGATAAGCACGAGTTCTTCCAGTGCACTCTGGTAAAGCGCGTTGGCAGTGTCCGGGTTGAGCTGTCCCAACATCAGCTGGTCGCCGAAATCTTCCAGTAACAGCAGGCCCCGTGCAGGATCTGCTTCGAAAATCTGCGGGACGGCAATGCCAGCCTGGTGCCAATGGCGGCCTATGCTGATAAAAGGCGCGCAGTCCTCTTGCTCCGGAGGTGAGTCCATAGCGATGAAAGAAGTGTTGCCACCATCGGCGCCTGTTTTGAAAATCCGGAAGTAGCGCCGGAAACTGGCGTCGCCGGAAACGGGCAAAACGTCGGTGTCCTCAAAGCCGGGAAACTGTCTGACCCAGCTGGTCAGCATTTGCAGGCGGTTATCCATAGCTAGGGCGATCATCCTGAGGTCATGAGTACATTGAGGAAAACATGAATGAGCCTTGGCGTTGTCCATAATTGGAGTTTATTCCAGAGGCTCCTCGGGATGGAGTATAAAGAGGGTAAAACGGTTTTGCAGCGGAGTTTCGTGTATCGGGCCCCGTTTTCGTTAACAAGCCTCAGGGGCACGTGTAAACTAGGCCGCTGTCATTTGTGTATTCGTGCCCCGTTGCGCTATCCACAGTTTTCCATGCACCCGGAACAGGAACCTTGCTACCGTGCCATTGTCCGACAGTTATCTGCAGGCGCAGAAGGGCATATCTCAGCGTCGGATTGCACGCCTGATTGCCGGTTTTGCACTGATGTCGGCGACCGGCCTTTCCTATGGCGAGGAAGCACCATCGGCTGCCGAACTGGATTGGCGGCCTAAAAGCCAGCTCCCGGAGTCTGTCAGGAACTCACTGCCGGTATTTTGCTCTGGAGGCTATTTGCCATCTGGCGGCGGAGAGGATGGTTCGGGTGTTTTCGGTGAAGGAATTGCTGGAGCTGACGAAGCAGTTCCCCTGCAGGTTAGTGGCCTGAATGCCCGTTATGAGATTGATCGGGAGCTATATCTTCAGGGCGACGTGCGTCTTCGTCAGGGTAACTTTCAGGTGACGGGTACAGAGGCCCGTTACAATCAGAGTCTCGGGCAGGTATCGATTCAGGGCCCTCTGGTCAGCCGTGGTCAGGGGTTTTTGCTAACCGGGGATCGCGCCGAATACAGCGTGGACTCAGGGCAATTCGATATCAATACCGCTACCTTCCTGTTGCATGGCCCGGAAATGCGAGGCAGGGCCGGAGCCCTCTCCCGCGTGGATGAGTCCAGGGTGGAAATACGTGATGGCATGCTCACCACCTGCGGGCCGCAGCAAAATGACTGGGCTATTGTTGCGTCTGATATCGAACTGGACCAGGCCGGTGGTTTCGGAACTGCCAAGCATGTTCGCTTCGAGATTCTGGATGTGCCGGTGTTTTACTGGCCTTACGCCAGCTTTCCCATTGATGATCGCCGCAAGAGCGGCTTTCTGTATCCGGAGTTTGGTTCTTCCAGTGCTGGCAGTGGGGCGTTTCTCGCGACCCCCTATTACCTGAATCTGGCGCCCCATTACGATGCCACGATCACACCACAGTACATTCATGGTCGCGGCCTGTTTAATGAGGTTGAAGGCCGTTATCTCAGTAGCGTCGGACAGACAACGCTTCAGGTGGGTTATATAGATAACGACTCTGCCTATGCAGATGAGAACCCCGGTGAATCCGGTCAGCGCTGGGCGCTGGATGCCTCCACCCGCGCGACCTTCGGCAGTGGCTGGAACGGCTATGGTGATTATTCCGTAGTCAGTGACAACGACTATCTCAGTGACCTGAATCGCAGCCTGGAAATCAGTCAGACTAGCCACCTGCAACGCCGTGGCGGGGTGCGTTACCAAACAGCTAACCAGTATTTCGATGCTTACCTCAATGATTACCAAACGATCAGCGACAGCATTGCTGATGAAGACAAGCCTTACGCACAATTACCGCAAATCGTTTATGCAGGAACAGCTGAGGCTGGCTGGCTGGAGGCAGGCCTGGAAAGCGAGTATGCCTGGTTCTACCGCGAAAATGACTCCTTGACCGGTCTTGATAAAGCCAATGGCCAGCGCTTCCGTGCACGCCCCGAGCTGGCACTGCCGATGCGCGCGCTCTGGGGCTTCAGCCGTCCGTCGTTAAGCCTGGATTACACGCGTTACGATTTGGAGGACTACAGTGCCGGGGACGGAGAGTTTGATCGTACGGTTCCTGTCGTAGAATGGGATAATGGCTTGTATTTCGATCGCCGCTCGAGTCTGTTCGATGTGCCCTACAACCAGACACTGGAACCCCGGCTTTATTACGCCTGGGCAGATGCGGATGCAGACCAGAACGATATTCCGGCCTTTGATACTGCCTTCGAGAGTTTCAGTTTTGACCAATTGTTTCAGCCCGACCGTTTTGTAGGGGGCGACCGGGTCGGTAATACCAACCAGTTGACGGTGGCCCTGACCAGTCGGTTCAATGATCTGGTTACGGGGGCCGAGAGAGCACGCTTCAGTGTTGGCCAGGTTCAGTATTTTGAAGATCGCGAGGTGACGCTGTTTGGTGAAGGCGCAAGTAATCTCAGCAGATCACCCTTGGCGGGTGAGGTTGTGCTTAACCCGCTACAGAATCTTCAAATCCGCTCTACCGGGCTCTGGGATCCGGAGACAGGGGATACGGAAGAGGGTCGGAGCCAGTTGATCTTCCACTCGCAGGACTACAGGTATCTGGCGAGTGTTGGCCATACTTATAGCCGGGATGAGTTGGAACAGTCGGATATTGCGGCGGTTATCCCGGCAACGGACCGTGTTAGTCTGATCGGCCGCTGGGTATATGATTCGGATCTGGACCGCACGGTTGGCTCCCTTGCCGGTATTGAATACAACAATTGCTGCTGGAGTGTTCAGGTGGTTCACCAGAATTACTTCACCGATGATCAGGAACTGGAAAGCCGCATATTGTTCCAGATTCAGCTAAAAGGCCTGGGTGGCAGCGGAGGTTCTTCGACATCGATCTCCGAGGCCATTTACGGTTTCGATGAACGTGAGCAACGCCGGTTTGGAACACCCTGACGGGGGTTCCCGATTGGCTCTCTTGATTGTACCCCTGACGACAAAGGCGCCTTCCGGTACCCTGTTTGCAGGCTAATATCTTCATTAAGAGGTGATTATGAAGGCGACGCTTCGCCAAGGTTTACAGACACTGTTGATGTTATTGGCAGTGGTGCTTTCTTTTTCGGCCCAGGCTGAGCGCAAACTGCTCGACCAGGTGGTTGCCATTGTTGATGACGATGTGATCCTTCAGACCGAACTGGAAGCAAGAATCAACACCATTGTTGGACGACTCAGTGCCCAGGGCACGGGCCTGCCGCCACGCCGGCTCCTTGAAGAGCGTGTCCTGGAACAGTTGATCACCGAATCCGTTCAATTGCAGATGGCCGAAAAAATGGGGATGCGTATCAGCGATAATGAGCTGAACGAGACCCTGGTCAACATTGCCGAGCGCAATGACATGACACTGTCTGAATTTGAAGAACAGCTGGTTGTTGAGGGCGTAAGCTATCGCCAGGCCAGGGAGCAGATTCGCCAGGAGATGATCACCGGCCGGGTTCAGCAGCGCCAGGTGGGCGGCCGGGTCCGTGTGACGGATAGCGAAGTTGAGAACTATCTGCAGGCGCTGGAGTCTGGCGGCGGGAATGGTGCGGAATACCGGTTAGCCTATATTTTTATCGAGCCGGATAATCCCGCCGATGATGCGTCTGTGGACGCGACGCGCGAAAAAACAGAAGAGCTTCGCGCTGCCATTCTGAACGGCCGCGACTTTCGTGAGGTAGCCGTGGCGGAATCAGATGCCAGCAACGCACTTGAAGGGGGCGACATGGGTTGGCGCAGCGAGCGGCAGTTGCCATCCTTGGTTGCGCCGGTCGTGCCGGAGCTTGAAGTTGGCACACCTTCGGAGGTCCTTGAGAACAACAGCGGCTTCCATATGGTTATGGTGATGGACAAGCGCGGCGGTGCTCGGAAGGAGGTCATTCAGCAGAACCGTGTGCGCCATATTCTGATCCGGCCTTCTGAAGCCGTGACTGATACTGAAGCAGAAGCCACCATCCGGGAGATCTCTGACCAGATTCGGGGCGGGGCCGATTTCGCTGTCCTGGCTCGTGAATATTCTGATGACCCTGTGTCCGGTTCCGACGGCGGTAATCTTGGCTGGGTAAGCCCCGGGCAGATGGTGCCCGCGTTTGAACAGGCCATGCAAGAGGCCGAAGTCGGCGAAACCAAAGGGCCATTCCGGTCCCAGTTTGGTTGGCATATTCTTGAGGTTGAAGAGCGCCGGCAGAAAGATATAAGCAGCGATGTCGAAAAAGCCGAGGCCCGGCAGGCAATATATGGTCGCAAGTTCGAGACCGAACTGCAGAACTGGCTCCGGGAAATTCGTGATGAAGCTTTTGTTGAGTTCAAAGGTGAATATGCAACAGATGCCGCTGAAGATGAATCCGGTAGTGCGCAGGAAACTGCAGAATAATGAGTGACGGTGTTGTCCTGGCGCTAACCGCTGGCGAGCCTGCGGGCATAGGCCCCGAGCTCTGCCTGCAGCTCGCCATGGGTAAGCGTAATGTTGGTGTAGTGGTGATTGCGAGCCAGCAATTGCTGGAGGCAAGGGCCAGCTTGCTGGGCCTTGAGGTTAGGTTGCACCCCTGGACACCGGGCACTGAGCCAAGAAAGGATGCAGGTGAGCTTTCGGTATTACACGTTGAAGGTTGCGCTTCTCATCAAGCGGGAGAGCTTGATACTGCCAACAGCCGATATGTGCTGGAAACCCTGAAAGTTGCTGCAAGAGGTTGTCTTGACGGTGATTTTGACGGCATGGTTACGGCGCCGGTACACAAGGGCATCATCAATGATGCTGGTATCGAGTTCAGCGGCCATACCGAGTTTCTTCAGGAACTCTGCGGTGTGGAACGCGTGGTTATGATGCTGGCCACAGAAGAGTTACGGGTAGCTCTGGTCACCACCCATTTGCCCCTGAAAGACGTGCCCGCCGCTATTACACCCGAACGGCTGAGCCAGGTGGCTAGCATCCTGCATGCCGACCTGAAAACCTTTTTTGGCATTGAACAGCCAAGAATTCTTGTGGCTGGCCTGAACCCCCACGCAGGGGAAGGCGGCCATCTCGGCCGTGAAGAAATTGAGGTGATTGAGCCGACGCTTGATAAGCTTCGTGATAAAGGATTACAGCTGACCGGCCCCTTGCCGGCAGATACGCTGTTTACACCCCATTGGTTGAACGATGCCGATGCCGCCCTGGCCATGTATCATGATCAGGGCTTGCCGGTTCTCAAGTTTCAGGGCTTTGGTCGCGCGGTCAACATTACGCTTGGTTTGCCCATTGTGCGTACCTCCGTGGATCACGGCACAGCTCTGGACCTCGCTGGCACGGGTAAAGCCGATCCCGGTAGCCTGCAAACCGCCATTCGAGTGGGCGAGCAAATGGCTCGCTCCCTCAAATCCGCTAAAAAGAGAGAAACCTGAGTGAGTAAAAAAGCCGGCCATCAAGCCAGGAAGCGGTTTGGCCAGAATTTCCTGCAGGATCCAGGCGTTATCGAACGTATCATTCGGGCCATTCACCCGAAGCCGGACGATGCGATTGTAGAAATCGGCCCTGGCCTGGGAGCCATAACCGAGGAGATTCTGGCGGTCAATCCGAAGCTCCAGGTAGTGGAGTTGGACCGCGACCTCATCCCGGTGCTGCGCACCAAGTTTTTCAATTATCCCGAATTTCATATTCATGAAGCGGACGCGCTTAAGTTTGATTTCAGCCAGCTCATGGATGGAAAGCCTTTGCGCATTATCGGGAACCTGCCTTACAACATTTCTACACCGTTGATTTTTCATCTGTTGTCTCAGACCGGCGTTGTGCAGGACATGCACTTCATGCTGCAGAAAGAAGTTGTACAGCGGATGGCGGCAGTATCCGGGGACAATAATTACGGCCGGCTGGGCATCATGACCCAGTACTTCTGCAAGGTTCAGCCCTTATTTGAAGTTGGCCCCGGTGCGTTCCGGCCGGCTCCGAAAGTAGATTCCGCCATTGTGCGTCTCGTTCCTCATAAAGAGCTTCCGTATCCAGCGAAGGATCTTGGCACCTTGCAAGCGGTGGTAAGAACCGCGTTTAACGCTCGGCGCAAAACCCTGCGCAAGGCGCTGGCCGGTATGATCTCTGTGGAACAGCTGCAGGCCCTCGGAATCAACGACGGCCTGCGCCCTGAAAACCTTAGTCTGGCGGACTTCGTAAGCATCGCGGACTTGCTCGTAGGCGAGAAGGGCGCCGATATAGCCGATGAGGCCAGTCATGACTGACTATGCGATTGGCGATATTCAGGGTTGTTATGATCGCTTGAGGGATGTTCTGGCGAAGGTGGACTTTTCGCCTTCCCGTGATCGACTCTGGGTTGCGGGTGATCTGATTAACCGGGGTCCGGCGTCCCTGAAAACCTTGCGATATATTGAAAGCCTGGGTGATTCGGCTGTGGTGGTTCTGGGCAACCACGATTTGCACCTTTTGGCAGTGGCTCTCGGTGGCCATGCGCCAAAACGCAAGGATACACTTGCAGAAATACTGAGTGCCCCTGATCGTGACAAACTGGTGAGTTGGCTGCGACAGCAGAACCTGTGTGTGTATGACTCTGAACGTAACATCATGATGGCCCATGCCGGGATGCCTCATATCTGGAGCGTTCAGCAGGCACTCGCCAATGCCCGGGAAGTGGAAGAGGTGATTCGCGGGGAAAACGCCTCGGAATACTTTGCGCTGATGTACGGGAACAAGCCTGAAGGCTGGAGCGACAATCTGACAGGTATGGACCGTTGGCGGGTCATCACCAACTACTTTACCCGGATGCGTTTTATTGCCAGCGATGGCAGGCTGGAACTCACAGCTAAAGAGTCGGCCGGTAATGCGCCAAAAGGTTTCGCCCCCTGGTTTGAGTTTCCTCGCACAGATGAGCTGCGTGTGGTCTTCGGGCATTGGGCAGCCATTGAGGGGAAGACCGGCTTCGACCGGTTTATTGGGCTGGATACCGGTTGTGTCTGGGGCGGAGCGCTTACGATGATGAACCTGGATACGGGAGAAAAAATTCATTGTGACTGCTGAATCCGTAAAGCCTCAGGTTCAGGTTTTTATGCGCCTGCCTCTGGTTACCGGTGCCTTATTTGCACTATTGGCCGTCATGTCCGGTGCCTTTGGGGCCCACGGGTTGCGACATGTTGTTAGTGAGCGCAGCCTTGAGGTGTTCCAGACAGCGGTTACCTATCAGATGTATCACGCCATCGCACTGGTGCTGGTCGCCCTGTTGTCCGGGCTTGGTCTTTCGCGTCGATTGCTGGGGCTTTCGGTCGGGTTCTTTTTTGCTGGCATCATACTGTTCAGTGGCAGTCTTTATGTACTGGTGCTGACCGACCTACGCTGGGTCGGCATGATCACGCCCGTTGGTGGCGTATGTTTCCTGGCCGGCTGGACGTTGATACTAACAGCTGGAATACGCGGGCAAGCGAACAGAGACAGGGGTTAGGAGAGATATGCAGGTACAAGTTAATGGTGAAGCCATGGAGCTTCCCGAAGGCGCCACGGTAGGAGCACTGGTGGAAAAAATGAGCCTCGTGGGCAAACGGCTGGCGGTGGAGGTAAACGAAGACATAGTACCTCGGAGCCAGCACACTGAATTTGCACTGAATAACGGCGATCGCGTTGAAGTGGTACACGCGATCGGAGGTGGCTGAAGCCCCTCATGGCCAAGTGAAAACCTCATCCCGAAACGTCTATCAATAATTTACATCACTAGGTTTTACCAACCCGGAATTACTATGACCGACAAGCCAGAGATCCAGTTGCCCGAAGACAAACCTCTTGAAATCGCAGGCCGCACATACCAGTCACGGCTATTGGTTGGAACGGGCAAGTACCAAGATCTGACGGAAACCGGCCGCGCGATTGAAATGAGCGGCGCTGAAATGGTGACTGTCGCCGTTCGCCGTACCAACCTCGGGCAAAACCCCGACGAGCCAAACCTTCTGGATGTGATCTCCCCGGAACGCTACACCATTCTGCCTAATACGGCCGGCTGCTATACCGCTAAAGATGCTGTGCGAACCTGCAAGCTGGCGCGTGAGCTGCTTGACGGCCGCGATCTGGTCAAACTGGAGGTGTTGGGTGAACACAAAACCCTGTACCCGAACATGCCGGAAACCCTGGTGGCCGCTGAAGAACTGATCAAAGACGGTTTCAAGGTTATGGTCTATTGTTCCGACGATCCCCTGCTGGCGATGCGTCTTGAGGAAATGGGCTGCATCGCGATTATGCCACTGGGTGCCCCGATTGGCTCCGGCCTGGGTATCCAGAATCGCTACAATATCCGCCTGATCGTCGAAAACGCCAAGGTGCCCGTACTGGTGGATGCTGGCGTTGGCACGGCTTCCGATGCCACCATCGCCATGGAACTCGGCTGCGATGGCGTACTTATGAACACCGCCATTGCCCAGGCAAAAGACCCGATTAAAATGGCCAACGCCATGCGCCTGGCCATTGAAGCCGGGCGCGAGGCCTATCTGGCGGGGCGGATGCCCAAAAAGCTATACGCTAGTGCATCGTCGCCTCTCGATGGCACTTTCTTCTGATTCAAATTCTGATTAAGAGCGCTGCAGTATGGCCACAATGAATCAGAAGCCCAGTCGCCGGGAGGCGATTCTCCATGCCCTTCTGGAACTCCTGGAAAAGGATCCGGGGGCCAGAATTACCACCTCGGTTCTCGCCAAATCCGTTGGCGTGACCGAAGCGGCGCTGTATCGCCACTTCCCCAGCAAGCGGAAAATGTTCGAGGCGCTTCTGGAATTCGCAGAAAATGCTGTGTTCTCTCGCTGTCAGGTAATCCTGCAGGAACAAGAGGACGTGCGGGTTCGTTTGCAGCAGTTAGTGCACCTTGTACTGGTTTTCGCTGAGCGCAATCCGGGGTTGTGTTGTGTTCTCACCGGCGATGCTCTTGTCGGCGAAAACGACGCCTTACGCAAACGTGCTTCCCAGTTCTTCGAGCGCCTGGAAACCCAGGTGCGGCAAACCCTGAAAGAAGGCGAGATTCGCCAGGGCTTGCGGCCACGCACCAGCGCTACCCGGGGCGCAGATTTTGTTCTGGTGTTCATGGAAGGTCGGATTCAGCGGTTTGTCCGCTCATCTTTTACTCGAGCGCCTTCAGTCGACTTTGACGAGAGCTGGGGTCTGGTTGCTGAGGCGCTTTGGGACTGACTCCGAGTTTTCTTCCAGTAGCCTGCTGGTTTTGGGGTGGCGCAGTCAGGAAGGCCCTGCCCCGGAACCGCTACAAGCACGTCCGTGTGCGCTTGGCTCCGGCCATCCATGGCCTCCGACATTCCGGGACAGGGCCTTCCTGACTGCTCAATCGAACCAATGCGAAATCTTAGAGAGGGTTGCGTGACTTTCTTCAGGTCTCAGCAGCTAAAGGCACTTTAGAGAAAGACGAAAAGAAGCCCGATATATCTGGGTTATTTGATAGAGGTTGGTGGGGTCGGTTTGCACAGAATGTTGGAGGCCAAGGATGGCCGGAAACAAGCGCACATGGATGTGCTCGTAGCGGTTCTGTGCAGACCGACCCCACCAACCGCCCGCACCAAAATTAGCAGGCTACCGGAAGCCTTCCCCTAGCTCACTCATACCCAGAAGCAGACCGAAGAATCTGACGAATGGGTTCCCAGATAGCAGGCGCCGAAATCAGGATGTCGCGACCCCAAAGATCCTCAGGGTAACCCTCAGGAACTTCGCTGAAATGGCCGGCTGTGGCACCAGCTTCCAGGGCGATCAAACGGGCGGCCGCGAAATCCCAGGGGCTGACGTTTTCGTAGTAGATGTCCAGTCGGCCGCAGGCTACCCAGCAGATATCCAGAGCAGCGGAACCGATGCGGCGTAAGTCGCGGCATTGGTGAATCATAGCGTCCAACCGGCTCACCAAAGGCGCTAGATTATCTTTGGTGTAAGGGAACCCGGTTGCAAACAGCGAGTCTCTAGGCACCGTGGCGCCGCTATGGTTAATAGGCTTGCCATTGAGTGTGGCGCCGTCGCCTCGGGTAGCACGGAAGGTTTCGCCGGGGAAGGGCGCGTGCACCACGCCTGCTTGCACACGGCCGTTTTCGGCATAGGCAATGGATACCGCAACCTGCGGGTGGCCGTAGGCGTAGTTTACCGTGCCATCAATAGGGTCAACGATCCACAGAGGGGTTTCGAGTTCCTCAGCCTGGCTGAGGTCCGGCATGCTTTCTTCAGACAGAATGCGGTGGTCGGGGAAGCGCTTCTGGATGGCGCTGGTGATGAACTCATCGGCCATGATATCTGCGTGAGTAACCAGCTCGGCCTCGTATTTGTAATCAGTACGGAGAGTGCTGTTATCACGCTCACGGCGAATCAGCTTTCCGGCCTCCAGGGCCAGGTCTTCTGCGAAATCCGTAATGTCCTGCAGGGAAACAGAATCAAACATGACGCCCCCGTTTTAATCTCTGAAGAGTGAGGGCGCCAGTCTATCACGGCTTGATCAGAGGCTGTTCAGCCAGGCTTCCATCTTGTCCATGGCTTTCACCAGGCGGGGGCATGCCTTGTCGACAAAGTCATCGGCAAGCTCCTGATCGGCATAGTCTCCGCCGGCCAGTTGCAGGGACTCGGCGCCGTCGAAGTCTACGAATGCCAGGCGCGCACCAAGGTGATCCGGCACAAAGCCGAAGTCACTGGCTGGCAGAATGGCTACACCGGTGTTTTCCAGTAACGCCTGGCAAAACGCCTGGCTGGTTTTGATGTCTTTTTCTGCAAGCTTGTCCCGGAAGCTGTCGAAATTCGGGAACAGATAGAATGCGCCCTCGGGCTTTCGTACTGAAGCTCCCATATCACTGAGGCGTCGGTGCATGTACTCACCAATCACCTTCAACACACGGCGAGACTGTTTTAAATACTCTTCTATGTCATCGCCACCGTTAAATGCAGTGATCGCAGCGTGTTGTATGGGGGCGCTGGTAGCCGTGTAGGTTTCACTGGCGATAATCGCCATGGCGTCTTGCAGCGGGCGTAATTCACTCGGGAAGATGAAGGTGCCCACACGCCAGCCACCGGCACCGGCCCACTTGCTGAGCCCGGTACTGATAATGGTACCTTCCGGGTAGTAGCGAGCAATGGATTTATGTTTGCCCTCAAAGTTCACTTCGCCGTAAATCTCGTCAGACAGCAGGATGATCCTGTATTTGCGAGCCACATTCGCAATGGCCAGCAACTGATCGTCTGTGTAGGTGCAACCGGTGGGGTTGGAGGGGTAGTTCAAAATCAGGATGCGCGGGCGGGAAACGTCGTCCCGACAAACGATGTCCAGTTCCTCAGCGGTCAGTTGCCAGTTGTTCTCTGCGTGGGTGGGTATCCAGTGCACCGAGCGGCCGATAATGCGGGCCTGTGGCGCATAGGAAACCCAGCTTGGGCGGGGGATCAGCAGATCGCCGTAGTAGGCTAGCTGTAAGATGAACAACAGCTCTTTGGAACCAGGGCCAATCAGCACATCTTCCCAGGTACAACGCATGCGTTCACTGCGGTTGATGTAACCGGCGATGGATTCTCGCAGCTCTTTCAGGCCTTTGACTGGCAGGTAATCCTTTTCGTGAGCGTGCTCTTTAAGCGCATCTACAACACGTTCGGGAACCGGGAAGGGCGATTGCCCCAGCCCGAGTTTGATGATGTCCTTACCCTCAGACTTGAGCTGGTTGCTTAATTCATTGATACGCAAGGTGGCCGAGGGCTGAATGCCGCGAACGTTCAGGTTGATTGCATAGCGTTGGTCGTTTTGGATAATCATTGTCCCGGTCTGTAGGTTGAGAGTGGCCCCGGTAGTATATGAAACCCAAACATATCTGTGAGCGTTGTGCGGATAGGTGATTGCCGTTACAGGGGCACCCTTAGCTGTCGCGAACCCAGACTTCTACCCGGCCGTTGCGTTGCTGGCCGGTTTCCCCTCCATAGGTGCCGACCGGCATGTCGTGGCCGTAACCTGTGTGGCTGACCTTATGAATGTTGAGGTCAGACAAAGCCTTGCGTACGGAAAGGGCTCTTAGTTCCGAGATCATTTGTGCCCTTAATTCGTCAGTTTGTTGGTCGGCGAAGCCGATCAGCAGGAGGTCGTCGGCAGTGCGGTTTTCCCTGTTGAGGAATTCAGCCAGTCGCTTCAAATCCCTTTGCGCCTTGTTGTCCAGCCTGGTGCGCCCCTCTGAGAACCGGAAATTGACGGTCAGGCGGCTGTAGTTTTGGGTCAGGAGCCTGAAAGTGGCTGGGACGCTATCGCCCAGATCGGGTTTAACGGCGAGTGGGTTCTGGGAAACAAATCCGGATTCAGAGACGATAGCCTGGCCTTCTGCGCCCAATACGAAGTCCACAAAGTCTTTCGCAAGGGTGGCAGTTGCACCACCGGAGGTGTACATGAACAGTCGCCTGGAAAGTGGGTAATCTTCACTGGCTACCGTCAGTCTGGAAGGTTTTAGTGCAGGCGCTTCGCCATCTGCGATTGCCAGCAGCTTGCTCTTGCGCACTGAGGCCAGTCCTGAGAAGCCAATGCCTCCCTGGTCAACACTGACACTGTCAGAAAGTTGGTCGTTTGATTCATAGCGCCTGGCGGACGGGTGCAGCGGGTACTGCTTGCCCAGAACCAGGCTCTTGAAGGTGTCCCAGGTACCTGAGCGATCATCCCGCGCATACAGGTTAATGGGTTGGTCAGCACCGCCGATCTCCGACCAGTTACTGATCTCACCTGAAAATATCCTGGCTAGAGTATCGGTATCCAGCTGGTTGATTGGATTCGATGGGTGAACCAGCACCGCGAGGCCGTCAATGGCAATAACATGCTCACTTTCGAGACCTTTCAGATCGGCATGCACGGACATGCGCTGCACCTCAGCCGGTTTGACGGGGCGGGAGGAGGCCCATACATCAGCAGTTTGGGCTTCCAACGCCCTGAACCCGGTGCTGGAACCATGGGCAGCAACCAGAACCCGAAGAGGAGAGCCGTTCTTATCCCCGATCAGGACTTTCTCGTTGTCCTTTCCGTTGCCAAGAATTCGGACAGGTCCCTGCTCGTTGCTGTTCAGGAAACCCTCTACAAGCATGGGTGCGAGTTTTGCGCCAATTGTATTGGATCCGTGAATCTCCATGTCTTCGGCGTAGCCTGAAGGTGCACTGAAAACCGAAAACAGGCAGAGCACACCCAGCAGGGCGCTCTGCAGTTGGAGTGGGCGGAACTTTAGCATTAGAAAACCTCAGGACAACAGTAAGTTAGCGTTGCGGGGAGAATGAGGCAGAATTATTACAGTAGTGTTACAGAGATGCTTCAATGGCTGTGGGTAATCATTGTGAACGGAGGGCGTCGTTCCGGGGGATCAGGAGAAACGATGAGGCTCCAGTTCCATATGCAGTATTCGCTGGCCAAGCATGATCACTCGACCGCTGTAGCGCTCTTCTCCTGTTGATGTGAAATCAAACATGAATCGGCGCCACACGCGGATCTGGCCCTGGTCGTCGCGTTTGAACCAAATGCCGCGCAGATAAATGGCGTCGTCCAATAGCATAACGTCCATGGTTTTACAGTAACGGCGGGCGGCTTCCAACACAGAGTCTTTGATGGCTTTCGCGCGCCACCAATACCAAATAGCAAAGGTTGCGACAAACAGCCAGAACAGGGTTCCCAGAGTCATGATAACAACACGATAGCGGCAATCTTCCGAATGAAATAGCGGGACAGAGCGCCAGACTACCTTATTGTAAGGTTTCGGGGAATCGCTATGGGTCCTCCTGTGTTCAGGCCGGATTTGGTATGTTTAGGCGGGCAGAGAGCATTTTCAGGAAGTGACTGGTGAGCAGCTGGGCCTGATCCACGCTGTGCCCGAGATCTTCTGACTCCTTGCGGGCACTTTCGCCGCTTCGGACAGACTCATCCCCCAGGGCAAGCAATCGCTCTACTTGTTGCTGCACCTGAAGGCTGAGGGCGGATTGCTCTTCTGTAGCGCCAGCCACTTCGTGGGTGCAGTTGGTAATGATCCCGATGTCTTTGAGCGTCGATATAAGAGCTTTGCTGGCTTCACCTCCCATAAAGGTGGTTTGCTTGCAGGCGCTGGCACCCTGTTCGATAACGTCAACAACACAGCGGGTTTCGCTTTGCAGGGCGCTGATTATTTCCTCGATTTTACGGGTTGATTCGTGGGTGCGCTTTGCCAGCCCCCGGACTTCATCAGCGACAACGGCAAATCCGCGGCCAGCATCACCCGCCCGCGCAGCCTCAATGGCTGCGTTCAGTGCGAGCAAGTTGGTCTGCTCCGCAATATCGGAAATTACGTCCAGCACCAGACCGATCGCGTCACTCTTTTCTGAAAGAGCGGTTATTCTCTCGTTGGCGGCAAATAGCTGGTTTTCGAGACCGGACAAGTCGTCATTCATGATCTGCATTTGCTGTTGGCAGTGTTCAGCGGATTTCGTGGCATCCACGGTTGCTTCATGGGTCCGGCTTGTAAGCTCATCCACGCCTTTGACGCTGCGCGAGAGTTCATCGAAGGCCTGGGTGATGCTCTGGATGTCTTCGCGCTGGCTGCGAATGCTGGCAACTGAATTTGATACCCATTCGATCGTGCGTTGCTTGTTACCATGCAGTTCACCGACATTGGTGTGCATTCTGGCCGATACCGCGCGCAGAACGGCGTTGCGCTTTTGTCGGTCGAATTCTATCCACGCACATTCATCGTGCCGGCCGGTATAGATCCAGGGCATCGCCGGGTGGGCATCGCCACAAACTGCGCGCGCGCTCCGAACCATCGGGCGAGTCATTAAGTGCAGAGACAAAAACGTAACCAGTAAACCCCCTTGCAGGAGGGCCAGGCTTTGCAGGCTCAAAGTGCTTGTGCCCAGAGCCAGGAGGCATGCGGCAAAGGCTAAGTACAGGCAGAGCAGTTTCCAGGGCAGGGCGGGGCTGACAGCGAGAAACCGGCGTGAAATGGTGCCACGATTCCATGCAGCGTAAGCCATTTCCGCCCTCTTGATCTGGGCGGGATCAGGGAGTACGCGAACAGACTGATATTCAACGACGCGACCGTTATTAAAAATCGGGGTAACAAAAGCGTCTACCCAGTAATGGTCACCGTTCTTGCACCGGTTCTTGACCATCCCGCGCCAGGAATCCCCACTTTTTATCGTTTGCCAAAGATCTGCGAATGCTCCGGGTGGCATGTCCGGGTGTCGTATAAAGTTATGGTCCTGACCAATCAGTTCCTCTTTGGTGTAACCAGACACTTCCGAGAAGGCTTCGTTCGCTGCGGTAATCTTGCCTTGCAGATCTGTGGTGGTAATAAGGTTGAAATCGTCGGGATAGGTCTTTTCTTTCTGTGTGACCGGTTCGTTTCTACGCATACCAAATCCTGCCTTTCTCTTATTGTTTTTTTGCGCAGGCATGTACTGGCGCACATGCGCAGTCGAGATTGATCAGTTTGCGATGAAAAGTACTTTGGTTAATATCCATATAATGCAAATTATGAACTTGTGTTCAGTTTTAGTTACTATTGGTCTGAAACGTTCATATTTTGCGTAATGTGGATAGTCGTGGGCGGGTTTCCCTCTAAGCTGACGGTGAGTATGTGAGGGTCGCGGGCTGGACTAGCGGGAGCAGATTAGTCATGCAGTTTGAGCAACAACACGATTTCAGGGCTTTGGTAGACCAATACCCACGAGCCATCATGATTGCTACCAAAGAACCCAGAATTACCTATGTAAACCGCATGTTCCGCTTCGTGACCGGCTACCAATCTAATGAAGTTATGGGCGAGTCACCTTCGGTTTTGAGTGCGGGGTTACATGCACCGGAATTCTACCAGGCTATGTGGCGGTCTCTCGCTGGAGACGGGCGCTGGGAGGGGTTGGTCTGGAACCGAAAAAAAAGCGGTGAAATATACCCGCAGTGGCTCAGCATTTATCCGATGGAGTATGAAGGGCGCCAGGCCTATGTCGGCATGTTTATGGATATGGGCGAGAGAGCTGGCGCGGATGAGCGACTGGCCTCGCTTGCATATTACGACCCCCTTACCGAATTACCCAACCGGTCGTTGTTTCAGGAGTTTCTGGAAGCTCGCGTAAGCCAGCACTCCCGGGGAGAGGTTGGCTTCGCGGTCTTGTTTATTGATCTGGATTTTTTCAAGTCAGTCAATGATCTGCATGGGCATGACTGTGGTGACGGTGTATTAAAACAGGCAGCCATGTGTATTCAGAGTGTGGTGCGCGAGGGGGACGTTGTAGCGCGACTGTCAGGTGATGAATTCGCTGTTATTGTTGAATTGGCGGGTCATGATGACTTGAATGAGGTTTGTCAGCGCATGAACCAGGCTTTGCGGGCTCCGATGATCGTTGCCCACAGAGAGTATTTTCTCTCAGCGTCCATAGGAGCGTCTGTATATCCCGCTCATGGGGAAAGTGGTGCGGAGCTTTTGCAGAAGGCCGATCGAGCTATGTATGCGGCAAAGCTGGCAGGTCGGGCCTGCTACCGTGTATATAGCGAAGCGGACGACGAGCAGGGGCGGCGTGAGCAGCAGCTTGCTGAAGCCCTGACTACATCGCTGAAAACCTCGCAGGATGAATTCCATGTGGTTTATCAGCCCCAGTATGACCTTGAAACAGGTCGGGCTGTGGGAATGGAAGCTTTGTTACGCTGGCACCACCCTGAATTCGGCTCAGTCTCACCCGCCGATTTTGTGCCTCTTGCAGAGCGCCGGGGGCAGATCCATGAAATGACTCAGCGTTTGGTGCGCGGAATACTGGCAGATTTAAGAGATGCTCCCTCGAGCTTGCCGGGCGAGTTCCGGTTGGCGATTAATATATCCGCCCGTCAGATTACGGATGCCCGCCTGGGCCCCGCTATAAGCCCCTTGTTCTCCCGTATCCGCGAGTTAGGCTGGCTCCTGGAAATTGAAATCACTGAAACGCATATCATGCACTTGTCCAGCCAGTGCCTGGATACGCTCAGGGCGTTCCAGAATCAGGGGGTGGTGATAGCCATCGATGACTTTGGAACTGGCTACTCTTCTCTGGCTTATTTGCAGAATTTGCCGGTACAGGTGCTCAAGATAGATCGACAGTTCATCGGAGGCCTGGGTAAGGAAAATCGTGACTCGCGAATTGTGGCGGCCATTCTGGGGATTGCGGAGGCCTTGGAGTTGGAAGTGGTGGCTGAAGGTATTGAAACTGACGCTCAGTATCAGGAGCTTCGCGAATTGGAGTGTCAGCGTGGGCAAGGGTTTCTGATGGCGAGACCGCAGCCTTGGCAGCAGGCAAGAATGACCATTATTGATCTATATCAATAAATACTGAAATTGAGGCTCGCCTTTCGGGTGATTTGCAAGATACGGCCAAGGTGATGAGGGCTATTGTTCTAGATTGTTGCAATTAAAGTGTAGAAAAAAAGCGCAGCACACCTTCGATAACCTCAGATTTGCCGTACTTATGAGAAAACCAATAATAAGGCCTGAGATGGACGCGTATCTTTGTCTCAGCAGGGCGCGATGCGATACCTGGTGCCGGGCCATAGGCGTGGCGTCCGGACTTTCAATTACAGAGTGCCGATCTCACCATAATACTGGCCCAATGGGTGGCAATACCGGTCCAATGGGCGGGCTGGCTGAGCTTGCTACCGCGTCGGGCAGCACGGTCTGTCTTCAAACAAATCAATATAGGGAGTTAGGGAACTGCCAGTTGCGTGGCGGCTCGTTGCTGTTATTTTCACCGGACAGCGAGGTATCAATGGCCCCGTCCGGTGAAGCCTGGCAGTCGTTGGAGGTGCCAACCTGGGTTTGCCCGAAGAAGGTGTTTGACCTCAAGCTCGCAGAGAGTAGCCAGCTTTTTATCATGAAGCCGGCGCACCAGTACTCTGCTGTGATGCCATCGACAGGCACCCATCAACTGCTGGCCATAGCGCCCTTGTTAAAGCGTTACCTCGAAAACATCAAATTCTATGTTGATCATGCACATGCGAAAGCGCTTACTCGCGAGCTGTTTAGCCAGTTGGCAAAGTGCCAGGCTGGCGGTCAGTTGGCGGATGTTCCGGGCGCGGAGCCGACGGATTGGCGTCTGTTGCGGACGATTGAAAAGATTGAGCAGAACCCATCATGGGAATTTAACCTGCAGGAACTCGCCAGTTATTCGGGTGCGAGTGAACGTAATCTTTATTACCTCATGAAGCACAACACGGGGATGACGCCCTACCGGTTTTACCAGCGTCAGCGCCTTATTCGGGTGCGGCGTCGCCTGGTGGACTGCCAGATCGGTGAGCCCCACATCTCACGCCATGCAGCGGATGAAGGGTTTTCCCATCTGGGCCGTTTTTCTGCGTTATATCGTGAGCACTTTGGCGAGTTACCCAGCAAGACAGTTCGGGGCCGCCAGCGTTTTTGCAGTTCAGAAGTTGAGGCCTGCGAAGAGGTGGAGCAGGGTTGAGAGTTAATAAAAAGCCCGGCTGGCCTTGAGGCTAGCCGGGCTTTTACGTCTCGCGCTGATCAGCTATGAACGGGTCGGCGCCGTTTCAGGAAGAGTGTTTTTATCTTCCTGTTCCTCGTTGTGATCGCGAGCCAGCAAAATGTAGAACGCTGGGAGTACGAAAACAGTGAACAAAGTACCAATGCCCAAGCCGGCACTGATGGTCAACCCGATGGCAAAGCGGCTTTCTGCGCCCGGGCCAGCTGCGAGGAGCAGCGGCACCATGGCAAAAATCAGCGCCAGAGATGTCATGATGATCGGGCGAAGACGGATAGCCGCCGCTTCAATAACCGCATCTACTTTATTCAGTCCTTTTTCCTTCTGGAGCTGGTTGGCAAACTCCACGATGAGTATGCCGTTCTTTGACACCACCCCGATGAGGGTGATCAGACCTACCTGGGTATAAATGTTCATCGTTGCGAAGCCAAGTACGATAAACGCCATGGCACCGGCCACTGACATAGGCACGGATACGAGAATGATGAACGGATCGCGCCAGCTTTCGAACTGAGCCGCGAGCACCAGATAGATAACCAGCAGAGACAGGAAGAAGGTTACAACCAGTGCACTGCCCTGGTTTGCCAACTGTCTGCTCTGCCCGGTGTAATCATAAGTGAAGCCCTGCGGGAATATTTCGTCTGCTGTCTGTTGCACGAATTCCATGGCCGTACCTGCGGCCACGCCCGGCATCACCACTCCCTGCAGCGTCAAAGAGTTTTGCTGGTTGAATTGTGTTCGGTTTGAAGGCTCTACGTCGTGGGTAAAGCTTACAACGCTGCTCAAAGGTACAAGCGTGCCTGAGCCCGAGCGGATGTAGTAATCATTCAGCGCCTGCTCATCCAGACGAAATTGTTGGTCTACCTGAGGGATTACCTGATAGGACCTGCCTTCCATGCTGAAGCGGTTAATGTATCCGCCGCCAAGCATACTGGATATCGACTGCCCCACGTCCTGCATGGAGAGGCCCAGATCTGCAACCCGGTCACGATCGACGTTGATACGTGTCACCGGGCGGTCGAAGTTGATGGACTTTTGCAGGAACATGAAGTTGCCGCTGCCCATGGCTTTACCCAGCAATTCGTCAGCCACTTGATCAAGCTGTTCGTAGCTGTTGCCCGTCGTGATAACAAACTGGAACGGCAGACCGCCGCCAGAGCCCGGGAGTGCCGGTTGCGGGAAGACCGCTGTTTGCAGGCCCGTGACCTGTTTGAGCTCGGCGTCGAGCTGGGGTTGAACCTCGAACTGGCTAATTTCCCGCTTGCTCCAGGGCTCCATTTTGAAACCACCGAATACCGCATTGGGAGCCGTGATACCAACGATCATGA
This sequence comes from Marinobacter sp. 2_MG-2023, assembly GCF_030546935.1. Taxonomy (GTDB): domain Bacteria; phylum Pseudomonadota; class Gammaproteobacteria; order Pseudomonadales; family Oleiphilaceae; genus Marinobacter. The sequence continues at coordinate 121,475 of NZ_JAUOPH010000002.1, read as the reverse complement.
AGTCCTCTGCGTAGCCGGGTACTGTGGCCAAGCGCTGCTGAACCTCCTCTCCATGCTCCAGAAGATAATCCAGAGTGGATGTCTGTGGTCCCAGGCCCTGATAGAACAGAATGCCCTGATCTTCAGTGGGTGCCAGCTCGTTCTGGCTCATCATTGCCATGAAATAGATAGAGCCCAATACAACCAGAGCAAAAAATACCACTACGGATTTGGTTTGCATCAGGGAACCGAGCGCGGTTTTATAACCTGAAGAGATGCCGTTGAACACGCGCTCTACAAGGCCCTCGAATTTTCCCGGATCGCCATGCGGCTTCAGGACCTTTGCGGACAGCATTGGAGAAAGTGTCAGTGCAACGATACCCGAAATTACCACCGTACCTGCCAGCGTGAATGCGAACTCGGTAAACAGAGAGCCCACCAGGCCGCCCATAAAGCCGATGGGGGCATAAACTGCAACCAGGGTCGTGGTCATGGCTATGATGGGCACAGCCATTTCCCGTGCGCCATGAAGCGCCGCGTCAAACCGTGACTCACCTTCTTCAATATGCCGGTGTACGTTTTCCACCATGATGATGGCGTCGTCTACCACCAGCCCAATGGCCAGAACCATGGATAGCAACGTCAGCAGGTTCAGGGAGAAACCGAACATCAGCATGAAAAAGGCACCGCCAATAAGGGACAGCGGAACCGCTACAGAAGGGACGATGGATGCCCGGATGGATCCCAGGCACAAAAATACCACCACGAGTACGATACCCATGGCTTCAATAAGGGTTCGGATAACTTCGTTTATAGAGTCATCAATAAAGTCTGAAGCATCGTAGGCAAGCCTTACGTTCAGGTCGCTCGGCAGTTGGCTTTCGATCTCCGGCAGGTCACCTTTTACCAGGCCTGCCACAGTGAGCGGGTTGGCGCCGGGCGCCAGTTCTATCGCCACATAAGTTGCAGGCTGGCCCTTGTAGAGCGCCAGGGCGCTATAGGTCTCTGAACCTAGCTCAACCCGGGCAATGTCCTGGAGTCGAATTTGGGTTCCATTGGCCTGTTTGACTACCAGATTGCGGAACTCGTCCGGGTCCGCCACATCGGTATCGCTGGTCATGCTGACTTCGGTATAGGTGCCTTTGGTATTACCTACGGCGGCCTGATAGTTGTTGGCACGCAGTTTGGCCACAACTTCCGTGGGTGTCATGTCAACGGCAGCCAGGCGTTCCGGGTCGAGCCAGACACGCAGGGCAAACTTACGGCCAAGCAGTTGTGCTTTACCAACGCCGGGCAGCGCCTGAATTCTTGGTTGCACAACTCGGGTCAGGTAATCGGTAATCTGCGGAACGGCCATTTCTGAACTGTAGAAGGCGATGTACATCAATGCCGTTGAGTCGCCTGTGCTCGAAGTGATAACCGGGTCCTGGGCGTCGGCAGGAAGAACGTTACGCTGGCTGGCGACTTTTGCCTGTATTTCGGCCAGGGCGGCGTTGGCGTCGTAGTTCAGTACCATTTTGGCTTCAATGGTCGACGTGCCCTGTGAACTCGTAGAGGTCAGGTAATCGATGCCGCTGGCCTCTGCAATAGCCTGCTGCAGTGGGGTCGTGATAAAGCCTTTGATCAGGTCCGAACTGGCGCCCGGATAGGCCGTTGTGACCGTAACCGTGGTGCTCTCGAGCTCCGGATATTGCCGGATCTCCATCTCCATGGCAGCTCGGGCACCGAGCAGCAGGATAAGCAGGCTGACAACCGTCGCCAGTACGGGACGATGGATGAAAATGTCGGTGAATCGCATTACTCAGATGCCTCCTGCGGCTGCTCTTCTTCATCCTGAATCTCGACCTTTTGACCGGCACGGAGTCTCAGCAATCCTTTGGACACGACAGTCTCGTCTGCTTCAAGGCCGGAAAGAATGGCAACCCGCGTGTCGCGGGTCTGGCCTGCAGTGATTGAGCGGCGATTAACAATCAGTGCACCTTCATCGTTCTCTTCAACGGCAAAGACGAAATCGCCATAAGTATTGTAGGAAATGGCGGTGCGGGGCACGGTAACAACCTCGTTGTCCTCTGGCTGCCTGGTGAGTATGGTTGCAAACATGCCCGGACGCAGGAGGCCTTCGGGATTATCCAGAGTCGCACGAACGCGGACGGTGCGGGTTTCGGGGTTTACGGAGGTGTTAATGGCACTGACCTTGCCTTCGAACTCCTGGCCCGGCACAGCTGCCACGGTAGCAACAACTGCATAGTCTCGGGCAACATCCGGCAGGTTCTTCTCGGACAAGGTGTAGTCCACATAGATCGGGTCGAGCATGTTGATCTCAACGATCGGTGTGCCGGTGGCAATGTATTCGCCTTGGTCTACCATTCGAATACCGAGGGTGCCGTCGAACGGAGCACGGATTACTTTCTTGCTCAATTGCGCTTCTGATTCATTCACACGCGCACGTGCGGCGTCGAAATTCGCTTTGGATTCGTCATACTGGGACTGGGATACAGCACGTTTCGGGAGCAGATCTGATATGCGCTTGAATTCCTGCTCTGCCAGTTGCGATTCCGCACGGCGGGTACGTAGGGCCGCATCTTCGATTGCGGTGTCCAGGCGTATAAGAATGTCGCCTTGCTTGACGGAGTCACCGGATTCAAAGTTAATGCTTTTAATAACGCCCGGAACTTCGTTGGCTACCTCGATACCGTTAATGGCCGTGATGCTGCCCACAGCCTTGACGGAAGGTGTCCAACTTTCTGTTTGTGCTTTGGTGGCGGATATTTGCGCAGGCGGTTGGGGCTGGGACATTTGTTCTCCCATCTTCCCGAATTGGTAAAACTTATAGCCGAAGATGCCGCCAAGCACGACGCCAAGAAAAACGATTGCGATCAGGAAGCGGGAAGCAGTGCGCATAGTTCAGGTCCTGGAATGCTCTAACTTGTCCGGGTTTTGCGTCGAGCGGAAAGGGAAGTGGCCTCTCCGGGTCGGTGCACAACAGCAGACTGTATGGATGCGGAAATATTGATTAACGACAAAGAATAGCATCCTACAAAATCCGATGTGCATTTGTCACCGGTTTGTAGGTATTTGTCTTTAGCATTGTCGTCATTTTAGGTGACAGAATTACGATTTTACCTCACTAAAGGATCAATCATGCAGTGGATATTGGGAATCGCCCTGGCGGCAGCCGTCTTTGTGATTCTGAAACAATGGGGCGGATTATCTGCAGAGAAAAAGAAAGCCGCCACCTGGAAGCTTGTACTGGTTGTTGGGGGAGCTTTCCTTGCGTTCATGGTTCTTACCGGCCGGGTGCACGTGTTGACGGCTGCAGTCGCAGCGTTAATTCCACTGTTGCGTAAACTGCCAGAGCTTGTTCGGTTTATACCTGCATTGAATCGCTTTTTTTCGGGCACGAGGGATGCTGGCAATGGGCACGGGTCGAGCGGGGGGCAGGCGGGACCCTTGCCGAGTAATGCAATGTCTGAGCGTGAGGCGTGCGAAATACTGGGTGTCAGTGCGGCTTGCACAAAAGACGACGTCGTTATGGCTCACCGGCGGCTGATGCAGAAAATGCACCCCGACCGTGGTGGAAGTGATTACCTTGCCGCAAAGATCAACGAAGCCAAAAGTGTATTGCTGCGCAACAGGGTCTAGGCCTCAGTGAATAACGTCGACCTTAACTTCGAAGCTCCGGTTGTCTGACTTGCTGCTGTTAACGCTGTAAGCAATACCTGATTGTCTGCTGGTCGATTCGGTTGAAGTGCTGCCAAGAGATACCCATTGGCCAGGCTCCACTCTGCGAATCGTGACGACGGCCTGGGTTTCGTACCCTTTCAGCTCCGCAGGATCTGCTTCAAAAGACATAACGTTCAACTCTACTGCGCGGTCGGAAATCACATGAGGACTGACAACGAATCCACTGCGTGTTTCTACTTGCTCAAAGATGGCCGCCGGGTTTTTACCTCCCTGCACCGCAAAGGGTAGGGTGCGCACCTGGCCTGACGTGATATGGGCTGACTGCCCATCCATAACCATCAGGCTTCGCTCCCGGGAGCCTCCAGTGCTGGTAACCCTGCGCTCTACGGTAACGCCAATTTCGTTTCGTGTTGTAGTGACTCCACCGCCAGAGCGTTTGCCGCCGATATCTTCTGTAGAGCGCACTGTGATTCGGAGCTGCGCGGGCGCTACATCGAGGGTTTCGATTAACGTACCGATTTCATCCAGCAGCTGTTCATTGCCCCGAACTACAAGCTGTTGCCCGCGAGCGGTGAGGGAGATCGGCTCGTCCTGATACAGCTCCCGCACCTGACTGGCCACATCTGCTCCAGGCCGGTTATTGAGCTGGTAGGCTCGAGACTCAGCGTAAGCTGACCCAGCACCTGATATGGTTGTAAGCGTGAGAACGAAGAAGAACAGGAAGGTGTAATTCCGTAGGTTCAATGTCATTGCTGGCTCCCAGTTTCCCGAAAAAATCCGGTTTTTCTGCTAAAAAGACCGGTTACGGGTTGCCAAGTTGAAAACCCGGGGTATATATTGATAAGCATGAAGACGACACAAGCGATCTGTCAATTGAATGTTCTGCAAGCTTTCGGCCAGAAGCCGGTGGCGGCAGTCGCTGCTGTGTTTTTTTGGTGGCTTGGTTATGGCTTTTATTTTAGCCAGATCCAGGGCCGCCCATAGCATCTTCTTCAAACGTACAATGAGGATGGCAGCCCGGGAAACCCAGGCTGCCGTCGGACTCAAAAAGCCCCGACTGGTAGCCCAGCCGGGGCTTTTTTGATTCTGACGCAGGGAAACAGGAACACAGATATGAACATGCCTTTGGAAACCGCCGGGGAAGGTCGGGCAATGAGCTCCACAGTAACGCATCGGCACGAAACCGCACTGCCAACGCCTTCTGAGCTGCGGCAGCGATTACCCATCGACGAGCGGCTTGCTCGGCAAGTCGACAGGCACCGGCAAGCTGTGCGGGACGTTTTGCATGGCAAAGACGACCGCACGTTAATCGTGGTCGGGCCTTGCTCAATCCACGACGAGGTAGCAGCACTGGAGTATGGCAAAAAGCTAAAAGTGCTGGCGGATGCGGTCAGCGATCGGTTTTTGATTGTCATGCGAGCCTACCTCGAAAAACCGAGAACAACCGTAGGCTGGAAGGGGTTGTTATACGACCCTGAGCGCACCGGTGCCGGTGATCTCAACGAAGGTTTGTTACGTTCACGCCGATTGCTGCTGAATCTGGCCGAGATGGGTTTACCGCTCGCAACTGAAGCACTTAGCCCCTTTGCTATGGATTATCTTGGAGATCTTGTGAGCTGGACAGCGATTGGTGCGCGGACTACCGAATCGCAGATTCATCGTGAGATGGTAAGCGGCCTGCCTATGCCGGCCGGGTTCAAAAATGGCACCGACGGGGGAATCAGCGTTGCTATTAACGCCATGAAGTCGGGGTCCCACCCACATCATCATCTGGGCGTTTCCGCCAATGGCGCGCCGGTCATGGTGAGTACCCGGGGTAATCCAGACACTCATCTGGTGCTGCGTGGTGGACGGGGTATCACCAATTACGATGAAGTGAGCATTCAACACGCCGCGCAAAGCCTTTCAGGCGCGGGCCTGTGCGCCGCTATCATGGTCGATTGCAGCCATGACAATGCTTGCAAGCAGGCTGAGCGGCAGATTGACGTTGCCCGTGAAGTGATGCGCCAAAAGCGCGCTGGTAGCAACAGTATTCGCGGCCTCATGCTGGAGAGCTTCCTCGAAGCTGGCCGGCAGGATGACGGTGATGATCTGCGTTATGGCTGCTCTATTACTGATCCATGCCTGTGCTGGGATCAGACGGAAGCTCTGCTCCGCTCACTGTAGAGAACAGGAGTTGGCCGGCCAGCAGCAGGAGAATTCCGCCCATTAACCGGTCCAGCCAGTGTCCGAAGCGGTTGAATCCTCTGCGCACAGCAGGCAGCGTGAAAAAAACGGCCACCAGAGTGAACCAGAACGCAGTCGCCAGAGCCATGTATACGCCGTAGCCTGCTTGAACTGCTACAGGGGTTCCGGGACTGATAATGACGGAAAACAAGGAAACGAAGAACAACGTGGCCTTGGGGTTAAGAGCGTTGGTAAGAAAGCCCAGGCGCAAGGCGGCAAAACCGGATTGGGGAGAGCCTGTTTCCGTGTCCACATAAACGCCACCGGCTCTGGCCTTCAGGCATTGCACGGCAATCCAGGTCAGGTATAGCGCGCCGGCAACCTTGAGTATGGTAAAGAGCATGATTGACTGCTGGATTACTAGGCCGATGCCTAGGAGCGAGTAGCTCACGTGCACCAGAATACCTGCGCCAATACCAGCTGACGTGAGCAAGGCGTTTTTTCGGCTCTGACATAATGCTTGCCGGAGCATCACGGCAAAGTCTGGCCCGGGGCTCGCAACAGCCAGTAAATGTACCAGTGCCACGGTGAAGAATTCCGGCCAGTAACTGTTCATACGTTACGTTCTCTCAAAACTTGGATTCTGTTGACGTCGGGATTAAGGGTAAAGGCTTATGGTCAGGGATCCTGAGATTGTCAGAATCAGTACAGGCCTGTCAGCATAAACCCCGGTGAGGTTTTTTTCACGTACCGCGCAAAACAATCCCGTCTTCTATACTGACGTACCTATTATTGAACTTATCATCTAGGTTCCCGGCTTTTTTGGGGTACCGTTCTGGAGGCAAGTTATGGAAAAACGCGAAGTGGATGTGGCGATTATCGGCGCAGGAACATCGGGAATGGTAGCCTATCAGCGGGTACGAAAGGTCACGGACAAGGTGGTGCTGATTGAAGGCGATCAATACGGTACTACCTGTGCAAGAGTGGGCTGCATGCCAAGCAAGCTCCTGATCGCCGCAGCTGACAGTGCATACGAGATGGCCCACGGAGAGCTGTTCGGGGTCGCCGCCGGCGAGATTTCGGTGGATGGCAAGAAGGTGATGGCCAGGGTGCGCTCAGAGCGAGACCGGTTTGTCGGCTCGGTGATACGTTCGGTAGAGAAATTCCCCGAAGAACACCGTATCAAAGGCAGTGCCCGCTTCGCTGGTCCAAATCGCTTGATCGTCGGCAACGAAACTGAAGTTTATGCACAGCGGATTATCATCGCGACCGGCTCCCGTCCCAACATTCCAGGCTTTCTGAAAGAAGCGAAAGACCGCTTGGTCGTCAATGACGATATTTTTGAATGGCAGGATCTGCCGGAGTCGGTGGTGGTATTCGGTCCAGGAGTGATCGGGCTTGAGTTAGGCCAGGCGCTCAGCCGGCTCGGTGTTCGGGTAAGAATGTTTGGCGTAGGTGGTGCTGTCGGTCCGATCCGCGATGGGAATATTCGCAAATACGCGCTCCGGCAATTCAATAAAGAATTTCCGCTGGACCCCGACGGCGATGTGAAACGGGTTGAGCGGGTTGATGGCGGCGTCGCCGTAACCTTTACAGATGGCAACGGGGGTGAGAAAACCGAAACCTTCGACTACCTGTTGGCGGCAACCGGGCGCCGGCCAAACGTTGATGGCCTGGATATCCAGAACGCAGACATTGAACTGGACAGCAAAGGCCTGCCGTTGTTCGATGCCTATACACTGCGCTGTGGTCAGAGCCACATCTTTATTGCCGGCGACGCCAACAACGAGTTGCCGCTCCTGCACGAAGCCGCAGATGAGGGGCGGATTGCGGGAAATAATGCAGCCTCTTATCCGGACGTTCGTGCCGGTTTAAGGCGCACGCCTCTTGCCGTTGTGTTTACTGACCCGCAGATTGCGACAGTAGGTCTCACCATTGATGAAGTTGATAAACGTTGCGCAGGATGTTTTGCGGTAGGTGAGGTGTCGTTTGAAAATCAGGGCCGAAGCCGGGTGATTGGTAAAAATATCGGTTTGTTGAGAGTGTATGGTGAACACGGTAGTGGATTGTTTATGGGCGCTGAGATGTTTGGCCCAGCGGCAGAGCACATTGCTCACTTGCTGGCCTGGTCTGCGCAACGCCGGCTTACCGTTAGCGAGATGCTGGAAATGCCGTTTTATCATCCCGTTATTGAAGAAGGCGTAAGGTCGGCCCTGAAAGACCTAAACCGCAACCTTAATATTGGTCCCGGGCCAGAGGAAGGCTGCACAGACTGTGGGCCCGGGGTGTAATGGCGGCTTTCAGGTCAGGCATAAATCTCTACTATGGCCGACCTTGAAGAACGGAACTCTAAACCTCATGTATGGATTAAGTCTGGGTTAAGATGATCTCAGGTCCTAAGAGAATAGTTACCATGGAGGTGTGTAATGGGTAAGAACTTTATTGGGTTGGATACGGAAAAAACCGCGAAGCTGGCTGAAGCACTCAACGATTTGCTTGCCAATTACCAGATTTTCTACATGAACGTGCGGGGCTATCACTGGAACATCAAAGGCGATAATTTCTTCGAGCTGCACGTGAAATTTGAAGAACTTTATGACGACCTGTTGCTCAAGATTGATGAAATCGCCGAACGGGTTCTCACAATCGGGCACCGTCCTGCCCATGCTTACAGCACCTATATGGCGCTATCCGAGGTGCCTGAGCAGAAAGACGTGTCGGACGGTAAACAGGCTATGGAGAATATTCTTGAAAGTTTCGCCAAGCTGATCGGCAAACAAAGGGCGCTGCTGAGCCTGGCAGGCGATGCCGAGGATGAGGGCACAGTATCCTTGATGAGTGACTACATTTCCCAGCAGGAAAAAACTGTCTGGATGTATCGTAGCTACCTGGGTCAGTAATCCCGCTTCCGAGCATGCTTTGAGCACATGGTGGTGAATTGTCACCACCATGTGCTCTTCATTTTCCCGTCATAATTCTGCCTTTTTTTCTTCCCGATACTGTAATCGTCATGAAGTAGGTTCCCTTGCAACTGAGTTACTTCTCTATGCAAGCAAAGGAACGATTCATGATGCGATCATCTTCGATTTTCCGGCCATCTCTTCTGGCCGTGAGTGTCTCAACCATTCTACTGAGCGGTTGTTTGTCGTCGGACAGTGACAGCAATACGTCGGATGAGGCAACGCCAGCAGTTACCGGGTTAACTCTGGAGTATGTTGGTCGCTACAGCAGTGACGTTTTCGGTGAAAGTGCCGCTGAGATTACCGGCTATGATCCGGCCAGCCGAAGAGCCTTTGTGGTCAATGCTAATGAGGGATCACTTAACGTACTCGATATGAATGATCCATCAGCACCGACGCTATTGGATACCCTGACGGTAGAAGATGTCGCCAGTAATGCTGTGGTTAACAGTGTTGCCGTCCAGGGTGGACTGGTTGCCGTGGCCATTGAGGCGTCACCCAAGACAGAGCCAGGCTATGCCGCCATTTACGACGCTGCAACGCTTTCACTGCGGGGCTTTATAGGGGTAGGTGCCCAGCCGGATATGCTCACATTTACCCCTGACGGAAACCACCTGCTGGTCGCCAATGAAGGTGAGCCCAGCGACAATTACCAGACTGATCCGGAAGGGTCGGTTTCAGTTATTGATGTCAGTGATCCGGATAACCTGCAGGTACGCACGGCGGATTTCACAGCGTTCAATGGCCAGAAAGCCGAGCTGGTTACTGCAGGGATTCGTGTGTTCGGGCCAGGCGCCAGCGTGGCGATGGATCTTGAGCCGGAATACATAACGGTCAGTGACGACAGCGCCACGGCCTGGGCGGCTTTGCAGGAAAACAACGCACTGGCCAAAGTGGACATCGCCACTGCAACCGTAACCGAGATTCTGCCTTTGGGTTATAAGGATCATGGACTTGAAGGTCAGGGACTGGATGCCAGCGACGAAAAATCGGACATTGATATCAAACCCTGGCCAGGCCTTTTGGGTATGTATCATCCTGATGCAATCACCAGCTACAGTGCCGGCGGTGAGACATACATTCTGACCGCCAACGAAGGTGATGCCCGGGCCTGGGGCGAGGACACTGCTGACTATTGGGGGCCTGAAGATCCCGCGTTGCCCGGTTACGGTGGTGACGCAACTCAGGGCTTTGTTGAAGAGCTTCGCTTCAAGCATCTGTTCCATAAAGACGGCTTTGCGCGGCGCCTGGGCGATGACATGCCGCCACAACTCTATGCCTTGGCTAAAGGCGCGCTCCTGAACCCGGAGGTATTTGACGACTGTGGGGCCAGCGCAGGTGATCCTGGCCTTTGCCGTGAAGATGAGCAACTCGGCCGCCTGTCGGTTACCTGGACCATGGGGTACCGCACAGATGACAACGGCGATCCGGTGATGTTCGACAGCAGCGGTACTGAAAGCGTGACGGGCGACCGGCTGATGTACGATCAAGTCTATTCTTTCGGTGCGCGTTCCATGGCGATCTGGACCGCCGATGGCGATCTGGTTTGGGATTCCGGCGATATGATCGAGCAATTCCTGGCCAGCGATGCCTGCTTTGCCGGGTCGGAACGGGATATCTCCTGTGCCGACTTTTTCAACTCCAACCACGATGAGGGCGACGCATTTCTCAATCGCTCTGATAACAAAGGCCCCGAGCCAGAGGCCGTAACTGTGGCGACATTCGGCGATCGTACCTTTGCATTTCTGGGGCTTGAGCGGATGGGCGGCGTCATGGCGTTTGATGTAACCAACCCGGAATCGCCGTCGATTGTGGACTACCTGAATACCCGCGAAGACTGGGTTTCCGACCCGGAAACCAATCTGGCGATTGTGGGTGATCTGGGCATTGAAGACATTACCGTGATTCCGGCGGACCAGTCGCCGACCGGAGATGTGCTGATGCTGACAGGCAATGAAGTGAGTGGCACTACCGCTGTTTACCGTGTGGTGCTGCAAACCGAGGAATAAACTGCCGTTTGTTGGCAGAGTGACAAACCCCGCCTTGTGCGGGGTTTTCTATTTGAAGACCGGTGAGGCTGACAACGCCTTACTGATATACCTGTTTGAGCGCCGGGGTATCCGGATGTGTCTCCAGAGCTGGTACTTCCTGGTGCAGAAACCATTTTTCAGTAACCACTTTGCGCGTAAACCAGTGGGATCGCATAAGGGTGTTAGCCAGTGGCATCCTGATCCACTCCGGTACTTGAAAACCCTCTTCTTTGTCAGATTCCCTATGGCCGAAACGGTCTGCTATAGCATCACCGTAGGCCTGTAGAGAGGTTGCGGAGAAGTCTTGTGCCTGGCTGATCACCTCGGCCGCCAGCAATGCGGATTCGATAGCCGGCCTGATGCCTTCACCGCTCTGCGTATAGGCAAGCCCTGCCGCATCGCCGATCAGCAGCAGCCCATCGTCTACCAGTGCTCGCCCGGCATGGTCATAAAGCAAATATGCGTGACCTTTGAAGCGTCCGGACAGGTTTTCAGGAACCCGTCCTGCGGATTTCATAGCTTCTACAAAATCCTGTAAATGTGCGGTGAGTTTGTGGTTATCTTCTCGTCCGAGGCCAACATTCAGGTAATTGCCTTTGCGAAAGACCCAGGCGTAGCCTTTCAGGTCCTTGCAAAACCAGAGTTCTGGCGTGTCACCCCGGGCTTCGCAGGTTTTTGCCTGTTCCTGCGTCATTTCGAACTCTATTTCTTTGGCTGCCACAACGGTTTCATGGCTTCCCGGACCATCGCCAACCAGCCTGGCGACCGGGCAGAAATGACCTCCGGCTCCTACCAGGAGCGGAGCTGACCAGGCATAATTGATCAGCCAATTGCCGTCTTTGCGGGTAATGCTTTTCACGGGGGTGCCAAGCTTTTTGGGTGTATTTGTGCGTGCCAGCAGATAATCATCAAATTCACATCGCCGTATGCCATAGCTGACGACGCCGCCATGGTCGTTCTCTACCGCCTGTTGCCCCATCATGCCGATCCGGAAGCGCCTTATAGGTTGGAGCGTGCGGCCGTTCCCGTAATCGCGCAAATCAATACCCAGAGTTTCAATAACCGAGGGTGTTACCCAGCCCGCGCAGGTTTTGTCCCGGGGGAAGTCCTGTTTGTCTATCAGCAGAGCGCGTTTGCCACTATCTTCAAGGGCTTTTGCCAGGGTAGAACCCGCCGGGCCAGCTCCAACGATAATCAGGTCGTATGCTTCCATGTCCGGTACCTCAAAAGTTTTCGGGCGCAGCGGGGAAGTTGTACAAATCCTGCCGGGTGGCAGGCAGGTGATTGTTGTTTCCATGGGTGAATACCACCTGAAAAAGCTGCAGCGAGCCGGCCTGGAAGGCAGCGATTGAGCCAGCCAGGTACATACGCCAGGCCCTGGTAAAGTGCTCGTCATACATTTCCGATACGGCTCCTTCCGCTGCATTGAAACGGTCCATCCAGGCACTCAGTGTTCGGGCATAGTGGAGACGGAGGTTTTCTACATCCAGGACGGAAAAGTCACCGTGCTCGCACAGCGTCATAAATTCACCGATACTGGGCGGATAAGCGCCCGGGAAGATACGCTTCTCAATCCAGGCATTCATCAGCATAGGCCGGTTACGACCGATGCTGTGAATAAGTGCCATGCCAGTCGGCTTCAGTGAGCGTTTTATCAGTTCGGATAGCCCGAAATAATTCTCCTTGCCCACATGCTCCAGCATGCCAATTGAGACAAATGCATCGTACTGGCCCTGAATATTGCGATAATCATCCTCAATGTAGTCAATGAGCTTCTCCAGCCCCTGCTTGCGAGCCTGCTTCCGGGCGTACGAGACCTGTTCTCTGGAAATGTTGTAGGCGTGAACCTTCACTCCGTAATTCCTGGCCATGTAACGCGCCAGCCCGCCCCAGCCGCAACCGGCCTCCACCACGGTCATACCGGGCCGGAGCCTGAGTTTTCGGCAGACATGTTCCAGCTTCGCCAGTTGTGCTTGCTCCAGGCTTAGTTCGGGCCGTTCGTAATAGGCACAGGTGTATTGCATTTCGGCGCTGTCGAGCCAGAGCTGATAGAAATCGTTGCCGAGATCATAATGGTGGTGAATGTTATCCCGTGCGTCTGACAGACTGGTGGAGCGGGGAGCGTGGTTGCGCCACAGTGCTTCAAGCCAGCGCGGCCATTTCTGTCTAGCCTGATGAATGGCCCGGTAGAGTGCCTCCATCAAGTCGGGGAGGTCGCCTTCGATACTCAGGCGTCCGGCACTGTATAGATCTCCAAAGGCCAGATTTGGGTTGGTAACCAAGGTGTAAAGTGCCTTGGGGTCGGCCAGGTGTACGGTAAACCTGGCCGGCTGCCCATGAGGCTCAATTACATCGTCGTTCCAAAGTCGGAAGCGAATCGGGGGTGAGCCGGCCATGCGCATCAGTTTGGCAACCAGCCAACGCTCATAGGAATGAGGTGCCCGATCTACGTGGGTGTCCTGTAAGGGTAGATTCAGGATATGGGGTTTTCGGGACTGTTCATTGGCCCTGGTGCTCGTTGCAGGTTTCTGAGCACTCGTTTGGGCACTGTTATGATCCACGGATTCTGCTCCCTTTTTTACCTTAACATTGCTGCTGAGGCTGACGGCTTTGCGTCAGGGCTTATCTCGAATGCGCGTCTGAGAAATGCCGGCTGTCCGTTCAGTATAGAAAATGTTCTGTTTTTGTCAGGTATGCCAGAAACTGAGATAAGTCAGGTTTGGGAAAAGTGCGGATAAAAGAGCGGTAGGGGTAGCGAGGGGAATAACTGCAGCCGGGCCAAATGGCCCGGCTGCATGACACATCAGTAAGAGGAGCTCATACCGAACCATTCAGGGAAAATGACAATCAGAGCCAGTACCAGCATCTGCAGGAATATAAATGGCAGCACCCCTTTATAGATGTCGACCGTTCGAACTTCTGGCGGAGCGACCCCTTTCAGGTAGAACAGGGAGAACCCGAACGGAGGTGTCAGGAAGCTGGTTTGCAGGTTCATGGCGATAAGAATGGCAAACCAGAGCATGTTGATGCCCAGGGCTTCGGCTACCGGCGCCAGAATGGGCACTATGATGAAGGAGATTTCCACGAAATCGATGAAAAAGCCCAGTACCAAAATGACCAGCATGGCGAGGATGATGAAGCCCCACTTTTCGCCAGGAAGTTGCAGCATCCACTCTTCCAGCAGGTAATCGCCACCTGTGTAGCTGAAAACCATGGAAAAAGCGGTGGCGCCGATCAGGATGGCGAACACCATGGCCGTTACTTTAACCGTGTCTTTCGACGCATCCCAAACCATCTGGAACGAGAATTGACGGTATATGATAGCCAGAACAATTGCGCCAATACCCCCGAGGGCAGAAGATTCCGTGGGTGTCGCAATGCCGGTAAAAATGGAACCAAGCACAATGACAATCAGTGCCAAGGGTGGAATGATCGCCAGCAGCGCGTTCATGATTTCCTTTTTACGGGAAATGCTGCTGTCTTCCGGCATGGCCGGAGCGGTCTCGGGTTTGAAACGGGTCATGATCAGGATATAGGCGACGTAAAGCCCTATAAGTACCACGCCCGGCCCGACGGCAGCCTTGAACAGATCCCCCACCGGGAGCCCCAGTACATCACCCAGAATAATCAGAATGATCGATGGTGGAACTATCTGGCCCAGGGTGCCTGCTGCACAGATGGTGCCGGTTGCCAGGCGTTTGTCATACTTGTGGGCCAGCATGACCGGCAGAGAAATCAGGCCCATTGCCACGACACTTGCACCGACAACGCCTGTTGATGCCGCGAGGAGGGCGCCCACCAGAATGGTAGAGATGGCAAGACCGCCTGGCAGTCCGCCAAACAGACGACCCATGGAGGTCAGTAGCTGCTCAGCCAAACGAGTGCGTTGCAGGATAACGCCCATGAAGATGAATAGGGGAACAGCCATCAGAACGGTATTCTGCATAACGCTCATGATGCGATAGGGCATAAAGGCAAACAGGTCCATGCCTTCTGCAAACACGCCGAAAAACAAAGCTACACCGCCAAATGTGAAGGCGACAGGAAAGCCCAGCATCAACATGAAAAGGGCAACCGCGAACATAATCATGCCGATCATGCCAGTCCCCCCCCGCTATGCTCTCCTTCGTAGTGTTTATCGCCAGCCATGACGCGCAGGGCAAAGGTGGCCATATTGACGCCAGCAATGCCGATAAAGACTGCGGTGAAAGGAATCACGGATTTTATGAGCCAACGGTGGGGTAAGCCACCCGGGTCACCGCTGCCTTCGCCCATATTGTAGGAGTCCAGCGCAAAGGCGTAGCCATAAACACCAATCAGATAGGCAAAGGGAACGACAAATGCCAGGGCACCGATCAGATTGATCCAGGCTTTTGCCTTATTGCTCCAGCGAGTATAAAAAACGTCTACCCGAACGTGGCCGTCTGTTCGCAGCGCGTAGGGAATGCCGAGCAGGAAAACTACCGAATACAGGTGCCATTCCATTTCTTGCATACCGATGGACACTTCATTGAACGCGTACCGGGCAACAACGTCATAAAAAACGTTAGCTGCCATCAACAACATTGCGACACAGGCAAGCCAGCCACAGAACATGGACAAGCGCGAGAGGCCCTCGTCCAGCTTTATAATCCACCGCATTCACAATCCTCCGCCCGGGGCTGTCGATTTTGCTACTGCTAAAGACAACAAAGCCGGGATCACATGCAGAGCGATCCCGGCTCCATTACACGGCCTGTATCTTACTCGATTGTGCCCATGGTGTTTAGGTATGCACGCTCAGAAATATCGGTATAAGCGCGGCTCTGCTCCAGGTAGTCCTGTTGCGATTTCACAATCCGTGCTGCCTGCTCGTTGCTTTCGGCAGCTTCTTTCAGGAGCTTCTCGTTGGCATCGTACATGGCCTGGAAAATATCCTGGGGGAACTGCTTGATCTGCACGTTCGGATAATCTTGCTTGATGTTGGCCCAGGCTTCCGCATTGGCGTGCTGTGACATTACCAGCATGTCGTAGGAAGCGGTGCGCATGGCAACACGCATGATTTCCTGCAGGTCAGCCGGTAGCTTTTCCCAGACCTTCTTGTTCACCAGGAACTGAAGCTCTGTAGCAGGCTCGTGCCAGCCGGTGTAGTAATAGTCTGCAATCTGCTGGAAGCCAAGACGCAGGTCCAGAGCCGGACCTACCCACTCAACTGCATCAATGGTGTTGCGCTCAAGCGCTGTATAAAGCTCGCCGGGCGCGATGTTTGTCGGGTTTACGCCTACTTCAGCAAAGACTTCGCCGGCGAAGCCCGGAATGCGCATTTTCAGGCCGTCAAGGTCTTCGAGCGATTTGATTTCCTCGCGGAACCAGCCACCCATCTGAACGCCGGTGTTACCGCCGGGAAACGACAGCATGTTGTGAGGCTCATAAACTTCCTGCATCAGTTCCATGCCGCCGCCATGGTAGAACCAGGCATATTGTTCCATGGCATTCATGCCGAACGGCATGCTGGTGAAGAATAGCGTCTCGGGAACCTTGCCTTTCCAATAGTAAGAGGCGGAGTGGCCCATGTCGTACTGACCGGCTTTTACCATATCAAACACGCCCAGGGGAGCTTTGTGTTTGTTAGCCGAGTCTATACGGATTTTCAGGCGTCCATTGGACATCTTTTCGACGGATTTGGCGAAATTTTTGGTGGTGTCGCCGAAAATCGGAAAGTTAGGCCCCCAGGTTTCTGCCAGCTTGAGGGTGAAGGTGTCTTGAGCGAATGCCTGCGTAGAGGCAAAGGTTGTTGCGACAGCGAGTATGGCCGCAGAGAAAACGGAACGGATCTTCATTGCTCTTGTGTCCTTTTGTCGTTTTTGGTGTCGAGCACGGGCTTTCTTGGAGAAGCCTTACAACTGGTTCACATTAGCAAGTATTGCGAGCCAGTGAAATGAGAAATCGCATACGACATAGGTCGTAGTTGACGTCAGATGTCGTTCATCCTTCCAATCTGGCTGGATAGTCGCATAGCTTCATGCTGTTCAAGCGCCAGCAAGTCTTCCAGAAGGGTTTTTGCTTCCTCGATTTCCGCTTTGCCGATCAGGGAGTCGTAAAGATCCATCACCTGATCATGAAACGCAAAAATTTCCCGGGAAATGTCGTCAAAATCGAGAGTGTTAAAACGCGTATCGCACGACTCACCAACTTTGATTGGTTTGTGATTCAGGTAGTCGTACACACGAGTGTTCAGCGCCTTGGGGTCGGCCTGACTCTCAAACTCTCCAACCGCTTTTGCCAGCAGAGTTTCATGGCGGGAAATGTAATCCAGTAGCGCACTGGCGCGCTCATTACTGTTTTTCTCCGCCGAGGCTTGCAGGCACCTTGCAAGGTGAGAGTGCAGTTGGCGGGTCCAGTCGATCAGGTCCCCGAAAGTTTTTATCTCCATGTCCTAGCTCCATTGGTCAGGTTTTTTAGAGGGCTCCAGTTGTCTTGCAGTTTAGTCGATTGCCTTTGCAGTTGCCTCCAGGGTTTGCGACGTTTCAGTGTGGCTACGCCAGGACCGGAACCTTCGCAATGCAGGTTTTTCAATGCTGTAGTGAACCGCAGAGGCGATAAGTATCGCCATCCCGAGGGCGAGACCGACACCCAGCCAGCCTGGCAGGCCAGCGTTATAGCTCCAGGTAATGACGCCGTAGCCGATGTTCTGATGCACCAGATAAAGGCTGTAGGAAAGGCTTCCCAGCCATAGTAAGGGCTTACTGGCTAACCAGTTGAGTTTACCGGCGACGGCCAGGGCGAATACGGTGAAGCAGCCCAGCACGAACAGACAGTAAGGGAGCTTGTAGGCCAGCAAACCGTGGCCAAGCGCCATTGCCAGCAGTGCCGCATCATTTGCTGCAGGGGCGCCGTATCGGTAGATCCGGTAAATCAACATGCCGCCTATGAATAGCGGGGCGTACTTGACGAACAACAGATCCTTGACCAGAAACTCTATGCCCTCGGGTATCTGATTCCACCATATTACTCCGGCGTAGCTCACCAGCATCCATGTCCAGAATGCCAGGCGCAGTCGAGACCAGTCACGAAGGGTGTAGAACAAGAGCGCCATCCAGGCATAAAAGGTGGCCTCTATCACCAGGCTCCAGTAAGCGCCGTCCACGTGTTCGGCGCCCAGGTACTCGTGCAACAGGGTTGCGTTGAGCAATGCAGTTTCAAGGCTGACGGCGCGGCTCTCTGGACCGAGAAGGTGTACCGACAGGAAGGTAATGGCAATACCGGCCCAGAGAGCAGGTAGCAGCCTCACTCCTCGCGCCAGCCCAAACCAGGTAGCATTGCGGGTGCGCTCAAGGGTCATGAAAATGACGAAACCGCTGAGGATGAAAAACAGGTGTACCCCGTAGCGGCCGAATAGGAGGGTGTCTGTCAGCAATTGTGGCAACTCGAACGAATGACCGAAGAGTTTGTCGTAGTAAGGCAGGTAGTGGAAAAGCACGACCCCAAGGGCAGCGAGGCCCCGCAATGCATCAAGACTGCCTAGTCGTGCTTGGGAGGGGTTCATAGGAAGTTCCGTCAAGATTTTGCTTATAGTAGCCTGCTTTGCCAGCCCGCAATACGGATGGGATATACCATTCGCTTGCCGTAGGTATACCATGTAGTAATACATCGGGCTGTCACAGGGAGAGCGCAATGGCCACGACGTTGGGGATTATCGAGGGCTTCTACGGGCCGGTATGGACCTGGCAGGAGCGAAAACAGCTGGTGCGGGCACTGGCGCCGCATGGTTACGGCTTCTATCTCTATGCGCCCAAGGCGGACACATTTCTGCGCCGCCGCTGGCAGGAACCTCACCCGCCTGCGATGGTTGCAGAGCTATCAGAGTTTGGTCGGTTTTGTCGTCACCAAGGTGTGAGGTTCGGGGTCGGGCTAAGTCCCTTTGAAATCTTTAATCGTTTTGATGATGCTGCCCGTTCCTCGCTTGCCGCAAAACTGGAGTTGCTTGATCGCATTGGCATTGATGAACTCGCTATCCTTTTCGACGATATGCGCGCCGATGCCCCTGCGCTAGCAGAAACCCAGGTCGAGATCATGCACTGGATCCGGGAGCGCACGACGGCCCGCTACCTTTCGGTATGCCCCAGTTATTATTCTGACGATCCAGTGCTCGACCGTGTGTTTGGGGCGCGGCCAGCGGCTTACCTGGAAACCCTTGGTCGCCTTCTGGATCATGATATTCAGGTCTTCTGGACAGGCGAAGAGGTCTGCTCCCGAGAGGTTTCTCCCGGGCACCTCAAGCGTGTTGGCGACCGGTTGGGTCGCAAGCCCGTGCTCTGGGACAACTACCCGGTGAATGACGGTGATCGTATGTCGCAGCATTTGCACTTGCGAGCGTTTACTGGCCGCCCTGCTGCCAACGGCGCTTATCTCTCGGGCCATGGCATCAACCCGGCCTTGCAGCCAACACTCACCATGATCCCGGCAATAACCCTGGCTGAATCGTATCGCCAAGGTACGGAGTATCAATACGGGCAGGCTTTTCAGCAGGCCGCGAAGGAGGTGCTCGGGAGAGAGTTGGCGGCTCAGCTTCATGCCGATCTGCTGGTGTTGCAAGATGCGGGTCTGGGGCGTATCAGCGAGGAAAAACGGCAAAGCTTGATGCGCACGTACGATGCCTTTGACCATCCTGCAGCCAGCGAAATTCTACGCTGGCTGGTAGGTGAGTATCAGGTAACCGACGAAATGGTTCAGACTCAATGAGGCCGTGCTAATAACGCAGACGGTACTACCGTTATTTGCGCAGCGGTACTACTTTAAATAGTACTCAACGGTCGAAACCACCCGAACCGTCTTCACCGGGTGCTGTTGCTCGGAAACCCCCGGAGCCTGATCTCGGGCCAGAATCTGGAATACACCCTGATTGGCCCGGCGCAGATCGCCCAGTTCGGTTTTTGCATCTTCTGCAAACTGGCTGGCGGCTTCTCGCGCGGAGGCCGTGGCTTCGGCGATCATATCGGGCTTGATGTCATTCAGGCCATTAAACAGATAGGTAGGGCCGCTAGGGCCGTAGTCAGAGGACAGCACTACGCCGGAATCGACCAGTTCACTCACGCCCTGTGCGGCCTGGCGGATTTTTTCAATATCTTCGCTGCGTACCATCAGAGTCTGGCTGATGATGAATTTCTGCTCGTTGTTGCTGTCCTGGTAGGGGTTGGCCCGGGTATCGGTCACATCCAGACGCTGTAGCTCCACTGCGCTGTCACTAATGGCTTGCAGCTTCAGGAACGCCATGATGGCATTGCGACTGCTGCGCGCTTTTTCCTGGGCATCGCTGAGGCTGGCCCCAGTCGCAACAAAGCGGATCGGCCACAGGGCCAGATCAGCACTTACTTCACGCTCTGCCACACCTTTTACCGTTACGTAGCGATCACCTGTTCGCAGATCGGTCAGGCCGTCACTGATGAGCGAGGCAGAGATAATGGCGCTGAAACCCAGAATGAGCGCAGCAATCACTTTCATGGAGAATCTCCCTGGCAGGTATCTTCAGTGGGTCGGTGAAATCTCGCAGACATTGCTTTGCGCTCGCGATCTTTATCCAGGAACTCTTCTGGCAGTGGCTGTATAACGTAGAGGAAATCCCCTTTGTTGCGGTTTTCATCTAACGGAGGCATTTCTGCACCCTCTGGCCATATAACTGGCGAAATAACCGCAATTGACAAATCTGGTGCTCGTTGTCTGAGCATGGCGACGGTTCCCAGATGTTCTTCGCTGTGAAACGTGCCGGTGATATGCACAATCTGGTGGCTGGGATGCGCACTATGGCTGGCCAATATGCGGCTTGCCATGGTGTTGTCCCGCAGCAGCTGGGCTTTGTAGGTGTTGTCCAGGCGCTCGCGCATGGCGTCGTCGGCAGCGCCGTGGCTGCTGTTGATCGTGGCCTCGAACTTTTCGCGGTAGGCTGGCGTGTCCATAAACGGATGGTCAGGTAGCGACGCCCGGTCGTGGGTGGCCAGCCTGTCCAGGTAACCCGGCCCTGTTCGGCCAACGCAACGCACAATCGCCGCCGGTGCATTTGCTGCTATCACGGGCAAACTCTGCTGCCGGGCGAACTCCATAAGCGGGCGGTAAGAACCACGATAGTTGTCCCATGCGTTACTGTCTTCCATCATTTCAGTCTCACCGGTTTCACCGCTCAGGTAGGCGTCGACGGCCGCCTGCTTGTCCAGCGTAAACTGTTCCATGGACAGTATCTGCAAAGGCTGCTGTCGATAGAGGGCAGCCTGAATCTGCGACTGCAGAAGATGTGCGGCCTGGTGGCCATGATATTCGCCAATGATGACTACGTCGGTGTCGGCGAGTCTTTGAGAGAGGGTTTCTACACTTAGTTCAGTACCGCTGATTGAGCCGATCAGACGCGCCTCATAGAGAGTTTGAGGCCTGATCAAGGAGTTGTCGTCGCTGGACTTAATCATGGCTGTGCACCCGGCCAGACTGTTTATCAGTACAACTAATACGGCGATAGATAACTTTTTCATGGCGAAATTATATATGATATAGGGCCTCTATTCCTGCAGGTTTTACCAGTCAAGAGGCCAGCATGCCCCATCGCGCTCATCTTTTTTCACTCAGGTTTGCCCACGCTTTCAGGGAAGCCTGCATTGACCAACCCTATAACAGTCGGCGCCTTCTGCGCGATCTCATGGCAGGTCTTACGGTAGGCATTATCGCCATACCTTTGGCCATGGCGCTGGCTATCGCAAGCGGTGTGCCGCCCCAGTACGGGCTTTATACAGCGTTTATTGCCGGTTTTATTATTGCTCTTACGGGGGGCAGTCGCTTCAGTGTTTCCGGGCCCACTGCGGCTTTTGTCGTTATCCTCTATCCCATTGCCCAAACCTACGGGCTTGGTGGCCTGTTGGTGGCTTCGTTGATGTCGGGCGTGTTGTTGGTTCTCATGGCTTTGATGAGGCTGGGTCGCTTCATTGAGTACATTCCTGAGTCTGTCACGCTCGGGTTTACCGGCGGCATTGCGGTTGTTATTGCCACCTTGCAGGTCAAAGACTTTTTTGGGCTGCCTGTTGAGACTATGCCGGAGCACTACTGGGATAAACTGGCCGTGCTGGCGCAAAGTTTCCCGGCGTTCGATTCCATGAGTGCGCTGGTTGCTGCGGTTACCCTCGGTGTCATGCTGCTCTGGCCGCGGTTGAAAACGCCGGTTCCCCCCCATCTTCCTGCAGTTGTGATCGGTAGTCTGCTGGCAATTCTGCTCAATGCAAACGGCGCTGCTGTGGAAACCATCGGTTCCAGGTTCAGCTATTTATTGCCCGGGGGTGGCACCGGCGCTGGTATTCCGCCATTTTTGCCAGAGTTCGCGTGGCCATGGCAGCAAGCAGATGCCAGTGGCCAGGCTATAGGGTTGTCCTGGAACATGGTGCAAGAGCTGTTGCCTGCAGCATTTGCTATTGCGATGCTCGGCGCTATTGAGTCTTTACTCTGTGCCGTCGTGCTGGACGGTATGACGGGTAAGCGCCATAGCGCCAATAGCGAACTTATGGGGCAGGGGCTTGGTAATATTATTGCGCCATTTTTCGGCGGTATTACTGCCACCGCTGCAATCGCCCGTTCCGCGGCCAATTACCGCGCCGGCGCTGAGTCGCCTGTCGCGGCCATGGTGCACGCTGTTGTGGTTTTGCTCGCTCTGGTTTCACTGGCTGGGGTGCTGGCCTACTTGCCTATGCCAGCCATGGCTGCGCTGTTGATCATGGTGGCCTGGGGCATGAGTGAGGCGCCCAAGGCTGTACATCTTTTGAAAACCGCGCCGCGCAGCGATGTGCTGGTTTTTCTGACCTGTTTTTCGCTGACCGTGGCGCTGGATATGGTGATTGCGATTACCACGGGTGTGCTGCTGGCGGCTGTTCTGTTCATGCGTGAAATGGCACAGATGACCAAAGTGACGGATATCACCACGGGCAAACGGATCAGTGGGCAGAATCTACCTGAGGGCTGGCGAGTATTCAAAATCAATGGCCCGCTGTTTTTTGCCGCAGCGGACCGTATTTTTGGCGAGCTTGCTGAGCTGTCCCGAAACGTTGACGGGTTTATCCTGTACATGGATGGCGTTACCGTGCTTGATGCAGGAGGGCTTTCCTCGCTCAGCAAGTTGATTGCCACCTGTGAGAACGATGGTACTCGTATTGTCATCGCGGATCTGCAGTCGCAGCCCCTGCGAACGATTGCGCGCGGTGGGCTCAGGCCCGTGGAAGGGCTGTTGCAATTTACTTCGTCGCTGGGTGAGGCGCTGGCTTTGCCGCTGGCCTCTATGGCTCAGTTGAGTTCAACGCACTCGAAGCCCACCGGACCAACGTAATGAAAAAGACTGCCATGCTGCCTTTCCGCGTCGTCGACCGGGTGAAGTTTATTGTTGAACGTCAGTTGGTGAAAGGCGCTGGCTTTCAGTTGCTGGTAGTGGGCATTTTTATTGGTTTGATTTCTCTGATTGGCGGCTTGTTGGTTGTGCCTCAGGGTGGTGATTTTGATGATCCCGGTTCTGCTGTCTGGTGGGCGTTTCTTCGCCTGACGGATCCCGGTTATCTGGGCGACGACGTCGGAACCTGGCAGCGCTTTGTCTCAACTCTGCTGACCATCAGTGGATATGTTGTGTTTATGGGCACCCTGGTGGCCATCCTCACCCGTTGGTTGATTGCCAAGATGGAGGATCTTGAACGCGGACTTACGCCGGTCATCTTGAAACATCATGTGGTGGTGCTGGGCTGGACCGCACAGACGCTGCCCTTGCTTTCTGAACTTCTGGGCTCCTCTGGTCGCATGCGACGGTTTCTGGAAAAACACGATACCCAGAAACTGAACCTGGTAGTGCTGTCTGAAGAAGCTTCCGCCGAACAGGTTCACGAACTTCGCAATGAGCCCGGTATTGGCAGGCGTGCCCGACAGATTATTCTGCGCTCGGGTTCCGCCATTCAGCCAGAGGCTTTGCATCGGGTTGCCTGTCTTGATGCTGCTGCAGTGATTGTGCCCAGTGCGGTCTATGATGCGAGCAGCCTGATCACCTCGGATGTGGAAACCGTCAAAGCACTTCTGTCGATAGCTGCCCAGGCAAGACAGTATCAGGCGCCTTTGCCCTTTGTGGTGGCAGAGATTCAGGATGTCCGCAAGCTTCCGGTCGTCGGACGAGCTTACCCAGGGCCGATTGAAGTAGTCGCCGGTAACGCCACCATCAGCCGGCTGATGGTGCAGAATGTGTTGCACCCGGGGTTGTCAGAAGTCTACAACGAGTTACTGACGGCGGGTGAGGGCAATGAGATCTATGTTCGGGGTGGCGATTCCATAGCGGGACTTTCTCTGGGGGAGCTTGCGTCCCAGCGCCCCGGCGTGATCGTACTGGGTCTGCTCCGCCCCCATGGGCATGGCTGGGATATACGGTTAGCGGCACCATCGGAAACGCAGATAGAGTCGGAAGACCGTGTTGTGATGATGGCCCGGGGTTACTCGGAAACTGAATCGGACCCGAAATTACCTGTCTTGCCTGAGATCAGCCGTGGCGAAGCGAAGCGCTCTGTTTGCGCGGACAACCTGGAAGGTCGGCGTATTCTATTACTCGGCTGGAACCGCAGAGTCCCCAGCCTGTTAGCCGAGTTCGCCAGTTACGGCCCCGGGCAGCCTGTGCTGGATATTGTCTCCGTTGTGCCCATCACTGAGCGTGAGCATGCCCTCAGCCGATATGCCGCCGGAAAGCCTTTTGAAGGCTATAGCCATATCGAAGCGGACTACATGGTGGAAGATGAACTGCGCCGGATCAATCCAGCCGGTTACGACACTATCCTGTTGCTTAGCAGCGACCGGTTTGCTTCGGGCGAAGAGGCTGATGCACGAACAATGGTCGGCTATCTTCAGCTTGAAGACATACTCGCAGAGGCCCCTCGGCGTCCGCAGCTGATTATGGAGCTGAGCGATCCCGACAACCGCCATCTGCTATACGGACACCAGAGTGAAATGCTCATAAGCCCGATGATTCTCAGCCATGTCTTGGCCCAGGTGGCACTTAGGCGGGAGTTGCGAGTGGTGTTGGAGGAGTTGTTCACGGCCGGAGGCGCAGAAATCCAGTTCCGGGATCCGGGGGATTACCCGCTTCCTGCCAGTGTTGACTTCCAATTGCTGGAACGGACTTTGGCTGGAGAGGGCGAAATAGCACTTGGCGTGTTTCGGAATCAGCCGGACGCAACGGGCAGGCACCTGATGTTGAACCCCCCAAGACGGGCCTTCCTGGACCTTCAGCCTGGGGATCGTCTCGTGGTTCTTTGCGTATCAGACTAAGCACCGGGGCCAGGCTTTGGCCCGCCCCGGTGACTATTTCGCATTTAATTACTCAATCTTGATGTGCCCACTATTCAGCATTGTGTCGATGAACTGCTCAGAGCTTTGGCCGTCCATGGAAATGCCGCTCAAGGTGATGGACTGTTGGGCATTGTCACCGTTATCGCTGAGTGCACCGTCTTTATTGAGATAAAGAACCGTATCCCCGTTTTCCTCCTTCGCCATCATGAAGTCTGTGATGGTTTCAGCTGATGCATCTTGAAGAAGATCGCTGAGCTCGAGTTGATCGCCCTGGCCAGTCCCTGTGTAGCCATCTTGCGCATCAATCGTAAAATCTGTCACAACGTCATTGGCCATGCTGCTGTCATTTTCGTCGCCAAGCTCCCAACGGAACACATCCGCACCTACGCCGCCGGTCAGCATGTCGTCGCCTGAGCCCCCGATCAGCATGTCGTTGCCTGAGCCTCCGATCAGCATGTCGTTGCCGGCACCGCCTAGCAGGTAATCGTTTCCTGCACCGCCATCAAGAACATCATCGCCGTCGTAGCCGCGGATCAGCTCGTTTGCTGCACTGCCCTGCAAGTTATCTGTCTGCTCGGTTCCTGAGATGGTCGTGCTGGTCTGTGCAACCGTGACCGTCATGGACTCGGTCACTGACTGTTGATCACCCGTTGAGGTCTCCGTTGCAGTCGCCGTGACGCCAAGTGTAATGTCGCCGCTGAAGCCGTTTTCTGTCAGTAACTGCAGGTTGTCCAGCTCATTAGCGCTCAAGCTCCAGGTTCCATCCGCATTTTGAGTACCTGCAGTCAGCGCGGCACCTGTTGGTAAGCCGCCTATCAGGATGCTCAAGTTTTCTGACCCGTCCTGATCTGCCAGTGCAGCATTGATATCGAGTGGAACTATGGCGCCAAAGGTGCCACTGAGTCCGGGGACCGTCAGAGATGGAGCGTCAAGTTGCAGTGAGGAATCTTTTTGTGAGTCCCCGCCATTCAGCACCAGCCACTGGAACTGGTAAGCACCCGATTCAGCGGCCGTGTAGGCAAAGGATCCGGTCGAAGACTGGGTGGGGAATTTGTTCTCCGATGAGTCCACAAGCAGAGTTTCTTTTGCTCCACCTGGTGCCGTTACGACTAGAGCAACGACATCGTTGAAACCACTCTCTACTTCGCTCTTATTGTCCTCGCCGTTTACGAAGGAATAACCCCAGGTAATTTCCATACCCGTATTCAGAGTTTGGGTTGTTTCTGTGATCTTTCCATCTGCGATGGTAATGGTACCTGGATCGTCTGCACCTTCTCCCGTCGGATTGAACCGCCCGCTCAGGTACCCAGTCTCCACTCCCAGTTCGCTTTCCAGTGCAGCCAGACTTAAGCCGTCGCCTGAATCATATGCGGCTGGATCAACCGCCACATCCTCGGCTCCCGTTGATATGACAGTAGCTCCGGCCTGCAGATTGGTGCTGTCGGAAACCGACAACACAGGGGAATCGGCGGCGGGAAGCACATTTACGGTAACAGTCGCTGTGTCTGTGGCTCCCTGGCCGTCGTTGACCGTGTAATCGAACGTTGCTTCACCAGTGAAGAAGTCGTCAGGGGTGAATACGATATTGCCGTTGGCATCAAGTGAGGCGTTGCCGTTCACTGGGTTCTGAACACTTTGAATGGTCAGCGAATCGCCATTGGCATCGATATCGTTTTCTAGCAGCGTTGATGACTCGATAGTGAGAGGCTGGTTCTCGTTAACAATCAGCCCTGAATCAATGCCGTTATGTGACACATGCTGTGAGCCGAAAGTCTCGTACGTTCCACCTTGTGGTCGAATCTCAACCTCAAGCACGGCTTGCCCACCTTGATCCCAGTAAACGATTTCGACGGTATGGGGGCCTTCGCCTGTCAGTTCGAATGTCCCGCCCGTTTGGGTTGACGGGGATTGATTCCTGTCGGCTTCAATGACGACATCGCCATTCACAAGGATACGGTAGCCATCGTCTGCACGGACCTTGAACTGGTAGATTCCTGCAGCAAGATCCAGCTCGCCGCTCATTCGGATGATCGCGTCAGAGCTATTGACGGGGTCGCTGGACAATGAGCTCGCATCGTCTCCCAGGAAATCCTGGAGCTTGCCTTCACTGCCAAGATTTCCACCCGATTGGCCTATGTCATAGTTGACGGAGGTGCCTATAAAGGTTGCATCGGCACTCGTTGCGGCAATAAACGCATCGATTTGTGTAAGGTTACTGAGGTTGTTGCCGTCCGTCCCGACCTCGTAGGCAAAATATTCGCCAAAGAGCCCCTGGATCGCATTTGT
Source organism: Marinobacter sp. 2_MG-2023 (assembly GCF_030546935.1). Classification (GTDB taxonomy): domain Bacteria; phylum Pseudomonadota; class Gammaproteobacteria; order Pseudomonadales; family Oleiphilaceae; genus Marinobacter. Next base: position 94,057 of record NZ_JAUOPH010000002.1, on the reverse strand, counting down.
ATTGTAGGAGTCATCGCCAGCTTCTGGTGCGACATTGGTCTCCAAGGTTCCGGTGGTCGAATTGGAAAGGTTTTGTCCGTTGCGATCGGTTCCAGAGGCCACAACCGTGATTGCGCCATCCGCCAGACCAGAGGTATCAATATCTGTAACCGAGTAGGAGCCGTTTGCATCTACCGCTGTAGTTACGCTGGTGGAAACGCCACCGGCATCCGTAATCGTGAGGGTAATACTGCTGCCCACGGCGACGTCCGTGGTTGCTCCCGAAAGGCTTATGGTTTGAGCATTGTTATCGACGGAATCCACTATCACGGACAGACTACCTGCCAATGCATCCAGTGCGCCGTTAGCTGTGTCGGAAACCGCGTTGCCGTTGCGATCGGTCGCGCCGGCCGAGACGGTTAGTGGGCCATCCACCAGGCTTGAAATATCTGCACCGGTCACTGTGTAGGAGCCGTCAGCGGCAATGGTGGCGGTGGTGCTGACTTGGGTGCCATCAACGTCGGTGATGGTGATGTTGACCAAGTCATCAGTCGCAACATCACTGGTGGTGCCCGAGAGATTAATGGTCTGCGTACCATTATCGACGGCATCAATGGCAACCGTCAGATCACCGGCAAGAGCGTCCAGCGCACCGCTTGCGGTATCAGAAACGGCATTGTCGTTGCGATCGTCCGCAGTGGCAGTGACGGTTAGCGTTCCGTCGGCCAGCGTTGAAATATCCGCGCCGGTCACGGTGTAAGAACCGTCAGCGGCTACAGCGGCGGTCGTTGTGACTTGAGTACCATCCACATCCGTAATGGTGATCGCGACAAGTTCACCTGGCGCCACGTCGGTGGTGGTGCCTGACAGGTCGAGAGTCTGTGCGGCGTTGTCGACGGCATCTAGGGCAATCGTCAGGTCGCCTTGAGTTGCATCGAGAGTGCCGGCGGCGGTGTCCGAAACGGCATTGCCGTTGCGATCCGCGGCAGACGCCTCAATGCTCAAGTTCCCGTCCACTAAACCAGAAATGTCCGTGCCCGCGACAGTGTAAGAGCCATCAGCGGCAACGGCGGCGGTCGTGGTGACTTGGGTGTCGTCCACATCGGTAATGGTGATGTTAACCAGTTCATTGGGAGCCACATCGGTGGTTGTACCACCGATATCAATGGTGCCTGCGGAGTCATTAACGGACGCAGAGTTAATGTCGAGGCCACCGGTGGTGGCATTCAAAGTTCCATTCGCAGTATCGGAAACTGCACTGCCGTTACGGTCCGTGGCTGATGCTTCGACCGTCAGCGCACCGTCAACCAGACCCGTGATATCGGTGCCGGTCACGGTGTAAGAGCCATCAGCGGCGACGATGGCCGTGGTGGTCACCTGCGTGCCGTCTACATCGGTAATGGTGATGCTGACCAGATTGTTGGGCGCTACGTCGGTGGTGGTGCCGGCGACATCGATCGTGCCCGCGGTGTCATCGACGGTGGTGGTAGTGAGGTTTAGACCGCCTTGTGTTGCATCCAGCGCACCGCTTGCGGTATCAGAAACGGCGTTGTCGTTGCGATCCGTGGCAGACGCCGCGATGGTCAGAGCACCGTCGACCAGGCCGGAAATGTCGGTGCCGGTGACCGAGTAAGATCCGTCGGCGCCGACGGTGGCGGTGGCACCGGCTTGGGTGCCATCGCTGTCGGTGATGGTAAGACTCACCACTGCTCCCGGGGCTACATCGGTAGTGGTACCCGCCAGGTCGATGGTTTGTGCATCGTCATTAACGGTAGCGGCGGTGATATCCAGGCCGCCAGTTATGGCGTCCAGAGTATCGGTTGCACTATCGGAAACCGGCTTGCCGTTGCGATCGTCCGCAGTGGCAGTGACGGTTAGCGTACCGTCGACCAGCGTTGAAATATCTGCACCGGTCACTGTGTAGGAGCCGTCAGCGGCAATGGTGGCGGTGGTGCTGACTTGGGTGCCATCAACGTCGGTGATGGTGATCGAGACAAGTTCGCCTGGCGCCACGTCGGTGGTGGTGCCTGACAGGTCGAGAGTCTGTGCGGCGTTATCGACGGCATCAAGGACAACCGTCAGGTCGCCTTGAGTTGCATCGAGCGTGCCGGTTGCGGTGTCGGAAACCGGGCTGCCATTGCGGTCCGTAGCGGAGGCCTCAATGGTTAAGTTCCCGTCCACTAAACCAGAAATGTCCGTGCCCGCGACAGTGTAAGAGCCATCAGCGGCAACGATGGCGGTCGTGGTGACTTGGGTACCGTCCACATCGGTAATGGTGATGTTAACCAGCTCATTGGGAGCCACATCGGTGGTTGTACCACCGATATCAATGGTGCCTGCGGAGTCATTAACGGACGCAGAGTTAATGTCGAGGCCACCGGTGGTGGCATCCAGAGTTCCATTCGCAGTATCGGAAACGGCACTGCCGTTACGGTCCGTGGCTGACGCTTCGATGGTCAAAGTTCCATCCACCAGGCTGGAAACATCCACGTCCACCAACGTGTAATCGCCATTGGCGTCCACGGTGGTGGTGACGGTAATTGGGGTGCCTGCGGAGTCGGTGATAGTGATGGTCACCGGTGCATTCTCGGCGACGTCGGTGGTGGTGCCGGCGACATCGATCGTGCCCGCGGTGTCATCGACGGCATCAATGGCAACTGTCAGGTCGCCTTGAGTTGCATCAAGCGTGCCGGTTTCGGTGCCATATACCGGATCGCCATTACGGTCGGTGGCGGCAGCATCGATGGTCAGCGCGCCGTCAACCAAACCCGAGATGTCGATGCCAGTCACAGTATAAGATCCGTCAGTGGCGATGGTGGCTGTGGTGGTGACCTGGTTGTTATCCGCATCGATGATGGTGACGTTTACTGATTCACCTGGCGCCACGTCAGTAGTGGTACCCGCCAAGTCGATCGTGGAAGCGTTGTTATCGATAGCGTCGACGGCGACGGTCAATGCACCGTCGGTGGCATCCAGTGTGCTTGTTGCAGTGTCAGATACCAGGTTGCCATTTCGGTCTGTGGCGACAACGTCAATGCTCAGCGCGCCGTCATTTAACCCTGATACATCTACGCCGTTCAGAGAATAAGATCCGTCAGCGGCGACGGTCGCGGTGGTACCGACTTGGGTGCCGTCGCTGTCGGTGATGGTGACGTTCACTTCCGTTCCCGGCGCCACATCGGTAGTGGTGCCCGACAGGTTAATGGTCTGCGCGCCGTTATCGACGGCATCAATGGCAACTGTCAGGTCGCCTTGAGTTGCATCGAGTGTGCCGGTTGTGGTGTCGGAAACCAGGCTGTCATTGCGGTCCGTAGCTGAGGCCTCAATGGTCAAAGTCCCATCCACCAACCCAGAAATGTCCGTATCCGAGACAGTGTAAGAGCCGTCAGCGGCAACAGTGGCGGTGGTGGTGACTTGGGTTCCATTTACATCTGTAATGGTGAGGGCAACCGATGCATTCTCGGCCACGTCGTTGGTGGTGCCCGACAAGTCGAGAGTCTGTGCGCCGTTATCGACGGCCTCAATGGCAACCGTCAGGTCGCCTTGAGTTGCATCGAGCGTGCCGGTTGCAGTATCGGAAACCGGGTTGCTGTTGCGATCCGTGGCAGCCGCCTCGATGGTCAAAGTTCCATCCACCAGGCTGGAAATATCTGCACCGGTCACGGTGTAAGAGCCGTCAGCGGCGACGATGGCCGTGGTGGTCACCTGCGTGCCGTCTACATCGGTAATGGTGACGTTGACCAAGTCATCAGGCGCAACATCACTGGTGGTGCCTGACAGGTCGAGAGTCTGGGCGGCGTTATCGACGGCCTCAATGGCCACCGCCAGGTCGCCTTGAATTGCATCAACTATGCCGGTTGCAGTGTCGGAAACCGGGCTGCCATTGCGGTCCTTAGCGGAGGCCTCAATGGTCAAGTTCCCGTCCACTAAACCAGAAATGTCCGTGCCCGCGACAGTGTAAGAGCCGTCAGCCGCAACAGTGGCGGTGGTGGTGACTTGGGTTCCATTTACATCTGTAATGGTGAGGGCAACCGATGCATTCTCGGCCACGTCAGCGGTTGTGCCAGCGATATCAATGGTGCCCGCATTGTCGTCGACGGACGTAGAGGTAATGTCGAGGCTGCCGGTAAGCGCATTCAGACTGCCGTTCGCAGTATCGGAAACCGGGTTACCGTTACGATCCGTGGCGGAAGCATCAACAGTTAATGCCCCATCCACCAGGCTCGAAATATCTGCACCGGTCACGGTGTAGGAGCCATCAGCGGCGACGATGGCTGTGGTGGTGACTTGGTTGCCGTCCACATCGGTAATGGTGATGCTGACCAGGTCATCAGGCGCAACATCACTGGTGGTACCCGACAGATTAATGGTCTGCGTGCCGTTATCGACGGCCTCAATGGCAACCGTCAGGTCGCCTTGAGTCGCATCGAGCGTGCCGGTTGCAGTATCGGAAACGGCACTGCTGTTACGATCCGTGGCGGAGGCATCGACAATTAATGCCCCATCCACCAGGCTCGAAATATCAGCACCGGTCACAGTGTAAGAACCGTCAGCGGCAACGATGGCGGTGGTGGTAACTTGGGTGCCGTCCACATCGGTAATGGTGATGTTAACCAGGTCATCAGGCGCAACATCACTGGTGGTACCCGAGAGATTAATGGTCTGCGTGCCGTTATCAACGGCTTCAATGGCAACTGTCAGGTCGCCTTGAGTCGCATCGAACGTGCCGGTTGCAGTATCGGAAACGGCACTGCCGTTACGATCCGTGGCTGACGCTTCGATCGTCAGCGCGCCGTCAACCAGTCCCGAGATATCGATGTCGGTCACAGTATAGGAGCCGTCATTGGCCACGGTGGCAGTGGTGGTAGCCTGGTTGCCGTCGCTATCGGTAACGGTGAGGCTTACCACCGATTCCGGTGCCACATCGGCGGTGGTGCCTGACAGGTTGAGGGTCTGAGCACCATTGTCGATAGCATCAATGGCCACTGCGAGGTCGCCAGCGAGTGCATCCAGTGTACCGGTAGCAGTGTCAGACAGCGGGTCGCCGTTGCGATCGGTGGCTGAGGCTTCTACGGTCAAAGTTCCATCCGCCAGGCCAGAAATATCCACGTCCGCCAACGTGTAATCGCCATTGGCGTCCACGGTGGTGGTGACGGAAATCGGGGTGCCTGCGGAATCGGTGATAGTAATGGTCACCGGTGCATTCTCGGCAACGTCGGTGGTGTTGCCCGACAGGTTGAGAGTCTGCGCGCCGTTATCGACGGCCTCAATGGCAACCGTCAGGTCGCCTTGAGTTGCATCGAACGTGCCGGTTGTGGTGTCGGAAAGCGGGCTGCCATTGCGGTCCGTAGCGGAGGCCTCAATGGTCAAAGTCCCATCCACCAACCCAGAAATGTCTGTGTCCGAGACAGTGTAAGAGCCGTCAGCCGCAACAGTCGCGGTGGTGCCGGTTTGAGTGCCATTCCTGTCGGTAATGGTAATTGCGACAGAGTCACCCGGCGCCACATCATCAGTGGTGCCGGCAATGTCGATGGTGCCCGCGGCGTCATCGACGGTGGTAGTGAGGTTTAGATCGCCTGGTGTTGCATCCAGCGCACCGCTTGCGGTATCAGAAGCCGGGTTGCCGTTGCGATCCGTGGCAGACGCCTCGATGGTCAGGGCACCGTCGACCAGATTGGAAATATCCGTGCCCGAAACAGTGTAAGAGCCGTCAGCCGCAACAGTGGCGGTGGTGGTGACTTGGGTGCCGTCGCTATCGGTGATGGTCAGGTAAACGGGTTCGCCTGGTGCAATGTCGGTGGTCATGCCATTCAGGCTGATGGTCTGCGTCGCGTAGTCGATTTCGTCGATATTCAATTCCAAAACGCCCGCAGTCAGGTCCAGAGAGCCCTGACCGGCGTCAGAGACCGTCGCACCGTCTGGTCCTGTCGCTGTGACTTCAATCGTTAATGGTCCGTCTACCAGCCCCGTCAGAGGTGACAAAACCCCCGTGAACGAACCGTCAGGCCCGGTTAGAATTTCCTGGCTGACAGTGTTGCCATCCTGGTCTGTAAGCGTGATTTGAACAGGACTGGACGGTACCAGATTGCTGCTTGAGCCACTTACAACATAAGCTGGGGAAGCGGTAGTTCCACCGCTGACAGAGCCGATTGAAATGTCGCCGGGCTGGATGGGTGTGTTAACAGTCGACGTATCGAGTCCGCTGTCTGTACTTGCTCCATTGCCTTCATCAGAAAACTGACGGCTGAAGTCATAAGGCGAAAGCTCACTACCAAAGCGCGCCGGGTCAATACTCTCGACGATGCGCGCAAGGCGAACAGAGCTGCTGCCTCCGGAGCTGCCACCTTCCAGACCCGCTGCAGGGGCTTCCGCATCCTCAAGGGAGCCGCCGAGGGCTTGCTCAATGGAAGCCAGGGCCTGGGCAATGCTATCTTCCTCAATGCCTGTGTCTGCGCGCGCAGGAGTAAAGTTGCCCGCCATTTCGGCTGTTGCCAGAATGCTTGTGCCACCCTCGACAATCGCAGAGTTGCCATAACCGAAGTCCAGAAGGATTCTCGCATCGTCTTCTGTGACCAGTCGTTCGCCTGCCATTAAAGCTCCGCCTTCCTCGAGTAGGCGGCGACTTCCGTCTGGCGCTTCGGCCCAGGCTTTTCCGGAAACATTCAGAACGATGGCAATGGTTGTGCTCATGGCAGGTCTCTTTTGAAAATTCAGCTAACGAAAAAATCGTTGTATTTATCAACAATAGTTAAGGTAAGGTCGTATCGGTTTCCTGCCTACTGGACTCAGGTACAGGTTGAGGTAATTTCTCGTACTGAATTGTAAATGGTTGTGAAATCGGCGGATTTGCGCGTGTCGCGGGGTAAAATAAAAGCCGGCCCGAACTGAACTTCAGTCGAGTAAGTTACGTATTGAGAAGGTCTGCTTGAGAGCAGAGTTACATTGGTTGCTTTCGGGTGCTTCGCTCGGGGGTCTGGAGGTTGGAATATTGTCAATTGTTAAGCAGGTCTTTAAATCCGGTGTTGCCGTTTGTTTTGGCGCGATTTTTCTTGTGCCAGCACTTGCCGCCCAAGGGCAGAGTAATGCTGGTGTGATCAACGCCGTGCGAGCGGCTATAGAGACGAACCCGGAAGTGCGTGCCAGTTGGCATCAGTTTCTTGTTGCCGGGCATGATACGGATAGTGCCTTTGGCGGATATCTGCCTTCTCTGGATGCTCAGGCTCGATATGGGCTCGAGCACCGGAACTATGGCCCGGTAGATGAGTACGATGGCTACGATGGCCAGTTGACTCTGACGCAAATGCTTTACGACGGGTTTGAGGTGAAGAGTTCTGTCCAGAGGTTGGAAGAACAGCAGTTGGTTAGTTATTTCCAGCTTCTGGCCCAAATAGAGAAAACGTCCCTGGAAGCACTGGGCGCATATCTTGATGTCTCGCGGCAGCGTGAGCTGCTTGATCTCGCTCGGGAGAATCTCGAAACCCATCAGGAAGTCTACGATCAGGTAAGTTCCAGTGCCCGAGCTGGTGTAGCACGCGCAGCTGATCTCGAGCAGATCAGCGGTCGACTTTCGTTGGCGGAATCCAATCTGGTCGTCGTTGCAAGCAACCTTCATGACGTTCGAGCCAGGTACCTCAGGATTGTTGGTGAGGCCCCCCCGGTGGAAACCGAAGAAGTTGCGCTTGATGCCGACGTTTTGCCTTCGACCGTGAACGAGGCACTGATGATTGCCTATGAAGGCAACCCCGAATTCCGGGCTTCTCACCGTGACATCAAGGCGGCAGAGGCCAGCGTCCGGGAGAACCGGTCGGGCTATCAGCCCAGGCTTGATCTGGTCGCGAGTTATGGTCATAGCTCCTACGATGATCTTGGCTTTGATCAGTCTGAAACCGAAGGTCGGATTGGGATTGAGCTGAATGTAAATCTTTACCGTGGCGGCTCGGATCGTGCCCGTGTCAGAAGCGCCTACGATCAGGTAAATGTTGCCAAAGATTTGCGGGACAAGGCCTGCGTGGATATCCGTCAAGAAATACAGATCGCCTTCAATGACGTGCGCAATCTCGAAACCCAGGCCCCCATTTTGAACAACCATCGACTGTCTTCCGCCCGGGTACGCACTGCCTATAAAGACCAGTTCGATATCGGCGAGCGAACATTGCTGGATCTGCTTGACGCAGAAAATGAGTATTTTGATGCCAGTCGGGCCTACACTAATGCGATCTATGATCGCAAACTGGCAGTAGCCACAGTTCAGGCGGGTATGGGTCACCTGGTGTCTTCACTGGGCCTGATTCGTGATGGGCTGCCAACGCTGGATGAGCTCGGGGCGGAGCCTTTGCAGATTACGGAAGGAGTTTGTCCGGCTGTGGAGATCGATGAGTCTCTTGAGCTGTTGCTGGATTTTGACGGTGATGGCGTCAGAAACTACAAAGACCAGTGCCCGGGCACCCCTCCGGGAACTCCGGTGGATGCTGAAGGCTGCGCAACGGCAGCGAAACCCGTAGTTGTTGCAAACGCCGTTGTTGAGTTTGCCAATGATTCGGCCAGGATCGAGGCGTCCAGTGACGAATATATCGAGGAAGTTGGCAAGCTACTGGCGCAAAATCTGGAAGCGACAGTGGTCGTGATTGGGCATGCCTCGAAAACAGGCGCGCCTGCATACAATCAGGCGCTATCCATTCGCCGGGCTGAGGCGGTTGCTCAGAGACTGGTGGATGGGTACAGCATAGATCCTGCGCGGATTAAAACGGAGGGGCTTGGTTTTTACCAGCCAAGGTTCAGTATGAACACTTCAACGGCTGTAAATGCGAACCGTCGGGCCGATATAAGGGTAAGTGCGCCTGGCCCGGTTGCTGAAGCGAACTAATTCCGGAGTGTATAGGATGGATTGTGGGACAACCTGAGCAAGTGTTCGGAACTGACGGTTTGCTGACGTGCTTGCAGGTACTATGCAAGTTTCATGGCCAGCAGGCATCTGCCGAGAGCATTTTGTCCGGGATCCCGCTTGAAGAAGGCCGGTTAACGCCATCCACGTTTGGCCGGGCGGCGAAGCGGTTAGGCTTTACCAGCCATATTGAAAAGCAGCCCCTCAGCGCGATTAACTCAGCTCTTTTACCAGCGGTTCTTTTGCTCAGTGGTGACCGCGCATGCGTGCTTCATGCAGTGGACTTTGAGAAGGGAGCGGCCTCGCTAATTTTCCCCCAGCTTCCGGACTCTGAGATCGAAATGTCTCTGGAGGATCTCTCGGAGGAGTACACCGGAACAATTGTCTACTGCCGACCCAGGTTCAGTTTTGATAGCCGTGCGCCACGCACTCACACAAGCCGAAAAGGGCATTGGTTCTGGAGTGTTATTGCGGAGAACCAGAAGCTTTATCGGGACATATGCATTGCAGCGTTAATGATCAACGTTTTCGCCGTTTCAATGCCGTTATTCGTGATGAACGTATACGACCGCGTGGTTCCAAACCATGCCACACATACGTTATGGGTACTGGCAACAGGTCTTCTGATTGCTTTGTCGGCAGATCTCTTGTTACGGCTGATGCGGGGATGGTTTATTGACCTGGCTGCCAGCCGTTCGGATGCCAAGCTGTCAGCTACGATTATGGAGAGGGTTCTGGGGCTTAGTCTCGCACACAGGCCTCAGTCTGCAGGTGCGTTTGCGGCCAACGTACAGTCTTTTGAATCCGTCCGGTCATTTGTCAGTTCCATGACGGTTGTTGGGCTGGTAGATCTCCCGTTTGTACTGCTGTTCCTGCTGGTCATCATGTTGATCAGCTGGCCACTGGGTGTTCCGGTTATTGTTGGCGCAACAGGTTTGATCATCTACGCCTCTATTGCCCAGCGGCGGCTCCGGGAGCTGTCGGACGAAAGTATGTCGGCGGGCTCTCAGCGAAACGCAACCTTAGTTGAAGGTCTGTCGAACCTGGAGTCCGTCAAGAGCTTCGGTGTTGAAAGTCGCATCCAGTCGACGTACGAGCGTACATCCTTGTACATGAGCAACATCAGTGCGCGCCTTAAATTCATTTCCTCGACTATCCAGAATGGCGCTCAGTGGTGCCAGCACCTTGTCTCCGTTGCCATCATCATTCTGGGTGTTTATCTCATCATCGCTGGTGAGCTGAGCCAGGGTGGCCTTATTGCAGCCTACCTGCTCTCATCAAGAGCTATGGCGCCGGTGAGTCAGGCGGCAGGGCTGCTTGCGCAATACCATCAGGCCGCGACGGCTTTGCGTACACTGGATGAGATTATGGCGCTGCCACAGGAACGCGCTCAGGGGAAAAACTGGGTCTCCAGGCCGGTGTTGAGTGGCAAGGTCGAATTCCGTGACGTTCAGTTCCAGTATCCTGAATCGGGCCAGCAGGCCCTTACGGGTATATCAATCAAGGTGAAGGCAGGTGAGAGAGTTGCCGTCCTGGGTAAAAACGGGTCGGGTAAAAGCACGATACAGCGCCTGCTTCTGGGGTTGTATTTTCCTGTTTCTGGAACCATCAGTCTGGATGATGTCGATTTGCGTCAACTTGATCCCGCAGAGCTACGCCGCAATATAGGCTATGTACCTCAGGATGTTGAGCTGTTCTATGGCAGCTTGAGAGACAACATCATGCTGTCACGCCCTGTCGCAGATGAAGAGTTGCTGCGGGTTGCTGAGCTTAGCGGCCTTAAACAGTATATTGACTCGCACCCGGATGGTTTTGATTTGCAGGTAGGCGAGCGCGGACAGCGGTTGTCTGGCGGTCAGCGTCAATCAGTTGCCATCGCACGGGCGATGGTGGGTGATCCGCCCATTTTGTTACTTGATGAACCTACAGGTTCACTTGACCATTCCAGTGAAGAACACTTCAAGCGCAGTCTGGCAAAGGCCGCAGAGGGAAAAACGGTGGTAATGGTTACTCACCGCACTGCATTGTTGGAGCTGGCAGACCGGATCGTGGTTCTGGACGCGGGGCGAGTCGTCGCGGATGGCGCCAAGGCAACCGTCATTGAGGCTTTGCGTCAGGGTAAGATTCGGGGTGCTTCATGAGTAAGGAGCGCGATAAGGCATCCCTGGCGGAGAAGAGCTTCCATGGAATCGGGCGTGGCTCTGAGCGTGTTGGGCGACGAACGGAGCGTTGGCTTGATCGTCTTACGGGGCGCTGGCTTCGGGTACCGGATAGAAGTGGCTGGGAAGTTGATGGGGAGTGGGCCAGAGTGCAGCAGGAGCCCATTCGGGCGAGGGCCTTGCTGTGGGTCGTTTTTTTCGCCCTGGTAGCGCTGCTGGTGTGGGCCGGATTGGCTCCGATCGATGAGGTGGCGCGTGGCGACGGGAAAGTGATTCCTTCGAGCCAGCTTCAGATCGTTCAGACGCTGGATGGCGGTGTGGTCGAGACTCTGTCTGTTCAGGAAGGCGAGCTGGTTAAAAAAGGGCAGCTGCTTGTGAGCATTGAGTCTACGCGCTTCGATTCTGACTTTGCGGAGCAAAAGTCGCGCGAGTTGGCATTGCAGGCCAATATTTACCGCTTGCGGGCTCTGATAGATGGCGAAGAGATTCGCTTCCCGCCTGAATTCATTGAGCGGTCTCCTGAGCTGGTTGCCGTGCAAAAATCTCTTTTTGAAAACAGCCGGAATGAGCTGGAGGCACAGAAAGTCATATACCAGCAGCAGCTCGAGCAACGCCAAGCCGACCTCAGAAAAGCCCGGTCGGCGAGACAGCAGTACCGCGAAGTGCTCAGTCTGGCCTCACGGGAACTTTCGTTAAAACGTCCATTACTGGCGTCTGGGGCTGTATCTGAGGTGGATCTCATCAAGCTCGAACGGGAGATATCCAATGCCCGCGGGGAGGTCAATCAGGCAGAAGCTGCGATAGATGGTTCCCTCTCTGCTATTGCCGAAGCCGAATCAAAAATTCGCGAAACCCAGTTGATCATGACGAACAGTTGGCGGGAGCGCCTATCTGAAGCCGTCAGTGATTTGTCCGCAACCCGTGAAATGATGTCGGGCCTGAGTGATCGTGTCCGTAAGACTCAGATAGTGGCCCCTGTCGATGGTACCGTGCAGAGGCTTTTCGCAAAGACCGTGGGTGGGGTCGTTGCTCCGGGCCAGGATGTGGTCGAGATTGTTCCACTGAACGATGAGATGCTGGTAGAGGCTCGGATTTTGCCCAAAGATATCGCCTTTATTCACAAGGGGCAGGATGCGATTATCAAGTTCTCCGCCTATGATTTTGCGGTTTTTGGAGGTCTCAAGGCGAAGGTAGAGCACATCAGTGCTGATACGATCACAGATGAAAACGATAACACTTACTATCTGACCCGGCTACGGACCGAAGTTCAGGGGTTTTCTGATCAATTAGCTATTATTCCGGGCATGACTGCTCAGGTAGACATTCTTACGGGCCAGAAGACGGTACTGGAATACCTTTTGAAGCCGGTTGTGCGAGCAACTTCCAAGGCGCTGAGTGAACGATGACATACGGCCATTCTTTTCTTGTTTATGCGCCAACATTTTGCCCGCTCGATCACTGGCGGCGCGTGTTGCCGGGTGTACATCTTTATGAGACCAGTGCAAGCCTGCCAACTCCGTGCCAAGGCAATACCCTCTGGATTTGTAGTGATGCACCTGATTGGCAGGGTGTCAGCCAGAACTGGTCCCGCAGCGGCAGTCGCGTGGTTGTGCTGACACGTGAGCCACGGTCGGACGAAATGAACCTGGCGCTGGCGAGTGGCGCTAGAGCCTATGTTCCCGCGCTTGCGAACAGCAGTGTATTTCGGCAGGTTGCGGAAAGTGTGGGCTCCGGCGGGCTTTGGTTACCGGAAAATTTATTGGGCAACCTTTTGCAGCTTGTCTCCAATGCGCTGGACCATGCAGCGAACTCGCGGGTTGAGGCGGACTTATCCGTGCTGACGACCAGAGAGAAGGAGGTGGCTCGACAGGCGTCGAAAGGTGCCAGCAACCGGCGGATTGCAGAGACCCTCGGCATAACCGAGCGAACTGTGAAAGAGCACATGGGCTCAGTGTTCAGAAAGCTCGGAGTGCGAGATCGTATGCAGCTGATGCTGTTTGTAACCGGGCAACCAGGAGTGGGTGGAGGCGATGATGTACATCAGGCGTAATGAGCAGGGTGAAATCATAGCCGCGAGTGAGGAACCTCTGGCGGGGTTTGTAGACGTGCCCCCTGAAGATCCAGACCTGCAGGCATTCCTGACATCTATAACAGCTGCCGGCCCTGCAGAAAGCCGGCTTCGTGAATCCGATTCGGCGCTCATCCGGGTTATCGAAGATCTGGTTGATCTGCTGAGCACCAAGGGCATCATCCGATTTACCGATTTACCGGCTGAAGCCCAGGATAAACTGATGATCCGTAAATCGTTGCGCGGCCAGGACGAACACCTGAATCTGATCGACGAAGCCGGCGACGACGTATTCAATTTTGATTAGCCGGTCGTGGTGATACCAGGGCCGGTCACGCCATCAAAGCCAGCTTCCCATGCAGCTTGAACGCAGAGCGGGGATGTTGCTCCCGCAAGATACACCTGAAGGCCGATTGAGTGTGCCAGCGCGGTGAGTCGCTGCAGATACTGCTGAGTAGTCCTGTCTGACTCCAGGCGTTGAGCATAAACCGGATCTGTTTTGATATAGTTCAGACCCAGCTCATGAATCCTGACAATTCGTTCAAGATTGTGGCCAATGCCGCTGATACCAACCTCGCTTCCCTGTTGTTGCACCCGGCCAATAAAAGAGCTCAAACGAAGGTCGTCGATACCTAACGCAGACTCTGGCAGCTCAAGACGAAACGATTGTGCCGGTGCCTGGCGGCTTTCAATCAACTGTAATATACGGGCGCTGGTCTCTTCCTCCAGCAGGCTATCGGTGGAAATATGAATAACGACAGGCTCTGCTGTTGTTTGTGCGGATAGTGCAATCAGGTGGGTCACCATCGCGGTATCGACACTGGGAAGGAGGGAAAGGCGCCGGCTCCAGGGCAAAAAATAGCCTGCGGTCTGCCAGTCGCCATTAAGCTTCAGGCGAATCTTGGCCTCCTGATGCAATGGCGTGCCGTCGCGTCCGATCAATGGATGAAACTCGGCTTTCAGTTCTTTGTTGTGGATTGCCAGACTGATGGCGTCTCGCCATTCGGTGGCGTTTCGGAAAGGAATGTTTTCCGCGCTGCTTTCGGCTATCACCAGGGTCTCTTTAGCCTGCTCAGCCTGCGCAAGAAGATGATCGGCTTTCATCATAACTTCAGCGCGGGAGGAGCCCGGTCGGAATGTACAAGCTGACAACCGCAACTCCTGCATTGGTTCATCACAAATGGAAATCTGAACATCCTGGGTCAGCATTTCGCTGATTAGCCCGATATCGTGGAACCCGGTCAGCAGAATGCCAAAGTCCGAGCCGTTAAGTCGGCCCAGAAACGCATCTGAATAATGATGCTGGTGACGTTTGAGTCGCTCGGATACCTGCTCGCAGAACTCACGCAGCCCGGCGCTGACTGTTTCATGTCCGAGTTTTGCGTTTAGCGCAGTCAGGTTGGGCAAGCGAACAAGAGCGAGTGTATGTTGGGCCGCCGTATCTTCGTCCGCGACGAGCGCGTCAAGACGGCTGATAAAGAATTCCCGGTTCGCGATACCGGTTACCGGGTCATGCAGGGTTTTTTCGCGCATTTCCGAGAGCGCCCTGGCGTCGCCCTCAAGTATGCTCTCTACTCGCTTTGAGAGTTTGTTCATTGCGCGTACAACGCGCCGAAATTCAGTGGTTTTGGGTTCTTTGGAAACGATAAAGCGCCGCTCTCCGATGGCCTCAGCCTGTCGGACTACACCCTTAAGAGGATCGCTGATCCTTCGAATCATCCAGCTGCCAGCGAAGCCTGCAAACAGTGCCACAAGGCAGAGCCAAACAAACAGACGTTTTGTCGTTACCCAGAGCGAGGTCTGTGCATAGGAGGTCTCACTTTCCACTGACAGGGCACCAAAATTGACCCAGCCATCGGAGACTGTCGCCTGGCCTGCCGGAATGTCCATAGGGAAGAAGGCGCGGAACCATGCCGGTGCATTTGTCTCGCTTGGTTCACCTTGTAAGTCCAGGGGTTGTTCGTTCGGAATATTCAGGCTGATGCGCTGGTAGTGACCAGTTGCAAACTGCGCGTCCAGAAACGAGCGTAATAGTGCGCGTTCTTTTTCAGTGTGCGAGAGCGTGATCGCAAGGGAGTTTGCGTTATCAATGTTTTTCAGCGCCAGTTGTTCCTGATAATACCCGTATGCTGATATCAGGCTGGCGGCCAGGCTTGCGGTAAAGGCAGTAACAACCAGAAAGCTTGTGGCTAACCACAACTGTTTAACGAGAGACATTAAAACTCACTCCTTCACTTTTTATTCGGTTCAGGACGTTACGCCAGGGAGACAGGCGGGCTGTTGAGCTGCCGGCCGAGGCGCCTGCGCCACCTGCCCATAGTTCACTACTGTTGAAACTGAACACGGGGGTAAGGTCCGTGCGTTCGTTGGCCGGTAAAATGTCTTCTATCAGGCTGTCCAGCAGCAAGGGTTCGGCCCCGGGTTCTGGATAGTAGCCCAAGACCATATGTGCTTGTGTAATCGGGCTTGCCGGACCGCCAATGCGGGCCCGAACGTAGATCAACCTTAACTGGTCATCAGTGATGCCGGCACTGAGAAGGCTAATATACTGAATGATAACGAAGTCCTCGCAGTCGCCCATGCCGCGGGAGAGAGTCTCCAGGGGAGTCGCCCAGTAGTCATCACGCTTCCAGAGAGTACTGTCCAGTTGGTAATTCAGGGTTTTGTGAACAAATTCGTTGACCTGGCGCAGTTTTTCTTTGCTATCGAGTGGTTTAATACGCTGCAACAGTGCTTGCCAATCATCTAGCGTGGAAACGTCGGAATTGTAACCGTGGTCGTGCCATTGAACCCGGCTCTGAGCGAAATCGATACTGGCACCGACTGGGTTCTCGGATGAGCGAGAGGGCAATATCAGCAATGCGCAGACAGCTGTATAAAGGGCGAGGATCGCTCTGAACACCTTTTTGCTGTTAGGTTTGCGCATCATGATGCCCATCAATGCTCGCTTTCTTTCTTGGTTCCGTGCCTGTATGCGTCACTGGGAGTGACAACTGCAAGTTGGTAAGTTTGCTGGAAAAAATTCAGGCTTTCAGTTGCGGATGTGTAAGCAGTGAGTATCCGGTTTCGTAAATTTCTGATCATTCATTGAAAAAATGATGAATATAGATCATATAAATTTCAATTATAAAATGAAAGCTAATAGAGTACCCGTCATCGCAGGCAAACCACATGGCGATTTGCCCAAATTGCAGTCATCAGAACCGTCGTTAACACACAAAGGATCGAGATCATGCCTTACGCAAAAGACATTGATGCCGTCGCTTCCATTCTGAAGCAAAACCCGACCTGGCACGCGATTAACCCCAAGCATGCCGCTCGTATGCGCGCCCAGAACAAGTTCAAGACTGGCCTGGACATCGCCAAGTACACCGCCAAGATCATGCGCGAAGACATGGCTAACTACGACAAAGACACGTCGCAGTACACCCAATCTCTGGGTTGCTGGCACGGTTTCATTGGTCAGCAGAAGCTGATTTCTATCAAAAAGCACTTCGGCACAACCAAGCGTCGCTACCTGTACCTGTCCGGTTGGATGGTTGCAGCTCTGCGCTCTGAGTTCGGTCCTCTGCCTGACCAGTCCATGCACGAGAAAACCGCTGTTTCCAGCCTGATCGGCGAGCTTTACACCTTCTTGCGCCAGGCTGATGCATGGGAATTGAACCACCTGTTCCGTGATCTGGAAGCTGCTGAAAACGCTGGCGATGATGCCAAGGCTGCGGACCTGATCAAACAGATCGATAACCACGAAACGCACATTGTTCCTATCATTGCAGACATCGATGCCGGTTTCGGTAACGACGAAGCGACCTACCTGCTGGCCAAGCAGATGATCGAAGCGGGTGCTTGCTGCATCCAGATCGAAAACCAGGTTTCTGATGAGAAGCAGTGCGGCCACCAGGACGGTAAAGTAACCGTTCCTCACGCCGACTTCCTGTCCAAGATCAACGCTGTACGTCTGGCGTTCCTGGAGCTGGGTGTTGACGACGGTGTTATCGTTGCCCGTACTGACTCTCTGGGCGCTGGTCTGACCAAGCAGATCGCTGTAACCAACGAGCCAGGCGATCTGGGCGATCAGTACAACAGCTTCATCGATGGCGACGTTATCGAGAAAGCTGAAGATATCAACAACGGTGACGTTGTCATCAAGCAGAACGGCAAGCTGGTCAAGCCCAAGCGTCTTGCATCTGGCCTGTTCCAGTTCAAAGAAGGCTCTGGTGAAGACCGTGTTGTTATGGACTGTATTGCCAGCCTGCAGAACGGCGCCGACATGCTGTGGATCGAAACCGAGAAGCCCCACGTTGGCCAGATCGCCGGTATGGTAAACCGCATCAAGGAAGTGGTTCCCGATGCCAAGCTGGTTTACAACAACAGCCCGTCCTTCAACTGGACTCTGAACTTCCGTCAGCAGGTTTTCGATGCAATGAAGGAAGAAGGCAAGGACGTGTCCGCCTACGACCGCGCCAAGTTGATGAGCGAAGAGTACGACAGCACCGAGCTGGCCAAGCTGGCAGACGAGTGGACTGCGAACTTCCAGCGTGATGCAGCCCGTGAAGCAGGTGTGTTCCACCACCTGATCACTCTGCCGACATACCACACTGCGGCCCTGTCTACAGACAACCTGGCCAAAGGTTACTTCGGTGACGAAGGCATGCTCGCCTATGTTGCTGGTGTACAGCGTAAGGAAATCCGTCAGGGCATCGCCACTGTTAAGCACCAGGATATGGCTGGTTCTAACATCGGTGACGACCACAAGGAATTCTTCGCAGGTGATGCTGCGCTGAAAGCCGGTGGTTCAGACAACACCATGAACCAGTTCGGTTAATCGAACGGTTTATAGTACGGCTGAAAATGCCTCTGCTCCCGGGCTTGTTCCGGGAGCACAAAAACCCTGCAGCTGGAGACAGTTTGCGGGGTTTTTGTTTTTTACACCGTCAAATTTATGTATGTGTCTGAAACTGCGGCATAAACGTTCGGTTCTCTACTTTATCTGAATCCACACTGTTTCATCCCTGAAACAGTTCCCGCCTCCGAAAATGCTGAATTGCCTTGAGTGAATTTCTGAAAAGTCTAATTTAATTAGTAGGTTAGCCTATTCCATCTTTTTCTGGCACAAGAATGGCAATGTTTGTCTTGTGGGTCTGGACCTGGGCTTACCCCAAAGCTAGCGGGTTGGGTCGGATCCTTATAAAGCCAATAACCTAGAAGGAATTGATATCATGAATACCAGGAAGGGATTGCTAGCAGCTGCCATTGCAATGAGTCTGGGCGTGTCCGGTTTCGCTTTTGCGGATCTGGGCGGAGATGGGGATCCGAATACTAATGCGGATGATACCTCTACTGCCAACAACGATAATTCGGGCAACACCGATTCCGGCAACAACAACTCCACGAACACCGACAACTCCGATAACTCGGACGGCTCTGATAACTCGAACAATGCAGACAACAGTACGGATGTTGCTGATTCGTTCAAGATTGCCGACAGCGGCAATACGGATGCTTCAAACAACTCGGATAATTCCGACGCTTCCGACAACTCCGACAACTCGGATAATTCCGACAGCTCGGACAACAGCACAGATGTTGCTGATTCGTTCAAGATTGCCGACAGCGGCAATACGGATGCTTCAAACAACTCGGATAATTCCGATGCTTCCGATAACTCCGACAACTCTGACAACAGCGATAACTCGGATAATTCGGACAATTCAGACAACAGCACCAACGTAAACGACGCGTTCAAGATTGCCGACAGCGGCAATCCGGATAACTCGGACAACTCGGATAATTCAGATAACTCCGACAATTCCGATAACAGCGATAACTCGGATAATTCGGACAACTCCGATAATTCCGACAACAGCACCAACGTCAACGACTCGTTCAAGATCGCTGACAGTGGTAACAGTGATAGTTCGGATAACTCCACCAATGCCACTGACTCCTACAACAGCGACAGCAGTGACAGCTCTGATAACAGTGTTACCGAGCTGAATGTCTCACTGGAGGTGTTTATGAACGATGCCGATCTTGATGGCACTGTCAGCGGCACAACCATGACTTATGGTGATGCCAATGGTAATCGCTCCTACACAGAAGCTCGCGCCTCCAACGAGATCTCCGGAGGTTCTGCCAACTTCACCGGTGTTGGCGCCTTTGCCCAGAATGCCGGCGTGGGTAGTGTTACCCAGGCTAACGTGAGTGTCATGTCCAACCTGTCCGCAGGTGGTGGCGGCACCCAGTGAGCAAGGCGGGCCGCGCCTCAAGGTGTGGCCCGGTTTCTGCCGGGAGGCGTGTCATGACTAACGTTGTCAAAGGGATCCTGAGCATCGCCTGGTTATTTGCTGTCATGGGGCCAACTGCTGGAGCGGCAGCCGAAGAATGGATGAGCCAGTCCCCAATGAGTGCAGATCAACTGGAGCAATCCAGTGGCCGTCAGGGGGTTCCTGTCCAGTTGCAGCTCAATGACAATCAACAGAGCGCTGTGGTCACGGGAAATAGGTTGTCGGGGCCTTCAATGACCGGCAACAACATGATCTCAGATCAGGCATTCGGGAATATGAGTGGCATTGCCACGGTCATCCAGAACACGGGTAACCAGGTGGTGATTCAGGACAGTACTCAGGTGAATATTCTTATCAATCGCTGACAGGAGGTGGGCCATGGTGAAGCGGGGGCTTGTTATAGTCATAGCGAGTGCTACGTTGCTCTGGTCCACTGCTTTCGCGGGTACCGTGATGTTGCCGGGGCTGAGTGGCGGACTTCAGTTGGAGGTTCGCAGTTTCAAGGAGCAGCGTTTCAGCTCGGTTATGCAGCAGCAGTACGACTTCAGCTGCGGCTCTGCCGCAATCGCATCCCTACTGACCTACCATTACGATCACCAAGTCACGGAGCAGGAAGTTTTTTCCGGAATGTTCTCGTTGGCAGACCCGGAAAAAGTTCGTCAGGAAGGCTTCTCCATGCTGGATATGAAGCGGTTTCTGGAGTCTGAAGGTTATCAGGCCGATGGTTTTCGTATGCCGCTGACGGGGTTGCGGGACAAAGTGCGCCTGCCGGTCATTGTGCTTTTGAATCTGAACGGTTTCCGACATTTTGTTGTCATCAAGGGAATCAGTGAGGACGAGGTGTTTGTTGGAGACCCCGCTCGCGGGCTGAAAGCCTATTCCAGAGTGGAGTTTGAAGATTACTGGAATGGCGCAGCCTTTGTTATTCGCAGTGATATACAGCAGGGGCGTAGCAAGTTCCTTACCGATGGAAACTGGCCGCAGATTGTCCGGGCACCGCTTTTCAAAGGACAGGAGGGGCCGTCACTCGGTCATACGCTGCCATATTGGCCATCAACAAGGGAGTGGTAACGTCATGGTTAGCCTTCCGCGGTGTGCAGTTACAGGACTGGTCGTTGTTCTCGGGGTTGCGGGAATGCCCGCAGCGGCTGGGGGAATATTTTCAGAACTGCCCCTGAGTGACAATGAACTGTCCACACAGAGGGGTGGTTTCAGCCTGAACAATCTTGAAATTTCGATCGGGCTGGAGCAAGTGGTTTCTGTGAACGGCGAAACTCTGGCAATCAATCGCCTGACTATCCCGAATCTGAATCAGTTGATCAGCGGTAATGCTATGCCGCATAAGGTGGAGACGGTGCTTGGTATCATCAACTCCGGACAGAACGGGCAGGCGCTTGTCTCAGCTACCTCAAACGATGGCGGGTGGATGACACTGATCCAGAACGATCTGAATAGCTCCGTTATCCAGAATGCGCGACAACTGAACATTGAGTTGAATAATCTGGGCGCGGGCTATCGTATGCCTGATAACCTGCGCGCCCCCATCCTCCAGTTTCTTGGTCATTAATCGTCCGAGTATAAAAGCCCCAATTGTCTAGAGACTGATTGGCAGTTTCAGGGTGATCTCCGTGCTCGGAGCGTTCTCGGTTACACCAACATTGACGGTAAGGCTTAGTGTTGTGCTGGATGTTAGCCGGTGAGAGAGCCCGAAGGCCAATGAGCCGATCTGGATGCTGTCAAAGTTAGCGCCGAATAGGTCTATGTCGCGTTCGTAAGTGGTCTTTCGGATAACCGAGTGGTCGTAGCCCAGACTGAAAGAGGTGCGCTGATTAAAGGCGAAGCCCATACCAAAACCGAACCGGATCACATCACCCGGATCAACGGTATTGCCATTCTCATAGCCCTTTTCGTCCTTCAGTGTGTAAACGTAGCTGAGGTTGCCATAGAGAACGGCAGGATCTGACGGGTAGATAAATGAGACGCCAGGCTCAAAGGACCAGAACCCTGAGCCTGTTGGCCGTTCTTCAAGCTCAATCCCGATGGGGTTGCCCTGGCTATCGTTAATAACCTGTTGATCGACATCGTATGGGCTGTCCCCGGTTGGTGCTTTCACCCGGAAGGAACCAATGATATAAGGCCAGCCCTTCAGGCCGTCGTTGAGTTGATAACGCACCGACAGCTCCACATCACCCAGGCCTTCACCCGAGGACTCTCTCAGTGTATCTACCGGGGTGCCTTCAAACGCCTGTCGCTCCCGAAGATCTTCCTGAATGCTCAGGTAAGGCACCCGCAAGGCGGCTTCAAACTTACTGGTAAAACCGTATTTGAGTGACATGGCTCCGACAAAAATATCCCTCTGGATTTCTGAAATATTTATCAATCCTATCAGCAGGGCAGGAATCACCGTGTAGCCTTCCACCGCCACCTGAGTCGCATTGCTGTGGGCGTGAGAAAATGAGGGTTCAATGGTGAAGCGGCCGGGGTGCGTCACAATGCCCCGGTCAGAGGTGATGGATGCAATATCTGAGGCTTGCTCTTTATATTCTTCGGCTTGGGCCGATGCGATGCCTTTCTCATCGTATTCCGGTTCTGCAAGACCCGCTGCGGGAATCAGGAAAATGCATAGGGTGAGTAGAAGTCGAGCTTGGATGTTCATTTTATACCCCCTTTTCGTTGAGGCCGTTGTCGGGTATTTCTGTCGTGCGGACGCGGGTCGTATTTGTCCATAAGCCGGTACAGAGACACCCTCGATATGTTGAGGAGCCTGGCGGCCTCGGACATGTTGTTGTTCGCCAGCTTGAGGCTGCACCTCAGCGCCTGCCTGTCGGCCTGGGCACGAAACTCTTTGAGGCTGAGGTTGGACGCTGGATCAGAGCCTGGAGTGGGCTGGGAGAGCCCGAGATCCGAAGCCTCGATAACGGGCCGGTCGCAGAGCAGCCACCCCTGTCGCAGGCGGTTCTGTAGTTCCTGAAGATTGCCGGGCCATGAATGGTTTAGCAGGCTTTGGCTGGCCCCTTTGCTGAGCTTTTTTGGCTCTGCTCCCTGACACCTTGCTTCGAGCAACAGGCGGGCAAGGACCGGTATATCCTCTCGCCGGTCTTTTAAAGCAGGGAGCTTTACTTCGAGACTGCCAAGCCGGAAGTAGACATCACTTCGAAAGCGTCCGAGTTCAATAAGATCTACTAGCGGTTCACTGGTGGTTGCAATCACTCTGCAGTCAACCGGGATCTGGGCGCTACCACCCACGCGCTCAACCTGGCTTTCCTGAAGAAACCGCAGGATGGCGGATTGTTGTTCGAGCTGGAGTTCGTTAATGCCGGAGAACACAACTGAGCCGCCATTAGCCTGTTCAAGCCGCCCCTGATGCGAGTTCAGTGCGCTGGTGAAGGCCCCTTTTTCATATCCAAACAGTTCACTCTGGGTAAGTGTGGTGGGCAAGGCTGCGCAGTTAATGATAACCAGTGGACCTGCGGCACGAGCCGAGTGGGAATGAAGGAACCGGGCGGCGGCTTCCTTCCCGGTGCTACTCTCGCCGGAAATCAGAACAGGTTCCCGGGTTGCCGAAAAACGACGGAGCAGGTTGCGAACGTGTTGGATGGACGGAGAGTCCCCCACTAGTGCGAGATTCTTATAATCATCGTTAACAAGGCTGCCGGCAGGCTCCAGAATCGTCGCCATACCCCAGAGGTGCCCGAGCACTGTGTTGAGGCGCTGGTAGTCCACAGGCAATGTATGGAAATCGGAACAGTAGCGAACGATAAGCCTGGCGGCGCGTGTGCCGCTGACAGGTTGCTGGGACGCGATGGCGACCCAGTAGTTGAGGTCAAGCATTTCAAGCCAGCTTTCCGGCCAGGGCATGTTGTCTCGTGACAGGCTTGGGAATTCCAATACGCCAACTCTGGCGCCGTCCGCAACTTGAGTAAAAAGGGGAACCGGCTCATCAAGATTGAAGTCGATAAGGTTCCAGTTTGCTTCAAGTTGCTTTCGTACGCAGTTGTTGCTGTTTGCCGCTGACAACCAAACAAGCGGTCGCTTTTCCATCATGGCAAACCTCCACAGGAGTTGAGCCTTGGAAATGGGACTGCCAGCCGTTCAGGATTGCGATGTTTAACCGGTACTGCGAAGAATCCGGCCACTGTCCTGTGTGGCCCTCCATGGCTGTTCTCAACAGCCAGGACTATTATCTTAGTTTGCTGTTATGCAGGCAGGATCTGTACCAGCAGGTATATAGATATGGTTATACAGCTACTTGCAATTTGCGTGTTTTTCGCGCGATATAAAACTGTATAGAAGGCTGACACTCCCGGGGTGTCTAGTGTATTGACCTGAGAGTACGCACCTGCGCTACTTTGCCCCACCTTTGCTATATTCTGTAACCTCAAAAAGAACAGGAGACTGCCCTTGAGTATCGAGCAAGGCATTGTATTTGCGGTGCTCGGAATCACACTTGCTATGTTTGTGTGGAACCGCCTGCGCTTTGATGTAGTGGCTATGCTCGCCTTACTTGCAGTTGCCATTACAGGGCTGGTGCCAACCGAGGAGCTGTTTGCCGGTTTTGGTCACCCGGCGGTGATTACAGTGGCGGCCGTTCTGGTTATCAGTCAGGGATTGGTGAATGGCGGCGTAGTGGACAACATCGCTCGCCTGTTGGGGAAGATTGGCCATCGGCCAACGCTTCAGGTGCTGACCCTGACCGGTGTGGTGGCGCTTTGCTCCGGCTTCATTAACAACGTAGGTGCTCTGGCGTTACTGATGCCGGTAGCAATCTGGATGTCGCGGGAAGCGGGGCGTTCGCCTTCATTGCTGTTGATGCCTCTGGCTTTCGGCTCCTTGTTGGGCGGAACCATGACACTGATCGGTACGCCACCCAATATCATCATTGCATCCTATCGTGAGAGCGGCACCTTCGGGCTGTTCGATTTCGCCCCGGTTGGTGTGGCGATTACGCTTGCGGGTATTGCGTTCATCACGTTGGTCGGCTGGCGGTTAACGCCCCGCAGGGAGGAGAGCTCTGCTGATGCAAAGTTGTTCAGCGTAGGCGAATACCTGACGGAGCTTCGACTTCCCAAAAACTCGGATCATGCGGGCTCCACCTTACACAGCCTTCTGGCAGGGGCCGGAGACGAAGCGGATATCGTTGTCCTCGCCTTGATTCGTGATGAGCAGGTACAGGCTGTTCCTTCCACCTATAAAATCCTCCGTGAGGGAGATGTGTTGCTGGTCGAGGCAGACACCTCCAGCTTGCAGGTGTTTCTCGATAAAACCGGGCTTGAGCTGGCCAACCAGGCTGTCGATGAAGAGGAAACGGGAGAAAACAGCGAAAAAGATAAAGTTAACGGCGACAGAGATCACAATAACGGAGAACACGAAAAAAACGATGAAAGTGCTTCAGCCCGGATAGCAAAAGGTGAGCTGTATCTGGTGGAAGCCGTTATTGCTCCGGAGTCCTCTCTGGTGGGGCAGACGGCGAACAGACTTAAGCTACGTGAACGCAATCAGCTCAACATTGTCGCCGTAGCGAGGCTGGGGCACAGGCTTCAACGACGCCTCGGAGATATAAGGCTTAATGCGGGTGACATTTTGCTGGTGCAGGGCTTTGAGGATTCTCTGAGCGGAACCTTGTCAGAGCTTGGGTGCTTGCCGTTGGCAGAGCGGGGGTTGAGGCTGGGGTCTACCCGAAACACCGCAATGGCTTCCGGCATCTTTCTGGCCAGTATTGCGGTTATTGTAACCGGCCTGCTCTCTGCCCCCGTTGCGCTAGTGGCCGGGGCTGTTGCCATGGTAATCATGAATCTTATATCTGCAGCGGATGCCTACAAGGCAATTGACTGGTCGGTGATCGTTTTGCTGGCGGCTATGATACCGGTCGGCCAGGCTATGGAAAGCACCGGTGGCGCAGCCCTGATCGCCTCGCAGATGCTGGTGCTCGGTGAGAATCTCTCCATGGTTTCGGTGCTGGTAATGATTCTGGTGGGCACAACGCTGTTGTCCAACGTAGTAAATAACGCAGCGGCGGCTATCGTGGTCGCACCTATTGCTATGAGCCTGGCCAGTGAACTACAGATGCCCTCTGATGCCGTGTTAATGGCAGTTGCCGTTGGCGCGTCCTGTGCTTTCATGACGCCCATCGGTCATCAATCAAATGCTTTGGTTATGGAACCAGGTGGTTACGAATTTGGTGACTACTGGCGCCTCGGATTGCCGCTTACGGTCATAGTCACGGTGGTCGCGGTCCCGGTTATTATGCTTGTATGGGTCTGACCGCAAGAAACTGAATCTAATATAAGGCTTCGCGATGGACGCTGAGCCAAGGTATATAGCGGCGGTACTGGCAACGAACCCGTGAGCTCAACCCGCTTTTTCCGGAACCAGAGATAAGGCTGGTGAGAGTTTGTCCTGGATGTGGCTGGCCAGCGCAACGCCGGTTTCGCTCATGGTCAGATAAGCATTGTCAGCACCGGCTTCGCAAATGCGCTTGGCCTCGTCCTCGTACATGGTATGGGCGACAATGTAGCCGGTAAAACCAAGTTTTCTCAACATTCGTGCCGCGATCAGTTTCGCCTCTATATCGCTCATGGCAAGAACAACGGCTTCCACAGATGGCATGTGTAGCGCTTCCCAGAAGGTGTTGTCTTCGGCATCCGCATAAACAACGTTTCGTCCTTTGGCCCTGTGTCTTTCCACTTTAGGAAGATCCGAGTCCAGTGCCATTAACCTCGCTTCGGAGTTTTTCAGCCAGTCGTAGGCAGCAGTGCCGGTTCGCCCCATTCCCATAACCAGAACGCGAGTGTCGCCAAGCGAAACAGGTAGCTCATCGGGATGTCGCCGGTGACTTTCGAAGCGCACAAGCCGATGACTCAGGCGCTCATACAATGGGTGTGCGAGCCGGTTCAGTGGTGCAGATATCAGGAAGGAGACTGCGACTGTTATCGCCAGTGGTACGAGCCACTCCGGAAGGGCAATGCTGGCAACAATCAAACCGAACTCACTGTAATTGGTGAGGGCCAGCGATGTCAGAAAACTGCTGCGGGCGCGAAGGCGGAACAGCAGCATCAGGAAGAAGAATAGAATCCCTTTGAGGGGCAACAGCAGTGCAGCTACAACGGCAAAGACAATGGCATTGGTATCAGGCAGGCCGCCTATGCCAATCTGCAGAAAAAAGCCGACCAGAAAGATTTCCTTCACGCTCCACAGAGATTTCGCCAGCTCCTGGCTACGGGGATGGTTGGCAAGAATAGCGCCGAAGATGAGGGCCCCCAGTTCCGAGCTGAGCCCTAGTGCCTGAAAACCCAATCCGCCAATAACCAGTGCGAGGAGCATGCCCAGCAGAACCAGCAATTCGTCGTGGCCGCTGGCGTCAAGCAGCTTGAATAGTAGTGGGCGTAGTAGGGGCAGGCCAAAGACAATCAGTGCCCACTCGGACGGCGTCTGGCCTGCAGCCAGGCTCATCACCAACAGCGCAAGCAGGTCCTGCATGATCAGAATGCCGATGGCCACCCGGCCGTGAAAGGCTCTGAGCTCGCGCTTGCTCTCCAGTACTTTTGCGGCCAGCACCGTAGATGAGAACGACAAGGCAACGGCCAGCATAAAGGCTACGTACCAGCTCACATCCATAAGGAAGTAAAGGCCGGGCGTAAATACAAAGCAGGTGATGGCAAAGTGTAGCAGGCTACCGCCGATAACCTCCGGGCTGATAACCGACTTGAGCTTGAGCTTCAAGCCCACCGTGAAAAGCATCAGCAATACACCCAGGTGGGCGATGTGGGCAAGTGCCGCTGTAGGTTCTGGATAGAGGGGAATGGATGGGGTGGCCGCAATAGCGCTGAGAACGAAACCCGCGCCCAGATAACCGATTAACGGCGGCAAGCCAATGGTCTTGATCAGCAGACCAAGACCAAAGGCCAAAGAAATCCAGATAGCTTCAGGCATGAGATGTTCTTTCAGGGAGAGCGAATTATCTTTGGCATAAGGCTACCTTGTTTTCCCCGGTCGTTGAAGCCGATAACGAAAGAACCTTTTGCCCGTGAGCCTTATCTGGCTTTTGAAATATAGGGTCTGGCAAACTCGAGGAACAGTCGTGCGGATTCTTCCGGCGCCTCGATCATCGGTGCGTGGCCAATTCCGTCCAATACTTCCAGTCGTGCGCCCGGGATGGTGGCCACAAAGACTTCGCCGTTACGATAATCAATCACCCGGTCTTCCTTGCCCCAGACCAGCAGTACCGGATCTTTGATGCGGGAAATGGTGTTGCGAAAATCGGGTTCGAAGCTGGCATCCCTGATGGCGGCAAAAATCACCTTGTTCACCGCTTGATTGGCAATGGCCTGCTCTTCCATAACCTCAAGAATGGGCCAGGGAGCAAAGGGTTTTTGCTCAAGGGCGAAATCCATTAACCGCTCGAAATCACCGGGTTTGGAGGGGATCAACGGGTTGTCTCCGGCGACGACCAGATCAACCAGCTCGCTTTCGTACTCTAGAATGCCGGCCGGGTCGAAAAGTACAGCAGTTTTAATCTGCTCTGGGTAGGTGGCTGCATACAGAGCGGTAATGGCGCCGCCCATGGAGTTGCCCATCATATGCATCTCGTTAATGTCCAGAGCCTTTAGAATCCGCGCAAGGTGAGTAACTTGCTGGTCCAGCCGGTAACCGAGATCCAGCTGCTTGCTGCTTTCGCCGTGGCCGGGGAGGTCTATGGCATAAACGTTGAAATCATCGGTAAGCTCCCGGGCGATGCGCGTCCAGTTATCCTTGTTGGCACCAAAGCCGTGAACCAGAACGATGGTGTCGCCTTTGTTGGCTTCGGAGTTCCGGAGGTAAGCGATGTCGAGATCTCCTACGGTAACCCTGGCCGCTTCAAGACCGGCGGTCGAGCGTTCAAAGCCAATAGCAGCTTCGTAAAGAGTTTGGCGGGAGCAGGCGCTCACAAGCAGGATGGGCAAAAGTAGTAAAACGACAGCAAAGGGAGACTTCTTCAGCATTTGGGCGGTTCCTGGTTGTTTATTTTTTACACCATTGGGCGAACTCGCTTACATTACTCCATAAAAAAGCCCGGTCATTGGCCGGGCTTCAATTCGATTAGCGTCGTTACGATGCTTCCCGAGCAATAGCCCTATAGGCAATGTCGTTGCGGTAAAACACGCCATCCCAGCGTATTTTTTCGGCGAGTGCATAAGCCCTTTGCTGCGCTTCGGTCACTGTGTTGCCCAATGCTGTCGCACAGAGCACCCGGCCGCCACTGGTGACTACCTGATTGCCGTTAAGCGTGGTGCCTGCGTGGAACGCTTTCTCACCCTCGGTCTCTGTTTCTGGCAAGCCGGAAATAGCGTCGCCTTTGCTGTAGCTGCCAGGATAGCCGCCGGCTGCCAGCACAATGCCCACGGCGGCGCGTTCGTCCCAGTCGGAATCGCACTTATCCAGTTGGCCGTCGATGGCAGCCTGGCACAAGGCTACGATATCTGACTTCATGCGTAGCAGGATAGGCTGGGTTTCGGGATCACCAAAGCGGCAGTTGAACTCGATCACCTTGGGCGCTCCAGAAGTATCGATCATCAGACCAGCGTACAGGAAGCCCTTGTACGGATGGCCTTCCGCTGCCATGCCGCGCACAGTTGGATAAATTACCTCATCCATGATCCGTTGGTGCACATCGGCGGTCACCACTGGAGCAGGGGAGTAAGCTCCCATACCGCCGGTGTTTGGGCCGGTATCACCGTCGCCCACACGTTTGTGGTCCTGAGAGGTGGCCATAGGCAAAACATGCTCGCCATCTACCATTACAATAAAGCTGGCTTCTTCGCCGTCCAGAAACTCCTCAATAACAACACGGCTGCCGGCGTCGCCAAAGGCATTGCCCGCAAGCATGTCACGAATAGCGTTTTCGGCTTCCTCTAGGGTCATGGCGACGATAACGCCTTTACCAGCGGCAAGGCCGTCGGCTTTGACCACAATGGGAGCTCCTTGTTCACGGACATAGGCCAGGGCTTCGTCTATGTCGGTGAAGTTGCCATAGCCAGCCGTGGGGATATTCTGGCGCGCGAGAAAATCCTTGGTGAACGCTTTGGAGCCTTCCAGTTGTGCCGCCCCGGCGCTGGGCCCAAAGACGCGCAGGCCACGCTCTTCAAAAAGATCCACAATGCCGGCTACCAGCGGTGCTTCCGGGCCAACAATAGTCAGGCCTACGTTATTATCGGCAGCAAATTTGGCCAGGCCTTCAAGATCCAGAACATCAATATCAACGTTCTCAACACCCGGCTCGTGAGCGGTGCCGGCGTTGCCTGGTGCGACAAAAACTGTGTCCGCAGCCGGCGACTGGGCTGCTTTCCAGGCCAGTGCGTGTTCGCGCCCGCCGCTGCCGATAACCAGAATATTCATATCTCGTTGCCCCGTACTTTTTAAAAGAGTTATTGCAAAGTTTTGTCACAAGACTGATAAGGAAACAGGGCGGAGCTTTGCCTCCGCCCTGCGTTCTATCAGTGCCGGAAATGGCGCATACCGGTGAATACCATAGCAATGCCGTGCTCGTTGGCGGCATCGATCACTTCCTGATCTCGCATGGAGCCACCGGGCTGTATGACGGCAGTAATGCCGGCTTCAGCGGCGGCGTCAATGCCGTCCCGGAAGGGGAAGAAGGCGTCAGAGGCCATAACGGAGCCTTTAACTTCCAGGTTCTCATCCGCCGCTTTGATACCGGCAATCCGCGCGCTGTAAACACGGCTCATCTGGCCTGCGCCAACACCAATCGTGCGGCCAGCGCGGGCATAAACAATGGCATTGGACTTGACGTACTTCGCCACTTCCCAGGCAAACAGCAGGTCATTGAGCTCCTGTTCAGTTGGCTGGCGATTGGTGACAACTTTCACATCGCTCATTGCAACCATGCCCAAATCACGGTCTTGAACCAGCAGGCCGCCGGTAACGCGTTTGTAGTCCATTGATTGGGCACGCTCGCCACTGAGGTCGCCACAAGCCAGCAGCCGCACATTCTTTTTGGCTGCGACCAGTTCTACAGCCTCGGGTGCGATGGTGGGAGCAATAATAACTTCGACAAACTGGCGATCAATAATCGCTTTGGCGGTTTCCGCGTCCAATTCCCGGTTGAAAGCAATAATGCCGCCGAACGCCGAAGTGGGATCTGTCGCAAAGGCCAGGTCATAGGCCTGAAGAATGTCTGCACCGATTGCCACGCCGCAGGGGTTGGCATGTTTGACGATTACGCAAGCGGGGTCTGCAAATGGTTTCACGCATTCCAGGGCGGCGTCAGTATCTGCGACATTGTTGTAGGATAGCTCTTTACCCTGTAGCTGCTTTGCCGTGGCAACACTGGCTTCTTTCGGGGTTCGTTCGGCATAGAAGGCCGCGCGTTGGTGCGGGTTTTCACCGTAGCGCATGTCCTGCACTTTCACGAACTGGGCGTTAAAAGTGCGCGGGAATTCAGCGTTGTCATTATCGGCGGTGCGGCCACCCAGATAGTTGGCAATAGCGCCGTCGTAGCCTGCGGTATGCTCGAATGCCTTTACCGCCAGATCAAAACGGATGTTGTGGCTGAGTTGGCCGTCATTGTCGTCCAGCTCTTTCAGAACGCGGCTGTAATCTGACGCGTTAACCACAATCGCAACATCGTTGTGGTTCTTGGCGGCTGCACGAACCATGGTAGGCCCGCCGATATCGATGTTTTCGATGGCTGTGGCGAGATCGCAGTCCGGATTAGCGACTGTGGATTCAAACGGGTAAAGATTCACCACAACCATATCAATCGGGTTGATACCGTGTTCGCCCATAATGGCGTCGTCTGTGCCCCGACGGCCAAGAATGCCACCGTGTATCTTCGGGTGCAGGGTTTTGACCCGTCCGTCCATCATCTCCGGAAAGCCGGTGTAGTCGGAGACTTCGGTAACAGGAACGCTGTTTTCTTGCAGGAGGCGAAAGGTGCCCCCTGTAGAGAGAAGTTCGATGCCGCGGCCGGTGAGGGCGCGCCCGAACTCTACGATGCCGGATTTATCACTGACGCTGATCAGTGCGCGACGGACGGGGGTGTTAGCCTGGTTTGCCATGGGGTCACATTCTTCACTTGGGGTGAACGAACAAGGGCCTCACGAAGGGTGTCCGGGAGGCCCTCATCAAGTCAGGGTGTTTCGATTATAGCAGGCCGTACTGCTTAAGCTTCTTGCGCAGGGTTCCGCGGTTCAGGCCGAGCATGGTGGATGCTTTGGTCTGGTTATTGCGGGTGTACTTCATTACCTGCTCCAGCAGCGGGGCTTCCACCTCCGAAAGTACCAGTTGGTAAACCTCGGTAACGGGCGCTCCATCAAGCTGAGTGAAGTAGTTTTTCAGGGCTACTTCAACGTTATCGCGCAGGGTAACGGTGGTGCCGCTGCTATTCACTGATTGCAACTGGTGAATGTCATCGTTGGCCGGGGTGTTCAGGGTGCTATTTGCCAATGTCTCAGCGGTCATGCTGCGAATTCCTCTCCATTTCGTAAGCCTGAAAAATACTGTTGAATACTGTCTTTCTGCTTCAGCGCGTCATCGAACGCATTGAAGTGATTACGGAACCGTTTGCCAGGGTCGTGGGATTGTAGGTACCAGCCCACATGTTTACGGGCAATGCGCACGCCCATGAGCTCTCCGTAAAAGCTATGCAGGGCGTCAAGATGTTCAGTCAGAATCTGTTCCACTTCGCTCAGTGGTGGTGCAGGCAGGTGCTGGCCCGTTTCAAGAAAATGCAGTATTTCCCGGAAAATCCATGGGCTGCCCTGCGCAGCACGGCCAATAAGCAGTCCGTCGGCTCCTGTATGCTCCAGAACCCGGCGGGCCTTCTCCGGTGACGTGATATCGCCATTGGCGAATACCGGAATACTGACACTGGACTTCACTTCAGCAATGGTGTCGTACTCAGCACTGCCATTATATTTGTCGGCTCGGGTGCGGCCATGAATCGCCAGCGCTTGAATGCCTGCATCCTCCGCCATCCGCGCAATGGCTCGTGCGTTTCGGTTGTCTTGGTCCCAACCTGTTCGCATTTTCAGCGTAACGGGGATATCGACTGCGCTGACAACTGCTTCCAGTATGTCCCTGACCAGCTTCTCATCTTTCATCAGTGCCGAGCCGGCCGCTTTGTTGCACACTTTTTTAGCCGGGCAGCCCATATTGATATCGATAATCTGGGCCCCGGACTCAGCGTTCAGCCGAGCTGCATTCGCCAGCATGTCCGGATCGCCGCCCGCAATCTGCACAGACCTGGGTTCTGGCTCCCCGGTATGGTCCATGCGGGTTCTGGATTTGCGCGTATGCCAGAGCTTGCTGTCAGCGATTACCATTTCAGACACTGCTAATCCCGCCCCCATTTTTCGGCAGAGTAGCCGGAACGGGCGATCTGTTACGCCCGCCATGGGCGCAACGATCAGCGGGTTGGGCAAAGTGTACGGCCCGATTTTTGCCGTTGGCAACATGGTCTGAATCCGTATCACAGCAGATTAAGCAAAGGTCGGAGTGGGTCGATTGTTTAATAAATAACCGATGCCAGTTCCGAAGGGCGCTAATGATACCGCCGGGGGCACTGTGATTGAAGGGGCAGGGAGGCGAAAAAACTGATTATTTTTCGCTCTTTCTGGTTGACTTTTGTTCTGTTGGGTGGCGACTCACATGCCTGCCGGGTCGTCACCGGCAAGCAATGTCAGGGCACATAAGGCCGGAAGCCCAGGTTGTAATTAACGGCATCCCGACCTGGGTCACGGATACTTATTGCTATGCGAACCGGTGTCTCTACAGGCATGGTTTGGAGGCCTTCAGCGTCACCGGCAAGGTATTCTGATGGTGTAAACACGCTCTGGGCAACAACGTCCCCATTGAGGTTAGAGAAGGTGAGAGCGATGGCCGGGAAAGGCTGCTGGAAATCGGCCCGGTTAACAATCACCGCATCGACCACCAGCTGGTTACGGTTTTCCGGGTTGGTGCGAACCACCAGTTTACGGCTCTGGATCGCTTCAACATTGATAAGGGGCTTCAATTCGCAGCCGGCAAGTTCGCAGCCCTTTTCATAAAAGGGGCGAAGCTCCGGAATGGCAGATAGCCTGTCAAACTGGAACCAGGTCACCTGCGCAATCAGCACGCCCAGAAGACCAAGTACAATCACAGACCAGGTTAGAGTGCGTAGCCAGCTCCTGTTTTTGCTACCCACAGAAACGGGGTCCCTTCTGAGGTCGCCAAATGGAGCGCCCGCTGCAAAGGATTCATTCTGTTGTTCGCGCCCGTCTTTTGGCTCAACTCCGTGTTCGTCAGCAAAGGACTCAAACGCCGGGTCGGGTTGCTCATCGACATAAAAGCCCTGCGTGTCATCCTCGGGAGGTACCGAAGTGCTTTTTGATTCTATGTCAGGGCTGTCGTTGGCCTCAGGTTCAGGTGTGGGCTTTCGCTCCGATTCCTGTTGGAACTCTGGCTCAACCTCAATTTTCTCGGCTTCTGGCTCTGGCTCTGGCTCTGGCTCTGACTCAGCGGAAGAGGGTTGGGGAGAGCTATCTTCCTGAAGAATCGCTTCAGCCCAGCTTTCATCGATGTTTTCTGAAAAATTATCGTCGTCCTGCTCTTCCCGTGTAGATGCACTTCGGTCGTCCACACCGCGAAAACTGTCGCTCAGCTCGTCGTCAGAAAAAGTCAGTCTGGTACCAGCATAGGGGCCGTCTTCGGCATCTTCCTCGGGATTATCAGCAAAGATGAAGTCGTCTTCAGTTGTGTCGCTGATAAAGCCGGAGGCTGGTCGCTCGGATGGGCCGGGCTTGACTGGCACCTTGCTGCTTGTGCCGGAAGGGCGGTCCGGCACAGTGCCGCTGCTGGCAGCTACCTGGTGCTCGACTGCGTTGAAGACATCCATGCAGTGCCCACAGCGCACCTTGCCCTTGGCAATGCCAAGTTGCTCATCGGTTACCCGGAAACGGGTACGACATTTGGGGCACTGGGTCTGCAGACTACTCTGGGTCATGCTTCTTTCCTGCAAGCGACTTAACTACGAGTCTGGGAGTCTAGTCGTTAAGACAGCCTTCGTCATCTGTCGTTACGGCGTCCTGTGAGGCGTATCCACTCTTCACGTTGTTCCGGTTCATTCATTATAAACCAGGGTTCGTAGGCGGCCATCACATCGCGGGCCTGGTTTGACAGAATGCCTGAAAGCACCAGGTCGCCCCCGGGCTTTGTCAGTGCTGCGAGATGCGGCGCCAGGCCAATCAGAGGCTGCGCAAGAATGTTTGCAAGCATGATGTCGGCTTTAGTGTCTGGCTCATTCTCGGGAAGATAAAGATCGAGCCTGGCTTCTTCCACGTTATTACGACGAGCGTTTTCCCGGCTGGCTTCCAGTGCCTGGTGGTCAGTGTCCACGCCAA
This sequence comes from Marinobacter sp. 2_MG-2023, assembly GCF_030546935.1. Lineage (GTDB taxonomy): Bacteria > Pseudomonadota > Gammaproteobacteria > Pseudomonadales > Oleiphilaceae > Marinobacter. The sequence continues at coordinate 59,312 of NZ_JAUOPH010000002.1, read as the reverse complement.
CCACATGTTTGGCGCCCAGTAACAGCGCCGCAAGGCCAAGGATGCCGGAACCGCAACCGTAATCAGTTACTTGCTTTCCATTGAGGTCCTCTCCGTCCAGCCACTCAAGGCAGAGTGCAGTAGTCGGATGGGTGCCTGTGCCGAAAGCCAATCCCGGGTCCAGCAGCAAGTTCGCTGCATCCGGATCGGGCGCTTCGCGCCAACTCGGCACAATCCAAAGGCGTTTGCCGAATTGCAGTGGATGAAAATCGTCCATGCAGGCTCGTTCCCAGTCCTTGTCTTCAACCAGGGTAACGTCAATGTCTGCGAGAGATTGCTGGGTTTGTTGATGCCAGGCGTTGCGCACATCTGCGCACAACTGGTCTATGTCCCGGTCTGATTGGAAGAGGCCGGTAACACTGGTCTGGCTCCATAAGGGAGTGGTGCCGTGATCGGGTTCATAGAGTGGCTGATCGGCCGCGTCTTCCAAGGAAACGGCATCAGCGCCCATCTCCATAAGCAGATCCTCTAGCTGATCCGCCGTATCGGGATCAGCCGGGATCTGAAGTTGTATCCAGGGCATATATCTTCCTGCATTGTGATGCAGGATTTTAATCCCGCATCAATTTCTCAAGGTAATGGATAGTGAAGTCTACAGTTTTAAAGCCACCATCGCGCACCAGTTTTCGATGCAGAGGCTGGTTGGTTTTAATACCGTCCACCAATAACTCGTCCAGAGCGTTTTTCATGCGCCTGCGAGCTATCTGTCGATCATCGCCCCAAGTGATCAGCTTGGCGATCAGTGAGTCATAAAACGGAGGCACCGTATAGCCACTGTACAAGTGCGAGTCTACCCGCACACCGTAACCGCCGGGAGCGTGAAAGTGTTTCACTTTGCCTGGGCTGGGTACAAACGTATCAGGGTCTTCGGCGTTAATGCGACATTCAATAGCATGGCCCATGATCTGAATATCTTCCTGCTTGTACTGAAGAGGCAGACCACTGGCAATGCGCAGTTGTTCACGAACGATGTCCACACCGGTGACCATTTCAGAGACCGGGTGCTCCACTTGCACGCGCGTGTTCATTTCGATGAAAAAGAACTCACCATCCTGATACAGGAACTCGAATGTGCCGGCACCGACATAGCCGATTTCCTTGCAGGCATCCACGCACGCTTTAAGGGTGCGCTCACGGGATTCCGCGTTGATATTCGGAGCCGGCGCTTCTTCTATGACCTTTTGATTGCGGCGCTGCATGGAACAGTCGCGGTCACCCAGGTGGATGCAGTTGCCGTGCATGTCGGCCAGAACCTGAACTTCTACGTGGCGCGGCGTTTCCAGAAATTTTTCCAGATAAACCGTGGGATCGCCGAACGCATTTCGCGCTTCGCTCTGGGTAATCTGAACACCCTTAAGCAATGCAGCTTCGGAATGAACTACTTGCATGCCGCGACCGCCGCCACCGGATGCTGCTTTGATCATTACCGGGTAGCCGATTTTACGAGCAACCGCCAGAGTCCGTTCGTCGTCATCGGTCAGCGGGCCGTCTGAACCGGGGACCGTGGGCACGCCTGCGCGAATCATCGCGTTAATGGCAGATACTTTGTTGCCCATCAGGCGAATGGTTTCTGCCCTGGGACCGATAAAGCGGAAACCGCTTTTTTCGACCTGTTCGGCAAAATCGGCATTTTCGGCAAGAAAACCGTAGCCGGGGTGGATGCCTACGGAATCCGTTACTTCAGCGGCACTGATGATTGCTGGAATATTGAGGTAACTTTCCAAAGGGCTATTGGGGCCGATGCATACGGATTCATCGGCCAGACGCACGTGCATCAAGTCGCGGTCAACTTTTGAGTGGACCGCCACGGTTTTGATGCCGAGCTCCTTGCAGGCACGCAAGATCCTGAGGGCTATTTCACCCCGGTTTGCGATCAGAACTTTTTCTAACATGGCCATGATTAGCTATCACCGGGTTCAGGAAATGATTATCAGCGGCTGGTCAAACTCCACAGGCTGGCCATTATCAACCAGAATTTCAGTGATCGTACCGCTCTTGTCGGCCTCAATCTGGTTCATCATTTTCATGGCCTCGACAATGCAGACAACGTCACCAGCTTTAACCTGCTGGCCGATTTCTGCGAAAGAATCCGCCGTAGGAGATGGTGCCCGGTAAAAGGTTCCCACCATGGGTGAGCGCAGCGCATGTCCGCTGTGCACGGTTTGTTGCGGGCTTTCTTCCTGTACCGGGCCCGGGGTTTCAGGCGCCGGAGCATATTGGGCCGGCTGCTGCGCGTAGTGGCTGATGTATTGAGCGCCTGAAGCCTGTTCCCGACGACGGGAGATGCGAACAGAATCATCTCCTTCGTGAATCTCAAGCTCCTCGACATCAGACTCCTCGAGCAGTTCGATCAGTTTTTTGACTTTGCGAATATCCATAGTTAGTCCAGTCCTGTGTTGTCAGGTCTATCGGTGAGTTCGTTGGATTGCGGCCTGCAGCGCGAGTTCGTATCCCTGGCTGCCCAGCCCGCAGATAACGCCTTCGGCGATATCGGAAAAATAGGAGTGATGGCGGAATGCTTCCCGCGCATGCACGTTGGAAAGATGTACTTCTATAAACGGAATTCCTGAAGCCAGTATGGCGTCCCTTAAGGCGACGCTGGTGTGAGTAAAGGCGGCGGGATTGATAATGATGAAGTCCACGCCTTCTGCCCGGGCTTCATGAATCCGCTCAATAAGTTCGTATTCGGCATTCGATTGCAGGTGCAACAGATGATGACCTTGGTCTGCCGCTTTCTCCCTCAGGCGCTCATCAATATCTGCCAGAGTCTCGTGGCCATAAACCTCCGGCTCGCGGGTTCCGAGCATGTTCAGGTTGGGGCCATGGAGTACGAGAATTGTAGACATGGATGCGTCTGCCTTTTTTATCTTTTAAACAGGATCGCCGAAAATAACGGCATTTTCCAGTAATGGTGTGTGCTTTTTTTCTTCAGATCAACACTTTTTGACAATGTTCCCTATTGCCCGCGGCTTGTAGCAAAAAAGGCCGGGAAAGCCGAAGTGAGGCGTTTCGAATGATAGCGATCATTGTCGTGAACGGCGGGGAGGACTTCTATACGACGATGGTTTCATACGGGCAGCGCTTAAGGGCTGCCCGGCCCGCTATCTTCGACTTTCAGTTGTCGGCAAGCGTAACGCAGTTGCGGCCATATTCTTTCGAGGTGTAGAGCGCACGATCTGCCCGCTCGCACAGAGTCTGGGATGGCTCGTTATCCCAGGCCGTTACGCCGCAGCTGAAGGTGACATTGAATTCCCTGTCACCTGCAGGCTGCAGAAGTTCAGCGAAACGCTCCCGGATTTCGTTGAGAACGTTGCGGGCGTCGCTGGGGCGGGTATCAGGCAAGATGATTGCGAACTCTTCGCCGCCATAACGGCCAATATGGTCGGTTTTGCGTAGGCGCTGCTTGAGAAACATCGAAAGACTACGAAGAACACGGTCGCCAATGGGGTGCCCGAAGGTGTCATTCACCTTTTTGAAGTAATCAATGTCGATCATCGCAAAGCACAGAGACTGGTTTTTTTGTCGGGCCCGGACTATTTCCTGGTCCAGAAGGTACAGCGTATGAGTGTGATTGTAGAGCCCGGTAAGGCTGTCACGGATCATAAGAGCCAGCAGGGAGCGTGCGCGCCGGCCCCGATTATGAAGCGTTGCAATCAGGTGCTTTGGGTCAATAGGTTTGGTTAAAAAATCATCGCCTCCCAGGCTCATGGCATGCAGCTGTTTTGTGACATCGTCTTCGGCCGAGAGGTAAATGATTGGCACACTGTGAAACCGGTCCTGCTGGCGGATCACCCGGGCAATCTCCATGCCGGTGCAACCGGGCATGTACATGTCGAGAACAATGATTTCCGGGGAAAACATGTCGAGAGAATCGATGATTTCCATGGGGTCGGTAATAATGTGTGCGGTCATGCCTGCGCGTTTCAGAACCGTTTCCATGAATTTTGCCTGTGCTCTGGAGTCATCCAGCACCAGCACTCGATAGGGTTCAACTGTGTTGCCGTGGGTGTAGGTTTCGATTTTTTCGATAAGTTGGCCGGGGTCAACTGCCGGGTAGAAGAATTCCTCTCCACCGCAGCGGGATGCACGCAGACGGGTCTGTATAGTGCCGTCTTCATCGCTCATGAAAATGATCGGGATGGGTGTGTCGTGTCGCTCCTGCAGATGCTCAATAGTCGAGATGCCTGCGTTCACACTGCCGCCAAAGTTCACATCCATCAGGATGGTCTCTGGCTTATGAAGTGCGCAGGCCTCGATCAACTCGTCCGCAGAATCAAAAGCTGATGCGCGGAAGCCGAAAAACTCTAGCTGGCGAATCAGTCTGTTCGCCATCTCGCCGTTTGCAAGTGCAATATAAACCGGTGTCCGCCGAAATTGATGAGGTGCCTCGGTATTGCTTTGGTCTGTTCGCCTGAGGGTGCTGCGCGCCAACGCGTCTATGGCGTCCTGGAGTTGTCGCTCAGTGGAATCATCCAGAGATCTGTCAGCAGGCCAGGCCTGCATGATTCGGAGAATTTGGCTGCCCGCATCGGCATGGCCCGACATTTCAAACCGCTGTGCGTAACGCACCAGTTTGTCGGACGCAGACAAGAGCTCTTCGCGATGAGCTGCAAATGAATCGGTATCGGTGTGGATTTTCTGCCATGTATCCAGAACGACTCGTGCCTGGGTCGTTACGCGGCGAGCAAAGTGCTGCCTGAGTTTTTCTTTCTGGCTTGCGTCGCTCATTGTGCTCCGGCCTGTATTTTTTCATTATGGGCCGTCCTTTCCAGTGTGGACGATTTTCCCAACCTTAGTCTGTTTTTGGAGTCTATAGTGTTTAGAGTTGTCGGCGAAGGTTGCACTGTGTAACGGTTTGTCATTTCTACGATCTGTATATAAAAGGCACCATAGGTTAGGATCGAGGCAGAACATTTGTACGGCCAATCAATAGACAAGGGGCTTAACGTAATATGCCAGGCAAAATCAGACAGTACTTCAGAGATAAAAAGGATGATGCTCAGGATTATGCCGGCAACAATGGCGTGATCGGCAAATTTATAGCAGTTGTGCTGCTGGTGTATCTGCTGGTGACAGTGGTATTGGGGATGTACTGGTCGAGCGAGCCCGAGCCTTTTTCCGTACGCGAGCATACCCGGGCTGTTGCCAATGAGATGCAGCGCGAGCCAGTAACTGGCTTTGCCACAACTGTAACCATGATTCGCATTGCCGAAACCCTTCTGGATAAGCCGGGCGGATACATTTCAAACGATATTTTCCCGCCGGGCCTTTGGCTGGATAACATTCCCAACTGGGAATATGGTGTACTGGTGCAGTTGCGCGATCTCTCCCGTGCCATGCGCAAGGACATCAGCCGCTCTCAGAGTCAGTCGGCGGAAGATCCGGATCTGATCATTGCCGAGCCGCAGTTTCACTTTGACAGCGAAAGCTGGGCCATTCCATCGACAGAAGCCGAGTACCGTCGGGGCATTACAGCGCTGAAGCGCTACCTTAATCGCCTTTCCAGCCCGGAGCAGGCCAACGCCCAGTTCTTCGCCAGAGCCGACAATCTTGGTAACTGGCTGGCCGATCTGGAGACCCGCCTGGGTAGTCTTTCGCGCACTCTCGGTGAGAGTGTCGGCAAGGCATCGGTATCAGAAGCGGTCGCCAATATTGACGCAGACAACCCGCTGAATGAAGAGAAAGGTGGTGGGGATATAAAAACCGATTGGACTAAAATCGACGACGTGTTTTACGAAGCCCGTGGAAGCTCCTGGGCGCTGCTGCACATTTTCCGTGCGATAGAAGTCGATTTCCGCAAGGTGCTTCAGGACAAGAATGCCGTTTCCAGCGTTAAACAGGTGATTATTGAGCTTGAAGGTGCTCAGGGCGACATGTGGAGCCCGGTTATCCTGAACGGGAGCGGGTTTGGTGTTCTGGCTAACCACTCTCTGACCATGGCTGCCTATCTATCTCGCGCCAATGCAGCGATCAGCGATATGCGGGATCTCTTGTCGCGGGGCTAAGGGGTTTTGCGCAGACATAAAAAAACCGGGCTGTTGGATTAGCCCGGTTTTTTATTATCTGGTGCTCGGCTCAGCCTTTGTAGGCGTTGATCGAGTCCACAATAGCTTGCTTCGCAGCGGCAGCGTTATCCCAGCCCTGCACCTTGACCCATTTGCCCGGCTCAAGGGTTTTGTAGTTTTCAAAGAAATGACGGATCTGATCGCGCAACAATGTTGGCAGGTCGTCAATTTCCTTCACATCCTGGTAAGCATTGGTCAGCTTGTCGTGAGGCACTGCGACCAGCTTCGCATCTCCGCCTGCCTCGTCTTCCATGTTCAGGACGCCTACCGGACGGCAGCGGATCACTGAGCCGGCCTGAATCGGGTAAGGAGTAACAACCAGAACGTCCAGTGGGTCGCCGTCGTCAGCCAGCGTGTGCGGGATGAACCCGTAGTTCGCTGGATAAAACATAGGCGTTGCCATAAATCGGTCAACCAGCAGTGCGCCCATGTCTTTGTCCAGCTCATACTTTACTGGAGAGCTGTTGGCCGGAATTTCGATGGCAACGTAGATGTCTTCAGGCGGGTTCTTGCCTGCGGGAATGTTATCGAATTGCATGTGAGATCCTTCCTGATATGTGAAGTTCGTTTAACTGTGCTCGAAAAGTAGGCGCAATTATACGGGACTCTACAATCATCCGAAACTAAACCTTGGTATGCCAGCCCGGTCCCCTGAGTGGGCTTGATTCTGGGAAAGTAAAAACCTACAGCTTGATCTGCTTGGCAATCAGCTCCTTCATGATCTCCGTGGTGCCACCGCCTATCGAAAGAATCTTCGCGTCCCGGTAAAGACGGTCAACGACCGATTCCCGCATATAACCCATTCCCCCGAAAATCTGCACGGCCTCGCGGGTAACCTTCTCGCAGATCTCCACAGAAAAATTCTTCGCCATGGCCACCTGGGTGATCGGGTTCTTGCCCGCTTGCATAAGGGCTGCGCAGCGATAGGTGTATTCGCGGGCCACGTCGATCTGGGTCGCCATATCCACCAATTTGTGGCGGGTAACCTGAAAGCCGGCAATGTTGCGCCCGAACGCTTTGCGCGTTTTGGCATACTCCATTGCCGTTTCGTAGGCCAGCTGAGCCGTCATGTATGCCATGACCGAGAGCATCAGGCGTTCCGACAGAAAGTTGCTCATAATGGCGATAAAGCCTGCGTTTTCCGCGCCAATCAGGCGGTCGGCAGGTACTCGACAGTCTTCGAAGAAGAGCTCCGCCGTATCGCTGGCCCACCAGCCCATTTTTCTCAGCTTCTTGCCATTAGAGAAACCTGGCATGTCGCGATCAATCAACAGCAGGCTGATACCGCCATGGCCTTCACCGCCGGTGCGCACGGCAACCGTGTAATGATCCGCACGGGTGCCACTGGTAATAAAGGTTTTGCTGCCGTTCACCACGAAATGATCACCGTCCTTCACCGCACGGGTTTTCAGGCTGGCTACATCGGAGCCGCCACCGGGCTCGGTAATAGCCAATGCAGAAATCTTCTCACCACTGAGGACCTGGGGGACGATCTGTTCACGTACCTCTTTCTTTGCCCATTTGGCGACGGGTGGCAGGCCGATGTCCAGAGAGCCCAGGCTGGCAACAAAGCCGCCAGAGGTGGAGCGCATCAGTTCTTCGGAAACGGCGACTTTCAGGAATACATCGCCAGCCCCCACGCCGCCCAGTGCCTCGGGAAATCCGATGGCGAGCAACCCGGCATCACCTGCCATCCGGAAAATTTCACGAGGAAATTCACCAGCCTCCTCCCATTCATCAATATGAGGGAGAACGTGAGTGTTGATGAACTTGCGCGCGCTCAAGCGCGCTTGCTCATGAGTCTCGTTGAAGTAATCGGACACGATAAAACACCTCTGATCGGACGTGATGTGAGGTAGTGTCGCGCAATTCCATGTACCAAGCAAGCGCTTGGTTGTTGGTGTGTCAGGCACAAAAAAAACTGGCCTGAGAGGCCAGTTTGTATCGTGCTATCTTCGACGAACATGAGTTGATACGAGTTTGCCGGGTCAGATGCCTTTGCGTGGGATGCTCTCGACCCCGTTGCTGGTGCCGAGTAATAGCAGGTCTGCCGGGCGGCGAGCGAACAGGCCGTTAGTGACAACGCCTACAATGTTGTTCAACCTTTCCTCAACCTGGATCGGGCGGGAAATATCCAGATTGTATATGTCCAGAATAATATTACCGTTGTCGGTGGTGAAACCGTCCCGGTAGACCGGATCACCGCCGAGCTTGACGATTTCGCGACCAACATGGCTGCGGGCCATAGGAAGTACCTCCACCGGCAAGGGAAATTCGCCGAGCAAGTCTACTTTCTTGGATTCGTCTGCAATACAGATAAAGGTTTTGGCAACTTCCGCAACAATCTTCTCGCGCGTCAGGGCGCCGCCGCCGCCTTTGATCAGCTCAAGGTGTTCGTTGGTTTCATCTGCCCCATCCACGTAAAACTCCAATTCCCCGGCACTGTTCAGGTCGTACACAGGAATGCCGTGGCTTTTCAGGCGTTCCGCCGTTGCTTCTGAGCTGGCGACAGCGCCGTCGAACTCGGTTTTCAGGTCTGCAAGCATATCGATAAAGAAGTTGGCAGTGCTTCCCGTGCCAACACCGATGATGCTGTCGCGCTCCAGGCGCGGTGCAATGTAGTCCACTGCAGCTTTGGCAACGGCTTTCTTGAGTTCGTCCTGGGTCATTGAGCGCTCCGGGTGAAAATCTTATGAGTTCGTGCCCATTATAGCGCTTAAGGGGCGCCTGCTTATAGACGGCTGCCGTGCAAACTTTCTACACTGTAGGTTTTCCCCGACCAATCATCAGCAACCGGAACCATCATGCCGCAACGCTACATCAAGAAGATTCTCGATGCGCGCGTCTATGACGTGGCCATTGAAACACCCCTCACTGAAGCCCGCAGCCTGTCCAAGCGCTTTGGCAACAATATTATGCTCAAGCGGGAAGACCTTCAGCCGGTGTTTTCTTTCAAGATTCGCGGAGCCTATAACCGGATTGCGCAGCTGTCGGAAGAACAGAAAGCCAAGGGCGTGATATGCGCTTCTGCCGGCAATCACGCTCAGGGTGTAGCGCTTGCGGCGAAGAAGTTGGGCATCAAGGCTGTTATTGTCATGCCGCAGACCACGCCAGAAATCAAGGTGCGCTCTGTGCGCGACCATGGCGCGAAAGTTGTGCTCCGGGGTGATGCCTTTGATGAAGCCGCGGCTCATGCCCATGAACTGATTGAGAAGCATGGTTACACTTACATTCCCCCCTATGATGACCCCGACGTCATCGCCGGGCAGGGTACGGTCGCCATGGAGATGCTTTGGCAGTTCAGCAAGCCGATTCACGCGGTGTTTATCTGTGTGGGCGGTGGCGGGCTTATCGCCGGCATGGCTGCCTACATTAAATACTTGCGCCCTGAAGTGAAGGTGATCGGTGTGGAGCCTGAAGACTCCAATTGCTTGCAGGCCGCCTTGAAAGCAGGCGAGCGCGTTATTCTGGATGAGGTGGGCATCTTCGCAGATGGTGTAGCAGTCAAGCAGATTGGTGAATACCCCTGGGAGATCTGTAAGGATCACGTGGACGAGGTGATTACCGTCTCCACCGATGAAATCTGTGCAGCCATCAAGGATATCTTCGAGGATACGCGATCCATTTCCGAGCCTGCCGGTGCGTTGGGTGTGGCCGGCATCAAGAAGTACATCGAGCGGGAAAAGATTGAGAATGAAAATCTGATCGCCACTCTGAGTGGCGCGAACATGAACTTTGACCGTCTGCGCTACATTTCTGAACGCACCGAAGTCGGTGAGAAACGTGAGGCTATCCTCGCGGTTACCATTCCAGAGAGGCCTGGTGCTTTCAAAACTTTTATCAACGCGCTGCACAAGCGCAGCATTACCGAGTTCAACTACCGTTACGCCGACGCAGCTCAGGCAACGATCTTTGTGGGTGTCCAGGTTCAGGCAGGTGGGCTGGGTCGAGATGAGCTGGTGCAGGAACTCCGTGAAAAAGGCTACTCCGTGCTGGACCTCACCGACAGTGATATGGCGAAACAGCACATTCGCCACATGGTCGGTGGCCACGCACCTACGATTACCAACGAGAAAGTTTTCCAGTTCGAGTTTCCCGAGCGCCCGGGAGCTCTGCTGAAATTCCTGATGTCTCTGGGAACGCGCTGGAATATTTCCATGTTTCATTACCGCAACCACGGCGCGGCGTACAGTCGTGTATTGCTGGGGGCTCAGGTACAAGATGATGAAGTAAAAGACTTCGAAGCAATGCTTGAAAAAGTGGGCTTCCGTTATGAAAACATGACGGATAACGAAGCGTACCAACTGTTCCTGGGAGCGGGGAACGGTAAAACATCCTAGCCTGCAAACAAGGGCGGCCCGGAAGGTCTCTTTCGGGTTGGCCCCTGAACCCGATTTATCTGAATGCCCCGTCAGTTTTCTTACTGAACTTTAATCTGTCAAAAATTGTAAAAATCGGGATGCGTGTTAGTCTTTTGTCACATTCTTGAAATCAAGAATAGCTAACTGATTTTCCGCAGAATTAACCTATCTGAAACAGGAAGAAGTGTCATGGGTGGCAAGCCTGATATTATCCGGGCAATTGTGCTGATTTTTGCTGTCGGCCTTGTTATTACCGGGTTTACCTCGCTTCAGGCGTCGGAAGACCGGCCCGCTGCTGCCGTTATGCAAAGCTCTGTCTCGGTGGGTTCGACGCAGATGACCGAAATCCCGCTATCCCGGTAAAGACGCTCCTGTATTATTTGACCCGGTAAAGCCGCCGGTTTGTTGCAACACTGTGTAGCGGAACATCCCAGGGTTCAATCGGCAATTTTTCCACCTTTTGAAAGTCGTGAGCCAGGCCAATCAGTTTTGGCGCCAGTCGCGGCCGCAGGCGGGTGAATGCGAAAGTCCGATCATAGAATCCGCCTCCCATCCCCAGTCGCCCCCCGCGTTCGTCAAAACCCACTAACGGGAACAGCACTGCGTCCAAAGCCCAGGCTGGTCGCCGGAGCCCATTGCTGAATGCGGGTTCGGGAATGCCAAAACGGTTGGCAGTCAGCTCTACACCGTCGAAATAAGGGCTGAAAACCAGTTTTCCCGGGTGAATAGGGTGCAACACCGGCAGGTAGAAATGAATGCCTTTGCGACGGGCCATAGCCATGTACGGGTGCGGATCAATCTCGCCGTCGTTGGGCAGATAAATGGCTACGTGCCTTGCCCGATGCAGGTCCGGGTTTTTCAGAAGATTCAGCGCAAGAGAAGCGGAGGCCTGTTCCTGTTCCCGGGGCGACAACATGCGTCTGCGCTGGCGCAGCTGTTTACGCAGTTGTTGGCGAGGTAAGGAAAGTAAACCGGAGTCAGAATGGTGTGAGTCGATTGTCTGGCTCAAAATAAAGCTTCCCGGGCTGCCGTTATCGGATGTGGCCCTTGAACCCAGAGTTCAAGGTCGGTGGCCGCTGTGACATATTAGGCTTTCCCCTAACGGGGACATGCTCACAATGCCCTAAAGTAGCCACCTGGGTAGTGCGCATCGGCTCGAGGACGAATCCGACCAGCGAACAGCCCAGGAAGTAGATTCATTATAGGGGCAGACCCGGGGCCGATTGCAACACCTATCGGGGAATCTTCGCAGATTCAGTGGTTGGAGGATTCTCCGAGGGCGTTTTCCAGCTTGCTGTCCATCGCCTTCAGCAATGTGCTGGTGGCATCGGACATGGTGTCCCGCTCGAGCAGTTCGTGGGTCATGTTCAGTGCAGCCATGACAGCGATACGCTCGGTTCCGAATACCTTGCCGCCGGTACGTATTTCGCGCATTTTGTTGTCCAGATGCCTGGCGGCACGGATAAGGGCTTCCTGTTCTTCTGCGGGGCAGGCGACCAGGTACTCCTTATCAAGAATTTTTACCTCAACGGTGGTGGACTGCTTAGACATCAATGATGCTCCAGTGCCCGAAGGCGGCTGATCATGGCTTCGATCTTGTTTTTCGCAAGATCATTCTTCTGAATAAGCTGGGACCGTTCCCGGTTCCAGTCATCCTGCAACTGCCTCAGAGTGGCGTTGTTCTGCTCCAGTTTCTGGCAGTGTTCGATCAGCTTGTCCAGCTTGTCCGCTAATGCTTGTACTTCGGACTGTTCCATGACGTGCCCAGCATAGGTTGATGTTATTGCGCCTAACTATAAGTGCGGACGCCATAACGGTCAATTTACGGGGCTGTCATAAGCGGTCATTCGCCTTGTTTTGGCGTGCCAGCGAGACCTGCATCACTACTCCGCGCCACTTCCAAGGCCTTGTGAGCGGCTTTGGCGCCAAGCGCTGAATGCCGGAATCAAAGCCACTACTACAGCGGCAAGCGGCACGGATATCAGCAGAGCCCATTCGTCGAGGTTCAGTGCGCGCAGTGGAATCTGAATGCCATAGTTTGTGAGCAACCAGGGACCCAGCATGGAGACTGCGAGTGCGCTGAACGCAAGCGCAGCCAGGCAGGCGACCACTGCCAGGGCCAGACACTCAATGAGATAAAGGCTTGCGATCAGCCCGGGGGAGGCGCCTGTAGCGCGCAGAATGGCTATTTCATGGGCGCGTTGGGTTTGCAGTGTGAGCAGCACCGCAACCAATCCAATCAGACTGGTAATCACCACGAACCCGGTTATCGCAAATAGTGCCCGTTCAAACTGGCTCATCAGGCGCCAGAGTTCGCTCAGAGCAACGCCTGGCAGAACAGCAGAGAGTGGTTCACCGGAGTATTGGTTCAAATCACGCTGCACGCGAAACGTCAGGATCTTGCGATCCAGTCCGGCGAAGACAGCGGTAATGTTGCCGGGTGTGAAATCCCGCCCCTCAGCTTGCTCAGGCGTGAGAGTGCGGCCCGGAATCGCAATGCCGGACTCCCAGCCTACATGTATGGCTTCCATGCCCTGAAGGCTGATGTAGACCGCTTGATCCACGGGTGTGCCTGTAGCGTCAAGAATGCCCGTCACCGTGAACGGCGTGTTTGTGTGATTGGAGAAGCTGGTGCGGCCGCCGCCATGGGAAAGTATGATTTTGTCATCAAGGGCGTGGTTCAGTTGTTTGGCAACACCTGCCCCAAGGACCACATCGAAAACCCCGTCAAACCATTGGCCGCTGGCCAAAGTCAGAGGTTGGCCCCGCCCGAACCGGAAATGCTTGCCAAACCCTTGGTCGGTTCCGACAACCCGAAACCCTTTGTAGCTATCGCCCAGAGAAATGGGGATCAGCCAGTCAATACGGGAGTCCTCCTTAAGATCCTGAAAGGTAGACCACCGAATGTTATTTGTGGCATCACCGATATGGAAGACCGTATACAGCAAGAGGTTGAGCTGGCCGCTGCGGGCACCGATGATCAGATCTGTATCGCTGATGGTGCTGGTGAAGGACTGCTTTACTTCTGTGCGCAGATACTGGATACCGAGCAGTAAAGTGACGCTTAAAGTAAGAGTGAGGCACACCAGGGCTAACACCTTGCGCCGATGCCAGAGGCTTGCAGATGCCAGTGAGATTGCCAGACGAGCTTTCATGCCGGTACCTCCCCGAGTTGAATCTGGTGGTGAAACCGCTGGGCGAGGGAGCGGTCGTGGCTGACGAACAGAACGGAGGTATTGGATTCTTCGGCCAGCGTTAGCAATAGATCGATGAAGCGATCTCGGTTATCGCTGTCCAGGGCAGAGGTGGGCTCGTCGGCCAGAATAATCTCTGGCGAACCTATAAGGGCCCGCGCAGCGGCAATGCGTTGCTGCTGACCAATGCTGAGCTGGGTGACCTTCCTTTGCCAGTGGCTTTCAGGAATGGCTAGTGCGGTGAGTAGCCGTTCAGCCGCTGCAGCTGAATTCTGGCCTGTTGAAATGTTTCGCATGCGCGAGAGCCGGCAGGGCAGGGTCACGTTGGCCTCAGCCGTAAGGTAGGGGACAAGGTTGAATTGCTGGAAGATCACGCCGATATGATCAGCCCGGAACCGGTCACGTTTCCCCGCCCCCAGCTTCTGAATGGCAGTGCCCAGCATGGTGATGGTGCCACTTGCTGGCGAAAGCATGCCCGCCAGCAGGCTCAGAAATGTACTCTTGCCGGTTCCGCTTGCACCGTGAAGGAACAGGTGCTCGCCCTGTGGCAGATATAGATCAGGGAAAGTAAGTGCGGGCTGATGCTTGTCCCAGCGAAACGAGAGGTCTTTGACTTCAATTGCCGCAGATCTATCTGCAGATATTTGCACGCTGCTTTCTGACTGGCTGTTCATGTTGATCTGTATCTGCCCCGTGTATCATGTCTGGCTTGTGTCGCGTTCACGTCGCTGTCAGTTTTCCGGAGAGCTTTGCTAATGATCCATTTCTTACGTTGCCCTGCCGGGGTGCATTTTCTGTCCCTGTTGGTTGTCCTGCTGAGCGTTGCTGCTCCAGCCCACTCCGAGCCGAAGCAGGAGATGCGGGAAATCGACTGGCTGGAACTGATGCCCGCTGAAGATCTGGCTCTGCTTGAAAATATGCCAGAACTGGAGCATGAGGGCGATGGGCCCCCTCTACTACCGGACGAAATAATGACCGGCAGGGTTGTTATGGATATGGCGAATGTTGAAGGCCGAATCCCCGGTTTTGTCGTGCCTCTGAAAACAACCAAAGACATGCGTATTCTCGAGTTTTTCCTGGTGCCTTATTACGGCGCCTGTATCCACGTGCCGCCACCGCCCCCAAACCAGATTATTCACATGAAATACAAAGAGGGCTTCAAGCTTGAGGCTTTGTACGACCCTGTCTGGGTTACTGGTACGCTTGTCATCGACCGTACGGAAACCGATCTGGGGACGTCCTCCTACTCGATGGTGGCGGAAGCCGTTGAACCCTATGAAGAGTAAATTCAGCGCCCGAGGCTGAATGAATCCTCTCCGTGCTCAAGGCGAGTCGCTCCTTGTCCGTCAGGGCCGGCCCAGGCTATATCGAGATCTTCAATACCAGAAAACCGGGTGGTAAGCGGGGTTGTCAGATTGGCTGACTGATCAAGCCCAGGGCAATTCAAGGTTTGGGTTACAGTAATATCTGAATGTTGAGCTTCGTTGTCGTGGCCTGATTCGTCATGATCGTGGTGGTCATGGTCATGGTCATGGTCATGGTCATGGTCATCTTCGTGTTCATGATCATCATGGTCGTGCTCGTCGTGATCATGGCCGCCGCCAACCTCATGCTGAACCTGGGTTGCGACCACTGTGCACGTAGAGTCCAGTGTGTTCACCAGCGGGGTTTCACCAAACCAGCCGGTAACACTTTCTATCATCTCATGCTGTTCTGGTGTGCGCGGCTCGTGCTCAAATCCAAGCATGTTGCCTGCCGGTGACAGAATCAGAATTTCAACCTGGTCAGCACTGAAAGCAAGCTGCATTTCGGCATGCCCGTGCTGATGTGATCCGGGGTTGTCGGCGGCCATGGCGGGTAAGCTGAGCAGTGCCGAGGCGATGGATAGTGCCAGGAGATTTCGGGAGATCATGACCTTGTCCTCAGGTGGAAATTGATATGTTATAACATATTCTGCCCTTGCCTCGTGAAAATCAACCGCTCAGTATTCACGAAATGTGTGACGAGAGACTGGAGAGCGTCTTGATAGTTCCGGAAGAGCTTCTCACAAGAGTTCGGCAAGAGTGCCTTGCGGCCGCCTGAATGTTAGGATGAAATCCCAACTTCATAACACAGGACTGTCTTGTTTCATGTCAGAAACCGACACTGCAGGAGCGGCCTACGCCGCTGAATTTGAACGCTGGGCAAACATGTTTGCCACCCATAAAGCGTTTAGCCATCCATCTGAGCTTCACGGCGCTCTTTGCGGTCGTTTGGCTGCCGGGGCACGCATTGAGGAAGATGAGTGGCTCGCCATGGTATGTGAGCACATGGGGTTGCCTGAAAGTGCATCCGGGGAGGCCGATGACCTCTCTGCTTTCATGAAAGAAGCTTACGAACAAACCCTGGAGTTTCTGAAGTCTGCGGATATGAGTTTCCACCCACTGCTCCCGGACGATGACTATGCGCTTGACCAACGCCTGGAAGCTCTGGTGGCCTGGATACGGGGTTTTCTTGAAGGTATGGCTCTGTCGGCCGGCGAGTCTTTAGGTCAAGCACCGGAAGAGATTCGTGAACTTATCGAAGATATGGTCGCCATCAGCCAGGTTTCGGAAGACCAGGAGTCTGATCAGGAAAGCGAACAACAGTTGGTTGAAATAACGGAATACATCCGGCTCGGGGCTCTGGCCGTATTCACCGAATTCAATCCCCCGGAAAAGCCTGCGTCACAAGCGCCAACGCTGCACTGATCATCTCACACACTGCGGGAGAATTTATGCCAACCATTATACCCGTCAAGGAATTTGCAGAGCGCCGTCGCAAACTGATGGAGCGCATGGCACCTGACAGCATTGCCATAATTCCCGCTGCGCCGGAGCGCGTCCGGAACCGGGATGTACTGCATCCATTTCGCCAAGACAGCGATTTCCAGTACCTGACCGGCTTTGGTGAGCCAGAGGCGGTGCTGGCATTGATTCCGGGCCGTGAGCACGGAGAGTCGGTGCTGTTCTGCAAAGAGAAAAACCCTGAAAAAGAACTGTGGGATGGTTTTCTGGTGGGGCCGGAGGGTGCAATCGAGCGCTACGGCCTGGACGACGCCTTCCCGGTGGCAGATATCGACGACATTCTGCCCGGTATGATTGAAGGTCGCAGCCGGGTGTATTATCCACTGGGTAAAGACCAGGGGTTTGATACCCGGGTGATGGACTGGGTCAAAGTTATCCGCAGCAAGGTGAAAAGCGGTGCGCATCCGCCGGGTGAGTTTGTGGCGCTGGAACACCTGCTGCATGACCTTCGGCTTTACAAAAGTGCCAGCGAAATCAAGGCTATGGCCAGGGCTGGTGAGATTAGCGCCGAAGCCCATTGCCGCGCCATGAAGCGCGCACGCCAGGGTGGCAGTGAGTACAACCTCGAGGCTGAGTTGATCTATACCTTTATGGAACACGGATCACGTTCCACGGCCTATCCGTCTATTGTTGGTGGCGGTGCCAATGGCTGTATCCTGCATTACATCGAGAACACGGCGCCCCTGAAAGAGGGTGATCTGGTACTGATTGATGCCGGCTGTGAAGTGGAATGCTACGCCTCCGACATTACCCGTACCTTCCCGGTCAATGGCAAATTCAGCCCTGAACAGCGGGCACTCTATGATGTTGTGCTGGACGCTCAGTATGCGGCCATTGAAGCAGTGCGCCCCGGCAATCACTGGAATCATCCCCATGAGGCCGCCTTGAGAGTGCTGACCGGTGGCCTGATTGACCTGGGTATTTTGTCAGGTACGGTCGACGACGCCATTGCCGACGAAGCCTTCAAACCTTTTTTCATGCACCGGACCGGCCACTGGCTGGGTCTGGATGTACACGACGTGGGCGACTACAAGGTCGGCGATGCGTGGCGGTTGCTTGAGCCGGGTATGGCACTGACGGTTGAGCCTGGCTTGTACATTTCTCCGGGCAACACCGATGTAGATGAAAAGTGGCGGGGTATCGGCATCCGTATTGAAGACGATGTAGTGGTTACCAAAGATGGGTGCCGGGTACTGACAAACGGGGTGCCAAAAACCGTTGAAGAGATCGAAGCGCTGATGGCGGAATGAGCCTGTGAAACACTCTGATACTGATGTGATCATTGCCGGTGGCGGGCTTGCAGGCGCCACCCTGGCGCTGGCCCTTGCCAGGGTGGCGCCAGCCTTGAGGGTGACAGTGGCAGAGACTTTTCCGCTATCTGCGGATGCTTTGCCCGAATCCTATCAGCCGAGCTATGACGCCCGCTCGACAGCCTTGGCCTGGGGGTCGCGGTTGATTTTTGAAGAACTCGGGCTCTGGTCACGATTATCGGAGCATGCAACGCCCATTCGACAGATTCACGTTTCTGATCGCGGCCATTTCGGCGCCACTCGGCTGAATGCGAAGGAATATCAACAGCAAGCTCTGGGCTACGTGGTGGACAACCGCTGGATGGGGCTGTGCCTGATGCGAGAGCTGCTGGCAACGGACACCCAGTGGCGAGCGCCGGCGGAAGTTGTCGACATGAAGTCTTCTGAGCAGGGCGTGAATGTTACCCTGAAGAGCGGTGATGAAATTAGCCGCATAACGGCGCAGTGCCTGATTGTGGCAGACGGAGGCCGTTCCGGGTTGAGAGAAAAGCTCGGCTTCCAGCCCAGCCACCACAGCTATGACCAGAACGCTCTGGTTGCCAACGTAAGCACCAGTGAGAGCCATGAGTTCACAGCATTCGAGCGTTTTACCGAAGCCGGCCCCATGGCTATGCTGCCGCAGGGTTCACCTTCCCATGCAAGCCATCAGTCCGCGCTGGTCTGGACTTTGAGCGACGAAGAGCTTGAAGCTGTTCTGGCAATGTCTGACAGCAACAAATGCCAACGGCTTCAGAATCGCTTTGGCTGGCGACTGGGCCGGTTTACAAAAATTGGCGAATGCAATCATTACCCCCTGACACTGACCACGGTTGACGAGCCTGTAAGGCCCGGTGTCGCGCTGGTAGGCAATGCCGCGCACGCTTTGCACCCGGTGGCAGGGCAAGGCTTCAATCTCGCACTGCGGGGCTTGATGACGTTAGTAGAGCAGTTCCGGTTGGCGGCAGAGCAAGGCCGGTCGCCGGGCGATTTTCAGATTTTGCGCCGTTATCACGAATTGCATCGCCCGGACTGGCAACAGACCGTAAAGTTCTCGGATTCACTCATTCGTATCTTTGGTCAAACCCCGGCGCCGGTGACAGCAGCGAGAGATGCCGGATTGGTAGGTCTGGATCTGTTGCCTGGTGCCAAGCGCCTGTTTGCGCGCAACGCTATGGGTATAGGCGGCCGCCGCGCTGTCATTAACCATCCTGGACTCAATCAGCAGCCAGACCGCCATCAGCACGGGATCTCAGAGCATGAGTGACACCAGCGTGTTCGATATTCTTGTAGTCGGCGGTGGCATGACCGGCACCGCTCTTGCTCTTGGCTTGTCCCGGCAGGGCTGGCGGGTTGGGTTAATCGAAGGCGGTGATCGCGATACTCTGCTGCAGGTTCCAGATGCCGCCGAGGGTGTGGCGGATTTTGAACCTCGAGTCAGTGCCATCTCTGTGGCCAGCCAGCAGTTGCTGGAATCCCTTGGTGCCTGGCAGAGTGTCGTGACTGGTCGTCATTGCCCCTATCAAGGCATGACCGTGTGGGATGGAGACGGCACCGGGCGTATCCATTTTGATGCGGCCGAGTTGCAGTCACGCGCCCTGGGAACGATTGTAGAAAACCGTAGCCTGGTTCGGGCCTTGTTCGAGGTTGTGGTGGCCAGCGATGTTGAGCTGATTGATGGTGTGCAGGTTATCGGATGTTCCCGGACTGGCGAGCAACGCAGTATTGAGCTTGCGGATGGCCGGACACTGGGTGCTCGCCTTGTAATCGCAGCGGATGGTGCCAACTCACGGTTGCGCCAGTGGGCAGGGTTGCCGACCCGTGAATGGGATTACGATCAGCAAGCGATTGTGTGCACCGTACGCACGGCCCAAAGTCACAGGTACACAGCCTGGCAGCGGTTTTCCCAAACCGGGCCTCTGGCGTTTTTGCCGCTGACACCGGAAAACGCTGATGAACATTTCTGTTCTATCGTCTGGTCGCAGGATACCGAAGAAGCCCGCCGTTTGATGGCGCTGGACGATACCGCCTTCGCTGCGGAGCTGGAGGGAGCAATCGAACGAGAGCTCGGAGCTGTTGAAGCTGTTTCCAAACGCTTTGCCTTTCCGCTTCGGCAGCGCCACGCCAAAGATTACATCGCCCCCGGTTTTGCACTGGTAGGAGATGCGGCCCACACCATCCACCCGCTCGCAGGCCAGGGTGCCAACCTCGGTTATGGCGATGTCCGGGTGCTGCTGGAGGAACTCTCCAGGGCCAAAAACACAGGGTTGAGCCCCGCTCATGAACTGGTTCTGGCGCGCTATCAGCGCCGCCGAAAGGGCGACAATCTAACCATGATGGCTGCGATGGAAGGCTTCAAGCAGTTATTTGGCCGTGATGAACTGCCATTCAGGCTTCTCAGAAATACCGGTATGCGCTGGCTTGATGGGCTGGGCCCGGTTAAAAACCGGATTGCTGCCGAGGCGATGGGGCTGAGAAGTTAGAATAGGCAAAAAGCTGCCAGCGCCCCGTCGCGCAGTTCAGATAAGTTGAACTGGTTTCTGGGCAATCAGCTTTCGGATACACTCGACCGATACCTCACCAATACTCCCGGGAACCCAATACCATGGCTGGAGCAAGCTTACTCGCCCTCATCGATGATATAGCCACGATACTTGATGATGTTTCAGTGATGACAAAAGCCGCCACAAAAAAAACTGCTGGCGTGCTGGGTGATGACC
This sequence comes from Marinobacter sp. 2_MG-2023, assembly GCF_030546935.1. Classification (GTDB taxonomy): domain Bacteria; phylum Pseudomonadota; class Gammaproteobacteria; order Pseudomonadales; family Oleiphilaceae; genus Marinobacter. The sequence continues at coordinate 38,822 of NZ_JAUOPH010000002.1, read as the reverse complement.
TTGCGCTTAACGCACAGCAGGTAACCGGCGTAAAACCAGCCCGGGAGCTGCCAGTTGTCTGGGCGGTGGCCAAAGGCTCGATGCTGAACAAGGTGATTCTTGTGCCGGCCGCGGTCGCGATCAGTTTTTTTGTGCCCTGGCTGGTTACACCGCTGCTGATGCTAGGCGGCGCGTTTCTTTGCTTTGAAGGCGCCGAAAAGCTGGCCCACAAATTTCTGCATTCGGAGGAGGAAAAGCAGCACAAAAAGGAACTGCTCAAAGCCGTCAGGCAGCCCGATGTCGATCTGAAAGTCGTGGAAAAGCGAAAGATAAAAGGCGCTATCCGAACGGACTTCATTCTTTCGGCGGAGATTATAGCCATTACCCTCGGTGTAGTAGTCGGCACCAGCATAGGAATGCAGTTTGCGGTGCTGTCTGTGGTGGCTGCGGCGGTGACAGTGGTTGTCTACGGTCTGGTGGCGGGAATCGTAAAGCTTGACGATGCAGGTCTCTATTTGAGCCAGAAAGACAGTGAGTTGGCACAGCGGGTGGGCAATGGCATTCTCTGGCTTGCTCCCTACCTTATGAAGGGACTGTCGATTCTCGGTACTCTGGCCATGTTTCTGGTAGGTGGTGGCATTCTGGTGCATGGAGTGCCGCCGCTTTATCACGCAATCGAACACTTCGCAGCAGATGTTGGTGGTCCGGCGGCCACTTTGATACCTGTACTGGCCAACGGTTTGATTGGCATATTGTCGGGTGCGTTACTGGTGGCGGTACTTACACCCTTGCTTCGGATGTGGGAATCGAGGTCAAAGCCTGACTGATTTCAAAGGCAGGCATCAAACAGCCGGCTGACGAGAACGGGAACGGCCGTTTCCACCCGCAGAATACGCGGCCCCAGATGGACACTCTGGCAGCCGGCATCTTCCAGTTTACCGACTTCGTAGGGTGTAAAGCCGCCTTCCGGGCCTATGCACAATGCAGCGGGTCTATCCAGGTGCGTGGGGCAGGGCGTTGCAGTGCCCGGGTGGGCAACCAGCGCCTGTTTGCCGTTCAGTAAAGCGGGCAGCTCATCTTCCACGAAGGGTTTGAACAGTTTGCGGATATGCACGCTCGGCATGGCCGTGTCTTTTGCCTGTTCAAGCCCGAGGGTCAGGTTCTCCCTCAGGTTTTCATCCGACAGCCAGGGCGTCTGCCAGAAGCTTTTTTCTACCTTGTAGCTGTTGATCAGCCATATGTCTTTAATACCCAATGTTGCGCTGGTTTGTAGAATACGGCGAAACATCTTGGGCCGGGGCATGGCCAGAAGGAGCGTGAGGGGCAGTGGGGCCGGTGGCTGCTGATCCAGAGTAACAATCAGTTCGGCTTCTGAATCCGTGAGCCTTAGCACTTTGCCGAGTCCCATCTGGCCATTTACGCGGCCAACCGATAGCTGGTCTCCCGTGGACACGCCAATCACAGCCCGTATGTGCTCAAGCCGCCGGCCCCGAAGGATAACGCGGTCCCGGGTAACAAAGTCCTCGTCAAACAGTAAGGCCAGGTTCATTCAGAGGGTGACTCGTCCGAGTCTGTGTCTGACACTTCTCGTACAGCCAGCCGGCCAAACAAAATACCCAGCTCGAACAGAATCCACATGGGCACAGCCAGAAGCGTCTGAGAGATGATATCCGGGGGCGTCAGCATCATGCCGATGATAAAACAACCCACAACGACATATGGACGCTTTGATGCCAGATCCGCGGGCGTTGTGACGCCGCTGAGGATCAGCAGAATGGTGGCAATGGGAATCTCGAAGGCAATACCGAAAGCGAAAAACATTTTCAGCACGAAATTCAGATAGCTGCTGATATCCGGCAGCTCAACAATGCCTTCCGGGCCTATGGCCGTAAAAAAGCCAAATACCAGAGGGAAAACCACGTAATAAGCAAACGCAGCACCCAGATAGAACAGGATGACGGAGGTAAATAGCAGGGGAAAGGCGAGCCGCTTTTCATGGGCGTAGAGGCCCGGGGCCACAAAGCTCCAGAGCTGGTAAAGAATAATCGGTATAGCGGCAAAGACAGACAGGAATAGGGCCAGTTTCAGAGGTGCGAAAAATGGCGACGTGATGTCTGTTGCAATCATTGTCTGTCCGATCGGAAGCAATGATCGGATAGGTTCGGATAGCCAGAGATACAGCTCGTTAGCGAAGGGATAAATGGCCGCAAAACAGATCACCACGGCCAGAACCATTTTCAGTAGCCGGTTCCTCAGTTCCAGCAAGTGCTCAACCAGAGGCATGTCCGGTTGTCCGGAAGAGGTGTGTTGATGTTCCGGGCCCTTGCCCTCGGTTTTTGCATTCATGGAGATTTGTCCGAGGGTTTTTCCACTGAGTCGATGTTTGCGTCTTTTTTCAAGCCTTGGTCAGCGGCTGGCTGTTTGGGGGTTGCCGGTTTTCTGGCGGGCTCGCCCTCCATGATCATGTGCTCGTACTTTTTGGCCTCGTCCAGAGCGCCCCGTACGGTTTTCTCAACATCTTCCAGTCCGACATCACCGGCGTCCCGAAGCTCTTTTCTTAGCTCATCGGCTTTCATCTGGCGGTCGAGCTCTGAGGTGAACTGGCTGACCATGCGGCGAGCACCACCAATCCAACGCCCGGCCGCGCGCGCAGCCGTTGGGAGCCGTTCGGGGCCGAGCACCAGGAGAGCGATAACGCCGCAGATCAGCAGCTCAAGAAAGCCGATATCAAACATTCTGTCTGGTCTCAGCTTTTGGTTTTATCCCTGGGCTTCTCTTCAGCTGCTTGCCGTGTTTGCTCATCGGCCTGAGCTTCCAGAGAGTCCGGGTCTTCGGACTTGGTGTCTTCGTCATTCATGGACTTTTTAAAGCCGCGAATGGCGCCACCAAGATCAGTGCCGATGTTGCGGAGTTTTTTAGTTCCGAACAACAGGATGACGATGCCCAGTACGATAAGAAGTTGCCAGATACTGATGCCCATTACGGGGTCCTCGTTTAAATGTTTCTGTTTGTCGGTATTGTACGTTACCGGGGGCTGTTCGCGGAAACCCCTCCAAAGGGGTATCGCGACTTATTGGCTTCGGGACGCTTTCTCTTCAAGGCCGGAAAGATCAAACCGGCTGGCCAGCTCGTCCAGAATGTCCTTGGAAGACAAGCCCAGATTGGAAAGCATGACCATGCTGTGAAACCAGAGATCCGCAGTTTCGCTGACCACGGCCCGGGTATTTCCGGAGTGTTCTGCGTCCTTGGCGGCCAACAATGTCTCCGTGCACTCCTCGCCAACCTTTTCCAGAATCTTGTTCAGGCCTTTCGCATGGAGGCTGGCGACGTAGGATTTCTCCGGGTCGGCTGATTTACGGGCTTCCAGAACCTGCGTCAGGTTTTCCAGAACATCGCTCACTGCACACACTCCTCAGTTCTTGCCATAAATGGCGTCTGGATCTTTAATCACCGGGTCGACACTGGTCCACTTTCCGTCTTTCAGGGAGCGATAAAAACAGCTGCGTCGACCAGTGTGGCAGGCGATTCCACCCTTTTGTTCCACTTTCAGCAAGATCACATCCTCATCGCAATCGAGGCGAATGTCCTTTACTACCTGCTGGTGTCCCGAGGTTTCACCCTTGCGCCAGAGCTTGCCTCGCGATCGAGACCAGTAAACAGCCTGGCCCTCTTCCGCGGTGAGGCGAAGTGATTCGCGATTCATCCAGGCCATCATCAGAATGTCGCCGGTGACAGCATCCTGAGCAATTGCCGGAACGAGTCCATCCGCCGTCCACCGGACAGCTTCAAGCCAATCGAGGTTGGCTAGATTATAAGGTACATCTTTCATTTTTATGAATCCCGAGTACTGCATGCTGAAAGTTGCCGTAAACTAAAGGGCGAGCGAGAAGCCGGTGGCATCTTTTCTCTACGCTTACCATCTTGGCCCGCTCTGAGCTTCATTGAGTTAGCCGGCCGATGGAAGGTTACCTCCCAGCATGTTTTCAACAACTGCAGCATTATAGAAAGCTTCAACTGTCTGGATTTTGTCGTCCTGAACACGAAACCAGATCGCAAGGCGCACGTCGCCGATCGGTTCAAAGTTGGTCTGGTAATCCAGGATTGCGAACACATGCTCCCCGTCGGCACTAAGCTGGCGCAGGATAAGATCTTTCTGAATGGCGGCCATACCGAATTGGTAGGTCATCATGTCATCCGGATTGAGGAAGCGCATATTCGGCCCCACATATTCGAAGCCCTCATCAACCAGAAGGGCTTTTGCCTCATCAAAACGCTGGGCATGGATGTCCGCGATGTACTGCGCCACGATTTGCTTGGGCTGCATGAAAAAACTCCATTTCGAACACAGGGATGATTAGGGTGCCAAAGGTTCCATTCAATCACATAGTTCTTTATCGCGAAACCAAAGGTCGTCAGCGAGGCCCCGGAATCGTAGCAAAGCTGACCAATTTAGCGGCTGCCGCGTATCACCAATGCACCGGCACATGCCAGAACGGCCCAGGTCCAGATGGGCGCATTCTCTGCCCAATCGCGGGCTTCCGGATGGGTGCCGACAATGGCGGTGGCAACCAGAGCGAGGACTGCTATTCCCCGGCGCCAGAGTCGGTCGGTTCTCAGCTGTTGCTCCCGGAGTAGCGCCAGAGTGTCCTGGTTTTGTTTCTCGGTTGGGCCCGCGCTGCGGAGTTGTAACAGTGCGTCGTGGACCAGTTGAGGCATTTCCGGAGACTGTTCCAGCCATGAAGGCAGGTGAGTCTGCAGGGACTTGATCAGGCCGGCCGGCCCTATCCGCTTGCGCATCCAGCCTTCCAGGAACGGCTGTGCGGTGCTCCACAGATCGAGCTCCGGATAGAGCTGTCGGCCCAGACCTTCCACGTTAAGCAGGGTTTTTTGCAGCAGAACCAGTTGTGGTTGCACCTCCATGTTAAACCGGCGGGCAGTCTGGAAAAGCCGGAGCAGGAAGTGACCGAAGGAAATGTCCTTCAGGGGCTTTTCAAAAATTGGCTCGCATACGGTACGGATGGCGGCCTCAAACTCGTTCACCCGGGTATCCGGCGGCACCCAGCCAGACTGGATATGGAGTTGCGCCACTTGCCTGTAGTCGCGCCGGAAAAAGGCCAGCAGGTTGCGCGCAAGGTAGCTTTGATCATCCGGTGCCAGGGTGCCGACAATGCCAAAATCAATCGCGATATATTTCGGGTCAGCCGGATTGGTAACGTCTACAAAAATGTTGCCCGGGTGCATGTCGGCGTGAAAAAAACTGTCGCGAAAGACCTGGGTGAAGAAAATCTCGACGCCTTTTTCTGCGAGAACCTTCAGATTTACGCCCGCCGCTTTCAGAGCCGGAACATCGGCAATGGGAATGCCATGGATACGCTCCATCACCATTACGGACTTTCGGGTGTAATCCCAATCGATGAAGGGGATATAGATCAGCGGGGAATTCTCGAAATTGCGACGCAGCTGGCTGGCATTGGCGGCTTCCCGCTGCAGGTCCAGTTCGTCGTGAATGGTCGAGTCGTAATCTTCAACCACTTCTACCGGGTGCAGTCGCTTGCCTTCGGTCCAGTATTTTTCCAGCAGGTTGGCCATCAGATACATCAGGGCCAGATCCTGGCGGATGACTTTTTCGATGCCGGGGCGCAGCACTTTCACAACCACTTCCTGACCATTCAACAGCGTAGCCGCATGAACCTGGGCTACGGATGCGGACGCCATGGGGTCAGCGCTGAACGCTTTGAACAATTCGGAAACCGGCGCGCCGAGGGAGGTCTCAATGATTTGGCGGGCCGTGTCGCTGGAGAACGGTGGCACCCGATCCTGCAGGGTTTTGAGTGATTCCGCCATGTCGTCTGGTAGCAAGTCACGGCGCGTGGAAAGAATCTGTCCAAACTTGACGAAGACGGGCCCGAGCTCTTCCAGAGCCAGGCGCAGCCGGTCGCCACGATCAAGCTTCGGCTGCGGGAAAAGGTGCCAGGGAGCCAGCAGGAAAAATAATTTCAGCGGTGCGGGAAGTTCCGCCATTGGCAAAAATATGTCCAACCGGTAACGGCAGAATACCCAGAAAATTCGAAACAGGCGTTGCAGGCGGGTCACGGAGTCTCCGGTTGGTCAGTATTGCTGCGGCTTTCGATTTGGTTAACGCGAGCTTCCAGGCGTTCGGTACGCAGGCTCAGGGAATCAATATCCTCGAACGTGGCTTCCAGTTCACGTCTGCCGGGCAGGGCGCGGCTCTCTTCGTGCACGTATTCTTCAATATTAGCGTTCAGCGTGGTGAAAGCCTGGCGGCTCCAGCTTACCGAGTTGCGAATACGTTTGCCGATAAAGTGGGCAGGCATGTCGCCAATGTGTCTTGCCATGGCAGCTTCCCAGTCTGGGTTGAGCTGATCCAGCGCCCGCTGGAACTGGTGTGCGAGGTTTGTATCGCCGACGACGTCGAGGCGCTTTTCCGTGAATACACGGTTATCGCCTGTTGCCAGTGCGGCGAAAGCCAGGGGCTTGCCGCTGATCTCCAGTGCTGGTTGATCTACAGGCTGGCTTCGCACCTGCACCTGATTGCCTGTTCTGTGCAGAGAAAAGGTAAGGAGCAGAGGGTCGGTCATGCGGAACTGGACAGGCCCTTCAAGCGCTGCCAGCAACGCCTTCTGGCCAGCAGGATCCAGTTCCAGCGCCTGGTTCAGTGCCCGCTCGATTATGGCGGTTATTGCCGCAAGCAGGGTCGGGCCAGGGAACATCAGGGTTTGATTCCAACATGCAGGGCAACAATGCCGCCGGTCATGTTGTAATACTTGCAGTTCACGAGGCCTGCGTTTTCCATCATGCCCTTGAGCGTCTCCTGGTCCGGGTGCATGCGAATGGACTCGGCCAGGTACTTATAACTCTCGCTGTCGCCGGCGATAAGCTGGCCGATCAGCGGCAGGGCGGTGAAGGAGTATGTATCGTAGGCTTTGCTGAGTAGCGGGTTGGAGGGTTTGGAAAATTCCAGCACCATGAGTTTTCCGCCAGGCTTCAGCACGCGGGTCATATCCCGAAGCGCCTGATCCTTGTCGGTCACATTGCGCAGGCCGAAGGCAATAGAAACCGCGTTGAAGTTGTTGTCGGGGAAAGGCAGGTGCTCGGCATCGGCTTGCACGTATTCGATGTTGCCGGCATAGCCGCGATCGGTCAGGCGGCTCCGGCCAACCTGCAGCATGGAGGCGTTGATGTCGGCAAGAACCACTTTGCCGTCAGGCCCGACCAGATCAGAGAACTTCATGGTCAGGTCGCCGGTTCCGCCAGCAATATCGAGCACCTGGTGGCCAGGGCGCACGCCGGACAGCTCGATGGTGAAACGCTTCCACAACCGATGGATGCCCATGGACATGAGGTCGTTCATGAGATCGTATTTGCCCGCCACGCTGTGAAACACTTCGGCGACCTGGCCGGCCTTCTGGCTCTTGGGTACATTCCGGAAACCGAAATGGGTGACGTCATCCTGGCCGTTATTGGAACTGGCCGGCGTTTGTTGATCGCTCATGGGGCATGTCCTGTCAGAATCTGAACCCCGTATTCTAACGCTTGGCGGGGTTGCTACAAGGGTGGCTAGACGTTAAATACCGACTTACACTATAAAACCTTTCAATTTTGAAGAGAAAACTGATTCATGTCCGTAATCGATGTACATCGCGCCCACACTCTTGATAAAGACCATGCCCGCGAAGCGGCGGAAACACTTGCCAAGGACCTCTCCAGCAAGTTCGAGCTCGACTATCAGTGGGAAGGAGATCACCTCAAGTTCAAACGCTCGGGCGTTAAAGGTCATCTGAACATTACCGACGATGACCTTAATGTGCACCTGGAACTGGGCATGTTATTGCGGCCTTTCAAATCGCGGATCGAGCAGGAGATTCATAGCCAGCTTGATCAGATTTTGAAAGCCTGAGACACACCATGAGTGGATTGAAATAAGGCGCTCATGGGCTGTTAAAGGTCGTTCGGGAGCACAAATGGGTCCGGGCGACCGTTGAGAATGTTGTCCATAATTTGCTGCTCCCGGGTGACCAGCCGGTCGATCAGCAGGTTAACCTTGTCCATTCTGCGAAATGCCGAATACCCTCTGTGAAGAAAATCGTGCAGATCGCTCAGGTCAGCCATTTCTGCAGGTGTCCGGCTCATTGAGAGCAGCCAGCCCAAGGTGCGATTACGCACATATCGGTCAAGCTGTTGCCCCACATCGGCGACCAGCACCACTTGCTGTCTGCGCTGTTCCAGTTTCTGGCTTGCTCGGTAAACATCGCAGTAACGTTCAGGCGTTAGCGATTCGGCGTGTATGTCGCGTTCATCGAGCAGTTCTGCCAGCTCAAGATCCAGCTGCTGGGTAATCAGGTTCAGCTCCACCAGCCCGGCGAGTGTTTCCAGCAAGTGGTCAGGCAACCACTTGACCATTTTGGGGAACACCCGATCTATATTGTCGTCGCGCCGTGTCATGCTGGCGGGGGCATAAAGGTCCGTGAGCAGGAACTCCAGGCCAGCCTGATAGCCAGGGTGCTGATACAGGTCCTGGTGGGTCAGCTTCAGGCGCCTGGCCTGCCAGTCTGCAACGGTGAGTGCACTGTCGAGGAGCCGGTGGTCCGCTTTCTGTTGCCGAAAGTCGTGATAATCCAGTAGCAGCTGCTGTAAGCGGCGGGCGCTTTCTGAGCGCACTTCCGTGCCAACAAGGCGCTCACGATACATGGGCCAGCTCCGGTAGGTCTGAGTGCAGGTTTGAATATAGCCGGGTAGTTTACCGTAGGAAAAGCGAGGGTGCAGTAAGCCCGGTCAGTTTTGGGCAGCAGCAGGAAGAGACTCGAATCCGGGCAGCCATTCCTTGCTGTCGAGAGTAACGAAGTGGCTCGGTGCCTGGGTTTCAATGATGCGCATGGTGGTCGGGCTTTGCCTCGCGCTTGCGAGCATCGCAGGGCGGTCCAGAATGCGATCGACTCCGGGAATCAGGAAGGTGCCATGGCGTACATTCTGGTATATGCCCGTGTCAGTGCGCTCCATCCATTCAAGAATATTTTCAATGTTGCGAACAATGGTCAGATGGTCGCGGGTTGAGTAAAACAGTTTGCTCAGCAACTGCTTTTTGCGAGGGTTCATTTTCCCAAAGAATGTTTGTCCGTACGCGGATGAAGGTGCACTGTTGATCAGGCGAATCAGCCAGGGCCACATGCCGTGACTGACAGGCTCAAGAAGCGCTGTGACCAACGGGTGAATTTTCCCCTTCGGCAGGGCCGGCGCTTCCAGAATCACTTCGATATCTTCGTAGAGTTCTGGCCGGTGTTTGATCGCTTCAAGAACAACAGCGCCACCCCGTGAGTGGCCATGAATGCGGATGTTGCGAGTGCTTGGCAGGTTTGTCAGGGCCTGGTTCAGAATACACGCATCGTATTCAATGGTGCCTTCCAGGTGTTTGATCGGCACTTCCCACGTCGGCGTTTCCGGTGTTACACCGTTTACCGGAATATGGTAGTTGCTGCAGGTCAGCAGGATCAATTCAGTGGTCGGTGCGTCGTAAGTCTGGGTGAAGTAGCAATGATTTTCCAGAAAGCCATGTACGCCAATAACGGTTTGCTTTGCTGAGCCACTATGGTTTCTAACCGATACGGCACCTTCACCAACGCGATAGACTCGACCTGAGAACATCTCCGAGTAAGCGCTGTTGATAGGCTTGATCAGCTTGCGGATATGGCTTGCTTTCATAATGCATCTCCTCCCAGCACGGCAATAGCCTGTTTTCAGAGTTTGGTCGTGTGACCTTAGTTGTGCTGGTAACCCTGTTGTACTCCTGAGCGGCCCAATCTGTATTGGCAGTGGAAACGGTGCTATCACCAAGCCATAGTCAACTGGTGACCTTTTGGGCGGTCAAATAACTATCACATCAAGGCTTATAACGAGTATAGGAGTGTAGGGATGCAGACGTGTAATTTTTTGTAACCTCGTGAGGTGCGCGGTGATGGGGGTGGTGAGCGCCTTTGTGGAGCCGTTGGTGCATGTCTGTCACAATGCAGGTGACATCTTTTTCCACTCTACTACTTCCGGGGACGTTCGGGTTTGAGTCACGATCAAACGCATCTTATGCTTCCTGCGGATTCAGCCTGGCTGGCTCTGGAAAATCCCCGAAACCCCATGGCTATTACCGTCATGATGCGAGTCGATGGCCTGACAGCGCCCCGGCTTCGGGAGTTTTTGCGGGTGTACTGGATGGCCTGGGAGCGTTTCAGGTACATGCCGGTCAAGCGTGCGCCGGCCTGGTGGTGGGAGGAGGATCCGGTATTTGACCTCCGGCACCACCTGGACGTAGTGCTTGACCGTTTCACGGAATCTTCACTTCAGGAGTGGGTTTCCGCTCGCCTTAATCAGCCCCTGCCGTTGTATCGCCCTTTGTGGAAGTTCTGGCTGGCACCGAATGCAGAGGACGGCGCGGTATTGTTGTTGCGACTTCACCACAGCTATGCCGACGGGGTATCGCTGACGGGCATTTTTGACCGTCTTTGCCCGGCTTCTCCGCAACAACACCCTGCTGTCTACGGCGCCCGGCAAACCCGGGATCTATCGCCCTGGATATCAGCGGCCAAGAGCCGTATTGAGAAGTTGGTTGGCTGCGACCTTACAGGCGAAGCCAGCACAGAAGAATCCCAGCCGGAGGACAAGGAAAGCCGCGACGGACCCGAGGCTAAGTTGCTGGGCCAGTTGGCACGCAATGGCCTTAAGCTGGTGAATGAATTCAGTGACTTTCTTGCAGAACCGGAAGATACGCCGTCAGATCTCAAAACACCCTTGCTGGGTCGGCGTCATTGCCGGTGGTCCGTGCCGGTTCCACTCGACCGGTTCCGGTCAATCGCCAAAGCGACGAATGTCACCATCAACGATGTGCTGCTCAGCTGCGTAGCGGCAGCGGTTCGTCCTCGCCTCGGGGTTACCGGCGCTGCATTAGAAGATGCGGTAATGCATGCGGCCGTCCCGATTGATATCCGCAGTCGTTTGCCTGAGGACCTCAAGCCGGAGCCAGATGCTCTCGGCAACTATTTTGGCACTGTGTTCGTGCCCTTGCCCGTAGATGGAGAGAGCGGGCTGGAGCGGCTCTATCGCATAAAACAGGAAACCCGGAGGCTGAAGAAAAGTTGGCAACCCGGAATTGCCTGGGCCTTGTCCTCCTGCTCGACTCTGATCCCGGAAGCCCTGCGCCAGCCGCTTTCGGATGTCTTTTACCGCAAGGCCAGTGCCGTGGTGTCAAACGTACCCGGTACGCCCGAGGCACGCTATATTGCTGGTTGCCGCATCACGGAGCAGATGTTCTGGGTGCCTCAGGCCGGTAATATCGGGTTGGGCGTCAGTGTTGTCAGCTATGCCGGGCAGGTCCAGTTCGGTGTGGTGGCAGATGAAGCGGTACTGGCAGACCCGGAAGGTTTCCTGGGGGACTGTCTTCAGGAACTGTCAGAATTCCCGGGTGGTTCACCTATTGTTGTTTGAGGTCTACAGTGAATGAGTAAACGCGCATAGCCGCGTTGTCATTTACAAACACAACAAGAGGTGGCGACAATGATTTATGCACAACCAGGAAAAGACGGTTCCGTCGTTTCTTTCAAATCCCGTTACGGAAACTATATCGGTGGTGAGTGGGTTGCTCCGGTTAAAGGGGAATATTTCGAAAATATAACCCCGGTAACTGGCGCTGTTATTTGTGAGATTCCGCGCTCATCCGCTGAAGACATTGACCTGGCTCTAGATGCTGCACACAAAGCTGCACCAGCCTGGGGACGGACGTCGCCGGCAGAGCGCTCCAATATACTGCTCAAAATTGCTGATCGCATAGAGGCCAATCTTGAAAAGCTGGCGGTCGCTGAAACCTGGGATAACGGCAAAGCGGTGCGTGAAACCCTGAACGCTGACATTCCCCTGGCGGCAGACCACTTCCGTTATTTCGCCGGTTGCATCCGGGCCCAGGAAGGGCACATGGGTGAAATTGATCACAACACAGTGGCCTATCATTTTCATGAGCCCCTTGGTGTGGTCGGGCAGATCATTCCCTGGAACTTTCCAATACTGATGGCGGCCTGGAAACTTGGCCCCTGTCTGGCTGCGGGTAACTGCACCGTACTCAAGCCGGCAGAACAAACGCCCGCCAGTATTCTTGTGTTGATGGAGATTATTGGTGATCTGCTACCGCCGGGCGTTATCAACATTGTTAACGGCTATGGCATTGAGGCTGGTGAAGCCCTGGCAACCAGCAAGCGCATCGCCAAGATTGCCTTTACCGGCTCTACACCTGTGGGCTCGCACATTCTCAAGTGCGCGGCAGAAAACATCATTCCATCAACGGTAGAGTTGGGCGGCAAGTCGCCTAATATCTATTTCTCCGATGTCATGAAAGCCGAGCCGGCGTTCGTGGACAAGTGTGTCGAAGGCCTTGTTCTCGCGTTCTTCAACCAGGGTGAGGTATGTACATGCCCATCCCGTGCCCTGGTGCAGGAAGACATGTTCGAAGAGTTTATGCAGAAGGTTGTTGAGCGCACCAGGATTATTAAACGCGGCAATCCGCTGGATACCGATGTGCAGGTGGGTGCCCAAGCCAGTAAGGAGCAGTACGACAAAATCATGTCTTACCTGGAAATCGGCAAACAGGAGGGAGCGGTTGTTCTCACCGGTGGCGGCAAGGAAGAAATGGATGTCGATTTCAAAGACGGCTTCTACGTTCAGCCCACCCTGTTCAAGGGTGAGAACAATATGCGGGTTTTTCAGGAAGAGATCTTTGGCCCGGTTGTCGGCGTGACTACTTTTAAAACCGAAGAAGAGGCGGTGGCGATTGCTAACGATACGGAGTTCGGGCTGGGCGCTGGTGTATGGACCCGCGACACCAATCGTGCCTATCGTGTGGGGCGCAACATTCAGGCCGGACGGGTGTGGATGAACTGCTATCACGCCTACCCGGCACACGCGGCTTTCGGCGGCTACAAGAAGTCCGGTGTAGGTCGTGAAACTCACAAGATGGCACTGGAGCATTACCAGCAGACCAAGTGCATGCTGACCAGTTACGACATCAACCCGCTCGGGTTCTTTTGATCCAGAAACCGCGTCAGGCCCTGAGCAAAGGGGTCTGACTCTAATGCCCTCCATAACGCCTCTTTTGAGGCGTTTTTTCTTTTTAGTAGACGCTCGGTCATAAATATGCATAATTAATTAGACGATTGGTCTAAATAAAGGGCGATGTGTGGAGAGTACACCAGTTAAACGCAAGCGTGGTCGGCCGCCAAAAAGCCAGAATGCCGGCTATCAGGACACCCGCCAGACGCTGATTCGGGTGGGTTTGGCGGCATTAACCGAGAAAGGGTACTCCTATACCGGGCTGGACGAAATTCTGCGCCAGGCCAGCGTGCCCAAGGGCTCCTTCTATCATTATTTTGAGAACAAGGAAGCTTTCGGGAAAGTGTTGATCGAGGCCTATGGGCGTTTTTTTGCCGAAAAGCTGGAACGTTCACTGTCTGACACTTCCCTTCAGCCACTGGCACGCATTCAGGCTTTTGTCGATGACGCGAAAGCCGGCATGCAGAAATTTGATTATCGGCGCGGATGTCTGATCGGCAACCTGGGGCAGGAAATGGCTGCCTTGCCTGAAAGTTTTCGCAACCTGTTACGCGAAACCTTCCAGGATTGGGAAGCACGGATCGCCCGGGTGTTGGGGGAAGCTCAACAAGCCGGTGAGGTGTCGGGCCAGGCGGCTCCGGGCTCGATGGCACAGTTCTTCTGGATAGGCTGGGAAGGCGCGGTACTTCGCGCAAAACTCGAAAAAAGCTCACAACCGCTGGATCAGTTTGCCGAAGGGTTTATGGCACTGGTGCGCAGCTCCTGATGAAAACACATGAATTCAGATCATAGAGCGAAATCATTGGAGGCAATATGTTTAAAGGTATTTTGATTGAGGGTAGTCGGGGTGACCAACAGGTGTCCTTGAAAGCTATCGACGAGGCCCAGTTGCCAGAAGGCGATGTAACCGTAGATGTCGCCTACACCACGCTTAACTACAAGGATGCGCTTGCCATTACCGGGCGCGCACCTATCGCGAAAAGTTACCCGATGGTTCCGGGCATCGACCTGGCCGGAGTGGTAACTGAATCTTCGAATGCAGATTTCAAAATCGGAGACGAAGTAGTTCTGAATGGCTGGGGTGTTGGTGAAAAACATTGGGGCGGCCTTGCTCAGAAAGCACGGTTGTCCGGTGATTGGCTGATTCCGTTGCAGGCGCCGTTCACAGCTCGTCAAGCTATGGCTATTGGCACCGCAGGTTATACCGCGATGCTTTGCGTGATTGCTCTGGAAAAACACGGCGTTACTCCGGATTCTGGTGACATTCTGGTGACTGGCGCAACCGGTGGCGTTGGTAGCGTTGCGATCGCGGTGCTGGCCAAACTGGGTTATTCGGTAACTGCTGTCACGGGCCGGTCCGAAGAGGAAGGCTACCTGAAGTCTTTGGGCGCCAAGCAGATTCTTGACCGGGCGGAATTGAGTGAGCCAGGCAAGCCGTTGGCGCGGGAAACCTGGGCCGGGGCAATTGATGTGGCCGGAGGCCAGGTGCTGGCGAACGTGTGTGCTGGCATGAAGTATCGGGGTGTTGTTGCGGCATGCGGTCTTGCTGCCGGAATGGATTTCCCGTCTACGGTTGCGCCTTTCATTCTGCGGGGCGTGACCCTGTGTGGTGTAGATAGCGTTATGGCACCGAAAGAAGACCGTCTGCACGCGTGGAAACGGCTGGCCCAGGACCTTTCGCCGGAACTGCTCGACAGCATGATCACCGAAGTGCCCTTTGATGACGCAATCGATGCCGCGGGCCGGCTCATGGACGGCAAAATCCGGGGTCGTGTGGTGATTCCCGTAGCCGACTAATTCCGGTGCTTACCAAGCTGAATAAAAAAATAGAGGACATAAAATGACGGTACAAACAGAACAAGCTATCAGCCGTTTCCCGGTGCCCGAACTGGACGCCATGCCGGAGGATATTCGTGATCGGATTCTGGCAGTGCAGGAGAAATCAGGCTTTATCCCCAATGTGTTTCTTGTACTTGCTCACCGGCCAGCCGAGTTCCGGGCTTTCTTCGATTATCACGATGCTTTGATGGAAAAGGACAGTAACCTCACCAAGGGTGAGCGCGAAATGATCGTGGTAGCCACCAGCAACCTGAACCAGTGCCAGTATTGCGTGGTGGCTCATGGTGCGATTCTGCGGATTCGGGAGAAGAATCCGTTGATTGCGGACCAGGTGGCGGTTAACTACCGCAAAGCAGACATCAGTGACCGCCAGAAAGCGATGCTGGATTTTGCCGTCAAGGTTTCCCGGCGGGCAGAGGAGGTCAGCGATGACGACTTCGCTGTGCTGCATCATCACGGCTTTACCGACGAAGATATCTGGGATATTTCGGGCGTTGCGTCGTTCTTCGGGCTATCCAACCGGATGGCGAATGTGACAAGCATGCGCCCGAATGCGGAGTTTTACGCATTGGGTCGCTAAGCCTGACCTGAGAGCCTCCTGACGAGCTACACTTATTCTGAACCGTTTGGTAATGATAATGCAGAGCAGGAGGCAGCAGTGAGCGATTATCGAATAGAAACCGACAGCCTGGGCGACGTACATGTACCTGTGGGCGCGCTTTGGGGTGCCCAGACTCAGCGCGCGGTCAACAACTTCCCGGTCAGCGGCCAGCCCATGCCGCCGGCCTTTATTTCGGCAGTCGCGCTCGTTAAACAGGCGGCAGCTGAAGCCAATACCAGCCTGGGGCTCCTGGATAACAACCGTTGCGATGCTATTACGGACGCTTGTCAGGCGCTTGTTCGGGGCGAGTTTGCCGACCAGTTCCCTGTTGATCGCTTCCAGACAGGCTCCGGCACCAGCACCAATATGAATGTGAACGAAGTCATTGCGGCCATTACTGCCAGCAAGGGCGTTGAGGTGCACCCGAACGATCATGTGAATATGAGCCAGAGCTCGAACGATGTGATCCCCACGGCGATTCATGTGAGTTCAGTGATTGGTGTGACAGAGCGTCTTATCCCCGCGCTAACGCACCTGCGTGGCATTATTTACGAGCGTGAGGCCTTCTTCTCTGCGCAGGTCAAAACCGGTCGTACCCATCTTATGGATGCCATGCCGATTACCCTTGGCCAGGAGTTGCGCACATGGCGGGAGCAGATTCTCCTGGCTGAAAAGCGCCTTGAAGCGACTGCTGCCGATCTGCTTTCTGTACCCCAAGGCGGTACCGCAGTCGGTACAGGCGTGAATGCGCTGCCTGAGTTTTCCAGCCAGTTTGTAAAGTTCCTGAAAGCCAACACCGGTTACTCTTTCCGCTCAATGGAGCACAAGTTTGTGGGGCTGAGTTCTGTGGATGGCCCGGTTGCGCTCTCGGCGCAACTGCGGGGGCTGGGCATAGTGCTTACCAAGATTGCCAATGATCTACGGTGGATGAACAGCGGTCCGATTCACGGCCTTGCAGAAATCAGCCTGCCGGCGCTGCAGCCGGGTAGCAGCATCATGCCAGGCAAGGTTAACCCGGTTATTCCCGAATCTGTAGCCATGGTAGGAGCCCAGGTGATGGGCCTAGACAGCGCCAATGCCATTGCAGGGCAGTCTGGTAACTTTCAACTAAACGTGATGCTGCCGCTGATCGGAGGCAATCTGCTGGACATGATTGGACTGCTTGGTAATGCAACCAGCATGCTGGCGGACAAGGCTATCCGCGACTTTACTGTAAACACCGAGACACTGGACGCCAGCGTTGGCCGCAACCCGGTGCTGGTAACTGCTCTGAACCCGGAAATTGGTTACAGCCTGGCCGCGGATATTGCCAAGGAAGCCTATAAAACGGGCCGTCCAGTGATCGATGTGGCTGAGGAGAGAAGTGGGCTCAGTCGGGAGCGGCTGGAAGACTTGATGGATCCGCTAAAGTTGACCCGGGGCGGAATCACCTGAAATAAATCTGTCAGGAGTAGCGGCGCTTGCTGATATCCCTGAAGTTATTTGTGATGTTGGTTCTGGCCAATGGCGCGCCAGTGATTGCCGCCAAGATTCTCCGGAGACGCTGGTCAGCGCCGGTGGATGCCGGGCTGAACTGGTTTGATGGTCGCCCATTGCTGGGCAAAAGCAAAACCTGGCGGGGGATCGTTTTCGGTGCTCTGAGCTGTGCACTGTTTGCTTTGGTCACTGGGCAAGGATTTCTGTTCGGGTTGCTTTTTGGTTTGCTGGCACTCACCGGAGACCTGTGCAGCAGTTTTATCAAACGCCGGCTTGGGCTTGTGTCCAGCGAGCGGATGCCATGGCTGGATCAGGTGCCCGAGGCGGCGGTGCCATTGCTACTGGCGATGGGCTGGGGGCTGATTGGAGCCTGGGCCGCGTTGGTTATTGTCGTGTTCTTCACGCTATCCAACATGTGGATATCGCCCTTACTCTATCGCCTGGGGATCCGGCGCCACCCTCACTGAGACGGTCCGCGTGACAGGGTGTGGATCGTCACCTCCGGTGGGCAATTAAGCCGCACGTTGACCACAGAAGTACCTGCCCCGGGCGATGTGTATCCCTGCATGCCGTTTGCCCGCCAATAGCCGCGACCGAGATGGCGCGGGCAGTCGGCATCCAGTGTGAGTGGAATACCTCCGGGCAGGCAGATCTGACCGCCATGGGTGTGCCCGCACAGGAACATATCGTAGCCGGCGTGGGAGGCTTCCCGCCAGATTTCTGGCGAGTGGCTGAGTAGCAGGCTGATCCCACCCGGGGGAATGTCATCACCGGCGCGGTGCAGGTTGTGAACCTTGTAGAAGTGGGGGTCGTCAACTCCGGCGAGGTACAGGTGTTCACCGCTCCGTTCTATCGGAACCATCTCATTCATCAGCAGGGCGTAGCCCATGTCTTCCAGGGCCGGCACCATGCGCACGCTGTCGTGGTTGCCAAGCACGGCGTAGGCCGGTCCTTTGATTGCATCGCGCAGTCGCGCCATACCCTCCAAAGCCGCTTCAACCGGCCCCCAGGTCTGCTTACGATAATCGCCGGTGAGCACGCACAGGTCGTAATCCAGCGGAGAAATCTTACGTATAACTGACTGCAGATTGGCTTCGTCCATGTCCACATGAAGATCTGTCAGGTGGAGTATGCGGAAACCCTCGAAGCTCGCGGGCAAGTCTGGCAAATGAAAGTAGTTATGGGCTGTGTCCAGACGACGGCTGTTGGCCTGTCCACGGCCGAGCAGCCCCGAGATCCTGAGGCAGAAGCGGATAAAGCCGGGTGCAGATGTCAGGTTTTCAAGGTGAAATGAGGAGCGATCCCGACCGAACACTTTGGCTTCTGCTTCACGCTCAATGCCCAAGCGCTGCCTGGCATGAACCGGCCCCAGCCTCAGGCTCAGGCGGTAGTCCAGAAGTTCATCCTGGCGTTCCGGTTTTCTGGCCGGTGAGTTCATCAGCTTTCCTCTGGTTCGGGGCGGAACCGCGTATGAATTTTTCCAACCCTTGATTTCATTATGATAGGCAACGGAAGGGATGCAACCCGGTTATTGGACCGTTCGTATATTTGTCGGGAACTTTTCTGTCCTGGTTGCTACCAACCTGCCGGAGGACGTTGGAACAGGAATAACAGTTCCGGTTGGAAAAATGATGGATTAGCAGCCACAATCTGTAGCCTGAGTACATTCACATACGTAGCCGAGGTCTTTATGACGTCATCTTGCAGTATTCCCGGTCTGAACGTAGCCCGTAGCCGCTTCCCCGAGCCGGAGCAGGATTCGCCTGCCGGAGAAGGTGAGCAACGCCTCGTTCTTGCGGGTGGTTGCTTCTGGTGTGTGGAAGCTGTTTTTCTCGCAATGGATGGCGTTAATCGAGTGGAATCTGGCTACGCAGGTGGATCGCGTGAAACTGCCAACTACGAAGCTGTGTGCACAGGCACTACCGGGCATGCAGAGGTAATAGACGTTCACTACGACCCCAAACGGGTCAGTTTTGGTGAGTTGCTTCGGGTGTTTTTCTCGGTTGCTCATGACCCAACTCAACTGAACCGGCAGGGTAATGATCGGGGTACGCAATACCGGTCGGCCGTTTTCTATGAAACCCCGGAGCAAAAACGGGTTGTAGAAGCCTATATCCATCAGATCAATAAAGCCGGAGTCTATTCGCAGCCGGTAGTGACGGCACTGGAACCCCTGGAAGCTTTCTATCCGGCCGAAGCGAACCATCAGAATTTTGCCGCGCGCAATCCTTACCAGCCATACATCATGGCCGTGGCGGCTCCTAAAATGGAAAAGCTTATCGATGGCTTCAGTGACCGGCTCAAGCCGGAATACACTGAGGCCAGTGCCGGTTCCAATTCCGGGAGCAACCTGGCCTGAGGAGATAAATGATGAGCAGTTCAACTTCAGGTTATGACCTGACGCCTCTGACTGAGGCACAGATACAAGAGAAAGCCGCCAGTCTCACACCCGAAGAGCGACAGGTGCTGCTAGATCACGGCACCGAACATCCGTTCTGTGGCACCTTGCTGGATAATAAGATGGAGGGCGTCTATCACTGCCGCCTTTGTGATCTTCCGTTGTTCAGCTCAAATGCGAAGTTTGATTCAGGTACTGGCTGGCCGAGCTTTTTTCAGCCGTTCGACAAGGGTCACATTCGTTACATTGAAGATACAAGCCTGGGAATGGCTCGCACCGAGGTTCGTTGCCCCCGCTGCGATAGTCACTTGGGGCACGTGTTTCCAGACGGGCCTCCTCCAACGGGGCAGCGCTATTGCCTGAATTCCATTGCCATGGTTTTCCGGGAAAACGCATAGTGCCTGGGCCGGGGCTGTGGGTCCGTCGCTCCCGCCCCGCTTCTACTTTTGACCGCCTGAAGCTGTGGCTACATATTGAGCCACAGCGCGAATCTGTTCTGCAGACAGAGATTCATTGAATGCCGGCATGATCCCAACGCCGCCTGTGACCGCGTTGATAACTTGTTCCCGGGACGGTTTCAGGTCGTCCAGGTTTGGTCCGATCGCGCCAGCAGAACCTGCATCCGAGAGGGTATGACAAATGGTACAGGAGGGCTGTGCGTCCTGAGTGAATACCTGTTTACCCGTTTCAAAATCGCTGGCGTGCGCCAGCGACGATAGGCCAGTCAGCGATACAGCAAGCAGTAATGCAGTCTTTCTCATGTTTGGCATTCCGGGAGAGTCGGGGCGCCCGTTATTCCTGGGGCGCCCCTTTAGTTGTTAACTGAGCGCGACCGTGACTCCGTGGTCGCTCCAGCCATTGTGACCGTAGCCACGTTCGTTTTCTGTGCGGCCCTCAGGCTGCATGTTGCCTTGTGTGTCGGTGGCCCGGCTCACAATCCGGTGTTCCCCGGCCGGCAAGTCTGCGGCCAGAACGAAGGGACGCCACGCGAAGGGGCCAAGGTCCGGGCCCAGGAACCGGGCCTGTTTCCAGGTTTTTCCACCATCGACGGAAACCTCAACCTTTTCCAAATCTACGGTGCCTCCGAAGGCAACGCCGTAAATCATATTTCGGCCACTGCGACCCCTTTCCAACGGTGCAGTCACCCAGGATTTAACGTTCATCTCCCACATCGATGGCTGGTCCGGCGCGCCTTTCACGCCCACATCGCGTATGCGATAGCCGGAGGCCTGGATTTTGGCGTCGGTCTGGTTTTCAGTAAAGGCTACATTCTTCACGTATTTGACGTTATTCACGCCGTAATAACCCGGTACGACCATTCGAAGTGGACCACCGTGGGTGTGGGTCAGTGGTTCGTCATTCATTTCCCAGGCCAGAAGTGCAGTTTCGAGTGCTCTGGTGGGCACTGAACGCTCGACCATAATGGTTTTCGGGTCAAGCCCCTCTGGCAGTGATTCACCACCGGTGCCAGTGATATATCTGGCGCCGTTTACCGGGCCCCCGAGTGCTTCCACGACGTCCTTCAGAGGCACGCCAGTCCACATGACGCAACCGGCAGCGCCGACCGACCACTGGGTGCCACTGGCACCATGAGGAAAGAAAGCCCGACCGTTGCCGGAGCACTGGAGCACAGATGCGACGGTGGTGACCCCCATGCCCTTCAATTCACCGACTGTCAGGGTACGAGGATTTTTGACGCCTTCGATATGCACCTCCCAGACGTCTGGATTTTCGGTCACCGTAGCTGGAGGGGCGGGTAGGTTATTGCGAACGAACAGGCGATCACTTGCGGTAATGACACCATTCCCGATGGCGCCGCGCTGGGTTTCCATGGTGTTTGCGCTGTGCACGATCAGCGCATTGCGTTCTTTCCACGCCGCGTAATCCGGTAGTGATTTTGGCTCATCGGCCCTGGCGAGCGGAGTAAAGCCCAGCAGGCTTACGGCAGCCATGGCGCCGGCACTTCCGAGCAGCAGGCTTCGGCGGGAAGGGTTCTCGAGGCCCGGATCATGGGGGCCTCGGTGTAGGGCTGTTTCCTGTGTCATGATCCGTCTCCTTATTTGGTTTGTAGTTGGACGGTGCGGGTCTGCTCTCGAGCGGGCAGGTTATATCCTTATAACTTATAGGTGCTGATTAGTAAATGAGCAACACTCCGGCAGGAAACAAACCGGAAGTGTGCTTTCGAGGGCTCAACTGAATGTGAGTAGGCAAGGGGGTAAAGGGCTTAAATGTCAGCTCGTGCTGGCAGCAACAACTGTAGAGAGCAGGTAGCCGGTATACGCGACGTAAACCAGTAGTAGAAGAGAGCCATCAAATCGGCTGATAACTTTCCGCAAGCCGGTCATTCCGAAGCCCATAATAAGCAGACCAACTGTCAGCGCCAGCATCAGTGTCCAGTCCCGATAGAGAACTTCCGGAGCTACAGATAGAGGTTGGATAACAGCTGCCAGGCCGACGACGGCCAGGGTGTTGAAGATACCTGAACCAAGAATATTGCCCAGGATCAGGTCGTGTTCGTTTTTCCGTACCGCGGCGAGAGCCGAGGCCAGTTCTGGCAGCGACGTGCCAATCGCCACGATCGTGAGGCCGATCACCAGATCACTGACTCCCAGACTCTGTGCGATGGTAACTGCACCCCAGACGAGCAGGCGGGAGCTGACAACGAGTAAAATGAGGCCGATAACCAGCCACATAATGGCAGTTTTCATTGCCATCAGTTCGTCGGTCAGCTGGGCATCGGTTTCACCGGCCAGGGAGTCGCCTTTGCCGCGCATGCCCTGGAAAATCGACCAGCCCATCACCGCAGAAAATACGCCCAACAATACCCAGCCATCCAGCCGTGTTAGCTCACCATCGAGCAATTGGGCGCCTGCAATCAGGGTGAGCACCACGAGCAGAGGGAGTTCTTTGCGGATAACCTGGGAATGCACGGCAATGGGCGCAATCACAGCGGTCAGGCCAACAATCAAAGCGATGTTAGTGATGTTGGAGCCATAACCGTTACCCAGCGCAAGTCCGGGATTGCCGTCGGCAGCGGCCATGGCAGACACGGCCAGTTCCGGTGCTGAGGTGCCGAACCCGATAATTACCATACCGATGAGCAGCGTGGGCATGCCCAGGTGTTTGGCGGTTGCAGCAGCGCCTTCCACGAACTTGTCTGCACTCCAGACCAGCAATACAAGGCCGGCGATGATTGCGGCAATTGCCATTCCCATAGATGAGCCTCAGTCAGATGCCTTTTACAAAAAAATCCGGTATTAGACCTGTACGTGCAAAGATGCAAGCACCGGAACGGTGTGCAAGATACCGCATATGGGCGGTGAAGGTCAGCACCTTTCGGATGAAGAGTCAGGATCCGGGGCGAGCAATGGTATGAGACTAAAGTTGCGGTGATATTGCAGTTCAAAGAAGCGAAAATGATCAGAAAGCTTGTCGCGACATGTGTCCGGATGATTACCTATAAGCCGGCGCAAGCCATTGTTCGTAATAAGACAATGTCGTCCTTTAGCCGCGCACAGACCCGCAACGATTCGCAATCGCAATTTATTATTTTCGTAAAATCCGGATAATTGCGCTCACATTTTTGACGGACGCATAGGGCAGCGCCTTTTACCTCGCGACTGGCCAGCATCCGACTGATCTCTCTGCTGATCGTGGGGAGGCGAAAGGCTCATAAATAGCTAGGGTGAAAATCAATGGCCGTTAAACAGGCAGACGTAGTGCTGGTCGGCGGTGGTGTCATGAGCGCCACTCTCGGTGTGATGCTCAGGCAACTCGATCCGTCCATGAAAATTGTCATGTTGGAGCGTCTTGACCACGTTGCCCATGAAAGTACCGATGGATGGAACAACGCAGGAACCGGCCATGCGGGCTACTGTGAGCTCAACTACACACCGGAGACAGAAGACGGGGATGTGGCTATCGAGCGCGCGCTTCAGATCAACGCGCAATTCGAGGTCTCGTTGCAGTTCTGGTCACACCTGGTAGAGCAGGGCATGCTGCCCGAGCCTTCAAAATTCATTAACCGCACACCTCACCAGAGTTTTGTCTGGGGTGAAAAAGATGTGGCTTTCCTCAAACGGCGTTACGAGCGCCTGAGTGCCCATCACCTGTTCCGTGAGATGGAATATACCGAGTCGCCACGGGATCTTGAAGAGTGGATGCCTCTGATTGTTCAGGGCCGGGATCCGATGCAGCGTGTTGCTGCAACCCGTATTCGCCATGGCTCCGATGTTGATTTTGGCTCCCTGACCCGCAACATGGTCGATTACCTGCAGAGCGAGCCCAACTTCGAGTTAATGCTGGGTTGCCCTGTGCACTATATAGACCAGCGTGACAACGGCCGCTGGAAAGTGCGGGTTAAAAACCAGCACACGGGTGAATTGACCAAGCTGGAAACGGATTTTGTATTCCTGGGTGCCGGCGGCGGCGCTTTGCCGATGCTGCAGAAATCCGGAATTGATGAAGCCCGTGGCTATGGAGGCTTCCCTGTCAGCGGTCAGTGGCTGGTATGTCGCAAGCCAGAGGTCGTGGAGAAGCACCACGCCAAGGTTTATGGCAAGGCGCCAATTGGCGCGCCTCCCATGTCGGTACCGCACCTGGATACCCGCATTATCAATGGCGAGCCCGCTCTGTTGTTCGGTCCGTTTGCAGGGTTTACCACAAGATTCCTCAAGCAGGGCTCGATTTTCGACCTGTTTGGCTCAGTGCGCACGACCAACCTCAAGCCGATGCTGTCGGTGAGCAAGAGCAACATGGATCTCACGCGCTATTT
The DNA here is from genome assembly GCF_030546935.1 of Marinobacter sp. 2_MG-2023. Taxonomy (GTDB): domain Bacteria; phylum Pseudomonadota; class Gammaproteobacteria; order Pseudomonadales; family Oleiphilaceae; genus Marinobacter. The sequence goes on along the minus strand of NZ_JAUOPH010000002.1, from coordinate 14,657 downwards.
GATTGGTGAAGTTTTCCAGTCGCATGGTGATCGTGTGGAGGCTCTGCGTAATTTCTTCCCGGAAGCCGAGGAAGGCAACTGGGAGCTGCGTAACGCCGGCCAGCGGGTCCAGATTATCAAGCAGGCCGAAGGTGGCGGTGGAAAGCTGGAATTTGGTACTGAAATCGTGGCTGCGAAAGACGGCACTCTGGCCGCTCTGCTCGGAGCCTCGCCCGGTGCATCGACAGCAGCAAACGCCATGATCAGTGTGATTGAGCGTTGCTTCCCGCAAAAAATTCAGACTCCCGAGTGGCAGGAGCGCATGAAGCGTATGGTGCCTTCTTACGGTCAGTCGCTGGTCAACGATGAAGCGCTGTTGACGAAGGTTCGTGAGAGAACACTCTCAGTCCTGAAACTGGGCTGATATTTGCGATTCTCATACATCGGCGTAGTGTAGGGAGACACCCCGATGTAGGAGATAGCCGATGAGCGAGCAAAACTATAACCCTGAAAAGGGGTATGTTGCCTTACTTGGCTGGAGCCTCAACGCCGTAGAAGCCGCTGATAAATTTGATCGGCGCTATGTCGTGGTTGCACCGGACTGGGCAGAACCCTACTGCAAAGAACACGACATCCCCTACGTACCCTGGAATTTCGAGCGACTGAACGATCGCTCGGTCGAGATTGCTCAAACCCTCAAAGACATGGGGGTCGATGTTTCCATCCCGTTGTTCGAAGAAACCGTTGAATGGGCCGGCGCTATCAACTCGGTGTTGATGGACAAGCCACGCCTGTTTGGCCAGGCCATGTTGCTGAGAGACAAGGCACTGATGAAGCGCCGCGCGCAGCTTGGTGGCATTCGGGTGGGTATTTTTGAAGAGGCCCACGACAAGGGTGATGTCATCCGCTTTCTGAAGCGCGTTAACCAGACATTGTTGAAGCTCGACGGCGACCCTAATGACCCGATTCACCTGAAAGCCTTTGATAAGGCTGGCTGTCTTGGCCACAGAGTAATCCGCACCCCTGACGAAGTAGATTCCATCCCGGATGAAGAGTTTCCCGTGCTCATGGAATCACACCTTGATGGCTGGGAGTTTGCGGTAGAGGCGTGGATTCATAACGGTAAAATCGCCTTTCTGAACATCTCCGAGTACGTCACGCTTGGCTATTCCGTTTTTGTGCCAGCGACGCCGGATCTCGAAAAGTATCGTGACCAGATTCGCAGTGAAATAGAAAAGCTGATCAAGACCTTTGATATAGATTTCGGTTTTGTTCATCCGGAATATTTCGTGACCAGTGACAGCACCATGTACTTTGGTGAAGTGGCCTATCGCCCGCCCGGGTTCAAGGTTTTCGAGTTGCTTGAGAAAGCCTACGGCTTCAACGCGTATCAGGGCCTGATTCTTTCATTCGACCCCAAGACCACGCCCGAAGAAATCGAAGCCTTCTTCCCGAAAGAGGTGGTGGATGCCAAAGGCTACGCGGGTTGCTTTGGCGTGTACCCACGGCGCAGGGTTGTCAGCAAGCTCGAAATTCCCGAGGAAACCGAGAATCACGAGTATTTCGAATCCCATGAATTGACCCCTCCGCTCGAGGAAACGGTGACCAAGCGCACGGCGTTCGGCACTCACTGGGGCCTGGTGTACTTCTTCGGTGAGGATCCCTACGTAATGCGTGATCTCCTGAAACATCAGGAAGATCTGGATTTCTATGTATAATCTGGCGATGCATCAACAACTATAGGGCTTGGTACAGGCCCTGAGGAACATCGTTTGAATGATCAGCAATCGGGCAATGTGTTCCCCGTTGTGAATCTGGACAAGTTGGCGACAAGGCTGGATGACGCAGTCCGGATTCTGGAAGAGAGCCGGTCTTTTTCCAAGCCTGGCAAGCTACCGCCGGTATTTGATCTTGTTCGCAGGATACTTATGCAGCCGGAAGGCTGCGCAGTGATTGAGGCGCGTGCGGAGCGGCTTGAGGCGTCAGGTGTGTTTGCCGGTACAGACTGGGCGGAACCGGCCATCCTGCTGCCGGCATTAACCACATACTCGCTACAAAGCCAGAATACTGACACGGTGGTTGTCGAGGCGCTCAGCGAGCTCCGGCTGCTGGCCGTTGCCCGAGGGGCCTATCAGCACCCCACAGTGTCTGCCGAGCAGGCGCACCACTACCTGACTCAGGTTCTTGCGATTAACCTCGGGCTGTTGTTCGGTATGACTGGTGAAGCTGAGCGGGAGCAGGGGCGGCTTGCGCTGATCAGCCAGCATGTTGTGAAGCATGTAGCCCAGCATATTGGTTACGAACACGTTATCGATAGCCTGATCGAAGAAATCTGGCGGATTCTGCAGCAGCGGCCCATTCAGGTGGCTGACGTGCGCAAGATGATCACTCAGATCGCCATTTGCAGAGCCGAACCAGATGCTGATCTCGGCAGTGCTGGGCGGGGCGCCGACCGTCTCATCTCCAGTCTCTACGGTCCTACCCGGGGGTGCAGCGAAGACCCGGGGACCGTGGTGTACCAGCAGCGCCTGGAGTCTATGGATTACCAGACATTGCAGAACGAAGCCACCGGATTCGCCCGCTCCATGCACGATACCGGTCTGGTCTCGCCTTATCATGCAACCTTCGTCAGTTTCATTCTGGAGAGTCACGATAACCTGCTCAGCGAAGCCCTGGGTCTTTCCAGCACGGGGCGTGACTGCCTGATGTGCTACCGGGAACTGGTGTACACCCTGATCACAGAGGGTGTTTTCCCGGAAACAGCTCAAGGTTTATATGGCTTGGCACTCTTGCTGGAACGGGGCATTCTCTATCAACCTCCTGTCGCACCTGCGCTTTGGCGTCAGGCCCGGCTGAACCTTTGCCCGCAAGCGCGTGAGCGCCTGCAGCTTGCCTACGGCTATCAGCCCCAGGCTGCGGCCTGGCTGATACAGGGGGTGCTGAATATGCTGGGGCAACCCTTGGGCGTTGGCCAGGGAAACAATCCGACCTGTCAGTCAGCCCGGGCATTGTCCATGTGGGCCTACAACGATCCGGACTATCTGTTGCAGATGGTGGCATGGGCTGCTCGTGACAACGAAATTGTCATGCATTTCGAGGGTCAGCCCGTGTCCTCGGCGGACAGTCTGGGCGGCGTGGCTTCAGAAGTAACCCTTGATCTTGATCCTGTATCACTGGTTGTGGTGCCGCACCTTGACCGGATATATGGCGAGATGGGGCGCATGTGTATCGGCCGTGAAGGCGATCCGCATAGATGGGTAAACCCGGAATTTCACGGCTGGTCTGCAGGGCGAGGTTTTGCCATCAATGTGGATGTGGCTACCGGTAATCTGGATGACCTGGAAGGTTTTATCCGGCATTTCTACGCCAGTTATCACCCCTACTACAACGGCAACCAGCCGCTTATCCACCCTCAGCCTGCGGGCATCGCGGTAACTGACAGGGCGGCACGTTTTATTGGCTGGCATGCCATAACCATTCTTCGGGCAGCCCTGGATCCGGAGGGGGAGATGCGGGTGTATTTCTACAACCCGAACAATGACAGCGGCCAGAGTTGGGGTGATGATGTGCATGTGAGCACGGAAGGCTGCGGCGAAAGATTCGGTGAGGCCTCTCTGCCATTCGAGCAGTTTACCTCCCGGCTTTACATATTCCATTTTGACCCGCTTGAGCGTGGCGAGCCTGCGGAAGTAGGTGATGAAGAGCTGCAGCGGGTAATGGAAAGGGTATACCGCAGCTGGGGTGAACACCGAGTCCCTTCAAAAGAGCTTCAAGCGGAGCCGCCTCAGACCGAGTAAGCTGGTAGTGCGGCCGGCATGTTATGCAGGCCGGTTCGCGCCCCTCAGCATGGCATGCAACAACTCATTGGCGTCAAACTTGGTTAGAGCCTCATTGGCGCCTACCTGATTGGCGTAACTCAGGCTCATCTCGCTGTTCAGTGAGGTATGCAGGATGATGTAAGGCTGTGTGAGTACACTGTTGTCCCGCACACCGAATGTCAGTTCATAGCCGTCCAGGCCTGGCATCTCAATATCACTCACCAGAATATCAACCGGTTGCCCGCGCTCGTTGTTGTTCAGGAGAACCTGCAGGGCGTCGTCACCGCTGATCGTGACCTGGTAAGAGATATTCTTTGCGTCCAGTGCATCGCACAACTGTTTACGGGCAACACGGGAATCATCTACCAGCAGAATGTTGAGGGCTTTCAGGGTCTCGCTCTGAACATCAGTAAGTGCGACCTCATCCGGTTCCAGCGAGTCAGGGTAGACGTTTGCCAGCAACAGCTCGACATCCAGCAATTGAATGATATCGCCGTCGGCGTCCAGCAAGCCGGTAATAAAAGCTTTGTCTCCCAGAGCCTTGGGCGGTGCTTTTACCTGCTTCCAGTCTGTTTCGATGATTTTCTGTACGCCGCGCACCAGAAAGCCGGTTTCCTGACGTTGGACATCTGTGATGATGATCGACGACTTCTGCAGTTCTTCCCGGGTTAGAGCCGGATAGCCAACCGCTGCTGCCATATCAATCACCGGTACGGCGGAGCCGCGGAAGCTGGCGGTTCCAACGACGGCATGATGACTGTGTGGAAGCTTTGTCAGTGGCTGGTAAGGCAGTATTTCCCGGACTTTCAGCGTGCCTATCCCGAAAAGCCGAGTGCCTGACAAGCGGAACAGGAGGAGTTTCTGGGATTGTTTGGCTTTGCTGGTCATTACCCGATCCTTGCGAACATGCCCTCCGCGAAAGCGAAAAGCTTTCGCGGAGGTTGGTCAAATACGGTACGGGTTAAAGATAGCAAGCTTAAGGGTTGTTATCACCCGCTGCTATGACAACTTTGGTTACGAATCGTATTCAGCTTCTGTTTGGCACTGCTTGCCCGGTTATCAGGTTCTGCTCACGAGCCATGGCGTAGGCTGCTTTGGGGCCGAGCCATAGTGACGGCAGCAGAATCAAAGAAACCGGGATGGCGGTGATCACAATAAACTGCTGAAGCACACTGATCTGGCCTGCTCCCATATACAGAAGAATGGCTGCCATACCCGCCATGGTCAGGCCCCAGAAAGCCCTTACAAAAGTATTCGGCTGGTCGTGGCCAGAGCTTACAACTGCAATGGAGTAACTCATGGAATCGCCGGTGGTTGCCACAAAGATTGTGGTAAGCACCAGAATGGCCAGCGCCATAAAGCTACCACCCGGCAAAGCCTGAGCAACGGTGAGGGTCGCCACGTCGAAGCGGAAGTTGTTCAGCGCCTCTGCCAGATCAATCGCGCCGGTCATCTGGTAATAGATGCCTGAGCCGCCCATTAGGGTGAACCAGATTGTGGTGGCGACGGGAGCCATGACAGCAACGGCCAGGATCATGTCGCGAATGCTTCGGCCGCGGGAAATGCGGGCCACGAAGATCGCCATCAGCGGGGCGTAGCCGATAAACCAGGCAAAGAAGAAAACGGTCCACCACTGCATCCACCAGCCAGGGGCCGTTTCAGCGGTCATGGTCGCCATTTCCATAAAAGAAGAGACGTACTGACCCATGCTCTGGAAATAGGTGTTGGTGAGGAACAGCGTGGGGCCGAAGACGAAAATAATAGCCGCGACCGCCAGGGCCAGAAACACGTTCAGACGGCTCAGGAACTGGATGCCACGGTGAATGCCCGATATTGCCGACGTTACGTAGATAATTGCGAGGCCAACCAGGATGGCCAACTGTGTGGCCAGGCCGTCCGTCAGGCCGAAGAGCTCACTCAGGCCGAAGCTCATCTGGGTAGCAAGGAAACCAACCGGGCCAACGGTACCGGCAACCACGGCAATCACGCAGCAGGCATCAACAACACTGCCCAACCAGCCACTCATAACGCGCTCACCGAATACCGCGTAGAGCAGTGTTCTCGGTTGTAGTGGCTTGCCCTTCACGTAGTGAGCGTGGGCCAACACAATTGCTGCCAGAGTTCCCAGAACCGCCCAGGCCAGAAAACCCCAGTGCATGAACGATTGTGCCATAGCATTGGAGACCGCGGCTGCGGTGCCTGGTTCACTGGTGAAGGCTGGCGGAGTGACTACAAAATGGTAGATAGGCTCGCCCGCAGCAAAGAACACGCCGCCTCCAGCAAGCAATGTGCACATAATGATCGAAAGCCAGCGGAACGTGCTCATCTCGGGCTGATCCAGATTACCAATTTTGGCTTTGGCGGCCGGGGTGCATGCCAGGCCTATTGCGATAAAGAAGGTTGCCAGTAGCAACATCTGGAAATAGGTGCCAAACGTTTTCGCGGTCCAGGCAAAGCCGTTTCCGATAAGGTCGGCGACCGCTGTTATATCAAAAAGTGAGAACCCGACGAATAAAACAATGAAGCCAATGCTGAGAGTCAGTACCACAGGATCGCCAAGCTGAGCGATGGAGTAATCCTCCCCGCGCTTGAGATTTTCATTCTTCATAAAAACTAAACCTTGTATTTGATTACCTTCGTTTGCCTGTGTTGCCTGACAAAACCGTTCGGTTCGAGACTTGCCGCTTTCAGCAGAGCGCGCCTGCTGGAACTGCAATGGATGCGCGCCGGTATCGTCGCTACTGGCGCGGGGGCGAGACCATGCCATAAAGCTGACACTAATACCAAGGTCGTAACGTAAGTTTTAATACGGAGAGAATCGTTATCGGATGACCGGTTGGAGCGAAGCGCACCTGGTGCATCCTGGCTCAGTGGGCCCCAGTTCATATTTAAGGAGAAGTCTTAACCCTCCATTAACCAGTCTTTCGATAGTCTGAACCCAGTCGCTTACCGCAGATTCCGCTGCGCCCGATTGGGTTTTTGTTTATGTGTCGCTTCCCCTGCTTGAAAGTAATACCGATGGCGCTGTTCTGCCTGGCTACTGCCGGCTGCAGTTCGTTGTCCACAAGCCCCGACTATCTGGCCCAGGCGGACTCTGATCGTCAGAACCTCGTCTCCTGGTCTGAGCTGGACGCTGGTTCCGAATCAGCCTATCTGGATGATTTGGTCAGCAGCGGTGATCTGAACGCGCTGATCGCCGAAGCGCGTGCGGCCAACCCGGATCTTGGACAAACACTGCTTTCTCTCGAAATTCTCCGTGCCCAATACCGGGCGACTCAGGCAGACCAACTCCCCGACGTCGAGGCTGGCTTCGGCGCAAATAAAACGGAAGACCTCGATACTTCCTACACCGGAAGCATCAGCGTCAGCTGGGAACTGGATTTGTGGGCGAAGATCTCTGATGAGGCGTCGGCAGCTGCGAGCGATGTCGCCGAACAGCTGGCTCTCTACCAGGCTGCCCGGGATACGCTCGCAGCCGAGGTTATGCAGGGCTGGTTGAAGCTGGTTAATCTGAACCGGTCCGTTGCTATCGAAGAACAACGAGTAGAACTGCTGGAAAAAAACGAAGAGTGGATTCTTCAGCGCTACCGATCCGGTTTGGGTGACCTTGAGGACCTCGACAGTGCCCAAAGTTCGGCAGCCAGTGCCAGAGCGTCGCTGTTCGCCACTCTGGAATCCCTGCAGCAGCAACAAAGAGCTTTAAACCTGTTGCTCGGCCGGAGCCATGGCAGCACGGCTATCGCAGCCGACTACCCGCAAGTTCTTTTGCCCCTGGCTGACCTTGCCGACCAGACGTTACAGCGCCGACCAGACCTGAAAGCGGCCTATCTGGCCATAGAAGCAAACGACTTTCGTACGTCTGTTGCCTACAAAGAGATGCTGCCATCGATCAGCCTGGAAGCGGCCCTGAGCGACACAGGAACATCGCCAAGCGAAGCTCTGTTGAGAAATCCGGTGTGGTCATTGCTCGGTCAATTAACGGCGCCTTTGTTTCGTGGCGGTGAGCTTAAAGCCAATGCTGAAGCTGCAGAACTGACCACCGCCAGGAGCTATCAGGCCTACCGGGAAACGCTGCTGAACGCAGTCCAGGAAGTTGAAAATGCGATCAGTCAGGAATCGAGCCTTGCCAAACAGCAGCAGCAGATAGACAGCGCGCTTCTGAGCGCACGCCGCAACTATCAACAGTACCAGCAGAAGTACCGGAATGGCCTGGTTTCTGTACTCGACCTACTCGAAGTGCAGGAGCAGACCTTTGATCTGGAATCACAACTTAACGACTTAATCTACGAGCGCCTGAGCAACCGAATCACACTCGGGCTTGCACTGGGGCTGGGCATCAAGGAGGCCGATCAGTCATGATCCGACCATACGCAAAATGGCTTGTTTTGTTGGCCGCCGTTGGCGTGCTGATCAGTGTATTCCTCTATAACAGTCAGAAACTCCGGGAGCAGGAAAGTCGGCCTCTGCCGGCGAAAGAGGATAGTGGTATTGCACCGAATGTCGGTGTTATTCCGGCAATAACCGACTCCCATGCCGTCAACGTTGAAGCTTTTGGTGCGGCCAAGTCGCGATATGAAATAACTCTCACTGCCCAGGTTTCCGGCCAGGTCTCTGAACTCGCAAGCGCTTTTGAATCCGGGCGTATCGTGAAAAAAGGCGACCTTCTTTTGACACTGGAAGACAGCGATTATCGTGCTGCGCTTGCCAGCGCAGAAAACGATCTGGCGAGTGCGCAGTTAGATCTTCTTGAGGCCGAAAGAGAAGCGAAGCAGGCAGTTCTGGAGTGGCAGGCTTCCGGAATGACCGGCGAACCGGACTCTCCCTTGGTGCTGCATGAACCTCAAGTAAAGCAAGCTCAAGCGGCGGTCGCTAACGCCGAGGCTGCGGTGGCCAGTGCCGAAAAAGACGTGGCCCAAACCCGTGTCAGAGCGCCTTTTGACGCGCTGGTTGTCAGCCGTACCGTCTCACCGGGCAGTTATCTGCAGGCGGGGAACGATATAGCCGAGCTCTACAGTGCAGACCGTATCGAGATCTCTTTGCCTATATCTCAGCTCGACTGGCAGAAGCTTCCGGATATCGAAGTGTTGGACAAAGGCGAGTGGCCGGTAAGCCTGTTTTCCGTTGAAACCGGGCAGCAATGGCACGGTTATATCCAGCGCACGGAACTGCACCTGGATGATACAACCCGGCAGCAGTCAGTGATCGCAGCTTTAGAACGGCCACTGGAGCAGGCCGACATGCTAGCGCCCGGCGCTTTCCTCCGGGCAGAAATCGCAGGCCGTGAACTGAGCGACCTCTGGCGTCTGCCTTCGTCTTCACTCAGCCAGCGAGGCGAAGTCTGGTATGTAGACAATGGCGTTCTGGCCAGGTTCTCCGCAGACCCGGTTGCCAGTGATGAGCAGGCTATCTATATCCGCCCACCGGCCTCGCTTTATGGCCAAACCGTGAACGTGCTGACCCATCCATTGAGCACCTACATGCCAGGTATGGCCGTTAATCCAGTGGAGGCATCCGATGACTGATCAAAGCTGGAACAAGGGGATCATACCCTGGTTTGCCAAAAACCCGGTTGCGGCAAACCTTCTGCTGATTCTGGTGATTGGCCTTGGTGTTCTCCAGGTGGGAGACCTCCGAAAAGAAGCATTCCCGAGCACGGAACCGGACAGCATTACTGTCTCTGTTACCTACGACAGTGGCTCAGCCCAGCAGTCGGAAGAAGGGCTGGCCATCAAGATTGAAGAAGAACTGGAAGATGTTAATGGCATTAATGACATCACCAGTACGTCGACTGCCAGCGGTTCAACAGTCACAGTTGAAAAGCAGAGCGATTACGACCTGGATGTATTGTTGCGAGACGTCAAAAATAAAGTGGATGCTATTTCAACCTTCCCGGCTGACGCCAAGAGCCCGGTTATTGAAAAAGCGGAACGTGAGGAGCACTCGCTCTGGTTGCAGCTCCATGGCGAAACAGACCGTCACACATTGCAGCAACTGGCCGAAGAGCTGAAATCTGACCTGCTTGCCAAGGCTGACATCAACCGTGTAAGCAAATCCGGTTGGCTTGACCCCATGATGTCGATAGAGATTGATGAGGGGCGTTTACAGGCCTACGGTTTGTCACTGTCCGATGTCGAGGATGCGATCAATCAGGGGTCATCCAGCACGATGACGGCGGTCCTGAAAAATGAACAGGTCTACCTGCAATTGAAAGCCTCGCAACAGGCTTACCTTAAAGAAGAATTTGCTGCCATTCCTCTGATCACAAACAGTGATGGCGTGATTGTCTCCCTGGGTGATCTCGCTTTCATTAACGATACCTACGACGATGATACTGCTGTGTTGTCCCGCTTTGCCGGCGAGAACAGTGTTGCCCTGCAGGTAATCACCACCGGCCTGGATGACATCACCGAGACGGTGGAAGCCGCTAAACAGGTGATCGAAGAATGGCATGGCAACGGAAATCTGCCTCAGGGTGTAGAACTCACCAGCTGGTATGATCGCAGTAGCTCCATAAGTGAACGCTTGGACCTGCTCGTCACCAATGCACTGAGTGGCATTGTGATGGTGTTCATTCTTCTGGCCCTGTTCCTGAATCTGACGGTGGCGTTCTGGGTCTCCATGGGGCTTCCCTTTATCTTCTTCGGAACGCTGTACTTCATGGGCGACCGATTTGCCGGGCTCTCCCTTAATGAGTTCACCACATTTGGTTTTATCATGGCCCTGGGGATTGTCGTGGATGATGCCGTGGTTGTGGGCGAAAGCGTTTACACCGTGCGCAAACAGGAGGGCGACACCCTTCGCAACACCATTCGGGGCACCCTGCGGGTGGCTGTGCCGACACTTTTTGGCGTTTTTACCACGGTGGTGGCCTTTTATTCTCTGTCGAATCTCAGCGGCAAACTGGGGCAGATCTACGCCCAGTTCGCGGCTGTGGTTACCATTTGTCTGTTGTTGTCCATTGTCGAATCCAAGCTTATTCTGCCGGCCCACCTGGCACACTTGAATACCCATCGCAGAGCCAGTCGAAACCCGCTCCTTGAGATATGGCGACGTATCCAGCAGGGAGCAGATTCCGGCCTTCAATGGTTCAACGACCGGGTCTATAAAGTTGTGATCGATTGGGCGCTCGCCTACCGGTATGCCGTGTTGGTTTTATTCCTTGCCCTGTTTGCGCTGGTCATGGCCATGCCTTTCAACGGTGCCGTTCGAACCAGCTTCTTTCCGGACATTCCGGGGGATACGATTCGGGCCAACATCACCATGGAAACCGATGCCAGCTTTGGCTTGACGCATTCCGCTCTGCTTTCACTGGAGCAACTAGCGCATCAAATTGATGAGCAGCTCGTTGAGCGTGCCAATAGCGATGTGCAGACCGGAATTGCTAATCTGCAGGTTCTCTCCGAGAGTGACCAGGCGGGAACAGTGACGGTCGAGCTCGCATCAGACGCTCCTTATGACATCACCACCTTTTCCAACCAGTGGAAACTCAGCGGCGGTCTGGCTGAAGGTGTAAAAACCCTCAGCGTCGCCAGCCGGCCCGGGATGGTAGACGCACTCCGTATTGAGTTGCGGGCCTCCGATGATGGTGTGCTGACTGCGGCCGGCCGTGATATCAAGGAGCAGCTATTAACAATTCCGGCAATCAGTGGTATCGAAGATAACATCGAAGCCAGCCAGCCCCGTCTGCTCCTGGAACTCAACCCGCAGGGCAAAGCCCTGGGATTGAGCACCGACACCCTGGCCCAACAGGTCCTTCAAGCCTTCAGTGGCCAGGTAGTTCAACGCTTTCAGCGGAATAACGACGAAGTGGAAGTTAAAGTCCGCTACCCCGAAGACGCCCGGGAAAACCCTACTGATGTGCTGAACGCCAACATCCGCACCGACGAGGGTACGGTGCTTCCTTTGTCCAGTGTTGCCACAGTGACCTACGGCTACTCCCGGGATACCATCACCCGCATTGACGGCAAGCGGGCACTCTATCTCTCCGCCGACGTGGACAAGGACATTCTGTCGGCTTCGGAACTGGTGGCTGGTCTCCAACAGGATCTGGTTCCGGAGCTGGAGCGCCAATACCCCGGGCTCGATATCAGTTTTGCCGGGGAAGCGGAGCAGCAGGCAGAAACCCAGAATTCCATGGTGCACGTGTTCATGATCGCCATGCTGGTCATCTACATGCTGTTGGCAATCCCTCTGAAATCCTATGTCCAGCCTGTATTGATCATGACTGCGATTCCTTTCGGAATTGTCGGGGCCATCCTTGGCCATTGGATGAATGATCTGTCCATCAGTATTCTGTCCCTGAATGGGATTATTGCTCTCAGTGGCGTCGTGGTGAATGACAGTCTTTTGCTGGTATCCCGTTACAATGAATTGAAACCCGATGCCGATCACCAAATTGAAGCAATCAGTAAAGCCTGCAGGAGCCGTCTCCGAGCCGTGTTACTAACATCATTCACTACGTTTGCGGGCCTCTACCCATTGCTGTCAGAAACTTCAGCTCAGGCCCAGTTCCTGATACCGGCGGCTGTCGCATTGGGGTACGGGATCATGTTTGCAACGGTGATTACCTTGATTCTGATTCCCGTTCTGGTGGCGATTCAGCACGATTTGGTCGAGCGATTCACAGATATCCGCAACTGGTTTACCGTGAGAGCAGATAAAAATGAGGCAGATCCATGCTGAAATTGTTATTGGCCGAAGACGATCTCGACCTGGCTCAGACGCTGGTGCAATACCTGGAACTGGAGGGGTTCATCTGTGACCATGTCAGCAACGGTATCGCCGGGCTGAATCTGATCAAACAAAACAGCTACGATGTCCTGTTGCTGGATATTAATATGCCCCGCCTGGACGGCCTTGGCCTTTGCCAGCGTTTAAGGGAGCAGGGCAACGATATCCCCGTGCTGATGCTGACAGCTCGTGATCAGCTTAATGACAAACTGTTGGGGTTTGATGCCGGCACCGATGACTATCTGGTCAAACCCTTTGAGATGGAAGAGTTGCTGGCGAGGGTGCGCGCACTGTCACATCGGCGTAGCGGCCAGGTCCAGAAGCTCACCTGTGGTGAGTTGCAGATGAACCTCAGCGAGAAGATCTTGCTGCGAAACGGTCAGGCCCTGAAATTGTCGCCCACCGGGTGGCGCTTGCTTGAATGCCTGATGCGCGCCTCACCATCTCCAGTAACCCGTGAGGCGTTGATGGACGCCGCCTGGGGAGACGATCACCCCGACAGCAACAGCCTGAAAGTTCACATGTATAACCTTCGCAAGGCTGTCGACGGCTCATTTTCCGAGTCGCTTCTGCACACCATCAGCGGAGTTGGCTTTGCCATCAGGCCTCCCGGAACAGGCAAGACGAATGTTTAAAGCCAGGATTAGCCTCAGGGCACTTCTTATATCGTCCTTCCTGGCGTTGGGTCTCATCCTGGTCCTCGCCTATTCGCTGGTCTCAAAGGAGCACTTCATTCGGGGACTGGATGCGGCGATGGCCACTAATATGGAAAAGACCGCCCGCACTTTCAGCGAGGTAATAGGCCCGGGCCAGAGAGAGCGGGCCAGAGAGTTCAGTGGTTTTGACGTCGCGATGCAATGGGCCAGTTTACCCGCCTATGCCCTTGAAGCCTTTCCCGGTGGGCCGGGCGAACCCGGTCAGTTGCTGAAAAAAGAAGGCAGCAGCTGGTTCAGCCGCCCGAGCTTTGTCATCTTTGCAATGCGCTACGAAACCGCGAGCGGTCCACTTTACCTGAGCCAGAAACTCACGCCTCCAGCAACATCGGAGTTGCTACCTCAAGCTGCCCGGCAAAACCGATTGCTCACGCTAACGGTCAGTATCCTGGTGATTGGGTTTATTTTGACTGTTGGCTGGCTTCTATTGAGGCATGTATCCCGCCCCATGGCCGCACTGAGAGCCTGGACCCACTCCCTGAACAACGACAAACTTTCCCAACCGGTGCCGGATTTTTCGTATCCCGAGCTGAACGAAATGGCGGAACTCATTCGTAACAGTCTTTCCACGGTTGAGCAGGCACTGGACCGTGAACGGCGGTTTCTCAAACATGCGAGCCATGAGCTGCGGACACCCATAAGTACGATCCGCTCCAATATCGAGCTACAACGAAAGCTGACTCAGAAAAGGGAAAAGTACGAGGACGAGAAGAGCATTGTGGATCGCATCGACCGCGCCAGCCTGACTATGAAGCACCTTACCGAAACGCTGCTCTGGCTGAATCATGAGCCGGATACGCCGCTTCAGAGTGAAGCCGTCGATCTGCCGGGGCTGATACGGGAACTGGCTGGCGAAATGTCATATCTTCTGGCCGGAAAGCCCGTGACCACCGAGATTAGTACCTCCTCGTACAGCTGCACTGTACCTTTGGTGCCGGCACGTATCATTCTCGGCAATCTGATTCGGAACGCCTATCAGCACTGCTGGGAGGGGACCGTTGTTATCGATCAGCAAGAAGGCAGAGTTACGATTAGCAATCCGGTAGAACCGGATGCGCAAAACCTGTCCCCGGCATCGTCAGAAAATACGGGTTATGGTCTGGGCCTGGAGCTGACAACAACCCTCAGTCAAAGGATCGGATGGCATTACACAGCAAAGCGTGAGGGTAACTATCATCGCGTTGTTGTCGAGACCGAATCCAGTCGCGACAGCTAGCAGGTATTTGCAATTCACGTGGAGGCCTGTGGACCACCAGTAATTGTCCGGGCAAGAAAAAGCCCCGACTGGCGGGGCTTTAGGAGAGGTTTTAATATTCGGGTAGTTCCCGGGAAATCTGAATTTGGTGGAGACGGCGGGAATTGAACCCGATGCCGCAGCTTTTCGAAGCACCACACAAACCCACAATTACCAATAAAA
>NZ_JAUOPH010000016.1 GCF_030546935.1 Marinobacter sp. 2_MG-2023 | reverse complement strand
ACTTCCATCTTCACGTTATCACCTGGCATAACCATTTCTACGCCTTCCGGCAATTCACAAGAACCGGTTACGTCGGTGGTACGGAAGTAGAACTGCGGACGATAGCCCTTGAAGAACGGAGTGTGACGACCGCCTTCATCTTTGCTTAGCACGTATACTTCGCACTCGAACTTGGTGTGCGGCTTGATGCTGCCCGGCTTACACAGAACCTGACCACGCTCAACGTCGTCACGCTTGGTACCACGCAACAGTACACCAACGTTCTCACCCGCACGACCTTCGTCGAGGAGCTTACGGAACATCTCAACACCGGTACAAGTCGTCTTGACGGTATCCTTGATACCAACAATCTCAACTTCTTCACCAACCTTGACAATACCGCGCTCTACACGACCGGTCACAACAGTACCACGACCCGAGATAGAGAATACGTCCTCAATCGGCATCAGGAACGGCTGATCAATCGCACGCTCAGGCTCAGGGATGTACGAATCCAGGGCTTCTACCAACTTCTTAACAGCGGTAGTACCCATTTCGTTATCATCTTTACCTTCCAGCGCCATCAACGCAGAACCAGTAACGATCGGAGTGTCGTCAGCCGGGAAGTCATACGCTTCCAGCAGATCACGCACTTCCATCTCAACCAGTTCCAGCAGCTCTTCATCGTCAACCATGTCCGCTTTGTTCAGGAACACAACGATGTAAGGAACGCCTACCTGACGAGACAGCAGGATGTGCTCGCGAGTCTGCGGCATGGGGCCGTCTGCTGCTGAACAAACCAGGATCGCGCCGTCCATCTGAGCCGCACCTGTGATCATGTTTTTCACATAATCGGCGTGGCCCGGGCAGTCTACGTGTGCGTAGTGACGGTTAGGAGAATCGTACTCAACGTGGGAAGTCGCGATGGTTATACCACGCGCACGCTCTTCCGGTGCGTTATCGATCTGATCGAATGCACTCGCAGAACCCGTACCCCATACTTCGTGACATACACGAGTCAGAGCAGCGGTCAGAGTCGTCTTACCATGGTCTACGTGACCAATAGTGCCCACGTTCAAGTGCGGCTTATTACG
>NZ_JAUOPH010000015.1 GCF_030546935.1 Marinobacter sp. 2_MG-2023 | reverse complement strand
ACGATGTAGAATACGCCTCCTGATTGAGCAACGGCTCAAACGCTCTTTAACAAATTGACCAAGTAATTCGTGTGGGCGCTGGCTGGAGTATTTCGACAAGAAATACCAAGGCAAGCGACTCGTCGAAAATTGAGTTTTGTCTTGAGCAAGAATTAAGAATCTACGGATTCTTGTATGATTTAAACTGAAGAGTTTGATCATGGCTCAGATTGAACGCTGGCGGCAGGCTTAACACATGCAAGTCGAGCGGAAACGATGGTAGCTTGCTACCAGGCGTCGAGCGGCGGACGGGTGAGTAATGCTTAGGAATCTGCCCAGTAGTGGGGGATAGCCCGGGGAAACCCGGATTAATACCGCATACGCCCTTTTGGGGAAAGCAGGGGATCTTCGGACCTTGCGCTATTGGATGAGCCTAAGTCGGATTAGCTAGTTGGTGGGGTAAAGGCTCACCAAGGCGACGATCCGTAGCTGGTCTGAGAGGATGATCAGCCACATCGGGACTGAGACACGGCCCGAACTCCTACGGGAGGCAGCAGTGGGGAATATTGGACAATGGGGGCAACCCTGATCCAGCCATGCCGCGTGTGTGAAGAAGGCTTTCGGGTTGTAAAGCACTTTCAGTGAGGAGGAAGGCCTTAAGATTAATACTCTTAAGGATTGACGTCACTCACAGAAGAAGCACCGGCTAACTCCGTGCCAGCAGCCGCGGTAATACGGAGGGTGCAAGCGTTAATCGGAATTACTGGGCGTAAAGCGCGCGTAGGTGGTTGAGTAAGCGAGATGTGAAAGCCCCGGGCTTAACCTGGGAACGGCATTTCGAACTGCTCGACTAGAGTGTGGTAGAGGGTAGTGGAATTTCCTGTGTAGCGGTGAAATGCGTAGATATAGGAAGGAACACCAGTGGCGAAGGCGGCTACCTGGACCAACACTGACACTGAGGTGCGAAAGCGTGGGGAGCAAACAGGATTAGATACCCTGGTAGTCCACGCCGTAAACGATGTCAACTAGCCGTTGGGGATCTTGAATCTTTAGTGGCGCAGCTAACGCACTAAGTTGACCGCCTGGGGAGTACGGCCGCAAGGTTAAAACTCAAATGAATTGACGGGGGCCCGCACAAGCGGTGGAGCATGTGGTTTAATTCGACGCAACGCGAAGAACCTTACCTGGCCTTGACATGCAGAGAACTTTCCAGAGATGGATTGGTGCCTTCGGGAACTCTGACACAGGTGCTGCATGGCCGTCGTCAGCTCGTGTCGTGAGATGTTGGGTTAAGTCCCGTAACGAGCGCAACCCCTATCCCTAGTTGCTAGCAGTTCGGCTGAGAACTCTAGGGAGACTGCCGGTGACAAACCGGAGGAAGGTGGGGATGACGTCAGGTCATCATGGCCCTTACGGCCAGGGCTACACACGTGCTACAATGGTGCGTACAGAGGGTTGCAAACCCGCGAGGGGGAGCTAATCTCACAAAACGCATCGTAGTCCGGATCGGAGTCTGCAACTCGACTCCGTGAAGTCGGAATCGCTAGTAATCGTGAATCAGAATGTCACGGTGAATACGTTCCCGGGCCTTGTACACACCGCCCGTCACACCATGGGAGTGGATTGCACCAGAAGTGGTTAGTCTAACCTTCGGGAGGACGATCACCACGGTGTGGTTCATGACTGGGGTGAAGTCGTAACAAGGTAGCCCTAGGGGAACCTGGGGCTGGATCACCTCCTTAAACGAAGTCGACGCTTCGGTCAGAGTCCACACGAATTACTTGGTTGATTGATAGAGAGAGCAAGGGTCTTTGCAGGCCCGACTTGGCTTGTCATTGGACGAGCAAAACCGGGTCTGTAGCTCAGGTGGTTAGAGCGCACCCCTGATAAGGGTGAGGTCGGTGGTTCAAGTCCACCCAGACCCACCA
>NZ_JAUOPH010000014.1 GCF_030546935.1 Marinobacter sp. 2_MG-2023 | reverse complement strand
GTCAGAGCAGCGGTCAGAGTCGTCTTACCATGGTCTACGTGACCAATAGTGCCCACGTTCAAGTGCGGCTTATTACGTTCAAACTTAGACTTAGACATTCGACCAATCTCCCTGATCAACCTGGATCGTAACGCTGACCGGATAAATAGTGGAGCTCATGACCGGAATTGAACCGGTGACCTCATCCTTACCAAGGATGTGCTCTACCGACTGAGCTACATGAGCATTGCATACATCAAATTGGAGCGGGCAGCGGGAATCGAACCCGCGTCATCAGCTTGGAAGGCTGAGGTAATAGCCACTATACGATGCCCGCGAGCAATTAAGTGGTGGAGGGGGCTGGATTCGAACCAGCGAAGCTTTCGCGTCAGATTTACAGTCTGATCCCTTTGGCCACTCGGGAACCCCTCCGAGTCAGGCGCAACCTTCGCACCTGTCAAAAACAAAAAGTGGAGCTGGCGGACGGAATCGAACCCCCGACCTGCTGATTACAAGTCAGCTGCTCTACCAACTGAGCTACGCCAGCTCACAATCGCCTCTTCAGCGAGGGCGGTATACTACGGATTTTTGACTGGCGTTGCAACACCCTTACAAGCGTTGATTTCGATGAAATCGAAATTATTGCCATAATCCGCTTTTGCCGCGCTAACCAGTTCTTCAACAAGCCCTGGGCTCACCTCAAAAGACAGCGCGTAGCTTAGCTGATTTCGGGGGAAGTTGACCAGTACTGCATTGAGATTCTGTTGTTTTTTTTCTTCTAGCACGGAAATTGCGGCCTCACGCGACTCGAACAAGCCCAATGAGATAGCATTGCGGTTTTCTCCCTGAGCAACCAGGTAAGAATCGACACCCCTTTCCTGAAGGTCTTTCAGCTGATCCAAGGCCACCTGCCCCGGCTGCGGAGGAATAATAATCCAATGCAAAGGCGCCAGTTGACGCTCTCTTTCTTTTACCTGGTAAGCACTGAACCGGGCCATGCCCCCTCCATTGGCAAGTGCTTCGGCCGCAGCAAGGGACTCGAACCACCCAAACGTCACACAGTAGATCGCTGACGGCTCGCCCGGTGCTATATTAAACTCAAAACCCTCCAGTTCTGAATGCTCCGGCACACGCACTTCAGGGGGCTTGAGGCTCGCCACCCTCGGAAGAGTTCCAGACTCTGAGCTACCGTACCGACTCTGATCACGCGGTTCGCTCAAGACAATCCAGAGAGAGGCATTCAGTAACAGCAAAGCCAACGCAAACCACTTCATTCGCCATGTGCCTCATTGTCGATATAGCCGAGACCATCCAACACCAATGAAGGGTGATGCACTCCATCTACCCCAAGCGTAAACAGGCGCTCCGCATCTCCGCCGGTTACGAGCGTTTGAGGAAGTTCAAATTCAGAGGCGTCACTCCTGATCCGATCGATCATTGCCTGAGACAACCATGACAGACCTTGATTGACACACTCTGCCGTATTGTTTCCCGGCTCGATTCGGGACACGTGTGCCGGCTCAAATGCAATTCGTGCAGCGTCACTCCTCAAGCTTCTCAACATCATCTGCAATCCGGGAAGGATATACCCGCCAAGATGTTTGCCCTCTTTACTCACGTAGTCCACAGTTATCGCACTGCCTGCATCTATAACAGCGCAACCGCATCTGTAATGCCTCCAGGCGCCATACATCCCGTGCCAACGGTCTGACCCCATCGTCTTCACATCCTCATACGAGTTCAACAACCCGCAACGCTGTCCTTCAGCCCAGTAAAAATTAACCGGGCCAGGCACTCTTTGCATCAGATAGGATAGAAGCCGCTGCCTTGCATCCTCGTGAATAACTGTCGACACTGCCACCCTGGACACAGAGTTCAGACTGCCTTCTATATGCGCAAGGGGGTTCGCCGAATCCAGCAATGCAGAACCCTCCCTAGCAATGATACCGCCCTGCTCGAGGCGCCACTTCAGACGGGTATTACCCGCATCTATCAACAGTCTCATCGCGCAACCCGCAAGCTGATTTCCCCGGCCCGAACTGGTACAACCCCAGACTCGCCCTCGACAAGGTAGTTACCCTGCCCATCAATACCACGACCGACACCAGCGAGCTCCCCGCCTTTCGCTATCAACTGCTGACCATTAAAAAGATCCCTGGATTGCCATGCATCCTGAAACGCACCAAAACCTTTTTGGGCAAAGATATCGGCACTGTGCAAAAGCGTGCCAATAAGAGCGGACGCGATTCGATTCCTTGACCAGCCTGCCTGGGTGGAAACGCGATCCAGGCTCGACCAGGCCTGGTCGACATCATCAGCACAACTCATATGAACATTTATGCCAATACCGGCAATAACCCGGATAACACCTTCCTGCAACTCACCCTGAAGCTCGACCAGAATCCCGCCCAGCTTTCCATCAGGCATAAAAATGTCATTGGGCCACTTCAAGCGCACGCCAGGCAAACCCAGCTCTTCAAGAGTTTCGGCTACGGCAACACCCAATACGAGACTGAGACCGTCAAGAACGGAAAAGTCCCCATGAAACGTCAAACCGGCACTTAAATAGAGGTTCTCACCCCGAGGACTACGCCACGGTCGACCACGACGCCCACGGCCCATGGTTTGGCAATCTGCGATAGCAACCGGCACCCCGCTTACCCCATCCGATATCTGCCGCAAGATCTCGGTGTTTGTCGAATCCACCTCGTCCAGAACCGTCAAGCAAATGCTATTACGAGCAGACTCAACAAGCCCGTCCAGAATAACGCCTGCGTCAAGCAAGTCCACGGGCGTCACCAGCTTATAACCTCGCCCTCTTACGGTTTCAATCTCGAAACCCTCTGCAGCCGCTCGACGCACCTGCTTCCAGACCGCAGTGCGGCTAACACCAAGCTCCTCGGCCAGTCGCTCTCCAGAATGAACCTGCCCGTCGCTGAGCAGTGATACAAGTACTTTGGTTTTCATGACACACCATCCGGCCAGGAGAATTAGTAACGCGGGGATTAAACACCAGGATTGGTGAAAAGACAAAACGAAAAAACCCCCAACGGTAATCCGCTGGGGGTTTTCAGTATTAAGAGTCTGACGATGACCTACTCTCACATGGGCAATGCCACACTACCATCGGCGCAGGCCTGTTTCACTTCT
>NZ_JAUOPH010000013.1 GCF_030546935.1 Marinobacter sp. 2_MG-2023 | reverse complement strand
ATAGCTTTGGGGCTATAGCTCAGCTGGGAGAGCGCCTGCCTTGCACGCAGGAGGTCGGCAGTTCGATCCTGCCTAGCTCCACCATTATTACTTGGTCACCTGACTTCGGTCAGTGTACAGAAATAAGCGTTTCGATTTAATGACATAAGTTGTTAGTCGAAGTTCTTCTTTCTGATCACTGGGTCAGATTTGCTCTTTAACAAATTGGATGAGATAGAACACGAAGACATTTTCTCATTATCTCCGAGAAAATGTGTTCAATGTGATAGCGATTTTTTCAAGCGTTATCCGGTGTTGTCGTTGAAGTGGTTGTTTATAGCTTCAAGTGACTGTCTCTGATGTTCCTGGAAAGGAATCGCTTAACTTCGGTTGAGAGATGCCCGCCTGGTGAGCATGAGTGATCAGTTGTCTTGGGGTTATATAGTCAAGCAACTAAGCGCATACGGTGGATGCCTTGGCAGTCAGAGGCGATGAAAGACGTGGAAGCCTGCGATAAGGTTCGGGGAGCTGGCAAACAAGCTGTGATCCGGACATTTCTGAATGGGGAAACCCACCCGATTTCGGTCGGGTATCTTGCACTGAATACATAGGTGTAAGAGGCGAACCGGGGGAACTGAAACATCTAAGTACCCCGAGGAAAAGAAATCAACCGAGATTCCCTAAGTAGCGGCGAGCGAACGGGGACTAGCCCTTAAGCTAGACAACTGGTAGGAGAAGGCTCTGGAAAGTGCCGCCATAGTGGGTGATAGCCCCGTATCCGAAACCTGAGTCTAGTGAAATCGAGTAGGACGGGACACGTGGTATCCTGTCTGAATATGGGGGGACCATCCTCCAAGGCTAAATACTCCTGACTGACCGATAGTGAACCAGTACCGTGAGGGAAAGGCGAAAAGAACCCCTGTGAGGGGAGTGAAATAGATCCTGAAACCGTATGCGTACAAGCAGTCGGAGCAGACTTGTTCTGTGACGGCGTACCTTTTGTATAATGGGTCAGCGACTTATGTTCAGTGGCGAGGTTAACCGTTTAGGGGAGCCGTAGGGAAACCGAGTCTTAATAGGGCGATTCAGTCGCTGGGCATAGACCCGAAACCGGGCGATCTATCCATGAGCAGGTTGAAGGTTGAGTAACATCAACTGGAGGACCGAACCCACTGTCGTTGAAAAGCCAGGGGATGACTTGTGGATCGGAGTGAAAGGCTAATCAAGCCCGGAGATAGCTGGTTCTCCCCGAAAGCTATTTAGGTAGCGCCTCGGACGAATACCACAGGGGGTAGAGCACTGTTTCGGCTAGGGGGTCATCCCGACTTACCAACCCGATGCAAACTCCGAATACCTGTGAGTACTATCCGGGAGACACACGGTGGGTGCTAACGTCCATCGTGAAGAGGGAAACAACCCAGACCGCCAGCTAAGGTCCCCAAGTACCAGTTAAGTGGGAAACGATGTGGGAAGGCTCAGACAGCTAGGAGGTTGGCTTAGAAGCAGCCATCCTTTAAAGAAAGCGTAATAGCTCACTAGTCGAGTCGGCCTGCGCGGAAGATGTAACGGGGCTCAAACTGGTCACCGAAGCTGCGGCTGCATACTTTGTATGCGGGGTAGGGGAGCGTTCTGTAAGCCTGCGAAGGTGAGTTGAGAAGCTTGCTGGAGGTATCAGAAGTGCGAATGCTGACATGAGTAACGACAATGCGGGTGAAAAACCCGCACGCCGGAAGACCAAGGGTTCCTGCGCAACGCTAATCGGCGCAGGGTGAGTCGGCCCCTAAGGCGAGACCGAAAGGTGTAGTCGATGGGAAACGGATTAATATTTCCGTACCTTGGATAGCTGCGATGGAGAGACGGAGAAGGCTAGGTGAGCCGGGCGACGGTTGTCCCGGTTTAAGCGAGTAGGGAGTGGACTTAGGCAAATCCGGGTCCACAATCCTGAGACGTGACGACGAGCACCCTTTTACGGGAGCGAAGTCATTGATGCCCTGCTTCCAGGAAAATCTTCTAAGCTTCAGGCTATTCGAGACCGTACCCCAAACCGACACAGGTGGTCAGGTAGAGAATACCAAGGCGCTTGAGAGAACTCGGGTAAAGGAACTAGGCAAAATGGTGCCGTAACTTCGGGAGAAGGCACGCTGGTGGTATGTGACGCCCTTCGCGGGTTGAGCAGAAGCCAGTCGAAGATACCAGGCCCCTGCGACTGTTTATTAAAAACACAGCACTGTGCAAACACGAAAGTGGACGTATACGGTGTGACGCCTGCCCGGTGCCGGAAGGTTAATTGATGGGGTTAGCGCTTGCGCGAAGCTCTTGATCGAAGCCCCGGTAAACGGCGGCCGTAACTATAACGGTCCTAAGGTAGCGAAATTCCTTGTCGGGTAAGTTCCGACCTGCACGAATGGCGTAACGATGGGGGCGCTGTCTCTACCCGAGACTCAGTGAAATTGAAATCGCCGTGAAGATGCGGTGTATCCGCGGCTAGACGGAAAGACCCCGTGAACCTTTACTATAGCTTCACAGTGAACTTTGAACATGTTTGTGTAGGATAGCTGGGAGGCTTTGAAGCGTGAACGCCAGTTTGCGTGGAGCCAACCTTGAAATACCAGCCTGGCATGTTTGAGGTTCTAACTCTGTCCCCTCATCGGGGATGAGGACACTGTGTGGTGGGTAGTTTGACTGGGGCGGTCTCCTCCTAAAGCGTAACGGAGGAGCACAAAGGTGGGCTAAGTACGGTCGGACATCGTACGGTTAGTGTAATGGCACAAGCCCGCTTAACTGCGAGACAGACACGTCGAGCAGGTACGAAAGTAGGTCATAGTGATCCGGTGGTTCTGTATGGAAGGGCCATCGCTCAACGGATAAAAGGTACTCCGGGGATAACAGGCTGATACCGCCCAAGAGTTCACATCGACGGCGGTGTTTGGCACCTCGATGTCGGCTCATCACATCCTGGGGCTGAAGCCGGTCCCAAGGGTATGGCTGTTCGCCATTTAAAGTGGTACGCGAGCTGGGTTTAGAACGTCGTGAGACAGTTCGGTCCCTATCTGCCGTGGACGTTGGAGATTTGAGGAAAGCTGCTCCTAGTACGAGAGGACCGGAGTGGACGAACCGCTGGTGTTCCAGTTGTCTCGCCAGAGGCATTGCTGGGTAGCTATGTTCGGACAGGATAACCGCTGAAAGCATCTAAGCGGGAAGCCCCTTCCAAGATGAGATCTCCCCGGGCCCTCGAGGCCCCTGAAGAGCCGTTCAAGACCAGGACGTTGATAGGTCGGGTGTGTAAGCGCTGCGAGGCGTTGAGCTAACCGATACTAATTGCTCGTGCGGCTTGACTATATAACACCCAAGACAATTGCGGATATCGCAGCGAAAGAATCAGCATCACAGCTCTATCTCATCCCCCAGTGATCGACCGTTTTGTCTGACGACCATAGCGGCCTGGTACCACCTGATCCCATCCCGAACTCAGAAGTGAAACAGGCCTGCGCCGATGGTAGTGTGGCATTGCCCATGTGAGAGTAGGTCATCGTCAGACTCTTAATAC
>NZ_JAUOPH010000012.1 GCF_030546935.1 Marinobacter sp. 2_MG-2023 | reverse complement strand
TTGGTGGAGACGGCGGGAATTGAACCCGATGCCGCAGCTTTTCGAAGCACCACACAAACCCACAATTACCAATAAAACAGCGAGTTGCTAGAAACAGGTTACACACGTAACCACACTACATCACAAAGCCGTGGACACTTTGTTGACACCTAACTGGTTTCGAGTGAAGCAACGATTGCTGGCTCAATTTCATTTCTGAAGTCTGTTCTAAGGCTATCTAACCAATCGTCAAAGCTCATTGGTTCTAAGACATAGATGTTGGGGAAGCGAAGATTTGTAAGCTCCTTCAAAATGCGGACTAATATCGGGTGAGTTGCCGCGAAAAGCTTTATGGCCAGGTTAAAGTCTGGAAGTTGGGGCGCTGGATTGTTAGGAAGACCGCTATGAGCAATTCTGGAGATCCGAATGTGCTGCATGTCGCGCCAGTATGCGAAATAGGTTTCTTCCCTGATACCTGTCGCTTCCCATAGTTCTTGAATGAACCCTGAATTCTCGCCAAAAACTCTCTTCCAATGGTATTCCTCGCTGTTTGCACCAAAGCCTTTGCTCCACTCCATGACAGCAATAGCATAGGCATTGAATTTTGCCTGCATCCAAATGCTGTTAGGAGCTTCTTTATTCTGGAGTATCTCTCCAATTTCTCTGGCAAAAATGACTGATCTACTGCAGCTTAAGCAACAATTCCAAAACTGATGGATCGATTCAGGATCCATATTGTTAAGGTCATATCGTGTACGAGTAGTTTTCCCCGCGGCGGAAGGTGGAAGGTCGTCTTGCGGCGACCAGTCGTTTGAATACCAAGGTGTGCAGGACCTAACCCACATCTTACCGATGTCGTCCGGTAAGTCTTTTGTTTCTCCGGTATGTATATTGATAACCTGCACCTAGCCTCCCCGATATGGCATGGTTAGAAGTCTTACAAAGACCAGCTTAGCTAAGTTCTCGCGCACTGTTAGTCTTATAGGTACGATTTACTCAAATCAAGCGGAGTTGACTAGGTGACCACTGGCTTTGCAGTAATTACCGAAAACGACGAATCGAAATGGGATGACGAGACTGGTGTCCAGTACCACTATCCTAAGATGTACCAAAAGTACCTGGAGCCAGGCACTAAAGTCCTTTATTACAAGGGTCGAATCAAAGATAAGAGGTTCGAAGCTGAACGGCTTTCCAACGAACCTCACTACTTTGCGGTGGCAGAGATTTCAACTATTGAACCGGTTGATGGGGAGCATAGTCGCGATTTGATAGCCTATATTACTGGCTACCGCGAGTTTTCGGAGGCAGTCCCTCATAAAGTCGATGGCAAGCCTTTAGAAGAGATTCCCGAGACACAGAAATCTAATTATTGGCGCCGTAGTGTGAGAGACATCTCTCAAGCTGTTTTCGAACAGATCCTGGGCAGAGCTACCAGTCTTCCCTTAACCCCGGATAGTGGTCGCAATAGGGGCCAGGCTCGCCTTACTTCCACCAGCATCGAAGGTAAGAAAAAGGTCGTCTATAGCACGGTTTATGAGAGAGACAGTAATCTAAGGGCGCAAGCCATCGAGATTCACGGGTTGACCTGCAAAGCCTGTGGTTTCAATTTCGAAGAGACGTACGGCGCTTATGGGAAAGGCTTGATACACATTCATCACATCAGGCCGCTTTTTGAGGCAGGTGAACCCCAATGCGTAAACCCGGAGACCGACCTGGTACCACTGTGTGCAAATTGCCACACAATAGTTCACCGTAGAAGAAATCGCACCCTCACAGTGGAAGAAGTTAAGGGCCTTATTCAGGGAAAGGAAATCTGAAAATGCAGGACATATTGGAATTCTTTTCGGAAACGGCTTTCCCCATTTTCGAGCAGAACGGAGTTGTATTCTCGGCCTTAGTCGCCGCGATCGCTTTCGCCTTTAAGACGAGGCTAGAGGTCAAACAGTCGGTTAGGCACGCATTGTTCCTCGTGATGCAGGTTAGAATTTCTCTCTCTTCTTACTCTGAGGATATAAAAGGTAGCGTATCGGAAACCGTAGAATCTGTGATGGGTGATCTAGGAGGGTTAGGAGTACCAGTGGATGAGGAAGCGCTTGAGGTGAACAAATCGCAAGCTGAGCAGTATGGATTAGCCCTGGAGGAACGTTTTTTTGCTTTGGATGGAATGAGTTTTTCGGATTCCATCAGAAATGCTACCAGGGAGTTGTCTAGACGCGATCCATTCATGGCGAACAAGATCACCTTCATTAGTAAGCTGCCGTCCGTGCTTGAGTCTCAGAAGGAGTATCTTTCAAGTATTGAGAAGGTTAGTGCAGAATTATCTGATAAATCGTTGCCGCCTCATGTCGTCGAGAATACCAGGACGGTGTGTAAACGTTTTATCAAAGAAAAAAATGCCAAAGTTATCGAGGAGCTAATTTCCGAAGTTGATTCCACACTGCGAGAATTGGCGAGAAAGAGCAGCTGGTATCATTGGTGGAAAATCAATCGCCTCATAGCGAGGTGGGATTCCGAATCCCCTGATGATTTTATGCAATCGGAGCCAGGTGATCTTGAAGAAGTGCTCCATAAGATTGCAGGCGAGATTCAGATTTTGAACATGCAGCACGAGGAAGCCGCGGCAAGCTCGGCTGAAGCTGGCCAGGCTTAGTGTGTAAGCAAATGCTTACGCAGTTTTAGGAAATGTAGCACAATGTAGCACCTTGACGGCGTTACACATATTCTGAGCTGTTTGGTCAGGACGATCCAGTTCGTTGACACCTAGTCGTCACTATCCCCTGGACCTTTCCAGTTGGGTAAGCTCCGATATTTATCCGCCAGTGATTTAGAGCCTCCTGATACCTGGGGGTACGGCTTTTTCACACTTTTTAAGCTTTGCATCCAACCACGTTCGTATGCGTTGAACTTTTCAGAACCGCGCGGGTATGGGTTGGCATAGCGCCCTTTCTGGCTGAAGTAATCGTCTTTGCCTTGACGGATTACGTCTTCATGAGTCATTCAGCGAGGCCTCCGTTTTTCGTCTTCAACACCTCTTGGTGAGTTGAAATAATTCCAGCCATGACCTTACCTATAAAAGTGCTGCGATAAGTTATCGAACCACTACGTATCATAATAGTTGATTGTTAGCTGAAAGGTGTAAGTCATGTGCGGCCGCTACAACGTAATCGACGACCCACTAGTCCAGGATCTACTCGAAATCCTGGGCATCCCCATTCGCGCCCAAACCCGCCTCAACATAGCACCAGGTGCAAAAGGCCAGATCGTCTACGAAACCAACCAGGGCAGAACTCTGCAAGATGCCATCTGGTCACTACTCATAGAACGCAAACCAGACGGTACCGGCTACCGCCCTTCACCAAAATACAGTACCTTCAATGCCCGATCGGGTAGCCTCGGAACCAGTCCACTCTGGAAAAAACGGTTTCACTCCCAGCGGGCCATCATACCGGCCAGTGGTTTCCATGAATGGACTGGAGAGAAAGGGCATAAGCAGTGCTACAACATCCACCCTGTTGACAGTGCTATCGCCTTTGCGGGTCTCTACGAGCTTTGGGACTTTCAGGGTGATGTTGTACCGTCTTTCACCATCATCACCTTGCCACCACACCCCAGATTCAGCCATGTCCATCCCAAGAGCATTCCTTTGATGCTCCAACCGGAAGACTTTGATATGTGGCTGGATCCAAGCCTGACGAATACAGACCCTTTCCAGCACCTGCTGAAAACCCACATCAGTGAACCGTTGTCAGTAGAGCCGATAAAGTCACCAGGGAACCTGGAGACTGTAGAGGAGGGTGAAAGGATCGAAGCGGACCAAGTATGGCAAGGAAATATCGTGTAAACATTTGCTCACACGATTTTAAGACATGTCCTCTAAAAGCAACCACTAGGAACGGTAAACTGGCCCTGAGCTGTTCGGTCAGGACGACCGGAGCTCACCGCCGGCACGGGTGGATGCCAGGCAAGCGCGACACCTGCATAGTGGTGCGACTTCAGGGAGTGTTCTGGTTAATCTGTACTGTAATAGCTCTGACATGATCTTTCTCTTGGTGTTTTTAAAAATCCAGCAAGTCAGTTTGGCTTTCTTGTCTTTTTATTTCTTCGTGACATTCTTTAAGTTGCTTATTTAAGAACTTTATATAGTTTTCAAACGCTGAGATAAGTAGTTCTTCTCTTTCAATTATAGTAAATATTTCTTCGAGTGGGATTGCTAGTTTTTCTTCTGACGAGTTTTCAGATATCAATCTATCTTTTGTATAATTTTTTACTATTCTCGCTTGTGCGTAGATATTTTCATCCACAACAAATTTTCTAAGCACTTTAGAGAATAGATTCGCTATAAAATTTTCAAGATTATCTTTATAGAATTTTTCTATGTTTCCCGTTTCCATCCATGATATGGAGTTTACTTTTTCTCCAAATTCTATTTCCACTTCGAAACGCTTTAAGAATTTTTTTCTTCCTTGAATACCGTTGTATTCTTTTATATAGGCTTCAAGTTCTGGAGAGAGAAAATACTTGAAGCATCTATATTTATCAATCGATTTTAAGAAGAATAATTCTTGGGGCCAAGACGAATAGTGTGATCTTGCATTTAAGTAGAATTTAGTGGCAGCTTCTTCTGGGAGAGCTTTTATGAATCGGGAAGAGAAATACTCTTGAACACTTTTATGAATAAAGTGATATTGGAAGCCTTCTTGAATGAGTAGGCATGTGATCTTTGTTATATCTTCTAGGAAATCTTCTGAGTCGAAGGCTAGACCAGAGGAATCACTTGATTTTTCGCCGTAAAGTAGAGCTTCGCTTCTAGTTAAGGTTGTTTTGTCGTCTTTTCGGGTTAAAAAACAAAATACTGAGAAGGCTCTCTCTAGTTTCTCTTCTGATAAATTTGATCTTTTGTCTCTTTTGAAGCCGGGCTTAGATGAGTCATGACGTGTATAGAGTATTTGGAAAAGTTTATCGTAGAAGTCTGTGAAACTAGATGGTATTGTTTGTTCAGCATTAAAAACAATTGTTAGTAAAGTTAAAAGAAGAGGGGTTCTTATGAGCATTCGTATATCGGATGGACTCTCCGTGAGTGCAGTATAAATTATTTCAGCCTGGTGATCATCGCTACATATTTTTCTGAGAAAAGGTAAGTGATCAAAAGGTTCGAGCTGTGCTATTTTTACTACTCTGAAAAGCTCTGAGTTTTGGACTCCACTGTCAGGTCGGGATGTGACAATTATCTGAGTCTCAGGAAATATCTCTGCTATATCTTCAATTTGAGAGAGGATTTTGGTGACGTTGTCTTTTGAGATCTCATCAAACCCATCAAGCAGTAACGATACTTTTCCCGATTTAAGTAGAGATTGTAATATTTCATCATCTATGTGGAATCCAAGACCTTTTAATCTTAACTCTATTTGGGTTAATAATAATTTTGATTCATCTATTTTTCTTAGTTCAATGAATATTGGTATTCGCTTGCTTAGCCGAAGTTCATTCGACGCAATGTAGCGTAGTAGAATAGATTTTCCCTGTCCTGCCATTCCTTCCACAATAAAGTTTTTTTGTTCGGAAATGTCTTTTATAAATGTTGGTTCAACTAGACCTTTTTTGTCTTTGATCTTTACTTTCGAAGGGTGGTAAAAATTCCTTAGATTTATCTCTTTTTCGTACTGCCAGATAGTTTTTACTTCCTCTACTTTCTTTAAATTAGAGTAAAGTTGGTCTGCGGCCTTTCTATTTGCCTGTTTTATTTTTTTCTTATCGTATGTCTCTTTTCCGATACTATAAATATCTGAAAGAATCTGAGTTATAGCTAATATGCCCGACGCATCGGTAATGAGTGAATCGTTTGCAGAAGATTTATCATCCATTTTTCACGCCCTTTTCTAAAAAACGATCTTCCATGTTGAATTTATAAATTCCATTTTTAAGTCAGCAACTTTCAGTAATAGAAGCTTTTTGCTGAGAGGGAAAAGCTTTATTCTCTTCAAAGTGAATCAACTTGGTTTTGACCTTCTAGTGCCTGAAACCGCCACCACACCCTACGACGGTCAGCCCTCTTGTTCTTGTTGTTCCCCTCGTCGGTTTCCATGCCAGGAATTTGCGATTATCGCAGCCAGGCAGAAACCTATCCTGTTTTC
>NZ_JAUOPH010000011.1 GCF_030546935.1 Marinobacter sp. 2_MG-2023 | reverse complement strand
ACATAATCCTAAGCAGTTTATGTATAACAGTGTAGCAGAGTGCAAAACAGTGGACGAGCAGAAACAGATCATCTTGCTAGCAACCCCGGTCATGACCCAGGACCGCTACGCCCAACTCACGGGCTTAACGGAAGGGCAGGTAAGGGGGCAGGTCGAAAAAGGCCACCTGCCATCTCTCAAGATCGGTCGGATTCGCATGGTCAACATTGCTGCTCTGTCTCAGCAGGCACTGGATAAGGAGGACTGGCAATGAAACGTCTTAATAAAACAGGCGAAGCCGTGAAGCAGTTTGTTGAGCTTCGCACTAACGGCGGTGTTCCTATTCCAGGTGTTTGGTTCTTTGATGGCGGCAAGCTTGTTGCGTCGGCAGATTGCCTCGGCCCCGCCCGAATGGTTGCCCCTGGCACTGTCGCTGTGAGTGCTTCAGGCCGCCAGTGGATGGCCGTTGGTGGTGATCGTGTCAACGGTGCTTCTGGCTGGTCCTTCGTCTCTCCCTATATCGAACAGCACCCGGTGAACGGCGATGCCGTCCACTTCAACGACAACGCAAAGTCCTTGAAGATCCGCTCCAAGCTGGATGCCTACCTGGACTATTTCCAAAGCGTAAAAGGAACCCTCCCGGATTCGGTCGTGCTTCGCCGTGAACAACTGTCTGCCTGCGGTGTATTACCAGGGCAAGTCTATAAAGGTGTCCGACTGGAGGCCTACGTATGACTCCGGCCCTACGCGCACTCAAACGCCACGAAATCCGTACTCTGTTCAACCTGGCCATTAAATGGCTGGACGCTGGCGACAGAGATACCGCCTTCGAATGCCTGATCAAGATCCAGGGCATGATGGCCGCCTTCCACGACCTGGACGCCAACCTCTACGCCTACGCCAAGCTCGCGGAAACGGCTTTCAGTACCTACGCCCAGACCCAGGCCGTCAGCCCCTTCATGCACACCGCTTGCAGGGAGGCTCGGGTTCAATGATCAAGCACATTGATCAAAAGCCAGGGCAGGGCATGACCCACAGCGCACCCGAAACTCAGGATCTGCGCGCTCAAGCTAGCGCCCGGAATGCGTTTGCTCGGGAATATCTAGAAAACATCGAGGTGCCGGTATGAAGTTTCCTCGTTTCAATGCCGCCCGCAAAACAGCCAGCTTTGCCTTTCAACGCCCGCACAGTGAACCAGTCAACGTGTTCCGGACCGGCCTGAAAGCCCTGCATAACGATGATGTAGATACGGCGATAAAGTCCGCTGCCCGTCTGTTTGTCTTGGGCAACCTTCACCACCTGGTCATCGCCCGACGATTGCACTGCCAACTGACCAGCCGAATTTTGACAAAAGAGATCCGCGGTAACGATTTTGCCTTCCAGAGCCCTCGCCCGACCTCTGCGCTCACCCCTGAAGCTCTGGAAGGCCTTTTTAACACCCTCCTGCACCGTCTGAACAACCTGCAGGACGTTCGCACCGACTATCCGTGCGACTACATGGCCCGCTGCAAATCCGCCTTCACCGACGCCCTGATTCACGAACTGGAAGCCAGCGGCCACCACAGCCCCGCCTTTGATCGTCTCATCCAACTGAGAGACGCCTGGGACTGTGGTCGCCTGGACCTCCCCAACGTCACGGAGCACAACCTATGAGCCACATTCCCCCGAGACAGGAACAGATCGAAGACAAAGAACGCCGCTTCTACGTCGCCGCGCCCAGCTCCTGCTACCTCCAGCTACAACAGGAAGCCATCCAGCGAGGCACCGACCTCTGGACCCTCGGCGGCTCGGTCCTGCGCTCCTGGTTAGAGGCCGGCTGCCCCAGCTTTGGCACTCAGGCCCAACCCCCTGAAAAGCCTTCGAGTCCGCCCCCGTCATCGTCACCACTCGCGCACGAAAAGGGGACCGGACAGTGACCGGTGCAAGGTTGGCGCGCAGCGCCAGGGCCAACGGCCCCCTGACCTTGTGGCGGGCTCTGGCTGGTCCACAGTGCGCACAAAGAGTGGTGAGGATGTCGGGGGAGGACGCCCGCCCCTTGATTCCGAGCTATGAGCAAAGGAGGCAAGCGGAGCGCGGCAGGCGACAAGGATCGTCACCCGTAAGGGTGGACACCTTAGTGGCCAGGAGCAGAGCGAGTAGAGCCTGCCCCGAAGGGGTCGCATAACCCAGATTCAAACCTCCCGGATCTTCCGGGATTCACAACCCAAGCAATACCAGAAACCAAAGGACCTACGAAATGGAAAACTACCTCAACCTCATGATCATCGGCGCCACCCGCTACGACATCGACGGAAACCGTGGTGGCTCCCTATGGGCCTACTCCCCGGCAGAAGCCGACGACGACAACCGCGTAGGCAACGAAGTCATGAAAATCGCCTGCGACTGGAAGCACATCGACCAACTCAGAAATCACGCCGACCGCCTCCCAGCCATGTTCACCGTAAAGGCCCAAATGAAAGCCGGGCAGGGCGGCAAAATCACCTTCAAAGCCCTGGACATGAAACCCCAGGATCAAGTGAAGAAACCAGCGTCCTGATTACCAGAAACAGGACTAAAGAATGCCAACCGTCCAGAACTACCAATGCAGCGGCACTCTGACGAGCGAAGCGGTCAACGGCAACGCGGTCATGGCCTGCACCGGCGGCACCTGGACGGTACAACAAATTCAGCAACAGGACATCGACACGGTGTTCGCTGAATACCTTTCCCCAGATCCGGCCATGATCGGCTTGGTAATGGGTTCCGGCCTGGTCTTCTGGGCCATCGGAATCTCACTAAGCCGGCTTGTCCAGGTGATGAGGAAAGCCTCTTAAAAACCAAACGGAGTATTCGTTATGTCTGAATTGATCGAAATGGAAAAGAAAGAAAACGGAAAACACTGGGCCATGGCTCGCACTCGCTTCGGTCGTCGTGCCGCAAAAGTAGGCGTCGCCCTGACTGCTGGTTTTGCTGCTGGTATGGCGACTGCTGCTGACCACTCGGCGGCGATTGAAGGTGCGTTCACAGACGGTTCAACCAACGTCACGGCGGCTGTTGTGGGTGTGATTGCCCTGGTGGCGATCGTGACCGGCCTGGGCATGATCGTGTCCATCCTTCGTCGCTGATGTTTACCGGTGTGCTCATAGGGGCCCTGTGGGCCTCTATGTTTGCCCTCGGTTACAACGGCAACTAACGCAAAACCAGAGGGCCGGATCATCGGCCCTTTTCTACTTATTCAGCGGGATCATCTTGTGCGTTTACCTATTCAGGGATGTCTGATCCTGCTGCTCTTTTTCTCCTCTTCTCAATACGTAATGTCTGATGATATTGAATGGGGTAGCGGTTCATCGTACGAGGGTTTATATAAATATCCCTATAATTGTGATGGTTATGCATCTCAATCATGCGATGCAGGTGTCGCATCTGGCGCAACATCGATGTTTAAGTATTATCGCTGGCGTTGTTCCGTTAACGGTCAGTATCTCGTGCCTAATGGCATCAAAACTCATAGTGGTGGTCAAACCGTTCCTAATTACGAGGGTCAGTGTTCTATAGGGCCTCCGCCACCTGAATGTTCTAGCCCCAATATCATTCATCCTGAAACTGGCGAGTGTGTTTCCCCAAAAGAACCAGAAGATTGCCTGGAAATAGGTGAGTTCTATAATCCTGGTACCCAATCCTGCGTTGCTGAATGCCCCTCTGGCTTTTGGCCACTTAATAGCTATTGTGTTGGCTCTGACGACCCTGAGCTAGAATCGTGCAATTCAGAATCCGAAGATTTCCGGGGAAATGTAAACCAGGGCTTTGGGAATGCTCCTTTAGCCATCTGTGGCGATACAACCTGCACGATCGGTGGCAAGCCGGGTCAGTCGGGCATATTTAATAATGAGCTCGTTTGTCTCGCTGATGATTATGGTGCCCCTAAATGCCAGGGGGACACCATCACCGTCATTGAGGAATATGGATTCATCTGTGCGGGTATCGATGATGATTCAGAAAGCCCGCCAACGGATTCATCAGAGGGTGATAGTGATGGAGACGGAGAAGGTGATTTAACCGGCATAGCCGGCCAGCTCCAGGATATAAAAAATCTGCTCGGCAAAGGCAATGACAATACTGCGAATTCTGAAGAGCTATTGAAAGGCATTGGTAACCGGATCACTGACGGCACCAAGTCCATAACGGATGCCATCGGCAACATTCCAGGTGGCGGCGGTGGCTCCGGTAGTAGCGGCCAAACCGAAATTGTTGGCGAAGACGGCAACGCCATCAGCTGGGGCGGTGATGCCATCGATACCGAACTGACAGATCCTTCTGACGACTACGACCAGGTCATGGCCGACTACCAGGCCAAAATCAACGAAATCAAAGCCGAAGTACTGGCCATGTTCAGCACCAGTCTCACTGGTGGTGGCTCCGTTGACGACGATATTAAAACGATCAAAGGCGTTGAGGTTAATTTCTCGCTCAATCGCTTTCTCTCCGGTCTCGACATTCTTGGGGCCATTGTCCTGTTCTGTGCGGCGTTCATCAGCGCCGGCATCCTGTTCACCTCAAGGGGGTAACCATGGAATTCATCGCGGATTTTTTTGATGCCATCTGGCTGTTCTTCACCGGCATCCCGGCACTGATTGACGACTGGATGGTCAAGGCCGGTGCCTGGATCGTCATTGCCGCCACCAAGGCCAAGATTGCCTTCATCGGCTTTAGCTGGAACGTGGCCCAGGAAGTGCTCAACCAGCTCAACGTCTCCAGCACCATCGAAACCTACTGGGGGCAACTTGATTCCCAGGTCTTGGGCGTGGCCACGTTCCTCAAACTCCCGGAAGCCTTCAACATGATCATCAACGCCAGAGTCACACGCTACGTTATGGACGTGATCGGCTAAGGAGGGCAACCATGAGCATCGTCATACATCACGGCCACCCTGGTTCCTATAAATCCTTCGGTGTCCTCCAGCGTCACGCCATTCCTGCCTTAATGAAAGATGACAGTGAAGGCGCACCGTTTCCAAATGGACGCACGGTCGTTACCAATATCCGGGGCTTCGATTCTGTCGAGAAAGTCGAAGAAGCCCTAGGTATCACCCTCGGTGATGAGTCTGAAATCCTCAACGTCAGCACCGAAGGCCGGGACGAAAAAGCCTACATGGCTCGCTGGTTCCATTGGGCTCCTCAGGGCGCCATGGTCATCATCGACGAAGCCCAGGCCATCTACCCGGCCAAGCGAAAAGATTTCCGCCCCGAGAACCTGGACTACCCCGGCGGCGAAGATCAGGCCAAACAGGACGAACGCCCCGCCGACATGTTTGAAGCTTACGACATGCACCGGCACTACAACTGGGACGTCTTCCTGTGTACCCCCAACATATCCAAAGTGCATACCGACATTCGACAGGCCGCCCAGGTGGCCTTTCGGCATTACTCCATGGGTGAACTGCTGCCCTGGAAAAAAGGCAAATGGAGGGAAGTGGAACATGACCCTGAGAACAACGGCAAATCGAAAAGCCATGCATACGGTGTCCCGAAAGAATACAAATCAGACCCATCGATCTTCGCCACCTACCAGAGCACCAAAACCGGCGACCATCAGTCCAATCAAGGACCCCAGAGCGTTTTTAAAGATAAACGCGTTGTGGGCTATCTTTCGCTGTCAGTCCTTTCTGTACTGGTGTTTGCCGTGCTTGCGGTCAACATATTTGAAAGGGAGCGGACTTTTAGTCCGGCTGATCCGGCGAGTATTCAAAACATCGATGCGACTGGGCCTGATGCTCTGTCTGATGGTCGTGATGTCCGCCATCCTCAAACTGATCCTCAGAACAGCGGTGGCCTAGCCCACAACCTACACGAACATCCCCTCCAGGATGCCGCACTGAGAATCGCGGGCAGCTTTAACCGCGCCTACCTGTTCCACGCCCAGGACCGACAGGGGGACTTCTCATTAACCCAACGGGAACTATTCAGCTACGGCTACCGTGTCCTCTACCTGCGCCCCTGCTACGGACAGTTGTGGTGGGACGGAGAAAAGGTCCAGGACATCTACTGCCAGCGTGATCGCATACGAGAGCCTGACCCCCGGCCTGAAGTTGAACCGGAAGCCTACGCGGTGCCAAACCCTTTAATTAAGGTGAACGAGGAAGCGTAGCCCGCGGACGGCCGCGACGATGGCGAGGAGCGGCAGGGAGTGGGCGGAGCCCGGAGACGTCCCTGTAACACGTCTCATAGAAAACGACGGAAGTCGATTTTTAACCACACAGAACCACAGTGAGCCACAGAT
This sequence comes from Marinobacter sp. 2_MG-2023, assembly GCF_030546935.1. Classification (GTDB taxonomy): domain Bacteria; phylum Pseudomonadota; class Gammaproteobacteria; order Pseudomonadales; family Oleiphilaceae; genus Marinobacter. Next base: position 2,989 of record NZ_JAUOPH010000011.1, on the reverse strand, counting down.
GAAAATCAAAGACTTTGAACGACTGGACGTAACCACCGGCGAAATCGGAAAAGGGGATCTGTTTATCGGTCCTGAAGGTCAGCAAGTGAACCTAAGCCACGTCAACGTGCTTTGGACTGGCGTTGATACCGTCCGTCAGTTGTTCCAGGGGAGACTGAAGCCGGAAATCCTCGCGGAGATCGCCACCGAATACGAATCCGGCTATGACGCGACGATCACCATTAACAAGATCCCCTTCCGGCTCCAGTCGGGCAGGCGAGGGGGGTTTAAGTACATTCTGCAGAACCGCGAATACGGCTTAACCATTCTGCTGCAGAATTTCTACGCCGAAGCGGATACCCAGGGAACCCACGTCAAAATCGAAACCTCACCCCGTTGGCTCTATGAGCGTTCCAGCGACCAGATACATGACGAGTTGGCAGAGTGGGGTATGCACTTCTTGAAGGGCATCAAACCGGTTGGTATCGCGCTTCACCTGGCCGTGGATTTCCAGGGCTGGGAACCTCCCCAGGACTTTGCCCAGCACTTCGTCACCCGAGCCCGGACCATCAGCGTCCACAACGGCATGAGTGACTTTCATTTCCAGGGCTTGGAAGGCTCGACCGTCAACGGCAGAGGCGAAACCTACACCTTCGGCAAGGCCAACAGCCTTCAGGTCTGCCTCTACGACAAGTCCAAAGAGGTCGATGTCTCCGACAAGCGCGCCTTCATGGAAAGCATCTGGGAATGCGCCAGCAACGAAGAATGCTTCCCGGACACCTGCTACGACCCTGACAAACCCGTCTGGCGTCTCGAAATCCGCTTCCACCACCGGATCGTCAATGAGATCTCCCAGGGCACGCCGAACATGAAACCCATCTATACCTACATGGACGCCGTTCCCCACCTCACTGGTCTCTGGCAATACGCACTCCAGAGCAACCGCTATGAGGTCAAACGGGAGTGGGTACACCCCATCTGGACCAAACTGAGAGACGACATCGGCTTTGGCTATTCAGCCCCGGATCTGCTCTACAAGCGCGCAAAAAAGGAACCCGGTTGCGGCAACGAAAAGAACGTCTCCCTGGCCTTCGGAAACCTGCTTTCCATCTATGCCCGCAACCGGTTTAACGCAAGACAGGCTTGGGACTGCCTCAAAAAGTCCGGCCTCTGGGAGGATCTGTGCGCTTATTACCGACGAAGAGAGATCTTTGAAAACGAACTCTTCCAGCTTGTCCAGGACGGACTCATAAGACGACGACTGCTGACCAAGGTGGCCGCATGATCAGGAAGCTCCCATCAGGAAGATGGCAGGTAGATCTGCGCACAGATGGTCGAGGCTCAAAGCGCATTCGCAAAAGCTTCGAATCTAAGGCTGAAGCAAAGCGGTTTGAAACCTATGTGCTGACGAAAAGCGCTGAAGGCAAAGAGTGGAACCCCTCGAAAGCCGACAATCGAACTCTGAAGCAGCTGATAAAGCTATGGTTCAACGCCAAAGGTGTTCACTTGAAAGATGGTGAACGAAGAAAGCGGTGCCTTGATGCAATGGCTGGATTCATGGGCAATCCAATCGCCAGGACCGTAAAACCGGCGTCCTTTCTGGCGTACCGAGCCCATAAGATCCAGAAAGGCGCCAGCAAGAAAACGCTGAATAACCACCTGGGTTACCTCAATGCGGTTTACAATCAACTGAACCGTCTGAACGAAATAGAATTCGATAACCCGATCAGGAAGGTTGAGATGATACGCCTGGATGAACGGGAGCTATCCTGGCTCACTGTCGAGCAGATCCGGCACCTTCTCAAAACCATCGATGAGTTCAGCCAGAATCCACACGTCCACCTTTTAACAAGGATCTGCTTGGCGACCGGCGCAAGGTGGGGAGAGGCTGAGAATCTTCAGGTACGGCATGTTCAGGAAGGAAAGCTCACGTTCGTGAATACTAAGAGCGGAAAGTCGAGATCCGTTCCTGTCAGCAAAGAGCTGTTTGGTGAAATCCGAAAGCATCTGAAAGAGCATGGAAGTTTTAGCTTTTCGCTTTCTGCGTTCCGGCGTGCTCTCGATAAATCAGGTATTGCTCTGCCACCTGGTCAAGCAGCTCACGTTCTGAGGCACACTTTCGCTAGCCACTTTACTATGAACGGTGGCGATATTATTAGCCTTCAAAAGATTCTAGGGCACTCAACTATTGTTATGACTATGCGGTACGCTCATTTTTCCCCGGATCATTTAAGGGATGCGGTCGAGAAAAATCCGTTGAGAATTCTTCGATAAAAGTGAGTATTTGATTCACTGTTAAATTCTTACTTCGTTGGCTTGTTGTTTCGGCTAACTTTGTCTTAACTTGGGTCTGAGGAGGAAGTCCAGGGATTTGGAAGTTGCCGCTCTATGTGTTTTCCAAGAATTACCTTTCACGCTTTAGTTGTCCCTCGCTGTTCAAACCAAGATTATTTTTTTGTAAACCGACGACCATAAAAGGTCAATGAAACTGGGAGATAAAAAATGCCAGGTTTAATGTCAGCGAAAATTAACGGCTTCAGTGGCAGTGTTATGTCGGTCGACTTCGATAAGGTGGAAGAACTCGGAAATAAAATGGTTAACAACCAGAGCTTATTAGAGGAGTTCAAAAAATCACCAGAACAGGTAGCGTTTAGAGAAGTTGCTCTCACTTTGCCTCAGGGCACACACCTTCATTTTATTGATCGCGACAATAACTATTTTCCGCCCGAAGGTGATGCCGTTAGCCAGCTTTTAGCGGAAGGTAATGCTGATCGCAGTTGGAGTAGGATCGAGACGCGAGTGGGCGGGGGAGGCGAGGCATCTCCTACTTGGTGTATTGGTGTGTGCGGCCTTTGCGTGAGTTGAGGCTATTGTTGTTCATGATTCCATGTTCTTAAGTGGACGTCCCGTGGACACTTAGTCAAAAAAAACTAACCCTAGAACGAAAAAAGCCCCTGAAATCAGGGGCTTTTCTCTTGGTAGTTGGTGGAGACGGCGGGAATTGAACCCG
>NZ_JAUOPH010000010.1 GCF_030546935.1 Marinobacter sp. 2_MG-2023 | reverse complement strand
GTCAGAGCAGCGGTCAGAGTCGTCTTACCATGGTCTACGTGACCAATAGTGCCCACGTTCAAGTGCGGCTTATTACGCTCAAATTTAGATTTAGACACAGTTACACCTCTTCCTGTTACTTAAGTCCTGGGCATCAACCCTTTTTAATAATTGCTTCGGCAATGTTGTTTGGTGCTTCCGAATAACGCGCAAACTCCATCGCGTATGACGCACGACCCTGGGTCGCAGAGCGCAGGTCGGTCGCATAACCAAACATTTCCGACAACGGAACCTCAGCACGAACAATCTTGCCCGCAACGCCGTCATCCATACCCTGAATCAGGCCACGACGACGGTTCAAATCACCGACCACGTCACCCATATAGTCTTCAGGCGTTACAACCTCAACCTTCATCATCGGCTCAAGCAGAGCCGGGTTCGCTTCCAAAGCGCCTTTCTTCATCGCCATGGAACCCGCGATCTTGAACGCCATTTCGTTGGAGTCCACGTCGTGGTATGAACCATCGTACAAGGTTGCCTTGATACCCAGCAGCGGATAGCCGGCCAGACAGCCATTCTGCATCTGCTCCGAGATACCCTGCTGAACCGCCGGGATGTATTCCTTGGGAACAGCACCACCAACGATCTCGTTCACGAAGATAAAGTTCTCAGCATCTTCCTCGTCCAACGGCAGAGGATCGATTCTGACTTTTACGTGACCATACTGACCACGACCACCAGACTGACGAACAAACTTACCTTCAACGTCTACAGACTTACGAATACACTCACGATAAGCAACTTGCGGCTTACCGATATTAGCCTCAACCTTGAACTCGCGACGCATACGGTCAACAAGAATATCCAGGTGAAGCTCGCCCATGCCAGAGATAATCGTCTGACCGGTCTCTTCGTCTGTACGTACACGGAATGACGGATCTTCCTGAGCAAGCTTACCCAGAGCAACACCCATCTTTTCCTGATCAGCCTTGGACTTGGGCTCTACCGCAACCGAGATTACCGGCTCCGGAAACTCCATACGCTCCAGGATGATCTTGTTATTTTCATCGCACAAGGTGTCACCAGTGGTGACGTTCTTAAGACCGATCGCCGCAGCAATATCGCCAGCCAGAACTTCCTTGATCTCTTCCCGGTCGTTAGCGTGCATCTGAACCATACGGCCCACACGCTCTTTTTTACCTTTAACCGAGTTATATACTGCGTTACCAGATTCCAGCGTACCCGAGTAAACCCGGAAGAACGTCAGAGACCCAACAAACGGATCAGTAGCGATCTTGAATGCCAGCGCAGCAAACGGAGCCTTGTCATCAACAGGACGAGTCTCTTCTGTGCCGTCCTCGTCTACTTCACCACGGATCGCTTTTACTTCATCCGGAGCAGGCAAGTATTCGATAACAGCATCAAGAACAGCCTGAACACCCTTGTTCTTGAAAGCGGAACCGCAAGTTGCGAGAACTATCTCGTTGGCGATAGTACGTGAACGCAAGCCCTTCTTGATTTCCTCAATGCTGAGCTCACCTTCTTCGAGATACTTTTCCATGTACTCTTCGTTGGCTTCCGCAGCAGCTTCTACCAACTGCTCCCGGTACTTAGCAACTTCGTCTGCCATATCGGCAGGAATATCACCCAACTCGTAGGTCATACCCATATCGTCGTTGCTCCAGTGGATCGCTTTCATGCGCAGCAGATCTACTACACCTTCAAACTGATCCTCTGCACCAATCGGCAGCTGAAGCGGTACCGGGGTAGCGCCCAGACGACTCTTGATCTGATTGACCACACGCAGGAAGTCTGCACCGGCGCGATCCATCTTGTTGACGAACACCATGCGCGGAACTTCATACTTGTTAGCCTGACGCCATACGGTCTCAGACTGCGGCTCAACACCCGAGGACGCGCAGAATACAACAACTGCACCATCGAGAACCCGCAAGGAACGCTCAACTTCAATGGTGAAGTCAACGTGTCCCGGGGTATCGATTACGTTGATACGATGCTCGTCGAACTGCTTGTCCATGCCCTGCCAGAAGGTAGTAACAGCGGCAGAGGTGATGGTAATACCACGCTCCTGCTCTTGCTCCATCCAGTCAGTGGTAGATGCGCCATCGTGGGTCTCACCCATTTTATGGCTACGACCAGTGTAATAAAGAATACGCTCAGTCGTTGTGGTTTTGCCCGCATCAACGTGCGCACAGATACCAATGTTTCTGTAACGTTTAATCGGCGTTTTACGTGCCACTGTGTAAACCTCGACTGTTTAGAAACGGAAGTGAGAGAACGCCTTGTTGGCTTCTGCCATGCGGTGTACGTCTTCACGCTTCTTAACAGCGGCGCCTTTGCTGTCAGCGGCGTCAAGAATTTCACCGGCCAGACGCTGCGCCATAGACTTCTCACCGCGCTTCCGTGAAAATTCCACGAGCCAGCGCATAGCCAGCGCGTTCTGACGGGAAGGCCGTACTTCTACGGGCACCTGGTAAGTAGCACCACCCACACGACGGGACTTAACCTCGACCATCGGCTGGATGTTCTCCAGGGCCTTTTCGAACATGTCGATCGGCTCTTCCTTGGACTTCTCGGCAACAATTGTCAGAGCACCGTAAACAATACGCTCTGCAACCGCTTTCTTGCCGCTTTCCATCACATGGTTGATGAACTTGGCAAGACGCGCACTACCGAACTTCGGATCCGGGATAATTTCCCGTTTAGCTGCAACTCTTCTTCTAGGCATCGATAAGCCCTTATCTATTTAAAAGGTCTTCAGGAACCCCTGAGATGGCCTTTCGCCACTCAGCCTTACTCTTACCGTTCTGACAAGCAACGATAAAAGACACCCACTAGGGATATCAGGATTTGGGACGTTTAGTACCGTACTTGGAGCGACCCTGCTTACGGCTCTGTACACCCTGGGTGTCCAGTGTTCCGCGAACAGTGTGATAGCGCACACCCGGAAGGTCTTTTACTCGACCGCCACGGATAAGCACAACACTGTGCTCCTGAAGGTTGTGACCTTCACCACCAATGTATGAGGAAACCTCGAAGCCGTTGGTCAGACGAACACGACACACTTTACGCAGTGCTGAGTTCGGCTTCTTCGGCGTTGTGGTGTATACACGAGTGCAAACACCACGGCGCTGAGGACAGGCCTGAAGAGCAGGAACATCGCTCTTGGCTACCTTGCGCTTACGAGGCTTACGCACCAACTGATTAATCGTTGCCATGTAAGCAAACTCCAAAAAACCATATCAATGAAACTTACCCCCAGTGAAGGGGGTAAAATTTAAGGGACGCAAGTTTAAGCCCGCGCCCCCTGTCAGTCAAGATGACTGATCTCTTTTTAACCACCTCCGCGTAAGTAACTACACGGAGATGGTCTGCCTGGCTCAACTTCCGCGGTTGAGTTCGGCGCTCAGAGCTTCTTCCACATCAGCCGCAGTAACGCCCTGCTCTTCCAGTTCGCGCTTGCGTCGACGCTCGGCGTGATAGGCCAGGCCTGTTCCCGCCGGGATCAGACGACCAACCACCACGTTTTCCTTCAGACCGCGCAGATAATCGCGCTTACCTGTAACCGCGCCTTCGGTAAGAACCCGTGTCGTTTCCTGGAACGAAGCCGCAGAAATGAACGACTCAGTTGCCAGAGAAGCCTTGGTGATACCCAGCAACAGGCGATCAAACCGTGCTGGCTCTTTGTCCGCTGCGTTAGCTTCTTCGTTGGCTTCAAGCACGTTATTGATCTCAACCGAGTCACCAGAAAGCAGCTGAGTCTCACCCGGATCAGTGATTTCAACTTTGCGCAACATCTGACGCACGATTACTTCAATGTGCTTATCGTTGATTACTACGCCCTGCAAACGGTAAACGTCCTGGATTTCGTTGGTAATGTACTTAGCCAACGCAACCACACCCAGCAGACGCAAAATGTCGTGCGGGTTGGACGGGCCATCTGAAATAACCTCGCCCTTCTCAACGGTTTCGCCTTCAAATACGTTCATCTGGCGATGCTTGGGGATCAACACCTCGTATGGATCTGCGTCTTTCGGAGTGATCACCAGGCGCTTCTTGCCCTTGGTTTCCTTACCGAACGAAATCATGCCGCTGATCTCAGCGAGGATAGACGACTCTTTAGGTCGGCGCGCCTCGAACAGATCGGCAACCCGTGGCAGACCACCAGTGATGTCACGCGTTTTAGAGCTGGCCTGGGGAATACGAGCAACCACATCACCCAGCTCAATACGTGCGCCATTGGCCATAGTCACCAGAGCATTGGCCGGCATGAAGAATATCGCCGCGCCACCACCAGGCAAATCAACGTCATTACCCGCTTCATCAACCATCTGAATTGCCGGGCGGATATCCTTACCAGCCGCCGGGCGCTCTTTCGGATCGATAATTTCCATGGTCGACAGGCCGGTGAGCTCGTCGGTCTGGGTGCGAACGGTAATGCCCTGATCCATGTTAACGAACTTGGCTGTACCTTCAGCTTCAGCGATGATCGGGTGAGTGTGTGGATCCCACTTGGCAACCACAACGCCCGCCTCAACATTGTCACCGTGCTTCACAGAAAGCACTGCGCCGTAAGGAAGCTTATACCATTCACGCTCACGCCCCTGATCGTCGGCGATCGCCAGAGCAGATGAACGGGAAATAACAACCAGTGAGCCGTCTTTTTTCTCAAGCGACTTCAGGTTGTGCAGGCGAACCGTACCACCATGCTTGACCTGAATATTGTCCACCGCAGACGCCCGGCTCGCAGCACCACCAATGTGGAACGTACGCATGGTAAGCTGGGTTCCCGGCTCACCTATGGACTGAGCAGCAATAACACCCACTGCTTCACCTACGTTCACACGATGCCCACGGGCGAGATCGCGACCGTAACACTTGGAGCAGATACCATGACGGGTCTCACAGGTGATCGCAGAGCGCACCCATACCTCGTCCACACCAGCACCTTCCAGTGTTTCGACCGCTTTCTCATCCAGCAAAGTGCCAGCAGGAACTACGGCATTGTCCTTATCGATCGGTGTAAACGCATCCCGGGCAGTAACACGACCCAACACACGAGCACCCAGTGGCACAACAACGTCACCGCCTTCAATGTGCGGCGTCATCAGCAGACCTTCTTCGGTACCGCAATCTTCCTCTGTAACAACCAGATCTTGCGATACGTCGACCAGGCGACGAGTCAGGTAACCGGAGTTAGCGGTCTTCAAGGCAGTATCGGCCAGACCCTTACGAGCACCGTGAGTCGAGATAAAGTACTGAAGTACGTTCAGGCCTTCACGGAAGTTAGCTGTAATCGGCGTCTCGATGATGGAGCCATCCGGCTTGGCCATCAGGCCACGCATACCCGCCAACTGACGAATCTGGGCTGCAGAACCCCGAGCGCCGGAGTCCGCCATCATGTACACAGAGTTGAAAGACTCCTGCATCAACTCTTGGCCATCTTCACCTTTGATGGGCTTACCATCAGCGCCGATGACCTGCTCCTTCGCCAACCGCTCCATCATGGCCTTGGAGACCTTGTCGTTGGCTCGTGACCAGATGTCGATTACCTTGTTGTACTTCTCACCCTGAGTAAGCAGACCGGAGGCATACTGGGTTTCGATGTCCTTCACTTCCTGGGAAGCAGCGTCCACCAACTCATATTTTTCCGGCGGGATTTCAAAATCGTTAAAGCCGATAGAAATGCCCGATACAGTCGCGTACTGGTAGCCGGTGTACATCAGCTGATCAGCAAAGATAACCGTCTCTTTGAGACCGGCATCGCGATAGCAGATATTGATAAGGTTGGAGATCGCCTTCTTGACCATTGGCTTGTTCACCAGGTCGTAAGAAAGGCCATCCGGCACGATATCAAACAGCAGAGCACGACCGACCGTGGTGTCCACGATCTTGTACTCTTCAGTACGCTCACCATTTTCAAGAATGGCAACTTCCTTCACGCGCACCTTGACGATTGCCTGCAGGTCTACCTGGCCAGCACCGTATGCACGGTGAGCTTCTTTGATGTCGGCAAACACCATGCCTTCACCCAGCGCGCTTTTACGTTCACGCGTCATGTAATAGAGGCCGAGTACAACGTCCTGGGACGGAACAATAATCGGCTCACCATTCGCAGGTGACAGAATGTTGTTGGTGGACATCATCAGCGCACGGGCTTCAAGCTGAGCTTCCAGAGTCAACGGCACGTGTACCGCCATCTGGTCACCGTCGAAGTCGGCGTTGTAGGCTGCACAAACCAATGGGTGCAACTGGATCGCCTTACCTTCGATCAGTACTGGCTCAAACGCCTGAATGCCCAGACGGTGAAGTGTCGGCGCACGGTTAAGCATGATCGGATGCTGACGAATGACCTCGTCCAGGATATCCCAAACGACGCCCTCTTCGCGCTCAACCATCTTCTTGGCGGCTTTAATAGTGGTAGCCAGGCCGCGATGCTCAAGCTTTGAAAAGATAAACGGCTTGAACAGCTCAAGTGCCATTTTCTTAGGCAGACCACACTGATGCAGGCGCAGGTATGGGCCTACAACAATTACGGAACGACCGGAGTAGTCAACGCGCTTACCGAGCAGGTTTTGACGGAAACGACCCTGCTTACCCTTGATCATGTCTGCCAGAGACTTCAGGGGACGTTTGTTGGTGCCGGTTATGGCACGGCCGCGACGGCCGTTGTCCAACAACGCATCTACAGCTTCCTGAAGCATCCGCTTTTCGTTACGCACGATAATGTCTGGAGCGTTCAGTTCCAGCAGGCGCTTGAGGCGGTTATTCCGGTTGATTACCCGGCGATACAGGTCGTTCAGATCCGATGTTGCAAAGCGACCACCATCCAGCGGTACCAGCGGACGCAAATCCGGTGGCAGAACTGGAAGTACAGTCATCACCATGTCACCCGGCTTGTTGCCGGAGTACAGGAAGGCCTCAAGAATTTTCAGGCGCTTGCTGAATTTCTTGATCTTGGTTTCGGAGTTGGTCTGCGGAATTTCTTCGCGCAAAGCGTCAACTTCTTCCTGAAGATCAATATCTTCAAGCAGCTGTTTCACAGCTTCCGCACCCATGCGGGCGTCAAACTCATCGCCAAACTCTTCCAGAGCTTCGTAATACTGCTCATCGTTCAGCAACTGGCCACGTTCAAGCGTTGTCATACCCGGGTCAATCACAATGAAGGACTCGAAGTAGAGAACACGCTCTATATCACGCAGCGTCATGTCCAACATCAAACCGATACGGGATGGCAAAGACTTGAGGAACCATATGTGAGCGACCGGGCTGGCCAGCTCAATATGCCCCATGCGCTCACGGCGAACGCTTGCCAGTGCAACTTCAACGCCACACTTTTCACAGATAACACCGCGGTGCTTCAGGCGCTTATACTTGCCGCACAGGCACTCGTAGTCCTTGATCGGGCCAAAGATCTTGGCGCAGAACAAGCCGTCACGCTCTGGCTTGAACGTACGGTAGTTAATAGTCTCAGGCTTCTTAACTTCACCAAAGGACCATGAACGAATCATGTCGGGTGATGCCAAACCAATACGGATGGCGTCAAATTCCTTACTTTGGTTCTGGCTCTTGAGAAGATTCAGCAAATCTTTCATCAGTAAAAGCTCCGGATGGCGTTAATCTCGGGCGGGCACCCCAGGTGCCCGCTCACGCTGCCAAAAACAATTCGGCTCACTCAGATTCCAGCTCGATGTCGATACCCAACGAACGGATTTCCTTGACAAGAACGTTGAAGGATTCCGGCATGCCGGGCTCCATCCGATGATCACCATCGACGATGTTCTTGTACATCTTGGTACGGCCGTTCACGTCATCAGACTTAACGGTGAGCATTTCCTGCAGCGTATAAGCTGCACCGTAAGCCTCAAGGGCCCACACTTCCATCTCACCAAAGCGCTGACCACCGAACTGAGCCTTACCACCCAGCGGCTGCTGAGTGACCAGACTGTACGAGCCGGTCGAACGTGCGTGCATCTTGTCATCGATCAAGTGGTTCAACTTGAGGATATACATATACCCAACAGTGACCGGACGATCGAAGGCATCACCAGTACGACCATCATAGAGCTTGGTCTGACCGGTCGTGCTTAGCCCTGCCAGATCAAGCATGTGCTTGACCTCGGCTTCTTTAGCACCGTCGAACACCGGCGTTGCCATAGGAACACCGCTACGCAGGTTGTGGCACATTTCCTGAATTTCTTTGTCGCTCAGGGAATCCAGATCAACCTTGAACACTTCGTCAGAGTGGTTGTAGATCTCATCAAGCAGCTTGCGCAGCTCCGCAATTTTGCGTTGCTCGTCAAGCATTTTGCCGATGCGCTCGCCAAGCCCTTTAGCTGCAGCACCCAAATGGGTCTCAAGCACCTGACCGACGTTCATCCGCGAAGGAACACCCAGAGGGTTCAGGACGATATCAACAGTGCGCCCATCCACATCGTACGGCATATCCTCAATCGGCATAACGGCAGAGATAACACCTTTGTTACCATGGCGTCCGGCCATTTTGTCACCAGGCTGAATACGACGCTTGATGGCAAGGTAGACCTTCACAATTTTCAGGACACCCGGCGCGAGATCGTCGCCCTGCTGCAGCTTGCCTTTCTTGTCGTCAAAGCGCGCTTCGTGCTCTTTCTTACGCTCTTCAAGACCTTGCTCCGACTTCTCCAGCAACTCATTCAGACTTTCGTCTTGCATGCGCAACTTGAACCAGTCTGGGCGTGGCAGCTCTGCCAGGTAGCCTTCATCCAGGCTTGCACCCTTCTTAAGGCCCGGACCACTGATCACAGATTGACCCTTCAACGCATTGAGGAGACGCTCAAAGGTAGCGCCCTCAACAATACGATATTCGTCTTTCAGGTCTTTGCGGTATTGATCCAGCTGCTCTTTCTCGATCGCCTGGGCGCGCTGATCTTTCTCGATACCATCACGGGTAAAGACCTGCACATCAATAACCGTACCGCGAGTGCCTGTCGGCACACGGGAGGAGGTGTCTTTTACATCAGACGCCTTCTCACCGAAGATTGCCCTCAGAAGCTTCTCTTCCGGTGTCAGCTGGGTTTCACCTTTCGGCGTCACCTTACCAACCAGAATGTCGCCAGGGCCTACTTCAGCACCGATATAAACAATACCGGACTCATCCAGCTTGGCCAGCGCACTCTCACCAACGTTCGGAATGTCCGCAGTGATCTCTTCGCTGCCAAGTTTGGTATCACGAGCCACACAGGTCAGTTCCTGAATGTGGATAGTGGTCAGGCGATCTTCCTGAACAACCTTCTCGGAAATAAGGATGGAATCCTCAAAGTTGTAACCGTTCCAGGGCATGAATGCGATACGCATATTCTGACCCAGAGCCAGCTCACCGAGGTCCACAGAAGGACCGTCTGCCAACACGTCACCGCGGGCAATGGCATCACCCTGGCGCACAATGGAGCGCTGGTTGATACAGGTGTTCTGGTTCGAGCGGGTGTACTTGGTGAGGTTGTAGATATCCACACCGGCATCACCTGCCTCGGTTTCTTCGTTATTCACGCGAACAACAATACGTGCCGCATCAACGCTTTCAATCACACCGCCGCGACGGGCAGTTACACAGACGCCGGAATCCTGCGCTACTGTGCGCTCAACACCAGTACCTACCAAAGGCACCTGAGAGCGCAGTGTCGGCACCGCCTGACGCTGCATGTTCGCACCCATAAGGGCACGGTTAGCATCATCGTGCTCCAGGAACGGGATCAGCGAGGCAGCAACAGATACAACCTGGCGCGGCGATACGTCCATGAAGTTAACACTTTCAGGAGGCATGACCGTGGTTTCGTTCTGATGACGCACTGTTACCAGCTCGTCCATCAGACGCTTGCCATCGTCCATCGCGGCACTGGCCTGAGCGATTACGTAGGTGCTTTCTTCGATCGCTGACAAATAAACCAGCTCATCGGTTACTACGCCATCAACCACTTTTCTGTACGGGCTCTCAAGGAAGCCGTAAGAGTTGGCTCGTGCGTAGGTCGCCAGTGAGTTGATCAGACCGATGTTTGGTCCTTCCGGCGTCTCGATCGGGCATACACGACCGTAATGCGTCGGATGCACGTCACGAACCTCAAAGCCTGCGCGCTCACGAGTCAAGCCGCCTGGCCCAAGTGCCGAAATACGGCGTTTGTGAGTCACCTCGGACAGCGGGTTGTTCTGATCCATGAACTGGGACAACTGGCTCGAACCAAAGAACTCTTTAACCGCAGCAGCAACCGGCTTGGCATTAATCAGGTCCTGAGGCATCAGGCCTTCACTTTCGGCCAGGCTCAGGCGCTCACGAACCGCACGCTCTACACGAACCAGGCCTACACGGAACTGGTTTTCAGCCATCTCACCCACGCAACGCACGCGGCGGTTGCCGAGGTTATCAATGTCATCCACATTGCCCTGACCGTTACGGATATCGATCAGAGTCTTGAGAACATCAATGATGTCGTCGTGGGTCAGCGTACCTTCGCCTGTGCTTTCTTCGCGGCGCAGGCGACGGTTAAGCTTCATTCGACCGACAGCCGACAGGTCGTAGCGCTCTTCAGAGAAGAAAAGATTGTTGAACAGGTTCTCAGCTGAATCTTTTGTTGGTGGCTCTCCCGGACGCATCATCCGGTAGATTTCAACCAGAGCTTCAAGTGGACTACGGGTCGGATCGATACGCAGGGTGTCCGACATGAACGGACCACAATCCAGGTCGTTCGTGTAGAGCGTTTCGATGTCGGTTACACCAGCATCCAGAATCTTGGTTACGACTTCATCGCTGAGCTCGGTATTGCACTCTACCAGAACCTCGCCAGTCGCCTGGTCGATCATATCTTTGGCCAGGACGCGGCCGTACAGATATTCGGTAGGAACCTCGAGCTCATTAATGCCGGCTTTTTCTAGCTGTTTGATATGGCGAGCAGTGATCCGCCGGCCTTCTTCAACGATCAGCTTGCCTTCGTTGTCCTTGATATCGAATGTTGCAATATCACCACGGAGACGACTTGGGACCAACTCAAGCTTGCAGGTTTCCGCGCCCAGGGTGAATTTACTGGTATCAAAGAACATCTCCAGCATCTGCTCGGAGGTGTAACCCAACGCCCGCAGGAGAATTGAAGCCGGCAATTTGCGTCGACGGTCAATACGAACGAAAACGGAATCTTTAGGGTCGAACTCGAAATCGAGCCACGAACCACGGTAAGGAATCACCCGTGCCGAATACAACAGCTTGCCGGATGAATGGGTCTTACCTTTATCATGATCAAAGAACACACCGGGAGAGCGGTGGAGCTGGGAAACAATAACTCGCTCGGTACCGTTAATAACAAAGGTACCATTCTCGGTCATCAGGGGCATTTCGCCCATGTAGACTTCTTGTTCCTTGATGTCCTTGATCGCCTTGTTGGACGACTCTCTATCATAAATGATGAGACGGACTTTAACTCTCAGCGGCGCCGCATAAGTCACGCCCCTAAGCTGGCATTCCTTGACGTCGAATACCGGCTCACCAATGCGGTAGCTCACGTATTCGAGCGCCGCATTGCCAGAGTAGCTGGCAATCGGGAATACGGATTTGAATGCTGCGTGAAGACCGGTTTCCCGACGGTCTCCAGGGGCGGCTTCCATTTGGAGGAAGTCCCGGAATGAATCCAGCTGAATAGACAGCAAATAGGGGACATCCATAACGGAAGGCAATTTACTAAAATCTTTGCGAATCCGCTTTTTCTCAGTATAGGAGTAAGTCATCTGCATTCCCCAGCTTTAGACCTGATACCTGGTATCAAGAAGCAACCAATGTTTTGCTTCGGGGCCGAATTGCTCGGCTTATCGCGCCGTCTTGAACAAAGACTCCGGCAGCTATTTGCGGCTTTGAAAACCAACCTGCAAGTGCACACCAGACTCTATAGCATATACAACAGAAAAAGGCCGGTGGCACAAAGCCACCAGCCTGTCTACGCTTGAAGCGCAGTTTCGATCAACAGCCGACTCTTACTTAAGCTCAACAGAAGCGCCTGCTTCCTCAAGCTTGGTCTTGGCCGCTTCTGCGTCGTCTTTGCTCGCACCTTCTTTAACAGTTGTAGGCGCGCCATCAACCATTTCTTTCGCTTCTTTCAGACCCAGGCCGGTCAGTTCACGAACAGCCTTGATAACGTTAACTTTCTTCTCACCGACACCGGTCAGAACAACGTCAAATTCGGTCTTTTCTTCGGCAGCAGCAGCTTCGCCGGCGGCTGCAGGAGCAGCAGCAACAGCAGCAGCGGCAGATACGCCGAATTTCTCTTCCATTGCTTCAACCAGCGCTACAACGTCCATAACGCTCATTTCTGCAATTGCGTTCAAAATGTCTTCGTTAGACAGAGCCATGACTTTCTCCCAAAAATATAAAAATGGTGTTCAACAGAATCAAGCAGCTTCTTGCTTCTGGTCGCGAACTGCCGCTACGGCGCGGGTCACTTTCGAAGGAACTTCGTTCAGTGTCCGTGCCAGCTTGGTGATTGGTGCCTGTGTAACAGCGGCCAGCATTGTCAACGCTTCGTGACGTGTTGGCAGCTTGGCAAGACGATCGATCTGGTCTGCGCCCATCAGCTCACCGCCGACTGCCAGTCCTTTAATCTCGAATACGTCTTTCTCTTTTGCAAAATCCTTCAGCAGGCGTGCTGCCGCTCCCGGATCTTCCATTGAGAATGCCAAAATTGTCGGGCCGACCAAGGCTTCATCGATGCACTCAAACTCGGTGCCACGAATAGCAATCTTGGCAAGGTTGTTACGAACAACCTTGAGATGCACATTCTCAGCACGAGCTTTGGCACGAAGAGCCGTCATATCACCAGAGGTGACACCACGGTAGTCAGCCAGAACCACAGACAGAGCACCACCGGCAGTCTCGTTGACTTCAGCGACGATCGCTTTCTTGTCTTCGAGTCTAATTGCCACTGGATTTCTCCTCGATTTCGCCGGGGGTATCCCGGCAAACCCATCATTGCCCTGGAAGCGACTACAACCTGCTTCCGACGGGCGCCTTAACGGTGTTTGGGTTCAGAGAGAACGTCTTCACACCGTCTGCGCAGGCGTTGCTTTAACCCTTGTAGCACTTCCGGTCAAACCGGGAGCGCCTCGGGGGCCTGCGGTCTTTGACAGCCTTGGCTTCCGCCCAGACTACAAAGCAACCACCGATCAAAGGATCAAATAACGAGACCGCTCTGATCGATAGTCAGGCCAGGACCCATAGTCGAGGAAACGGTGATCTTCTTCAGATACACACCTTTCGCCGACGACGGCTTGGCCTTTTTCAGGTCTGCCACCAGAGCTTCAAGGTTTTCCTTGATGTTCTGTGCAGAAAACTCAACGTTACCCAGCGGGGCATGGATAATGCCGTTTTTGTCGGTGCGGTAACGAACCTGACCTGCCTTGGCGTTTTTGACCGCAGTCTCAACGTCAGGCGTCACAGTACCCACCTTCGGGTTCGGCATAAGGCCACGGGGGCCAAGGATCTGGCCCAGCTGACCAACAACACGCATGGCGTCCGGAGTGGCAATAACCACGTCGAAATCCATGTTGCCTTTCTTAACTTCGTCCGCCAGGTCATCCATACCGACAATATCGGCACCAGCAGCGGTTGCTTTTTCGGCATTGGCGCCCTGAGTAAACACGGCGACGCGAACGGTTTTACCAGTGCCGTGAGGCAGAACAGTACTGCTACGAACTACCTGGTCAGATTTACGCGCATCAACACCAAGGTTGATTGCAACATCCAGAGACTCTTTGAACTTGACGCTCTGGCCAAGCTCAACCAACAACGCAACCGCTTCATCAACGGAGTAAGAGCGAGTGGAGTCTGTCTTTTCAAGAATCAGCTTTTGACGCTTGCTCATCTTTGACATGTTATACGCCCTCCACGGTTAGGCCCATGCTGCGGGCAGTTCCAGCAATGGTACGAACCGCTGCGTCCATATCAGCAGCAGTCAAATCCGGCTCTTTGGCCTTGGCAATCTCTTCGAGTTGCTCACGAGTTACCTTGCCTACTTTCTCGGTATTCGGGCGACCAGAACCACTCTTAACGCCCGCAGCCTTCAGAAGAAGAACAGGGGCCGGCGGAGTCTTGGTAATAAATGTGAAGCTGCGATCACTGTAAACTGTGATAACAGTTGGAATCGGCAAGCCGGCTTCCATATCCTGGGTCTGGGCATTGAACGCCTTACAGAACTCCATGATGTTAACGCCGCGCTGACCCAGAGCTGGGCCAACGGGGGGGCTCGGGTTGGCCTTACCGGCAGCAACCTGAAGCTTGATATATGCTTCTATCTTTTTAGCCATGCTAATACTCCCTTGGGTTCAAACGCCTTTCGGCTCCCCGTTGCAGACACAAAAAGCCCGCGACGCCTGAGCGCGCGAGCCTTCCGGTTAAAAGCCGCTGGTCAGTCTTTCTCGACCTGACCAAACTCCAACTCCACGGGAGTTGAGCGACCGAAAATCAGAACAGCAACCTTGACCCGACTCTTGTCGTAATCAACTTCTTCTACCACGCCATTGAAATCCGCAAATGGACCTTCAACAACACGAACAACCTCGCCTGGCTCGAACAGCGTTTTCGGCTTGGGCTTATCCACGCCACTCTCCAAGCGACGCAAAATCCCTTCTGCCTCACGCTCAGTAATCGGAGCTGGCTTATCTTTTGTTCCACCAATAAAGCCAAGCACTCTCGGGGTGTTCTTCACAAGGTGCCAGGTGCCGTCGTCCATTTCCATCTGAACAAGCACGTATCCAGGATAAAACTTGCGCTCACTCTTGCGCTTTTTCCCGTCACGCATTTCGACGACTTCTTCGGTAGGAACAAGGATCTCACCGAACCTGTCCTCCATGCCCGCAAGCGCAACGCGCTCCGCCAGAGTGCGCATTACATGCTTTTCGTAGCCAGAATACGCATGAACCACGTACCAGCGCTTAGCCATTGCCCACTCCTGTTAGCCGATAAAACCGGCGACCAGCCAACTAATTATAGAATCCATACCCCACAACAACAGGGACACAACCAGCACAAAAACTACAACGATAACCGTAGTCTGAACCAGCTCTGGCCTGGTGGGCCATACCACTTTCCGGATCTCAACGCGCGCTTCTTTAAGCAAGGTCGCAAAACGCTGCCCACGCGAAGTCTGCAGTGCAACCAAAGCCGCAACAATAGCAAGACCAACGAGAGCCAGAACCCTATACAGCAAAGATTCGGCGCTAAAATACTGATTACCAACTACACCAACGGCAATCAGCACAAAAACAACCAGCCACTTCACTAGGTCGAAACGACTGTTTGACTGAACGGCTTTTGACTCCATGGGAATCAACTTATGTATCCGGATGTTAAAAAATGGCAGGCCAGGAGGGAATCGAACCCCCAACCTGCGGTTTTGGAGACCGCTGCTCTGCCAATTGAGCTACTGGCCTGCACCGAAACTACTCAGTGCACTTTCTATCGAGCAAATTACTCGATAATCTTCGCTACCACACCGGCACCAACGGTACGGCCGCCTTCACGAATCGCGAAGCGCAGACCATCT
>NZ_JAUOPH010000001.1 GCF_030546935.1 Marinobacter sp. 2_MG-2023 | reverse complement strand
AGAAGTGAAACAGGCCTGCGCCGATGGTAGTGTGGCATTGCCCATGTGAGAGTAGGTCATCGTCAGACTCTTAATACCGAAAAGCCCCGACAGCTTCGCTGCCGGGGCTTTTTTTTGTTTGAAAATCATCTAAGACGCCGGGGGGCGCTGCTCCTTATACGTCCCGGTGATATACTGCTGCAATAAAACCTAATGCGATATGGAGTACCTCAATGTCTGGCAACGATCATCTGGTCATATTTGACACGACTCTCCGCGACGGTGAGCAAAGCCCCGGCGCCACCATGAACAAGACGGAGAAGCTCCGTATTGCCAAGGCACTTGAGAAGCTGAAGGTTGATGTCATAGAAGCCGGTTTCGCAATCGCCAGCCAAGGTGACTTTGAGGCGGTGAAGGCAATTGCAGAGACCATAAAAGAGTCAACGATATGCAGTCTCGCCCGCGCTCTGGATAAAGATATTGATCGTGCGGCTGAGGCCATCCGGCCTGCTGCCCGGGGCCGGATCCATACTTTTATCGCAACCTCGCCTATTCATATGAAGCACAAGCTGCAAATGCAACCTGATGAGGTTGTTGAGCAGGCAGTGCGGGCCGTGAAACGGGCTCGAGGCCATGTTGATGACGTTGAGTTCTCGTGTGAAGATGCCGGCCGTTCGGAGCTGGATTTTCTCTGTCGTATCATCGAAGCGGCGATAGATGCTGGCGCCAACACAATCAATATTCCTGACACTGTTGGTTATGCGATTCCGGAACAGTTTGCTGAAACTATCCATCAACTGCTGACTCGTATCCCCAATGCGGACAAGGCGATTTTTTCTGTGCACTGCCATAACGACCTTGGTCTTGCAGTTGCAAACTCGCTTGCTGCCGTAACACGGGGAGCCCGACAGGTCGAGTGCACAATCAATGGCTTGGGCGAACGCGCAGGGAATGCCTCTCTCGAAGAAATCGTGATGGCAGTCCGTACTCGCCAGGACCTCTTCAATATTGATACCGGTATAGACGCTCGTCATATCGTCCCGGCTTCACGTCTGGTGTCCACTATTACCGGTTTTCCAGTGCAGCCCAACAAGGCTATCGTTGGCGCAAACGCATTCGCCCACGAGTCTGGTATTCACCAGGATGGAGTACTTAAGCACCGCGAGACCTACGAGATTATGCGGGCGGAAGACGTCGGATGGCACACCAACAGCCTCGTGCTGGGCAAGCACTCAGGTCGTAACGCCTTCCGTACCCGGTTACTTGAACTGGGAATCCAGTTTGAGACTGAAACGGAGCTTAATGAGGCGTTTACACGCTTCAAGGCGCTGGCTGACTTGAAGCACGAAATTTTTGATGAAGATTTGCAAGCCATTGCAAGCGACACCAGACAGAAAGATGAGGACGGGCGCTTTGGTTTGGTCTGTCTTCAGGTCTGCTCTGAAACGGGCGTCGTCCCCAAGGCGATTATGACGCTGACCATGGATGGAAAAGAGCATAAGGTCGAAGCCGAGGGTAGCGGTCCCGTAGATGCAACCTTCAAAGCCATCGAGTCTCTTGTCGATTCAGGCTGCAACTTACAACTCTATTCTGTGAACAACATTACTAGCGGTACTGATGCTCAAGGGGAAGTCACAGTGAGGTTGGAGCGTGGTGGCCGAATCGTCAATGGGGTTGGTGCTGACACCGATATTATTATTGCTTCTGCGAAAGCGTATATAGAAGCTCTTAACCTGATTAGTCGGGGAGGTATCAGGCAACATCCACAGGTGGCGGATGTTTGAGCGAAGCCTGAGGCTACCTATGGGGTTCAGCGAGCCAATAGGGTGATTGGATGATCCAGACTGAGGCCCAGAGACAGTTCTATCTCGGTGTCGCCGGCATTCGCTTGTGGTATGCCCGTGAACCCCTGCCGGGTGCGGCACCCAGCCCTGAGTTGGAATTTGCGGACCCGGGCGAGCCGGAGCAGGCACCGATTCCAGGCCATACTATGGCTGCCCGAAAGCCGGGAGGTCCAGGTACGCCGAACCCTGCCCCAGCTCTGTCCGGATCTAATCAGCGAGGGGGCCAGCGAATTGCCAGTCTCCAAGCGTTGATGGAGAAGAGTGCAGGGGTGTCGGAGAAGGAGTTGCCAGCTGCGGAGGTCCCCGTAGATGAAGCTCTGTCCTCAAGTGATTCCCATGACAGCGCAACGTCAGAAACGCGGCCAAAGGTGCCGGAAGACAAGACCTTCAAACTTAACCTTGCCGTTTTTTCAGGCGAGCATCATCTTTTGGTTGCAGGTATCTCCAAAGAAGCGAGCCTTCGTTTGCAGGAGATCCTGGCAGCGAACATACTGAAGAGTCTTGGAGAGGAGAAGTCGAGGTTGGTCGAATGGGTTCAATGGCCAGTGTTCAATAATACTCTTGTGGCTGGTGGATCTACTGCCAACCTGATGGCAGTTTTGCAGCATGTTTTTCGCGATGCGGGGGGCAAAAAGGTCGTTGTCCTGGGTAATATTGACGGGGCTGATGCGGTGCAAGGAGGTGCTGGTGGCTGGCTATCAGAGGCGCTTGAGCGTTGTCCGGATATCGAGTGTGAATACTCTCTTGCAGAGTTGGCCAGCAACCCTGGGGCCAAACGCTCCTTGTGGCAACAGCTAAGGCCGCTGGTCAGTGCCTGATGCGTAAAAAAGTGAGTGCAGATTGTTCTGCCAAGGGGCTGGATCTGGCTATAAGGCCATTGGAACCCGAGGATCTGCCTGAGATGCTTGATATCGAGCTTCAGGGCTATTCTCACCCTTGGTCTGAAGGCGTATTCCTGGACTGTTTCAAACCGAGCTACCGTTTGTGGGGCATTTGCCAGTTTGGTTCTTTGGTAGGCTACGCTGTGGTCTCCTATATACTTGATGAGGTCCATCTCCTGAACCTCTGTATCCACCCCGGGTGTCGAGGCCGAGGGGCTGGGCGGCTTCTATTGCGCCATCTCGTTGAGGAGGCAAATCGGGAGGGCATGAACCAGGTGATTCTGGAGGTAAGACTCAGTAACAGCACCGCAAGCAAGCTTTATCGCAGCGAGGGTTTTGAGGAAATAGGCCGTCGCCCTCGTTATTATCCTGCAGCTTCCGGATGGGAGGATGCCAGAGTAATGGCGCTGTTGTTGCAACCCTGATGGTTGCTGCTTCTGTTCGCGTAATCACCTCTTAGCCCCTATAATGGCAGCCTCTTTTGAATATCTGACGCAGGTTGCTTTTCGATTATGGCTCACCTTTCCCAGGAAGTGGCTAAACGCCGCACCTTTGCGATTATTTCCCACCCGGACGCTGGTAAAACCACGATTACCGAGAAAGTTCTTTTATTCGGGCACGCGATACAGAAGGCGGGCACGGTCAAAGGCAAAAAGTCTGGTCAGCATGCGAAATCCGACTGGATGGAAATGGAAAAGGAGCGTGGCATCTCGGTCACTACCTCTGTCATGCAGTTTCCATACGGTGGCAAGCTGGTGAACCTCCTGGACACTCCGGGTCACGAAGACTTCTCTGAGGATACTTACCGTACCCTGACAGCCGTAGATTCGTGCCTGATGGTTATCGACAGTGCCAAAGGTGTCGAAGAACGCACCATCAAACTGATGGAAGTGACCCGGCTCAGAGACACCCCCATCCTGACCTTCATGAACAAGCTCGACCGTGATACCCGTGATCCAGTGGAGTTGATGGATGAAGTGGAGGATGTTCTCAAAATTGCCTGTGCGCCCATCACCTGGCCTATCGGTATGGGGAAAAGTTTTAAAGGCGTTTACCACCTGCTTCGTGACGAAGTGATCCTGTATCAAAGCGGGCAGGGCCATGCTATTCAGGATGTCCGGACAATAAGTGGTTTGAATAACCCGGAACTCGACTCTGCGCTTGGTGGGTACGCTGAGGATTTGCGAGATGAAGTTGAGCTGGTAAAGGGGGCTTCTCACGAATTCGATCTTGATGCGTTTCTAGCGGGTGAGCTTACTCCAGTATTTTTCGGTACGGCATTAGGTAATTTTGGTGTAGACCATATGCTGGATGGTCTGGTTGAGTGGGCCCCGACGCCACAGCCTCGCGAAACAGACCAGCGGCTTGTGCAGCCTGATGATGAAGCCTTCACCGGATTTGTCTTTAAAATTCAGGCCAATATGGATCCCCAGCACCGGGACAGAGTTGCGTTTGTGCGCATCGTATCCGGTAAATACAGTCCTGGCATGAAGGCCCGTCATGTGCGAATTGGCAAGGAAGTGCGCTTTTCCGATGCCTTGACGTTTATGGCAGGGGATCGTGAGCACGCTGAAGAGGCTTATGGGGGCGATATTATTGGCTTGCATAACCATGGCACGATCCAGTTGGGAGATACGTTTACTTCCGGTGAAGATATGAAGTTCACCGGTATCCCTAACTTTGCTCCGGAACTGTTCCGTCGCATCCGGCTCAAAGACCCGCTGAAAGCGAAGCAGCTCCAGAAGGGCCTGATTCAGCTGTCGGAAGAAGGCGCTGTGCAGGTCTTCCGGCCGCTGCGCAATAACGATCTGATTGTGGGCGCGGTTGGTGTGCTGCAGTTCGACGTGGTTGTTAGTCGTCTCAAGACCGAATACAAGGTTGAGGCTGTCTATGAGCCCATCAACGTCGCCACTGCACGCTGGGTAACATGTTCGGATGAGCGTGGGCTGGATGAATTCCAGCGCAAGAACGCCGATAACCTTGCACTCGATGGTGGTGACCGGCTTGCGTATATTGCACCGACGAGGGTAAATCTGAACCTCGCTCAGGAGCGTTATCCTGATGTGGAATTCCACAAAACCCGGGAGCACTGATCCGGTAGGCCGGGAGGAAGCTTTGAAACTGGTTGATGCCCATTGCCACTTCGACTTTCCCCGGTTCGATGGTTGCAGAGCCGGTGAGCTGGAGGCCGCTCTGCACAATGGCGTTGTCGGCCTCGTTATTCCAGGTGTGCGCAGTTCGGATTGGGACCGCGTTAAGAGCACTGCCCAGGCTCACAGTGGGTTGTTTTACTGTCTAGGTATTCACCCGTGGTACATCGGTGAGCACTCTGAAAGGGATCTGGAAGCCCTTGAGTCACTCCTGAGCGCTCGCCCTGAGCGCTGCATAGCCATTGGTGAGTGTGGGCTGGACCGTTTGCATGGCGATCTGGCCTCACAGTACCCCTGGTTTGAGGCGCAGATTGAACTGGCATCGAAGTTGAATTTTCCTCTGATTATCCATTCGGTAAAAACGCACGATGAGGTGCATGCCACTCTGAGGCGTCACAATTGGAGCGGTAGGGCTCTATTGCATGGTTTTTCCGGAAGCTATCAGCAGGCTGCCAAGTTGGTAGAGCAGGGGTGCTTTATAGGCGTGGGGGGAGTGATTACGCACCCTCGGGCACGCAAAACCCGCGAGACTGTTGCGCGCCTGCCTCTGGAATCTCTCGTGCTGGAAACCGATGCGCCCGATATGGCCCCTGAAGGCATAGTTGCCGGAAATAATTCGCCTGCATACCTTCCCAGAATTTTGGAATGTCTTGCCGAAATCCGGTCTGAGCAACCGGAATATCTGGCTTCTGTGTTATTCTCCAATACGGAAGAGTTATATGGTCACTCGCTATGGTAGTGCAGGAATAATAAAACACTGTGCTACAGGGTTGGATTCCTGAAATCGTTCGAGTATACTTCGCGCCCTGGCTTTTCAAGGCGATGCCACTATCTCAGCCCCGAATAGTGTCACTGCCAACTAAATAACAGGTACTGAACCTCCTCCGGGTGTATTACACTTTCCGGTGGCGGTTTTTAACGTTTCTTTTTATAGCGTTCAAGGCGGAATCAATGAAGACTCTGAGTGCGAAACCAGAAACCGTAAAACGTGACTGGTACGTTGTAGACGCAGCCGGCAAGACGCTGGGTCGTCTGTCAACCGAAATCGCCCGTCGTCTGCGGGGCAAGCATAAGCCTGAGTATACCCCTCATGTAGACACTGGCGATTACATTGTTGTGATCAATGCGGGCCAGGTGCGGGTTACCGGCAACAAGTCATCTGACAAGATGTACTACAGTCATACCGGCTTTCCGGGTGGGATCAAATCTATCAGCTTCGAGAAGCTGGTCGACAAGGCGCCTGAGCAAGTGATTCAGAAGTCTGTAAAAGGCATGCTTCCGAAAGGCCCGCTTGGTCGTGCCATGTTCAAGAAGCTGAAAATCTATGCAGGCGCTGAGCATCCTCATACAGCCCAGCAGCCCAAAGAACTCGACATTTAACGGAAGGCGGATATGTCTGTAGCACAAAATTACGGTACTGGTCGCCGCAAAACGTCCACGGCTCGGGTGTTCATCAAGCCGGGAAGCGGTAATATTTCTATCAACGGTCGCACTATCGAAGATTTCTTCGGTCGTGAGACTTTGCGCATGATCGTGCGTCAGCCTCTGGTTGTTGCCGAATCTGCAGATCGTTTCGATATCAACATCACGGTTAAAGGTGGTGGTATCAGTGGACAGGCTGGCGCTATTCGTCACGGCCTGACACGCGCTCTGATGGATTATGATGAAACTCTGCGCCCAGCGCTGCGCAAAGCGGGTTATGTAACTCGTGATGCTCGTGAAGTTGAGCGTAAGAAAGTTGGTCTGCGTAAGGCGCGTAAGCGTCCTCAGTACTCCAAGCGTTAAGTTTCGCTGGAGCAGATCTCAAGAAAACCCGGCTATTTTGGTCGGGTTTTTTTGTTTCCGGGTCAATGATAGTCAAATTGATCTGGAGCAGAGAACCGGCTCTGGTGGCGTCTTTCTGACTTGTAAGGACATGGTAATTTCATTACCATTTGAGCGCTTATAATTTTGGATTGTGAAGTCCTTTTCGATGCACACTGTCGGCTTTCTTGCGGGCTGTGACATCGCCTGATGGGAGAAAACCATAATGAATAATGGCGACGTGAGCCAAGGTCGACGCCGCTTCCTTATCGGTGCTACGGCTGCGGTAGGTGGAGTTGGCGTCGTCGGTGCGGCAGTCCCTTTCGTGGCATCCTGGAATCCCAGTGCCAAAGCGGAAGCGGCTGGTGCGCCGGTAACCGTCAATATCAGTAAGATTGAACCGGGTCAGCAAATCACTGTTGAGTGGCGGGGTATGCCGGTCTGGCTTATCCGTCGGACCGACGAAATGGTGGGTAATATAGAAAAGCTCAACGATAAGGTGAAAGATCCTCAATCCGAAGCCCCTCAGCAACCAGATTACATTGACGGCGTACTGCGGTCGCTCCGGCCTGAGATGGCTGTTCTCGTCGGCTTGTGCACTCACTTGGGTTGTGTGCCCTCTTATCGTCCTGAGATTGCGCCTGCAGATCTGGGGGATGAGTGGCTTGGTGGCTTGTTCTGTCCTTGTCACGGTTCCCGCTATGATATGGCCGGACGGGTCTACACGGCGCAGCCTGCACCGCTGAACCTTCAGGTTCCGCCTCATCGGTACGACGATGACGTGACTCTTACGATTGGACTTGATCCGGAGGCAGCGTAATGCAGAAATTATTGAATTGGGTAGATGAGCGTCTACCCGTTGTTGATGCCTGGAATAAGCATCTTGCAAAGTATTATGCGCCGAAAAATTTCAATGTCTGGTATTTCTTCGGCTCTCTGGCAATGCTTGTTCTGGTCAATCAGCTGGTAACAGGCGTCTGGCTTACTATGAGCTACAATCCGACTGGCGAGGGTGCGTTCGCTTCGGTTGAATACATCATGCGTGATGTGCAGTGGGGCTGGCTCCTGCGTTACCTGCATTCTACAGGTGCGTCTGCTTTCTTTATTGTGGTTTACCTCCACATGTTCCGTGGTCTGATGTACGGCTCGTACCAGAAGCCCCGTGAGTTGATCTGGCTGTTCGGTATGTTGATTTATCTGGTGCTGATGGCGGAAGCTTTCATGGGCTACTTGCTGCCTTGGGGTCAGATGTCCTACTGGGGCGCGCAGGTTATCGTCAACCTGTTTGGTGCCATCCCCGTTATTGGTGAAGATCTGTCTCTGTGGATTCGTGGTGATTACCTGATCTCGGGAATCACTCTGAACCGCTTCTTTGCGTTACACGTGGTTGCTCTGCCGATCGTGCTGCTTGGCCTGGTTGTTCTCCATATTCTTGCCCTTCACGAAGTGGGTTCCAACAACCCGGACGGTATTGATATCAAGAAGAACAAGGATGAAAACGGTATTCCAAAAGACGGCATCCCGTTCCACCCTTACTACTCTGTGCACGACCTGGTGGGCGTAGCAGTGTTCTTCTTTATCTTCTTTATTGTGGTGTTTTTCTTCCCGGAAATGGGTGGACTCTTCATCGAGAAGCCGAACTTCGAGCCTGCAAATGCGCTGAAGACACCTGAGCATATTGCGCCTGTCTGGTACTTCACGCCTTTCTACGCGATGCTGCGTGCGGTCACGGTTGACCTGTTCGGTTTGTCCGCGAAGTTCTGGGGTGTTGTTGTTATGGGTGGCGCGATTGCCATTCTGTTTGTCCTGCCGTGGCTGGACAGAAGCCCTGTTCGCTCGATTCGTTATAAAGGTTGGTTGAGCAAAATTGCATTGGCACTGTTTACAGTTAGCTTTGTTATTCTTGGTTATCTGGGGCTTGTGCCTGCAACCGAGGGTCGTACCACTTTGGCTCAGATTTTGACCGTTGTGTACTTCCTCTACTTCATTCTGATGCCGTTCTATACGCGCATGGAAAAAACCAAGCCAGTACCAGAGAGGGTGACAGGATAATGAGAAAGCTGATTTTTGGTCTTTTCATCGCATTCCTGCCGGTTCTCGGGCTGGCAGCCGGTGCTGGCGTTCCGCTCGATCATATTGAGACGGATCACACCGACAAGGCGTCTCTGCAGCGAGGCGCGGCCATGTTTACGAATTACTGCATGGGATGTCACTCCATGGAGTATGCGCGCTACAAGCGTGTGGCCGAGGATCTTGA
The DNA here is from genome assembly GCF_030546935.1 of Marinobacter sp. 2_MG-2023. Lineage (GTDB taxonomy): Bacteria > Pseudomonadota > Gammaproteobacteria > Pseudomonadales > Oleiphilaceae > Marinobacter. The sequence continues at coordinate 848,680 of NZ_JAUOPH010000001.1, read as the reverse complement.
GGTTCCAGTTGAGCTCTACGAGGAGAACCTGATCTTCACTGGCGCCCAGATAGGCGAGTTGATGAAGAACTCCATGGACAAGGAAATGGCTGCGAACTGGTTTGGTGCACCGCCACCGGATCTTACACTGGAAAGTCGTCTGCGCGGCGAATCCTGGGTTTATTCCTACCTGCGCGGTTTCTATAAGGATGAAACCCGCCCGCTTGGCGTAAACAACGTGGTATTCGATAAGGTGGGGATGCCCCATGTGCTTGTTGATCTTCAGGGTTTGTGTGCGGTTGAGCCCAATATTGGTCATGCAGCAAGCGTAGAGCCATTAAGTGGGAACATTAATAACGCAAGCGCTTGCCCTGAGTACGCGACGGAAGGAAGTATGACCGGAGCAGAGTTCGATCGTGCCATGTACGATCTGACTAACTTCATGTCTTACATGGCGGATCCGGTCAAGGTAGAGCGTGAGCGCCTTGGGATTTTCGTTTTGATCTTCGTGGCTATTTTCTTTGTATTCGCCTACCTGCTCAATCGTGAGTACTGGAAGGACGTACACTGAGAAATAGGGTATAATCCTGTTCCCTGAGTTCCAGTGGGCGTTAACCGGCCCGCTGGAATTTTTGCGTTTTTCAGGGCCAATTCGGTTTGTTTACTCGTGAGGTAGTTCTATGGGCGTTGTGACCAAGCGGTCATCGATGACGTTTTTCTCGGATCCAGCCAGTCACTATAGCCACAGGGTGCGCATTGTGTTGGCGGAGAAGGGTGTTACCGTTGATGTCGTTGATGTTGATCCGGACAATCCGCCAGCCGAGCTGGCTGACCTGAATCCGTATAACGCCCTGCCGACTCTGGTAGATCGTGACCTGGTTCTGTATGAGCCGAACATCATGATGGAATATCTTGATGAGCGCTTTCCTCATCCTCCATTGCTGCCGGTTTATCCGGTTGCCCGTGCCAATAGCCGGTTGATGATCCATCGGATTCAGAAGGACTGGTGTGGTCTGGTGGATCAGATCTTGAACCAGCCAAACGTCAAGGCGTCAGAAACTGCCCGCAAAGAGCTGCGTGAAAGCCTTCTTGCAACGGCGCCTCTGTTTGGCGAAATGCCGTTTTTCCTCTCTGAGGAATTCACTATTGTAGATTGCTGCATTGCCCCCATCCTCTGGCGTCTGCCGTCACTGGGGATAGAGCTCAATGACAAGCAAGCCAAGCCGCTGCACAAGTATATGGAAGCTATATTTGGGCGCGAAGGTTTCAAGGCGAGCCTCTCTGATCTTGAAGAAGATATCCGGAGCTGATTTGGCGGGCATTCGCTTTACGGAACAGGAGGCAAGCTGTGTCTGATAATAAGATCACCATGACATCCAGTCGTCCGTATCTGGTGCGGGCGTTTAATGAGTGGATACTGGATAACGACTGCACACCCTACATAGTGGTGGATGTGGGCGTTCAGGGTGTACAGGTGCCTACTGAGCATGTGGCGAACGGACAAATCGTTCTGAATGTCAGTCCCGGAGCTGTACGCGGTCTGGTAGTGGGAAATGGCGCGCTGGAATTCAGTGCCCGCTTCGGCGGTGTGCCAATGCAGGTGTTTATTCCGCTTCAGGCTGTGATGGCGATTTATGCCAAGGAAAATGGTGAGGGTATGGTATTTGGCAGTGAGCCAGGCTCGCCAGATCCTGACGGCACTAATGATCGGGAAGGTGCCGGGCAGTCGGGAAATCAGGACGATCGCCCATCGGGCAGGCCCACTCTCAAAGTTGTGAAATAAGCTATAACCAATAGCTGAACTAAACAAAAACGCCGGCATTTGCCGGCGTTTTTGTTAGCCCCCGAACAGTTTGCTGTCTACCAGGGAGCACAGTGCGTTAATCACGAGTAACAGCAGGGGCGTTGCTTCTGTTGGCGAGAGATCGTTGAGGGCAATTTCATGATCTTCCGCGTGCATAAGAGAGGTAATGTCGGACTTCTCCCGTGCGCTCAGTACTACCACGTTCATTTCCCGGTCATGAGCTGCCTGAATCGCCTGAATCAGGTTCGCTTTGTGGCCGTCGTCGACGATCACGAACAACAGGTCGCCGGGTTTACCGATCGCTTTTACCTGACGCGAGAAGGTGTCGTTGAAGCGATTGTCGCGGCAAATGGCCGAGTAGGTCGTGGCATCGGCTCCCAGGTTGATTGCCGGTAGTGCGGGCCGGTCCTGCTCAAAGCGATTCAGGAATGCGGTACAGAAATACTGGGCGATGACATTGGCGTTGCCGTTGGCACAGGTGACAATCTTTCCATCATTGAGAAGAGCATTTACAAAGGCATCTGCTGCCTGCTCAATGGCGGGGCCTGCGGTGCTCGCTGCCTGGGCTGTGTGCTCCATGTGGCTTGCAAACAATTGGTTGATCAGGTTCTCCGTTTCGCTCATCAGAATCTATACGTCCGCCTGGATTGCATTTTTGATCCATTGTACCCGGTATTTTTTTACGGTTCCCGGGCTGATTGCCACGACATCTATGCGGCTGATTGTGTTCCACAGGTTGTGGCGGTGTAGATAGAATGCAGCTGCTTTCAGTAGTCGCTGTCGTTTCGGGTATGAAATGGAGCCCGCCGGGTCGACAAGGCTGCCGCTCCCGCGGTAGCGCACCTCAAAGAAGACGAGTGTATCGCTGTCCACTCCTATCAGGTCGATTTCACCGCCCCGGTTATAAACGTTGCGCTCCCTGATGTGCACGCCGTGGGCGGTGAGGTACCGTGCAGCGACTCCTTCAAAGTGCGCTCCAACAGCTTTGCGGCCTTCCATGGCTCTGCTTGTCCTTTTGCGAGGTTTGTTCAGTCGATCAGTGTTTGGAGGCGTTAATCCTCTTCGTTGGCAGGATCGGACTGTTCGGGTAGCAGGCTCGGAGTGCCGCTGCCGAATTGGGCCCAGAGTTGGCTCCTGTGGATGCTGCCTTCAGAGGTCATGGTAAGTTCGCCGGTTTGTCCATCAATGGTTGCAGTTTGAACCTGTCGCAACAGGGGTAAACGTTTACTTAGCTGCCAAGCGTCCGCGCCCATCGCAAACAACCTGCCAAGCTGGCCCTGAGTGCCGGGTAGGGTCTTGGACGCTTCTTCGCGCAAAGGGTTTTCGCTGTCGAGAACCCATGGAATGTCAGTAAATATAACCTGATTCAGATCCCGGTCGCGGGCGGGGTCTGGCGTGCCCTCGTAAACGATGGAAGGTGAGTAGACCGGCAGGTCACCTCCGAAGTAAAAGGCAAACAGCGGCTTGAACTGGCGTGCAATCGCTGGCTCGGCCACCATTACGATTGCCTCAGCGTCCTGGCGCCGACGAGGCTCAAATTCGACATTGAGCCCAATGGTTCTTTCTACTTGTATGGCCCTGTCACGGGATACGGTTATGCCCAGCAAGTCCGCAGTAACGGCGCGTAGGTTATCCTCGCGGAAGAATCGCTCGATATCCAGTGCAACGGACCCATGGCGTTGCATGCGATTCAGTAGCGCCGCTTCAACCCGGTCACCCCACTCACCTTGTGGGATGAGTGCCAGGACCTGATTGATATTCTGTTCCGAAAGCCTGTCTGCGATCTGCCGGGCTTCATCCTCTGCTGAGAGGCCAAACTGATAGAGGCCGTCTGGGGCCTTCTTGCCGGCAGCCAGGTAGTTGAGCCCGAGAGCGGGTACCGGAAGAGCCTTCATATTGGTAAGACTCGCCAGGGCTTCCTTTTCAAGGGGGCCGATAATCAGGTCGATATCCTGAGCGGCGAGCTCTTTATAAAGCTCATCAAATGGTTGGCTAGAGGTGTCTACGATGCGGATGTCGGTTTTGTCGCGGTCCGCCGATTCATCCTGGTAGTAGGCTGCAAGAAAGCCGTCACGGATAGCTTTGCCCGCGCTGGTAAGGGCCCCTTGTAGAGGTAAAGCCAATACAATTTTTTCAGGCCGGTTTTCTGATAGGCTGGCGATCAGCTGTAGCTCTGATGGCAGTATCTGTGCTGCCGGGTGGCTGGGCCAGTTGTTCTTCCAGCGACGGATAACTCGGCCCTGATCATCAATGCTTAGTCCCGGGTCGCGTACGCTGGCAGCGAGCTCAAGCCATCCCTCGGTTTCAAAACCAATGGCGCCCTCATTTGCGGTGGAAAGTTTCTCATCCGGAACGGCTTTCAGGAATGCCCAGATCTGGTCATGGATTTCTTGAGGATTAACCGTGCCGTCCGTCTGTGAAAGCAGCATCAGCGTCATGGCCGCTGAGAGGCGGTCGCCGACCAGTGCGTAGGTTTGGGCCTGAAGACTGGCGGCTCGGTTAACAAGATCTGCGTTGTAGCTTCTGAAGTTATCCGGTGAGAGCGTCTTGACGATGGTGTCGGCCCACTCCCGATCTTCGAGTGCCACTGCGCCTGCCATGGCAAGCAATTGCTTTTGTGCGAGCAGTGCCGGTGCAGGTTGCGCCAATTGATCGCTCTGCAGTAATGTGCGGGCGGCCCGGTGTTGGTCGCGCTCCTGGAATCGGCTGGCTACTTTCAGCAGGTACTGCTGGGCCGTTTCAGTGTCGCGCTCCTTTGCGGCGAGCTCTAGCGCCTGGGCTGGCGACTCTGCAACGTGTGACGCCAGATCGACACTGGCGCAACCGGCAAATAACAGAGTTATGGCGAATATCCCGGCCAGGGCGCGGTGGTTAATACGGTTTTTGGTCATGGCAAGCTCTATAGATTCCGGAGTTTTGGGCTTGTGGCGCCGATCTGATGGTGGCAAGTTTAACAGCTCCCGGGCTAATTCACATGACGCAGGTGTCATGGTAACCATGTCCCTGTGCGCGAGGCTTACATTTTGAAATCTGAATCGGATCAATCTGCCATACAGGCCATAAAGCCAGGTGATGGCCGTGGAACGCTATACATCGTTGCCACCCCCATTGGGAATCTGGAGGATCTTTCGCCGCGTGCAGTCAGGGTGCTTTCGGAGGTTGCTGTGATTGCTGCAGAGGATACCCGTCATAGTGGGCGTCTGATTCAACATCTGGGTATCAGCAAGCCCCTGATTGCATTACATGATCACAATGAGCGTGGCAGAGTTAAAAGCATACTGGATCAGTTATTGGCGGGTGCTGATGTTGCGTTGATTTCAGACGCGGGCACGCCACTGATCTCTGATCCGGGCTATGTGCTCGTTCGTGAAGCGAGGGCTGAGGGGGTGCGGGTGAGTCCGATCCCTGGGGCCTGCGCATTGGTTGCTGCACTTAGCGCTGCGGGCCTGCCTACAGACCGCTTCCTGTTTGTCGGGTTTTTGCCTGCAAAGCGCACAGGTCGATGCACGGAGCTGGGAGAGCTTCAAAAGGAGACAGCAACACTGGTCTTCTATGAGTCACCCCACAGAATACTGGATACAGTGTCCGACATAGCGGACGTTATGGGTGCGCATCGCGAGATTGTGCTGGGTAGGGAGATCACCAAGACATTCGAGACTTTTTACTCCGGTGAAGCTTCACAGGTTCTTTCTGCACTGCAAGACGACCCTCACGGCAGTCGTGGCGAGTTCGTTGTTATGGTAAGGGGTGCTGATAAATCTGAAAGCGGATTGATGGCTGGTGCGCTGGATGTGGATCGGTTGCTAAACCTTTTAATGGCGGAGCTGCCGGTCAAGAAAGTTGCGAAGATTGCTTCTGGTTTAACGGGATTGGGTAAAAACGAGCTGTATCAGCGAGCATTGGAACTTAAAGACGGCTAACACCCTGGGGCGGTGCTTTTTCTTGCATGGTGCGTAGTGCAGGAGTATTGTCTCGCCCGAGCTCGCCAGACAGTCGCCGCCGGTATGACCGGGGGAGGAAAGTCCGGGCTCCGCAGGGCAAGGTGCCAGGTAACTCCTGGGCGGCGTGAGCCGACGGAAAGTGCAACAGAAAGCAGACCGCCTAAGTACCCGTGACCAGTTCGCGGGTGCCGGTAAGGGTGAAACGGTGCGGTAAGAGCGCACCGCGTGGCTGGCAACAGTCCACGGCGATGGTAAACCCCACCTGGAGCAAGACCAAATAGGAATCCAATGGCGTGGCCCGCGCTGGATTCGGGTAGGTTGCTTGAGGCCTGTGGTGACGCAGGCCCTAGATGAATGACTGTCCACGACAGAACCCGGCTTATCGGCGAGCTCGCCTTTTTCCTTCAGGTTGTGAAGCGCGTTCATTCTCATGGCGCGCTTCTTATAGCCAAAAAATCTTATACCTCACTTGTCTTCTTCAAACACTTTTGCAGGTGTTTGATTTTCCTTCTTTTCTTATCCGTAATATTACCTTTTTCTCACGCTGTCGTCCGTAACTTGTTGTCGTAAAAGGAACTTTTCCAAGAGGGCCGCTGTTTACGGCGCTTGCATTGTGAATTGCGTGTTTCTATAGTGTGCACAAGTGGGAAAAAGTGGTTTCTAGTGGTTATTTGTGGTTTTTGAGTACTCAGAGACGGTGTAAATGAGCAATTTTCTCGGCAGTCATGCCATCAATATGGATGCGAAGGGTCGCCTGGCGATCCCCGCCAAGGTGCGCGAAGGCCTCGCGCAGACCTGTGGTGGGCGCATTGTATTGACTGCGAATGCCGATGAAGAGCGGTGTCTGCTGGTCTATCCGGAACCCGAGTGGGAGATTCTTCGCCCTAAAATTGAGGCGCTTCCCAATATGAATAAGGCGGCGCGTCGCCTCCAGCGGCTGTTGCTTGGTAACGCGGCGCCCATGGAGATGGACTCCGCTGGGCGCATTCTGGTGCCGCCCACATTGCGCAGTTATGCCCATCTTGAGAAAAAACTGATGCTCATCGGTCAGGGTAAGAAGCTGGAGCTGTGGAGTGAGGAGCGCTGGTTCGAGTGGCTGGATGAATCCTCTGGTGATGATGATATGCCACCTGAGATGGAGGCGCTCTCCCTATGACCACCGATCGCACTCAGGAGGTCGGGGCAGATTTTTCGCATCGCTCGGTCCTTCTGGATTCGGCGGTCGACTATCTGGTCAGCGATCCCGATGGCAAATATGTAGATGGCACCTTTGGTAGGGGTGGCCACAGCAAGCTTATTCTCGGGCGCCTGGGCGCGTCTGGACATTTGCTGGGCATCGACAAGGATCCTGAAGCCATTTCTGTAGCTGAAGGTCTGGCTGCAGATGATCCTCGTTTTGGATACTTCCATGGTTCCTTTGCTGAGCTCAGTCGCGCGGTATCCGATGCTGGCTGGGAACAAGTTGATGGCGTGTTGATGGATCTGGGTGTGTCTTCACCGCAGCTTGACGATGCGTCGAGAGGTTTCAGCTTTATGCGTGATGGTCCATTGGATATGCGCATGAATCCGCTGCAGTCGCCAAGTGCGGCTGAGTGGCTGGCATACGCGGAAGAGCATGAAATCGCTAATGTGATTTTTCGTTACGGTGAGGAAAAGTTTTCCCGCCGTATCGCCCGACTGATAGTCGAGCGTCGCCAGGAGGCGCCTATTGAAACCACGCTTCAATTGGCCGCGCTGGTGAGCGAAGCCGTGCCGAAAAAAGAGAAACACAAGCATCCGGCAACACGCACGTTCCAGGCAGTTCGGATTTTTATTAACCGCGAACTGGAGGACCTGGAGGTCGGGCTGAAAGCAGCAGTAAGCCGGCTGGCGCCTGGTGGGCGTCTCGTGGTTATCAGTTTTCATTCGCTGGAAGATCGGCTGGTAAAGCGCTTTATGCGAGATCTTGCTCGTGGCCCCAGATTGCCGAAAGGAATACCGGTAACGGCTGAGCAGGAGGCTTCTGGCTTTAGGTTGATTGGCAAGGCCAGTAAAGCCGGTGCCGGCGAGGTCAGTGAAAATGTTCGAGCCCGCAGCGCTGTTATGCGGGTTCTGGAGCGTATCGACGACAGCAAACAGAAATCGCAGGGGAGCGCGTAATTATGGGCGCGGTAGCCATAGAGCCGACGGTAAAGACGGCGAAGCTGAATAAAGAAAAGGTTCGTGGTGGCGTTGTAGCTGCTGTCAGGATTTCGCGGCGCGTTTTTGATGCCACCCGGCAAAAAAAGGTCTTGGTGTCACTGGCTCTCGCTGCGCTACTTGTAGGTTCATCGATCGGCGTTGTTGTCAGCGCTCACGAGAACCGCGGGCTGTTTAATACGCTTTCTCAACTTCAGGCCGAGCGTGATCGTTTTCAGGCGGAGTGGAGTCAGTTGCTTCTGGAGCAAAGTGCTCTGGGGGCCCATGGTCGCGTAGAAACTCTTGCGGCAGAGCGATTCAGTATGGTGGTCCCAGGGCGTCAGGACATTGTCCTGGTGCCGCTGATGTCGCGTTAGCACTGCAGTAATTCATGACAATAACCTTATCAGGGTGATCTGATTGTCAAGCCAGGAATCAGCAAGAACATTGGGCCAGAAGATAGCGGCAGGCTTGAAAGCCTGGCGCTTTGGCTCCGTGCTGGGCGTATTTCTGGTCGTTGTGCTGGCGATTGGCTGGCGGCTGGTTGATCTACACGTTGTAGATAATGATTTTTTACGAAAACAGGGTGATGTGCGCACGATTCGCGTAGAGGCCATCGATGCTCACCGGGGCGTGGTGACGGATCGTTACGGTGAGCCTTTGGCAGTGAGCACCCCGGTTCAGACGCTCTGGGCCAATCCTTCAGAGACCGATCCCGATGAACCCCGTCTGACTAATCTGGCGCGGGTGCTGGATATCAGTGAGGCCAAGCTGCGTGAACGTCTTGCGACCTACGCTGGGCGAGAATTCATTTACCTTCGTCGAAAGATACAGCCGGCACTGGCCGCAAAGGCTATGGAGCTGGATATTCCCGGTGTTTATACACGCCAGGAATATCGGCGTTATTACCCGGCGGGAGAGGTGACCGCTCATGTTGTCGGGTTTACCAACATTGATGAGCTCGGCCAGGAAGGCATGGAGCTGGCATATAACGACTGGCTGTCCGGAGAGTCTGGCCGCAAACGCGTGCTGAAGGACAATCGCGGGCGCATTATCAAGGATCTTACGCTTATTCGGGATGCCAGCCCTGGGAAAAATCTTGAGCTGAGCATTGATCTGCGCCTGCAATACCTGGCTTATCGCGAGTTGAAAGCCGTGGTCGGAGCCCACGACGCGCGTGGCGGCACGCTCGTGATGCTCGATGTCGAGACCGGTGAGGTCCTCGCTATGGTTAATCAGGGCTCGTATAACCCCAATGACCGCAGCCAGCTTGCGCCGGGAAATCTCCGCAATAAGGCGATTACGGATCTGTTTGAGCCAGGCTCAACCATGAAACCGATCTCGATAGCCGCCGCGCTCGAGTCGGGGCAATACTCGGCCAACACAACGATCGATACCTCTCCCGGTTATCGCCGTTTTGGTCGGTTTACGATTCGTGATTACAGGAACTACGGCGTTATCAGTCTTACCGACATTATAGTGAAGTCCAGTAACGTCGGTGTCAGCAAGATCGCGACCGAGCTGGGTGGTGACACCATCCGTAATTTGTACGCCCGGCTCGGGTTTGGTCAGCCAACCGGCATCGGCTTCCCGGGAGAAGCAGTGGGTGTATTGCCGGCGCGACCAAAATGGCGCCCCTCGGAAGAGGCAACGCTCTCATACGGTTACGGCATGAGCGTCAATGCCCTTCAGCTGGCTCAAGCCTACATGGTTATAGCAAATGGTGGTGTGCGGTATCCGCTAAGCCTGCTCAAGTTGAATGAAAAACCCGTTGGCGAAAGAGTGTTGTCCGAGCAAGTAACGGGCGATGTGCGGCTTATGCTGGGAGAGGTGGTTTCCAGGGGCTCAGGAAAGCGGGCTCAGCCCGGCTTCTACAGCGCCGGAGGCAAGACAGGTACCGTTCATCTGGTAGGGGCTCAAGGCTACGAGGATAGCCAGTACAAAGCGATTTTCGCCGGAATGGCGCCAATCGATAATCCCAGAATTGTCACGGTCGTGGCCGTCGATGCGCCCCAGTCCGGTGAATATTACGGCGGCGAAGTAGCGGCGCCGGTTTTTTCACGGGTGATGAGTGATGCGCTTCGCCTCCTGAACGTGAAGCCGGAGCTTGAGGTAGGCACCGCAGGCCCGCAAACGCAAAAAACAGGGGAGAGGGGGTAAGCCTATGTGCATAACGTCTCTCAGCACTCTGTTGCAAGGTATTGTTACTGTTCCCTCAGTGTTCGATGTAACGATTCACGGGTTGCAGACTGATAGCCGTGAGATCGGTTCTGGCGATGCGTTTGTTGCACTGGCGGGGGCAGCTACGCCCGCGGACTATTATGTGGATCAGGCCATAGCCGCCGGTGCGACGGTTGTGCTTATGGAGTCTGATGCAGATCAGGAGTGCTCGGAACACCACGGTGCGCTGATTGTCCCGATTGTGGGGCTGCGGCAGTTAACGGGAAAAATTGCAGCCCGCTTTTACGAGCACCCATCCCGTCGGCTTCGTCTGATAGGTGTTACGGGTACCAATGGTAAAACCTCCGTGAGTCATTATGTTGCCCAGTTGCTGACCCAGACGGGGACACCTTGTGGTGTTCTGGGAACTCTGGGTTACGGCATGCCGGGAGCTTTGCAAAGCGCTACCCATACGACGCCCGATGCTGTTCAGATAAATCGTGTGCTGTCGGCTATTCTCGCCAAGGGCGGCCGTGCTGCAGCGATGGAGGTGTCATCGCATGGTCTCGACCAGGGGCGCGTGGATGGACTGAACATAACCGCAGCGATATTCACTAACCTGACGCGGGATCACCTCGATTATCACGGCTCCATGGAAGCCTACGGGGCAACCAAGGCTAGGCTTTTCGAACGCGAAGATGTGCATTTTTCGGTGATCAACTTTGATGATCCTTTCGGTCGTCAGTTGTATGAAAAGCTCGAAGGTCGGAGCGATCGCGTCCGCTACAGCCTGCACGAGTCCGAGACGGAACTGTGGTTGAAAGAGTTTCATCCCACGGGTTCCGGTTTTCATGCAACGGTCGACGGTGAGTGGGGGGCATTTGAGCTCTCCGTGCCTCTGATGGGCAGCTTCAATGCCAGTAATGTGCTCGCGGCCGTTGCGACAGTCATGACACTGGGCGTCCCGGTAGAGCAGGTTCAGCAGGTTGTGAAACAGTTGGTTCCGCCTCCTGGCAGGCTCGAACAGTTTGTTGGTGCGGATGGAATTTCTGCTGTTGTGGACTATGCCCATACCCCGGACGCCTTGACCAATGCATTGGCGGCTCTGAGGCCGCATGTAACTGGCCGGCTGATTTGTGTTTTCGGTTGCGGGGGCGACCGCGACAGCGGAAAGCGCCCGGAAATGGCGAAAGAAGCAGAAGCGGGTGCCGATGTGATCGTTGTTACAGATGACAACCCGCGTACAGAGAGCCCGGCAGAAATTGTTCAGGATATTCTGGCGGGCTTTTCAGAGGCGGGCGCTGTAACGGTGATCCATGATCGAGCGGAGGCGATTCGTTTTGCGGTGAGTATGGCAACGCCGGACGATATCGTTCTTATAGCAGGCAAAGGTCATGAAGCCTGGCAGGAGATTGCTGGTAAGAAGCTTCCCTTCAGCGATGCAGCTCAGGTTCGCCAGGTGCTGAGACTTGAGGGAGGTGCAGCATGATGCGCGCTTTTTCACTGGCTGAAGCCATGGAGTTTACCAGCGCTGTCTGCAAATCCACGGGGCTCGACGCTACCACGTTTGCTGACATCTCCACCGATACGCGTGCACTGAAACCGGGTGACCTGTTTGTTGCCCTGCGTGGTGAGAACTTTGATGGCCATGAGTTTTTGCTGGCGGCGAAGCAGTCAGGAGCCAGTGCTGTCGTGGTCGATGCCTTTGATAGCGCTCTTGATAGCGCCATCGATAACGATCCGGACAACTCCCGCCAGATGCCCCAGTTGGTTGTGGCTGACACCGTTGACGCGCTGGCAGGCCTCGCCGCAGGCAACCGCAACGAGAGTGACGCAAAACTGGTTGCAATCACTGGTAGCAGCGGCAAAACCACCGTTAAGGAATTGACTGCCGCCATTCTGACTCGCATGGGCGATACGCTGGCGACCCGCGGCAATCTGAACAACCACATTGGTGTTCCGCTGACTCTGTTTGGCCTCAGGCCAGCCCACAGGTATGGCGTTATCGAACTCGGAGCCAGCGGGCTCGGTGAAATTGCACATACGGTGGCAATCACTCGCCCACAGGTGGCAGTTCTCACAAACGCTGGCCAAGCGCATCTGGAAGGCTTTGGCAGCTATGAAAATATTGTGCAGGCCAAGGGCGAGATTATTGAGGGTGTCGCTGAGGGCGGCCTGGTTGTTCTGAATCGCGATGACCCAGCTTTCGAGCTATGGCGTACGCGTGCCGGCAGTCGCAGGGTTGCGAGCGTTAGCCGCTATGGGCACCCGGATGCGGACTACAACGCCATTGTAAAACAGCCTCAAGACCAAAAGCCGGAAATCGTGGTTACAGGGCCGGGCGGCTGGACTTGTAAGTTACCACTGCCTTTGGAAGGCGAGCACAACGTAACGAACACTCTGCTTGCTATTGCAGCGACTCGTGAGCTGGGAGCAACAGATATTGCGGTTATCGAAGGCCTCGCCGGGGTGCAACCGGTTCGCGGCCGACTGCAGGTTGTCAATTTTTCGGGAGGGCTGTCAGTCATCGACGACAGTTACAACGCTAACCCGGCGTCCATGAAAGCTGCGCTGAGCGTTCTGGCAACACGCGATGGCAAGCGTGTTGCGGTTTTTGGTGCCATGGGAGAGCTGGGGCCAACTGCCCGTGAACTGCACAAGGAGGTCGGAGTACTGGCTTCCGAACTCGGAATCGACCGCCTGCTGACGGTGGGAGCTGGATGCGACGGCTATGCCGACGGTTTTGGCGAAACAACTGAAACGTATCAGACACACGAAGAAGCAGTGCAAGCCATCGCTCTTGTTAATGAGCTGCCGATGACCGTGCTGGTGAAAGGGTCCAGGAGCGCCGCCATGGATCTCGTGGTGGAAGGGATTAAAAACAAGGTGAATAACGCATGCTGCTCTGGCTGACAGAGGTTCTATCACAGTATTTTTCAGCGCTGACAGTGTTTCAGTACCTGACCGTGCGTGGAATTTTGGGAACGTTGACCGCTCTCCTGATTTCATTGGTTATTGGGCCTGTGATGATTCGCAAGCTAAGCCAGTACCAGATTGGCCAGGCGGTCCGTGATGACGGGCCCCAGACCCATCTGAGTAAAGCCGGTACCCCGACTATGGGTGGCGCGCTGATTCTGGTATCTATCGCCATCAGCACACTGTTGTGGGCGGATCTGACGAATCGTTATGTGTGGGTTACTTTGCTGGTTACCCTGATGTTTGGCGCCGTTGGGTGGGTTGACGATTACCGCAAGGTGGTTGAGCGCAACCCTCGCGGTCTGCCTGCCCGCTGGAAGTATTTCTGGCAATCGCTGATCGGTGCTGGTGCAGCCATAGTGTTGTATTTCAGCTCGGTCTTGCCTCAGGAAACTTCGCTTTACCTGCCGTTCGTAAAAAATGTATCGCTGACCCTTGGCCCGGTACTTTTCATCCTGCTGACCTATTTCGTCATCGTCGGCAGCAGCAACGCAGTGAATCTGACGGATGGTCTGGATGGTCTGGCCATTATGCCCACGGTGATGGTCGCCGGTGCGCTGGCTATCTTTGCTTATGTTTCCGGCAACGTTCAATTCGCCAACTATCTGTTGATCCCCTATTTGCCAGGCACCGGTGAGCTTATTGTGTTTTGTGGCGCATTGGTCGGCGCCGGTCTCGGCTTCCTTTGGTTCAACACATATCCCGCTCAGGTGTTCATGGGTGATGTTGGCGCACTTGCACTTGGTGCTGCTCTGGGTGTGGTTGCGGTGATCGTGCGCCAGGAAATAATTCTTTTCATCATGGGTGGGGTGTTCGTGATGGAAACTGTTTCAGTGATCCTTCAGGTGGCCTCATTCCGATTAACCGGTCGCCGGATTTTCCGGATGGCGCCGTTGCACCACCATTTTGAGCTCAAAGGCTGGCCGGAACCGCGAGTGATCGTGCGCTTCTGGGTTATCACCGTCATTCTCGTTCTGATTGGCCTGGCCAGTCTGAAATTACGTTAGGAAAACGGACTGATTATGAGTGTCATCACGTCAGATCGCCGCATATTGGTAGTGGGGCTCGGTAAAACCGGGCTCTCCTGCGTGCGCTATCTGTCTACTCAGGGGCGAAAGGTTGTCGTGGCTGATAGCCGCGAAGCTCCCCCGGGCATTGATGACCTGCGTGCGGGGTGGCCGGATGTTCCTGTCTATCTGGGTCCATTTGATCCTGAGCTGTTCGCTGACTTCAGCGAGTTGGTCGTCAGCCCGGGCATAAACATCGCTGAGCCGGCAATTGCTCACGCCGCTGAACAGGGGGCGCGTATCCGAGGCGACATCGATCTGTTCGCAGAGGCTGCCGATGCGCCGATAGTTGCGATTACCGGTTCCAATGGCAAGACCACGGTCACTACACTGTTCGGTGAAATGGCAAGGGCCGCCGGTCTCAAAGTTCAGGTGGGCGGAAATATCGGAACACCCGCGCTGGATTTGCTGGGGCTTGATACAGAGCTTTATGTACTCGAATTATCCAGTTTTCAGTTGGAAACAACCGGGGAATTGAATGCGCTGGCGGCTACGGTGCTGAACGTCAGTGATGACCACCTGGATCGATATCCAGACAAGATGGCTTACTTCCAGGCCAAGCAGAGAATTTTCCGTGGCTGCAAGAACGCCATTGTGAATCTGGATGATGCGCTGAGCACACCGATGGCCAGGGATAATCTTCGATTCTTGTGCTTCGGATTCAACCGTGTTAATCCGCAGACGTTCAGCACCCGGGAAGATGACCAGGGCATCTGGTTGACCTTTGGGTTCGATAACCTACTGAACGCCAGTGAGCTGAAGCTGATTGGCTGGCACAACCTCAGCAATGTTATGGCAGCGCTGGCGTTGGGTCAGGCTGCGGGGCTGCCCATGAACGTTATGCTGGATACCGCTCGTCAGTTTAGCGGTTTGCCTCACAGGTGTGAGTTCATACGCACGTTTGGTGATGTTGATTATATCAACGACTCAAAAGGCACAAATGTGGGCGCTACCGTCGCAGCTATAAAAAGCCTGGTGCCGGAAGGTGATGGGAAAATAGTGCTGATTGCCGGTGGAGAAGGCAAAGGGGCAAAGTTTTCTGACCTGGAAGCACCGATTACAGCATGCTGCCGTGCAGTGGTGTTGATCGGCCATGACGCAGACCGCATTGCTGAGGCAGTTGGTGCTGGTATCCCGGTATACCAGGCAACATCGTTGGCTGATGCTGTGAAAAAATCGTCAGAGCTTGCGTTGAAAGGCGATCGGGTGCTTTTTTCTCCTGCCTGCGCAAGCTTTGATATGTTCCGGGATTATATGGACCGTGGTGAGCAATTCGGCGCCCTGGTCAAGTCTTTGGGGGAGATACTGTGATGCAGGCAGGATTGTCCGTATCTCCCGTCAGAACCCAGTGGCTGAGTGATATTCAGCCCCTGTCAGCTCTGGTGATCAGTTCGGTTGCACTGCTGATTATTGGGGTTGTAATGATTTCGTCCGCTTCTATGGATATGGCGGTAGAAACCATGGGCAACAGTTATCACTATGTGATTCGCCAGCTCATGTTCGCGGCCATGGGCTGCGTGCTGGCGTTGGTGGCGGTCAACGTGCCTGTTGCCTGGTGGGAGCGCAGTGGCTGGTTGTTGCTGGGTATCGGCATGTTGTCTCTGGTTCTGGTGCTGACCCCTCTGGGTCGCACGGTGAACGGTTCAACCCGTTGGATTCCCTTTGGCCTGTTCAATGTGCAGGTATCGGAAATTGCAAAGCTGTGCCTGATTGCTTATCTGGCGGGATACGTTGTTCGTCGACGTGATGAGTTGTTGAACACCTGGCCTGGCTTCCTGAAGCCTCTGGTTGTTCTGGGTGTGGCTTCTGCATTGCTGGTGATTCAGCCTGATTTCGGTGCCACAGTGGTTCTGGTTACAGCGGCCGCGGGCATGATTTTCCTGAGCGGTGTGCGGCTAAGTCGGTTTATGCCCTTGATTGCAACGCTGGTCGTGCTCGGAGTGGTCTTGGTTCTGACTCAGCCCTATCGCCTGAAGCGTGTTGTCAGCTACCTCGACCCATGGAAAGACCAGTTCGATAGCGGCTACCAGCTAACTCAGTCCCTGATTGCTTTCGGTCGGGGTGAGTGGGGTGGTGTTGGCCTGGGTAACTCTATACAGAAGTTGTTTTTTCTGCCGGAAGCTCATACAGACTTTATTTTCGCGATTATTGCAGAAGAGTTCGGGTTGCTGGGTTCATTGATTGTGCTTGGGCTGTTTACGGTGCTGGTTGTCACTGGTTTTGTGATTGCCCGCCGCGCTGAGAAGGCAGAGATGCCGTTTGGTGCCTGTTTCGCTTACGGCATTACGCTACTGATCGGCCTGCAGGCAGGGATCAATATGGCGGTCAGTACCGGGTTACTGCCCACCAAGGGGCTCACCTTGCCTCTGGTCAGCTACGGCGGCTCCAGCCTTATGATCAGTTGTGTCTGTATTGGCATTCTGGCCAGGGTTGAGATGGAAAGGCTGGACAAGGAAAAACAGGCTACCGAAAAGACCGGCTCCCGTAAGCGGGGAGGGGCTAGCTATGACTGAGTCACGCCGGTTCCTGATGATGGCTGGAGGTACAGGCGGGCATGTGTTTCCTGCACTCGCCACTGCCCGGGCACTGGAGTCCAAAGGGCATGAAGTGCACTGGCTGGGCGCCAGTGGGGGAATGGAGGAGCGTTTGATTGGGGATACTGAAATTCCGCTCTCGCTGATCCATATCTCAGGGCTTAGGGGCAAAGGCAAGTTGGCTCTGGTTATGGCGCCGTTCCGGCTTATGCGGGCATTGGGAGAGGCCTTCACGATCATGCGCCGTGTTCGCCCGGATTGTGTGATTGGTATGGGCGGATTTGTAACCGGCCCTGGCGGTTTGGCTGCTTGGCTAACTCGAACGCCCCTGGTGATTCACGAGCAGAACGCCATCGCAGGCATGACTAATCGCATTCTTGTGCGGTTTGCGAAAACGGTTCTCGAAGCTTTTCCAGGGAGTTTCGGTCCGGATGTAATCACCCGGTGTACCGGAAATCCAGTGCGCGAAGATCTGGCAACTCTGCCGTCGCCAGAGCAGAGAATGTCCGGGCGCTCGATTCAGCCCGGCGAAAAGAACAAGCCGCTGCGCCTACTCGTGATCGGCGGCAGCCTCGGAGCCCAGGTGTTCAATCAGCAGCTGCCGGAAGCACTGGCAATGCTGCCCGAACAGGAACGGCCGCAGGTCAGGCATCAGTGTGGTGAAAAGAATCTTGAGGCCGCGCGTGCGTCTTATCAACAGCACGGCGTGGATGCGGCTGTGGAGTCGTTCATCAAAGACATGGCGGAGGCCTACAGCTGGGCCGATATCGTTTTGTGTCGCGCGGGTGCCCTGACGGTTTCCGAGCTTTGCGCAGCAGGTATCGGAGCAGTGTTGGTGCCGTTTCCCCATGCAGTGGATGACCACCAAACGAAAAACGGTCAGCAAATGGTGAACGCCAAGGCGGCCGTACTAATACCACAGTCACGGCTTACGCCGGCCGTGCTGGCAGAAACCCTGGGCGATATTGCCAGGGATCGTGCCCGGGTCATGGATATGGCAAAGGCTGCACGCACACTGGCTCGCCCTGACGCAACGGAGAGAGTCGTGAATTATTGTCTGGAGGCCGCTAATGGCTGATATAACCAATCCGCCACTTGTTTTTCAGGTACCGGAGATGCGCCGGATTCGCCACATTCATTTCGTGGGTATCGGTGGGGCCGGCATGAGCGGGATCGCCGAAGTGCTGAAAAACCAGGGTTACGACGTCTCAGGGTCAGATCTGAAAGAGGGTGTGGTTACCGCTCGCCTCAAGGCCATGGGAATTGAGGTTCAGATCGGTCACCGGGAAGAGAACAGCGCCAAAGCGGATGTGGTTGTGGTGTCTTCTGCGGTCGGTTCTGAAAACCCTGAAGTGGTCTCTGCTCGCAGTCGGCGGGTTCCGATTGTGCCCAGGGCTGAGATGCTCGCTGAGATCATGCGTTATCGCCATGGTATCGCCGTTGCCGGTACCCACGGAAAGACTACTACGACGAGTCTGATCGCATCGGTGTTTGGCGAAGCCGGGCTGGACCCGACCTTTGTGATCGGCGGAAAGCTGAACAGTGCAGGTACCAACGCCAAGCTGGGTGGCTCACGCTATCTGGTGGCAGAAGCGGATGAAAGTGATGCTTCGTTCCTGCACCTGACGCCGGTGATTTCTGTCGTCACCAATATTGAAGCCGATCATATGGATACCTATGACGGCGACATTGAAAAGCTCAAGCAGACGTTCGTCGATTTTCTCCATAACCTGCCGTTCTACGGCGTTGCGGTTATGTGTGTCGACGATGCCTATGTGCAAGAAATTATTCCGCGCATTTCCCGCGCGATCATTACGTATGGCATCAGCAACCCAGAAGCGGATTATCGTGCCGAGAATATCGTTACCGACGGCCTGAGAACCCACTTTGTGGTCAAGCGCCCCAGCGGGCGCAGTGATTTGACGGTAGAGCTGAAAATGCCCGGGCGCCATAACGTGCTGAATGCGCTCGCGGTCATAGCGGTTGCAACCGATGAGGGAGTTGCGGACACCGCTATTTGCCAGGGTCTGGCAGCGTTTGCCGGTGTAGGCCGGCGCTTTCAGGTCAACGGAGAATATAAAATTCCCAAGGGCGGCACGGTTACCCTTGTGGACGACTACGGTCACCATCCGACTGAGGTTGAAGCGGTTATTCGCGCAGCTCACGATGCATGGCCCGGGCGGCGCCTGGTGATGCTTTATCAGCCCCACCGGTTCACGCGAACCCGTGATCTCTACGAAGACTTTGTACGGGTTCTGTCGGAAGTAGATGGCCTACTGCTGATGGATGTGTACTCCGCTGGCGAACCGGCCATTCCGGGCGCGGACGGGCGAGCCCTGTGCCGCAGCATACGGCAGCGTGGCAAGGTGGAGCCGGTGTTTGTAGAAGATAACCGTGAAATTGAGAGCTTGCTGGGCAGTGTGCTACAGGACGGTGACCTCCTTATTACGCAAGGTGCAGGCGATATTGGCGGTGTGGCGAATCGGTTGGCAGCAGCAGGAGTATTTGCAGGTGAGTGATATGCAGCATTCCGGGATACCAGCGTATCAGGCCGAGCCAGCATTGGTTCGGTCGTTGGGACGCGTGGCTGTGTTTATGGGGGGAGACTCCGCGGAGCGTGATGTTTCTCTCAAGAGCGGCAAGGCCGTTCTTGCTGCTCTGGTATCTGCCGGCGTTGATGCGTTTGGCATTGATGTTCAGGGGTGTCTTCTGAAGACCGTCGAGAGCCCTGAGTTTGATCGGGTTTTCATAGCGTTACACGGCCGCGGTGGGGAAGACGGCATCTTGCAGGCGATTCTGTCTCAGGCTGGTATTCCCTTCACCGGCAGCGAAGTGATGGCATCTGCTTTGGCAATGGACAAGCTTCGTACCAAATATGTCTTTGCGGGTTGTGGTCTGCCGACACCAAAGTTCAGAACCATGTCGGCTGCCGATGAGGCTGAACAGATTGTTCGTGAGTTGCGCACACCATTGAGTGTAAAGCCATCTCGCGAAGGCTCCAGTATCGGTATTCGTAAGGTAAATAACGTCGCAGAACTGGCTGAAGCATACGAGCAAGCTGCTGCACTGGATAACTCGGTTCTGGTAGAGGAGTGGATTGAAGGTCCGGAATTCACCGTCAGCTTGCTGCAGGATAGCGCGCTTCCAGCGATAGGGCTGAGCACGGACCATGTGTTCTACGACTATGACGCGAAATACCTGGCAGATGACACCCGCTACAGAATTCCCTGTGGTTTAGCGCCCCAGGATGAAGTGCGATTACAGAAACTTGCGCTTGAGGCTTTTCGCGTCGTCGGCTGCCGCACCTGGGGCCGAGTAGACATCATGCAGGATAGGGACGGCGAATTCTGGTTGCTGGAAGTAAATACGGTGCCGGGTATGACCGACCATAGCCTGGTACCTATGTCGGCAAGAGCTGCCGGTATCAGCTTTGAAGAGCTTGTTGTGAGGATTCTTTGCGACACGCTGGAGACTGCCGATGCTTGAAACACTACTCATCCGGAGCCGGGCGGTACCGTCCGACCCTCCCCGGCGCAGGGGGGCAACCTCCCTCGGGCCGGAGAAGGACCGGTTTGGAGTGTTGAAGGCAGTCTTGGCTGCCGTGCCCTGGCTGCAGGCCGGTATGGGTATCGCGGTACTGCTGTTGGCGGGCTTGGTGCCCTGGGCAACGGGTAAGGTTCTGGGTGCCATGGATCAGCAGGTTATGGCCATTGATGTAAACGGTGAATTTGTGGGCGACAGCCGCGTTGCCATTGAACGCCAAGCCGGGAACTGGATCGGTAAGAGCTATTTTTCGACGGATCTTTCGGAAATCAAGGCTGATCTGGAGAAGCGGCCATGGATAGAGACTGTAGCGGTGCGCCGGGTTTGGCCGGATCGCCTGGAGATTAATATCCGGGAGAAAAAGCCCCTGGCGTACTGGAACGACGGTCGCCTGGTGAGCCGCACAGGAGAGCTTTTTATGCCACCCAACCCCGAAGTGGCCGGGCGCTTGCCGCAGCTTTCGGGGCCGGATGAGCGGGTGCGGGATGTGATCAGCATGGCCCGTACCATGAGTGACAAGCTTGTGGGGCACGGGCTGGGTTTTTCCGGGCTCTCACTGGAGCGACGAGGTGCCTGGACCCTACGTCTCTCGAATGGAATTGAAGTGGTACTCGGGCGGGACCAGGTTGCGAAGCGCTTTGAACGTTTTATCACTGTGTATGAAAACCGGCTTATATCGCGGTCGGACGAAGTTAGCCGGGTAGATGCCCGCTATACCAACGGTGTAGCGGTTCAGTGGAAGCCAGCTCTGGCTGCTTCCGGCCCGAAAACATAGAAACAGTAAATTCAGACCTACGGTTTGGTGGAACACATGTCATCGGTTGAAACGGAAAACATGATTGTCGGCCTCGATATCGGAACCTCGAAGGTGGTTGCGATAGTCGGCAAACGCAAGATGGACGGAACCATTGAAGTGGTGGGTATTGGCTCCCATCCGTCAAGGGGACTGAAGCGGGGCGTGGTGGTCAATATCGAAACTACGGTTCAGGCGATCCAGCGGGCGGTTGAAGAAGCTGAGCTGATGGCGGGTTGTCGAATCCACTCAGTGTATGCAGGGATTGCAGGCAGCCACATAAAAAGCCTCAACTCCCACGGCATTGTGGCGATTCGCGACCGTGAAGTAACGCAGGCGGATATTGACCGGGTCATCGATGCAGCCCAGGCCGTGGCTATTCCTGCGGATCAGAAAGTCCTGCACATTCTGCCGCAGGAGTTTGTGATCGATAACCAGGAAGGCATCAAGGAGCCTATGGGCATGTCCGGTGTGCGCCTCGAAGCGAAGGTGCACCTGGTGACATGCGCCGTTAACGCAGCGCAAAACATTGAAAAATGCATTCGCCGCTGCGGTCTTGAGGCTGATGACATCATTCTGGAGCAGTTGGCTTCCAGCCACGCAATCCTCACAGAGGACGAGAAGGAACTGGGGGTCTGCGTGGTGGATGTGGGAGGTGGTACTACGGATATTGCTGTGTTCACCGGCGGTGCCATCCGTCACACGGCCGTTATTCCTATCGCCGGCGACCAGGTTACCAATGACATAGCCATGGCATTGCGAACGCCCACGCAGAACGCCGAAGAGATAAAGATCAAATACGCCTGTGCCTTGACGCAGTTGGCGGGAGCTGATGAGACCATCAAGGTGCCGAGTGTTGGCGACCGGGCGCCCCGTGATCTGTCGAGACAGGCGCTGGCGGAAGTTGTTGAACCTCGATACGAGGAGCTGTTTACCCTCGTGCAATCGGAGCTGCGCCGTTCAGGTTTTGAGGATCTGGTTCCGGCGGGCATCGTGATTACCGGGGGCGCCTCCACCATGGAGGGTGTGGTGGAGTTGGCTGAAGAAATCTTCCATATGCCGGTGCGGCTAGCTTGTCCGCATGCAGTTTCCGGTATGACAGAAGTTGTTAATAACCCCGTTTACGCCACGGGCGTGGGGTTGTTGATTCACGGTTTCCGGCAGATGGATCTTGGCCGGGCACCGGTGCTCAAGGGCGAGGATGCACCCTCGCTGTTTGAGCGCATGAAGGCCTGGTTTACCGGTCATTTCTGACGGTTCCGGGCAGGCAGTAAACGAAGGTATCTCGAAAATACAAACTCGAATAAACAGCCTGGAACAAGGCTGAAACAGCACGAAGGAGAAGGGGAATGTTTGAACTTGTCGATAATGTCCAACAAAACGCTGTCATCAAGGTAGTGGGTGTTGGCGGCGGCGGCGGTAACGCTGTGCGCCACATGCTTAACAGTGACATCGAAGGTGTGGAGTTCATCTGCGCCAACACAGATGCTCAGGCATTGGCTGATATGGATGCCCGTCAGATCATTCAGCTGGGCGGAAATATCACGAAAGGACTGGGTGCCGGAGCCAACCCTGAGATAGGCCGCCAGGCTGCTCTCGAGGACCGTGACCGCATTGCTGAATCCATTAAAGGCGCGGACATGGTGTTCATCACCGCTGGTATGGGTGGCGGAACGGGCACTGGTGCTGCGCCGGTGGTTGCGGAGGTTGCTCGGGAAATGGGCATACTGACCGTTGCCGTAGTGACCAAGCCCTTCAACTTTGAAGGTGGCAAACGAATGAGTCTGGCTGATCAGGGGCTCAAGGAACTGGAAGAAAGCGTTGACTCGCTGATCACCATTCCAAATGAAAAGCTACTTGCAGTGCTGGGTAAAAAGACCAGCCTGCTGGACGCTTTCGCCGCAGCTAATGATGTTCTGTTGGGAGCGGTTCAGGGCATTGCGGATCTGATTACCCGGAACGGCATGATCAACGTCGATTTCGCCGACGTTAAAACGGTTATGTCCGAAATGGGCATGGCGATGATGGGTACAGCCCGTGCTTCCGGTGAGAATCGCGCGCAGGAAGCTGCAGAGGCCGCTATTCGCAGCCCGCTGCTGGAAGATGTCAACCTGCAGGGCGCCAAAGGTATTCTGGTCAACATCACCGCAGGTATGGATCTGAACCTTGGCGAGTTCTCCGAGGTTGGCGACATTGTGCGTGAATTTGCGTCAGACACTGCCACAGTGGTCGTCGGCACCGTTATTGATCCGGAAATGACTGATGAGCTGAAGGTAACCGTTGTTGCAACAGGGCTTGGTGGCGATCGTGAAAAGCCGACCAAGGTTGTTGATAACACGCGAACTCTGGACGGTAAAACGGACTACAACCAGCTGGACCGCCCTGCAATCCTGCGTCGCCGTGCGGTATCACACGGAAACGTTGCGGTAGATCAGAGCAAAGAAAGCGAAGAGCAGGGAGTCGACTATCTCGATATTCCCGCATTCCTTCGGAGGCAGGCTGACTGATAATCTGTTGCAATTGATGTCCGGTGCAGGTTCATATCTGAAGAGATAGACCATAATTCCGGACAATGAAGCGCTGATGACCAATAGCCGGTGTTGCTTATTTTTTAGGCAATTTCAGGTTGGGCAAATGGTACTCAGACGTATTCTTTGATATTCTGCGCCCAGATTTTTGCTTTGAATATCGCCATTTTTTACGGAATAACGAACCGATGATCAGACAACGGACACTTAAAAACACGATCCGTGCTACCGGGATTGGCTTGCACTCAGGGGAAAAGGTTTACCTTACCCTGAAGCCAGCTCCGGTAGATTCGGGAATCATTTTCCGGCGCACGGATCTCGACCCGGTAGTCGAAATTCTTGCTTGTGCTGAAAATGTGGGTGAGACCATGCTGTCCACGACGCTGGTAAAAGACGGTGTCCGTGTGGCGACAATCGAGCATTTGCTCTCCGCTATGGCTGGTCTCGGTATCGATAACTGCTATGTTGAACTGAGCGCTTCAGAAGTACCGATTATGGACGGCTCTGCCGGTCCATTCGTGTTTCTGCTGCAGTCCGCCGGTATTGCTGAGCAGGAAGCTGCAAAGCGATTCATTCGTATCAAGCGGGAAGTGACCATCGAAGAGGGCGATAAGAAGGCAACCTTCCTGCCGTTCGAAGGCTTCAAGGTGAGTTTCGGCATCGACTTTGATCACCCTGTGTTCAAAGGTCGTGCCCAGACAGCGACCGTTGATTTTTCAAGTACGTCTTTCGTGAAGGAAGTCAGTCGCGCCAGGACTTTCGGGTTCATGCGCGATATTGAAAAGCTGCGGGCGATGAACCTGGCCCTGGGTGGCAGTGTCGACAACGCCATAGTGGTAGATGACTACAAGATCCTGAACGAGGATGGTCTGCGCTATGACGACGAGTTCGTGAAGCACAAAGTACTGGATGCAATCGGAGACCTTTACCTGCTGGGCAATAGCCTGATCGGTGAGTTCCGCGGTATCAAGTCTGGTCACGACCTGAACAATAAGCTGTTGCGTAAACTCAGGGCGGAAGAGGACTCATGGGAAGTGGTTACCTTCGATAACGAAGAAACTGCACCTATCTCTTACATGAAGCCTGTGTTGGCGGTGCCGGCTTAAGGCTGGATGCCTTAATCCCGGACATGGCTTGCGAGTTTTTCGAGAACCTCGCGTAGTTTTTTATCCTTCGTGTGCCCGGCTTCCTCTTTGAGGAGTCGGGCATTTTCTTTACTTAAAGGTATTTTTTTTGCTGGCGGCCTGTCATGAAATCTTGGGGGCGCAACTTTCACCTTGAGCTTCCATACGAACCGGAAGAGCTCGTTTTCCCGCAATTTTTCCATGATCTCGTGTTGCCGAAAGCGAATCTGACTGGCCTTTCCCGCGTTCTCCGCTGAGAGAGTCAGCTCCCCTTCCTGACAACAGACGAACCGGGTACCCGCTACCAGCGTTGGTGGCAAGGCTGCCATGACCTCTTCTTCCGCCATGCGATGTGTGTTGGCTTTGGCGACCAGTTCTCTCAGAACCGGGGTTTTTCCAAGGTTGTCAAAGGTCATTTTTTGATCATTTTTTCGGTTCATAAGGTGCTTTCTTCTCGACGGCCGCGATAACGATTGGTTACACTTCTGCACGTTTTACGCGTGGTGCCTCCAGTGCTCTTGTTTTACCTTGTTGTAAATGAGTATGTCTACCGGGCGCTGCGATTTATCAGTACGTAGTTGTTGCTAAGGAGGGCAGACCCACTCGGAACATTTCGAGCTGCAGCACTACAGGACAGGATTGCAGCTCATTGATGAAACCAGAAGACAATATGAACATCATTCTCGTTGGCAAACGCCACGGAGCATCTCGTGTGTTTGCCCTTAACGGCACAGTCGCTCTTGTTCTGGCATTTTTCGTAGCTGCCTTGCTGGTTGCGACGGCCTGGGGTGGGTACACCATCGCAATGAACCAGGCGGAAGCAAGAGAGCCATCAAGCTCTGAACTTGTAGCCGAATGGCAAAGCAGGCTGGGTGAGCAGAAAGCTGAACTGGCGGGGTTGCAGCAAAATGTGCAGGATCAGGTAGACGCGTTGACCCTGCGCCTTGGCGAGATTCAGGGCAGATTACTGCGCCTCGATGCACTGGGTCAGCGATTTGTGGAATCTGGCTTGGTAGCCAGCGATGAATTTGATTTTAATCAGCCAGCGGCTGTAGGTGGCCCTGAAGACGCCCTTTCTGCGGATTCCTTCACGGCACCGGAACTGACCCGGATGATTGATGAGTTGGAGCGCAAGATGCTGGATCGTGAGCAGCAACTTCGGTTGCTGGATCAGGTTTCATCGCGCCAGAAACTTGAAGACGAATTGTACCTGGAAGGTCGTCCCATTACCTGGGGCTGGTTATCTTCACGTTATGGCTATCGCTCAGATCCTTTCACTGGAAAGCGTACCTGGCATGCCGGCGTCGACCTTGCAGGTAAGGACGGTAGTGATATTATCTCTGTAGCTGGTGGCGTTGTATCATACGCAGGTGAGCGCTCCGGTTATGGTAATCTGGTTGAAGTCGACCATGGCGATGGCCTGGTTACCCGCTATGCGCACAGCAAAACGATCAAGGTTAAAGTAGGGGATGTGATCCAGAAGGGGCAGGTGCTGGCGCTGATGGGGAGCACGGGTCGCTCCACTGGGCCTCATGTTCACTTTGAAGTCATTCGCAATGGAAAAAGCGAGAACCCGGAAACCTATATCAAGAGAGCCAGTCGCTAGAACCTCAGGCGCTGCCTGACGTTAACCTTGTTCCCGCCAGTTTCGTCAGGTTTGTCAGCTCCCGGTATTTGGCACAGGATAGTCACGGAACTCAGGCTATGTGAGCCCTGCCTTTTGTACTGTTACAAAATAAGGTTAGAATGCCGGCTTCCTCCGTTTAATCAAAGAAGTAGTGGTCTATGTTCTCAAAGTTTGCAACCAAGATGTTCGGCAGTAAAAATGCCCGAGAAATCAAGAGAATGCGTAAGCTTGCCTTGCGTGTTAATGAGCTTGAAGAGCAGTTTGGCAATCTGGCGGACTCCGAGTTGCAGGGCAAAACGGCGGAATTCCGTCGCCGGCTTGATGAAGGTGAAAGTCTGGATGCATTGCTGCCCGAAGCGTTTGCGACCGTTCGTGAAGCGGGGCGGCGTGTCATGGGCATGCGCCACTACGATGTACAGTTAGTCGGTGGCATAACCCTGCATGAGGGTCGGATTGCGGAGATGAAGACCGGTGAAGGTAAAACGCTGGTCGCGACTGCTGCTGTTTATCTCAATGCCTTGCCGGGCAAAGGGGTACACGTTGTAACTGTGAATGATTACCTGGCCAGCCGTGATTCCGAGTGGATGGGCAAGCTGTACCGCTTTCTCGGTATGCAGGTAGGTGTAGTAGTCGCCGGTCAGGCTCCGGAGGAAAAGCGAGCTGCTTATCAGGCCGATATTACCTACGGCACGAACAATGAATTTGGTTTTGATTATCTGCGTGACAACATGGCGTTCAGCGCCGATGACAAGGTACAGCGCGGTCTCCATTATGCGATTGTGGACGAAGTTGACTCGATCCTCATCGACGAGGCCCGTACTCCGCTTATTATCTCTGGTGCCGCTGAAGACAGCTCGAAAGCGTATATTGCTATTAATGAATTGATCCCCAGTCTGCAAAAAGGCGAAGTCAGTGAGGAGGGCGAACCCTCCGGCGACTTCACCATCGATGAAAAGTCACGTCAGGTTGAATTGACCGAGGCGGGGCATGAACGGGTTGAAGAGCTGCTGCTGAGTCGCCAACTTCTGCAGGAAGGTGAGAGCCTGTATTCCGCGGCCAATCTGAGCCTGCTGCACCATGTGCATTCAGCACTGCGTGCCCACCATCTGTTTCAGAAAGATGTGGATTACATTGTTCAGGGTGGCCAGGTTGTCATTGTTGATGAGCATACAGGCCGCACCATGCCAGGCCGTCGCTGGAGCGAAGGCCTGCATCAGGCGATGGAAGCCAAAGAAGGTCTGAAGATTCAGGCTGAGAGTCAGACTCTGGCTTCAACAACCTTCCAGAATTATTTCCGGTTGTATGACAAGCTTGCCGGTATGACCGGTACGGCTGATACCGAAGCTTTCGAGTTTCGTCAGATCTACGCACTGGATGTTGTGGTCATTCCACCGAACAAAGCCATCCAGCGGATTGATTACAACGATCTCGTATACCTGACTCAGGATGAAAAGTTCCACGCCATCATCGATGAGATCAAGGATGTGACCGGTGAGGGTCGGCCAATTCTTGTGGGCACCGCCTCCATCGAGGCATCGGAGCTACTCTCGATGCTGCTGAAAAAAGCGCGTATAGAGCATAAGATCCTTAACGCCAAACAGCACGAATCAGAAGCTCAGATTATTGCCCAAGCCGGGCGTCCGGGTGCCGTTACTATTGCCACCAACATGGCCGGCCGGGGCACGGACATTGTGCTGGGCGGCAACTGGGAGCACGAAGTCGCCGGGCTGGACAACCCGTCAGAGGAGGAGGTTGCGCGCCTCAAAGCTGAATGGACAGAACGTCATAATCAGGTTCTGGAAGCCGGTGGCCTGCATATTGTGGGTACCGAGCGCCACGAATCCCGCCGTATAGACAACCAGTTGCGTGGTCGTGCCGGCCGTCAGGGCGACCCGGGTTCTTCACGCTTCTTCCTGTCTCTGGAAGACAACCTGATGCGCATCTTTGCGCCGGATCGTGTCAAGAGCCTGATGCAGGCGATGGGTATGAAGAAGGGCGAGGCCATTGAACACCGCATGGTCACGAATGCCATTGAAAAATCCCAGCGTAAGGTTGAGGGTCGCAACTTCGACATGCGTAAAACGCTGCTCGAGTACGATGACGTCGCTAACGATCAGCGTACTGTGATTTATGACCAGCGTAACGAGGTTATGGCGTCAGAGGATGTCTCCGAGATGGTTAACACCATCCGTGAAGACGTTGTTGATGCATTGATCAGCGAACACATCCCGCCCCAGAGCATGCCTGAGCAGTGGGATGTGGCAGGGCTGGAGACTCAGTTGCAGTCGGAAATGGCTGTTGACCTGCCAATCCAGGCCTGGCTGGAAGAAGACAAAAAGCTTTTCGAAGACAGTCTGCGCCAGAAAATTCTGGATGAGATTGTGGCAGCCTATCGAGCCAAGGAAGAAGTGGCCGGCGCAGAGTCCATGCGTAAATTCGAAAAGCAGGTGTTCCTGCAGGTTCTGGATACGCTATGGAAAGAACATCTTTCGAATATGGATCACCTGCGCCGTGGTATTCACCTGCGCGGCTATGCCCAGAAAAACCCCAAGCAGGAGTACAAGCGCGAAGCATTTAACATGTTTGAGGGCCTGCTTGAGAATATGAAGCGTGATGTAACTCGCGTGCTTTGCCATGTCAGGGTTCAAAGCCGTGAGGAAATGGAAGAGGTCGAGCGTCGCCGTAAAGAAGCCCTTGAGCTTGAGCTTGCCAAGGCGCGCTTGCGCCATGACGAGACCAGCGCGACCGCGCAGAGTCAGGCTGAGCAAGGCGATAGCGGTGGTGAGGGTTCCCGGCAGACTACGCCTGACACCTTCGTGCGACAGGAGCGCAAGGTGGGCCGTAACGAGCCTTGCCCATGCGGATCTGGCAAAAAGTACAAACAGTGTTGTGGAAAGGTGAACTGACCAACCCTCACTGGAAAAGCTAAAGTAAGGAGCCCGCAATCGACCAGTTGACTGGAAGACTGCGGGTTTTTCGTTTTCAGGCATATTCAATTCAGAAGGAGTGGCAAAGATGGCGGTTGGACCAGGAACCTTACCCGAGTTCTTTCCGGTAGCAGGTGTCAGGCTGGGTATTGCCAGCGCAGGTATCAAAAAGCCCGGGCGTAAAGATGTGGTGGTGTTTGAGTTGGCACCAGGCAGCCGGGTAGCGGGATTGTTTACGACCAACCAGTTCTGTGCCGCTCCGGTTACTATCAGTCGCAGACATTTAGCGGAAAAGGCTCCACGCTATCTGTTGATCAATACCGGGAACGCTAATGCAGGAACCGGTGAGCGAGGAATGCAAGACGCACTGGCTTGCTGCGAGGCCTTAGCGCAGCAAGCAGGTGTTAGCGCTTCTGAGGTCTTGCCATTCTCAACAGGGGTGATTGGTGAACCTTTGCCGGTTCAGAAGATCCTGGGCGCGCTGCCAGATGCGCTTGCGAGCGCTGGTGATAATCGCTGGGTGGAAGCTGCCAGCGGTATAATGACGACCGACACGCGCCCCAAGGGCGCATCCGCGCAGGTTGTTCTGGGCGGGCACACTGTCACCATCTCTGGTGTCAGTAAGGGTGCGGGCATGATTCGCCCCAACATGGCTACTATGCTGGGTTTCATTGCCACAGACGCCCTTATTGCGCCAGACGCGTTGCAGGTGCTGGCATCAGAACTCGGAGAGCAGTCGTTTAACCGCATCACAATTGATGGTGATACCTCAACTAATGACGCCTGCATGCTGATAGCCAGCGGCCAGTACGGCGGGCCGGAAATTACTCTGGACAGCGAGCATTTGCCGGCGCTGCGGGATGCGTTGAAGAACGTTTATATGAATCTCGCCCACGCTATCGTGCGCGACGGTGAAGGCGCAACCAAGTTCGTTACCATTCGCGTCAGCGGCGCAGCTGCCCGGCAAGAGGCTTTGGATGTGGCCTATACGGTCGCCCATTCCCCTCTGGTAAAAACGGCGCTGTTTGCATCTGATCCTAATTGGGGGCGGATTCTGGCGGCGGTCGGTCGAGCCGGCGTTGCGGATCTGGACGTCAGTGCGCTCGAAATCTATCTCGGAGAGGTTTGTCTTGTCAGGAATGGTGGCCGCGCCGAGGATTATTCCGAGGAGCGGGGGCAGGCGGTCATGGATCAGGAAGAGATCACTATTGCTATTGACCTGAAACGGGGTGATATCAGCGAGACGGTCTGGACCTGCGACTTCTCCCACGACTACGTCACAATTAACGCGGACTACCGCAGTTAACTATGGCTGGTACAGGAGCCCACGTCCGAGAGGTACATGTAGCAGTCGGAGTTATTGTCCGGGAAGGGCGTGTGCTCATTGCCCGCCGGCCAGATCATGTGCATCAGGGAGGTTTGCTGGAATTTCCCGGCGGCAAGGTTGAGCCAGAAGAATCCGTGCAGGACGCTCTGGTGCGTGAGATCGCTGAGGAAACCGGGTTACAGATAGCGGCCGATTGCCTTCAGCCCGTTATTGGCATTCGCCACGATTATGGTGACAAACGGGTATTTCTGGATGTCTGGAGAACCGATCAGGCGCGTGGCAAGGCTCATGGCCGTGAGGGGCAGACCATAGACTGGATGTGCCCTGAACAACTGCGCGACGAAGACTTTCCAGCGGCCAACCGACCCATTATTCGCGCTCTGAGGCTTCCTTTCCTGCTTGCTATAACAGGAGATATTCAGGCCGGAGATGCTGGCGTCCGGCAGCTAAGCAATGCGCTTTCTAAATTGCCGGCCGTGTTGCCAGCTAGTGATCGTGCAAGCCTTGTACTGTTGCGCGCTCCGGGTATGGCTGCAGAGGAATACTGTAGCCTGGCCGAGTCTGCATCAGACCTTTGCGAGACGGTCGGTGTTGGTCTTCTGGTCCACGGGTCGGTCTCAGTGTTTGATGAGAATCCGGACGCAGCTGGGCTTCACCTGCCCTGGCGAGAAGCAGAAAAGCTTGATGCGAGGCCCGTACCGAGCGGCGTCTGGCTTGGGGTTTCCTGCCACGATGCTCACGAAATCGACCATGCCGTTGTCATTGGTGCGGATTATGTGACGCTGGGACCGGTAAAACAGACGACAACACACCCGGATACACCAGCCATGGGCTGGATGGAGTTCCGTGAACTGGTTTCTCGTGCAACGATTCCGGTTTTTGCTCTGGGCGGTCTTGAACCTGCAGATCTTGATCAGGTAAAGCAGTCCGGAGGACAGGGGGTTGCCGGGATAGGTTACTGGTGGCCAGCAAGTTGCGCATGATCAGCCGCGCTGACGGGTATATCTGATATGCTCGCCGGCGGAATTTCACTTATATCGCTAGTGATCTGGCGGTTATTCTCAAATACGCACCTGGGGAGACGCTGTGAGTAAACTGACCCATCTTGATGACAAAGGTGAAGCCCGCATGGTGGACGTTACGGATAAAGCCGTAACGGAACGCGAAGCGCGCGCAGAAGCAACTATCCATATGGCGGCTGAAACCCTGCGGATGATCACGGACGGTGAGCATCCGAAAGGCGATGTGCTGGCGGTGGCGCGTATTGCCGGAATTATGGCCGCCAAGCGAACCCACGATTTGATTCCCTTGTGCCACGCTTTGAACCTCACCTCTGTGAAAGTTGAGCTCACCCCTGGGGCGGATGGTGCGTCAGTGCATATACTGACGCGCTGCAAGCTTTCAGGCCAGACGGGTGTCGAAATGGAAGCTCTGACGGCGGCCAGTGTTGCTGCGCTGACGCTGTACGATATGTGCAAGGCTGTTGATAAGGGTATGGAGATCAGCGCCGTGCGCCTGCTGGAGAAAAAAGGCGGACGCAGTGGGCATTGGGTTGCGGGTAACCAATAAGGCGTGATCTGCATGGTAACTGGGCTCGTAAATACCGCCTGATAGCTCACCCATGTTAGAATCCGGACCCCGATTTACTGAACCACGAGGAAACACTGTGGCTGTTCGTTACATCCAGACCTGCCGACTTCCGACCCCGTTTGGGGTGTTCGATATGCACGGTTTTGAAGAGCTGGACACCGGAAAGGAGCACGTTGCACTGACTCTGGGGTCGCTTGAAAGTGACGAACCCATGTTGGCACGCACACACTCGGAATGCCTGACCGGCGACGCCCTGTACAGTATGCGCTGTGACTGCGGCTACCAGCTTGAAGAAGCGTTACGAAGCATTGCCCGTGAGGGGCGCGGCATTCTGATGTATCTGCGCCAGGAAGGTCGTGGTATCGGGTTGCTCAACAAGATCCGGGCTTACCACCTGCAGGATCAGGGGGCTGATACCGTAGAGGCCAATGAGCGCCTTGGATTTGCGGCTGACCTGCGCGATTACAGCATGTGTAAAGACATGCTGGAGCATCTCGGCATCAAAAGCCTGCGCCTGATGACGAACAACCCTCGCAAGGTTAAAGCTCTGACGTCCTATGGCATCGAGATTGTGGAGCGTGTGCCACTGCATGTCGGGCGTAACCCTCATAATGAGCACTACCTGGACACCAAGCAGAGCAAACTCGGGCATTGGCTGGAAACCCATCAGGACGATGATCCTGCGATATAAATGCAGCACTGAGAGCCGATGTTAA
This sequence comes from Marinobacter sp. 2_MG-2023, assembly GCF_030546935.1. GTDB lineage: Bacteria > Pseudomonadota > Gammaproteobacteria > Pseudomonadales > Oleiphilaceae > Marinobacter. The sequence continues at coordinate 815,887 of NZ_JAUOPH010000001.1, read as the reverse complement.
TATTAAAAAAGCCCGCCTGAGCGGGCTTTTTGTATACTGGTTTGGCGACAGGTCTATTTCACTGCTTTAAGTCTCTGGTGTTGCAACCGCTCCATGCGGGCACTTATTGCAGCGAATATGCCCTGAGCATCCAGCCCGCAGTCTTTCAGCAGTTCTTCGTGCTTGCCATGATCAATGAAAGTGTCGGGGAGCCCCAGGTGTAGCACTGGCATGGAAACCTCCTGGCTGTTCAGGAATTCGGTAACAGAACTGCCTGCGCCCCCGGCTATGACATTTTCTTCCAGTGTGACCAGTAGTTCGTGTTGCTCTGCGAGCTCGAGAACCAGAGCTTCGTCCAGTGGCTTTACGAAACGCATGTCGACCACCGTTGCGCCCAATTTTTCTGCGGCTTCCAGGGCCGGGCTTAGCAAGGTTCCAAAGTTGAGAATGGCGACGTCATTGCCGTCACGGATCTTTCGTCCCTTGCCGATTTCCAGGCGGGTAAGTGCTTTCTGGATCACCGCCCCTGGTCCGGTTCCCCTGGGATAACGAACAGCTGCGGGCCCCTCAAACAGCATGCCGGTATGAAGCAGTTGGCGAGTTTCATTTTCATCGGACGGCGTCATCAACACCATGTTCGGGATACAACGCAGATAGCTGATATCAAAAGCCCCTGCGTGAGTCGGGCCGTCCTCGCCAACCAGGCCAGCCCGGTCGATCGCAAACAACACATCAAGGTTCTGGATAGCGACATCGTGTATCAGCTGGTCGTACGCACGCTGCAAAAATGTCGAATAAATTGCAACCACTGGCTTGCAGCCATCGCAGGCAAGGCCTGCGGCAAGCGTTACGGCGTGCTGTTCGGCAATGGCAACATCAAAATAGCGGTCCGGAAAGCGCCTGGAGAATTCCAGCAGATCTGAACCTTCGCACATGGCGGGCGTTATGCCGTTTACCCGTTCGTCCTGTTCCGCGGCATCACACAACCACTGCCCGAACACGTTCGCGTATTTCTGCTTCGCGGGCTTGGGTTTGAGCGGCTCAGGTTTGCTTGGAGGCACCGGCTCAATCTTGTTGATGGCGTGGTAGCCGATGGGGTCTGCTTCGGCCGGCGCGAAGCCCTTGCCTTTGGTGGTCACCACATGAAGGAACTGCGGCCCTTCCAGCTCACGGATGTTTTCCAGGGTCTCGATCAGTAAGGGCAGGTCGTGGCCGTCGATGGGGCCGATATAATTGAAACCCAGCTCTTCAAACAGGGTGCCTGGTACGATCATACCTTTGAAATGTTCTTCAGTTTTCTTTGCCAGTGCCATCAGGTTGGGCGCGCCCTGGAGGACCTTTTTGCTGCTGTCACGAACCTGGTTGTAGGTGCGACTTGAAAGCAGCTTGGCGAAATAGTTAGACAGGCCACCGACATTGTGTGAAATCGACATGTCGTTATCGTTCAGGACCACCAACATATCAGCATGCAGGTGCCCTGCGTGATTCAGTGCCTCAAAGGCCATGCCTGCCGTCATGGCGCCATCACCAATAACGGCAATGCTCTTGCGACCGGTTTTCTGCTGTTGGGCGGCAACGGCCATGCCCAGAGCTGCGCTGATTGAGGTGCTGGAATGACCTACACCGAAGGTGTCATAGGCGCTTTCAGACCGTTTAGGGAAGCCGGCCAGGCCGTTTTTTCGGCGGATGCTACCCATTTGTTCACGGCGGCCCGTCAGGATTTTATGTGGGTAAGCCTGGTGGCCAACATCCCATACAAGGCGGTCTTCGGGTGTGTTGAAGACATAGTGCAGGGCTACGGTGAGCTCGAGCACGCCAAGCCCCGCGCCGAAATGGCCGCCAGTCTGCCCGACAGTCCATAATAAAAACGCGCGCAGTTCTCTGGCGAACTGAACAAGCTGTTCAGCCGGCAACTCCCGCAATTGGGCGGGCACGTCAACCCTGTCCAGCAAGGGCGTATTTGGCCGCTGTGACGGGATTTCCTTGAAAATATAAGTGTCCTGCATCTACTCGGGTCTTTTCCGGAATGTTCGGTAACTGGCTGCCATTATAGGGGAACAGGGGTGCCTGTTTCACACATGTCGGGCCATATGTTACGAAATTGTACTTGCTCAGTGTGCGCCTTCGCGGCGCCTGATTTCAACGAAAGGCTCACCGAGAGGCGCAATGTTGATTTAAGAAGCGTACTCAATGAGTTCTGGCTACCACATAATCTGCCATAGCCCTCAGGGGGTCGGCTTCCGGGCCGAAATCCTGCAGGCTCTCAAGCGCGTTGCTGAGCAGTGAGGCAAGATGCTTCCGTGTTCCTGCAAGTCCGAGCAGGGCGGGGTACGTCGGTTTTGCGCGGGCAATATCGGAGCCCTGGGGTTTGCCGATGGTTTCTGTGTCTCCCTCAATATCCAAGAGATCATCCTGAACCTGAAATGCCAACCCGAGCGCTTTGGCATAACGCGTCAGGGAATTCAGTGAGTGTTCACTGATGCCGGGCACGGTCAATGCTCCGATTCGCACGCTGGCTTCAATGAGCGCCCCGGTTTTGTGTCGGTGCATGGTTTCGAGCTGTGCCAGTGTCAGGCTTTTGCCCACGGATTCCAGATCAATCGCCTGGCCGCCTACCATGCCGCTATGTCCGCTTGCGCGGGCCAGTTCCTGAATCATGGCGAGCCGCGCTGATACCTCAATGCCGGGAGCCTCTGCCAACCATTCAAATGCCAGTGCCTGCAGGGCGTCGCCCGCCAGGATTGCCGTAGCCTCATCAAAGGCAATATGTGCCGTCGGCCGACCACGACGCAACTCGTCGTTGTCCATCGCCGGGAGATCGTCGTGCACAAGCGAATAGGCATGGATCAGCTCTATTGCGCAGGCTGGAACCAATGCTGCATCAGGGTTTTGGCCGAGGGCATTCGCGGCAGCAATGGCCAATGCCGGGCGGATGCGCTTGCCTCCGCCAAGTACGCTGTAACGCATTGCTGCCTGCAACTGCTCAGACACGGAGCCGGATTTTATGCGGCGATCCAGTTCGTCGTCTACGCGGCTGCGGCAGGCTTCCAGAAAATCCATGGTCGGCGACCTCCCGTTATGCATCAGTCGGCATCGCCCGGCGAAAGTGGACGGGTTTCAAGGGTGCCATCGTCGTTTTGCACCAATTGCTCAACCCTTTGTTCAGCGCTCTTGAGCGCCTGCTGACATGCGCGGGTCAGCTTCACGCCCCGCTCGAAGGCTGACAGCGATTGCTCGAGGGACAGCTCTCCCTGTTCCAGGTTGCGTACCAACGTTTCCAGCTCATCGAGAGACTTCTCAAAGTCGGCAATGGATGTGGCGTCTTGTTGACCGGCCATCGGCGGCCCTCCGATCGGGTGAACGAATTTCGCGGAGTATATCAGAGGCTGAGCGCTATCGCTGCCAGTGGAATTCCCGGTGCTCTTCCGGGCGGCCTTCTGGTCCCCAGCTCTGCTCGGTAACGCGAACTTCGCCAATATGGGAGACGCTGACGACTGTGGTGGCTCGTGTGCCGTATTCAGCACCGGTTATGAAAGGCGACGAAAGAAAGCGTTCAGTGTCAAGATTTATGCCGGTATCGGGTAGCAAGTGATCCGGCGCCGGTGTTGTATCCTTCAGCAGCCGGGCAAGGTCTGTGTGCAAGTCCCGGGCATGATTTCCTGCCGACTTTATGGTTCGGCCTACGGCTTCCCGGAGGCGCAGCAGTTTCGGCCAGGGCGTTTGAAGCAGGTGATTGCTCAGGCCATATATTCCGCGATGAATGGCTCGACCGGGGTGTGCATCCCGATTGCTGAAGTACCAGCCGCCCGCTTCGCCGAGGCTGACAAGGTTGAAGCCGGCGTACCGGGCAGCTGTGTTTTCCAGGCTTCCCTGCAACTGCGATTCAGCTTCAATGAGCGCCCGTAAGGGCAACTCGCCACGGCTTGCCTGGCCGGCTTCTGGGGTGCCTTCGCGAACATTGGTTACTGCAGCCACCCGGCCTTCCGGGGAAACTGCCAGCCAGGTTCCCCCGGACTGGAGGTCCCTGCCGGCCAGAATCCGTTCGCCGGATTCCGTTTCCCACCAGTCGAGAGGCGCTGTGGGTCTCCGGAAAAATTCATCCCGGTTGGCGGCAACCACCAGGGGGAAACGGGCGCTTTGGCCAATAGAAAATGCGATCAGACACATGCCAGGTTGTTCTCCGGATCTAAGGGGGTATTCCTGGGTGATGAAGTTCTTGCTGGTGTGTATCATACCAGCCTTATTTTCCCGTATGTGTGAGCACTTATGTCCCTGTTATCCGTGTTTCTGATTTATATGGTGCTGGGAGCCTTTGCCGGAACCCTTGCGGGCCTCTTTGGCATTGGTGGCGGCCTTATTATTGTGCCGGTGCTGATTTTCAGCTTCGGGGCGCAGGGCTTCAGCCCTGAGATTGCTGCCCATTTGGCTGTGGGCACCTCACTGGCAACCATCGTATTCACCTCCTTCAGCTCTATCCGCTCGCACCAGAAACACAGTGCAATTCGTTGGGACATCTTTCGCCCTATGACTGTTGGTATAGTGCTTGGCGCCCTTGTGGGGGCCTGGACTGCGTCACTACTCAGTGGCCCAGCCCTGGAACTGATCATTGGAATATTTGTCATCCTCGTGGGTTTCAAGATGCTACTCGATGTAAACCCCTCTCCGGGCAGAGACGTGCCGGGGAGTTCAGGCCTTGGTGCGGCCGGTGCAGGAATAGGCTGGGCCTCCGCTATTTTCGGAATAGGCGGCGGTACACTGACGGTACCCTACCTGAACTGGTGTAATGTGCGGATGCAGCAGGCTGTGGGCACCTCTGCCGCATGCGGGTTGCCTATTGCCATTGCGGGCACCCTCGGGAACGCCTGGACGGGTTGGGGTGAGTCCGCTGTTCCGGAATACAGCCTTGGTTTCATCTATTTGCCGGCTCTGGTAGGTATTATTCTCACCAGCGTTCTGTTCGCACGTGTCGGCGCTAACCTGGCGCATCGACTGAACGCCAAAGTGCTAAAGCGGGTGTTTGCCATCATGCTTTTGCTGGTTGGCCTTCGTTTTCTTCTAAGCTGAGAGGTTATTGATGCTTCAGCATCCACAGATAGACCCGGTCGCCATTGCCATCGGGCCATTAAAAATTCATTGGTATGGGCTGACTTACCTCGTAGGCTTTGTTGCCGGCTGGTGGCTGGGCCGCCTGCGTGCTCGCAAACCGGGGTCTCCGATTACAGAGGAGCAGATGGGCGACCTTCTGTTTTACCTGGCGCTCGGCGTTATTCTGGGCGGGCGTTTTGGCTATGTTATTTTCTATAACTTCAGTGTTTTTCTGGCCGACCCCATGTGGCTCCTACGAGTATGGGAGGGTGGTATGTCTTTCCACGGCGGGCTGCTTGGCGTCATGCTCGCCATGTGGTTGTACGGGCGCAAAATTGGCACCGGGTTCTGGCGGCTCGCGGATTTCGTCGCACCTCTGGTACCGGTAGGCCTGGGGGCCGGGCGGATTGGTAACTTTATCAACGGCGAACTGTGGGGCAAGCCGACGGATCTGCCCTGGGGCATGGTGTTCCGCCAGGCGCCGGATGCGTTGGCTCGACATCCATCCCAGCTTTACCAGTTTGCCCTGGAAGGTGTGCTGTTCTTTGTCATCCTCTGGTGGTTTTCTGCCAAGCCACGGCCGCGAATGGCGGTGTCAGGGCTGTTCCTGATTTGCTACGGAATCTTCCGTTTTCTGGTGGAGTTTGTGCGGCAGCCAGACGCCCAGTTGGGCTATCTGGCGTTTGACTGGCTCACCATGGGGCAGGTACTTTCCTTTCCGATGGTGCTTGCAGGCGCAGCCCTGATGTTTATTGCTTATCGGAGAAACGCGGAATGAAAGCCTATCTCGATCTCATGAAAGACGTAGTGGATAACGGATTCGACAAGGGCGACCGCACCGGTGTCGGCACCCGCTCTGTTTTCGGGCGGCAGATTCGTTTTAATCTTCAAAACGGCTTTCCTCTGGTAACCACGAAGAAAGTACACTTGCGCAGCATTATCTACGAGCTGCTCTGGTTTCTGAAAGGCTCAACGGACAACAACTGGCTGAAAGAGCGAAAGGTTTCGATCTGGAACGAATGGGCGCTGGAAAACGGTGACCTTGGCCCTATCTACGGCAAACAATGGCGTAGCTGGCAGTGCCCTGATGGCCGCGTGGTGGACCAGATCAGCGAAGTCATTGATCAGATCCGCAACAAGCCAAACTCCCGGCGCCTGATCGTTTCTGCCTGGAACCCGGCGGAACTGCCGGACGAATCTGTTGGTCCCCAGGAAAATGCCCGGGAAGGGCGCATGGCGCTGGCTCCTTGCCATTGTCTGTTCCAGTTCTACGTGCTCGACGGAAAACTCTCATGCCAGCTTTACCAGCGCAGCGCTGACCTGTTTCTGGGGGTACCGTTCAATATTGCCTCCTACGCCTTGCTGACCCACATGATCGCCCAGCAGTGTGACCTGGAAGTTGGCGAGTTTGTGCATACCTTTGGCGACTGTCATCTCTATCAAAATCACCTCACCGATGACATCGTTTTCGAACAGCTCAAGCGTGAGCCGAAGGCGCTCCCTGAACTCGTGATCAAGCGCAAACCAGACTCAATATTTGATTACGAACTGGAAGACTTCGAATTCGAGGGCTACGACCCTTATCCAGGCATTAAAGCGCCCATAGCAATATAAACCTGGCAAGCTTCGCGCGACGTTTGATCGCAAGGGTGCGAAACGGCTCGCCAAAAATGTGCGGAGCCATGGATGGCGGAGCCAAGCGTACACGGACGTATTCACAGCGGTTTTTGGAGAGCCGTTTTGCATCCTTGCAGCCCCGAAGCCCAAAGCAAAAAGCCCCGAGTCAAAGGAACCAGCATGCGTAAAGCCCTCATAGTAGCCATGTCCCGAAATCGGGTAATCGGAAAAAACAACAACCTGCCCTGGCATCTCCCGGGCGATCTCAAATACTTCAAGCAAGCCACCATGGGCAAGCCCATCATCATGGGCAGGAAAACCTGGGACTCCATTGGCAGACCCTTGCCGGGCCGGATGAATCTGGTTATTTCCCGGAATGCGGATCGTGAAGCGCCCGCAGGAACGGTTACCGCCAAATCACTGAAAGAGGCTTTGATAAAGGCAGAAGCACAGGCTGAGCTGGAAGGTGGTGACGAAGTAATGATTATCGGGGGAGGGCAAATCTACGCAGAAGCGCTACCCATGGTAGATCGTATTTACATTACGCAGGTGCATGCCGAGGTGGATGGCGATGCGTATTTTCCGGAAGTGAACTGGGATGAGTGGGAAGAGATCGGACGGGAGGATTTCTCCGCGTCCGATAACAATCCTTACGACTACAGCTTCGTCGTCTATCAGCGCTTGGCGTCTGACTGACGGGGAGGCCGCTTACCGCCCGGCTTGCCACCTTTGCCCGGTGGTTTGCCGCGGGCACCTGAGCCACCTGGGCCGCCGCGCCCTTTGTATCCACCTTTAGGCGGTCCCTTACGGTACTCGCCCGGGCGGCCGCCCTTGCGATCACGACGGGGAGGTGCTGTTGCAGACACAACGGGCAGGGCTTCCGGCTGTTCAAGCGGGAAAGTGCCTGGCTGAAGCGCTTCCATCCAACAGGCCAGGGCGCCGGCAACCATGGCGATATCCATCTCGTTGCGCTCAGCGATATCGTCAAGCAATGCCATAGACTTCGCAAGCTTCTTGTCTTCAGCAAAACCAAGCAGTTGGCTTTCGAACTGCTCTTCGCGCATTTTCTTCAGTTCAACTGGCGACGGCAGCTCGTAAGCTTCCATTGGCGAGTTAGTGGCGCGCTCAAGCGTGCGAAGCCAGCTCCGCTCACGGGGAGTAACCAGCAGAATCGCTTTACCAGTGCGCCCGGCACGGCCGGTACGCCCAACCCGGTGGATGTAGGCTTCAGTGTCGTAGGGCACATCGTAGTTAATGACGTGAGTAATTCTTGGTACGTCCAGACCACGCGCCGCTACGTCTGTGGCCACGATGATATCTTTTTTGCCACGCTTCAGATCTTCAACCGTCTGCTCACGCTGGCGTTGATTCAGATCACCGTTCAGCGGGGCGACAGCATGTCCGCGAGCGCTCAATTTTTCAGCCAGCAGTGTGGTTTCGGCCTTGGTTCGAACGAAGATAATCGACGCTTCGAAAGGCTCTACTTCCAGAATACGGGTGAGGGCATCCAGCTTGCGCTCTGCGTATACCGGGAGAACAAACTGCGAAATGCGCTCAACTGTGCGGGTTTCGCTTTCGATCTTTACTTCGGTCGCATCGCTCAGGTAGGTCCTGGCGACCTTCTTGATTTGCGGTGGCATGGTGGCCGAGAAAAGCGCGCGCTGACAATTTTCCGGCGTTTTGGCCAGTATGGCTTCTACGTCGTCAATGAAACCCATGCGGAGCATTTCGTCAGCTTCGTCGAGAACCAGCGCTTTCAGATTGCCCAGCTTCAGTGTGCCTTTGCGAAGATGGTCCAGCATACGGCCGGGCGTGCCGACAATAACCTGGGCACCGCGTTTAAGGCCTTTGATCTGGGGGTAAAAGTCTTGCCCACCATAAATTGGCAGTACATGGAAGTGCTTGAACTTGGCGGCGTAGGAGGTAAACGCTTCTGCCACCTGAATGGCCAGCTCCCGTGTGGGGGCTAGAACCAGAATCTGTGGTTCACTTACGGATGCATCAATACGGCTCAGCAACGGTAAAGCGAAGGCGGCGGTTTTACCCGTGCCGGTCTGGGCGACGCCCAGTAAGTGTTTGCCAGCGAGCAGCGCGGGAATGCACTGGGCCTGGATGGGCGTCGGGGTTTCATAGCCAATAGCGGATACAGCTTCAAGTACGGCTGGATCAAGCCCCAGTTCGGCGAAGGACAATTCAGACATTGATTTACTCGGAATTCGGGAGGTAGAGCATTGCCGGGCAATGCATTATGTGAACATATTATAAACGCTTTTTGACGGTTTTAATACGTAAAATCGAATCCAGTCTGTAGGTAGTTGCCGGAGCACCGGGATTGCGTTGTGCCCGTAATTTCGGCAATCTCCTGTTTTACTGATAGGTTGCTAATAGGAACGCGCTATGACCTTTGATGAACTGATTGCCGCTGGCCGTGCCAGCAACGAGTTGGTGATGCCTGCGACCTGGTCTCAAGGGCGAGCGACCTTTGGCGGCTTGGTGACTGGTCTGTTGTTCGACCGTATGGAGCGAACGGTTGCTGATAACAGGCCTGTACGGTCCATGCACGTGTCGTTTATAGGGCCGGTAGAAGCAGAGGTTCCCGCGGTTTTCGATACACAGATTCTGCGCGAGGGCGGCTCGGTCAGCCAGGTGGAAGGGCGGATTATCCAGAATGGGGAACCGCGGTTAATCTGTATTGGAGCATTTGCAGGCGACCGGGAATCGGTTGTGCGCATCGATGGAATGCCAGCTCCGGAGGTTAAACCAGTGGATCAGTGCCAGGGGCTTCCGTATATCGAAGGTGTCACTCCGGGATTTATCGGGTACATAGATATGCGCTGGGCATACGGAACTATGCCGTTTACGGGTGGAAGTGGGCGTGAAATGGGTGGCTGGATGCGGTTCAGGGACGTGCCCGAGGTTATGACCGATGCGCATATTGTTGCACTTATCGACGCCTGGCCAGCGCCGGTTCTTCAGCACTTCAAGTCCCAGGTGCCCGCCAGTTCATTGTCCTGGGCGTTCGATATTATTCACCCAAGGCCGGCCCTGAAGCCAGATGACTGGCTATTGTACAAGGCGACAATTGAGCAGGCAGGAGACGGCTATTGTCATTTCAATGCCGGAATCTGGACACCCAGGGGTGAGTTGCTGGCGATCAGTCGCCAGACCGCGACCGTCTTTGGCTAGGGGTATCTGAGACATTGAAAAGAAATGGCGGCTCAGGCCGCCATTTCAGCTTTTAACGCATCAATAATGATTCGGGCGAAGTCTGCGGGGGAGTCTTCCTGCAGGAAGTGTCCGCCGCGCAGGGTGATATGAGGCTGGCCGAGGGCGCCTGGAATGCGGCGCTGCATGTAGCGGTCCCCGCCACGGGTGATCGGGTCGCCGCTGCTGAAACAGGTAATAAAGGGCTTTCGCCAGTTTTCCAGGACTTTCCATGCGGCCTTGTTTGCGCTACTTGCCGGGTCGCCAGGCGATATTGGCACCAGCTTCGGGAATGCCCGCGCGCCTGCTTTGTACTCAGCCGAGGGGAAGGGCGCCTCGTAGGCTGCCAGTTCATGTTTGCTCAATGTTCGCTCGGTGCCAAACTGTACGATGCGGCCAACCGGAAACCAGGGGCTGTGGGTAGCGAAAGCCTTCCATAGGCTGAACGCAGCAGGTGCCGAGGTTTCGCCGGTTGGCAGCATGCCATTCCCGACTATGATCCGTTGAAAGCGGTCTGGAAGTTCCGCCGCAAGCCGCAAGCCCAGAAGTGAGCCCCAGTTCTGACAGACCAGAGTGATGTTTTTTAGGTCCAGAGCTTCAAGCCAGTGTGTCAGCCATGTCATGTGGCGATCGTAACTGTAATCGTCGATGGATGCCGGTTTGTCCGACTTCCCGAAGCCAATGAGGTCTGGTGCCAGTACACGGTGCCCGGCCTCGGCTACCAATGGAATCATGTGACGGTACAGGTATGACCAGGACGGCTCTCCATGGAGCATCAGAACGGGGGATGCTGCGGCTGGGCCTTCGTCGACATAGTGCATCCTGAGGCCTGACTCAACATCGAGATAATGAGGGAGAAAAGGGTAGTCCGGAAGACCTGAAAAACGGTCTTCGTCGGTTCTCAGAATACGCATGCCATCGACTGTCCTGACTGATTGGTTGCGTGCTCAGGATAAATCAGTTGGCGGTTTCCTGTGTTTGTATTGCGTAACAGAGCGTTGCGGCTTTGAATCAGGCCTTGCCAGGGTCGACTTTGGGTCGCCGGTTTGAGCGCTTGTCTTCCCAGTCAAGGTTTTTTGGATCGTACCAGCCAATAGCTCTGAGCACCTTCTCTCGGGTCGTCGCGGAAAGGGTTGGCCAGAGTTCCTGGAAGTCGTCCAGTCCCTGCTCGCGAAAACGCTGCTGCTTGCTTTGGAGCCGATTAAGAATTCGGGGCAGCTGCAGCGCCTCGCCGAGCTGCCCCGGAACCAGAACCTCCTGGCCCATTACCTTTCGGCGATGCGTTCTGGCAGCCAGCACCCGTCGTAGTTCCGCCGCAGCGTCCAGAGCAGTTTCCGTAGTAAAGGTTTCCTGTTCCAATACCATGACCTGTCTAATTGCTGATCAACAACCTTCCACTATAACCTGAAGCATGCACCAGTGGCCATTTGGTCGTGTTAGGCTAATGCGAGTCTGAACTTCACTGGGATAAACGGAATTATGTACGCAAAACTTGAGACACGAACCTTTCTTGCCTTGCTGGTTGGAGTATCTGTGGCTTTCGTGTTTCTTATGAAGCCCTTTTTCGGACCGATCTTCTGGGCGATTGCGATTGCACTGATTTTTCATCCGTTCCAGATGCTTCTCGTGCGCCGGCTTGGAGAGCGGCCAAACGTGAATGCGTTGATTACCTTGACTGTATGTATGTTGATTGTGGTCATTCCTGTATTAGTGCTGATCACATCCCTTGCGGCCGAAGGGCTGGGAATCTATCAGCAGATTCAGGAAGGAGAGATAAAGCCCGGCGAGTATATTGATCAGGTGAACAAGTCTTTCCCTGCTATCCAGTCGCTTCTGGCGCAATTTGATATCAGCTTCAGTGAAATCCGCGACCGGGTTGTCAGCCTGTTCGTGGGCGGTAGCCAGTTTCTTGCCAAGCAGGCACTTGGCGTCGGCCAGAACACATTCCAGTTTTTCCTCGGGCTGGCTCTTATGGTGTACCTGGCGTTCTTCTTGCTGCGTGACGGCAGCGCATTGGTAGATTTGCTGATCCGTGCGCTTCCGCTGGGGGATGAACGTGAGCGCCTGTTGTTTGCCAAGTTTGCGGAAGTAACCCGTGCAACGGTGAAAGGCAACCTGCTCATCGCCATTATCCAGGGGGCTTTGGGGGGCATTATTTTCTGGATTCTGGGTATTGGCGGGGCTTTGCTGTGGGGGGTGGTGATGGCCATATTCTCACTTTTACCTGCCGTGGGCGCTGCATTGGTTTGGGTGCCAGCTGCTATTTATCTGGCCGCTGTGGGTGATATTGTTCAGGCCGTTGTGCTCACAATATTCGGAGTCGTCGTGATAGGGCTTGCGGATAATGTGTTGCGCCCGATTCTGGTCGGGCGTGATACAAAACTTCCTGATTACATAGTGTTGCTTTCCACTCTGGGCGGTCTTGCGATGTTTGGCATTAATGGTTTTGTGATGGGGCCGCTTGTCGCCGCGCTGTTTATGGCCTTCTGGGGAATTTTTATCCGGGAGTTCAGCGAAGAGTCCCAGAGAGCTGCGGATCACGACCGTGATGTAGATTAAAGCGACAGGATACAAAAGTATGTTAGGCTTTTGCCGTTCGCCCCAGCCTGTGGAGATGGGCTCCACATAACAAGAAAGAAACGGATATCGCTGAGATATCAGGAGTAAAACAGGTGAGTATCATGAAAAACGCGACCATCCGCATGGGCCGCCTTGCGCTCACAGCCGCTACAGCAGCTATGTTGTTTTTCGCACCCGCTGCCTTCGCTGACGAGACAGTATCGCTCAAGAATGCCTTATACGGCGCCGGGTACGATGTCACTAACGTTAATTCAACAATGGATGATGCCACCCGGTCTGAGTTGTCCCGTTTTCAGAAAGACAATGGGCTTCAGGCGAGCGGGATTCTGGATGAGGCAACCAAAAAGGCTCTGGGAATGATCAGCGTGCAGGTGGCGGCCGCTGGTAATACTTCCAGCCCGGTTGAATCCAAGCCTGCAGCAGTCAGCAAGCCCGAGCCTGTTGAAGAAGATGCCATTGAGGAAGAAGACGACGGTGGCTGGTCCCTGTTCTAAACCAGGTAATACAAAAAAGCTCGCGCAGGTCATCTGCGCGAGCTTTTTTGTTTAAGAGCCCGAATTAGCCGAGTTTTTCCAGGTCTCTGACTGCGCCCTTGTCAGCGCTGGTTGCCAGAAGAGCGTACGCTTTCAACGCCGCCGACACGGCTCGCGGTCTGGGCAGTTCGGGCTTCCAGCCTTGGGCATCTCGCGCTTCACGACGGCGATCCAGTTCCTGTTCGTCCAGTAGGACATTAATGGAGCGTTGCGGAATATCGATGCGGATAGGATCACCGGTTTCGATAAGCCCTATTGCGCCGCCGGCTGCAGCCTCGGGCGACGCGTGGCCGATGGAGAGGCCCGAGGTACCGCCAGAAAAACGTCCGTCAGTCAAAAGTGCGCACTCTTTACCCAACCCTTTGGATTTAAGGTAGCTGGTGGGGTAGAGCATTTCCTGCATACCAGGGCCGCCTTTGGGTCCCTCGTATCGGATAATAACCACTTCACCGGGTTTGACTTCGTCAGCGAGAATGCCGGCAACGGCGGAGTCCTGGCTTTCAAATACCCGGGCTTTGCCTTCGAAAACATAGATGCTTTCATCGACGCCTGCGGTTTTTACCACGCAGCCGTCTACGGCAATGTTGCCGTAGAGGACGGCAAGGCCGCCTTCTGAGCTATAGGCGTGCTCAACGGAACGAATGCAGCCTGTCTCTCGGTCGCCATCCAGGCTTGGCCAGCGTGTGCTTTGGCTGAAGGCGGTCTGGGTCGGGATGCCGGCGGGGCCAGCTTTGTAAAACTCGACAACCTCCGGAGGCGGAGAACGCATGATATCCCAGGTTTCCAGCGCTTCTTTCATGGTCTTGCTGTGAACTGTGGGCAGATCGGTGTTGATGAGGCCTCCACGTTCAAGCTCACCCAGGATTCCCATAATGCCGCCGGCGCGATGTACATCTTCCATGTGGTATTTGGGTGAGTTCGGGGCCACTTTGCAAAGTTGTGGAACCCTTCTGGAAAGCTGGTCAATCTCGTTCAGAGTGAACGGAACACCGCCTTCCTGCGCAGCTGCCAGCAGGTGAAGGATGGTGTTGGTGGATCCGCCCATGGCGATATCCATAATCATTGCATTCTCGAACGCCGCCATGGAGGCAATGCTCCTGGGTAGGACGCTGGCGTCGTTCTGTTCGTAATAGCGCTTTGTATTCTCCACAATCTGGCGTCCGGCTTTCAGGAACAGCTGTTCCCGGTCGGCGTGGGTTGCCAGCATTGAGCCATTGCCGGGCAGCGCCAGGCCGATGGCTTCAGCCAGACAGTTCATGGAGTTTGCAGTAAACATGCCGGAGCATGAGCCGCAGGTCGGGCAGGCGCTGCGCTCGTACTCTGCGACAGCTTCATCGTTGGCAGTCGGATCTGCGGCTATGACCATGGCATCCACCAGGTCCAGTTTGTGCTCAGATAACTTGGTCTTCCCGGCTTCCATGGGGCCGCCTGAGACAAAAATTGCGGGAATGTTCAGGCGCATGGCAGCCATTAACATCCCTGGGGTGATTTTGTCGCAGTTGGAAATGCATACCAGCGCGTCAGCGCAGTGAGCATTCGCCATGTACTCAACGGAGTCCGCGATAATCTCGCGCGAAGGCAGAGAGTAGAGCATGCCGTCATGGCCCATGGCGATACCATCGTCCACTGCAATGGTATTGAATTCCTTGGCTACACCACCTGCAGCCTCAATTTCGCGGCAGACAAGTTGTCCCAGGTCTTTAAGGTGAACGTGCCCGGGTACAAACTGGGTGAAGGAATTGACAACGGCGATAATCGGCTTGCCGAAATCATTGTCTTTCATACCGGTGGCGCGCCAGAGGGCGCGGGCGCCGGCCATATTGCGGCCTGCGGTAGAAGTCCGCGAACGATACTGAGGCATGGTGCTCTGATCTCTCTTGGTGGATGCTTGGTTGTAACTTTAATGAAGAGATAAAGGATACCAGATTAGACACCCTGCGCATGGTTGTTTTGCTGCGCCATGGTTACAATAGCTTACAGACATCATGAATTAACTCCCGCCTTGAGCTTACTAAGGAGAATGCCTATGGCTAGCCAGGAGAGCTTGCCGCTACGTCGTCTGAAAGAGTTTCAGCCACTGAACCGGTTGACTGATGACCAGTTGGTATTGCTAGCCAGCCGAGCCGAGCGCCGATCTCACGGGCCGGGCCAGCGAGTATTGGAGCGCGGTGTGCGTGATGGTCTGGACTATTTTCTGGTTACCGGGAAAGTAGAGCTTGAATCGGTTGATGGCCGCAAAACGGTTGTTGAAGCCGAAACCGAAAAGGCGCTGAACCCCATTGCCAGGCTGCAGCCACGAATGTATGAGGTGACTGCGGTAAAGCCCTGTGAGTTCCTGGTAATAGAGCAGGATGTTCTCAACCAGCTGCTGCGAGCTGCTCCGGTTGCCCAGGTTGAGATGGATTCGGGGGAGAGCAGTGATAGCGGAGAGAGTGAAGAACACCATCTTTTGATGGAGTTCTACGCCGAGCTGCGCTCGAACCAGCTCAAGCTGCCTAGCGTCCCGGATGTTGCCTGGAAAGTGCGGCGCACCGTCGATAAAGAAGACTCAACGGCAGACCAGGTTGCCACCGCTGTATCAGCTGACCCCGCCATAGCGGCGAAACTGGTTCGTGCCTGTAACAGCCCCCTTTATCGCGGGTTCAGCGATGTGCGCAATGTGCGTGAGGCGGTTATACGCCTGGGCATGAGAACAACGCGGCAGCTTGTTACGGTATTCTCCATGCGAGAGGTGTTCAAAAGCCGCCAACCCTCTTTGCAGCACGAAATGGAAAAGCTGTGGCGACATTCCCGTGAAGTCGCAGCCTTGTGCTGGGTACTGGCAGATCATGCCACGCGGCTCAACCCGGAAGAGGCGCTGTTGGCGGGCCTGCTTCACGATATCGGTGTGGTGCCAATTCTGGTTCAGGCAGAGCACCATGTAAATCTGTTTGCCGACGACGCGAACTTGCAGAATGCGGTCAGCGAGCTCCGGGCAGATGTAGGTACAGCGATTATGGAAAGCTGGTCTTTCCCGCCCGCCTTTATCGATGCCGTTCGGCATGCGGAAGACTGGGATTACGAGAGTCGGGAGGAGGAGCCACAACTGGTGGACGTCGTGATCGTGGCCCAGCTTCATGCCATGATAGGTTCGAGCCAGAACGCAGGCTTACCGCCGTTCGACAAGGTGCCGGCTTATCGCAGGTTGGGCGATCTTGAATTGAACGCATCCCGCAGCCTTGAACTTCTGACCGAAGCGCGTGCGCGGGTCAATGAGGTTCAACAATTGCTGTCGATTCGATGACAGTTCCTATTTTTCCTCTCAATTCAGTTGTACTGCCAGGCGGCAGAATTCCGCTTCAGCTGTTCGAGCCTCGCTACATCGATATGCTGACCCGTTGCCTGAAGGATGATCAGGGCTTTGTTATAACCCTGCTGCGTGATGGCGCAGAAACCGGGCGCGTGGCGTCTTTTTACGATATCGGCACTTATGTGCGCATTATTGATTTTCAGCAGTTGGAGAACGGGCTGTTAGGGATCACGGTAGAAGGTGAAGCCAAGGTCGCTATCACGCAAAGTTGGCGCCAGGATGACGGGTTGAATCTTGGTGAGATGGAGTTTCTGCCGGTAGAGTCCTCTGGGGATATTCCTTCCGTTTTTCATGAGCTGCCATCCGTTTTGCGCGCACTTTTCCGGCATCCGGTTATTCAGGAGCTGGGTATGAGCGTTGATTATGCAGAGGCGCGAGATGTCAGCTGGCGGCTGACTGAGCTGCTACCCCTGGACAAGCAGGAAAAGCAGCATCTGCTTGAGATGCAGGATCCTCTGGCCCGTTTGAGTCGGCTGCAGGAATTGCTGGAAGCGCTCGAAGAGGGCTGAGGAAATCAGGAAGCTGGCGTGTAATGCTGTATGGCATCCGGCCACATGAGCCAGATGTAGTAGCCGCTGAACGTCAGCCAGGCTATTGCCGCCAGAAAAGTCAAAATATCCGGAGCTATGGGAACCCGGTCAAACCGGCTGAAACTGGCCCTTGTTGCGCCGGTGATTGCCAAGCCCAGTAACAATCCCCCGACGATATCACTGAACCAGTGCACCCCCAGATAAAGCCGACTGAGGGCTACCGGAATCAGTGGTAACGATAACATGATGTATGTCTGCCAGCGCTTGCGGTTGCGAGCTTCGGCTGCCACAAAGCTGGCCAGTAGCGTTACGAGCACCGTAGTGCCTGTGGTATGGCCGCTGGGAAACGAGCCGGAAAAGGGTGGGTTGATAACCTGATCTGGACGCACAATGCCAATGGCAGATTTCAGGCCCCACACCAGCACGGTAGCCGTAACAGCAGCCAGCAGTATATGAACGGCGGCTGCGTAGTGCCCACGAAATACCAGTACCAGGCAAGCCAGCACGGCTGCCGCGAAAAGCACCGGTGAGTCGCCCATGAGGGTGGCAACGATTGCTGGGGCATCAAAGAGTGGCCGGCGTAAATCGCTGAACCATTGTAGTGCCAGCTGATCGAACGGCGTAATCAGGTCTGTCATGGCTGTGAGCTGCCCCCAGACAACCAGCAGGGCAATGGAGCCGAACGCCAGCATCAGCGAGGCTAACGGAAACTCACCCTCATGTGCCGGGCGCTCATTGGTGTAAAGGCGCCAGAAACGGTGGGTTGTTTCATACTGGGCCATTTGCCGCTGTAGCCATAGATAACACCTGCCATCTTCAGCGAGTCCCAGCTGAAAGCGAAAAAGTATGACGTAGATTGTCGCCAGAATCGCAAGACTGATACCAGTAACCAGGTAAAAATGCGGAGGTGGCTGAATTTCGCTCGCCAATGCGCTACCCACCAGAAACCCCGGCAGAATATAAACCGGTGCCCAGCCAAGGGCTGACGCTATATTGAATGCAAGGAAACGGCGCCAGGGCATCAGAAGCGCGCCAGCGATGAGTGGGATTATCGGTCGGACAGGCCCGACAAAGCGCCCGATAATGACGCTTTTGCCGCCGTGACTTCGGAAAAAGCGCTCACCTTTTCTGATCAGTTCGGGGTGGCGGCTCAAAGGCCACACGTTTGTCAGCCGGCCCTGAAAAAGCCTGCCGATCGCAAAGCTTGTTGCATCTCCTGCGACCGCGCCCATTCCGGCCCACATTAGTGCAGTCATCAGAGGCATGCCGATCTGCGCAGCCAGTGCGGCAATGGCGAACAACAGTGCGACACCTGGAACGATAATGCCTGCAACTGCCAGGGATTCAACAAATGCGGTGCTGAACAGCGCTAGCGACAACCATCCCGGGTTGGCACTTAGCCACGCGGTAAGATCCGTAAGCCAGACGCTGTTCATGAACGAAGCGTTTCTCCCGGACTGTACCAGGCAGTGTCAGCCCCGCGCCTGCGGGCTTCGAGCATGGCCTGGTGTGCGCGGTTGCGCAGAGTATCCGTGCGAGTGTCACTGCTGCCGCGGGTTGTGCAGCCCAGGCTGACAGTGGCTTTGCCGATCACAGGCCAATGATGTTCCGAGATGGTGCGCCTTATGCGTTCTGAAATTACCCGAACGCCTTCTTCGGGTGTAAATGGAAGAATCAGGAAGAATTCCGAATCATTCAGTGTGTACAGGGTGTCGCCTGCCCGGATCACGTCGAACAGGTGCTGGGTCATATTGTAAAACAGCCCCTGTATACCCGGCTGTCCGTGAAGGTCAGCCGCCTCGTCGGCGTGATCTATGGTCAGGTTGATGACTGATAGGCTGTGACCGGTGGCAATGGCCCGGCTGATTTCTTTTTGTAGCGTTTCATCAAGAAAGCGAGCGTTGTGCGCGCCCGTAACCGGGTCGGTAATAGCAAGGTCTTCAGCCGACTGCGCCATATGGTCGTAATGCCATATATAAAGGGCTGCGACCGTCAGGACAATGAGCAGACCGCTAATCGCCGTCAAAGCGTCGGCGGGAGCCTGCTTTACAAAGAGCACAATGGCCATTGGGGCAAGCAAAAGCAGAGACAGCATAAGCGCCTGGCGGAGCGGCAGTATCAGCAGATTGAGCACAAGTAGCGGCATGGCCCAGTGGGAGATGCCCGGGCTGTTCATGGTTAACATGGCCGCCAGAAGCCCACTGTTCAGACCTGAGAGAATAACCAGGTGGCCGGGCGCGGAGAGTTGGTGTCGGCGGCTAAGAAAAGTATAGGCAACGCCCGCGAGCGTCAGGGCTGCCATGCCCGCTGCCAGATAAAACAGTTCGTAAAAGCCATAGCGCAGGTTTTGTAGTGCCAGAGTAAAGATAAACAGGCTGGCAAGGCCGTAGCCAATGCTGTGTGTCCAGGTTCTCAGCCGGGTTTCTGTCATGGCGCAGATCCTTCCGCACGTGTCTGGTTGTTGTTGGGTGCCCAGGTGCTATAGGCCTGAGATCGGTTGCCGCCCTGTTGCTGTGCACGACGTAGCGCGTTTGCTGCGCTCTGATGCAGGCTGTTTGCATCATCGCCGATATTGAGCCCGGCAATGCCGGTGCTGACGGTCAAGTTCATGCCGTGAGTTTCGAGCAGCTTACCAAGCCCTTTGCGGATCGTTTCTGCCTGTGTGATGGCCTCATGGGTGGCTACGCCCGGTAGTATCACCAGAAATTGCAGATCTGCCGCCCGGTAGTAGGTGTCGAAATCCCGTATCTGAGAGTGCAGGAAGCGGCCGATTCGCGGAAGAATCGAGCGGATATCCTCGTCCGGATCATTGTCGCTGGCATGGGCGTCGAGACCAATCATGATGATGGACATGTCCGTTCCCTCGCGTTCGCTGCGCTGGATTTCCTTGTGCAGGTCTGCAGAAAGGTATTCGCGGCTGGCGGCCTGCGTGAGTTCATCTGTTCTCCTCAAAGGTGCCAGCTGGCGAGTTTTGTATTCGCGCAGAAAGATCAGCAGGGCAGAAAGTAGAATGGTTAGAAGAAAAGCGCTGATCATCTGGTGGCGATCAGCGATGCCTTCGGCCCAGTGTGCCGCGGCCATTGCAAGAACGACCATGATCACCGTTACCAGGGTGGCAATTCCCCTGGGGACCAGCGCAAATGCAATCAATACAAGGGCATAAAGCCAGTGACTGAGTGCCCAGGGGCCAGTCCAGAAACTCATCATCAGTAGTAGTATCAGGGTCGCAAAAAACAGTTTCTGAACGGTTGGCCAGGGGCTGGCTGCGCGCCCCGGATGGAAACTGCGCCCACTGATGATTATTCCCGCGGCAGCTGCAGCACATGCCGCGGTAAGCGGCTCTCCAAGTAAGGCGCACGCAACAGCCACGGCCACAAAAAATGCAAGGCTGGCGCGTGATAGCCGGCTGAGCAAAAACTTTTCGGCCTTCTGGGCCATGGTATTCGTCCTTTTCCGGGGTTCCCGTTGTACCGCAGCGGTATAATATCTGTTTGGGGTGCGTACTTGAAACGGGAAAGGTAAAGTTAGCGTCTTATTCCTGAATTCTGACTGAAAATACATAAGGTAAAGGGATGGATATTGCAGCTTATATGACCGAAGTCGGTCAGCAAGCCCGTGCAGCGGCCACACTTGTAGCCCGTTCGACGACAGAAACACGTAATCGCGCGCTGCTGGCAACCGCCGAAGCGCTGGATGCGGCTCGTAGTGAACTCGCCGAGGCGAATGCCCTGGATCTTGCCGGTGGAAGGGAAAGTGGTCTGGATGACGCTATGCTGGACCGGCTTGAGCTAACACCAGCGCGGATCGACACTATGATCGAAGGGCTTCGTCAGGTAGCCGGCTTGCCGGACCCCATTGGCGCAATTACCGACATGGCCTACCGCCCGTCCGGCATCCAGGTCGGTAAGATGCGTGTGCCCCTGGGTGTTATCGGCATTATTTATGAATCCCGCCCCAATGTAACCGTTGAGGCCGCGAGTCTGTGTCTCAAATCCGGCAACGCCACTATTTTGCGCGGAGGTTCTGAATCCATTCATTCCAATCAGGCTATTGCCCGTTGCCTGGCACAAGGTCTTGCGGAGGTCGGCTTGCCGGAATCGGCGGTGCAGGTTATCAAAACCACCGATCGCGCGGCTGTTGGCGAACTGATTACCTTGCCGGAATATGTGGATGTCATTGTGCCCAGAGGTGGAAAGGGATTGATCGAGCGAATTAGTCGTGACGCACGGGTTCCGGTTATCAAGCACCTTGATGGTGTGTGCCATGTTTATATCGACAGCCATGCGGATCCGGAAAAGGCAGTGAAAGTTGCCGTTAATGCCAAAACTCACCGGTACGGCACCTGCAATACCATGGAGACCCTGTTGTTGGATAAGGAAATCGCTGCTGACATGCTGCCGCTGCTGGGCCCGGCTTTTACCGAAAAGGGCGTTGAGCTGCGTGGGTGCGAGCAGACCCGGGAAATTCTTACAGATATAACAGCAGCCACGGAAGCAGATTGGGAGGAAGAGTATCTGGCTCCAGTGCTGGCTATCCGCGTGGTAGAAGGCCTGGACGGGGCCATCGCCCATATTAATCGGTACAGTTCCCAGCATACTGACAGCATCATCACGGAGAACTACACTCGCGCCAGACGATTTATTACAGAAGTTGATTCAAGCTCGGTGATGGTTAATGCATCGACGCGCTTTGCTGACGGATTCGAGTATGGTCTTGGGGCCGAGATCGGTATCTCCACCGACAAAATACACGCCCGCGGCCCGGTTGGGCTTGAGGGCCTGACATCGCAGAAATACGTTGTCTTTGGCGATGGCCATATCCGGGCCTGATGCCGATGCATGTGATTTATGGCGGTACCTTCGACCCGGTGCACCATGGGCATCTGCGTCTAGCGCTTGAGGTCAGCGAGCGGCTGGGAAAGGTGCCGGTCAGCCTTGTTCCCTGTCATATTCCGCCGCACCGGGGGCAGACCGGCGCCACGGCCGCGCAACGGCTGCGCTTGCTGGAGCTGGCAATAGAGGGCGAACCCCGCCTGAGCATTGATGACCGCGAATTGCGCCGCGAAGGAGCCTCCTATACGGCAGATACGCTGCGTCAGCTGCGCGGTGAACTGGGTGCAGATATACCTCTGGTGATGGTTGTGGGTACGGATGCATTCGCCGGTTTTGACAAGTGGAAAGAGTGGCAGAAGATATCAGGCCTCGCCCACATTATTGTTGTGCGGCGCCCGGGTGCTGAGCTGGATCCTGTTGGTGAACCTGCCAGATTGCTGGCGGAACGTGGCGTTGGGAATGATACCGGCAGTGAAGCTGGGAACATCGAAGCCTTGAGTCGCGAGGTGTCCGGCCGCATTCTGGAGCTGGATCCGCCCTGGTTGGACATCTCCGCAACCGGTATCCGTGAGCGCATTGGTAGCGGGCGATCCCCTCGTTATCTTATGCCCGATAGGGTCTGGGTGGAGATTCAGCGTATGGGGCTTTACGGGGCATGCCCCGTAAAGAACTTTTAGTGTTACAATCGCGTTTGAATACGACTTTTCGGGTGGCCATTCCGGCCGGCACCCGGACAACAGGGTGATTATGCAGGCAGAGCAACTCAAAGATCTGATAGTGAATGCACTTGAAGACGTAAAAGCAAAGGACATCAGCGTTATTGATGTACGGGACCGCACCAGCGTTACCGACTTTATGGTTCTGGCATCCGGAACGTCCAACCGCCACGTAAAATCCCTTGCGGATTCTGTTGTCGTCGACGCCAAAGAGAAGGGTGTCCGTGTCAGCAGTGTAGAAGGTGGTGGTGGCAGTGACTGGATTTTGGTGGATATGGGAGATGTCGTTGTCCACGTGATGCTGCCTGCTACCCGCGAGTTTTACGACCTGGAGCGCTTCTGGCGCGATGCGCCGGATGTCGGTGCTGCGGGCAGCGAGTAACCGTGCGGTTGCGTCTGATCTGCGTGGGGCAGAAAATGCCCGACTGGGTCAGTAAGGGCTACGACGATTACGCTCGGCGTATGCCCCCGGAAATGCCGCTTGAGTTGGTTGAAATCGCCATGCCTCATCGTGGCAAAAATGCCGATATCCCGAGGTTGATGCAGCGCGAAAGCGACGCTGTATTAGCGGCTACAGGTTCCAGAGACCGAGTTGTTGCTCTGGAAGTGACTGGCCGCCCCTGGTCCACCGAAAAACTGGCCAGCCAGCTCGAAAACTGGCAGCAGGATGGTCGGGATGTGAGCTTTCTTGTAGGCGGCCCTGACGGCCTGGCAGAGCCATGCCGTCAACGTGCCGATCAGCAGTGGTCGCTCTCACCGCTTACCTTGCCCCACCCTCTGGTTCGAATCCTGCTTGCGGAGCAGCTTTATCGGGCCTGGTCGATTACCCGTAACCACCCGTATCATCGGGCCTAGGAAGCATCCATGCCGTGGGGTGAATTCAAGGACACAGCCGCCGAGCGCCGGCTTTTCCAGCGTCGTGCCATGGTTATGCTCGTGGTCGTGTTTTTGCTCCTGGCAACGCTCGTAGCGCGGATGTATCAGCTCCAGGTCGTGGAGCACGATATCTACACCACTCTCTCCGATAAAAACCGTGTTCAGGTCCAGTCTGTGCCGCCTCCCCGGGGGCTGGTTTACGACCGGAATCAGGTGTTACTGGCGGAAAATCGCCCGGTGTTCAGTGTAACCGTAGTGCCAGAACGGGTTGGCGGTATGGAAGCGACACTAGAGCAGTTGGCCAGGATTCTCGATGTTTCCGAAGAGGATATGGAGCGGTTTCAACGCCGTCTTCGTGAGCCCCGGCGCCCTTTTCAGGAAATTCCACTGCGTTATGACCTGACCGAAGACGAGATTGCTCGCCTGGCGGTGCATCGGCACGAACTGCCCGGCGTAGAAGTTGAAGCTGAGCTGGTTCGGTATTATCCCCATAGTGAACTGACGGCCCATGCGTTGGGTTTTGTTGGTCGTATTAATCGCGATGAGTTGCAACGGATTGATCCGGTCAACTACGCCGGCACTAACTACATTGGGAAATCCGGTGTCGAACGCTTTTACGAAGAATTGTTGCACGGAAGAGTTGGTTATCAGCACGTAGAGACCAATGCGCGTGGACGAACTCTGAGGGTTCTGGAGCGGGAGAATCCCGTGCCGGGTGAAGATCTTGAGTTGCACATTGATCTGCGGCTGCAGAACCGGGCGCATGAGCTTCTGGATGGCCGTCGGGGGGCTATCGTCGCCATTGAGCCTGCAACCGGCGGGATACTGGCGCTAGCCAGCGTACCGGGATTCGACGCTAACAAGTTTGTCACCGGTATCAGTGTATCGGATTACCGCGAGTTGAGTGACAGCAAAGACAAACCTCTATTCAACCGGGCACTGCGTGGACAATACCCTCCCGGTTCCACGCTGAAGCCCATGCTGGCAATTGCAGCACTTGATAGTGGCGCAGTAACCCGGGATCTCACCATTTGGGACCCTGGACACTTCCAGATCAACTCCGTCGGCCGTCGTTGGCGAGATTGGAAGCGAGGAGGGCATGGTTGGGTTGATCTAACCTATGCAATGGCCCAGTCCTGCGACGTTTATTTTTATGAAGCTGCTGTGGAAATGGGCGTTGATACCATGGTCAGCTATTTATCCCGCTTCGGTTTTGGAGAAGACGCAACCCTGGATGTGTCCGGGGCTTTGAGTGGCCTTCTGCCGTCTCCCGACTGGAAGAGGGCCACGCGCAATGAACCCTGGTACCCGGGCGACACTGTCAATCTCGGGATCGGTCAGGGCTTCATGTTATCAACGCCCTTGCAGCTCGCCACCGCGACAGCACTGATCGCCAATCGAGGGGAGTGGGTCGAGCCCCGGCTTTTGAAGGGTATACAGGGGGATCGATCTCCAGAGGAGTTTTTGCCGGGTGAAACTCATGAGCCCCTGCAGCTGAAGGATCCCAGCGACTGGGATTTTATTGCCGATTCCATGGCCGAAGTTATGCATGGCGTGAAGGGAACAGCGCGCGGAGCGGGCCGCGGGGCGTCTTACCGTATGGCCGGGAAAACCGGCACGGCCCAGGTTTTCAGCCTTGCAGAAGATGAAGAATACGATGCTGAAGAGGTGCGGGAGCGGTTGCGTGATCACGCCTTGTTTGTTGGCTTCGCGCCCTTGAAAAACCCGCAGATTGCAGTGGCGATAATTGTCGAGAACGGAGGCGGGGGCAGCAGTACCGCAGCGCCTGTTGCCCGGGCGCTGTTCGACGCATGGATACAGGAGTTTTCTGAATCTGGCGACGGCGCGCTGGTCAGCCAAACCGATATTGAGAACGAGGTTCGTTAATGGCCACCCGGGAAGTGTTCAGTTCAACGGCAAGCAACCCTCTAGGGCGTCCAAGGGGGCTATGGTCAGCTCTGCACGTCGATCCGATACTGCTTCTGCTGCTTTTAATCCTGGTTTCCGGCGGCCTGTTTGTGCTTTATAGCGGCGCAGACCGCAATTTTGATGTGGTCAAAGCGCAAGGTCTACGTTTTGGCGTTGCCTTTATTGTGATGCTGGTTTTTGCCCAGCTTGACCCCTCTGTATTTCGTCGCTGGGCACCCTGGCTGTATGGCCTGGGACTGGTGGGTCTGATAGCAGTATTGGTCGTGGGTGTCGGCGCGAAAGGTGCTCAGCGCTGGCTTGCACTGCCAGGGTTGCCCAGATTTCAGCCCTCAGAACTGATGAAACTGGTCGTACCCATGATGGCTGCCTGGTACCTGTCACGGCATTTTTTACCGCCAAGGCTTTCCCGCATCGGTGTAGGCCTCGCGATAGTGCTGCTTCCCATGGTGCTCATTGTGAAACAGCCGGACCTTGGAACCTCCCTGTTGGTGGGTATGGCGGGGTTATTCGTGGTGTTTTTCGCCGGCATGAGCTGGAAGCTGATCAGCGCATTTTTTGTTATGGTCTCTGTCGCCGCACCCGTGATGTGGTTTTTTGGTATGCGCGACTATCAGAAGCAGCGAGTGCTCACACTACTCGACCCCCAAAGCGACCCGTTGGGTGCAGGCTGGAACATTATCCAGTCCAAAACGGCCATTGGCTCCGGTGGTTTTGATGGAAAAGGTTGGCTTCAGGGTACCCAGTCGCATCTCGAGTTTCTCCCAGAGAGCCACACGGACTTTATTGTCGCCGTGCTGGCGGAGGAGTTCGGCTTCATTGGGGTTCTGGCGCTGCTCAGCGTATATTTTCTGATTATTCTACGGTGTCTCTTTATATCGGTTACCGCTCAGGATTCATTCAGCAGGCTGGTAGCGGGCGCGCTGACTATGACCTTTTTCATCTATATATTCGTAAACGTCGGCATGGTGAGTGGTTTGCTACCCGTGGTCGGGGTGCCCTTGCCGCTGGTGTCCTATGGGGGCACATCGACAGTCACGCTGATGGCCGCGTTTGGAATTCTGATGTCCATACACACCCATCGCAGGATGATCACGGCCTGATGTCAGGCTGGTAATGGTGATACATGTAGGGAACCCGTTACAATAGTATACGCCGCGGTGTTTTATTCATTTTTCGGCGACTATTTCAGAGGGCGTCTGGACAGTGATATCAAATTGTTTTCGTTTTTGGCTGGCGGTATCGGCAGCTCTGGTAATAGCTGGCTGCGCCTCCTCTCCGACACCGGTCGGCACCGATCATTCGTCGCGCTACACCATAAGCCAGGACAGAGCTCCTTCCGGAAACTTTGATGCCTCCGGGTTGTCAGATGCCGTGCCGGTTTATCACGAGCCTGCCAGAGCCGGAAACATGTCATCGTATACGGTTTGGGGCAAGCAATACTCTGTCATGGATAGCAATGACGGTTATGTTGCCCGTGGCACAGCGAGTTGGTACGGCGAGAAGTTTCACGGTCACAAAACATCCAACGGTGAAACGTTCGACATGTACAAAATGTCGGCGGCCCATAAATCACTGCGGATTCCCGGATATGCAAGGGTGACCAACCTGGATAATGGTCGTACAGTTATCGTCCGGGTTAATGATCGTGGACCATTTCATGGTGACCGACTGATCGACTTGTCTTACGCTGCGGCCAAGAAGCTGGGTTATCAATCACGCGGAACTGCCCGGGTAGAAGTTGAAGCGATTACGGTCGAGTCGGATGGCCGCATGTTTATCGCAGGTCAGCCTTTTGCGCCAGGCGAAGAGCCGGTAGTGAAGCAGGCTGGACCCACAAAGGAAAGTACTGTAGCCGTAAACTATGGCGAGGGTGACGGTGGTGGGCTGTTTGTTCAGCTCGGGTCGTTCAGCAGTCGTGATCCCGCAGAACAGCTGCAGGTGCGCGCGAAAAGCGTGCTCAGCAATCCCGTACGGGTGCGTTCTGTAGACACTGACTCCGGGCGATTTCACCGGGTACAGGTTGGACCTTTCGAGGATGAGGGTAGCGCGAGAAAGACCCAGAGTCTGCTGGAGGCAAGAGGATTTTCTCAGTCAATTGTGCTGACCGATTCACACTAGGCGTCAGGCCAAACTTAAAAATACACTTAACGACGAATGAATGGACCCATGGCATTAAAATCAGTTTTTCGCTCGATTTCCCCTATTTTTGCGTCTTTCGCCCTGGTGTTGATGCTCTCTGTATCAACCAAAGCCATGTCGCAGACAGTGCTGATTCCTTCCCCGCCACAAATTGCTGGCAGCTCTTACGTGCTGATGGATCCGACAAGTGGTCGCATCATTATGGAGGAGAACAGTAACGAGCGGTTGCCGCCGGCCAGCTTGACCAAAATGATGACGGCCTACATTGTTGAGCGTGAGCTGGACGAAGGTCGGATCAGCATGACCGACATGGTGCCCATCAGCGTAAAGGCCTGGAAAACGGAAGGCTCAAGGACATTTGTCAAAGAAGGTACCAGTGTATCCGTAGAGGATCTCCTCAAGGGCGTTATCATTCAGTCCGGTAACGATGCGTCTGTCGCGTTGGCAGAATTTGTCGCAGGCAGTGAGGGAGCATTCGTGGATATCATGAACCAGCAGGCTCAGCTGCTGGGCATGAAGGACACCCACTTCGAGAATGCAACGGGTCTGCCTTCCCCGGATCACTTTTCCACGGCCTATGACCTGGCTGTTCTGGCACGTGCGATTATCAATGATTACCCGGAAAATTATCCGATTTACGCGGAGAAGCACTTTACCTACAACAACATCCGACAGCCTAACCGAAACAGCCTGTTGTGGCGCGATGACAGTGTTGACGGCTTGAAAACCGGCCATACTGAAGAAGCTGGATACTGCCTGGTTGCTTCTGCAAAACGCAATGATACCCGGTTTATTGCGACGGTAATGGGTACCAACAGTTCCCAGGCCCGATCCCAGGAAATCCAGAAAATGCTGAACTATGGCTTCCGCTACTATGAGAGCGAGCGCTTATTTCGCGCGGGTCAGGAGCTGATTGAAGCCAAGGTATGGGGTGGCCAGTCGGATACACTTTCTGTGGGCATGCTTGAAGACGCTCACGTGACCATCCCCCGTGGATCCCGGGAAAGCCTGGAGTCCAGTGTGGATCTCGATTCGGTAATCAAAGCGCCCATCAGTGCAGGTGATGAGCTCGGCCGAGTGAAGGTGTCGTTCAACGGAGAAGTGCTGATAGACCAGCCCGTGCTGGCCTTGACGGACATACCCGAGGGTGGCCTGTTCAAGCGTATCTGGGATGCCATCAAGCTCTTTTTCATTCAGTTATTCTAGTAAGGGCGATTTGAACCCGGGAGTAAAACGGCATGAGTGAGCCGAAAGCACCAAAAATTGAGTTTCCCTGCGACTATGCCATCAAGGTGATTGGTGACTCCGCTCCGGATTTCACGGAATTTGTGATCGGGGTTGTTGAGCAGCATGCACCGGGAATCAGTGAGTCGGATGTTTCCGTTAAAGACAGCAGCCAAGGGCGCTTCTGCTCGATCCGGATGACCATAGTCGCGACTGGCGAACCGCAGTTGAAAGCCTTGTTCGAAGAACTTAAGGCAAGTGGCCGCATACACATGGTGTTGTAAATCCGATGCCTGAGCTGATTGTCAGGTCGTTGGGGCGCCAGCCCTATCTGGAAACCTGGGAAGCTATGCAAAGCTTCACGGCCGACAGAGGCGATGACACAGAAGATGAGCTCTGGTGCCTTGAGCACCCCAGGGTCTATACACAGGGGCAGGCCGGAAAAGCCGAGCATATTCTGGCGCCCGGCGATATTCCGGTTATTCCGGTTGACCGGGGCGGGCAAGTGACCTACCACGGCCCGGGCCAGTTGGTGGTGTATCTGATGATTAACCTATCGCGCCGCAAGATGGGCGTGAGAGCGCTGGTTGATCTCATTGAGCAGGCTATTGTTCGCACATTAGCAGGCCTGGACATTACTGCTGAACCGCGGCCAGATGCCCCGGGCGTATATGTTGATGCTGCAAAAATCGCATCCCTCGGCCTGCGTGTGCGCCGTGGATGTTCTTTTCATGGCCTGGCACTGAATGTCGCCATGGACATGGAGCCATTTCAGAGAATTAATCCCTGTGGTTATGCCGGACTGGCCATGTGCCAGGTTAGCGATTTTGTTGCCTCCGCGACCATTGATGATGTTGAACAGCGCCTGGTGGCCGAGCTGGTCTCGGGCCTGGGTGACTCCAGTGTGAGCTACCGACAGAACCGCTAAATACAGCTCGAATCGGGTGGGTCAGGTGGTTACAGTATTCGTATAATGATTCAAGCCACCTGTTGCTGTTACGCTAAAGAGATTGAACCAGGTGGTTAAATTCTCCGATTCGGACAGGTGTACATGTCATCCAGACACTCAGGTAAATCCGTCTCACGCATCAAGACAGGTAGCTTTGAACGCCGGCTGAGCCTGACTCGTGCGGGGCTCTTTGCCGGAACACGTGTGGCTTCGCACATGGCGACCAATTGGTTCAGCAGCAAGGAGCGGCGGGATGAGCGCCATCGCGCCATGCTCTCCAAGCAGGCTCGCTTGCTGGTGGATGAGCTCGGCAAGCTGAAAGGCAGCGTAGTGAAAATCGGGCAGGTGATGGCGCTTTATGGCGAGCATTTCTTGCCCGAAGAGGTTACCGAAGCGCTGCATACATTGGAGGATCAGACGACCTCTCTGGAGTGGCCAGCCATAGAGCGGGTGCTCAAGGCAGAGTTGGGCGGTGAGCAGCTTGCTGAGCTGGATATAGACCCAGAGCCTATAGGCGCCGCTTCTCTAGGGCAGGTCCATCGCGCACTTCGGCGCAGTGATGGACTGGAGCTTGTGCTTAAGGTGCAATACCCGGGCGTTGCAGACGCTGTCGATAGCGACCTGAATTCTGTGGCCCAGTTGCTCAAAGTGGCTCGTTTGGTGAGTTTTGGGCCAGAGTTTGATGACTGGCTGGAAGAAGTTCGTCAAATGATGCACCGGGAAGTCGATTACCGGCTCGAAGCACGCACCACCGAGAAGTTTCGCCAGATGCTGGCAGATGATCCGCGCTTTGTGGTGCCCAGGGTGCTGCCGGAGTATTCCAGTGCACAGGTTATCGCCTCAACTTTTGAACATGGTCATTCGGTCAGCTCCGGTGCGGTTCGGGAGTTGTCTCTTCAACGCCGCAGCGCGCTGGGAGAAGCGGCCCTTGAGCTTTTCTTCCGGGAGTTGTTTGTTTGGGGCGAAATCCAGACAGACCCTAATTTCGGAAACTACCGTATTCGTATTGCCGGAGAAGACGGCGCGGATGTGGAGTATGACCGCATTGTGTTGCTGGACTTTGGCGCAGTTCAGGCCTATTCAAGGGGCTTTCTTGATCCAGTCATGCAGATGATCCGGGCCTCCTATGAAGATGACCTTGATGCAGTAATCGATGGTGGGGTAAAGCTGCGCTTCATGAGCAAGGACTGGCCCAGTGAGGTGCTCGAGAAGTTTGGCCAGGTATGTATGTCAGTTCTGGAGCCCTTATCCAGTGATCATGAATCTTGGCCAGACTACGCAGTTAACAGCCAGGGTCAGTATCGCTGGAAGCAAAGCGACTTGCCATCTAGGGTGGCCCGGCAAGCCGCGCGATCGGCCATCAGTCGCTATTTCAGGGTGCCACCGAGCGAATTTGTTTTTCTTAACCGCAAACTGATCGGTGTGTATACCTTTATAGCCGTGCTGCACTCTGAGTTTAACGGTGAGACGTTGTTGCGCAAATACCTTTACGGCGAGGGCGACGACACGCCCGACGCTTCGGCAACCAGCCAGATCACAAAGGCGTAACGCAGTCCTTTTCCGATACCCACGAGCACAACAAAGTTGAGCCAGGGCACGCGCATGATTCCGCCGACCAGTGTCAGGGCGTCGCCGCCCAGTGGCAACCAGCCCAGCAGCAAAGACCACTGGCCGTAACGATTGAAGCGGTTTCTGGCCTTGTGGAGCTGGGCTTCGCTGATAGGAAACCAGCGTTTATGCTTCAGACGATCAACCTGCCTGCCAATAATGCCGTTAACTACGGATCCCAAAGTGTTGCCTAATGTGGCCCAGACCCACAGCCACCATACTGAGTATCCCTGTACAACCAGCGTGCCTGTCAGTATTTCTGAATAGGCCGGCAACAGCGTTGCCGCGGCGAACGAGGTCAGAAACAGGGTCAGGTAGACCACAAAGTTCTCCTTGTCGTGATAAGTAATTGCTCCTTGAGTTCAATGAAATTGCTCTACGTATGGTCCTGTACTATAGCGGCCATTCAAAGCATCAATTTTTAATTTTCCACAATCATGTCATCATGTTTTTAGAACTTTTGACACCCCTTTTAAATATCACCCCGGAATTATTCCGGGTTAACTATTCCGGAGGTTTTTATGGAGCAGGTGACTATTTACGGTCGTTCGAGTTGCGGATTCTGTGTGCGCGCAATAAGCCTGTGTGAGTCTCGTAACATGCCGTATACCTGGATTGATATGATCGAACAGGGTATGACGAAAGCGGATATAGCTGACAAGATTGGCCGCGCCGTGCATACCGTTCCACAGATTCTTGTGGGCAGCAGATACATTGGCGGCTATGACGAATTTGCGGCTTATGTGCGGGAGCTGGAAGCGGGGAAAGTGCACTGAGTGGCATTTGAGAGATTTAAAAAAGGCCCTGCAAAAACTGCAGGGCCTTTTTTTGATTGCTCCTAAAGCCGGGCAATCAGGCTGTCATTCAGAGCTGAAAATCGGTTTTCAGCTTCTTTTCTGCAAGCGTGTTTTTCAGTTTGGCAACTCGGGGTAAGCCGTTGTCGAAAGGAGGGAAGCTCTCGCCGGCAATCAGTGGTTCGAGGTAGTCCCTGCAATCCTTTGTAATACCGAAACCATCATCCGTAATGTAGTGGATCGGCATTTTCTTTTCCTGGTTTGCAACTTCGCTCAGCGGTGCCTCTCCAATCTTCCAGGTGTAAGGCTTTGCCTGCTCTCGTACGATGGTGGGCATAAGTGCCTGTTTACCGTCCAGAGCCATTTCCACTGCTGCTTTTCCTACCGCATAGGCCTGCTCAACGTCTGTTGCTGATGCAATATGACGAGCACTGCGCTGGAGATAGTCAGCGACGGCCCAGTGGTATTTGTGTCCCAGTGCCTGCTTGACCATGTTGGCCAGTGCCGGCGCTACGCCACCGAGCTGGGTGTGGCCGAATGCATCTTTGGCGCCGGCATCGGCCAGAAAACGGCCATCTTCATACTGGGCACCTTCAGAAGCGACAACAACACAGTAGCCGTATTCTTTGACGCAAAAATCGACCCGCGCCAGAAACGCATCGCGGTTGAAAGGGATTTCCGGGAACAGAATGATGTGAGGTGGCTCGCCCTCTTCCTGACCCGCCAGGCCACCGGAAGCCGCAATCCAGCCAGCGTGGCGCCCCATGACTTCCAGTATGAATACCTTGGTGGAAGTCTCGCACATGGATTTGATATCCAGACTGGCTTCCAGGGTGGAGGTGGCGATGTATTTGGCTACTGAGCCAAAGCCCGGGCAGCAGTCCGTAAACGGCAAGTCGTTATCGACAGTTTTGGGAACACCGATGCAGGTAATGGGATAACCCATTTTCTCACCCATCTGCGAGACCTTGTATGCGGTGTCCTGGGAGTCACCGCCACCGTTGTAGAAAAAGTAACCAATGTCGTGGGCACGGAATACTTCGATAAGCCGCTCATATTCCCGGCGGTTTTCCGAGAAGTTTTTCAGCTTGTGCCGACAGGAACCGAAAGCGCCGCCCGGCGTGTGGATAAGCGCCTGAATGGCGTCATCACTTTCAAGGCTGGTATCAATCAGCTCTTCGTTCAGGGCACCCAGAATGCCGTTGCGCCCGGCAAAGACTTTGCCGATCTTGTCCGAGTGCTTGCGGGCGGTCTGAATGACCCCACAGGCACTGGCATTAATAACGGCGGTAACACCGCCGGACTGAGCGTAGAATGCGTTCTTGATGGCCATGTCGGGGTGGAGCCTCCTGCAGTTTCAATAATGGCGCAGATGATACGTTAAATGCAGACGATTTTCATGGCGGGAAATGCGAATGGTTGCGCTCTTGACGGGGTGGGGCGGATACGGGAGGCTTGTCGGGTTTCAACGGAGAGGACAGTCGGCGAATGCACATTCATATTCTAGGAATCTGTGGCACGTTTATGGGCAGCCTGGCTGTTCTGGCGCGGGAACTTGGCCACACAGTGACCGGTTCCGACCAGGGTGTTTACCCGCCCATGAGCACACAGTTAGAGGCGCAGGGCATCAGCCTGATGGAAGGCTTCAATAAAGACCACCTTGAGCCAAGGCCTGACCTCGTGCTGATCGGCAACGCCATGTCTCGGGGTAACCCCGAAGTTGAGGCGGTTCTGAATCGCAACATCGATTACATGTCAGGCCCTGAATGGTTGTCTCGCGAAGTGCTGCGGCACAGATGGGTGCTGGCTGTGGCAGGGACCCATGGAAAAACCACGACTACCGCCATGCTGCTCTGGATTCTTGAGCAGGCGGGGCTGGCGCCCGGTTATCTGGTCGGGGGTGTACCCAAGGATTTCCCGGTTTCGGCCAGTCTAGGGAAGAGCGATTTTTTTGTAATTGAAGCCGACGAGTACGACAGCGCCTTCTTCGATAAACGTTCCAAGTTTGTTCATTACCGCCCTCACACTCTGATACTGAACAACCTCGAATTCGACCATGCGGATATTTTCGACAATGTCGAAGCGATTGAGCGTCAGTTCCATCACCTCGTACGCACGGTTCCTTCCCAGGGACTGATTATTCGCCCGAGCCTTGATGCGCATCTCGACAAGGCGTTGGCCATGGGGTGTTGGAGCCCGGTGCAGGATACGGCCATCGGCAGCGAGATAGCCGGGTCCGCAGATTGGCGCGCCGAGCTCTTATCGGAAGACGGTAGCCGGTTTATGGTTATCCATCATGAACAACCGGTTGCGGTAGTGAAGTGGGGGCAGACCGGGATGCATAACGTACGCAATGCCCTGGCCGCGATTGCCGCCGCGAAGCACGTAGGCGTAACACCGGATCATGCGGTAGCGGCCCTGTGTCGGTTCTCTGGTGTGA
Organism: Marinobacter sp. 2_MG-2023; assembly: GCF_030546935.1. Lineage (GTDB taxonomy): Bacteria > Pseudomonadota > Gammaproteobacteria > Pseudomonadales > Oleiphilaceae > Marinobacter. Next base: position 781,503 of record NZ_JAUOPH010000001.1, on the reverse strand, counting down.
AGCGCCGTATGGAATTGCTGGCCGATATCGGTGGAATTAGGGTGTATGACGACTTTGCCCACCATCCGACGGCCATTGCGACTACGTTGGAAGGTCTGCGCAATCAGGTTGGGGACGAACCGGTCGTTGCACTTATTGAACCCCGGTCCAATACCATGAAACAGGGCGTTCACCAGCATACGCTGCTGCCGAGTGCCGCGTTGGCCGACAGGGTTTATTGGGCCAACCTCAACAATATGGACTGGTTGCCGGAGCTGGTATCAGCATGGCAGACGGAAAACCCCGAGTCCGGGCAGCACAGTGTAGAGTCCAGCGTAGAGGCGTTAATTGAGCGCGTCGTGAAAGAGCTGCCCAGCCCTTGTCAGATAGTCATCATGAGTAACGGCGGTTTTGGCGGAATTCACGGTAAGCTTATTGCGGAACTTGAGCGTATTCATGGCTGATCCGACACTCAGGGAGCCAAAACGATGACAGAAACCACAGCCACCAGTCTGTCGAACGCCAGAACGATTAATCTGGCTTTTACGGGCGCTTCCGGTGCCCACTACGGCCTTCGCCTTTTGCAGTGCCTGGTGGCGGCTGGTTGCCGGGTTAACGTGATGATCAGCAAGGCCGCGCAAATCGTTATTGCGACGGAAACCGATCTGAAACTTCCGGGAACCCCACCGGCAATGCAGAAAAGTCTTTCTGAGTACGCGTCTGCCGAGCCCGGGCAGGTTCTGGTGTTTGGCCGCGAAGACTGGTTTTCGCCCCCCGCATCCGGGTCAGGTGAAAAAGCGCCTCTGGTGGTTTGCCCCTGCAGCACCGGAACCCTGTCTGCCTTGGCCACCGGTGCCAGCAATAATTTGATTGAACGTGCCGGCGATGTGGCACTCAAAGAAAGGCGCCAGCTGATTCTGGTGCCTCGCGAAGCACCTTATTCAGAAGTGCACCTGGAAAACATGTTGAAACTCACCCGAATGGGTGCGGTGATTATGCCGGCCAGCCCCGGGTTTTATCACCAGCCGGGCTCGGTGCAGGACCTTGTGGACTTTATTGTCGCCCGCATCCTCGACCATTTGGATGTTGCTCAGGATCTCATGCCCCGTTGGGGCGAGGCGCGCGTCAACGCAAAAGCGGAGCGTGACGATGGTTTTGGTCAGCATGATTGATGGTTTTAACCATTGAGCAAAACTGCCTGCCGGCAGAGACTTGGTGAACGCTAAAAACAATATTGTTCACTGATTGAGGTTCACCATGATTCCACGCACGCTCTTCGACGCTGACCTTGATGGTTTTCGGGATTCCGTTCGGAAATTCCTGGAGCAGGAAGCCGCGCCTTACCATGAACAGTGGGAGAAAGACGGACAGGTCAGCCGCGAGTTGTGGCAGAAAGCCGGCGAGCTAGGTTTTTTGTGCCCAACCATGCCGGAAGAGTACGGCGGCGTTGGCGCTGACTTCCGTTACAGTGCGGTCGTGATGGAGGAAGTTTCACGGGCAGGGCTTTCTGGCATTGGCTGGACCCTGCATTCGGATATTGTCGCACCCTACATTCTGAACCACGGCTCTGAAGAGCAGAAAAAGAACTACCTGCCCAAAATGGCCTCGGGAGAGATAATCACCGCTATTGCCATGAGTGAGCCAGGCGCCGGCTCTGATCTCCAGGGAGTCAAAACGACAGCGCTGAAAGATGGCGACCACTATATCCTGAACGGTTCCAAAACCTTTATAACCAATGGCCAGATGGCAGACCTGGTGATAGTCGTTGCTAAAACAGACCCGAAAGAAGGTGCTAAAGGCATCAGCCTGCTGCTGGTTGAAACCGCTTGGGAAGGCTTCGAAAAAGGCCAGAACCTGAATAAAGTCGGCATGAAAGCGCAGGATACCTCGGAGCTATTTTTCCAGGATGTAAAGGTTCCGGTTACCAACCTGCTGGGCAAGATGGAAGGTCAGGGCTTCTTTCAGCTCATGCAAGAGCTCCCTGCTGAGCGATTGCAGATCGGTCTCACCGCGATTGCTGCGGCAGAAGCAGCCTGGCAGTGGACGCTCGATTATGTAAAAGAACGCAAGGCATTCGGCAAGCCGGTCATCAAATTCCAGAATACTCGCTTTAAAATGGCTGAGATGAAGGCAGAGATTACGGCTGCCAGGGTATTCACTGATCGCTGCCTTGAACTTCACCTTGATAAGAAACTGGATATTCCGACCGCAGCAATGCTTAAGCAGTACACAACGGATCTTCAGTGTCGTGTGATGGATGAGTGTGTTCAGCTGCACGGTGGCTACGGCTATATGTGGGAATACCCGATAGCCCGCGCCTGGGCCGATTCGCGGGTTCAGCGTATTTACGGTGGAACCAACGAAATCATGAAAGAGATCGTTGCACGCGCATTTTAAATAGTAAGTTGCAAAACACCCGGGGGGCAGCTCCCGGGCTTGCCTGTTACCAAACTTTACAAATTGCCAAGCCTATCAAGGTCTCCGAAACTCACTTCCCCTAAAGTAACGGCACAACCTCTAACAAGGATAAATGGTTGCCGTGATGAATCGTCTGATTAGCCTGCCTGTTTCCGTTCTTTTACTCACCATTGCCGGCTGCGGTAAAGAATCTGATGAGTTGCCAGTCGATGGGCGTGACTTTGATGGTGAGCAATACAGCGAGCCTGCACCCTATACAGGCAGAGTGATAGACGGGTACCTGAAAAATGCCAGGGTCTGGCTGGATATGGATGGTGATAGCCAGTACACCCCCGGGCCGTTCGTTTACGAGTTGCCCTCTGGCCGGAAGGTAACGCTGCTTTCTGGAGAGCCTACTGCCATGAGCGGCGAGGGTGGCCGGTTCTCGCTGGATACCTCTGAACTGGCACTGGACCCGGAAGTGGGGCCGGACATCGACCCGCGCAGTTTTCCTTTATATGCCCTGGCCCTTCCGGAGAAAACCCTGGAGCAGACATACCGTGGAGATGTACCGGTTCTGCGTGCCTACATGCTCTCTGCCGAACCCGGCGTGCGCAATATTACCCCTCTGACAACCCTGGCCCGTTATCGCGGCTTGGCGGCATTGGGGCCATTGCTGGGGTCGACAGATGCATCGCTGTCCGGTTTGGCGGGTATCAACCTTTGGAAGGACTATGTGCTCGCCGAAGATGACCGGGCTCATGCGTATGCCCGCGCTATGGCGCGCTTCATGGCTAGCCAGTTCCCGGATGCATACAGCGGAGAACTGGCCAGGCCCGATAGTGATGGCACAGGACGTTACCTCAGCTCTCAGAGCGCCTTCCTTCTGGGTATCTCCCTGGTGCGGAACGTCGGTGACGTGGTTGCGGCCGTTGATTCGGCAGTTCAGGGCAGCTATGCAAACCTGGACGTCGATCTGATTGATTTGCCTGAGGTACCGCTGGAGCTGAGTGATCCCGTGCTGCTGACAAGCCAGCGAATCTATGCTCAGCCGGAGCGATCGGATACGCTCCCCGCCAATCGTTCAGACCTGCTGATTTCGGCAGAGTTAATGTTTGATTACAGCGAGGATGGGCGTTTGCAATCCGTCAGCGCTGAAGGTTGCCTTGCGCCGTCTATGCAAGAGATTGCGAGGTTGGTCAACGTTAACGGCTATATGGCTAAGCTCAGTACCCAGTGGTTGCCCGAAGTCTCTCTTTCACCCCAAAGCAGAATTGCGTATCTGGATTCGGGGGTCGATGAGCGACTCGTGTTTGACTGGGCCGCCGGTACTGCCCGTTTTGAAACTGGCACGACATGCCACCTGCACGAGGGCATTCAGCCAGGCTCCACCGAGTTGGGCGGAAACCCCGAGATAACCTATAGCTGGAGTTTGAACGGCGGTAAGTTAGCCGAGTTGGTCGCTCGGATTCCGCAGCAAACCGGCACTCTCACCCGGAGGCTGGAACCGCTGTTTTCCTACGCTCCCTCTGGGTTCCCGGGGCATCGGCTTCTGGAAGAGGGCGTAGAACTGGAATCCCTGGCTTACACCGGAGCGTTCCAGGGGTGCGCAGTTGAGGACGGTGTTGATGCTCAGAATACGGCACAAGTGGTAACCGGGTATCAGAACTATGCGTTCTCAGGATATGAGCCTCAACCGGCAAGTTTTAACGGGGGTGCATGGGAGTTCGATGTACGAGGCGACCTCAACCGCCCGCTCAGATACAGCTTTTTGTCGCCCGAAATGGCTGGGCTTGGCAACGTGGACGCCGATCGCGGGTTCGAGTGGGCGCTGTATTATCCTGCAGGAAGCACGGTCACTTCTCCTGGCGGCACTCCCAACCTCATTCGGGAAGCTTATCTCAAAAGCTACGCTGGAAGCCGCTCATGTGGCCGTGAGTTCGAGGGAGTGCCGTCGGGTGTTTATGCGCGGGTAGATTACGAATACAGGAATCTTTCCGAGTATCTTGTGGAGCGGTTTGAGTAGTGTGTACAAGGATGCGAAGCGCTGCGGGTAATTTAAATGCTGTTCCATTTCCTAGGGAAAGAAATGGTGCCGAGGAGAGGACTTGAACCTCCACGCCCTTGCGAGCACTAGCACCTGAAGCTAGCGTGTCTACCAATTTCACCACCTCGGCAGGTGATTTGCAGAATTTACCGTTAGTTTGTTGAAAACTGGGTGTTTCTGCCATAGATGAAGGTGTGCTTCATCAGATGGCGCGTACTTTAATAATTTCAACTGTAGCTGTCAAACGTTTTTTCCGTCGTTGGGCGGCAAGTAATTGTGCTTATAAATGGTGGGTTGTTAGGCAGTCTACCCGTACCAACGTATACTGTATTGAAAATGAATCTGAATAGCGCCGTTGTGGCGCCGCATTTAAGAGCAAGGATTTGAATGGTTTCCAGGAATAAAAAGCACAAGGACCCTCACGCAAATCGTGAGGCCCAGAATTACGAGAACCCGATTCAGAGTCGGGAATTTATCCTCGCGCACCTCAAAGACCGGGGTGCGCCGGCAACACACGAAACGTTGTGTTCTGAACTCGGTCAAACCTCTCCTGAAGGCATCGAGGCGTTGAGGCGCCGTTTGATTGCGATGTGCCGGGATGGTCAGCTTGTTTGTAACCGTCGCGACGCTTACCTTCCGATTGAGGAGGCCGATCTGGTCAGTGGCCGGGTTATTGGTCACAAGGATGGTTTTGGCTTTTTGGTACCGGACGATGGCGGGTCTGACCTGTTTCTTACCGCCCGACAGATGCGCCAGGTGTTTCATGGCGATCGGGTGGTTGCGCGAGTAGACAGGGTGGACGATCGTGGTCGGCGCGAAGGCGTTATTGTGGACGTTACCGAGCATCACACGCATCAGACTGTCGGTCGCTTTTTCAAGGAAAGCGGTATTGCTTTCGTGGTACCGGAAAACGCACGAATCAACCACGAAGTACTGATTCCCGAAGAACACGCAGGCGGGGCGCAGCATGGCCAATACGTTGTCGTAGATATCTTGCGCCAGCCCACCATCCGTACTCAACCCACCGGCAAGATTGTTGAGATTCTGGGTGAGCACATGGCTCCCGGTATGGAAATCGACGTAGCTATTCGCTCTTACGATATTCCTCACAGTTGGCCTGAAGAAGTGGGGGCCCAGGCCGCAGCTATTCCAGGCGAGGTGGAAGAAAAAGACAAAAAGAACCGGGTGGATATCCGCAATATGCGGCTTGTAACCATTGATGGTGAAACTGCCCGGGATTTTGATGATGCTATTTATTGTGAGCCTCGAGGTCGCGGCGGATATAGATTGGTCGTGGCAATCGCCGACGTGTCCCATTATGTCCGTGCAGGCTCTCCCCTTGATGATGAGGCGTTACGTCGCGGCAACTCGGTGTATTTCCCGGACCACGTAGTGCCCATGCTTCCCGAGAAGCTGTCCAATGGTTTGTGTTCGCTGAACCCGGATGTTGATCGGTTGTGTATGGTGGCCGATATGACCATCAGCGCAGCGGGTAATATCAGCGGATATACCTTTTATCAGGCGGTTATGCGCAGCCATGCCCGGCTGACCTACACCAAAGTCAGTGACATGCTGGAGCGACCGGATTCAGAGCCCGGTTATCGGTTGTCTGCCCAGTACGCGGATGTGCTTCCGCACCTGCATAATTTGTACGACCTATACAAATTATTGCGCAAGGCGCGAACAGCCCGTGGCGCCATTGACTTTGAAACCACTGAAACGCGAATTATTTTCGATGCAGAGCGCAAGATAGAAGAAATCGTGCCGGTGCATCGTAATGACGCCCACAAGATTGTCGAAGAGAGCATGCTGTGTGCCAACGTGGCTGCTGCTCGCTTCCTCAAGAAGCATAAAGTGCCAGCGCTTTACCGGGTGCACGATGGCCCTTCCGAGGAGCGGCTCAATGCCGTTCGCCTGTTCCTGGGTGAGTTGGGTTTACAGCTAGGCGGTGGCGATCAGCCGACTTCGGCGGATTATCAGGAGTTGCTGTCCCAGATAGTGGACCGGCCGGATGCCAACGTGATTCAGACTGTCATGTTGCGTTCGTTAAGTCAGGCGGTCTACAGCCCGGAAGAAAGTGGCCACTTTGGTCTTGGTTTTCCAAGCTATGCTCACTTTACTTCCCCGATTCGCCGCTACCCTGACTTGATTGTGCACAGGGCGATAAAGTCCCGGATTCACAACCCGGAAGTGACGAAAGATATTGTGTCGCCCGCGGTTTTCGACGAGGAACTGGCGCACTATCCGTACGATTACGCGCGCATGCAGCAGTTCGGTGAGCACGTTTCCATGACTGAGCGGCGGGCTGACGATGCAACCCGTGATGTTATGGCGTGGCTCAAGTGTGAATTTCTGAGTGAGCACGTTGGAGAAGAGTTCGACGGGGTGATTGCCTCAGTTGTGCCCTTCGGGTTTTTTGTTGAATTGGCGGATGTCTATGTTGAGGGTCTGGTCCACATCTCAACGCTCAGTGGCGATTACTTCCATCATGACTCTGCGAAGCATCGCCTGATAGGTGAGCGAACTGCTGTAAGTTTCCGACTCGGTGATGAAGTGCGCGTTCGCGTTGTGCGGGTAGGGCTTGAAGATCGCAAGATTGATCTGGAGCTGATCAGTACGCCAAAACGCCGCCAGGCTGACCGGGATGCACTTGATGTGCCCAAGCGGGATAGCCGTGGAAAGAGTGGTAAGCGTGCAGATAAAGGGCGTGGCCGTGCGCCAGGCGCGGACAAATCCGGAAAAGCCAGGAAACCCCGCGAGGCGGGTAAGCCTGGTAAAGCGGGTAAGCCGGGCAGCGCTAAAGCGCAGTTAGTGGCTGAGGCCGCCCAGCAGGCTGGGAAAAAACCGAAGAAAAGCTCGGGCAAGCCCGGGGGTGCCAGCAAGCCCCGAAAAGCACGCAAGACAGATAAATAACAGGAAGCCGAACCAGTGTCCGGAGAATTTGTATTTGGCTGGCACGCGGTTGAGGCCGTTCTCAAGCGTGAGCCGGGAAGGTTGCAGCAGGTCTGGATTCAGACCGGGCGGCAGGATAAGCGGGTAGGTACTATTACGGATGCTCTGGATGAGCTCGGAGTAAGGTGGGCCGTTGTCCATCGTCGGGAGCTTGACGGGCGTGTTGCCGGTGTTCACCAGGGAATCGTTGCGGCAGTCAGTGAAAGCCGGGAATGGACAGAAGATGATCTTCTGACCCATCTTGCGTCGAGCGAAAAGCCCCCGTTCCTGTTGGTGCTGGATGGCGTGACGGATCCTCATAATCTGGGGGCCTGCATGCGCACCTGTGATGCTGTGGGCGTGCAAGCTGTGATTGCACCCAAGGACAAGTCAGCGTCGTTAACGGCGGTGGCCCGTAAAGTAGCCTGTGGCGCAGCCGAAACGGTTCCTTTTGTGCGTGTGACCAATCTGGCCCGTTTTCTTCGCACGATTAAAGATCAGGGCGTTTGGTTGATTGGTACCGCTGGTGAGGCGAATGCCACGCTGTACCAGGCTGATTTCAAAGGCCCGATTGCTCTGGTGATGGGCGCTGAGGGTGCGGGGATGCGGAGGCTCACGCGGGAACACTGCGATCAGCTCATTAATATCCCCATGCTTGGCCATGTCGATAGTCTTAATGTTTCGGTGGCAACCGGCGTCTGTCTATACGAAGCGCTGCGTCAGCGTCTTGGTTAACTCTTGCACAGAACGTTGTGTGCGCCTAGAATACGTCACCCCTTTTAGTAGGGGGGGGTTTTGTATTGTCTTTAATCAGGTAGGCAACGCCTCGCTTTTGATCAAGCCTTTCTCGTAAAGCCTTATCGATAAAGCAAAAAAAACCGGCGGCTCAGGCTGCCACCTCCTTGCTTTCATGCTTCCCGGTCCGTCCGTGAAGAAAGAAAGCTGTTCAATCCGTAGGGAGAACTCATGCGTCACTACGAAATCGTGTTTATGGTACACCCGGATCAGAGCGAGCAAGTGCCCGCTATGATCGAGCGCTATACCGGCGTCATCACTGAAGATGGCGGCAAGGTACATCGCCTGGAAGATTGGGGCCGTCGTCATATGGCTTACCCGATCAACAAGATTCACAAAGCTCACTATGTGCTGATGAACGTAGAATGTTCACAGGCAGCAATGGACGAGCTGACTCACAACTTCCGGTTCAACGATGCCATCATCCGCGACCTGATCCTGCGTCGCGATGAAGCTGTTGCTGATATCTCTCCGATGAAAGCCGCTGAGTCCCGTGAGGACCGTCGTTCAGGCGGAGATGATCGCCCGCGTCGTTCAGCTGAATCTTCTGATGATCGTCAAAACGACAGTCAGAAAGCTGAAACCCAGGACGAAGAAGAGTAATTAACCGGAGTTGAGGAGTTACGTTATGGCTCGTTTTTTCAGACGTCGCAAGTTCTGCCGGTTCACGGCAGAAGGTGTTAAAGAGATCGATTACAAGGATCTGGACACCCTGAAAGGTTACATCACTGAAACCGGCAAAATCGTGCCCAGCCGTATCACCGGCACCAAAGCACGTTATCAGCGTCAGCTGGCAACCGCTATCAAGCGTGCCCGCTACCTGGCACTGCTGCCGTACTCGGACAGCCACGATAACTAAGTAACAGATTTACAGGACTTGGGACCATGCGTGCACTGGCACAATTTGTAATGCGCGGTCCCCTGCAGGCCAGCGGGGTAGCAGCAGTTACGACTGCGATACCTTTGTTGTTCTGGATTGGCGCAGCGGTTGTCGGTCTGGTTATTCTCAGGCTTGGCATCAGTCAGGGACTTACAATCGGTCTCTGGGCACTGCTCCCGGCGCTTGGCTGGGGTGTGTTTGGAGGTGACCCGACGGCCCTGGGGGTGTTGCTGCAAGTGATGCTGATGGCATCATTGCTCAGAGCAACACTGTCCTGGGAAAGAGCCCTTCTCGGAGGGAGCTTTCTGGCGATAATTATGGGGCTTGTACTGCCCATGATTTATCCCGGGTTGCTGGACGACCTCGTGCGCGCCGGTGTCAATTTTTACGAACAGTACAATGCTGAAGTGGCTCGTTCGCTCGGAGAAGACCTCGAGACGGTTATACGGGACACCATGAACGCCAGTATGGCGGGCAGTTATCTGGCAGTAGGTGTGGGCATGACAATGCTTGCAAGATCATGGCAGGCGGGATTGTATAATCCCGGCGGATTCCGAACGGAATTCCATGGTTTGAGGTTGTCACCCGCAGTTGCTGTGATTCTTGTCGCCACCATGGTTATAGGTCCCTTTCTCGGGCTGAACTCCATGTTACTGGCCTGGGTAGCGGGAACGCCTATGTTCCTGGCTGGCCTTGCACTGATTCATGGCATTGTTGGGCGTAAAAAGTTGAGTGGGCAGTGGCTGGTAATGTTTTACATTGCACTGGTGCTTCTGGGCCCAAGTCTGATGATTCTGTTAGTGGTTCTGGCTTTTGTGGATAGCTGGCTGGATATCCGGAGGCGAATAAAGCCTGCCGGGCCGGCTGAATAAAGCACGAAGAGGTTAACGAGATGGAAGTTATTCTGCTCGAGAAAGTTGCAAACCTTGGCTCCCTGGGCGACAAGGTAAATGTTAAGTCCGGCTACGGCCGTAATTACCTGCTTCCGTATGGCAAGGCTGCGCCTGCCACTGAAGCGAACCTGAAGGCGTTTGAAGAGCGTCGCGCTGAGCTTGAAAAAGCTGCAGCCGACAAGCTGGCAACGGCTCAGACTCGCGCCGAGGCTCTGGAAGGTGCATCCTTCACAGTTACCTCCAAAGCGGGTGACGAAGGTAAGCTGTTTGGCTCCATCGGTGTTCGTGACATCGCAGACGTTATTACTGCTGCGGGCACTGACGTTGAGAAGAGTGAAGTTCGTCTGCCAGAAGGCCCGCTGCGGGCTACCGGTGAGTACGAAATCGAGCTTCACCTGCACTCAGACGTTGAAGTTACCGTTAAGCTGGCGGTTGTTGCCGAGTAATCCGCTTTCTCTGAAAGTGGAGTCGGGCTTGCCCCGACCTCTGTAGCACGCTAGTGGCAAACAGTGAGCTTTTTGGAGCCCATTGCTAGCCAAGCTAACAGGCCCGAACCGTTTAATACGGCTTTCGGGCCTGTTGCTTTCTGGTATGCTGTCAGAACCAAACCCCCTCCCATTGCTGCGACTATCTGCTTACACTGTCGTGGTTATGACGTTCAACTGAAGATGTGTTCATGGCAAAGCCTAATCTGAAGCCCGCGAGTACTGATCCCGAAACCAGCCGAATCAAGGTTCCTCCCCACTCCGTTGAAGCCGAGCAGGCTGTTCTGGGTGGCCTGATGCTGGACAACCGGCGATTTGATGAAATTACCGAGGTGATCTCGGCTGGTGATTTCTATCGCCAGGATCATCGGCTGATTTTTGGGGCTGTGGAGCGCCTGGCCAGCGAGAATGAGCCGCTTGATGTCGTTACACTGGCTGAGTTTCTCGAGCGTGCCGGAGATATCGAAGATGCCGGCGGATTGTCTTATTTGGCTGAGATGGCAGAAAAAACTCCGGGAGCGGCCAATATCCGGGCCTATGCGGAAATCGTTCGCGAGCGCTCTATTCTGAGGCAGCTTGTGGAAGTCTCGGGTAAGATTTCAGATTCGGCCTTTAATCCCCTGGGGCGAAACAGTAATGAAATTCTGGACGAGGCTGAGCGCAACGTATTCCAGATTGCCGAATCCAGAGTTAAAGAAGGTTCCGGCCCTCAATCAATTAACCCTATCCTGACCAAAACCCTGAGCCGCATAGAAGAGCTGTTCGAGTCTGGTGAGCAGACGACAGGCATGACCACAGGGTTCAGGGATCTGGATGAGCAAACTTCCGGTATGCAGCCGGCAGATCTCATCATCGTGGCAGGCAGACCCTCAATGGGTAAGACCACCTTTGCCATGAATATCGTCGAGAACGCTCTTATAAGCACAGGAGCGCCGGTTCTGGTGTTCAGTATGGAGATGCCGGCAGACGCGCTTGCCATGCGTATGCTTTCGTCTCTGGGCCGGATTGATCAAAGCAAAGTTCGTGGTGGCAAGCTGGAAGAGGATGACTGGCCTCGGCTGACATCTGCGGTAAGTCTGCTTAAAGATAAACCTTTGTATATTGACGACACCCCTGGCCTGAGCCCAACCGAACTGCGTTCACGCGCTCGCCGGATTGCCCGTGAGAACGGAGGTAAAATCGGCTTGATAATGGTCGACTACCTGCAGTTGATGCGAGTTCCGGGCAACACGGAAGGCCGGACGGCTGAAATCTCTGAAATCTCCCGCTCTCTGAAGGGCATTGCCAAAGAACTAAGCTGCCCCGTGGTTGCGCTTTCACAGCTGAACCGAAGTCTGGAGCAGCGCCCGAACAAGCGCCCGATCAACTCTGATTTGCGTGAGTCCGGTGCGATCGAGCAGGACGCCGACGTTATCATGTTTGTCTATCGTGATGAGGTTTATAACGAAGATACGCAAGACAAAGGTATTGCAGAGATTATTATTGGTAAGCAGCGTAATGGTCCGATCGGGACGGTTCGCCTGGCGTTTATCGGCAAATACACTAAGTTTGAAGACTTGGCTCACGGTGACTACGGCGACTATGGTGGTGATTACTGATGCCGCGTAACACGGCCGCATACATTGATCTGAATGCCTTGCGCGCGAACTATCGCACGGCTTGCGAGCGTGCGGGAGATGCCAGGGTGATGGCTGTTGTGAAGGCTGATGGCTATGGCCACGGTATTGCCAGGATTGCATCCGCCCTTGCGGATATGGCGCCAAAGTACGCCGTTGCCTGCATTGAAGAAGCTTTTGCCATTCGTGCAGCAGGTCATGCTCAGCCCGTGGTGTTGCTTCAGGGTGTGCATGCTGCGGAAGATCTGGCGGATTGCGCAAAAAGTCAGTTCGAACCCGTGTTGCATGGGGAGCACCAGTTGCAGTGGCTGGAACAGAGTGGCCAATTGCCCGCTTTCTGGCTGAAGGTTAATACCGGCATGAACCGCTTGGGTTTTCGGTCAGAAGAACTCTCCGAGGTTATGGCCAGACTTGAGAAAATGCCAGCTTTTCATGGGCTTCAGGGTTTTGTCAGTCATTTTGCCTGTGCCGATGACGCCGGAAGCGCAATGACTTCTGTACAGACAGCCAACTTTGAGGCGGCAACCTTGCCCTGGCCCTCGCTGATGAGAAGTGTTGGCAATTCTGCAGCCCATTTTATTCCTGGCCAGCCATTGTTTGACTGGAGTCGTCCGGGTGTCATGCTTTACGGCGGTTCACCTATAGTTGGCAAGACAGGTCCTGAGTTGGGGCTTGAGCCCGTAATGACCCTTGAAGCGCCTTTGATAACCACCCGGACGGTCAGGGCCGGTGAAAGCGTTGGTTATGGCGCTGCCTGGGTGGCGGAGCGCGACACCCTGATGGGTATGGTGGCTATCGGATACGGAGACGGCTATCCACGGCATGCTGGCACGGGTACGCCGGCCGCAATTGGTGGTCGTCGCATCCGGCTGATTGGTCGGGTATCCATGGATATGTTGGCGGTGGATCTGAGTAATGTGCCAGAGGCCCGGGAAGGCGATTTGGTTGAGCTTTGGGGGCGCACCGTTGGAGTGGATGAAGTGGCGAGCTGTGCTGGCACCATTTCTTATGAATTGCTGACAGGCATCACCAGCAGGGTTCCTCGCATCTGCCGATAGTGTGTTCAGGTATCGCGTTTCAAATCAGTTTTATCCGGAGGCATTGAACTCTAGTGCATGTTCTTGTTGTTCACGATTACAGTCCCTTGGGGAAAGTTCTGCTTGAGCTGCTTCGGGAGACATCGTTGCATGTCAGTCCTTTGCTGGTCAGTGACCCGGCAAACGCAAACCTCAGTGCTCTGGAAAGCTGGATCCCCGGAGACACGGATCTGATCGTCAATGCGCTGTGGTTGGCAGACCCTGAGGCTGCAGAACAAGATCCTGAGGGCACGAAAAAAACCGCGTTTTCCATGCCATTGGCAATTGCTGAGCATGCCCGTGACCGAGGTATGGCACTGTTCCAGCTCTCGTCGTGCTATGTGTTTGATGGCCGCAAGCAGAGTGGCTACATAGCCTCCAACCCGGGCCAGCCAGTAAATGAGCTTGGCAACTGGCAGTGGGAGTGTGAGCAGGCGTTGCGTACGCTTTTGCCTCGACACATCATTTTACGCACTGGCTGGAGTCTCAGCCGCTTTATTCGTAAGGTTCAGGCGAGCACCGCTTCGGAGGAGGCTCTGTCACTGCCTGGCAGGTGTGTGGGGCAGCCGGTTTCTGTAAGAGATCTTGCGCGGGTAATAACCGCCGTTATACAGCAGCTGGATTGCGGCGCCGAAGTGTGGGGGACATTCCAGTATGCTGGCGCGGAAGTTATCAGTCTGTATGAGCTGGGGCTGGCTATTGCCGGTTTGCCAGGTATTCCTGAGGTTCTTCACGTGGTGGATGGAATGCCGGCATGGGGAGCGGTGGAGCCGCCAAATACCACTTTGATCTGCACGAAAATTCGCAATACCTTCGGTATCAAGCAGTGTCCCTGGCGCTCAGGGCTGGTTGATGAGCTGGAATTACTGAGGCGCGATGAGACGCATGTAAAAAAACGAACGCCGGCCGAATAATGCCGGCTGTTCCCGGTTAAACCATGTTATTGCTGGCAGCCTTGGCGGGAAAACTCCCGGGTTACCAGCTGCAGTGCTTCAATATCAAGCAGCTCCACTTCACGGCCACGTGCACGGATGATGCCCTGATTCTGGAAGCGTGTGAAAACACGGCTTACCGTCTCAACCGCAAGTCCCAGGAAGTTGGCGATGTCGTTCCTCGCCATCGGCAGACTGAAATTAGTCCCCGACATGCGCCTGCGCTGGAACCGGCTGGAAAGCGAAAGCAGCAGAGAGGCGATACGCTCCTCAGCTGTATTTTTGCTTAACAGCATGGCGAGCTGGTGACTGTTCTGAATTTCATGGCTCATCAGGCGGTACATATGGTGCTGCAGTTCAGGTAGCTTGCCGGTGAGCTCTTCCAGCTTGTCTATCGGGAACTCGCATACGCTGGTTCGCTCCAGGGCCTTGGCAGTGCAGGCATAAGATTCACCGCTCATGCTGTCGAGACCGACGAGCTCGCCAGGCATGAAGAAGCCTGTAACCTGTTCCTCACCACCTTCGGTAATAATCGATGTTTTGACTGAACCGCTCTTCACAGCAAAGCAGGAGCGGAAGGGCGTGCTCTGGTCAAAAATGTGTTCGCCACGGTTGTACATGCGTCCCTGCTGAACAATGTCTTCCAGGCTGTCCAGGTCATTATCCTGAACGGCGAGTGGCAAGCACAGGTTGCTCAGGCTGCACTGATGACAGGACGCTTTCAGCGGAGAAGGGGCTTGGCGGAATCGTAGTGCTTGGGCCATCGCTTATAAACCGTCCAGATTGATGTAAGTCAAAATACTACTTTAATACGCAGAAGTCCGTTTGCCAATGACCAAACTTAAGGACATGTGCATATATCGAAAATAAAAGGTAAGGCCTGGTGCCAGGCCCTACCTTGACCTTCGTCAGGCGGGCAGCCTCTCAAATACCAGTGAGGCGTTTGTTCCCCCAAAGCCGAAGCTGTTGGACATAACGGTGTCGAGTGTTGTTTCGCGGCCCTGAGGGCCTACAAGAGGCATATTACCGATGGCTTCGTCTACCGAGGCCAGGTTGGCGGTGCCGGAAATAAACCCGTTCTGCAGCATGAGTAGAGAGTAAATGGCCTCATGAACGCCTGCGGCACCCAATGAGTGCCCGGAGAGGGATTTGGTGGATGAAATAGCGGGAATGTTTGAGCCAAAGGTGTTTTTTACCGCGCCAAGTTCCGCGGCGTCGCCGACAGGAGTGCTGGTTCCATGGGCGTTGATGTAATCAATCTTGCCGCGGATGGTTGCCATAGCCTGCTCCATACAGCGTTTTGCACCTTCACCCGAGGGCGCCACCATATCGTAGCCATCTGAGGTGGCGCCGTAGCCGGTTAGTTCTGCAATAATATTTGCGCCGCGCTTACGTGCGTGTTCAAGCTCTTCCAGCACTACCATGCCGCCGCCGCCGGCGATAACAAAACCATCGCGCCCGGAATCGAACGGGCGCGATGCGGTTTCCGGCGCATCATTGTATTTTGTGGAAAGTGCGCCCATGGCATCAAACATCATGGTGAGGCTCCAGTCTTCCTCCTCACCCCCGCCCGCGAATACAATGTCCTGCTTGCCGTTCTGGATCTGCTCCATGGCATGGCCGATGCAATGCGCACTGGTGGCGCACGCTGAGGACATAGAGTAGTTCACGCCGCGAATTTTGTAAGCGGTGGCCAGGCAGGCAGAAACCGTGCTCGTCATGATGCGTGGCACCATATAGGGCCCGATACGCTTGACGCCTTTTGCTCGCATTATATCGGTTGCTTCAACCTGGCTTGAGCAGGAAGAGCCGCCGGAGCCTGCAATCAGTCCAGTGCGATCGTTGGAAATCTGCTCTTCACTCAGACCTGCCTGGGCAATAGCCTGTTCCATCGCGAGGTAGCTGTACATGGCAGAGGGGCCCATGAAACGCCGCACTTTGCGATCAATAACGGTGGTATCAACAGTCGGAGAGCCAGAAACCTGGCTGCGAAACCCCATCTCTTTATAGGTTTCATTGAAGCGGATGCCCGAGGTTCCGTTCTTGAGGCTTGCGAGAACCTCGTCAAGTGAGTTTCCGAGGCAGGAAATGATGCCCATGCCGGTAACGACGACTCGTCTCATAATATTCTCCTTATTGCCGGCGGCCAGAACGGGATGCTTTGGAAGCGGCCTTCTTTTCTGCAAGTTTAGACTCTTTTTCAGCTTCGGCAGCGGCGGTTTCCTTTATTTCCCGTTCTACCATCGCAGGCGTTTCAAGAGAAATTCGCCCCAGAGTGCCAGCGCGAAATTCGTTGATTAGTACTTCAGAGACCTTGTTCAGGTCGGGAATGCCGCCACGGCCAAGGAACCTGCGCCTGGCTGCAATTTCGTCCATTACGGCCAGGCCATCTACGGGCAGCTTATCGAAACCGTAGCGGGCTTTGACCAATTCAGGGTAAGCCTCTCGCAGGTATTCGGCTTCAAACAGAGCGATATCTTCGAAATCCAGAACCGAGCTGCGAATGGCTCCGGTAATGGCCAGCCGATAACCGCAAGCCTCAGGCGAGAGCTTTGGCCACAGGAACCCCGGGGTATCGTAAAGAAGAATGTTGTCCGGCAGCTTGATGGTCTGCTGCGCTTTTGTCACGGCCGGTTCATTGCCTGTCTTTGCGGCCGGGCGCCCAGCCAGCGTATTGATCAGCGTGGATTTGCCCACGTTTGGTATGCCCAGAATCATTACCCGAAGAGCGCTCTTCTGGCGATCATGGTCTGGCGTCATCTCTGCGGCCAGACTGAGGATATCAAGTGCCTCGCCCCGTTGGTTGTGGGTGAGGGTAATGGTTCTTACCCCGCGCTCTTTCTCCAGCCACGTTTGCCACTGTGTGGTGATGTCCGGATCGGCCAGGTCGCGCTTGTTCAGAACCCTGATCAGTGGCGTTTCCCCACGCAGGGACGGCACCAGCGGGTTTTCGCTGCTGAAGGGGATGCGGGCATCCAGTACCTCAATGATGAGATCCATCTGAGGCATGATCTTTTTGATCTCCTTGCGGGCTTTGTGCATGTGCCCAGGAAACCAGTTAATAGCCATTTCTCTGCTCCAGCGTTGGTGAATCGCGCCATTATGAAGGGGAATGACCAAACTTTCACATTTGTTTCGATTCGCTGGTGGGGCGGGGTTTGAGCGGGCATGGTGACCAATATGTATAAAAACAGGGGGTACCGGGGTGAAAATCAGGGCCGGGATGTTTTAGGGTGTCACCTCAGGTATCTATCGAGATCAAATCGCATAATCAATTTGTTAATGGAGATTTTCATGAAGCTAGCAAAACTGTTCGGTACCGCTCTTGTTGCCGTAAGCCTGTCCGCACCGGTATTGGCCCAGCAAGCAGCAGGTGGTCAGCCGGATCAGGTTGCCCAACTGGCACAGATGGTTGGTCTTTCGGAAGATCAACAGAAAGAGATCCGCGGAATTCTTGATGAAATGCAGGGCGAAATTGGAACATTGCGCGAGGAGGCCCGTGCGCTGCAAGAGCAGATGCAGAGTGAAATCAAAGCGGATTACGATGAAGACGCCATTCGCGAACACGGTGAAGATCTGGGTGATGTGACAGGTGAAATCGCCGCGCTTTCAACTCTGATGCAAGCCAAGGTAGACAGCGTATTCACTCAGGAGCAGCGTGACGAGCTCGAGATGAAAATGCAGCAGATGCGTCAACAGATGCAGCAACAGCGTCAGATGATGCAGCAACAGGGTCAGTAATGGCCTGATGGCTGACTGAGGCTGTCCCACATGCCACGGTGGGGCGGCTATCCTTTAACCGCTGGTTGGTTGTCTTCTCAGTCGAGCGCTTTTACCGGAATCTGCATGGCGTTAGAACTGGGGACACTGGGCACTGCAAGCCCGAGATTATTCTTGTCGAATACCTTGTCTGCCCGGTAGCTGGAACGCACCATGGGGCCGGAAGGCACTTCCATAAAACCTTTTTCAAGGCCAATTTCGCGATACCTGTTGAAGTCTTCCGGTGTTACATATTTCTCGACCGGCAGGTGATTCGGTGTCGGGCGCAAATACTGGCCAAGAGTCAGAATGTCCACTCCGATTGCGCGGAGGTCGTCCATTGTGGCGAGAATTTCCTCTTCGGTCTCGCCCAGGCCCAGCATCAGGCTGGTTTTGGTAAGTACATCGGGTCGATATTGTTTGGCATGGGCCAACACGCTGAGAGTCTTCTGATAGCCGGCGCGAGGATCCCGCACGCGACGCGTAAGCCGTTCCACGGTTTCTACATTCTGGGCAAACACCTCAAGGCCGGAATCCACCACCTTCTCTACGTTGGACATGACGGCATCAAAGTCGGGCGTCAGCGCTTCCACAGCGACGTCGGGTGTGCGTTGTTTGATCGCTGAGACGCAGGCGGCGTAATGGGCAGCACCACCATCATCCAGATCATCCCGGTCTACGGAGGTAAGCACGATGTAGCGCAGCCCCATGAGCTCGACAGACTTGGCCGTGTTCTCCGGTTCGTCTTTATCCAGCCATCCGTTCGGGTTGCCCGTATCTACCGCACAGAAGCGACAGGCGCGGGTACATACGGAGCCCATCACCATGATGGTCGCTGTGCCGGCTGTCCAGCACTCGCCTATGTTGGGGCAGTGAGATTCCTGGCATACGGTACTTACCCGGTTATCGGTAACGTTTTTGCGCACCGCTTCGTAGCGTTCGCCACCCGGCATGCGCGCTCGTAGCCAGTTAGGCTTACGTTCAACTTTTACGGGCTCCTGATGCGTCGATCGCTTTACGCCATCCTTGATAGCCGAAAAGCCATGCTCATTGCGGAATTTGGAACCACTGGTGACGCGGGGCTTTGCGCTTTCGCTCATTGCAACCGGACTCTCATCAAGACTATAGGGAACCTTAGAGAATAATGGGGCGGCGGAGCAGTTACAAGGCGGGTAAGGGCAATCACTGGGTGCGGTAAGAGTTACCGGGTGCGACATTCGTCGTACCCGGTTGGGAGCTAGTGGCCAGGAGCAATCAGGCCTGGGCTTTTTCCAGTGCCTGAGTGATGTCGGCAAGTATGTCGTCTACGTGCTCAATCCCGATCGACAGACGCACCAGGTCTTCACTGACACCCGCGTTTTCGAGCTCTTCCGCATTTAACTGGCGGTGAGTAGTGGTTGCCGGGTGGCAGGCCAGAGACTTGGCGTCACCAATATTCACCAGGCGGTAGATCATATCCAGCGCATCGATAAATTTGGCGCCGGCTTCACGTCCGCCCTTAATGCCGAAACTCACGATGCCAGATGCTTTGCCGCCGCAAATCTTGTCGCAAGTGGCTTTGTATGGGCTGTTCGCCAGCGCTGCGTAATTCACCCACGCTACAGCCGGGTGATTCTGCAGGAAGTCGGCCACTTTTTCGGCGTTCTCGCAATGACGCTCCATGCGCAAGCCCAGAGTTTCCAGGCCCTGCATGATCAGGAACGAGTTGAATGGCGAGAGAGCAGAGCCGGTGTTGCGCAGAGGCACAACGCGGCACCGACCGATGAAAGCAGCGGCGCCGAGGGCTTCGGTATAAACCACACCATGATAGGACGGGTCTGGCTCGTTCATCATCGGGAACTTGGCACCGTTGGCCTTCCAGTCAAACTTGCCGGAATCGACCACGCACCCGGCTACGGTTGTGCCGTGGCCGCCAATATACTTGGTCAGGGAGTGAATCACGATGTCTGCCCCGTGCTCGAACGGCCGGCAGAGATAGGGCGTGGCGACGGTGTTATCCACGATCAGCGGAATACCGTGCTTGTGTGCGATTTCGGCCCAACGGGCAATATCCACCACGTTACCGGCAGGGTTGCCAATGGATTCGCAGAACAGTGCGCGGGTCTGGTCATCAATAGCGTTATCGATGGCGTCGAAATCGTCGTGGCGGACCATGCGGCACTCAATGCCCTGATTGGGCAGCGAGTGGGCGAACAGATTGTAGGTGCCGCCATAGAGCTGGCTGGTGCTGACAATATTGTTACCAACCCGGCAGATTGTTTGCAGAGCATAGGTAATGGCAGACATGCCGGAGGCAACTGCGAGAGCGCCAACGCCGCCTTCAAGGGCCGTCATGCGCTCTTCAAGGACCGAGTTGGTCGGGTTCATGATCCGGGTATAAATGTTGCCCGCAACCTTCAGGTTGAACAGATCTGCACCGTGCTGGGTGTCGTCAAACGTGTAGGACGTGGTCTGGTATATCGGTGTGGTAGCTGCCTTGGTAGTCGGGTCGCCTTTGAAGCCGGCGTGGAGGGCGAGCGTCTCGAATTTCATGTTAACTTCCTTGCGAATGGATAGTCGTTGTTATCGGTTTCGGACGTCAGTATGCCATATAGATTTAGCGGGGTTTATAACGGTATGCAATCGAGACATGCCGGAAGGTCATATGTACATGGTGAGGCAAGCTGGTACCGGGTAGTCCTTCGCGGTATGGAGCCTTATTTACGGGCTTCGGGCGCTGGCGATGATGAAGTTTTTTGGGTTGTTTCAGCTGTATCCGGGTCAGGAAAGATCGTGTCGTAACACCAGGTGAACACGAAGGCGTACACCAGATAAAACAGTGCAAATGAAACATCGACCAACAGCGCTTCCAGCAATCCGATGCCCATCCACCAGGCAATAATCGGAAGGAAGGCAATTAACAATCCCAGCTCGAAGCTGAAGGCGTGCAGAATGCGAACCTTGAAGGACTTGCGTGTTGAGCCTGTCAGCTTTTTAAGCGTGTGATCGAAGCCCAGATTGAAGATGTAATTCCATGTCGTGGCCAGGGTGGCGCCGATCAGCCCAAGCACACCGGTCTTTTCGAGGGAAAAGCCGAAGGCGACGGCTGCGAGGGGAACGGAAATCAGCAGCCCGACAACTTCAAAAGAAATCGCTTGCCGGATTCTGTCGTCGGTGGATCTCATCAGAACTCTCCGCAAGGGCAGGGCTTAGCGCCTTTTCGTTGCCCGGAAATAAAAAAAGGCCGCGACCTGAGTCGCGACCTTTTTCGAATACTGGTAGCAAGGGGCGGAGTTGAACCGCCGACCCCAGCATTATGAGTGCTGTGCTCTAACCAACTGAGCTACCTTGCCACTTCGCTTCACCAAAGGAAGCGGCGCGTATCTTATGTACGGAGGACGTAGGTGTCAATAGCTGGCTGGAAAATCTGATCATTTGTCCGTCTTTTTGGTCGGTTCAAGGCCGTATAAGATAATATAAAACAATGATTTGAATGAGATTTTTGATCTGCACAAATTCATCCGGATTTAACATGGTTCTGTCATGAGGTCAGGGGCGTTGTTGCTAATGTCAGAGTTAGACTAACCTGTAGTTGAGTATGACGCAGGGGGGCGTGGAAGTAAGGTGGACAGTCGGGTTGTACAGAGTGCTCAGGAACTTGCTTGGTGTGATGGCGGTGTGCGTGATGCTGCCCGGTTGTATGTCGATGAAAGCGGACCGCGACGTCACCATGTCACAGCAGCTTGATAAAGGAGAGCCCCGGTTTTCACTCTGGAGTACACGTCGGGTCGCATGGCTGGAGCGCGGAGACCCGCAGGGCTATCCAGTATTCTACGCCCACGGCAATCCTGGTTCCCGCCTGGAATTATTGTTTATGGATGCCAAGGCATGGGAATACGGGGTCCGGCTAATTGTTATGGACAGGCCCGGTATAGGCGGGTCCGATTTTGTCTCCAATTATGGGCTGCTGGATTTTGCCAGAGATATCGAAAAGCTGGCGGATGAGAAAGGGATTGAGGGTTTTGGTTTGATGGGCTGGTCGAGCGGCGGTCCACCGGTATTGGCGGCAGCTTACTACCTACCCCAAAGAGTCCGCTTTGCGATCTCCATATCCGGTTACACCAACTTTGGCGAGTACGCTGAGGCACGGGCGCTGATGAGTGAATACGGGCTGCGTGGCCCTGAACTGTCTGAAGAGCATCCCGTATTGTTCAGACAGGCTCTCAAAGTGGCCCGATGGGCCGATCTGGCTTTGCCGGAAGTCTATATGGCTGTCGCAGAAGGCGAGATGCCCCCATCTGATCAGGCGCTACTTCAGGACAAGGCGCGCTCAGAGCTGTTTGTTCGTAATCAGCAGGAGGCGTTGGCACAAGGTGTGAAGGGGACTATTCAGGATCTTAAGGTGCAATGGAAGGCCTGGCCTTTTGAATTGGCAGAGATCCATGTGCCGGTACATATCTATCAGGGTGAGCGGGATACCTTCGTTCCCGTGGAGTTCGCGCGACACATGGCTCGGGAAATTCCCGACGTTTCGCTGGATATAATGCCGGAAAGCGGGCATCTGCTGCCTCTGGATCCGATGTTTCTGGACCATCTTTTCAGAAGGGTTCAGCGTTATATCGCAGGAAATCCGGTCAGCAAGCCTTCTTGAGGATCTCTTCGCACACCTGGTCCTGGGTTTTGTGCTCGCCGTTGACGGTCAGGTCGGCGTAGAGGGTATAGAGCGCGCGCCGCTCGGCGAACAGTTCTTCCATTGTCTGCTCAGGGCGTTTTGAAATGCCTCTGAGGCTGAAGTCGCCAATACGCTGGCACACCGTTGCAAGAGGTATGTCCAGAAAAACAACCACACTGTTGCGCTTGAGATGCTGCATCGCACGTTCGCTGTAAACCGCGCTGCCACCGGTTGCAATGACGTGGCCGGTAACGTCCAGGTTGCACAGCACTTGCTCCTCAACGCTGCGCAAGGCTTCGTAGCCTGCATTATCAACAATGCTCTGTAAGCTGTCGCCGGCCTGTGACTGAATCAAAAGGTCCGTATCGACAAACGCCAGTGCTGCGGCCTTGGCCAGCACAACGCCCACAGTGCTCTTGCCTGAGCCCGGCATACCGATCAAAACAATGTTATTCAGTGGAGAAGGCATAGGTGAGGCCTGGCCGCCGTTTAACGGAGTGTTATTGCAAGGCCCCTCCTCAAGATGAAAAGAGGGGCGAGTATGCGTTAAACGTTAAATCGGAAGTGGATGACGTCGCCATCTTCAACGATGTATTCCTTGCCTTCCAAGCGCCATTTTCCTGCTTCTTTAGACCCGGCTTCGCCATTATATTTCACGAAATCCTCATAACTGATGATTTCCGCGCGTATGAAGCCGCGCTCGAAGTCGGTGTGGATAACAGCAGCGGCTTGAGGTGCAGTGGCACCGATTTTAACGGTCCAGGCTCGCACTTCTTTTACTCCGGCAGTGAAGTAGGTCTGCAGATCCAGCAATCTGTAGCCGGCGCGGATAACGCGATCAAGCCCTGGTTCATCCATGCCCATTTCGCTCAGGAACATGCTTTTTTCATCATCTTCCAGCTCGGAAATCTCAGACTCGATTTTGTTACAGATAGGAACGACAACCGCGTTCTCGCTTTCCGCAATCTCACGCACGGTATCCAGGTACGGGTTGTTCTCGAAACCGTCTTCGCTCACGTTGGCGATGTACATGGTTGGTTTGATGGTTAAGAGGCACAGTTCGCGGATCAGTTGCAATTCGTCTTTATCCAGCCCCATGCCGCGTACGGGCTTGCCTTCGTTCAGCACGGGCAACAAGCGTTCAAAGATCTCGATCTGGGCCTTGGCTTCTTTATCGCCACCCTTGGCAATCCGCTGAACACGCTTGATGGCTTTCTCAACGGTATCCATGTCGGCCAGTGCAAGCTCGGTATTGATGATTTCAATATCGGCCGCCGGATCTATCTTGTTGGCAACGTGAATAACGTTGGGGTCGTCAAAGCAGCGCACTACGTGTGCGATAGCTTCGGTCTGGCGAATATTGGCGAGAAACTGATTGCCCAGGCCTTCGCCCTTGGATGCGCCTGCGACAAGGCCGGCGATATCGACAAATTCCATGGTCGTGGGCACGGTGCGCTGCGGTTTTACAATTTCCGCCAGTTTATCCAGCCGGGGGTCTGGCATGGCAACCACGCCTGCGTTCGGTTCGATGGTGCAGAACGGGAAATTTTCCGCGCCAATGCCTGCTTTGGTCAGTGCGTTGAACAGGGTAGATTTGCCGACGTTAGGAAGGCCGACGATGCCGCAGTTAAAACCCATGGAATGCCTCTGCTGGTACGAGAAAATTTGGCGGGATTATACCGGTGTCGGGCAGTGTGTGCGAGTAAGGGATATTCAGGGGGCTGAAGAGCTGAGCGTTTCGCTGTGGAGGTTCAGGCAATGTCCGGCTTGAAACTGTGTAAACGATTCATTGCAGTGGCCAGTTTTCCGGAAGCTGCGTCGGGCAGCACACGCATAGTTTCGTTGAATACTGCGTTCAGGTCTTCGGTTTCCCGTTTGCCAAGGCGGCCTAATACGTAGCCTGTTACCTTGCGGCTATCGCCGGGATGTCCGATGCCAATGCGCAAACGCTGAAATTCGTTGGTGCCCAGGTGTGCAATGGTGTCTCGCAAGCCGTTATGTCCACCGTGTCCTCCGCCTTTTTTCAGCTTGGCGGTGCCGGGGGGCAGGTCGAGTTCGTCGTGAGCGATGAGTATCTGGCTTGGGGGGATCTTGAAAAAGTCCGCGAGAGCTTTTACGGACAAGCCGCTGCGGTTCATAAAAGTAGCGGGGTTCAGCAGGTGAAGCTCAAGGCCTTGCCACTGAATGCGGGCATAGTGCCCGTGATATTTTTTTTCGGGGCGGAGCGGCTGGCCCGCATCGCGGGCCAGTGCTTCGACGAAGAGGGCGCCGGCATTATGGCGGGTATTCTCGTAGTCCGGACCGGGGTTACCCAATCCAACCACCATGACAATATCCTGTGCCATCTGCCAACGCCTCCGGAGTAATTACTCCTTGTCTTCGCCTTCTTCGCTTTCACCTTCGGCTTCGTCTTCAGCTTCGTCAGTCTTGACGCCTTTTGGCTTGTTGATGGATACAACAGCCTGGTCGTGCTCTGAGTCGTGCTGGAGAGCCGGGATACGAACGCCTTCTGGCAGTTTCAGATCGCTCAGGTGGACAACCTGGTCCATCTCAACGTCTGCCAGATCAAGCTCGATGAACTCGGGCAGGTTCTGGGGCAGACAGGCGACTTCAATCTCGGTCATCAGACGGAACGCAACGCCGCCGAAGGTCTTGATTGCCGGAGCTACATCTTCGTTCAGCAGGTGCAGAGGAACCTGAACAACGATTTCGTGATCCTTGTCTACGCGCTGGAAGTCAGCGTGAGTCAGCAGCAGCTTGTACGGGTGCCGCTGAAGATCCTTCATGATTACGCTTTCTTTCTTACCATTCAGTTCGATGGTCAGAATGTGCGAGAAGAAGGCTTCGTTTTCCAGAGCCTTTTTCAGCTCGTTGTGCCAGATGGAAATCGGAGTAGCTTCCTTGTTACCACCGTAAATGATGGCTGGAATTTTACGCTCTTCGCGACGCAGGCGGCGGCTCGCACCTCTCCCCTTGTCGTCACGAGGAAATGCTTCAATAACAAAGTCCTGAGACATGGTTTGTACCTCAATCGTCACCTGAACTGCCCGCGACCAGGCGTTGGGACAGGTGATGTTTTCGAAAAGCCGGATTTTTCCGGCTGACTAAAAGAGTCGGGAGCCTGATTAGGCTCCCGACTCGGTAACTTTCTTGTATCTGCTGTAACCTGTTGTTTTCCCGAGTGTTGCGGCTTTTAGCCTACTCAGACATTCTCAAACAGGGCGCTTATGGATTCTTCGTTGCTAACGCGACGAATAGATTCCGCAAGCAGTCCAGCCATACTGAGGGGGCGGATTCTATCACAGTTTCTGGCTTTGTCACTCAGTGGAATGGTGTCACAGACCACCAATTCGTCCAGGTCGGAGGCCTCGATGTTTTCGATAGCCGGGCCGGAAAGCACAGGGTGAGTGATATAGGCCACTACCCGGGATGCGCCACGCTCTTTAAGAGCATTCGCCGCTTTGCACAAAGTGCCGGCGGTATCCACGATGTCGTCAACCAGGATGCAGGTCTTGCCGTCTACATCACCAATGATGTGCATAACCTGAGAGACGTTCGCCTTCGGGCGGCGCTTATCAATGATGGCCAGGTCGGCATCATCCAGTCGCTTGGCCACGGCGCGGGCACGCACAACACCGCCCACATCCGGTGAGACCACGACAAAGTTCTCAAAACGCTGCCTTTCTATGTCTTCAAGCAGTACCGGTGTGGCGTAGATGTTATCAACCGGTACGTCGAAAAAGCCCTGAATCTGGTCGGCATGAAGGTCTACGGTCAGTACACGGTCAACGCCAATGCTGGAGATCATGTCGGCAACAATTTTGGCGCTGATGGCAACCCGGCTGGAGCGCACACGGCGATCCTGGCGAGCGTAGCCATAATACGGAATGACTGCTGTGATGCGTGATGCGGAAGCGCGACGCAGGGCGTCAGCCATCACGATCAGTTCCATAAGGTTGTCATTCGTGGGGTAGCACGTGGGTTGGATGATGAATACATCGTGTCCGCGTACGTTTTCGTTAATCTCAACGGTGGTTTCGCCATCACTGAAGCTGCCTACAGTGGCTTCTCCCATGGGGATGTGGAGTTTTTTGGCGATAGCGTGGGCAAGCTCTGGATTGGCATTGCCTGCGAAAATCATCAGTTTGGACACGACGGGACCCTTCTCATTTTCGGCGGTTGAGTCAGAAGAAGCGGGAGAAAGTTGGCTGGGGTGGCAGGATTCGAACCTGCGCATGACGGGATCAAAACCCGTTGCCTTACCACTTGGCGACACCCCAGTATCGTGCTTTTTTGGCATCATTCCAGCTCTGTCAGCTTTTGGTGAAGAGGTGATACGTTCACCCCTTTAGCTACGAACCCGGTGATGCCGGAGGGTTTGCTTTCCCAGATAATCCGGGCTGCGGATTCTGTAGGGAAACGTCCAAATATGCAAGCCCCGGTTCCGGTTAATCTTGCAGGTCCGAATTTTGTGAGCCATTCCATGCTCTGATTGACTTCAGGATACAGCCTTCTGACTACATCTTCACAGTCGTTTCGGTACCTCGAGGCGTCTCCCTCAAAAGCGGGCGCTATTTTGATTCTCGGGGTGTTCCTTGTCAACCCTTGCGCTGAAAATATCTTTCCTGTGTTGATGTTACAGGCAGGTTTCAGCACCACAAACCAGTCTTCTGGTGGGAACGCGGGGGTTAGTTTTTCGCCAACCCCTTCGCCAAAAGCAGCGTGGCCGCGTACGAAAACCGGCACGTCAGCGCCAAGAGCCAGCCCTGTCTCTGCGAGTTCATCCAACCCTAGTCCGAGCTTCCAGAGATGATTGAGCCCAAGCAGGGTTGTCGCCGCATTGGAGCTTCCGCCGCCCAGACCGCCACCCATGGGTAGGCGCTTTTCGATGGCTATGCTTACCCCTGGTAGCTCTTCTGATGCCTTTTCTGCAAGAGCATGCGCAGCTTTCATGATCAGGTTGTCTTCATCAGGGACGCCCGGAACCGGGTTCTCCAGCCGCACGCCGGTTTGCGCAGGGCTCAGGCTCAGTGTGATGTCATCACCGTAGTCCAGGAACTGAAACAGCGTTTGAAGCTCGTGGTAGCCATCCGGGCGCCTGCCAACGATGTGCAGAAAGAGGTTCAGTTTGGCGGGCGAGGGTAAGGTAATACTGGTTGTCACGGCGTCAGGTCCTGCCAACTGCTCACCACCACACGCACCCGCTTATCTTCTTTAAGTGCAGTAATCCGTGCGGGCAGAGCAGGGGTGTTGCCTTCCAGCGCATGCCAGCGGTCGTAGCGGATTTCCCAGCCAGCCTGGCGAATCAGGGTCAATTCACCACGGTCGTTAAACAGCAGTCGGAAGTCACCGCCAGGTGCCGGGAGGCCGCGTATCCACCAGGTCATGCTCTCCAGGGGGAGTTGCCAGCCAGTGGCCGCTTGCATCAGCGCGTCCGGGTCGCCGGAACTGTAGTTGTCACCATTCGGAAGTGTAAGTTCAATGAACCCAGGCACACCTTTAAGGTTTGTACTGCCCATCCCGAGAAACGATGACGATAAGGCGAGGTCGTATGCCTCGCCCTCTTGTATCCAGTGGTTGATGATGGCGGTGCCGCTGTCCGAAGGCTGGCGCACAGCCAGTTTTCCTGATAATTGCCAGTGATCAAACTGGCTGAGCCTTACTGAGCGATCCTGCCAGTCGGCGGGCGGCTGATCTGTCATGCCATCCGGCAGAGGTTCAAGCTGGATGGTGGTGCAGGCGCTAAGCCCTGCAATCAGCAATAAGGCTGCCCAGGAGCGAATGAGCCGCCCCATCACTGGTCACCATTGCCGGTCAGCCGCTCAATCGTTTCGCGTAATATGGTGTGATCCGAATCCTGCTCAAGCCCTTCCTTCCAGATAATCTGCGCCTGCTCCTCTGCGCCGCTCATCCACAAAGCTTCACCGTAATGGGCAGCGACCTCCGGATCGGGGTAGGCAGCCCACGCGCGGGACAGATAATCCAGCGCGGGCTCGATCTGGCCTTCCTGAAACAGAATCCACCCCATGCTGTCGAGAATGGCAGGGTTGTTCGGGTCCAGCGTTAGCGCCTTTTCGATGTAGCCGCGGGCTTCTTTAAGCCGCTCGGTGCGGATTGCGAGAATGTATCCCAAGGCGTTGAGCGCCACGGCATTTTCGGGGTCGTTTGCAATAATTTGTTTGAGGTCTTCTTCGGCTTTGCCTGGCTGCTCCATAGTGTCGAAAAGCATAGCCCTCGCATAACGCAGTTGTATGTTCTCGGGGAAGTCTTCAAGTGCATTGGAGCCAACCTCGAGCGCCTCTTGATTCAGCCCCTGATCGAGCAGCAGGTTTACCTCAAGCAGCCAGAAATTTTCTGCTGCCTCAGGGTTGGCATCCCGCAGGGAGCGAATATTTTCAAGTGCTTCGTCGAGCCTGCCTTCCGTCGCCAGCAAGGTGCTGGCCCGGGCCAGGGATGGCAGATAGTAGTTGCCCTGTTCCACGCTTTGATAGTACCCGATGGCCTGTTCAGTATTACCAGCTTCATCTTCAATTCGCCCGAGATAATAGCTGGCTTCGCTGGTGTGATGGCCTTGCTCTGTGAGTTGTGTAAGTTCTTCTTTCGCTAGTTCCGGTTGCCCATTTTCGAGCGCAACAAGGGCGTGCGAAAGCCTCAGGCCGGGGTTGTCCGGGTAACGTTGCACCAGACGGTTGAATTCATCCTGAGCGGCCTGCAGTTCACCTTCACTGATGAGCATGCGACCGTACAGAGTGCCCATCTGCCGGTTTGCCGGGAACCGTCGGGTATTTATCAATAGGTGGTCGAGGGCTTCGACCGTTTGCCCGGCCTGATACAGAAGGTCGCCTTTGAGGATAATGGCAGGCTGGAAATTGGGCTTGTTTGCCAGCAGAGGTTCCAGGCGACGAAGGGCGGCTTCAGGTTGGCCGGTGATTTTCAGCAACAAGGCGATGCTGTATTCCAGTTCCGGTGTGTCCGGGTGGCGACTTGCCATCTCTTCATACAGCCCCAGCAACTCCACCTGCTGTTCCGGAGGAAGGTTTGCTGCCATGGCAGCAAGGCTGTCAAAATCTGCGTCGCCGCCCTGGTCCAGAATCTGCTCCATGTAGCCCAGCGCAGCTTCGAGGTCATTGCGTTTTACGGATTGAATGGCCGAAACCCTCAGCGCCTGGAGGTTGTCGGGGTCCACGTCGAGCCATAACTCTGCCAGCTGCTTCTGGGCGTTGTCGCTATTGAGCGACTGGGCAATACGCATGGCGCGCTCAATAACATTCTTGTCCCGGGACTGCTGCGCGGCTCGGAGGTAGTTGACCAGCGTGACGTCATACCTGCCCCGCTGTGCTGCAATTTCAGCTGAGAGGAGAAGATAAAGGGTTTCCGGCTCAAAATCGGCGTATTCGACGGGCGGCTCGCTGCTTGCTTGCCCGATACCTTTCTGTTCGTTCTTGGGGGTTGGATCGTCGAGGGCGGTTGTGTCCCCCGAACCGGTTATACTGGCGCAACCTGCCAGTGAGAGGGCGAACAGGCAGGTAACCAAAAGCAGTGCGGATTTGTGCATGCAACTTCCCGTGATTTGTCGACTACGCATCTTGAATAACCCGGGATCTCTCGTTTTATTGAGCTGAGTCGGGGACCGGTTCCCTATAATGGCATAAGCTCCTGTTCTTGCCCAACCTGTCCGCACTTCCCGAAGCACTGGCTGTTTGGGGTGGCAGCTGAAGGCTCTGGCGGCTAAAATGCCTGCAAAATGGCGCTTGTTTACACAGCTCACCGTTAAAGGATTGTATAACCATTAAATGGCACTGCTAACGCTGGGAATCAACCATCGCACCGCCCCTGTTGAGTTACGGGAGCGAGTTGCCTTTACGCCTGAGCGTATGTCCGAGGCGTTTTCTGAGCTGCGTGCGGCTTCTGGCGCCACTGAGGCGGCCATTCTTTCTACCTGTAATCGCACTGAACTCTACCTGGCGGGCGATGACGACTGCGCGCCGTTGGTGTTGCGCTGGCTGGCAGGCTTCCACGATCTGGAGGCAGCCGAGCTCGAAGAAGTGCTCTATATTCATCGCGATGCAGATGCGGTGCGGCACATGATGCGGGTTGCCGCCGGGCTGGATTCCATGGTTTTGGGTGAGCCCCAGATATTCGGCCAGCTGAAGGATGCCTATGCTCTGGCCCGGGAACACGGCGGGAGTGGATCCTTCTTGTCCCGCATGTTTGAGCAAACCTTCTCCGTTGCCAAACGCGTTCGAACACAGACCGCCATTGGCGAGAATCCGGTTTCTGTGGCTTATGCCGCCGTGAGCATGGCCCATCGTATTTTTGCGGATATGTCGAAGAATAAGGCGCTGCTGATTGGCGCAGGCAAAACCATCGAATTGGTTGCACGCCACCTTGCCGATGCCGGCGTAAAGGATTTCATTGTTGCTAACCGCACCCTGGAACGCGCTCAGGCGCTGGCAGAATCCAGAGGCGGCCGGGGTATCACCCTATCGGAGATTCCGGATTATCTTGCGGATGTCGATATCATTATTTCATCCACTGCCAGCCCACTGCCTATTCTTGGCAAGGGCGCGGTTGAGCGTTCGCTTAAAAAACGCAAGCACCGGCCGTTTTTCATGGTGGATATTGCTGTGCCCAGGGATATTGAGCCCGAAGTGGCTTCCCTGGCGGATGTGTATCTCTATACCGTTGATGATTTGCGCCAGGTGATCGAAGAAAATCTTCGTACCCGCGAGGGCGCGGCCCGTGAAGCGGAAAATCTCATAACTGCCGGTGTGCAGGAGTTCCTCAGCCAGCTCCGCGCACTGGATGCGGTTTCTACGCTGAAACAGTTCCGGCAGCGTGCGGAAGTGTTGCGAGATCTGGAAACCGAAAAAGCCCTGCGCGCTTTGCGTAATGGCGGCGATCCCGAAACAGCGTTGCGCAGCCTGGCGCGAGGCCTTACAAACAAACTCCTGCATGAGCCTTCGATACAGGTTCGCAAGGCCACCACCGAAGGGCGCGCCGAGGTGACTGAATGGCTCAGAGAGCTGCATCAGCTTGATGTGTTGGACGCAGACGCGACGACCACCCCGGAAAAACTATGAAACCATCGATACAGTCCCGCCTCGAGCAACTAATTGAACGCTACGAGGAGGTGAGTGCTTTGCTCAGCGATCCGGCAACCATCGCCCAACAGGACAAGTTTCGGGAATTGTCCCGGGAGTATTCCGAGATTGAGCCTGTGGTGCAGTGCTTCAAGTCGTGGAAACAATCGCTGGAGGATGTCAGCGAGGCAAAGGAGCTGGCCAAAGACGGCGATGCGGATATGCGCGAAATGGCCGCAGAAGAACTCGAAACTGCTGAGCAGAAAACCGAAGAACTGGATGAAGAACTGCAGCGCCTGATGCTGCCAAAAGACCCCAATGATGGCAAAAACGTGTTCCTGGAAATCCGTGCGGGGACCGGTGGTGATGAAGCTGCCATTTTTGCCGGAGATCTTTTTCGCATGTACAGCCGCTATGCTGAGCGCAGGCGCTGGCAGGTCGAAGTACTGAGTGAGAACGAGGGCGAGCACGGTGGTTTCAAAGAAGTGATTGCCCGTGTTGCGGGTGACGCTGTTTACGGTGCGCTGAAATTTGAATCCGGCGCACACCGGGTACAAAGGGTGCCCGAAACCGAATCTCAGGGTCGTATTCACACCTCTGCCTGTACCGTTGCCGTTATGCCAGAAGCCGATGAGGCCGAAGCAATCGAGATCAACAAAGCCGACTTGCGCGTGGATACGTTCCGTTCCTCGGGTGCGGGTGGCCAGCACGTTAACAAAACCGACTCCGCCATCCGGATTACCCACCTGCCAACCGGTATTGTGGTGGAGTGTCAGGAAGAGCGCTCGCAGCATAAAAACCGGGCCAAAGCCATGAGCTTTCTGGCCTCCAGGCTACAGAATGTTGAAACTGAGCGGCAGCAGAAAACCATGGCCGAAACCCGCAAAAGCCTTGTGGGCAGCGGCGACCGCTCTGAACGTATCCGCACTTATAACTTCCCCCAGGGCCGGGTAACGGACCATCGGATCAATCTCACCCTTTACAAGCTTGATGATGTGATTGCGGGTGATCTGGATGCCGTGGTTGTGCCGCTTCAGCAAGAGCATCAGGCGGAGCTTCTGGCCACGCTTTCTGATGACGAGTAAATCCTCACTTACCTGCAGCGAGTTACTGGACCGTGCCGTGTCCCGGATTGCCGGTGATACTGCGCGGCTCGATGCCGAGTTGCTTCTTGCCCAGGTAACCGGCCTGAGCCGCTCTGGCTTCCGGGCTTTTCCCGAGCGCGAAGTGAGTGCTCCGCTGGCGACAGAATTTGAAGACCTTGTAAAAAAGCGTGTGCAGGGGATGCCAGTCGCCTACCTGTTAGGTCATCAGGAGTTCTGGTCACTTCCATTCAAAGTCAGCAGCAGCACTCTCATTCCACGCCCGGATACGGAATGTCTGGTGGAGCAGGCGCTGGAATTGCCTTTGCCTGCCCATGCCCGAGTTGTTGATCTTGGTACTGGTACCGGGGCCATCGCTCTGGCACTGGCCAGCGAGCGGCCTGGCTGGGTAATCAGCGCCTGTGACCTGATGGACGATGCGGTGGCATTGGCTCAGGCAAATGCCAGCCAGCTGGAGTTGCCGGTGGACGTTTTTCGAAGCCGCTGGTTTGCCGGGTTGCCCGCTGGCCGTTTTGACCTGATTGTCTCCAATCCACCTTACATCGCTTCAGGCGACCATCACCTCGGCGAAGGCGATGTTCGCTTTGAGCCGGCCACTGCGCTGGTATCCGGAGCGGATGGACTTGATGATATCCGCCTGATTGTGAGTGAAGCGCCTGACTGGTTGAATGCAGAAGGCTGGCTGCTTCTGGAGCACGGATTTGATCAGGCCGATGCTGTTCGAGGGCTGCTCACCACCCGAGGGTTTGCTAAGGTGGAAAGCCGGAAAGACTACGGCGGTAACGACCGCATGACCCTGGGGCAGTGGCCCCGAAAAGGAGCCCTCCATGCTCAATGATGAAGAACTCCTGCGCTTCAGTCGCCAGATTTTGATGCCGCGTTTTGATATCGCCGGCCAGGAAGCTTTGAAATCCGCCCGAGTACTGGTGGTCGGCGCCGGCGGCCTGGGCTGCCCGGTTTCGCTTTATCTGGGTGCAGCGGGAGTTGGCCACATAACACTGGTAGATGATGACGTTATTGAACTGGCCAACCTGCAGCGGCAGATAGCGTTTGAGACGGCCCAGATTGGTCAATCAAAAGCAGAAACCCTGGCTGCCCGGGTGCGCAGTATCAATCCGGCAGTGTCCATTTCTGTGGTTAACCGTCGCCTTGAGCAGGACGACTTCGCCCGGGAAGTTGCCGAGGCCAGTCTTGCTTTAGATTGTTCCGATAATTTCGCCACCCGGTTTGCGCTGAACCGCGCCTGTGTAGCTGCGGGCGTTCCGCTCGTTTCAGGCGCAGCCATCCGAGGTGAGGGCCAGCTCAGCGTCTACGACAGCCGTGATCCCGAATCCCCGTGTTACCACTGTTTATATCCAGAGCAAGGCAATGAAGACCTGACCTGTTCTGAGGCAGGCGTGATCGCGCCGCTTGTTGGTATGATCGGTTCTGCCCAGGCCATGGAGGCTATCAAGGTAATTTCCGGCGTAGGCAAGCCACTTGTGGGCCGGTTGCTGATTCTGGATGCCTGGGAAATGCAGTGGCGTGAAATGAAGCTTACAAAAGACCCCGATTGTCCGGTTTGTGGCTCGAAACATTAACAGTCTGGCCGAAGCGGGTGCGGGAGGGGACCCTCCAAAACACGCTGTGAATACGTCCTTGTACGCTCGGCTCCGCCATCCATGGCTCCGCACGGTTTTGGAAGCTCCCCTCCCACGCCCGCTTCTACACTGTTTATCAGTCTAGTCTTTTAGTGCCTGGAACTTCGCGATTGCCTCTTTTCTGCTCTCTTTCAAATCAACAATAGGCCGGGGATACCCGCCAGGAATAACACCGCCTTTTGACGGATCGTGAATGCGCTTGTTATCCAGCTTCGCCAACTCAGGTACCCACTCGCGGATAAACTCGCCCTTTGGATCAAAACGCTCGCTCTGGGTAACCGGGTTGAACACCCGAAAGTAAGGCGCTGAGTCTGTGCCGGTCGATGCGCTCCACTGCCAGCCGCCGTTGTTGGAGGCCAGGAAGCCGTCCACCAGTTTTGACATAAAATAAGCCTCTCCCAGCCGCCAGTCGATAAACAGATTTTTCGTCAGAAACATCGCCGTGACCATACGCAAACGGTTGTGCATCCAGCCGGTCTGGTTGAGCTGGCGCATGGCGGCGTCTACCAGAGGGATGCCGGTTTTGCCGGCTTTCCACGCCTCGAAATGCTTATCTGGATCATTCCATTGTAATGCTTCGGTCTCGGGCTTGAAGGCGCGGTGCATGCTCACCCGAGGGCAGTGGTAAAGGGTATGGATATAGAAATCCCGCCAGGCGATCTCATTAACCCAGGTAGCCAGGCCTTCCTGGTTGCCACCCATTCCCTGTGCTTGGCGCGCTGCAATCAGGCACTGTCGGCCGGAGAGTACGCCGTTTGCCAGGTAAGGGGAGAGCTGACTGGTGCCATCAAAAGCAGGGAAGTCTCTGCGTTCCTTGTAGGTGCCACCATGCTCGCTGAGGAAGTGCTCCAGCTGTGAGTGAGCAGCATTCTCACCGGTTTCTACCAGAGCTGGCGGGGCACCTTCAAAGCCTTCAGGAATGTTTGTAATACGCTCAGGCTGAATGGCCTTGCCCTGGGGTTCAGCTACCGGGTATAGCGTGGGATGGGTTTCATCAATCCAGGTACGCCAGCGACGGGAAAAGGGTGTAAACACGGAATAGGGTTCACCCTGGCCGGTCAGTATTTCGCCTACAGGCGCTACCGTCTGGTCGCGGTACTTGCGGGTAGTGATACCCAGTTCATCAAAGCGGTGCTTCACCGTCTTGTCGCGTTTGCGCTCGTTGATGCCATACTCTTCATTGAAGTGTAGCGTGCTGACACTGTGTTCCCGGCAATGGCTTTCAAGGGCGTTGATGCTGTCGCTGAAACGTTCAGCCTCGATAAACGTAAGCGGTATACCGAGCTCTGCCAGTTGCTCAGCCAGAGCGTTAGCGTGGGCAACAACGAACTGAACCCGCGCCGGTGACCAGTCGTGCTCCTGCCATTGCGCGGGCGTCAGAATGAAACAGGCTCGAACGCCTGTGTTACCGCCCGCTGCTCGGGATTCTTTGCAGGCGGCGGTGAGGGCGGCGTTGTCGGCTATTCGCAGGTCGTTTCTGAACCATACCAGTTGCGTCATAGTCTGTTCCGTATCGGTTTCCGGCTTTGAATGTAAGGGTAATTACATCGCACTGAGGTAATAAAATCACATAGTTGGATATTCGCCCAGGGTCGCTGATTGGATTATAGTTGTTCCAACTTTACCTGCAGTATTCGTCGGAGATTTACAGCGTTTATGGATACTGAAACCGAAAGCCGGCGTGACGGTGAATGGGCTCAACCCTATCAGCTTTTGTCTGGCCAAACCCAGCACCATAGGCTTGGGCATGTTCGGTTGTGGGTCACCCTACTGGATAAAGAATGGCAAGTGCGCACGGAAACCCGGGAGCCGGAAACCGACCCAGTGGGCTGGACCGAGTCCATAGGCCATCACCTGCCACATACAAGCGCATCTTTGCAGCGCTTTATCCGGGAGGGCGATTCGTCAACGGTTACTTTCGTACCGGCGGTGGCTAACCTTCCGACGGTCATTCGTCCTTATCACCCATTGACCATTCCCGGCGGTGCCCGCTGTACCATCTACGTGGGAACGGTTGTCTGGATGAAAGTCTGTGTCGGGCAGAGTCAGACGCTTCTCACCGAAATTCCCCTAGAGGTTCCTTCTCTTACTTGGGTGGGGCGAAACACCATGGAAGGCGAGCTGTGCTATGCGTCGTCAAACTTTGGCCGGCTAGTGCTGGAGGCAGTGCCAAAGCGGCCATGGCGGGCGGTGACACCGGTCACGATTATTAATCGCAGGACCGAGCCCCTGATGTTGGAACGCTTCAGCCTGCCCACGCCACTGCTGTCGCTACACCGGAGTGAGCGCGGGGAGCTCTGGACACCGGGTGTGGTGGTAGAAGTAGCAACCGATATGAGTTCAGCAAGCCTGCATGTTGATGAGGGCTTACTCAAGTCTGCGGGTCCATGCCAGCAAGTGGCGCCGGCCCGGGAAAGAGCCAGCAGAGGGCGCCTGGTGCGAGCCATCGACCGGGTGTTTGGTTAATGCATATTCTGCGGAGTAATCATTGTGGCTGAAGGGCTGAAAACGGGTGCGATGAATTTCTTTTCCGGCGTAGCCTGGGGGCAGTGGATCAGTACTGGCTTTTTGTTGGTGCTTGGCATAGTCCTCGCCTCGCTGGCTGCGCGCAGTGTGACAAAGGTGATGGCCAGTCGCAGTTCCCGGCATCACACCGTTATGGTCCGGCGGCTGGTGTTTTACGTCATCTTTTTACTGTTTGGCGTGGCGGCGCTCAGGGAAGCCGGGTTTTCGCTGGACGTCGTGTTGGGCGCGGCCGGTATTCTTACCGTCGCCATAGGTTTTGCGTCGCAGACGTCTGCCTCGAATATGATCAGTGGCCTCTTCCTGCTTGTCGAAAAACCGTTTGAAATCGGTGACTTCATTGAAGTGGAAGCCATCATGGGGGAAGTGGTCGGAATCGATATGCTCAGCGTAAAGCTACGCACCCGAGACAACCTGTACGTGCGCATTCCCAACGAAACCCTGATCAAAACGCCGGTTGTTAACCGTTCACGCTTTCCGATTCGTAGAATCGACCTTCAGGTTGGGATTGCCTATGCTGAAGATGCAGAGAAAGTAGAGGAGCTGTTGCTGGAGCTGGCAGAAAAGAACCCCATCTGCCTGGAAGAGCCTAAAGCCTTGGTGCTGGTAACTGCATTCGGCCCTTCTTCAGTGGATTTGCAGTTTTCCTTCTGGGTCCCGAAAGACAGGGTGCTTGAAGGTAAGAGCGGTATGTTGGTTGCCATAAAGAAAACTCTGGATAAAGCGGGTATAGAAATACCTTTCCCGCATACCAGTATTTATGCCGGTAGTCATTCCGAGCCCTTCCGCGTGCAGCTGATGGGGCCGGAAAAAGCCATTGAAAAGGAACCGTTGGATGTCGACAAAGACAGCTGAAGCCATCAAAACTGTAGAGCCGACCCCTGCTGACAACAAACTCAGCCTGGGCTGGCGGGAGTGGGTGGCACTGCCTGATCTGGATATCAGCCGTATCAAGGCAAAGGTGGATACGGGCGCACGTACCTCCTGCCTGCATACGTTTCGCACGGAGCCCTACACACAGGATGGCGAACGCCGGGTCCGGTTCTGGGTTCATCCGGTTCAGAATGATATGCATCAGGTAGTGGAGTGTGATGCCCGTGTTCTTGATGAGCGTGATGTATCAGACTCCGGTGGGCACAAGGAATTGCGGTTGGTAATCGAGACTACTCTGGTGCTTGGCGACCAGAGCTGGCCCGTTGAAATGACCCTGACAAACCGGGATACCATGCGGTTTCGCATGCTGATCGGGCGTACCGCGATGGCGGGCCGCACGATGGTTTATCCCGAAGCATCCTATCTCGCCGGGGAACCGGCTTTAAGGTCTGAAAAATGAAGATTGCAGTTCTATCCCGAAACCGGCATTTGTACTCTACCCGCCGCCTGGTGGAAGAGGGTATCAACCGTGGTCATCAGGTGAAGGTTATCGATTGCCTGCACTGCTCCATGAACATTACATCGGCCAATCCGCGGATTCACTACCACGAAGAAGTGCTGGAAGACTTCGACGTTGTGATTCCCCGTATCGGTGCCTCCGTTACCTTCTATGGCACAGCGGTTCTGCGCCAGTTTGAAATGATGGGAACCTTTCCGGTGAACGAATCGGTTGCGATCACGCGTTCACGGGACAAATTGCGCTCCTTGCAGTTGCTCGCCCGTAAAGGCGTCGGCATGCCCATAACCGGCTTTGCCAACAAGCCGGATAACGTACCGGAACTGCTGAAAATGGTGGGCGGTGCCCCGGTTGTTATCAAGTTGCTCCAAGGCACCCAGGGCATTGGCGTGGTGCTGGCGGAAACCCGCACGGCGGCTGAAAGTGTGATTGAGGCTTTCATGGGCCTTAAAGCGGATATTCTTGTGCAAGAATTCATCAAGGAAGCCGGTGGCGCGGATATCCGGTGTTTTGTTATCGGTGACAAAGTCATTGCTGCCATGAAGCGCCAGGGTGCCGAGGGTGAGTTCCGCTCCAATTTGCATCGCGGCGGCAGCGCCTCTCTGGTGCGTATTACACCGGAAGAGCGAAAAACAGCCGTTACCGCAGCCAAGTCCATGGGGCTCAACGTGGCGGGTGTCGATTTGCTGCGCTCCAGCCGTGGCCCATTGGTGATGGAAGTAAATTCCTCGCCCGGCCTGGAAGGGATTGAAAACGCCACGGGTAAAAACGTGGCGGGTATGATTGTGAACTGGATTGAAAAAAACCAGGCGCCCTGGCGCACCAAAACCAAAGGCAGAGGATAATCGATGGCGCGCGCGCCCTTTGAAATGGCCGGTGTGAAAGTTCAGGCGGGCACCCGGCAAACCATAGAAATCCCGGTCGCAAAGTTGTACACCCACACACCTTTGCACGTACCTGTGGAAATTGTGCACGGGCGCCGGGATGGCCCCGTTCTGATGGTGTGCGGAGCCATACACGGTGATGAAATTGCAGGCGTGGAAATTGTTCGCCGTGTGCTTACCAATTCGGCGCTTCGCCATCTGCGCGGCACTCTGGTAGCAGTGCCTATCGTGAATATCTTCGGGTTTGTACACCGCACACGTTATCTGCCAGACAGGCGCGACCTGAACCGCTGCTTTCCTGGCAGTGAGAGAGGTTCGCTTGGCGGGCGCATTGCGTACCTTTTGCGCACGCAGATTATGGAGCACGTAACGCACATCATCGATTTGCACACGGGTGCCATTCACCGCTTCAACCTGCCTCAGGTACGGGCTGAACTCAAAAACCCCGAAACCGCCCGCATGGCGGAAGCTTTTGGAGCACCGGTCATTATCGATGCAGGCCTGCGGGAGGGCAGTTTGCGTGCCTACGCAGATTCCCTGGATATTCCTGTCATTACTTACGAGGGCGGTGAAGCACTTCGTTTTGATGATGTTGTAATCGGCAGTGGTGCTAAAGGTGTGATGCGTGTCATGCGGGAACTGGAAATGGTTCCTCCACGCAAGGGCCGTAGCACAAAGAAAAAACGTTCAGAAATCGCTGCCAGCTCGCAGTGGGTGAGGGCAGAGATCGATGGCATCATGCGCCCCGTTGCGCAGCTCGGGCAAAAAGTACGTAAGGGCCAGAAACTCGCTATGGTAGCTGACCCCTTCGGCGAGTCTGAAACGGCGATTATGTCACCCTGCTCGGGCATTGTTATTTGTGTGAACAACCTGCCGCTGGTTAATGAAGGTGAGGCGATCTATCACATCGCCCGGTTTGACGAACTGAACGAAGCCGAGAAAGCCATGGACTATTTCCGTAGTTCTTTCGAGGCGGAAGTAAGCGAAGCCGTTGTACCCATGCACCCCTGGGACGAATTGCAGAAATAAACCACAGGAGCCTTCATGATCTGGGATCAGACGTTTATTGACCTGGCACCCCTGCCAAGAGGATTTCATCTGTTAAGCAATGAAATTCTTGCCCAGGCGCCGGACATGACCAACTGCGAAGTGGGGCTGCTGCATCTGTTTATCCAGCACACCTCCGCTTCGCTGGCGGTTAATGAGAACGCAGACCCGGACGTGCGCGGTGATCTTGAACGCCACTTTAACGTGATGGTGCCCGAGCGGGCACCGCACTATGAGCATGTGATGGAAGGGCCGGACGACATGCCGGCCCATATCAAGAGCATTCTTATAGGCCCATCGCTCACCCTGCCCGTGAACCATGGGCGCCTGGCGCTAGGGACATGGCAGGGCATCTATCTGTGCGAACACCGGGATAGCGCCGATGGCCGCCGCATAGTCGCTACGCTGCAAGGGCGCTGGTAAGCGCCAGGCCTATGCTTAGCGAAACGGCGGCTCGTCGAAGCTGCGCAGCTTGCGCGAGTGCAAGGTGTAACGCTCACTGCGCATCAGCTCCAGCGCGCGGATGCCGATATGCAAATGCTGGGTAACCGCACTTTCGTAGAAAGCGCTTGCTGCGCCCGGTAGCTTGATCTCACTGTGCAATGGTTTGTCGGAGACGCACAGCAAAGTGCCGTAAGGTACGCGAAACCGATAGCCTTGCGCGGCAATAGTGCCACTTTCCATATCCACCGCGATGGCGCGGGCCAGGTTTATCTGCGGGCGTTCCTGTGCCCAGCGCAGTTCCCAATTCCGGTCGTCGTAGGTTAATACCGTGCCGGTTCGCAGCCGGCGCCGGAGCGTGTCACCCTCATCGCCAGTGATCTCCGCAGCAGCCTGCTGCAATACTTGCTGTACCTCGGCCAATGCGGGTAATGGAATGTTCGGTGGCAGCACCCGGTCAAGAATGCCGTCCCGGCGCATATAAGCATGGGCCAGCACGTAATCACCAATTACCTGTGATTGCCGCAGCCCGCCGCAGTGACCGATCATCAGCCAGCAGTGCGGGCGGGTTACGGCCAGATGATCGGTAATGTTCTTGGCGTTGGAAGGCCCTACGCCAATGTTGACCAGAGTAATACCCTGGCCAGGCTCGGATGCTTTCAGGTGGTAGGCTGGCATCTGGAATTTGTGCCAGACCACAGAATCGACAAGCGCCTGCATTTCTTCATCGGCCATGCCCCGCTCAATCACCACATTGCCGGGCAATACCATACTCTGAAAGCGCGATTCGCCTTGCAGCATGTCCAGCCCATGGCGAATAAACTGGTCGACATAGCGATGATAGTTGGTCAGCAGTATCCAGCGTTGCACGTGCTGCCAGTCACTGCCGGTGTAGTGCACCAGG
Organism: Marinobacter sp. 2_MG-2023; assembly: GCF_030546935.1. Classification (GTDB taxonomy): domain Bacteria; phylum Pseudomonadota; class Gammaproteobacteria; order Pseudomonadales; family Oleiphilaceae; genus Marinobacter. Next base: position 740,047 of record NZ_JAUOPH010000001.1, on the reverse strand, counting down.
CGCCGTAATGAAAAATCCGTGCGGGCAGCATCGAACAGAGCCAGCGGCATCTGTTCCAGTTCCTGCCAGTCGTAAAGGCCGTCGGCAACGCCATCGTCGGTGGCGGAAAGATCTGTACTGGGGAATACCCGCGCCAACTCGCTGGCGGTGACGCCCGAACCGCCCAGCTCGTCACCCCGATCAACAACATAGGGGTAGGGAATGTTGACCTGGCTCCGTCCTACCTCCACCACGACCGTGAAATCCCGCATTATGTGCCCAAGCTGTCTCTCCAGGTAACGCCTGAAGGCCTCTGGCTGAGTCACTGTCATACTGTAGATGCCGGGCACTTGCAGCCGGGCATAGGCACGTACGCTACTGGGTACTTCGCCCTGGGACTGGTACGTCAGGCGCAGCTCCGGGTACCGGAAGGTGCATTGGGAGTCCTGCGGTAGCTGGCGGTCAACAAGGTACTGCTTCAGCGCCGCACGCAATTCGCTGGTAGCTTGCTCATACAGGGCAGCAAGACGATCAACCGCAGCCTCGGCGGTGGTCACTACAACAAAATCATCATCACAAGATGGTGTCACGACGGGCCTCAGAGTTGTTTGATGGTTTTTAAGGAGGGTTACCTCTTGACGTAACTTTAGTAAAACCTCGAAAGGTTACGTTCTTTGTGTGTTCTCATGCAGGCTTACATATTCCACGCAATTTCGTTGCGCAGCTTTTCAACAGAGTCTTTATCACGGCCCGCAACTGCAAGATAAAGAAACGAGCCCCCGTTATCCATTTCGACGCATTTTACAGCGGCCCTGTTAGCCCCTGAGTTGCCATAAACGTAGGTTCCGTTTCGAACAACCGATGAAAAACTGAGTGAATCAAGAGCCGCTACGCCTCTTTGAGCGCAGACTGCTGCTGAGACGTTCAGCACTTCATGGTGCGACCATAAGTTGGGCGGTGAACCGGGGGAGCCTGCCGGGAATGAACTTGATGCAGTAGCTGGCCGCTCCTCGCTCTTGAAGTTAGGCCATGTAAGTTCCGACATCCAAAAATGAGCACCGATGTTGACAGCGATGACGAAAACGATAACCCCGTAAAACCAAAAGAACCGATCCCGGTAGCGTTGAAGAAACCAAAAGAACAGAAGGCCGGTCGCCGCATCAACGAGAAAGTTGATAAGAAGTGCCAAGAGGGCATAGTCGGCCCAACCAAAGAAGAGGCCACCAAGCAGGCCAAGCACCAGGAAGCTTCCGGCATAAATAAACGCGGTAGTTACAGGCCGACCATGGTCGAGCAGGTGCTTGATGCAGAGTAAAAGAATCGCAAATTTGAGAAACAAGCCCAAAACACTATCTCCAAAAGTCCCTTTCAGACTCAGGTCGAGCGTGCGCAGTTAGTTGCTTTCGCGTCGAGGGCCTGGCTTGAAAAGTTTAAACCATGCGATTAAACCCGCTGTCGTACCGAAGCCCAGAAAAGCGAAAAATTCTGCGGCGCTGTAGTCGCCAACTTCATGCATTAGCCCCAATACAACCAAGAGAAACGTTGCGATGGTGCCAATAACTCTTAATTTCATACACTGACCCCTAAAATTTGCGTGCCCATATTCTTATTAATTGTGATCATGCGGTGGCGGACCCTCGCCTCCGGGAGGGGGGCCGACGGGACCTCCTCTACCGGGTGGTCCACCGGGGCCGCCTTTGACGGTTGCGCCCATGTAGCAGGTTAAAACCCCGTTCAGCTCGGGAGACCTGGCATGATAATGGTAGCCATATTCATCGGTGGTATGGCCGTTACAGGCATCCAGGTCGCCAACTTTGCCGATGTCTTCACTATCAAGAACGCCGTGAATTAAATACCCGTCCATGGCAACTGCGAAGGGGGCCGTTTCGCCATCGGGTGCCTCACCAACCTCGCCACAACCGGTCGCAGCGTGCATGTGGTAACCCTCGAACGGATTAACGTGGCCACCACAGTCATCAAATGCGGCGATGGTGTGCGCGCCCAAAATTGCATCCACGGGAGCAGCCGCATCAATGCGGACGCCATTGAAAGATACGCCGAGCGGCGCTCTGGCGGGAATCGCTTCATCCTGTCGCACCGGGGAGACAGGGATCTGTACGGTCGTTGTGACAGGTTCGCCGTCTTCGAGCCATTCCATGCGCCCTTCAACGCAGTAGTTCTCGTATTCTTCCGCCACATCAGGGCGCGCTGCTGCTTCGAAAGCTTCCCTGGTGTCGGTGACGTGCACATGGCCATGGCCATCGTGAAGCATCCACTGGTCATCGTTGTAGATGGATGGCAGGTCGAGGATAAATTCACCTGTGACATCGTAAAGGTTTTCACCGTCCAGCCAGATACCGACCTCCTCTTCCGTGGCCGTTGTGGTTCTAGGGCAAAAAGGCCCTACTTCATGGTCGGCAGGCGTACCCGCAACGGTGATCTCGTAGCAGGATGTTTCCGTTCCATCGGAGAGGGTGCAATCGACTATGGATACGTCTTTCGCCAGTGCGCCTGGCATAAAGAGGCTTGGCCAGCCGGCGGTTGCGTCAGGTACAGCACTGGGTTTTGCTGAACTGCCCATGCAACCTGTGAGGACTAAAACCAGGCCTAGAAGGGTAGTGGCATAAACGCGAGGCATAAAAGTGACTGGTCGCGATTTCATCGGGTTTCTCCTAAAAAACTGTCCCTGAGCCAGTCAAGCGACAAAAATTTCATTCGCAATGTCCCGGGCAAGGCGTGCATCCACAGGCTCACCATTGAGTAGGGCATACCAGAATGCCCCGTGAATGAAGTTGGATAGCATTTTGACATCACGGGTGCGGGAAAGCTCGCCTTGATCTTGCGCCCGTTGTAACAAATCGATCACCAGGACTTCCCTCGGCTTAACGAAGCGCTCCCTCAAAGCTTCACGAAATGCCGGGTCGTCCTGTGCAGCAGCGATTAATGAGCGAATAGGGCTGCCACTCTCTTTTAGGTGTGTGAATACCTGGATCAGGAAGGCCTCAAGCTGCAATTTACAGCTTTTGTTCGGGTTATGGAGGGGGGCGTCAGCATAGTGCCCTGTTTCTTCGAATACGGCTTCAAGGACCAAGTCCGCCTTGGTGCTCCAGCGATTGTATAACGTTTGGCGCGCCACGCCGGCGGCACTGGCAATGGCAGCAATACTGACCTTGTTATATCCACGCTCACGCACCAATTTGAGTGTCGCCGCCTTGATAGAGGCCGCCGCGTCTGCGTCTCGTGGCCGTCCCCCTGAGTGTTTTTCTTCGCTCATTCTCGTCGCCTGAATGGGATTGCTCAAGTGCTAGTGTATTAAGTTTATAGACTGCGGTCTACTATCTAGATAGACTGCAGTCTAAAAACCTACTCCGAACTTCAGAGTGGGGCTGATTTCCCGCTTTTCTGGTAATTAAATATGCTGAAACCAACACTTACCTCCAGGCACGCTGCCGGCATAACCGCAGTGCTTGGCTTGCTCTCGCTTTTTCCACCGCTCGCCACTGATATGTACCTTTCTGCTCTTGGTGATATTGCTGAGGCGATGAACGCGACCTCCTCTGCTACAGAGTTGTCACTGTCTGTGTTTTTTCTCGGCTTGTGTGTGGGGCAGTTGATTATAGGGCCATTGATCGATAGCCATGGGCGGAAAGGGCCTCTACTGGGCGCAACGGCGTTATTTGTTGTGACTTCTGTTGCTCTGCCGCTGGTCAAGCACATTGAGGTGTTTAATGTGTTGCGATTTTTACAGGCGCTCGGTGCCTGTGGTGGGATGGTGGTTGGTAGAGCTGTAGTCAATGATTTATACGAAGGGCGTGAAGCGGCCAAGGTGATGACGGTTCTGGTGATGCTGCTAACCATTGGCCCCATAGTTTCGCCAATTCTGGGTAGCCTGTTGCTTGAGGCCTATGGGTGGCGCTCGAATTTTGTTGTCATGATTCTTGTCGGCTTGTTAGCGCTGGTACTGTCTTTGTTTATCGTGCCCGAAACACTGGCACCTCAAAACCGTATTGCAGCACCCTTTCGGACGGGTAGCCGGACTGCAGTTAAATTGTTGAGACAGCGGGATTTCATAGTGCCAACCTTGATTGCGGGCCTTGTGCAAGGGGGGATGTTTGCTTTTATTACAGGGTCTTCGGGTGTATTCCAGGGCGTGTTCAATTTGGGTCCCCTGGCATACGCGGGTGTGTTTGCCGGAATCGCGACGGCTTTGCTTGTGTTTGGGAAAGTGAATACCCGGTTGCTGGACCATTTTTCTGCGCGGCAGATATTAAAAACAGGTTTGCCATGCTATGTGGCATTTGCGCTTATTCTGACTCTGCTTTCAGGTACCCGTGAGTTGTGGGTATTCATTCCACCACTTTGGCTGGCCATCGGCATGGTGGGCTTGCTCTCCGCCAACGCCATGGCCCTGTCGATGGGGGCTGCACGACACAGCGCAGGTATAGGTTCTGCTGTATTGGGTGCAATCCAGTTTGGTATTGCTTTCACTGTATCGTCCAGTGTTGCACTGGGTGGAAGTGATTCGCCCCTGCCGATGGCTCTGGGGCTATTGCTCCCTGCCAGTGCTGCATTGCTGCTTTCGGTGAGGGCAAAGGCAGTGTAAGAGGAGGGCAGACTCCCATTTGGAGCCGTGAAGCAGCGGCCGCCAGGCCGGGGAGTGCAAAGTCGATTTGAGCCGTTTGATATGCGGATGTCTCCCGTGTGAGAAATGTTCAAATACGATGCCATTGGCTACTTGATGAACCTTGCCCCCTGGAGCAAATCGTCGGAGAAGTTACCTCCGTGGAGTACAGAGATATCACCGGTAGTCTCAAGAATTACAGCGTGGACGGATGAGAAATTACATACATTTGCTTCCCGTAGCTTTGCTATAAGGTCATCTCTTGATACGCGCGTCTTGGCTAGGGCATCGTCAAAAATCACTCCGTCCCGCATGAGAATAACTGGCTCGTTCTGCATTATGCTCTTGAGCTTGTCAGACGATTTGCGGGCAAACGCCGCAGAGAACTGAACTACGAAAAGAGCGGCCATAGCAACTGATGACTGAAGAAACGCATTCCAATTCGTTGATTGACTAGAACTCGCAACAAGGGAACCCATGGCCACGGTCATCACAAAGTCAAAACTCGTCATCTTTGAAAACGATCTTAGGCCGTTGACACGTACCAATGTAACGACCCAAACGATAGCCAACGTCGCAAGAACGCCACCTCGGAGAATCGAATCGAACGTGGGCTGAGAGACAAACATTGATACTCCTGTGTTTTGTTAGTGCGGTTGATGTTGTCGCGGGCTTTACCCCGTTACTGCGCACGCTCCTGAAGCGTCGTATAGCGCTGAACACAGCGGCGGCCACCAAGCGCGTACTGGTGAGGATTGTTATATTTTTGGGCTGACCTTGTTGATGGTACCTTGGGCAACTGCAATCGTACGTTCACCACCATCGTCGCCAACAGCAACCACTGTGCACTGGCAAACAGCCTGGTTTTTCCCCGAAGACAGAACGCTGGCTTTGGCTATTAATTTTTTACCTAAAGCTGGTCGAAGATAGTTGATCTTGTACTCGGAAGTCACCGAGTCTCCCAAAACCGAACCACCCGCATAAGTTAATGCATTGTCGGCAAGGTAACTGACAACGCCTCCATGAACGAAACCGTGTTGCTGCTTCAGCTCGTCACGCACAACCAGTGTAAGAACCGCCGTGCCCGGCTCAAATATTTCAAGCTCGGTACCGAGCATGACGCTGAACGGCTGACTGGCCAATATAGCCTTACCAAACCCGAATAACTCACTCATGATTGGCAAATCCTTTAGATATAACCCCCGGCTCACACGCAGGTTTGGCGCCGCTGGGTGGTGGAAAACCGGTCGCCATGGAGCCGGTTGTTATTTGAATCACATTAAGGCGCGTTGCGTTCGGATGGATCCGTCTTAAAATCCCTTACCAGGTTATGCGGATCAACCTGCGCTCGATATTCCTTCGCAGCCTGAGCCCACCAAATCAATTGGGTGAACGTTCGACCAAAATAATCGAACCAAGAGCCTTGATCCTCATGGGGCTGCACCGAGCCATCCGCCGTAAAGATTTCCTGTGCCTTGGGCACATGAATCATTGCAGAAACTGGCAGGCAGCCGAGCTCTGAGAGAAACGTACGCATTGCGACCGCTGCACGCATGCCGCCCCATTGCCCTGCTGAATAGGTAACAATCGCACTTGGCTTGTAGGAGAACAAGGAGCTACCAAAGTGGTTCAACAGGTTAGCAAGCGCCGGGCTCATCGAATGATTATATTCAGGGCTGACCATAACAAATCCATCGGCACTTTCTATCTTCTCTGCCAATTGGTTGAGCTCCGCAGGCGCTTTGCTTCGTGGGTAAGCGAAGTGCGGTTTGAAGACGGGTTCTGCTGGATAATCCAAAGCATCAACCAGCTCTATCTCATATTCGGGATATTGACTGTTCAGGCATTCGAGAACCGCTTCTGTAACCCGAACACCCAGGCGTGCCGGCTTCGGAGGGGTGCTATCGCGTACGGTGCCCAAGAAAACCAAAAATTTCATTCGAAACTCCTTTTGGTAGCAGTGCCCCATAGCGCTGATATAAGCGGCGGCCCGACAGGGCCGTCCGGTGGAGGCAGCAGGCCGGCACGAACTTAATTGACTGGTTGACTGGCGCTGCCATCATAATAAGACCTTAGCACCCGATGACGATGCGTGAAGATTAAGCGGTAAACAGGTGCCAGAACATATTCCAGTATCGGCAACCTGCACTGGAACTCGACGGTATCTGTGATCTGGGGCAACGCCTCATTTATCCTGATGTCTCGACGATGGTGCCACACCTTATTGGTTATGGAGCTCGACGATTCCATAAAACCCCGTTGGCGATCAATAGAGCTAAAAAAGAATGTGTGCCGATCGATGGGAAGGATGCCGAAAAGGAGTATCCAGCTTGAGAAGAGCACCTTGCCCGTAGGCCATTCAAAGATTGGCTTACATGACCATCCTGAGGGTGCCGTCATGTAGATGAGAGGACTCAATTCCCAATTCACACCCTTCATGGTGAGAAGTCCATCGACATCTTCGGGACTGATTTTCAGATTGCTCGATACTTCAAATTTCACTGATGTCTTCCATGACAGTTAACGCTTTGGTTTAGCGGCGGTCCGATATGGACGTCCGGTGTAGGCCCATCGGGCCAGAGCGAATTTAATGCAATGGTTAGGCTTTTATACCCCACTGCTCTCGTCGTAACCGGTAAAGTACATGCGGCCGCAAGGGGTTGTTCTCAGGCACGCCAGGATGCTCAAACTGGCCACTGCACTCCATGCCTATGCGCTCCATGACCCGACGCGATCGCTGATTGCCAACTGTGGTAAAGGAGACAATCTCGGGAAGCTCTAAATGTTGAAACGCAACATGCAGCGCACCACGAGCAGCCTCTGATGCATAGCCTTTCCCCCAGTGAGCTGACGATAACCGCCAACCAATCTCGACACACGGAGAAAAAGGCAGCGTTGCAGTGGGTACGTGCAGTCCACAAAAACCAATAAACGGCTCGGCACCCTTGACCTCGACTGCCCAGAATCCCCAACCGCGCTGTTCTATGAGTGAGCCAATTTTCTCCGCCATCTCAATACTTGCCTGGCCGCTCAGCGGTTCGGGAAAGTACTCCATGACCTTTGGATCGCCGTTCAGCGTGGCGAACGGCTTGAAATCGTTTTCTTGCCATTGCCGCAAACACAGCCGTTCGGTCTCAAATTCTATTAACTTTGCCATAGCAGGGTGTGCCTTGTTAGCATCTAGCGCTCTCCGGCCCATTTCCCGTCAACATTGATAATCTTGCACGGATATTCAGCTTCGTGTCTTTTATTGTTTCCTTGACAATCTATCAAAGAGTTCTCTATCGCGTGCTTTATTGAGGTTCTATTGGACTTCCAGGATCAGGCACCTACATCAGATTGAGCAAACGCTTTATGTTGGGTTGCATAGACATAGTCCTCCCGGTAAGACTTCAAGGCCTGGTTCGTCATGATCGAGGCCTCTCCAGCGGCCTTATGCTCAAATGTAGGCTCGACGATTTCGCCTGAACTTGTTGCTGCCGGAATGGGTTGTTCATATGTTGCACATCCAACCAGCAAAGCAATAAATACGATGAGGATTCCCGATCTCAAGTCTGACTCCTTGATTGATGCTTGTGCCAACGGCATTCGCGGCTGCGTTTGTTTGGAATTGCGGGCGGGGGCGCCATCAGTATTCTTTTGATCGATAGTTATTTATCAACTTCATTTTTCGAGTCAAAATCTTTGTCGAGGACGCTCATTTCCTTTAATTTCTTTTCTAACGCATCGATTCTGAAATAACAAAAACCAGCAAGCAAAAAACCAAGTATTCCGAAAGCTTCCATTCGAGTTTTCCTTTTGTGATATCCGGTGCCTGTAACTTTCCAGTGAAGGGCGCAGACACGTAGGCAAAAAATAGCGAGGCGGCCCTGTTTGTATGCGCTCTGGCGAATGAGGTAGCTGAAGTGCAGATTGGACCTCCCCAATAAAATGGACACGCTCCATCTGGACTTCCCCCGATCAAACTTCAGTGGGTGCCCATAGCTAAACTAATTATGATAATGCGCGCGTTGTAACAAATCGATTATCGGGAGTTCTCTCGGCTTTACTCAGCGCTCCCTGGCAGAGCGACACTCCGGCTGTTGCTGAAAGTAAGGTCAATGTGAGAGGAGCCAGACCCAGATTTTGGGGCCGCGAAGCGCCTTTAAACGGTCGGTGTACAGACGCTGAAACTGATCTCGCGGCTGTAAGATTATTGCAGCGCTGCGTGGGGCGCTGGTCATCTTAAGGTTAATGATAGTTAGCGCTTGGCTCTTGCAAAGCAACGCGCGACGCTCTATTTTGAATTCTTAATGCAGTTTACAGTTTCGTGACTTGACTTCATTCATGCCCAGCTGCCGTGGGGAATTTATGGCAGCGTGCTCCTCGTCTTAAAAAAAGGTTATATGGGAAAAATACAGCATAGAGTTCTTTATCAAGAAGCTGCTGACAGAATCAGAGAGTTAATCGAACGAGGCACATTGGCCCCAGGCGAGAAAGTTTCTGAAAAAAAACTCTGCGAAAGGTTTGGTATCTCCAGAACCCCGCTCCGCGAAGCGCTGAAAGTTCTGAAGTCGGAAGGTTTAATTGAAATCCCTCCAAATCGTGGCGCCCGGGTAACTCTTCTGACCACGAAGGACGTTGAGCATACCTACGACGTGATGGCTGCATTAGAGGGGCTGTCGGGAGAAGCTGCCTGTAGATATATCAGCGACGCTGAGGTTGCCCAAATACGTGAGCTTCACCTCAAAATGGTAGATCATTTTCATCGTAGTGAGCTCAAAGAGTATTTTCGCGCCAACCGGAAAATTCATGAATGCATCATGCTGGCATCAAATAATGATGTGCTCATGGAAATGTATAACAATCTCAGTCAGCGCATTAAGCAGATCCGCTACTCCGCCCAGATGACCGATGAATACTGGCAAAAAGCAATGAATGATCATGAAAACATGATTGAGGCTCTTGAAGATCGAGACGGCGAGCGCCTTGGTAATATTCTTCGGAATCACTTGGGGCTCCGTAAGCTTCAGTCTGCAGACCTCCAGGGAATAATCTCTGGCTGACTCACACAAGCCAACCCTCTGACCTTTGAAATCTTGTTGGCGCCTGCAAACAGATTTCATGTTAAATCCATGAGCGCCCGCCTTGGCATTTGTCCTTCTCAAGACGCTCGCTGATATTGATTCCCTCTTTCAGATTTAATCCATCCAGATGTCTGGGCTGGCAACGTTTGGTATCCCAGAGCCTCACTACTCCTCGATCATTGATCTAACCTAGTGCATGCGGTCGTCTATTGCGCACTATAAGTAGGCAGAAATCCGGTGAAACCTTCGTTTCTGGCCGGGTTTTAATTATTAACTATATGAAAATAAAGGATTTTCCTGACTTGGCCTAAAGTTTGCATTAGTATTTTGTATACAAAATTCATAATTCTGTTTTGTTTGTAGGAGGAGCTGTCAATCGCTCCCTTTGCTGATTCATGTTCAAGCCTGTCTGGGCTATGACTGGTTTAGCCTTGGGGTGTGCGCTGGCCAGGTCATTCTATAAGCGCTTTCTCGGCGCTTCCCTGGGTGGGGTGTTTGTCACCCTCCCGACATTGTTTTGAGTGAGGTTTTTATGTTGTCAGCGCTGGTGTTCTTCTCACTGGTGGGCGCCGTAGCCGGCGTGATTGCTGGTTTGTTTGGTATAGGTGGCGGAGTGGTAATCGTACCGGCGCTGATAGTAGCACTCAACCAACAGGGGGTTGATCCTGCTGTGGTTGTCCACCTTGCCATAGGCACGTCGCTGGCAATCATAACCGTTACGGGAGCCTCTTCCGCATTCGGTCACTGGAAAAAGGGCGCAGTAGCTTTCCATTTACTCAGGCAAATGCTTCCTGGATTGATGGCCGGTGCGGTGCTCGGCGGGCTTATCGCTGATCAGCTGCCGGCCGACCTACTTGAACGTTACTTCGGGATATTCATGCTTGTGCTGGCGCTTCGGATGCTGTTTTCCAAGCCTGCTGAAACCGGGAAGCAACCGGTCGGCTTACCGGTAATGTTAGGTGCAGGGGGCCTGATTGGCGCAATTTCGGCACTCTTCGGTATAGGTGGCGGCGTGCTGAATGTACCTTGGCTTGCCAGGAACGGTGCCAGTATGGCGAGAGCAATCGGTACTTCAGCAGCTTGTGGTCTTCCGATCGCGGCAGTTGGCGCCGGGACCTTCGTTCTGACGGGGCAGGGACAATCCACGTTGCCGGCGTATAGCTCAGGCTATCTCTACTGGCCAGCGTTCGTTGGTATTGCCTTAATCAGCGTTCCCTGTGCCAGGTTAGGTGTCAGGCTCGCCCATCACCTGTCCCCGCAGCTTCTTAAGCGCCTTTTTGCGTTTCTGATGCTGCTGGTTGGCTTTAAATTAATCATCTGACCGGATCATCTGTCTGCTGGAACCGGAGGAAGACGCGACGTGAATGACAATTCTATGACGATTAATAGCTATCAGGCTGCACTGGCGGAGGGGCGTGCTTCTCCCCTTGACTGGTGGCATTTTTGCGCGGCGCAGATCGAAAAATGCGAGCCCGAGGTGAGGGCGTGGGAGGCTTTGGCCGTCGCGGCACCCGAGCTTGATGCTGATCTGGCAGACAAGCCATTGTTCGGTGTACCTGTGGGTATCAAGGATATTATCGAGACCGTTGATTTTCCAACTGGTTGGGGTACGGGTGGTTATTTGCAGACATCCTCCTCGCTTGTTGATGCGTCACTGGTAACGCTGCTTCAGAAGCAGGGCGCGTTGGTTATGGGTAAAACAGTCTCAACTGAGCTCGCTTTTTTCACTCCGGGTAAAACTCGTAATCCGCACGATCCATCCCGCACCCCAGGGGGCTCCTCCAGCGGGTCAGCGGCGGCTGTAGCCGCGGGAATGGTGCCGCTGGCATTTGGCACTCAGACTGCGGGCAGTATGATTCGTCCAGCGAGTTATTGCGGGGTATTCGGTTTCAAACCGACGTTCGATACTCTCAGCGCTGCGGGCGTAAAATCGTTCTCTCCATCACTGGATACCCTGGGTTGGTTCGCACGTAATATCGAAGACATCTGCACGACCTTTTCGGCTCTGACCCGCGCACCAAATATTGCGCCGTGGGAAGATTTAGTCGGAGTTCGTGTCGGTATTCATAGCCTGCCCAACGCTCTTCCGGCCGATGATGATGTCGTCCAAGCACTGGCTACGGCCCAGGCAAGATTACAAAATGCCGGTGCTGAACTGGTTCAGCTACCCCTGGACGAGAGGTACGAAGCACTGGTGGAGCACCAAAAAGTGGTGATGGCTTACGAGGCGGCCCAAACCCTGGCCAGTGAATACTCCCTATTGTCCGACCGCATGAGCCTCAAACTGGTCGAGTTGATCGAAGAGGGGAAGGCGATCGACTACCTACAGTATCGCGAAGCGATGCTTGCAGCAGATAGCTTGCGGCAGGCGCTGACAGCTGTGTTCGATACAAAGGCTGATGTAATTCTTGCCGCCAGTGCGACCGGCGAAGCACCTGAAGGCCTGGAGAGCACAGGCGACTCGATCTATTGTCGCGCCTGGACGCTGCTTGGCGTTCCATGCATCAACCTGCCGTTTAGTACTGGAAAGACTGGTATGCCGGTTGGGGTTCAGTTGATTGCAGATCGTTGGCAGGATCAGCGACTCCTTGAGATTGTCAGTACCCTGATATCGAGGGGGGTGGTCGCATAGACCATGGGGAATCGAGGGAGTGTTATACCGCCGGTTCTGATTTCGGCAATCCCATCCCGGTGCAACTTTACGGTGCGCATTCCGCTATTAACCAGAGAAATCGTTCTTTCTCGGTGCGATATTTCTAATTAACAAATCATCTTTGATTAGGCTAGATAAAAATATCATTATTAAACAGTAATTTATAGATTTTGGTATACATTATGCAAAATTCAAATCATCAGTAGATCAATCAAACGAAAACGACAAACGGAGAAAGAAAAGATGACTATTCGAAAGAAATTTCTTGTTGCTACCGCATCGATTCCCATGATGCTTGCGTCGGCGCTGCTCTATGCGGCACAACCGATCAATGTGTCTTATAACGCGGCGGCGGGTTCCAGTTGGCATCAGGGAGCCGAGCGCTTCCGTGACCTAGTGGATGAATATTCCGATGGAGATTATGTCGTTCGGTTGCACCCGAATGCCGCGCTGGCCGGGGGTAGTGATCGGGTGGAGCTGGAGATGACGCAATCCGGTGCCATCCAGTTTCTGATCAAGTCGACAACCTGGATGACTGGCCTCGATTCACGCTATCAGGTACTGGGGCTACCCTGGCTTTTCCCGAACCATGAGACGGCTAATGCTGTTATGGACGGCCCGGCTGGTGATGAACTGTTGAATGATCTGGAGCGACACGACCTGGTGGGTTTGGCGTGGGGTGTGAACGGCTTCCGGCAAGTGACCAACTCAAAGAGACCCATTACAGAGCCTGCTGATTTTGAGGGTTTGAGTATTCGCGTTCCAGGCATTGAACTTTACCTGTCGATCTTCGAAACCCTGGGCGCCTCGCCAACCACAATGAACTTCGCTGAGGTGTTCACCGGGCTTCAAACTGGTGCGGTCGATGGCCAGGAAAATCCTCTGTCACTCATCTGGTCATCGCGTTTTTATGACGCTCAGGATCACGTGACTATCTGGAACTACTCCTACGATGCACTCTCATTTGTCGGCAGTCTGCCTTTCTGGAACAGCCTTTCTGAAGGTGACCAGGAAATGTTTACGAAGGCTGCACGGGAAGCCATGTCGTATCAGCGCGAAGTCGTCGCACAGGAAGATATTGATCTGATCGATGAATTGAAAGACGCGGGCATGACCGTTACCACACTCAGTGATGAGCAACTGACGGTATTCCAGGATGTTCTTAAGCCAGTTTACGGTGAGTACAAGCAGTCGCTTGGCGAAGAATTCGTGGAGCTCTTTGAATCCGGCGTTGCATCTAATACCAAGTAATGCCACGCAACGGGGCAGTCGATTCAGACTGCCCCGTTCACTTTTTGCCTGCTATACGAGGTCTTAACGTGGAAAGATTGAAGAAATACTCGATTTTCACGATTGATCATCTGGAAGAGATCGTTGTTGTCGTGTGTATGCTCGGTATCGTCATTCTCACTTTTACTGCAGTGATTGCACGCTACGTCCTCAAAATCCCCATTGCCGGTGCCGATGAAGTGGCAACATTCATGTTCCTGTGGGCTGCGTTATTTGGTGCCTCTGCTGCGTTCAAGTACAACCAGCATGGCAGTGTTCCGCTCCTTGCTGACTTCTTGCCTTCTGGTTGCCGCCGCATTGCTGATTTACTGGTCTTGCTGGTCACTGCAGCGTTTTTTGCTTTTCTGGCCTATTACTGCTGGATCTTTCTGATTCAATCGGTCCGGGTTGGTCAAACCAGCTCAGCGACGGGCATCCCCGTATGGACTATCAATGCAGGTATTTTTGCCAGTTTATCAATGTGTGGGGTTCGGTGTTTGATCGCGGTCGTTCGGGATATCGCCGGCTTACCACGGTACAAGAACGTCCCCTCCTCGGACATGCTCCTTTCTGAAAGTGAGTTGGAACAGCAGTACAAATAGACCTTTTGTTTATTCTGCGGAGATTTATTGATGGATGTACTTTCAAGCGCTGGCATATTGGCCTTGCTGCTTTTCTTTGTTTTTCTGCTGGCTAATTTTCCGATCTCGATATCGCTGGGGCTTGCCGGGGTGGTGGTTTTCGCATACAACCATATTGCACCTTTCACTACCTTGCCGCAGATCTTTTCCGGTGCCATCGATTCCTTCACTCTACTGGCTATTCCGCTCTTTATTGTAGCCGGAAACATGATCGCGCAAACGGGTCTGGCTACCCGGTTAGTGTATCTGGCGCAATTCATGTTGGGCCGTGTTCCTGGTGGGTTGGCGATTACCGTAATTGTTGCGGGAGCTTTCCTTGGTGCCTTGTCGGGCTCGAATGTTGCGGCAATCGCTGCACTTGGTTTTATGATCGGTGCCATGCAGAAAGCTGGCTATCCATTGGGCTTTTCATGTGCCACGGTAGCGGCAGGTTGCACCTTTGGCGTTGTAATTCCGCCGAGTATTAATCTGATTCTTTATGGTGTGATTTCCAATTCTTCTATCCCGGCGTTATTCGCAGCGGGGATAGGACCTGGGCTCATTCTTGCCGTGGTGTTGTGCGCTTATATTTTCTTCGTCGCCAAAAAGCGAAAATTTCCTATTGCCGAGATTGAAAGGACCGGGAAGGAATTCCGGCGGGCGCTGAAGGATGCTTTTTGGGGGTTGATGGCACCAGTAATTATCTTGGGAGGTATATATGGAGGCATATTTACTGCCACAGAAGCGGCGGCGGTGGCCGTAGTCTATGTGTTCATTATCGATCGCTTCGTCTATCGCCAGATTCGGCTCAAGGATTATCCTTACCTTATGTTGCAATCGGGTATCACTACCGGGGTGGTGATGCTGATTCTGGCCATGGCGTCGATTCTGTCGTTCATTCTCATGATCGACGGGACTGCCATGCAGGTGCGGGATTGGCTTCTGGCGGCCAGTGGCGGCAGTGCCGTGATCATGTTGTTGCTCGTCAACTTCATTCTGTTCTTTGCCGGGGCTTTTCTTGACCCTGTATCGGCTATCTTCCTGTTGGTCCCCCTTCTGTTACCGGCCGTACAGGCAGTGGGTGTGGACACCATTCATTTCGGTGCCATTATGACCACCAACTTGTCCATGGCACACATCACTCCACCGATAGGGCTCGCCCTTTACCTGGCCTCTCAGATTGCAGGCATACGCTTTACTCAAGCGGCCAAAGCCGTGGTGCCGTTCGTCATATGTGAGATGTTTGCGCTGATGATTATTACGTATTTTCCGGGCTTCACGCTGTTCTTCGTTAATTTGTTAACTTAATCAGGCCAGGCTTTTGGTGAGCTGACTGGGCATCTCGTGACTAACCCGGTTAAAGCACGGCATACCGAAGCTATAAGGTGGTTATAAAGAAGCATGGATGCTTAATGTCTGATGAATGAATTGCGTTCGATGGATTAACCAGCAGGCCATCCGGCATGCAATCAAACCACCGTCGGGCGGCCATTGCTTATACTGTTATTGAGGAGAGTTCTGCAACGTTTGTTGGTTGAGTTGACCGCTACGGCAAATAGGCAGTCTTCCAGACTTTCTTTCAAGATGGCGGAATTTAACCCATGACGCTCTGATAGTGGGTGGGATTTCACCCATTCCTTTGCTCTTTGTTTTCAGGTTTTTAGAAACTGTCTGTTTTATAAGTGTTTTTTAATCTGGCCTACTCTTTGCAAAGCCCTCCTGATCGCAGCCCTTTCGGGCTCCGTCGAGCACCCAATAAACAAAATGAACCAGGGAGCATTCTCTATGAAGACCCAAGCCGTTATGGCAGTGGCTTTTGCCTCTACTCTTGTTGTTGCTAATCCTGCTGTTGCCCAGGATCGGGATGGATGGCCAAGTAACTTTACAGTGGGAACCGCCAGCCAGGGTGGTACATACTTCGCCTATGGCTCCGGTTGGGCCAACTTTGTTGCAGAAAATCTGGGTGTTTCCGGCGGTGCTGAAATCACTGGCGGCCCGATGCAGAACATGGCGCTGGTGCATACCGGTGACCTCAAGTTCGGTTTGACCACCATGGGCCCGGCTCGGGAATCCATGGATGGCAACAGCCCGCTGGCACCAGGCATGAAGATGGACAACGTTTGTGCCATGTTCCCCATGTACGAGACGCCTTTCTCTGTGACTGCGCTTAGCAGCTCGGGCATTACTTCTATTTCCGAAATTCCGGATGGTGCCACCATCGGTTTTGGCCCGGCAGGCTCAACTTCCGATACTTATTTCCCGCGCATGATGGAAACCCTGGGCGTGGACTTCGAGCGTCGTAACGGCAGCTGGTCTGATCTTGGTGGTCAGCTTCAGGATGGCCTGATTGATGTTGTGGCCTTTGCCGCGGGTATTCCAATCCCGGCTGTTAGCCAGTTGGAAGTTCAAACAGATGTGAACATCATCAGCATGACGGATGAGGAAGCGAAGAAGGTTACCGATAACTTCCCGGTATCTGAATTCACCATTCCGGCAAGCACCTACCAGTCTCTGGATGAGCCGTCGCGTGTGGTTTCCATGTGGAATTTTGCCATGGTGAACTGCGATATGCCGGAAAGCTTCGTGTATGAAATCACCAAGCTGACCATGGAGCAGAACGAAAGGATGGTATCCATCCACAAGGCTGCTCGTAACTCTATTCCCGAGAACTACAGCAAGAACAATGTTCTGCCCTGGCACAAAGGCGCAGCTCGCTGGTTCAACGAGAACGGTTACACCATCGAAGAAAGCAAGATCAAATAAGTTTCTGATCTGAATGCTTGAATGAAGGGGCCGCAAGGCCCCTGAACAACAGCCGGCAAGCTGCCGGCTCCGATTTGCCTGCAGGCAGGATACCCAATGACACTTGAACGACACCCTAAAGACTTTTCCGACGTAGAGGTGGGCGAAGACCATGTACTTGCCCACGACGTGGACAAGGAACCTGTAGAGGCAAATCGCAGGCTGTTTGAAGGCGGCATGCTTAAATTTGTTACTTTGCTTGCCATTGTTTACTCATCTTTCCATCTTTATGCGCTGAACATCTCGCCGCTGGAAACCTGGTCGTTCCGGATCGTTCACATAGCCGGGGCACTTGTTCTTGGTTTTGTTCTGTTTGCTGGCGCTCGCTTTGTGTCTGCGGAAGAGGGTTCTGCACGCCATCGCTGGACAACATGGATTGGTGCTGCTGCTCTTTTACCGGCGTTTTATGCGCTTTATCAAACATTCTCGTTCTGGCAGTTGGTTCAGAACGGCGCCATGCGTATTCCGGTTGAGCTGGAAACCTGGCACTTTGGCTGGCCCCTGTTGGCGGCTACTGCGGTGGGTATTGTGCTGAGCTGGTTTCATCAGCGTGAACGTGCGCGTTTCAGCGTGCCGGATCTCGTGCTGATTGTGTGTTCAATTGCCGTTGCCGCTTACTTTCTGGTGGCTTACAACACCGCTATGCGTATGTCCACGGGCACGTCGTTTGCTCCTGTGGGCATATCCTTTGCAGCTGTTGCGGGCACAGCACTGATTATGGAGCTTACCCGCCGGGTGGCTGGTCTGGCGCTGGTCATCATCGGGCTGGTGTTTCTGGCGTATGTGTTTGCAGGGCCTTATTTGCCAGGGTTCCTTGGCTACCCCGGGCTGTCTGTGCAGCGCTTCTTCAGCCAGGTTTATACCGATGCCGGTATTCTTGGGCCCACCACGGCGGTGTCGTCCACGTACATTATTCTGTTCATCATCTTTGCTGCTTTTCTGCAGGCTTCAAAAGTGGGTGACTACTTCGTTAACTTCGCGTTTGCGGCGGCTGGTCGCTCGCGGGGCGGCCCTGCAAAGGTATCCATTTTTGCCTCAGGCCTGATGGGTATGATCAACGGCACCAGCGCCGGTAACGTGGTGTCTACCGGGTCGCTGACCATCCCGCTGATGAAAAAAGTGGGCTATAGCAAAAAATCCGCCGGCGCTGTGGAAGCGGCGGCCTCTACCGGTGGCCAGATCATGCCGCCGATTATGGGGGCAGGTGCCTTCATCATGGCCGAGATTACCGGTATTCCTTATACCGAGATCGCCATTGCGGCCATTATTCCTGCCATCCTGTATTTCGCGTCTGTCTACTTCATGGTGGATTTTGAAGCTGCCAAAACCGGCATGCGTGGCATGCGGGAAGATGAGCTGCCGAAGTTGCGTACCATGGTTAAGCAGTGCTACCTGTTTATACCGATCATCATACTGGTGGTGGCCTTGTTCATGGGGTATTCGGTAATACGTGCGGGTACTCTGGCAATGATATCTGCGGCGGTTGTCAGCTGGTTCTCACCGAACAAGATGGGCGTTCGCGCGGTTCTGCACGCTCTGGAAATCGCCTCGTACATGGCAATACAGATTATTGTGGTGTGTGCGGCAGCGGGCGTTATTGTAGGTGTTATTTCCCTGACCGGTGTTGGTGCGCGCTTCTCGGTGCTGTTGCTTGATGTGGCAGAAGCCAGTCAGCTTCTGGCACTGATTTTTGCGATGTTCATCTCCATTCTTCTGGGCATGGGTATGCCAACAACGGCGGCTTACGCCGTGGCCGCTTCGGTGGTGGCGCCGGGTCTGGTGCAATTGGGTATTGAGCCGCTGACGGCGCACTTCTTTGTGTTCTATTTTGCGGTGGTTTCGGCGATTACGCCTCCTGTTGCCCTGGCCTCCTATGCCGCGGCAGGGATTTCCGGTGCCAATGCCATGCAAACCTCTGTGGCGTCTTTCCGCATTGGTATTGCAGCGTTCATCGTACCTTTCATGTTCTTCTACAACGGCGCACTGTTGATGGAAGCAGGCTGGTTTGATATCGCCCGTGCATTGGTTACTGCGCTCTTTGGTGTTTATCTGCTGTCTGGCGGCGTGTTGGGCTGGTTTGCCAATGTATCGGCTTCCTGGATAGCACGTCTGTTGCTCATTGGCTCTGCGCTATTGATGATTGAGGGTGGCCTGGTGTCTGATCTGGCAGGTATTGCCCTCGCCGTAGCGGCATTCCTGATGCAGCGTCAGCGTAAGGGTCGCCTGGCAGCCGCCTGAGTGTTCCGGCGCTCATAAGCTCGGGGAGGGCGTAGCACAAAGCGCGCTCGCCCTCCCTGTGCTTGGCCTTGCGCTTGTCCTTGGGAGGGCCGGTCTATACTCTGGCGTCCTTTAACGGTGTTGCGGGAACCGGGCTATGTCCTACCGGATAGGCGCTTTTTTTGTTTTTGTGATTACCCTTGCGGTGTCCTGGGTACTGGGTGGCTGGGTTGGCTACCGGCAAGTTGAACAGGACGGCCTTGAGGAATCTTTCCGTTATCGCCAACTTGTCGGGAACGAGCTTAACCGATACCTGCCCATTCCCGAGCTGATGGCCGAGCACCCGTTGCTTGCAGCCGCTCTGAGTTCTCCAGACGATCCCACTACTATTCACCAGGCCAATGAAGAAATGCAGCGCATGGCCACGATTGTGGGTAGTTCCGATGTTTATCTGATGGACACCACAGGGCTTACGATTGCAGCCAATAACTACCAGCAGGCAGACAGCTTTGTAGGCAGGAATTTCGCCTTCAGGCCCTATTTTTTTGAGGCCATGGAAAGCGGCCATTCTGCTGTCTACTTTGCACTCGGGCTTATGTCTAATGTTCGGGGCCTCTATTTTTCCCACCCTGTTCGCGGAAAGGGCCCCGAGATTCTGGGCATTGTTACGGTAAAGGTACTGGTTCATGAACTGGAGTCCCAGTGGCAAAGACCGGGTTCTTTACGTGAATCGGAAATGGTGGTGTTGGATGAGGCAGGCGTAAGCTTCCTCGCCAGTAAACCCCAATGGCTGTACCGGGATTTTACCCGCAGCGCGGAGGAAGCCCCGGGGGAGTTATCGCGCCAGCGCTACCCGGGCCGTGATCTTAAACCGGTTGCCCTGGATTATGAGGATAAGCCCCCTGGCTTGTCCGGCTCTTCCGAGACAGTGCGCGTTCGTGAAAATGGCGGTGGCCAAGAGTACCTGAGCATTCGAACACCTCTGCCCAGGCTGGACTGGACGCTGCAGGTTATGGTGAGCACGCGTTCGGTTATCTGGGCTCGGCTGGGGTTTGTGGCGGGAGGTATGGCTGTCTTTTTTGGCGGTTTTCTGGCCTGGCTCTACCTGCGTGAGCGTTATCGTCGCGAAGCGGAGCTGGCTCTCAGGGGCGAACAGCTAGAGCTCAGCGTAGCAGAACGAACGGTGGATCTGGAGCGATCCAACCGCAAACTGCTGGATGAGATACGGGAGCGCGAACGCACCCAGAGCGAGCTGCGGGAAACCCAGCAGGAGCTGATTCAGGCGGCAAAGCTGGCGGTGCTGGGGCAAATGTCTGCAGGCCTGAACCATGAAATGAGCCAGCCGCTTACTGCTATCCAGACCTACGCCAGAAACAGCCGCCGCTTTCTGGAGAAAGGCGCCGCCGATATGGTCGACGCAAACCTCAGTGAAATAGTGCTGTTGTGCGACAAAATGGCGGAGCTCACCCGGCAGTTCAAGGTGTTTGCCCGCAAGTCTGAAGGCCCGCCAACGATTGTTGATTTCCGCCTGTCGGTGGATGCCTCTCTGAAAATCATCACGGCACAGAAAAGCAGTGCGGGTGTTGATATCAGATGGGCGCGCCCTGAGCAGCCGGTGTTTTGCCACGGGGATCTGATCCGCATAGAGCAGGTGATGGTTAATCTGCTGGCCAACGCGGTACAGGCTGTTGAAGGCGAGGAGCAACCCGAAATTACGATAGAGGTTGAGGAAAAAGAGGGGAGCTGGTGCTGTCTGGTTCGGGACAACGGCTCCGGGCTGCCGGCGAATACCGAGCAGATTTTTGAGCCTTTCTTTACTACCAAGTCAGTCAAGCAAGGGCTCGGGCTTGGTTTGTCTATCTCCAGGCAGATTGCCGACGCCCTGGGCGGCAGGTTGACCGGTCGCAACCGCAACGATGCACCCGGTGCGGAATTTGAATTCACTCTGACAAAACGTGAGGCCACGGAATGACAGAACCCTCAGTGATCTTTGTGGATGATGACCCACACATCTGTAAGGCCATTGCGCAGGCACTGACGCTGGAGGATCTGCCTGTGCGTTGCTTCGAGAGTGCGGAAGCAGGCCTTGAAACGATTAACCCGGAATACAACGGTGTGGTGCTGTGTGACTACAATATGCCGGGTATGGACGGGCTTGAGCTCCTGAGTGCCGTTCAGGCTCTGGATAAGACCATTCCCGTTATTATCCTGACCGGGCAGGGCGACATCAGCACGGCGGTTTCCGCCATGCAGAAGGGCGCCTATGATTTTATCGAGAAGCCGTTCAATCACGACGAGCTGATCGAATTGCTGCGGCATGCGCTTGAGAAGCGGCACCTTGCGCTTGAGAATCGTCGCCTCAAAGCCCAGCTACGCCATATGGCCCGGCCTGGCCCGAGAATTCTCGGTGGCACGCCCAGCATGCAAAAGGTGATGGATACCATTACGCCGATTCTGGATATCTCCGCCAATATTCTGTTGTCTGGCGAGACCGGCTCAGGTAAGGATGCGCTGGCCCGGTATATTCACGAGAACAGCCCGCGCGCCACCCATAATTTTGTGGCGATCAATTGCGGTGCTGTGCCGGAGAATCTGATTGAAAGTGAGCTGTTTGGCCACGAGGCTGGTGCCTTTACCGGGGCGGAAAAGCGCCGTATTGGCAAGATTGAGCATGCCCACCAGGGTACGTTGTTCCTGGATGAAGTAGAAAGCATGCCTATGCCATTGCAGATCAAGCTGCTCCGGGTACTTGAGGAACAGAAAGTCGAACGCCTGGGCAGCAATCAGGTGCAGGAACTGGATGTCCGCATTATTGCGGCCACCAAAGCGGATCTCAAAATGCTCAGTGATGAGGGCAGTTTTCGTGCGGATCTGTATTACCGGCTGAATGTGGTGAAAGTGGATATTCCGCCGTTGCGCGAGCGTAAGGAAGACATCCCGATGTTGTTCCACCACTTTGTTCTGATTGCTGCGGCGCGTTACGACCGGGAAAGCGTTCCCTTGGATGCCAGCCAAGCTGCGCGGCTTATGCACCACAGCTGGCCGGGAAACGTTCGTGAATTGCGCAATCTGGCAGAACGTTACGTACTGCTTGGCCCAGCGGCTCTGGAGGAAGGTGAGCCAGCTGCCAAGGCTGATGTCAGTGGGCGGCGCACCCTCACCGAAATGATGGACAGCTTCGAGCACTCAGTGCTCACCAGTGCGCTGAATGCTTGCCATGGAAGCATCAAAGACACCATGGTACAGCTTGGCCTGGCCCGTAAAACCCTCTACGACAAAATGAAAAAGCATGGCCTGGACAAGGCTCAATTCAAAGACTGAGCCTTGTCCAACCCGTTCTACAGGTTAGCTTCCGCAAACTCCGCCAATAGCGAGCGCGGCACACCTTGCAGGTGAATGTGCCCACCGTGGTTGAAGGCCTTGAAGCGTTCGGTCATGTAGGTCAGGCCGGAGCTCAAGGCGCTCAGGTAAGGTGTGTCGATCTGCGCCAGGTTGCCCAGGCAGATTACCTTGGAACCGTTGCCCGCGCGGGTAATGATGGTTTTGATCTGGTGCGGAGTCAGGTTCTGGGATTCATCAATAATGATCAGGCTGTGCTGGAAGCTGCGGCCTCGAATATAGTTCATGGATTTGAAGTGCAGGGGTACCTTGCTGAGAATGTAGTCCACACTGGCTGTCATGTTCTCATCGTCTTCGTGCAGTGCTTCCAGGTTATCCACGATGGCGCCCAGCCAGGGCTCCATTTTCTCCGCCTCGGTGCCGGGCAGAAAACCAATGTCTTCATCCAGGCCCTGGGTTGAGCGTGTGGCGATAATCCGTTTGTAGAGTTTGCTTGCAACGGTCATCTCGATGCAGGCAGCCAGCGCCAGAATGGTCTTGCCTGAACCGGCTGAACCGGTGAGGTTCACCAGATGGATATCCGGGTCCAGAAGCAGGTTGAGGGCCATGGCCTGATAGATATCCCGAGGCACCAGGCCCCATACTTCTTCATTCATCAGATCGTGCTGGTGCAGATCCCTGATGATTACCTGGGTATCGGTAATGTTGACGGCTCTGCCGATAAACCCTTGTTCATCAAGTACGAACTCGTTGATGTTGAGTTTGGCCAGCTCGCCTTCCCGCTGGAGAACGTGTTCAGTTACCCCTTCCCGCTGCACGGTTTCCACTTTGGCAATGGTGTCCCAGAAGGAGTTCGGGAATTCGATGTAGCCTTTTGGCAGCAGGTCAATATCATCAACCAACTGGTCGTTATGGTAATCCTGGGCCTCAACACCAAAGCCACGGGCTTTCAGCCGCATGTTGATGTCTTTGCTTACGAGAATGATGTCCCGGGACTTGTGCCGCTCCTGAAGCGCAGCAAGTGTATTGATAATCTTGTTGTCGTTCAGATGCTCCGGCAATGAGTTGCTGCCGGTGTGCTCGGTGCTCATCAAGATGGTCAGGGTGCCCAGAGGCTCTGCCTTTGTAGCCCGTACAATGGGAACGCCTTTTTCAATATCCTTGGGGCTCGCATCACCAAGCAGTCGGTCAATGTTGCGGATTGCCTGGCGACAATCAGCCGCTACACTTTGCTTGCCGGATTTAAGCCCGTCGAGTTCTTCAAGGACAGTCATCGGAATGATGACATCGTGTTCTTCAAAATTCAGGAGGGCGTTCGGGTCGTGGATCAGGACGTTGGTATCGAGGACATACATTGTTCGTTTTGCCGGTGCTTCGGGCATAGCAGGCGCTACCTCTGTGATGGTTCAGTTGTTACTGGCGCAGCGTTTCGTAAGCTCCTCATTCGAGATGACTTTCAGCATATCATAGGTAGTTACAATACCGGTTATTTTTGAATCTCTTGTGACAAAAATACGATGCAGGTGCTCTCGCATCATGATCTCTGCTATATCGCGTACGGGCGTGATCTCGTCTACCGATAAAACGATGGGTGTCATGATATCCCGGACTTCCACCGGCACTTTGCCCATTTCCTCAAAAAGCACCATGCGCAAACGACGTGCTTCCTGCTGGTCCTCTTCTGTAAGTTCGTTGTCGGCCTCAGACTGCTTGGCATTCCAGCGGAATTCCGTAATGTCTTTGAGTGTGGCAATGCCGACAATTTCGCCCGACTCATCTGTAACCGGGCTGCCGGTTATTTCGTTATCGGTCAGAAATCGGGCCAGACGATCCATTGTCCAGGATTGAGGTACGGCCTTGATGCTGGGCGTCATTATTTCAAATGCGAGCACTGTCATTGGGTGATCTCTGCCATGGGAAGTCTTGCATCAAAGCTTAGCCTTTCATTTTCTGTCCGTCACGTCTCAGTTGTCATGCGGTTGCCGTACATCAACCAGTTGACCATCTTCGTCGTACACCAGCCGGAAGCCCTGGTACTGCTCCAGACCTGCTGTCCGTTGCAGCTCTTGCATGGAACTCAAGGGTATATCGACAAGGAGTGTATTCACCAACCAGCCGGGGAGGGCGCCGTTGGGATCGGTATGTTGTACCCATATCATTCGGGTTTTGCGGCCTTCGGGGGTAAACCTGTACAGAGTGTCTGAACGGTCAACTCTTACCCGGTTGCTGTTCTCTGCCCGTTTGCCGGGAGTGGCGCTCATTTCCATGGTGATTTCGCCGGAGCTTTCGTTTCCCCGGGTGCGAATGCGAAGCACATAATCCCGGTCTGTCACCGGCCATGGCATGTCGTTTACTGAGTAGGCGTAGCGATCGTTGAAGCTGTTTTTATCTACACCATAGGATTCTGTGCAGTTAAGTACCCACTCGACACAGGATGCGGGGTTCACCATCACGGCCATGACGGATTCGATGGGCGCGTCGAGCAGAGCTTCCGCTTTGAACGCCTGAAAGCTGGAGTCGTTCTGGTCCGTGGTGTAGATCCGAATATCGCCAGCCTCCTTGCGCAGCTTCCATGCTTCGCTGTTTTCGGCGGGCAGTGCGGCGCGGGCGGTGGCCGCGGCCATGGCTGAAACCAAAAGGGCGCAAATTACGCCGCTGATGACTGAGGCCCAGCGTCTCAAGCCATGGGCTCCGGTCTTGCTCATAAGCTACACTTCCTTATTATCGTGGGCTGAGTCTAACACGAGGTGTTGGGCCTTATGGCTCCCGAAACGGGGATTGTGAACCAGGTAGCGGCCCGGGGAAGCAGTTCGTGAAAACGGCCTGATTTGACTATAAACATGACCAACACAAAGCTGATCGATGCGAAAGGGCACATCTCTCCGGGTGTGCTTCACCAACCGGTAGACGAAATAAACTATCTGGATTACGACTTGCGAACGGTGATGGATCGCCCGCGTTCCAAGCTGGCCCGGCGTTGGCGTTTCAACCAGTTCCAGTTTGTGAGTGCGACCGGCCCGGGGTGGGTATTCGGGTTGGCGATGGTGGACCTGAAACTATTGGGGAATGGTTTTTTCTACCTTTATGATTTCGCATCTGGGCAGATGCTTGAGCACAGCTTTATGAGCCCCCTGGCCAGGGGAACCCGAATAGAACCCTACCCGGAGCATGGTTCAGCTGCGTTCATTAAAGGGGATGTTTCCATGCGTATCCTGCCTTTTGCCGGGGGGCGGTCTATTTCGGTGTCTGCGCCAGGGGGTATACGCGTGGAGCTCAGGCTGACAGAGGATAATGATCCTTTGCGGCTTGTGTGCCCTGCCGGTTACAACGGTTGGGTGTTTACCCGTAAGTCGGCGGGTTTGTCGGTAGAGGGTGAAATTCGTTGGGGGCATCGCATCTGGCGGTGTGACGAGGCCTCCCATGGCGCCATTGACTGGAGTTGTGGTTTCATGCGCCGTGAAACCGCCTGGAACTGGGCGAGCCTGGCCGGGCAACTAACAGATGGCCGTTCAATAGGGATTAATCTCGCCGCTGGCGTTAATGAAACCGGTATGACAGAAAATGCGTTATGGCTGGGCGGGAAATGCCAGAGGCTCGGTGCTGCCCGGTTTCACTTCGACCGTTACCACCCTGGCGGCGACTGGCATGTAACCACTGAAGATGGGCGGGTGGATCTGCATTTTGAACCGGCAGCGGCGCGTAAGGAGAAACTGAATGCAGGCATACTGGCGTCTAATTTCCGTCAGTATGTTGGTACCTTTAATGGCACCCTTACTGATGAGGAGGGCAAGAAAGTTGCTGTTCAGGGCTTGAAGGGCTTGGTAGAGGATCATTTCGCCCGGTGGTAGCACCCGGGCATAAGTAAAAAGCACCTGCCCGCAGAACACGGACAGGTGCTTTGTTATGTCGGTCTGTCTGGCCTGAACTGGCTCAGCGTTCCGGCAGGGTAACGTTCAGTTCCAGAACGGAGCAGCTGCCATTACGGTCAACTTCAACCTGCACCATATCATCACTGATCTGGACATATTTGCGGATCACTTCCAGCAGCTCCTGCTGCATCTGCGGCAGATAATCGGGCTGATCGCGCTGGCCGCGTTCGTGAGCCACTATGATCTGTAACCGCTCTTTTGCCACATTGGCAGAGCTGGTCTTTTTGCCTCTGAAATAATCGAGGAAACTCATCCGTCAGCCCCCTTTAAACATCCGTGAGAAGAAGCCCTTTTTCTGGTTGGTCATGAAGCGTTGTTCACGCTCCTCCCCCAGAAGGCGTGCAACTGCGTCATCGTAAGCCTGGCCGGCATCGCTCTCGGCTTCCAGAATAACCGGCAACCCCTGGTTTGAGGAGTTGAGAACAATCTGGCTTTCCGGGATAACGCCCAGCAACGGAATGGCGAGAATCTCCTGAACATCCCCGACAGAAAGCATTTCGCCGCGCTCAACCCGGTCCGGGTTATAACGAGTCAGCAGTAGATGCTCCTTGACCGGATCCTGGCCCATTTCAGCGCGTCGGGACTTGCTTTGCAGAATGCCCAGAATGCGGTCCGAGTCCCGAACGGAGGAAACTTCGGGATTGGTCACAACAACGGCTTCATCCGCATAGTACAAAGCCATCATCGCACCGTGCTCGATGCCTGCTGGCGAATCGCAGATGATGTAATCGAAGGTTTCGGAGAGTTCGTTGATGACTTTTTCAACGCCCTCTTTAGTGAGAGCTTCCTTCTCCTTGGTCTGGGATGTTGGGAGGATATAGAGCGTATCGACCCGTTTGTCCCGGATCAGCGCCTGATTCAGCGTTGCCTCGCCCTGTATGACATTTACGAAGTCATACACTACACGGCGTTCGCAGTTCATGATCAGGTCGAGGTTGCGTAGGCCTACGTCGAAGTCAATCACGACGGTTTTGTGGCCACGCTTGGCAATCCCGGTGCTTATGGAGGCGCTGGTGGTGGTTTTACCAACGCCGCCCTTTCCTGAGGTAACGACAATGATTCTGGCCAAGGTTCAATTCCTGTTTCTCGGTGGATTCGTCGTGTCTGCCGGTTAAACCGGTCAAATTATTAGGTTCGATTCCGGTATCAGGCCTTATCCAGTGGCGTTACCGCCAACAGATCGTCCCTGAGTTGAATCTGTACAGCGTTTTTCCAGCCACTGTCTTGAAGATCTTCGGAGATTTTATAGTGTCCGGCAATGGACACAAGCTCTGCCTCAAGTGATTGGCAAAAGATTCTTGCAGACTCGGCACCGTGGATACCTGCCAGGGCCCGGCCTCGCAGTGGTCCATAGATGTGAATGTTGCCTGCGGCCAGCACTTCAGCGCCCGCCTGAACCGATGACAGAATAACCAGGTCTCCCTCCGGTGCAAGGACTTGCTGGCCCGAACGAACGGGCTGGGTGATTATCTTGGCCGGAACGACTGCCGGCGCCGCCGGAGGTACAGGTGCAGCAGGGGACTCTGGTACTTTTTCAGGTGCGGCGCCGGTTTCATGGGCCCGATCTCTCTGGCCGTTGCCCGGCATCAGGGCTAGAGAGGCTCCCCTGGCCAGACGGCGTTGATCGTTTGTGCCGCCGCGAACGCCAATCACGTGGATGTTGTTTCGGCGGCAGGTGCCGATAATTTTGAAAAAATCCAGCTCGCTGTCCAGGCCTTCGTATTTTTCCAGGCTGATGATAAGAGGGGTATCCCGGAAAAAGCCGGGAGCCTGGCTGATCGTGTTCTTCAGTGATTCTTCGAATTCGTTATCGTCGAAGTAGTAGAGTTCGAGCGCTGTCATGGAAACGCTGGCGCTTCTCAGCTGGAACCCCTGTTTTACCCCGGAGGTGGCGGTGTCGCTCATGAATGGGTCTCTTCCCTGATGTCTGGCTCATATGGTGCTTCGCGCAGGCGCAGCGGCGCATTATCAAAACGGATGCCGGACCAGCCTGTGCTGATGAACTGCCGGATGTTGCCGTGGCTGTCATCCGCCGGGTTGTCCAGAACCTGCTGATAATGCTGCGCAAATAGCTTGAGAGTGTCGGCTTCGTTCAGATTGCAGTATTGAGCGATACCGAATACCTGGCAGGAGCCTGCGTTCTCACCTGCTGCATTGAATTCCGGACCGTTATGGAACCCCGTCGGCTCGTAATGAAAGTGCTGTTCGATCAGCGCCAGGGTGTCACCGAAATCCGCATGGCCACCATCCAGCGAAGCCAGGTGGATACGCAGTGCATCGTTCACGTTCATTATTTGTGATCCTGCTTGGGGCCTGTCTGGTTAGCCGCCTTCCACTCTTCGTAGGGCATGCCATAGATTTCTTCGCGGGCGTCGGGGTCAGAGATCTCAAAGCCTCGCTCGCTGGCCTCAGCCCGGTACCATTTGGAGAGGCAGTTGCGGCAGAACCCGGCCAGGTTCATCAGGTCTATGTTTTGAACCTTAGGGTTGTCCCGTAAATGCCCAACCAGGCGACGAAATGCGGCTGCTTCTATCTCGGTGCGTTCTGAGTCTGGAATGGGGTTTGTCATGAGGCCTCTCGATGATATCAGGTAGTGATCTTAGGGGTTCCTGACATTCTCAGCATCTTACTTTAAGATACAAGGCTGTATAAATGTACAGAAACCCGACGCGAGCGCAGTCATTATGCCTCAACGCAAGATCATCCACGTGGATTGTGACTGCTTTTATGCGGCAGTAGAGATGCGTGATGACCCAACACTGCGTGATGTTCCCCTTGCCGTGGGCGGTGCAGGCGGCCGGGGTGTTGTCACTACCTGTAATTACAAGGCCCGCGCGTTTGGTGTGCGTTCGGCTATGCCGGGCAGTGAAGCCCGACGTTTGTGCCCGGGCCTGGTAACCGTGCCAACGGATATCCCCCGTTATCGGGCAGCTTCACAGCAGATTATGACAATCCTCCGCGAACTCACAGATCTTGTTGAGCCTTTGTCTCTGGATGAGGCTTTTCTGGATGTATCTGATGTTGCTGATCACCGGGGCAGTGCCACGCTAATGGCCCGTTACCTGCGGGAGCGGGTAAAAAACGAAGTGGGGATTACCATTTCTGCGGGTGTGGCGCCCAACAAATTCCTCGCCAAGATTGCCAGCGACTGGCAAAAGCCTGATGGCTTGTTTGTAGTAAAACCCGAGGATATCGACGATTTTGTGCGGAATCTAAAGATTGAGAAGCTGTTCGGGGTGGGGCAGGTGACGGCGGCCAAACTACACGCACTCGGCGCAGAGACTTGTGGTGATTTGCAGGCGCTGGGCGCTGAGGTGCTGATTGAGCGTTTTGGTAAACAGGGATATCGCCTGCACGAAATGGCCTATGGCCGGGATGATCGGCCCGTGGTTGTTTCGCGGATTGCCAAGTCTGTGAGTGTCGAGCGTACCTTCTCTCAGGATCTGCCCGACATGTCGGCCTGCGAAACTGTGCTGGCATCACTGGTTGCCGACCTTAACCTGCGGCTTTCCCGCAAGGGGCGCGAGAAGCCCATCCATAAGCTGTTTATCAAAATACGGTACAGTGATTTTTCCACGCACACACTGGAACGCGTGCGGGAGAATATAAAAGAGCCGGCTTTTGAGGACTATCTGCCGCTTCTGACCGAGCTAGTAACCAACCGCGAGCGGCCGGTTCGCCTGTTGGGCCTGGGTGTGCGTTTTCGCAATGATGATGCGCCCGTCACCCAGCTCCGGTTATTCGACTGATGTCAGCCTGGAAACAAGGCGATGAAATCGGTGAGAAAGTACACAGTTGACAGATAACCCATCAGGCTTCCTATCAAGGCCCCAGCTACAACGTCGGTAGGGTAGTGCAGTCCGAGCACAACCCGGGATGCGGCCACGCTTAATGTAAATGGCAGAGTGGCGAGTGCCAGGGTGGGTGTGGTGGCGAACAGCATGGCCTGAAAGCATGCGGCGTGAAGTGTGTGTCCGGAAGGAAAGCTGTAGCGATCTAGTGGCGGCGTACCGCAATTAATAGAAGGAAAGGATATAAACGGTCGTTCGCGGATCAGCCTGTGCTTGAGAAGTTTATAGGTCAGGGTGCAGGTCAGACCTGTCAGCGTCATCAGCAGTGCCAGGCCGGCACCAGATTCGGGACTCAGGAAGGGGATGGCTAGAATCAGTGCGTACCAGAACCATCCGTCACCCAAACGGCTCACCAGCTGAAAGTAATGGAGTACTACCCGGAATCTGACTATTCGGTTGATGCGCTGGCAGAAGGCGTACTCGCGTTGATCTGCCGATTCAAAGAAGCGAGATGCTTTGCTTGTTGTTTGCATAGTATCGGGCCTTTGGGCTTTGGTTTAGCACGAGCTGCTCGAATTGTTCTATCTGCGAATTCCAGCTCAGTTTCAGGGCATCCTGCCGGGCCTGCTCGCGAATACGGTTAAGCAGGGTTGGTTGGTTAATCAGCCGGAGTGCCCCGCTGACAAATTTCTCATCCATGGTCAGCGGAGCCTTTATGCCGTTTTCCTCGTTCCGGATGTGTTCCCGGGCTGCGGCGTCATCGTAAGCAATGACGGCGAGACCGCTGGCCATGGCTTCAAGGACAACGTTGCCAAAGGTGTCGGTTTTGCTTGGGAACAGGAACAGGTCGCAGGAGGCGTAGTGGCGGGCGAGCTCATTGCCCCGCTGGGTGCCGCAAAAAATGTAGTCGGGGTGTTTCTCGGCCAGTTGTTTTCGCATGGGGCCATCGCCCACCAGCACAAATTTGGCCCGGGGGTGCAGCTTGTGTATGCGTTCGTAGCAAGCCACCGCCATTTTTAGGTTTTTTTCTGCGGCTAGCCGCCCCGCATAAAGCACTGCGGGGCTGTTGTCGTCGAGCCCCCAGCTTGCGCGAAGTGATTCGTCCCGTTTGTGTGGTGCAAAGTGATTGCAATCGACCCCGCGGCTCCAGACACCGGTGGAGGTGATGCCCATTTTTGCGGTGACCTGCTGCATCTTTTTGGTGGGAACCAGGGTGATGGCTGTGCGGTTGTGAAACCAGCGGCCGTAGCTGCAAAGCAGCTTTTCAAGAACGCCGACGCCGTAGTATCGGCTGTACTGGTGGAAGTTGGTGTGAAATCCTGAGCTGACCGGTATTCCCATTTTTCGGGCCGCAGACGCGGCAGCTATGCCCAGAGGCCCCTGGGTGGCCACATAGATTGTATCCGGCCGGTTGGTTTGCCAGAGTCGCCGGAGTTCTCCGCTGGTGGTCACACCGAACCGCAGGTCTGCATAGCCGGGCAAGGGCAGGCCGGTCACAATATATTCCCGGGAGAACAAGGCTTCATTTGTAGTTGGCGCAATGTTCTTGCGTTCGCCACGTTGCCGTGGGCGAACAACAGTGACCCTGTGACCCTTCTGAATGAGTCCCTGGCACAGGTGTTTCAACGTATTGGCAACGCCATTGATTTCCGGCGGAAACGTTTCAGAAACGATGGTAATGTGTTGCTCTCGCGGATTAGCCTGATTGCTTTTAATCACGATGCTTCCAGGAGTTGCTTTGCGTGCATTCACTATGAGAGAGCTGAGTGACAGTTACGCGACACTCCTGCGACGTTTTCATTACTCGCTCAATAATCTGAAGCGGAGACGCTAACGCTATGCAAACCCGAAAGCTTGGAAGTACCGACATTGACGTCAGCCTGATTTGCCTGGGAACCATGACCTGGGGCGAGCAGAACACTGAGCAGGAAGCTTTTGAACAGCTGGATTACGCGACCTCTGAAGGTGTGAATTTTATTGATGCGGCAGAAATGTACCCGGTGCCGCCGCGTGCAGAAACCCAGGGGCTGACTGAAACCTACCTGGGCAACTGGCTGGCGCAACGCGGGCGCCGCGACGATTTGGTGATTGCCTCGAAAGTCGCCGGGCCTGGCAACGGATTGAGCTATCTGCGCAATGGCCCCCGCCTGACCCGCAATCATATTATTGAAGCTTGTGATGCCAGCCTGAAGCGCTTGCAGACGGACTATATCGATCTTTACCAGGTGCATTGGCCGGACCGTAACACCAACTTTTTCGGCAAGCTTGGTTATGAACACGACCCGAAAGAGAAGTTCACGCCGATAGAGGAAACACTGTCTGCCCTCGGAGAGCTGGTGGATGCGGGAAAGGTGCGGCATATCGGGCTCTCCAACGAGACGCCCTGGGGCATTATGGAATATCTGCGTCTGGCCACAGAACTAGGCTTGCCGCGGATCGCCAGCATTCAGAACCCCTATAATTTGCTGAATCGGTCTTTTGAAGTCGGTACCGCGGAAATTGCCCATCGGGAGCGTACTGGCTTGCTGGCCTATTCACCTCTGGCCTTCGGGATGCTATCTGGCAAATACATGGGTGGTAAGTGGCCTGAAAAAGCACGCCTTACACTCTTTGAGCGCTTCAGCCGCTACAACAACGGGGGTGGTGCGGATGCAACTCGCGCCTATGTTGAACTTGCCCACCAGAACAATCTTTCCCCGGCTCAGATGGCCCTGGCTTTTGTAAACAGCCGGAGCTTTTTGACCAGCAATATTATTGGTGCTACCACCATGGAGCAGCTTCAGGAAAACCTCGGCTCGCTCAGCGTGCAGCTAAGCCCGGATACACTGGAAGCGATTGAGGCGATTCACGGGGAGTTTACCTATCCTTGTCCGTGATGAAAGATACGGCTTGGTTTGATTATAAATTATTGAATAATATATCTATTTTTGTTTTGGTCAGGTTGGCTGTTACATTCTGCAATACAGGGGATCATTTTTTGACAAAAAGTGAGTGAAGCTGTGACAAAAAGGCGTCGCAATTGTGTGCAATTTCACATCTTTTCGCCGCTCAGGGGTTAGACTTTAGGCTATGGTATAAGTAAACTTCTGATCCGGTTGAAAGGTCATCGCAAACATCATGATTATTCGCATATTTATCACATTGCTGGTTCTCAACGTCGCCGCGTTTGTAGTTCGCGCCGAAGCTGCTGGGCACGGGTTTGATGAACTGAGCGAAATCATGACCACTGAAGACGTCTACGAGCTACAGCAGCGGATGTCTGGCGATTATGATGACGACGCTGATGCCGTTGCCGAAATCGGATCGCGCTTGCTGAGTCTGTCGCTGGTTCGTAGCGAGAGTACGGGCAAGCAATACGCCTCTCAGCCTGCGCAGGCCGACCATGGAATTGCACTTTTGAATGAAGGCGCCTGCCTGAATCTGAAGTGGAACTTCTGATCCCGATTATCGCACCCCTGCATTTTTAGTTCGCCGTTAATTCCGCTGCAAGATCTTGTCTCGCTCGCTTTGAGCGAATGTTTTGCCTCCTCGTTTTTCTATACCGTCTGATCAAGACCGGTTAAAGGTCGTATTCATGATCTGATGCATTGTCTGATCACATAGGTCATGTGATGATCCTCATATTATAAAAGCTGATCGACCAATGAGGGTTTTGATATGGCGGTAAACAGCATTGAGCGTTTGGATGACACGGAACGTTGTGTGGATGAAGTAATCCGCCGGGTTGGCAAGAAGATTACACTGGGCTTGCCCTTGGGGCTCGGAAAGCCGATCCGCTTTGTGAATGCGCTTTATCAGAGGGCAAAGGACGACCCGGAGATAGATCTGCGGATATTCACTGCGCTTTCACTGCTCGCCCCCTCCGGTAGTTCCTCTCTGGAAAAGCGCTTTATGGGTCCGATAGCGGAACGCCTTTACGATGGCATCCCGGACCTGCAGTACGCTCAGGATGTCAGCAATAACCGGTTGCCCTCCAATGTTCAGGTTTCGGAGTTCTTTTTCAAAGCCGGCAGTGCCCTCAACAATCGGAGCCAGCAGCGCCACTACATATCCACGAACTACACGCACGCGGCGCGCGATCTGATGGATATGGGGGTAAATGTAGTCGCCCAGATGGTTGCGCCGGGTGAATTGCACGACGCTCCGGGCATGGTGAGCATGAGCTGTAACCCGGACCTGACTCTGGATCTTGTCCCAATGCTCAGAGATCTGGAGGCAGCGGGTTCCCCGGTAGCTATCGTAGGTGAAGTCAATCGCCAGCTACCCTGGTTTGGTCGTGACGCCGCTATATCCGAAGACCAGTTCGATATGATTTTTGAACACGAGGCTTCGGAATATCCGATGTTTTCCGCGCCCCAGATGGCCATAAGCCCGGAAGACCATTTGATTGGCTTTTACGCCAGTACCTTGTTGAAGGATGGCGGCACCTTGCAGCTGGGAATAGGATCGCTTGGCGCGGCGCTTGTGCATAGCGCCATTTTGCGCCACAAGAATAACGATGCCTGGAAGGCTGTTTTTGACTATCTGAAAGTCGCGGAGTACTTCCCCCTTGCAGTAAAAGAAGGTGGTGTCGGGCCGTTTGAGCAGGGGCTATACGGCTGCAGCGAAATGATGGTGGATGGCTTTCTGTATCTTCTGCAGGAGGGTATTCTCCGGCGCGAAGTTTATGACCATGCCGATCTGCAAACGCTGATTAATAACGGTGAGATTGGGAGTGCTGTTTCCCTGACAACTCTGGATGTTTTGCGACGTGAAGGGCTGATTGACTCGCCCTTGCGCGCCCGCGACGTGAACTGGCTGACCCGTT
Source organism: Marinobacter sp. 2_MG-2023 (assembly GCF_030546935.1). Taxonomy (GTDB): domain Bacteria; phylum Pseudomonadota; class Gammaproteobacteria; order Pseudomonadales; family Oleiphilaceae; genus Marinobacter. The sequence continues at coordinate 704,954 of NZ_JAUOPH010000001.1, read as the reverse complement.
ACGGGATTCTGCGAAATGAAGTTGAATTCAAAGGTGGTCGCTTGCGGGTAGGTGACCATACGCTGGATGGTGATCTGGATAAGCCTGAGTCCAGGGAGGCTATTGGGGCCCTGGCGCTAGGGGACAAGCTAAGCGGTGGTGTTGCCATGCATGGTGGCTTTTATCTGGGGCCCAAACAGTTCTATCAGTTGCTGCGCGAGCTCTCTGATGAGGACCGTGATCGAATCTGTATGACCAGCGTTAACTTCATTAATCATCTTTATGATCACCGCTTCGGTAACCAACGTCTCAAGGCCGCTCAGCGTGTTCATAGCCGGTTCATAAATACTGCAATGATGTACACACTTAGTGGCGCTGCAGTTTCGGATGGGCTTGAGGATGGTCGGGTGATCAGTGGCGTTGGAGGTCAGTACAATTTTGTGTCTATGGCGCATGAGCTGCCCGGTGCTCGTTCTATTATCGCCTTGCGCAGTACCCGCAAAACCAAGGGTGAGGCGGTCTCGAACATTATATTCAACTACGGCCACTGCACGATTCCCCGTCATCTCCGTGATGTGGTGATCACCGAATACGGAATTGCTGACCTGCGCGGTCAGCCGGATGAGCAAGTCTATCTGCGCCTGATCCGCATTGCGGATTCCCGTTTTCAACAGTCTCTGCTTAGCCAGGCCCAGAAAGCCGGGAAGGTTGATTCAGCGTTCCGGCTTCCGGAGAGTTGGCTGAACAATACGCCAGATGCCATCGCAAAGTTGTTTTCAGAGGCTGGCGGCAAAGATTGGTTTCCGGCGTTTCCCTTTGGTCGGGATTTTACCGATCAGGAGCTGGTATTGGGTAAAGCCCTTAAGAAACTCAAGTCTGAAACGGCGAGCCGCCGTGGTAAACTATTCACTCTCTTGCAGGCTCTTCGGGCCAAAGATGAAGAGGGCCGCTACACAGAGCTACTGCAACGAATGGGCCTTGACCAGCCTTCAGGGCTGCGTGAAAAACTGGATCAACGCCTTGTGGTCCACGGCCTGCAACTGACAGAAAACCCATCGGATACAGGAAACTCGAAACCCTGATGCAAGATTCCCAAAAAAGACCGGACGTTTTTACTGTTCACTACGTGCTGAAGAACAAACTCGGCGAGTTGGTTGATACCTCAGAGGGCAGTGAGCCTCTGCATTTTCTCTACGGCAGCCCCGATATTATCAAGGGTATCCAGGAGGCAGTGAAAGATCGTAACGCCGGGGATTGTCTTGAGGTAACCGTGCCGCCTTCCATGGCTTATGGTGAGCACAGGGAAGATCTGGTGCGGAAGATTCCCAAGTCGATGTTCGAAGGTGTGGAAAACCTTCAGGTTGGAATGAAGTTCCAAACCAACACAGGCGACAATGCGCAGATTGTTCAGGTTATGGGCATTGACGGTAACCTTATTCGGGTTGATGCCAACCATCCGTTAGCTGGCTTTACCCTGTATTTTGATCTGGAAATCATTGGGCGCCGTGAGGCGACAGACGAAGAAATTGCCCAGGGCCGGCCGCTATAACAACTGAGTTGGCTTCGTTCCGGTTGCGGTGAATCCGGCCAATCTATGTGACTGGGTGTAACTGATGGAACGTTCCATGTATATTTTTGAATAGCATGTATAATTGCTGTTACATCAGGTTGTCTGTATCGTCGGAGACAGATGGACAACTGAACTTGGAAAAATAAAACCAGAGATGGACCGCGTGGAACAGACGAACGAAAGTTGGCGAATTCTTATTGTCGAAGATGATGAGCGGCTGGCCGAGCTGACCCGGGAATACCTCGAGAGTAACGGCTTGGCTGTAACAGTCGAAACGCATGGAGGCCCGGCGGTTGAGCGCATCCGCAACGAGCAGCCAGATCTTGTGGTGCTGGATCTGATGTTGCCCGGTGAAGATGGCCTTTCAATTTGTCGCCGTGTAAGACCGTTTTTTTCCGGCCCTATCATCATGCTCACTGCGCGCACGGATGACCTGGACCAAGTGCTTGGTCTTGAAATGGGCGCGGATGATTACATCGGTAAACCCGTCAAGCCCCGCGTGCTTCTGGCTCGAATTCGCGCCATGCTGCGCCGTGTGACAGAAAATTCGCAGAATAATGCGGATGAAGCTGGCGGCGAGGAACCTACCCGCCTGCAATTCAACGACCTGGTTGTTGACCGCTCCATGCGTGAAGCCTGGTTGAGTGATGTCAGTATCGATCTGACCAGCGCTGAGTTTGACCTGCTCTGGTTGCTGGCCAGCAATGCCGGAAGGGTGTTGAGCCGGGAAGAGATTTTCACCGCCTTGCGGGGCATCGAATATGATGGTCAGGATAGATCCATTGACGTCAGGGTCTCCCGGATTCGCCCGAAAATCGGCGATGACCCCATCCATCCACGCAGGATCAAGACGGTTCGAAGCAAAGGCTATCTGTTTGTAAAGGAAGCCTGACGGTTCAGTCTTCATCGCCGGCTCGGGGTTTCCGGCCGGCGTATTCCTGCCAGGGTTCGTTGACATGCCCCTGAAGTTTTACCTCAAGTTATACGTCCGCCTTGCCGGTCTTGCTGCACTGGTGGTTCTGCTTTGTGTTGTCCTTTTTACGGGTATCAACTCCGTACGTTCTCAGTTCTGGCATGAGCGGTTCTCTGAGCCATTGATGCGCTGGCTGGCCTCCTCGCCTGCACCGGAGCAGCAGTATCACTGGCTTGTCTCCCAATATGACTTCAAAGCTGCAGGTGCCGGGGAATTGTCGCTCTCTCCGGTTATTCGTGAGCGGTTGGGCTATGGTCAGGTGGTAGCCGTGGAAGATAGTCTGGGTTACCGGTTTCTGGCGAGCGGGTTCCATGGGGAAGCCTTGCAGCTAAGGACATCTGAGCCCTATCAGGATATAGCTGTTGCCTCTGCGCAGATTACGCGGATGCACCTCGATGCAATTGGGGCGGAAGAGCGGGACGACGCCTCTGAGCGGCTGGCGGCAGGACTGAATCTATCCATTCTGAGAATCCAGGGCCCCGGGGCTTTACCGGATGATGCGGTTCTGGATCGGGTGCACAGCCGCGGTTCCGTTTTCTATCAAGACAAAGGTAAGGGGCGGGTACTTGTGCAGCTGGCTGATGGCGAGCTGATTCAGGTCACCCTGCCTGCGCCCTTTAACCCTTGGGCATGGCCAGTCATTCTTATGTTAGTGGTGGTGTCAGGTAGTGTGCTGGCGCTGTCGCTGCTTCTTGCGCTTCGTTACCTGGACAGCAACCTGCGCAAAGTCGAGTCTGTTGCGGTACGGATTGCGCGGGGTGAAATGGGTGCTCGTGTAGAAGCCGGAGAGGGCACGATTGTCTCTCGATTAGCGGTGTCGTTTAACGGTATGGCTGAGCACATACAGCGGCTTGTGAATGTTCAGCGTGAAATGATTCATGCGGTTTCCCACGAATTGAGAACTCCGGTCGCTCGTATACGTTTTGGCGTACAGATGATCGAGGATTGCCAGGGCCAGGAAGCTCTTCAGAAACAACTTGATGGTATTGATGGGGACATTCAGGAGCTTGATGAGCTGATTGACGAGATCCTGACGTACGCACGTCTGGAACAGGGTGGCCCGGTCTTTTCGCTACAGGAAGCTTCTATAACCGATATTGTGAAGCAGGTTGTAGAGGAGCAGCAGCGTGTTCGCCCAGCTCTGTGCATCGAAGGTGATATCGATGAAGCGACGGAACGTTGGGCTATGGCTGACGTAGAACCACGCTACATCCATCGTGCTATCCAGAATCTTGTGGGGAATGCCGGGCGCTATGCGGCGGGTAAGGTGCTGGTCCGTTGCCACATTGATGAGGACCATTGTCGGATCGATGTGGAAGATGATGGCCCGGGTATACCGGAAGAAGAGTGGGAGAAAGTGTTTACCGCATTTGCCCGGCTTGATGACAGTCGTACCCGCACCTCCGGCGGGTATGGGCTTGGCCTTTCTATAGTGCGCCGTATACTTTACTGGCATAACGGGCAGGCGTTCGTGAGCCGCAGCGACAGCCTGGGTGGCGCTCGCTTTAGCCTGGTCTGGCCGCGTAAAAAACCGTTGGAGCCAGGTTGTTGATGAGAGTGTGAGACAGGTCTCAGGCTCTCACCTGATGTAACAAAGCGGCTACACAAGGACTACTGAACTTTTTGCAGGTGAAACAGATAATCAGGTTGTAAGAGATGACTTCTACGTTGTGGTTCTTACGAATTTTCCTTGTTTCATTCGTCATTTGAGGGCCGGTTTCCGGTCCTTTTTTTTCTTTTTTGCATACCCTGCACCTTCTTTCCGGGGTTTCTCTCCCGAATCCTCGCCAATGCTCTTATTTCCTGGAACCTGCTGCTAGAATCCGGTAAACAATCAGACGCCAGGATTCGTAATGACCCGATATCTGCTTGCCATTGATCAGGGCACCACCAGTTCCCGTGCGATCGTGTTCGACCAGAGTGGTACCAGTGTTGCTGCAGATCAGCAGGAATTTCCCCAGTACTTTCCCAGTGACGGCAGGGTTGAACATGACGCCACCGAAATCTGGGAGAGCACCCTCAGTGTATGTCGAGGTGCGCTTGAGCAGGCTTCAGTTGACGCCTCGGAACTCGCAGGAATCGGCATTACCAACCAGCGCGAAACTACGGTTATTTGGGAGCGGGCGACAGGTAAGCCTATCCATCGCGCGATTGTTTGGCAGGACAGGCGCACAGCCTCACTGTGTACCAAGCTTAAAACCGACGGCCATGAAAGCGCGGTCGTCGAGCGTACCGGCCTGCTGATCGATCCTTACTTCTCTGCCACAAAAATTGCGTGGATACTTGATAATGTGGAAGGTGCCCGTGCTCGGGCCGAGGCTGGTGAGCTTGCGTTCGGCACGATAGACAGTTGGCTACTCTGGAATCTGACGGGAGGGCGCTCGCACTATACGGACGCCAGCAACGCGTCCAGAACTGCGCTGTTCAATATTCATGAACAGCGTTGGGATGATGAGCTGCTATCGCTGTTTCGTGTCCCGTATTCGTTGTTGCCTGATGTTCTCGACAGTGCGGCGGATTTTGGTGAAATCGAGCCTCATTGGCTTGGTGCGCCGGTCATGGTGGCCGGGATCGCGGGTGATCAGCAGGCGGCACTGATAGGGCAAGCCTGCTTCAAGCCAGGAATGGCCAAGAGCACCTATGGCACGGGGTGTTTTCTGGTGGCCAATACAGGCTCGAAAGCAGTGCGCTCCGAGAACCGCCTGCTAACTACAGTGGCTTATCGTCTTGGTGGCAAACCCTGCTATGCGGTGGAGGGCAGTATATTTGTGGCTGGCGCCGCCATGCAGTGGTTGCGTGACGGCTTGAAGTTGATAAGCCATGCCAACGAATCCTCCGTCCATGCGGAAACCGTGGGCGTGGAAAATTCGGTTTATCTGGTGCCCGCGTTTACCGGGCTGGGTGCTCCCCACTGGGATCCGCACGCTCGTGGCGCCATCATGGGGCTGACACGGGATACGGGGATTGGTGAGATAGTTACGGCCGGGCTGCAATCTGTCTGTTACCAGACCAAGGACCTGGTCCGGGCAATTCTGAATGACGGGGCAACTCTGGGGTCACTAAGGGTCGACGGGGGTATGGTTGTCAATGACTGGCTGATGCAGTTCCTGGCAGATATTCTGAACGTTACGGTTGATCGCCCCCGGGTCACAGAAACGACGGCTTTAGGCGCGGCTTATCTTGCCGGCCTGCAAACCGGTGTTTATGAGAGCCTGGAGCAGATTGCGGAACTCTGGGAGTGTGAGCGGCAGTTCCACTCAGAAATGCGCCCCGCGCTGCGTGAATCGTTGTACGCGGGCTGGCTGGATGCGATAGAGAGGGTCAGCAACAACTGATCCTTTGATCAGCTGTTGCGTTCGAAAGCGATGAGGTGGTCGGCTTCGACCCGCACCGGTACTGTCTCGCCCAGGTGAAAGTCCAGATGACTTCTGAACAGTGCCTCAAATTCGGTATCTTCAGAGCAGCGGAACCGGTAAAGCGTGGAGGTGCCCGCAAAGGTCTTCTCCACCACTTTCGGGCGCAGGTCTGATTCCGCATCGTAGACAATGTCATCAGGCCGGATAAGCACGTCTACCAGAGTGCCGGGAGGCCACTTGTAGGCCCGGTTTCCGTGAATGATACCCAGTTCAGACTCTATGATGTCCGGCCCCACGGCTTTGCCCGGTATAAATCCACCTTGTCCCACAAAGCTTGCCACAAAGCGATTCACTGGCTCATGGTAGAGGTTGTAAGGCACGTCCCACTGCTGGATCTTGCCACTTTGTAGTACGGCTACCTGGTCGCACATTGCGAAGGCTTCCTGCTGATCGTGAGTCACCAGAATGGCGCTGATGCCAAGGGTTTTCAGGATTTCACGAACGTCGAGGCTGAGCCTGCGGCGCAGGTCTGTGTCTAGGTTGGAGAAGGGTTCATCGAGCAGAATCAGTGTCGGCTCAGGGGCGAGCGCCCGCGCGAGGGCAACCCTTTGCTGCTGGCCGCCGGAAAGTTCATGGGGGTAGTTGTCTGCCAGATCCTGCAAGTGGACAACGTGAAGCAGGTCCATAACTTTCTGCCGCTTCTCGGCTTTGTCCAGCCCGCGTAATCCGAAGCCCACGTTGTCGGCGATGCTCAAATGTGGAAACAGAGCATAGTCCTGGAAAACCATACCGATGCGACGCTTTTCGGGCGCCAGTGTTCTTCCGGGCAGGCTTATCTGTTGGGATTGCAGGCGTATCTCACCGCCGGTCAGCGGAAGAAAGCCTGCCAAAGCCCGCAATATCGTACTTTTTCCGCAACCGCTGGGCCCGAGCAAGCAGCCGATATCTCCGTGGCTGAGTGCGAAGTTGACGTCTTTTACAACAGCGTCTCCGCCGTATCCACAGGTCAGATTGTTTACTTCGAGCAACCAGTTGTGAGCGGTGTTGTCGGGCGAGCTCATAAATCTTAGTCCAGGCGGTTCAGGATCAGGAATTCCAGCAGGGCTTTCTGGGCGTGAAGCCGGTTTTCGGCTTCGTCCCAGATGACGGAATTCGGGTGCTCTATCATATCAGCAGAAATTTCCTCACCACGGTGAGCGGGCAGACAGTGCATAAGCAGTGCGTCTTTTTCCGCTACAGCCATCAGCGCCTGGTTGATCTGATAGTTGCTGAACGCTTTCTCACGGGCCTTCTGTTCATCTTCCTGGCCCATCGAAGCCCATACATCGGTAACCAGCAGGTTTGCGTTGCGCGCAGCGTCCGCTGGCTCACGCATGAGTGTGACTCGGTCACTGTGGGCCTTCACCAGTTCTGGATCTGGCTCGTAACCTTCGGGCGTTGCGATGTTCAGGTGAAAATCGAACTGTGTGGCTGCATTAATGTAGGAGTGACACATATTATTGCCATCACCAATCCAGGCCACCGTGGCGCCTCTAATGCTGCCGCGATGCTCGCGGTAAGTCTGCATATCGGCCAACAACTGGCAGGGGTGGAAATCATCGGTCAACGCGTTTATAACCGGTGCCCGTGATGCTTTTGCAAACTTTTCAACGGTTTCATGAGCAAAGGTGCGGATCATCACGGCATCCACCATGCTGGAGATGACGATCGCAGAGTCTTCTATAGGTTCCCCGCGGCCCAACTGCGTGTCCCGTGGAGAAAGAAACATTGCAGAGCCACCCAGTTGGGTCATACCCGCTTCGAACGAGACTCGGGTGCGAGTTGAGGACTTTTCAAAAATCATCGCCAGCACGCGATTTTTAAGTGAGTCCCTTACCTTGCCTTGGCGCCATTCGTTCCGGAGCCTGGTTCCATGATCCACAAGGCTCTCCAGCTCGTTGGTGGTCATGTCATTCAGTGTCAGAAAATGCCTTGCTGCCATAGGATGGCCCTTACCGTAATGAAGCCTTGGATGAGTGAAAAGTTATTGATGAAAAAAGGGGGCATCAAGTCTAGCCCTTCGCGCCATTGATGACAACGCTGCGGTTTGGGGGCTTGCTCTGCGTCAAATTGCAGAGTTTGTTGAGGGGCTCGCCAGAAGTGTACAATGGTTTTCAATAGATCAGATGCAACAGCGTAAGAAAGCGCAAGACACTGTTCCGTTTTCAATTAAAGGTGAATGTTCATGGACATCAACGAAACCATTAAATCGCAGCTCTCGGAAAACCCGATTATCCTATACATGAAGGGGTCGCCTCAGGCTCCTCAGTGCGGTTTTTCTGCCAAAACGTCACAGGCTCTGATGGCGTGCGGCGAACGTTTTGCATTCGTTAATATTCTTGATAATCAGGAGTTGCGCGAAGGCCTGAAAGTTTATTCAAGCTGGCCTACTTACCCTCAGCTGTATGTTAACGGCGAGTTGGTAGGTGGCTGTGACATTATTATGGAAATGTCTGAGAACGGTGAGTTGGCGAAGCTGGTCAAAGAGGCTGCCAAACAGACTGAAGCCTGATTATCTTTTCTGCTTTTCAGAGCCGCGACGGAGCAAACACCAGTTTAACTTCGAAGCGGCTCTTTCCGTTCTCATCGGGCGGTGGTTCAGGGTAGGGGCTGGCAGCAAGTGCGGCCCGGTATGCTGCGGTATCTATCTGCTCGATACCTGTCGATTTGATTACTCTCACTCTGGTAAGTGCTCCATTCCCCAGTAGACGAAGTTCCATCTCCATGCTGTGCGAATGAGTCAATTCCCTGATGGCAGGTATGCGCCGGCTTTCAAGCTGCGTAGCCAGGTGCATGGCAAGTTTGATCAGGTAAGGATCCTGTTCGGAAGGCGATTGCGTAATTCTGGTCGTGTTTTCTTTGCTTTGGCTGTCTGGCGACTGCTTGCGGGCGCCAGATTTTGATGGCTTGTGTGCAGGGCGTGAGGGTGTTGCGGGCTTCGCGAGTTCAGCTGCGGTGATCTTTTGCTCAGAGCGGTTGGCTGTCAGCACGGGTTTTTGCTGCGATGGTTCGCTTTGGTCTGGCGTAGCCTCAAATGGTGGATTGCGCACGAGGTTTTTCCCGTCTCGGTCTGTCGTATAGATAGATGGCGGGGTCTCGGGAGCAATGCCCGCTGCGACCAGTTCGAGTTCGAGTTGCTGTCGGTGATTGACCGGAGGATCCGGAACGACGTAAGGAATGCCAGATAGCAACAGCGTGTGAATCAGGAAAGCGGTTGATAGGGCGAGCGCGATCCGATACTTCGCCGGAAGGCTATTGTTGCTGCCATGTTCCAGCATTGACCTCAGGTTACTCCATTATTACCGGATGATCAGCTGCGCCGAATCTGCGGACCCTCAGGTTAACCGAGGATCCGCGCCGGTTCAGGCAGTTTTGCTGCGCAGGGAGCCGACAACGGCGTCCAGTGCCCGATCAATGAATGCGCCTTGTTCCAGCAGAGTCATTCTTCCACGCCGCATTTCGTGGGCAAGTTCAACGCGTGTCTTTTCAATGACTTTCAGGCCCATGCGATTAACAAAGACGAAGCAGTCGGCTTCTTCAATGATCGCCGAGAGCTTGCACCGGAAACTTGCCCCATTTACCAGACGGAACTCCACCCAATTGCCTATCTCGATGCCGTCGATCTGTGCAACAAACTCAGCGATGGCCGCATCCTCGGGCTGAGGCTGCATATGGCTCTTGAGGTCATCCTGCTCAGGCTCCTGTGTCGGAGATTCCTCAACAAGCTCTGCACTGGAGCTCGCACGGAAGGCCTCCGCCAGTTCGTGCTTGAGCTGGCTCATGGTCTGGTCAAGTTTCGAGGCGTTATACGAAACCTCTTCCAGCCCAGCGCGCAGTGACTTGAGGAGGCCGGGCACAACGCGAACCCACTGATCCCTTTCTGCGTCTTCCTGATGTGGATGGAGGCACCAGATCAGGTCATCAACAACTTTCACGCTTTCCTGCCAGCGGTGCTCCACGTCGTCACGAAGATAGGCCAGGAACATAACGCGGCTCCAGCCATTGACCAGAATGTTATAAGTAGGCTCCGGTAGCCGATAACGGGCTACGCGTTCTTTGATAACCCGGTCTACCAGTTCCTGTGCTTTCTGGGACTTGATGCGCCCCCGCTCTGATTCACGAGTACGTTGTTCTACGAGAGATGCTTTACGATTTTCCCGGGCCAGAAACTCTTCAAACTCATCGTTAAGCGTTTCAAATAAGACGATGTCTCCGTCGAACTCGTTAAGGATCCTCTGCACGATCCCGTGAATCTTATCGTAAAGCTTGTCTCTGGCTTTCTCGTCGCTGTTGCTCCAGCCGATGCCTGCACGGGCAAGAGCGTTAAGCAGCTTTCGCGCAGGGTGTGTGGTCTTGCTGAAAAAGCTCTTATCTTTTATGACGACCTTGAGTATAGGTATCTGCAGTCTGCTTATCAGAACCTGAACCGGGGCAGAGAGATTGTAGTCATCGAGGATGAACTCAAAAAGCATGGAAACAAGGTTGATCAGATCCTCATCGACCTCTTTGAGTGCGGGCTTTTTGCCATCGCTGGTATTAGCCTGGGCAAGAATCTGTTGCACCACATCGCGAACATCAATGGTAAGCGGCTCACCCTCGCTGAGGTTGTTTCCTGTGTCAGTATCCTGAGTAGAGAAGGGCAATGATGCCAGCAAACTTGCCAGTTCATTCCCCCCGATAATCCGGATATTTGGATCATTCTGCCGGGATGGTATACCTGCGTTCGCCCGCTGACGGGCCAGTAACTGATGAATCTGTTCAAAGACGGCATTGCTGCCTTCTGCGGCCTCCCGGCGGTTTTCCTCTGATCCGTCCGGAGCCTGGGCGGTCGATTGGCCGTCAGGTGCAACGTGCTGTTCTCCGGTTTTGCCGTGATAACGGAAATTCGGGATAACACCTGCCTGAATAAGAATTCTGTTCGCCTCATCCAGAAGCATGCCCAGGTTGGATACAACGTATCGATCAAACTGCTTGAGCAGGATTAAGCGTTCGCGGATCTGAATTTCCAGGGCCTGAATGGCTTCAGTAAAGGCACTGCACAGGTGCTCTGGCGCCATGGGGTTTACCGGCGCTTCGTCAGTAGCGCCTTCGTAGACCTGGCTGAAGCGGGTCTGGAGCTGCAAAAGAGGCCCCTGAAAATGCGCCTTGGCTTTGGTGATCATGGCGTTCAGCGCAACCTGTTCTTCGAGGTCATCATTACCGACCAGTGCGAGGTTGTCCGCATTTGCCTGCCGCCCAAGGGCGTCTTCTTGAAATGAGCCAGTATGAGGTGGGTTGGAAAAAAACTGCGCAACTGTATTCTGGAAGTGGCGCTCTACACCTTTTCGCTTGATGCGAATTTCCCGCATGGCTTCAAAATAGCGATTCTGTTCATTGTTGCTGCGGGCGTTGTTGGCCAGCTCGAACAGCGAATCATCAACGGCATCAAAAGCGCCTTGCAACAGGTCACCCAATCCGGCAACAACGGTGTCGCGGATGCGTGTGACCTCCACAGGAACCGGCTGGTTGCTTCCTGCCTCTCTGTGCTCACGGAGGTAATGTATGCCGGACTGCTTATTCATGGCCGACTCCTGTTTACGGCTCAACCGGGTACATGACCGAGCTTGACTATCTATTTTTTGATTATAGGGCTAATTCTTGATTATAGATTAAATTTACCGCATTTTGGGTTGCGTTAACATGAATAAAAACTAACCCGAGTGCTTATTCTAAAAAATAAAGGGTGCTCCCATGGAGCACCCTTTCTGGTTTACTGACACGAATGCCGGGCTCTAACCTTCATGATACGTAAATCGGACCGATTCCTACGCTCCAGATCACGACGCTGATAGCAAGTAGTGCAACAAACATCACAAGCCCTACGGTAAGTACAGCTGTGGCAAACATGAATCCGCGCTCTTCCGGAATTTTCATCAGGATGGGTAGGCCTTCATAAAGCAGGTACACCGCGTACGCGATAGCAACGAGCCCGGCCAGCATATTTATCCAGATGTTCGGGTAAGCTGCGATAACGCCTATCAGGAACATGGGTGTGGCGGTGTAGGCGGCCATTGTAACCCCCCTTGGTGCCTGATCCGCCGCGTCGTAAGTTGCTGCAAAAAAATCAATGAACTTGCCGAGAATGAAGATGCCGGCCAGCATGGCCGCGTAGAACAGCACGGACAGGCTAAGCGCGCTATCGACAGAGAGGCGCGTAACTTGGCCATCACCGATTTGCCAGCCTACTTGAGTGGTTCCGATGAAGCCTGCAAGAGCAGGTATAAGTGCGAGAAGTAATACGTGTCCCGTGTATAGGCGAGTAACAGATTCGGATTCTTTTCGAATCGCCTCCCACTGCTCGTCAGGGTGGGTCAGAAGGCCAAAGGTATGTGTCAGACTCATGGACAAGCTCCTTGCGATTATTATTTTTTGAACTCACCCTCAGTGTTGGTGGTAGTTTGATATGCGTCAAGGAGATGGTTAAATTTTGATCTTCCAAGAAGAGGCTGCGCTATAACCGGAACGTCTATCAAGCCTGACCGGAAAGGGAATTGTCAGGCCATGGATAGCGCGCGTTTTTTGCGCTTTTTCGGATGTACGATCGCTGCTTTTACAACATTGTCCTTGATTTGGAGAACTTCGACCCGATGCCCGTCTACTTTCAGGCAAACGTTGGTGTCCGGAATATTTTCAAGGGTTTCTGTAATAAGGCCGTTCAAGGTTTTCGGGCCGTCTGTAGGCAGTTTCCATCCCAGAGTCTTGTTGATGGTGCGTACGGCGGTCGTGCCGTCAATAATGAAGGTGCCGTCCTCCTGCGGAATGATGTCGGGACTCGTCGCCGCATAATCCGTTGTGAACTCGCCAACAATCTCTTCGAGAATGTCCTCCAGGGTAGCGAGCCCGAGTACATCGCCATATTCGTCCACAACTATCCCGAAACGACGCTTGCCTTTCTGGAAGTTGATGAGCTGAGTGTTCAGCGGGGTACTTTCAGGAATGAAGTAGGGTTCCTGGCAGAGCTGCATGATCATGGCTTTATTGATTTCTTCCTCTTGCAGTAATTTGGTTGCGCTGCGTAGGTGCAGAATGCCCTGAATGTCATTGATGTCGCCTTTGAAAACCGGCAGTCGGGTATGCTGGCTGTTCCTCAGTTGGCGCAAAATAGTGTCCGTGTCGTCGTCCAGGTCTATGCCGGAGACTTCGTTTCGCGGCACCATGATGTCGTTTACCGTCACTTTCTCCAGGTCCAGGATGCTCACAAGCATATCTTTGTGCTTCGCTGGAATCAGTGCGCCGGCTTCGTTCACCAGAGTTCTTAGCTCTTCCCGGCTCAGGTGGTCGCTGGCCGCGTCATTCGGAGAAATTCTCAAAATTCTCAGGATGGCTCCTGTGAACAGGTTCACGGCCCAAACGATCGGGTATAGAACCTTCAGGAGCGGGCCGAGCACGTAGCTCGCCGGGAATGCGATTTTTTCCGGAAACAGGGAGGCCAGGGTCTTGGGTGTGACTTCGGCAAAAATAAGGATAACGATCGTCAGGAGCAATGTCGCAATGGCTATGCCGGCATCGCCCCAAATGCGGATTGCAATGACCGTGGCGATAGACGACGCCAGGATATTGACGAAGTTGTTGCCAATAAGAATGATGCCGATAAGTTGATCGGTGCGCTGCAGCAACCCCTGTGCCCGTTTTGCGCCTTTATGGCCGGTTTTCGCCATGTGTTTGAGGCGATACCGGTTGAGTGACATCATGCCGGTTTCAGAGCTGGAGAAAAATGCCGACAGCATGATCAGCCCGACGAGAATAATCGACAGCGCAGTAAGCGATGTACCGTCCAAACCAGGGGTGTCCTTATGTTGCTGACAAGTAGCGAAAGTAGGTTGTGATTGTGTCTGGTGTCAAGATGTTAAGGGCGGGATATCAACCGCCCTTCTGGAATACCAGTTCGATGGCAAACTTGCTGCCATAGAAGGCCACCATAAGCAGGGCGCACCCGGCCAGTGTCCAGCGGCTTGCAGTCATGCCGCGCCAGCCTTTTGTATAACGCCCTACAAGCAGTGCGACGAAAACCAGCAGTGACAGCAGCGAGAATATAGTTTTGTGGGCAAGATTCTGGGCAAACAGGTTTTCTATAAAAATGGCGCCCGTCACGATGGCGAGAATAAGCATGACAACGCCTGCCCATAGCATTTCAAAAAGCAGGGATTCCATGGTTTGCAGTGGTGGCAGGTTGCGCAATATCGAGCTGTTATAGTTGCGCTTCAGTTGGCGGTTCTGGAAATAAAGCAGGGTCGCCTGTATAGCCGCCAGAGAAAACAGGCTGTAGGCTGTAACTGACAGTGCGATGTGAGAAAGTACGCCATAGCTCTCATCAGAAACCACCCGCGAGGGTGTGTGCGTGACCAATGCCATGATGATGGTCAGGGCTGCTAGAGGATAGACCCCCAGAAAGAGGCTTTGAACCGGCTTTTTGAGGTTGAGTCCCAGTAAAAGGAAAACGATTAGCCAGGAAATCAGTACCGAGCTTTTGAACAAGCCGAAGTCGACACCGCCATCGTGGAGAATAGTCTGGGTTATCAAAACTCCGTGGGCGGTAAGAGCCAGCATGCCGATAAGTGTCGTAATGGCAATGTTGCTGTGCACGCGTCCACGAAAATGAAGCGCCTGCAAGGCGGTGCCGACGCTGTACAGAAAAAGAGCGGTGACCGCGAGAATCAGCGTTCCCATGACTTCCTTATAAACCACTGTGCTGGCTGGAGATCGGCAGGCATAGCTGCCGATTTGACCGGGTTGGTCGTTTCAGGACGATAGTCTGGTTATAATGTCGCGATTATGCAACAGGAATCAAGGAGCCGAAGCCGGCTCTGAGGTTTGTGCACTCAATTTATCCGGGGTACGGAAGAGCAACATGTTTGAAAACCTCCAAGACCGACTTTCCGGTAGCCTGCGCAAGATTTCCGGTCAGGCGCGGCTCACCGACGACAATATAAAGGACACTCTCCGGGAAGTGCGCATGGCGCTGCTTGAGGCAGACGTTGCCCTGCCGGTGGTAAAAGACTTTGTTGAGGGCGTCCGGCAGCGCGCCATTGGTCAGGAAGTCCAGCGCAGCCTTACCCCGGGACAGGTGTTTGTAAAGGTTGTCCAGCAGGAGCTGGAGCGGGTAATGGGTGAGGGGAATGAAACCCTCAATCTTGCCGTTCAGCCGCCCGCGGTAGTTATGATGGCCGGCCTTCAGGGCGCGGGTAAAACGACTACGGTTGCAAAACTGTCGCGTTTCTTGAAAGAGCGACAGAAAAAATCGGTCATGGTAGTGAGTGCTGACGTCTATCGCCCGGCGGCTATCAAGCAGCTGGAAACCCTGGCAGGTGAAGTGGGTGTTGAGTTTTTCCCCAGCAGTGCTGACCAGGATCCTGTCACCATCGCTGAAGGCGCGGTTGCCGCCGCCCGCAAGAAGCACATTGATGTAGTGATTCTGGATACCGCCGGGCGTTTGCACGTTGATGAACAAATGATGGGCGAGATCGGTCGCTTGCATAAAGCCGTCAAGCCGGTTGAAACCCTGTTTGTGGTTGATGCCATGACAGGTCAGGATGCTGCAAACACGGCCAAGGCATTTAACGACGCTTTGCCGCTGACTGGCGTAGTGCTGACAAAGACCGATGGTGATGCCCGCGGCGGTGCGGCACTGTCTGTGCGGCACATTACCGGCAAACCCATCAAGTTTCTTGGTGTTGGCGAAAAAACCGACGCCCTTGAGCCGTTTCATCCGGATCGGGTGGCGTCGCGCATTCTTGGTATGGGCGACGTGCTCTCTCTTATTGAAGAGGCCGAGCGCAAGCTCGATCAGAAAAAGGCGCAGAAGCTCACCAAAAAGATCAAAAAAGGCAAAAGTTTTGATCTTGAGGACTTCCGTGACCAGCTTCAGCAAATGAAGAGTATGGGTGGAATCGGTGGCTTGATGGACAAGCTGCCGGGCATGGGGCAGATGGCTCAGGCTGCCCAGCAGCAGGTTAACGATAAGTCGATGGGGCAGCTGGAAGCGATTATTTGTTCGATGACCGCAAAGGAGCGCCGTTACCCGGATGTCATCAACAACTCCCGCAAGCGCCGGATTGCGACTGGCTCCGGTACGCAGATACAGGATGTGAATCGTCTGCTCAAGCAGCATAAGCAGATGCAGAAGATGATGAAAAAGTTCAGCAAAAAGGGCGGTATGGCGAATATGATGCGCGGTCTGGGTGGTATGATGCCGCCGGGCGGTGGCGGCGGTGGGATGCCTCCGTTTGGTCGTATGTAAAAAGCCTTACACGGAAAACCTAGAAACAGTCTGTTTCCCTGTTTTCTTTGAAGCGCATTTAGCATAGAATAGCGCCCCTTTCGAGTATGGGTCTCCGCGTTAACCACCATTGTGGTAGGCGTGAAACGTACAAAGTTCGTATTAACAGAACAGGATATTGGTTAAATGGTAACAATCCGTTTGGCTCGTGGCGGTTCCAAGAAGCGCCCGTTCTATCATCTGACAGTAACCGACAGTCGCAGAGCACGCGACGGCGCCTTCATTGAGCGCGTTGGATTTTTTAACCCGATCGCCCGCGGTCAGGAAGAGCGCCTTCGTGTTGATCGCGACCGTGTAGATTTCTGGATTGGCCAGGGTGCACAAACCAGCGATCGCGTTGCGCAATTGCTCAAGGCTGCTGTGTAAGTTTTACTGACCACCGGGGTTGTTGTATGACGCAGAATCCTCAGGAAACTGTAGTCGGTCGGATTACCTCGGTATTTGGGGTTAAAGGGTGGCTCAAGGTTTTTTCCTTCACCGACCCCAGAGAAGGAATACTGAACTATACCGACTGGGTTCTTGATCTGGACGGCAAACGTATTCCTGCAAAGCTTGAGGAAGGTCGTCGCCAAGGGCAGGCGATCGTTGTCAGGCTTAAAGGTATTAACGATCGTGAGCTGGCTCGCACTTATTGTGGGGCCGAGGTCAAGGTCCCGACTGCTGAGTTGCCCGAGCTCCCCGAAGGGGAGTTTTACTGGCTTCAGTTACAGGGTCTTGATGTGTTCACGGTTGAGGGTGAATGCTTCGGTCGTGTGGATCACCTGATAGAAACCGGTTCCAATGATGTCTTGGTGGTGCATGCTACAGCAGGCTCCATTGATCAGCGCGAGCGCTTGATTCCCTATCTTCCTGATAAGGTCGTCCGGGAAGTAGATCTGGCAGAGCGTAAAATGGTCGTAGACTGGGATCCGGAGTTCTGACAGGTGTGGATTGGTGCAGTAAGCCTGTTTCCAGAGATGTTCCAGGCGGTAACAGATTACGGGATAACAAGCAGGGCAGTGCGCGACGGTCTTTTGACCGTTAATAGCTGGAACCCTCGCGAGTTCACCCATGATCGTCACCGTACTGTTGACGACAGGCCTTACGGTGGTGGCCCCGGCATGCTGATGAAAATTCAGCCGCTAAGGGATGCCATTCACGCAGCGAAAGAAGCTGCGCCTGGGAAAGCTTGCGTGGTTTATCTTTCGCCTCAAGGCGAAACTCTGAGTCAGGCTGTTGTTGAGTCGCTTGCTGCAGAAGAACATTTGATTCTGGTAGCAGGTCGATATGAAGGTGTTGATGAGCGCCTGATAACGGCAGAAGTCGACCGGGAAATATCACTGGGAGACTTTGTACTCTCTGGTGGCGAACTGGCAGCTATGGTTGTCATTGATGCGGTTACACGCCTCATCCCCGGAGCGCTGGGTCATGCGCAGTCGGCAGAGCAGGATTCTTTTGCTGACGGTTTGCTGGATTGTCCGCACTACACCCGGCCCGAAGTATACGAAGGTCAGGCGGTGCCGGATATTTTGTTGGGCGGTCACCATGATCAGATCCGGCGTTGGCGACTCAAGCAGTCGCTGAGGCGAACCTGGGAGCGACGCCCCGACCTGTTGGAAAAGCGGGTGCTTACGGGCGAAGAGCGTGAGCTACTGGGTGAGATTTTAAACGAACCGTGTGCCTCTGAATCATCAGGGCATTAAAAGATTGGGTATCAGGAGCATTACGATGAGCGGCAAGAACAACATCATCAATCAACTCGAAACAGAACAGATGACCAAGGAAGTCCCCGCGTTTGCGCCGGGTGACACCGTGGTTATTCAGGTTCGTGTTACTGAAGGCAACCGTGAACGTCTGCAGGCGTTCGAAGGCGTTGTTATTGGTAAGCGTAACCGTGGCATGAACTCGTCGTTCACCGTGCGTAAAATTTCTTACGGCGTCGGCGTTGAGCGTACGTTCCAGACCTTCTCCAAGCTGATCGACAGCATTTCAGTGAAGCGTCGTGGTGACGTGCGTCAAGCCAAGCTTTACTACTTGCGTGACCTTTCTGGTAAGGCAGCACGTATCAAGGAAAAGCTGGGCTGATCAGCCATGTGCTGAGCAACCTTGCAGTGAAAAAGGCAGCCTTAGGGCTGCCTTTTTTGTTTCTGGCGAGCCAGAATATACCTTTGTGAATATAGAGTTGCCAGAGGGCTACGGGGTGAGACCAGAGGATGAAGCGGTAATTGTCCGATTTGTTGATGCAGTCTGGCTTGAGGACGGCCTGGGTGAGAAAACCCGGCAGGCATATTGTAGCGACCTGCAGCGGTTGGTCGTCTGGCTGGAAGGTCAGCCTGGGCAGCCCCTTCTGACGGAAGTGCGACGGACGGATTTGCTGGCGTGGATGGCCAACGGGCTCGCTCAGGGCATAAAAACGTCAACGGCGGCCCGCCGGCTCTCGGGAATTCGCCGGTTTTACCGGTTTTTACTTCGGGAACGGTTGATCGCTGAAGACCCCACGTTGCGCATAGACAGCCCACGCCTGCCGAGACGATTACCGGACTCCCTGACCGAAGAGGAAGTAGACGCTCTCCTGGCAGAACCTGACCCCGACTTACCGATTGAGCAGCGGGACAAAGCTATGCTGGAGATTCTCTACGGCTGTGGCTTACGGGTGTCTGAGCTCACAGGTTTGCGTGTTGACCAGGTAAATCTCCGCCAGGGTGTCATACGCGTTACCGGTAAAGGCGATAAGGAGCGTCTGGTTCCCTTGGGTGAAGAGGCAGTGGACTGGCTTGAACTGTATATGAAAGAGGGGCGCCCTGAACTGCTGAAGGGTCGGGCCTGTGATGCGCTGTTTCCTGGCAATCGGCCGACTGCGATGACCCGGCAAACCTTCTGGCACCGGGTGCGGCATTACGCCATCCGTACAGGTATCCGCAAGCATCTCTCTCCTCATACGCTCAGGCATGCCTTTGCAACCCATCTGCTTAACCATGGTGCCGACTTGCGTGTAGTTCAGATGTTGCTGGGTCATTCGGATCTTTCGACAACGCAGATTTACACCCATGTGGCGCGCCAGCGCCTGCAATCCTTGCACCAGGCCCATCATCCTCGTGGTTGAACCTGAGATTATTAGGTAAGGTAGCGCTTTGAACTTTTGTGGCGGCTTGGTGTCGCAGAGTTGGTTTTTTTGATTGTTTCCTGGCTAGTGTGAGTGTTTCCGCAAGCTTGATTAAGTACCCTACTGAAAAGGTGTGTTTGCCAGAATGAATGTAAAACGTTTTTTTATGGTGGCCGTGATGGTGGCTGGCGTGTTGGGTTCACCCTTCAGTGTTGCGGGTGATGTAGAAGACCGTATCAGTGAGCGTCTTTCCAGTGCCGTTCCGGGGTTGAAAGTATTGTCTGTGAAGGAATCCGAAGCGAAGGGGCTTTATGAAGTCCAGAGCAACAACGGCGATACCATCTATACAACGCAGGATGGCCAGTACCTGCTGACCGGGGACTTGCTCAAAGTTACCAGCACTGGCATCGCGAACGTTACGGAAGCGGCAAGAGCTGCGGATCGTCACGAGATCATGGAAAGCTATGGCGATGAAGGCGTTATCAGTTACAAGGCCAGTGACGAGAAAGTGGTGATTGATGTGTTTACCGACATTGACTGCCCGTATTGCCGCAAGCTTCACGACGAAGTTCCGCAGCTTAACGATTACGGAATTACAGTGAATTACTATGCGTATCCGCGCTCAGGGCCGGGCCAGCCATCGTTCGTGAAGTATGTGTCTGTCTGGTGTGCAGAAGATAAGGAATCAGCGATGGACGCTGCCAAAGCCGGTGATGCGGTTGCGGCGGCTACCTGTGAAAATCCGGTGCTCGAGCAGTTTGAGCTTGGTCAGCGCGTAGGTGTAACCGGCACCCCGGCTATTGTGCTGGAGGATGGCAATATTGTGCGTGGTTATGTGCCTGCGAAGAACCTTGCCGAGGGGCTGGGTCTGCTCTAAGGCCTTTTCGAACGGCAGTGCACTACGAGCCGTCACGGTTATGTGACAAGCTTTCGGTTCAGGGCTTATTCAGCGAGCCCTGAACCGGTATACTGTGCGGCCTTTCAGCGTCGCGAAATAGCAATGCTGCAATCTACAATTCATCAGCACCCCTTCGGGATCAGAGGTGAGAGCTTGAAAGACGTCAATGTCGGAATCTGCGGACTGGGAACCGTTGGCGGCGGTACATTCAATGTATTGACTCGCAACGCCGCAATTATTGCTGGCCGTGCGGGCTGTAATATCCGGATTACCCGGGTAGCCAGTCGCCGCAGTCGTGACGATATAGATCTTGGCAGCGTCGCCTTCAGCACCGAGATATTCGACGTGGTGAACGATCCTGAAGTTGACGTGGTTGTCGAACTTATTGGCGGCTATGAGACAGCGCGGGAGCTTGTGCTTTCAGCTATCCGCAATGGCAAGCATGTGGTTACTGCGAACAAGGCTCTGATTGCTGTCCACGGCAACGAGATTTTTGACGCTGCAGAAAAGGCCGGAGTTGTGGTCGCTTATGAAGCCGGTGTTGCCGGTGGTATCCCCGTAATGAAGGCTATCCGAGAAGGCCTGGCTGGGAACCGCATTGATTGGATTGCAGGGATTATCAACGGCACGGGCAATTACATCCTTACAGAAATGCGTGCGGGTCGGCCCTTTGCCGAGGTTCTCAAAGAGGCCCAGGATCTTGGTTACGCGGAAGCGGATCCCACCTTTGATGTTGAGGGTATCGACGCTGCACACAAGCTGACCATTCTCGCTTCTGCAGGCTTTGGTGTTCCTCTTCAGTTTGAAAAAGCCTTTACCGAAGGGATTTCGCAGATCACGCCCTACGATATTGCTCATGCGGAACAGCTTGGTTATCGCATCAAGCACCTGGGCATCGCTCGTCGTCGGGAAGAGGGTATTGAGCTTCGTGTACACCCGACCCTGGTTCCCCAGAGTCACCTTATTGCCCAGGTTGATGGTGTTCTGAACGCCGTTCTTGTGGATGGCGATGCGGTCGGCCAGACCATGTATTACGGGCCGGGTGCCGGTGATGAAGCAACGGCTTCGGCTGTGATTGCAGATGTTGTAGATGTTGCCCGAATTGTGGCGAGTGAGAGCTCGTTACGGGTGCCGTATCTCGGGTTTGTGCCGGGTGCATTGGACGATCTGAATGTGCTTTCCATGGAAGACATACAGTCTGCCTATTTCCTTCGCATAACCGCTCTGGACCGCCCGGGTGTGCTGGCCAAGATAGCCTCGATACTGAGTGAGCATGGCATCAACATCGAGTCGATCATGCAGAAAGAGTCCGAGGTTAAAGATGGCCGCATTCCCATCATAATCCTCACCCATACAGTGCAGGAACGACAGATCAACCGTGCTATCGAAGAGCTGGAATTGCTCTCTGATACCGATGGCCCGGTGGTTCGCATTCGCGCCGAAAATTTCAACTGAAAAAACTATAACTGACAGGTACGCACGTGAGATATATCAGTACGCGGGGAGAAGCCCCCGCACTGGGCTTTGAAGACGTTCTGCTCACCGGTCTGGCACCGGACGGTGGCCTTTATGTTCCGGAATCGCTCCCGCACTTCAGTCTGGAAGAAATCCGCAGTTGGCGGGGGCTTCCGTACACCGAGCTTGCGTTCAATATCATGTTCCCGTTTGTGGAAGAGGCCATTCCCGAGGCTGATTTCCGGCAGATGCTGGATGAAACCTACAGTGTTTTTGCGCACAAGGCTGTCGCTCCGCTGGTCCAGCTTGATACCAATGAGTGGGTGATGGAGCTTTTCCGCGGACCCACATTGGCATTCAAGGACTTTGCGCTGCAGTTATTGGGTCGCCTGTTGGATTATGTCCTTGGAAAGCGCAAAGAACATGCCGTGATTATGGGTGCTACCTCCGGGGATACCGGATCTGCGGCCATCGAAGGTTGCCGTCGCTGCGAGCATGTGGATATTTTTATTTTGCATCCCTTCGAGCGAGTATCTGAAGTACAGCGCCGTCAGATGACAACGGTTAAGGGTGACAATATTCATAACCTTGCCATTCGGGGCAATTTTGATGACTGTCAGCGCATGGTCAAGGAAAGTTTCAGCGATCAGTCGTTTCTGGGTGGTAAAGCCAGACTGGCGGCGGTTAATTCGATCAACTGGGCCCGCATCATGGCTCAGATCGTTTATTACTTTCATGCCTCGTTGGCACTTGGTGGCCCTGATCGCAGCATGGCGTTCTCCGTACCTACCGGTAACTTCGGGGATATCTTTGCCGGCTATCTGGCACGGAAAATGGGTCTGCCCGTATCTCAGCTGGTTATCGCGACTAACAAGAACGACATCCTCCATCGCTTCATGAGCGGTAACAAGTACGAGCAGCATCAGCTTGAGCACACGCTTTCGCCAAGCATGGATATCATGGTGTCCAGCAACTTTGAACGCTTGCTGTTTGATCTGCACGGCCGGGACGGGCTGGCGGTTAAACAGTTGCTGGATAATGCCACGAAAGGTCCGGTGAGTATCGAAGACTACCGTTGGAAGCACGCCCGCAAGCTCTTCGACAGTGCTGCAGTTGATGACAAAACTACCTGTGACACCATCCGTGAAGTTTTTGAGCAGAATGAATACCTGCTGGATCCGCACACGGCCATCGGCGTGCATGCAGCTCGCGCTTGTCGTCGGGATCTCCAGGTGCCGATGATCACACTTGGAACTGCTCACCCGGCCAAATTCCCGGATGCTATCGTCGACTCCGGGCTGACTGTGAAGCCTGAGCTTCCACCGCATATGGCCGATCTGTTTGATCGCGAAGAGCGCTATACCGTGCTTGATAACGATCGGGCGGGTGTGCAGGCATTTATTGCCAAGCACTGGAAGAATGCCTGACCAAGTATGACACCCAAAAAGATCCTGCGTCGCCCCAGCCCGGATAACACTCCGGGCTGGGGGCAAGACCTGCCTCCCTTGCTCCGCCGTCTGTATGCCGCCCGAGGCGTTAGCTCTGACGAACAGTTAAGCTATACCCTTCGACATCTTGCCTCACCCTTCAAACTGCGTGGCATTGATCGTGCAGTTGAGCTATTGGCGGACGCCATTGCCAGCAACCAGCGGGTGCTTGTGCTTGGTGATTTCGATGCTGATGGCGCGACAAGTACTGCGGTAGCGATGCTTGGGCTTTCCATGCTTGGGCTGCGGAGCGTTGATTTCCGGGTGCCCAGTCGCTTTGCGGATGGGTACGGATTGACCCCGGGGATTATCGAACGTCTACGGGATGAAGGGGAGTTGCCGGATCTTATGGTGACGGTGGATAACGGAATCTCTGCCATCGAAGGTGTAAGCGCGGCGAAGAAACTGGGTATCAAGGTGGTGGTTACGGATCACCATCTGGCCGGCGAAACGCTGCCGGACGCCGATGCGATAGTAAATCCCAATCAGCCCGGTTGTGCCTTCCTGAGCAAAAACGCCGCCGGCGTAGGCGTGATGTTTTATGTGCTCACGGCGCTGCGTAAAAAGTTGAGGGAAGCAGGGCGCCTGCCCCAACCTGAGCCCAATCTGGGGGCGCTTCTGGACCTGGTTGCACTAGGCACAGTAGCTGATGTTGTGCCGCTGGATCATAACAACCGCATCTTCGTTGAGCAGGGCCTGCGCCGAATCCGTCAGGGCGAAGCCCGCCCGGGCATTCTCGCACTGCTTGAAGTGGCTGGTCGGGAGCACGCAAACATCAGCTCAACGGATCTCGGGTTTGTGGTTGGTCCACGCCTCAATGCAGCCGGCCGGCTGGACGACATGAGTGTTGGCATAGCCTGCCTGCTGGCCGATAGCCCGGACGAAGCCCGGCGTCTTGCCCGTGAACTCGATACTTTTAACCGGGAACGGCGCACCATTGAAAAAGACATGAAGACGCAGGCGCAGGATTTGCTCGCCTCCATGTCGCTGGACCTGGAAGGACTGCCCTGGGGGCTGGCTTTGTTCGATGAGGATTGGCACCAGGGCGTGATCGGCATTCTTGCAGCCCGGATACGGGAGCAGACTCACAGGCCAACGATTGCTTTTGCGCCAGACGAAAACGGTGTGGACATAAAAGGTTCTGCCCGTTCAATTCCGGGGCTGCATATCCGTGATGTGCTGGCGGTCGTCGATTCTCGCCACCCGGGGATGATGCACAAATACGGTGGTCACGCTATGGCCGCTGGCATGACTTTGGCCCGGAGCGATCTGGATGCATTTTCCGAAGCCTTCGATCGGGCTGTTCGGGATGCTCTCACTGCCGCAGATCTTGAGGCTGCCATCACGACTGATGGCCCTCTTAGTTCTGATGAGCTTTCTCTGGAAACAGCGGCGTTACTGAAACGTGCGGGTCCCTGGGGGCAGCATTTTCCAGAGCCTTTGTTTGACGGTGAGTTCAAAGTGGTCAGCCAGCGTATTGTTGGCGAAAATCATTTGAAGCTGGTTTTGCAGCCAGCAGATGGCAGCGGCATCATTGACGCTATAGCGTTCAATACCGGGCCGGAGGTTCCTGATTACACGCGCACAGGTGCACGGGTGGTATATAAGCCTGATGCCAATACGTTTCGGGGGCGGACTAATCTTCAGCTGTTAGTAGATTATCTGGAGCCGCTTTCCTAGCTTGTCTGGTTTTGGAGGCTGGTCAGGAGGCGGGAGCTCTTTTCTTCTGGAAAAAGCAACTCGCTGCGCTCAGACATCTTTTTCCGGCAGAAAAGAGCCCCCGCCCCCTAACCGATTTGAAAGCGCGGGTAGGTCAACAGTGGATAACTATGTTTGGTAGCATGCAGTTTGCTCCCAACATCGGGCGCTGGTCAGGAGCGGCCTGCGGGGAGTGTCGAAAACATGGATGTTTTCGTCAAGCTTACAGGGACGTATTCACAGCGTCTCCCGGCAGGCCGTTCCTGATCAGCGCTTGCGCCAAACTAGGCGGCAACGGCTGATTTACCGTTAAAATTCGGGTAGAATCCCGCCACTGTTTTTACGCATCATTTTCCAACATTGAGTAGTGTTCTTATGGAAGTTAATCCCATTGTGACGAAGATTAAAGAGCTTCGTGAGCGTACTGAAGCGCTCAGGGGGTATCTTTGACTACGATCAGCGTAGTGAGCGGCTAGTAGAAGTAGAGCGTGAGATGGAAATGCCCACTGTGTGGGATGATCCAGAGCGCGCGCAGGCGCTGGGTAAAGAGCGTTCTGATCTTGATCTGATTGTCAGTACCATCGACAACCTTACAACCGGTCTTTCCGATGCAGAAAGCCTGCTGGAAATGGCTGTAGAGGAAGACGATGCAGATACGGTAACCGAGATCGAATCCGATCTTCAGACTCTCGATGTCAAACTCGAAAAGCTTGAGTTCCGGCGCATGTTTTCCGGCGAGATGGACGCCAACAGTGCCTACCTGGAAATTCAGGCAGGGTCTGGCGGCACTGAGGCACAGGACTGGGCGAATATGCTTCTGCGCATGTACCTGCGCTGGGCTGAGAGTCGTGGCTTCAAGACAGAGATTGTAGAATTGCAAGAAGGTGATGTGGCGGGTGTGAAGAGTGCCACCATCCATATTCAGGGCGAGTACGCGTTCGGTTGGGCGCGCACTGAGACCGGCGTTCATCGTCTGGTTCGCAAGTCGCCGTTCGATTCCGGCAACCGTCGCCACACTTCTTTTTCTTCGGTGTTTGTGTCGCCCGAAGTGGATGACAGTTTCGAGATTGAAATCAATCCTGCAGATCTTCGAGTGGATGTTTACCGTGCCTCTGGCGCCGGTGGTCAGCACGTTAACCGGACAGAATCTGCGGTGCGTCTGACCCACAACCCTACGGGCGTTGTTGTGGCCTGTCAGGCCGGTCGAAGCCAGCATCAGAACAAGGATCAGGCCATGAAGCAGCTTAAGGCAAAGCTTTATGAGCGTGAGATGCTGGAGCGTAATGCCGAGAAGCAAAAGGCCGAGGATGCAAAGTCTGACATTGGATGGGGTAGCCAGATTCGTTCTTACGTTCTGGATGATGGCCGCATCAAGGATTTGCGTACCAAGGTTGAAACCAGCAACACCCAGGCGGTGTTGGATGGTGATATCGACAAGTTTATTGAAGCCAGCCTGAAAATGGCGCTGTAACCAGCGCCATTACCACGCCAACCCGGACACCCCTGATTTTTTAGTGAGCCAACATGACTGAACACACCAAGAATGCACCGCAAGAGGACAACAGGCTGATTGCTGAGCGCCGTGCCAAGCTGGCAGAGCTGCGTGAAGGTGGCAATCCGTTCCCCAATGACTTCCGTCGTGATGTCACTGCAGCAGAATTGCAGGCTAAATACGGTGAATATAGCAAGGAAGAGCTGGAGTCTTTGGGGATCAAGGCGGCCATCGCGGGCCGTATGATGCTTGACCGTAAGGCATTCAAGGTGGTCCAGGACATGACCGGCCGCATGCAGATTTATGCCACTAAAGACGTGCAGAAAGACACCAAGCACTGGGATCTGGGTGATATCGTGGGTGTGCGGGGTACCTTGTGCAAATCCGGCAAGGGCGATCTGTATGTGACCATGGATGAGTATGTTTTGCTCACCAAGTCTCTGCGTCCGCTGCCGGAGAAGCACAAAGGCCTGACCGATACTGAAGCCCGTTATCGTCAGCGGTACGTGGATTTGATGGTGAACGAGGACAGTCGCCGGGTATTCCTGGCCCGCTCTAAAATCATTACCGCCATGCGCCAGTTTTTTGCTGACCGCGACTTCATGGAAGTGGAAACTCCCATGTTGCAGGTAATTCCCGGTGGCGCAACTGCGCGGCCGTTTGTTACCCATCACAATGCGCTTAGTATGGACATGTACCTGCGCATTGCGCCGGAACTGTACCTGAAGCGCCTGGTTGTAGGTGGCTTTGAGCGGGTGTTCGAGATAAACCGTAACTTCCGGAACGAAGGGCTTTCTACCCGTCATAATCCCGAATTTACCATGGTGGAATTCTATCAGGCATATGCCGATTACAACGATCTGATGGATCTTACCGAAGACATGCTGCGCACAATTGCTGAGCAGGTACTGGGCAGCACCACGGTGGTGAATACCCGGATGCTGGCCGATGGCACAGAAGAGTCCATCGAGTACGACTTCGGCAAGCCTTTTGAGCGCTTGACGGTGGTCGATGCCATCTTGCGTTTCTCTCCGGATGTCACTGCCGAGCAATTAGCGGATGAATCTTCCGCGCGCCAGGTTGCAAAGGATCTGGGTATCCACGTGAAAAACGGCTGGGGTCTGGGCAAGATTCAAATCGAGATCTTTGAAGCGACCGCAGAGCATCGCTTGATGCAGCCTACGTTCATCACCGAATACCCTAAAGAAGTGTCGCCGCTTGCGCGCTGCAAAGACAGCAACCCGTTTGTGACCGAGCGCTTTGAGTTTTTTGTGGGTGGTCGTGAGATCGCCAACGGCTTTTCAGAGCTTAACGATGCCGAAGACCAGGCTGAGCGCTTCCAGGCTCAGGTTGCCGAGAAAGATGCCGGCGACGACGAGGCTATGTTCTACGATGAAGACTATGTGATGGCGCTGGAGTATGGCTTGCCACCAACGGCGGGTGAGGGCATCGGCATTGATCGGCTGGCTATGCTGCTGACCAATTCTCCATCCATTCGCGACGTAATCCTGTTCCCGGCTATGCGCCCCGAGCATAAAGCTGAGAGCTCCAAGTCGGAGGAATAACCATGCACCCGGTTGAGGTACTGGCTAGCCATCTCAGGCCCGACCGGGGCTGGAAAGAACACCTCGGAACGGAATTTAGCCAGCCCTACATGCAGGTGCTGGCAGAGTTTCTGGCTGCTGAAGAGGATGCCGGGAAGGTTCTCTTCCCGGAGAGCTCCCTTTGTTTTAATGCCTTGAACAGCACGCCTCTGGAAAAGGTGCGTGTTGTTATTCTCGGGCAGGACCCCTACCACGGCCCCGGCCAAGCCCATGGCTTGTGCTTTTCAGTAAAACCGGACGTTCCTACGCCACCATCGCTCGTTAACATATTCAAGGAAATCCAGAGTGACCTTGGTATGGTGCCGCCGGATCACGGTTGCCTGCAACCTTGGGCGGAGCAGGGCGTATTGCTGCTCAACAGCGTGCTTACGGTGGTTCAGGGTCAAGCTGGTGCGCATCAGGGCAAAGGCTGGGAGACGTTTACAGACCGAGTGATCGAAACGGTAAATCGCGAGTGTGAGGGTGTTGTATTTCTGCTTTGGGGTAGTTATGCCCGGAAGAAGGGGCGGTACATTGATCGCAGCAAGCATTTGGTGCTGGAGGGGCCGCATCCGTCACCCCTGAGCGCCTACCGCGGATTCTTCGGTTGCCAGCACTTCTCCCGGGCCAATGAGTGGCTCCAGGAGCAAGGGCAGGAGCCCGTAAACTGGGCGCTGCCCTCCAAGGCAGATCTGAATATCGGCTATTGAAGCAAGGCCATGGCAGCTTCCATTTGAGCGTTCAGGTCTTCTTCTTCGCTCATGTCGATATTCGGATCAAGGCCAAGACGATCGAAAGCTGAAATGGCAGTCCAGTCCATCTGTGCCCAATTATGCTCAGAGCCTGCAATCAGCTGAAGGTTAGCCACCATAACCAGGTCGGCGTAGTCGGCTGAAGGTATTTCTCTCTTGAAGTTGGCGTATTCCAGCGGAACATTTTGCAGTTCTTTCGGGAAGTCCCACTTTTTGAGAATGGCTGCTCCGATTCTAGGGTGCAGCTGCTCAATAACGTTATCCAGCATTATGCTGCTGATCTGCACATCTTCGTCTTCCACGTAGCGCAAAATCGGCAGTACGCCAATCAGGTGCACCAGGCCGGCAAGGGTGGCCTGATCCGGTTTCAGTTTTGTGTAGTGCTGGGCCAGTACGTGGCAAACCCCCGCAACTTCGGTGCTGGTTTGCCAGGTTGCGCGCAGGCGCTTGTCGATCATGTCCGAGGTTGCCTGGAACATCTGCTGCATGGCCAGGCCCATGGCCAGGCTGCTGGTGTAAGCCATGCCAAGCCTGCTTACTGCCATATTCAGGTTCTCTATCGCTCGGTTGCCCCGGAAAAGCGGGCTGTTGCAAACGCGGATAATGCGTGCAGAGAGAGCCGTATCATTGCTGATAACCTTAACCAGATCACCAATGGCTGAGTCTTCAGATTCGGCGATCTCGCGCACCTGAAGCGCAGCTTCGGGCAGGGTAGGGAGTATCAGTTTATCGTTCTCAATCGCGGCAGTAAGGTCCGCTTTGATGGTTTCGGCAATATTCGACATGGCTCGATAAGGATCCGCTTGGCAGTTCGGGAGAGGCTTATTTGCACAGGCCTGACACCCCGAAGGTCAGAATAATAAGATCTATTTATAGCAAATTTTCGCAGGCTTGCCTGTCAACTTATGTATCGTTGGTTGCGCCATCTTCACGTTCGGTAACGCTATATGGCAAAGGCTGCAGTTGCAAAAAGGCATCTGGTTGGCCTTCAGCGATAAGTTGGCCATGGGCGCTGTCATGTCGGACCACCGCAAGCAGCTGGCAAGACCCATCACTGAACCCGACTGCATTGACGACCTCGCCAACTGATCGTTCGCCTGCCATGATGAGTGTTCCCGGTGTGGGTACAGAGCTGGCATTCACCATGTGAAAGCGGAACAGGCTCTTTTTGAGTTGTCCGAGAAAGTGCATCCGGGCAATAACTTCCTGGCCGGTATAACAGCCTTTTTTGAAATGCACTCCGCCGAGATGTTGCCAATTGAGCATCTGCGGTACGTAGGATTCGCTGGTGGCTGCACTGAGCATCGGCACGCCTGCCGCAATTTCGGATGCCTGCCAGTCCGCAAGCGTTTTCTCCGGAATGGAATCCAGCTTCAGACCGCCTGCGACGGGTTGCCAGGCTTCAAATCGGGACAGCCCTTCTGCTGTATTTTCTGTACGGATCAGAAAGCCGGAATCGAGCGGGAGAGAATCCCCGGGCGATACCAGTTTACGCATCTCTTCTCCGGCAAGTGCCGACGCGGCTTCATCGCCCAGTAGACCGATGATTTGCCCCTCATCCTCTACTGTCATAGACGTGCCGCGAAACAGCATCATATATTTGCGCAGGTGAGCCATGATGGGTTCTGCCAGCTCGGCTGGGAGGTCCATCAGAACGTCGTCCCTATCACGTACCAGGCGAGTCAGGCAGTAGGCGCGGCCCTTGGGTGTTGCGCCTGCGGCGCGCGGTGATGTGCCGAGTTTGACGTCTTCAAGGTTCTGGCTGAGTTGGCCTTGCAGGAATTTGTCAGTGCCCGGCCCGGAGATGCGAACCAGAATGCGGTTGGTCAATAGAGCGCGGCCTGTGGCCGGCGTCGGAATCTCGGCTGATGTATAAACGGGCGTGGCTGAAACAGGTGTTTCTGTACCAGTCATGGGAAAACTCCGGGCAGAAAACTATTCAAATGAATGCTGGGTGCGGCCCAGTCGGAGCCGCATTCTCAGGCGACGAAACTGATCTTCGGATACGTTACCCGCAATCCGTTTTCCTGAGAGTAACACAACCGGGTAAGTAGACGATGTGGAGGTGGTGGGCTCCAGTTTCAAGAGTGCCACATTTGAGCAGATACGGCTTGCGGGACTCGCGTTCACAGCCAGAATCCGCCCGTTTCCAAGGCGTGCATAGAGGGTGCCCTGTTCCTGGTGAAGGCCGAGAACGGCCGATGGTCCTGCCAGTAATCCATTTAATCGATACTGAAAGATCGCGCCCGCGAGGGCCAGTGGGGCTAATATGAACATCCAGTTCTTGCCGGCCGTACCAGTAATCAGGGCGAAAGTGAAGGCGGTCAGCCATGGTGCAGCGGCCAGGCAGCCAGCTGCAGCACAGCGCGAGAGTGTCAGATCAATCCGGCTGGACACGATTAAGGATCATGTCAACGATACGTTGCAGGTCTGCATCGTCAGGGCGGCTGCGTTGCATGAACCATTCGAACATATCGGCGTCCTCGCAGCTCAGAAGTTTCTTGTAGCGCTCCTGATCTTCTTCATCCAGATCAAGGTAGGCTTCCTCCAGAAACGGAACCAGCAGGACATCCAGTTCCAGCATGCCGCGGCGGCTATGCCACCAGAGGCGTTTGAACTCCGGGTTTTCTGCTTGAGTGTCTTGCATAATTGCTCTCTTTACGGCGAAGGTGTTCTGTAGGTGGTTGGTGTCAGCACGGTATCACGGGCCTCGTGCAGCAGTCCCGGGTAATCCAGGGTGTAATGCAGGCCCCGGCTTTCTTTGCGTTGAAGCGCTGAGCAGATAATCAGATCAGACACGGTTACCAGGTTCCTGAGTTCCAGGAGATCATTGGTTACCCGGTAATTGTTGTAAAACTCGCCGATTTCGGCGGACAGAAGATCCACTCTGTGTTTCGCCCGCTGAAGGCGTTTGGTGGTGCGAACTATGCCCACGTAATCCCACATGAAGTGGCGTAACTCGTCCCAGTTGTGAGAAATAACTACATCTTCATCAGAATCACGCACCTGGCTTTCATCCCACGCCGGCGCTTCGGGTGGAGGCGGAATGTCTGCCTCCCTGCGCGCAATGTCGGCGGCTGCTGCTCGGCCATAAACCAAACATTCCAACAATGAGTTGCTGGCCATGCGATTGGCTCCGTGAAGCCCGGTAAATCCGGCCTCGCCAACAACGTAAAGCTGGTTGATATCCGTTCGTGCCCGCTCATCGCTGACTATGCCGCCACAAGTATAGTGCGCCGCAGGTACTACGGGAATGGGTTCCCGGGTAATGTCGATGCCAAACTCCAGACACTTTTCGTAAATGGTCGGGAAGTGGTGTCGGATAAAATCTGTTGGTTTGTGGCTTATGTCCAGATACAGATGATCGGCGCCCAGCCGCTTCATCTCGTGGTCTATTGCGCGGGCTACTATGTCCCGCGGTGCGAGTTCTCCACGCTTGTCAAAGCGATCCATAAAGCGCGAGCCATCGGGCAGTTTCAGGAGACCTCCTTCACCTCGCACCGCTTCGGTGATCAGGAATGACTTGGCATGAGGGTGGTACAGACAGGTCGGGTGGAACTGGTTGAATTCCATGTTGCCAACACGACAGCCTGCACGCCAGGCCATAGCTATGCCATCACCGGATGCGCCGTCAGGATTGGTGGTGTATCGATACGCCTTGGATGCACCGCCGGTTGCGATGACCGTGAAGCGCGCCCGGAAAAGTTCTACGTGGTTATCTTCAAGATTCAGTATGTAGGCGCCTACGCAACGGTTCCCCGGCAAGGCGAGTTTGCGATTGGTGATGAGATCGACCGCAACACGCCCGGACATGAGCTCAACATTGGGACGAGCCTGGGCCTGGGCAGTCAATGTCGTTGAAACTGCATGCCCCGTGGCATCGGCTGCGTGAATAATACGGCGGTGACTGTGACCGCCTTCACGGGTGAGGTGGAGTTGGGCGTCGGTATCCCGGGTAAAGTCGACGCCGGTGCCGATTAGCCACTCGATGCTTTCCTTGCTGTGATCTACGGTAAATCGCACAGCATCTTCGCTGCACAAGCCGCCGCCTGCAGCCAGGGTATCCTGCACATGGTTTTCAGTGGAGTCCTCGTCGTCCAGAACAGCAGCTATGCCGCCCTGGGCCCAGAGTGTGGCGCCGCTGCTGATATCGGCCTTGCTGACAACACCCACCTTCAGGTGTTCCGGAAGGTTAAGCGCAACGGTCAGGCCGGCAGCACCGCTGCCGATAATAAGAACATCGTATTCGTAGGACTGTGGCATCGGGTCGGTATCGCGGGCCATAATGTAGAGGTGTATTGAACTAAACTTTGCGCTTGCTGTCTATTTGGCCTGATGGATGACCTGCCCGATGGGGTGGGTTGTCGTTTACATAAACGGGCGCCGGACAGTGAGCATGAACCACCAGAAACTCGTAACGGCCGGAAAGCTGGCCAGGAAAACAGAGCGCACCGGCGTAACGTCAATGGTACCCGATAACGACCAGAAACAGGCTGAGCAACCAGATAGCCAGACCGACCTGCAGCTCGTTCGCAAAGTGCGAAACGGGGACCGCGCAGCGTTCGATCTTCTGGTTGTTAAATACCAATCGAGGGTCGCTTCAATCATCAGTCGGTACGTTTACGATAGCCAGGAAGTCATGGATCTTACCCAGGAAGCGTTCATCAAAGCTTACCGGGCCATAGATCGCTTTCGTGGTGACAGTGCCTTCTATACCTGGCTGTACCGCATTGCGGTGAATACCGCGAAAAATCATCTTGAATCTCGCAGTCGCCGGCCGCAAGGCAGCGCTGATTCTGCTGAGGCAGAGAACTACGATGACGGCAGGCGCTTACGCGACATTGCGTCGCCTGAGCGTTTACTTCAGCGTGATCAGCTTCAGAACGAGTTGAGAAAGGCGATAGCCAATTTGCCAGAGGAACTGAGATCGGCCTTCCTGCTGCGAGAGTACGACGGGCTCAGCTATGAAGACATTGCGCGAATTCTGGAGTGCCCCATCGGGACCGTGCGCTCGCGTATATTCCGGGCCCGGGATGCCGTTGACAGGCATCTCGGACCCTTGCTCAATCATTCCGTGACGTAATTGAGGGTGCATCCTATGGATGATCGTCTCAGAGAAACACTGTCGGCCATGATGGACGATGAGGCCGATGAGCTTTCGGTCCGGCGCCTGCTATCCCACGAGGAACAGGGCGATGTGCATGCGCAGTGGCAGCGATGGCAAGGTATTCATGACCTGATGCACCGGGGCCATTCGCCGGCTGAGGGTGTTGATGTAAGTGCGGCAGTGCGTGAAGCGCTAGACGGCCGTACCAGGTCACAGGTGTCGCCGGCACCGCAGACCCGGGAAGCGCCGCGCAACTGGCAGTGGCCGGCGGTGGCCATGGTTGCTTTTGCTATGCTGTTAGGCTTTGGTGCCGGTGCTGGCTGGGACTCTGGAGAAACCTCTCCAGGTGATCTGGCGTCAGCGCCCTCAGAGCAGAGACAGGGAGCAGAATCTGTCGGCGAGGTCGCGCCGGTTCAGGAAGTTGCCCTTCAGGGGCTCGATGAAAAACAGTGGGAACACATGAACCGATATCTGCTGGAACACGCTCAGCACAACAGTGTAGGCGCCGGGCAGGGTTCAGTAGGCTATGCCCGTCTTGTTAGCGCTAATGGCGGATACTGATATCAAGTAATGAAGGTGCTCATGAGTAAAGCCCGTTATTTTGGCCTGTGTCTGACTGATCTGTCATTGCGCGGACTCCTCGCATTGGCATTGGTGCTGGCCGTGCCGGCCTATGCGGTCGCTGGCGAAAAAACAGCAGTCTACTGGCTTGAAAAGCTTGCGCCTGCCCTTAATATGACCTCCTATCGCGGCGTCTTTGTCTATGCCAGGGGGGCCAGTGTGCACTCCATGCAGATTGCCCATCGCTACCATGATGGCATGGTGGAGGAACGTCTGGTTTTGCAGGATGGAGGCAGCGGAGAAATTGTTCGCAGGGGTGTGAATGTCGTTTGCGTGCTCCCGAACCAGGGCCGGGTAAAGCTGGATCAGGTTATTCCTTCAGGGCCTTTTGCTGAGGTTTTCGCCAGTCAACTTATCCCTGTAAGCCGATGGTATAGAGCTGAACTAAAGGGTGAAGACCGTATTGCTGGCTACGACGTGGTTACTGTCGCTCTGACCGCCAAAGACCAATATCGTTACAGCCATCGCCTCTGGCTGGAAAAGTCCACCGGTCTTTTGGTAAAAAGCCATGTCCGTTCTTCCAGCGGCGAGGTGCTTGAGCACTTTCAGTTCACCAGTCTTGAGATTACGGACGATATTTCTGACAGTGAGTTTGAGATTCGTACAGAAGGCCTCGAGGTCTCTCGAACTCTGAGCGATACCGATCAGCGTGCCGGTTTGCAGGGGGAGTCGGCCCAAACGCCACGCATGCAGGGGTGGCAACTCGACTGGCGACCTGAGGGTTTTGAGCCTGCGGCAGCGCCTATTACGGGGAAGGGGCAGACCGTTGCATTTTCTGATGGGCTGGCTGCCTTCTCTGTGTTCGTGGAGCCCGCAGGAAGAGTAAGCATGCCCACCGGTGCTTCCCGTGTCGGTGCAACAACGATTTATATGCGTCAGCTGCAGAGTGGAAAGCAGATGTTTCTTGTAACGGTTGTGGGCGAAATACCACCAGCAGCGGCCCGGCAAGTTGCAGAGTCGGTACAGATTGAAAAAACGTTTGCCCTGAGTGCGGGTGAGCAGTGATCACCGAGACCGGCAAAGTAGTTGCCGTGACGGGCGAGCACGCGTGGGTCCAGACCATTCGCGCCAGTGCTTGTCAGAGCTGTGCTGCACGCAATGGTTGTGGGCAGAAGGTTCTGGCGTCAGCTACGGGCGGTCGGGCTAACCAGGTGCGGGTCGTTAATTCCGTGAATGCCAGCGTTGGCGAAGAGGTAACACTCGGAATTGATGAAAGCGCGCTTCTGGGTGCCTCTATGCTGGTGTACGCGCTTCCCCTTTTAGTGATGGTAGCTGCCAGTATGTTCGGGCACTACCTGTCCGGCGGCAGTGACTTTGCGGCCATGTCGGGCGCCGTTGCAGGGCTTGCTTTTGGCTTTTTCCTAAGCCGGCATTTGCAGAGCCGGAATACCGGCAACTACGAACCCACGCTACTCCGGGTTAACCGTATCCCGGCCGGAGTGGTTTCTCATCCAGACTCGCTAATATGATATTCAGGGGATTCTGACATGCTGAGAATGACAACAGCGGTTATCCGCTTTTCCCCGGCATCACTCGTTCAGGGGTTGCCGGCTTCTTTGCTGTTAACGCTGGTGGCTTTTATGATGCTGGCCTGGAGTCAGGCAGGTGCTGCCCGTGGCTTGCCGGATTTCACCGGCCTGGTTGAGGAGAATGCAGGTGCAGTGGTGAATATAAGCACCACCAGTGCTGCCACTACTGGTAATACACGCTTCCACGGCTTGCCTTTTGATGAGCGGCAGCTGGATCAATTGCCGGAATTTTTCCAGGAGTTCTTTCGTGGCCCCCAGTCCCCTTTCGGTGGGGCGCCGGGTAGCTCTCAGCCGCGGCGTTCCATGGGTTCGGGCTTCATCGTCTCCAAAGATGGTTACGTGTTGACCAATAATCATGTGGTCGAAGGTGCGGATGAGATTATTGTTCGGCTCAATGATCGCCGCGAGCTACCCGCAACTCTGGTGGGTACAGATGCGCGTTCGGACATGGCTGTTCTGAAAATCGAGAATGGTGACGATCTGCCGGTTGTAAAAACAGGGCGCTCCAGAGATCTCAAGGTGGGAGAGTGGGTGTTTGCGATTGGCTCGCCGTTTGGTTTTGATTACACGGTTACGGCGGGTATCGTCAGTGCCTTGGGTCGTTCGCTCCCCTCAGAAAACTACGTGCCGTTCATTCAGACTGATGTTGCCATAAATCCGGGTAACTCAGGTGGTCCGCTGTTTAATCTTGACGGCGAAGTAATCGGTATTAACTCGCAGATTTACACGCGCTCCGGTGGTTTCATGGGGGTTTCGTTTGCTATTCCCATTGATGATGCCATGAGTGTTTTTCGGCAGATTCGAGACAAAGGCACTGTCTCCCGCGGCTGGCTGGGCGTGCTGATCCAGGAAGTGAACCGTGATCTGGCCGAATCGTTTGGCCTCAAGCGTCCGCGGGGCGCGCTGATTGCAGAAGTTATGAATGGCTCTCCGGCTGAGGAGGGCGGCTTGCAGTCTGGAGATATCGTTCTTGAGTACGACGGCGACGATATTCAGCTATCGTCTGACTTGCCACCCATGGTGGGCCGCACGCCTGTAGGTGAGACGGCCCGCCTAACGGTTCTGCGTGGCGGGAAAGAAATCGCGCTGGATGTCGAAATTGGCCAGCTGCCCGATGAAAGTGGTTCCCGGCAAACGTCGCCCTCTGTTGGCAGCTCATCATCAGCGCCTCTGGGGCTGACGGTTGAGCCTTTGCCACAGGACCTGGCTGACTCTATTGGTGTATCGGGTGGTGTTATAGTGACCGGTGTCGGCAGAGGACCAGCCTATGATGCAGGTATTCGCGACCGGGATGTGATCACTGAGATAAACAGGACGGCTGTGGCATCGGTCGAGGATTTCCGGCAGGTGGTCAGGTCGCTGCCTGAGGGGCGAGCTGTATCCGTGCGGGTAGTTCGCCAGGGTCGGGCAATTTATCTTGTAATGAAACCCTGATTGTAGCTGCCTGAAAAGAAGCATATTGTTACGAAAAGCTCCGAAACCTGGTGTTGGAAACGACAGACTTCGGAGCTTTTGTTATACTGCCTTCCAGAAATAAAAAGAGCTGCCACGGAACGGATCAGGCCAGGTATGAACACAAAGGATCTCCCCCTTCTGAAACTGCTGAACCCTCGTAATGCCTGGCTTGCATGGCTGCTTTTGGTCGTAACCATTATTGTAACCGTCGCGTCCTGGCAGTTTTCCATCCGGTTGGTGGATGACCGCACGGAGGCGAGGTTCCGAACCCAGTCCCTGCAATTGAAAACCGCCATTGAGGAGCGTTTGCTCAACTACGAACAGGTTCTGGCGGGCAGTGCTGGACTTTTCGCGGTCGCGGGTAAGGTATCCCGTGATCAATGGCGGGAATATGTTCATAAGGTCGACATTAACCGATATTACCCGGGTATTCAGGGCATCGGGTACGTTGAGCGCATCGAAGTGCGGGGGATGGCCGATCACATTGCTTCGGTGCGTGAAGAAGGGGTTTACAATTATCTGGTGAAGCCATTGGGAACAGGTCCTTTCTATTACCCCATGGTGTACCTCGAGCCCGGAACCGAAAGCAATCGAAAGGCTTTGGGTTATGACGCTTTCAGTGATCCCGTTCACCGTAAGGCTATGGAACGTTCGCGTGATCGTGCGATTCCAACGGTAACGGCCAAGGTGGTCCTGGTCCAGGAAGAGCTGGAGGAGGGGCAGGCCAGCTTCCTCATGTATTACCCTGTTTATCAGGGCGGACAGGTGCCGGAAATACGAGCGGAGCGCCGTATGATGCTGGCCGGCTTCGTGTTCAGTGCATTCCGTATGAACAACCTTCTCGATGGCATCATTGGCCTGATTTCTCCGTTTCTCGATGTTCGTATTTACGATAACGGCGTGGTTGCCCGTGAAAACCTCATGTACGGCTCGAATCTTGGTTCCCTGGATAACGAATACAGTTTTGAAATGAGCCAGACCGTAAGTCATGGCGGACGGGACTGGTTGTTGCAGACCCGGTCCACGCCGGCCTTTGACTATCTGGCGTCCGATCCGCGCCCGTCTATTGTGCTTGGCAGTGGTATTGCCATCAGTCTGCTACTTTTTGTTGTGGCACTGGTATTGATTCATTCACGTCTTATGGCGCAAATCGGCGCCGGACGTTATCGCGCGATTACTGAGGGTGCGGCTAACGTTACGCTGGTTATGGATGAGTTTGGTACGCCGCTTTATGCCAGTCCGTCCAGTTTTGATATTCTGGGATTTGATCCTGACGAAGTTCAGGAGTTGGCGCTGGAAAGTCTTGTGCATGAAGACGACTGGCCCAGGCTCAAGCAGGGCTTTGATGATGCCATGGAGGCGCCAGGCAAGCAGATGCCTGTTGTGCGGGCGCGCATCTGCGATGCTGACGGCGGCTGGCGCGACATGGAAGGCACTTTTACCGCTATGCTGACAGTCCCTGGGGTTAACGGTATCGTGTTGAGCCTGCGTGATTTGACCCAGCTGAAAGCGGCCCAGTCCGAGCTGCACCGCCTTGCGTTTTACGATCCCCTTACCGGGCTGGCCAACCGCCAGTTATTCCGTGATCGCCTCAATAATGTAGTGCACCGAAGCCGCAGAAGCGGCGAGCCGGCAGCGCTGATGTTCCTTGATCTTGATGGCTTCAAGCGTATTAACGATACACTGGGCCACGACGCGGGCGACGAGCTTTTGTGCCAGGTTGCCAAATGGCTTGAGGGCTGTGTGCGCGAAGAAGATTCAGTGGCAAGGCTTGGGGGTGATGAATTTGTTGTATTGCTGTCACAGGTCGCTGGTTCGGAAGCGGTCTCCAAAGTTGCGGAAACTATTTTGCGAAGGCTCTGCCAGCGGATTCGCCTGAGTGACCATGAAGTGGGCATTACTGTCAGCATCGGTATCACAATGATCCCTCACGATAGCGAAGACCCCGGCGCTTTGATGAAGTATGCGGATCTGGCGATGTACCGGGCCAAGGAAATGGGGCGGAATACTTATCAGTTCTTTACCCCTGCCATGAATATCAAAGCTGCTCGCCGCTTACTCCAGCAAGAAGAGCTGGCGAGCGCCCTTGAAGGTGAGCGCTTCGTTCTGCATTACCAGCCCAAGGTAGATCTGATCAGCGGGCGGGTGATTGGGGTTGAAGCTTTCCTGCGCTGGCACCATCCGGAAAAGGGCCTGGTGTCGGCGCAGCAGTTTATCGGACTGGCCGAAGAAACCGGCCTGATTGTGCGTCTTGGTGAGTTGGCATTGCGCCAGGCCTGTATTCAAGTGCAGGCGCTGGAGCGGGCGGGTTTTGAAGCGCTGAAAATGGCGGTCAACCTGTCGGTAATGCAGATCACGGATTCCCGCTTTCTCGATATGGTCCGTAGGGTAATTACCGAGACGGGGGTTTCGCCTGAGAAGCTGGAGCTGGAAATGCCGGTCGAGTTGCTGAACGAAGATCCGCGCATGCTTCGTGAGCTTCTAGTGTCGCTCAATGACCTTGGTGTTTGCCTGATACTCGACGACTTCGGGGCTGGCTCCTGCTCCCTGGTTTCTCTGCAGCAGCTCCCTCTTGATGTGATAAAAATTGACCACCGCTTTATCCGCGATATTCCTTACAATGTCAGCGCAACCGACGTGGCCTCTGCGGTGATTGCGCTGGCGCAGAAACTTCACCTCACCGTGGTCGCTGAAGGTGTAGAAACGCCGCAACAACTGAGCTTCCTGAAGTCCGCCGGTTGCACCCAGTGCCAGGGCAACCTGTTCAGCTATCCGTTGGATGAAGACGCCCTGATTGGCTTTCTTATCCGGCAGTATGAGCGGCCGCTTAGTTGCTGATCATGGCAATGGCGGCCGGTTACCGGTAAAATCACGCCGGCCCCGGATGCTGGTAGTGGTCTCTCCGGGCTCAATCCTCCGTATTATTATGAGTATTCATTGTCTGTGACTGAACTGAGCCGAATCCGTAACTTCTCCATTATCGCCCACATTGACCATGGAAAATCCACGCTTGCAGACCGCTTTATCCAGGTTTGCGGAGGCCTGACCGACAGGGAAATGGCCGCGCAGGTACTGGACTCCATGGATCTGGAGCGCGAACGGGGCATCACCATCAAGGCTCAATGTGTCACGCTGCATTACACAGCGCAGGATGGTGAAGTATACAAGCTGAACTTTATCGATACGCCCGGTCATGTCGATTTTTCCTATGAAGTATCGCGTTCGCTTTATGCCTGTGAAGGTGCACTGCTGGTAGTGGATGCCGGCCAGGGAGTGGAAGCCCAGTCTGTTGCCAACTGCTATACCGCCATCGAGCAGGGCCTGGAAGTTGTGCCCGTCCTGAACAAGATGGATCTGCCCCAGGCAGAGCCTGAGCGGGTTGCTGCTGAGATAGAAGATATCATCGGTATTGATGCTTCTGATGCGGTACGTTGCTCGGCCAAGAGCGGAATGGGCGTTGAAGACGTACTGGAAGACCTGATCAGGAAAGTACCACCACCTCAGGGCGATCGGAAGGAGCCCTTGCAGGCATTGATCATAGATTCCTGGTTCGATAACTATCTGGGTGTGGTGTCTCTTGTCCGGGTTACCCAAGGCGTTATGAGAAAGGGCGACAAGATTGTTATCAAATCTACTGGGAAAGCCTGGAACGCTGACAAGGTGGGGATTTTCAACCCCAAGCCTTATGACACCAACATATTGGAAGCCGGTGATGTGGGTTTTGTGGTTGCCGGTATCAAAGATATTCACGGCGCTCCGGTAGGTGACACAATTGTGCATCACAAGTTTGCTGCCGAAACGCCAATGCTGCCGGGGTTCAAGAAGGTACAGCCGCAGGTTTACGCAGGCCTCTTCCCGGTAAGCGCTGACGACTACAACGATTTCCGCGACGCGCTGGAAAAGCTCACCTTGAACGACGCTTCGCTGTTTTATGAGCCTGAGAGTTCTGATGCCCTGGGTTTTGGTTTCCGCTGTGGTTTCCTCGGCATGCTGCACATGGAGATTATTCAGGAGCGGCTCGAGCGTGAATACGATATCAATCTGATTACGACCGCACCTACGGTTATTTACGAGGTGCTGACCAAGCAAAGAGAGACGCTGTCGGTGGACAGTCCCTCAAAGTTGCCGGATATTGGCTCAATTGAGGAAATGCGTGAACCCATAGTAGAAGCGAATATTCTTGTACCCCAGGAACATCTGGGTAATGTAATTGCGCTTTGTGAAGAGAAGCGGGGCGTTCAGAAGAATATGCACTTTACGACCAATCAGGTGCAGCTGACTTACGAATTGCCGATGGCCGAAGTGGTGCTCGATTTCTTTGATCGGATCAAATCTGCCAGTCGCGGGTTTGCGTCTCTGGATTACCACTTCGTGCGCTTCCAGCAGGCAAATCTTGTACGTCTCGATGTGCTTATCAACGGTGAGCGCGTGGACGCCCTGGCTTTAATCGTCCATAAAGAGCAGTCCCACTACAAGGGGCGTCAGTTGATTGAGAAGATGAAAGACCTGATCCCCCGGCAGATGTTTGATATCGCCATTCAGGCTGCCATTGGAAATCAGGTGGTGTCCAGGGTCAGTGTGAAAGCACTGCGTAAAAACGTAACCGCAAAATGTTACGGCGGTGATGTCAGCCGAAAGAAAAAACTGCTCCAGAAGCAGAAGGAAGGTAAAAAACGCATGAAGCAGGTGGGCAATGTCGAAGTGCCTCAGGAAGCGTTTCTTGCCGTGTTGAAAGTCGATAATTAAAAGGCATCTGGATGGATATTGATTTTCCACTGGTTCTGGTTGTTCTGACCTTTGCGTCAGGGCTGATCTGGCTAGCCGATATACTGTTTTTGCGTAAGCGTCGCCTTGCAGCGCTCCCTGATGATGCAGCTCATGATGAGGAAGAGCCTAAAGAGCCGTATCTGGTTGACCTTAGCCGTTCATTTTTTCCGGTATTGGCCATTGTGTTGATCCTCCGGTCGTTTCTTGTGGAGCCCTTCCAGATTCCTTCAGGCTCCATGCTGCCAACGCTGGAAGTCGGAGACTTTATTCTGGTCAACAAGTACGCCTATGGGCTGCGTTTACCGGTTGCCGGAACCAAAGTGCTGGAGGTCGGCGATCCTGATCGGGGTGATGTAATGGTGTTCCGTTATCCCGAAGACGGAAAAACCAATTATATCAAGCGTGTAATTGGCCTTCCGGGAGATAGAGTTCGCTATCGTAACAAGCAGCTGTTCATTAACGACGAGCAGATAGACAGCGAGTTTGTTGTGCGCCTGCCGCCGGTAGAAGTGCGCCGCGAAGACCTGGGCACAGTGGAACATGATATTTTCCTGACCATGGGCCGTCCGGGAGCTGCGGGCGAAGGCGAGTGGCAGGTGCCAGAGGGGCACTATTTCGTTATGGGCGACAACCGCGACAACAGCAACGACAGCCGATACTGGGGTACGGTTCCGGACGAGTTGGTCGTGGGTAAGGCTTTTGCGATCTGGATGCACTGGAAATCCTTAACCAGTCTGCCATCCTTCAAGCGGGTGGGCGGAATTGAGTAATTTTTACTATTCTGGAGTTCAGTTGTAATGAAGAAAAATAATCTATCCGCCATGAGCCGCCAG
Source organism: Marinobacter sp. 2_MG-2023 (assembly GCF_030546935.1). Lineage (GTDB taxonomy): Bacteria > Pseudomonadota > Gammaproteobacteria > Pseudomonadales > Oleiphilaceae > Marinobacter. The sequence goes on along the minus strand of NZ_JAUOPH010000001.1, from coordinate 661,963 downwards.
GGTGGTGCTTCGGCGCTTGTCATTCTGGTCATGGTGCTGTTTTTTGGCAGTTTGCTTACTTTGGTTATCAAGGTCGGGCCGGCGTATATGGACGACCTCACCATTCAGGAAGCGTTGGAAGGCCTGGATGGTACCGAGGGTTTGTCCCGGATGGGGCCGGCTCAGATCCGTACCCTGATGAACAAGCGTCTCAGCGTAAACAATATTCGCGGTTTTGATGCCAAAGATATTACGGTTGAAAAAGACGGTGAGCTTGTCGTGATCAATGTGGATTACGAAGTTCGCAATAACATCTTTCGCAACATAGACACTGTTGTTCACTTCCAGCACAGATATGAGATGAAGGGCAAGTGAGTTCGCAGCCGGACCTGGATCAGTTACAGCGATGTATTGGCTACCAGTTCAAGTCGCCAGAGCGGCTTACGCTGGCGCTGACGCATCGGAGTTATGGTAACCAGAATAACGAACGGCTGGAATTTCTCGGTGACTCCATTGTCAATATGGTCATCGCCGAGTATCTGTTTCTGAACTTTGAGAAAGCCCGGGAAGGCCAGCTGAGCCGTTTGCGGGCACGAATGGTGAAGGGCGTAACGCTGGCCGAGATTGGCCGCGAATTCCAGCTGGGAAGCTACATGCGGCTTGGTTCAGGCGAGCTGAAGAGTGGCGGCTTTCGCCGTGAATCCATTCTTGCCGATGCGGTAGAGTCCATCATTGGCGCTATCTATCTCGACAGCGATTTCGAGACCTGCCGCGAACAGATATTGCGATGGTTTGAGCACAGGCTGAAGCAGTTGGACCTGCAGGATACCCAGAAAGATCCCAAGACCCGCTTGCAGGAGTATCTTCAGTCGAGGCAGTTCCCTCTGCCCCGGTATGAAGTTATATCTGTAGACGGAGAGGCTCACAACCAGACATTTCATGTGTCTTGTGTGTTGTCTTCGCTGGACCGAACTACTAGCGGAGTCGGAAGCAGTCGCCGCGTGGCGGAGCAGGAAGCGGCACGCAGCGCGCTGAAACAACTCGGCGTGGAGACACCCTGATGAACGATATTACGCGTCCGGAGAACCCCGACAGCCGTTGCGGTTTTGTGGCCATTGTTGGCCGCCCCAATGTCGGTAAGTCGACATTGCTGAACCATATCCTGGGACAGAAACTGAGCATTACCTCCCGTAAACCACAAACCACTCGCCACAAGGTGCTCGGGATTAAAACCGAGGGCCCGGTGCAGGCAATCTATGTGGATACACCCGGGATGCACCTGGAGGAACCCAGGGCCCTGAACCGCTATATGAACAAGGCTGCCACCTCTGCGCTATCGGGTGTGGACGTGGTGGTATTCGTGGTGGATCAGCTTGCCTGGACCACGGCGGATGAGATGGTGCTTGAGAAACTGAGCAAGCTGGAATGTCCCGTTATTCTGGCGGTGAACAAGGTTGACCGGATTGAAAATCGGGAAAGCCTGCTGCCACACCTGGACATGCTTTCCAGGAAGCGCGAATTTGCTGAAATTATTCCGATGTCGGCGCTGAAGGAAACTAACCTGAAGCCGCTGGAGGAAACAGTTGGTCGTTTTCTGCCTGAGAGTGTTCATTTCTATCCCGATGATCAGATAACCGATCGCAGTGAACGCTTCATGGCATCGGAGATGGTGCGTGAAAAAATCACCCGTCAACTGGGTGCCGAACTGCCGTATTCCGTTGCCGTGGAAATTGAAGAGTTCAAACATGATGGTAAAACCCTTCATATATCGGCGTTGATTCTTGTGGAGCGCGAAGGCCAGAAAAAAATCATGATTGGTGATAAGGGCGATCGGCTGCGCAGCATCGGTCAGGACGCCCGAGCTGATATGGAGCGCATGTTCGATAGCAAGGTCATGCTCAAGTTGTGGGTCAAGGTAAAACGTGGCTGGGCCGACAGTGACCGTGCGCTCAAGAGCCTGGGCATGAACGACCTCTGACGCCAGAGCCCATTATGCCCCCCGAGGCACCATGAGAAGAGAAGCGCAGCAGGAACCCGCCTATGTGATTCACCGTCGTCCGTGGCGGGAAACCAGTCTCATGGTTGATCTTTTTACTCTGAACCATGGCCGTATGAGCGTGATAGCCCGCGGTGCCAGCGGCAGTAAAAGTCCACTGAAGGCTCAGCTCCAACCCTTTCAGCCCCTGATGTTGGGCTGGGTAGGGCGCGGCGACCTGAAAACCCTGACTCACATAGATGTTCGTGACGGCCCAGCTTTGCACCGTACCCTATCCCTTTACAGTGGTTTGTATTTGAATGAGCTGATACAACGGGTGCTGCCCCAGGCGGATCCTCATCAGACTCTTTTTGCCGCATACATTGAAGCCCTGGCACAGCTTGCACAGACATCCGATGTTGAACCGGTACTGCGAAAGTTCGAGCAGGCGTTTGCGGCCGCCCTTGGGTTCGATTTTTCCTGGGCGCTGGCAACGGATACCGGTCAGCCTGTCAGTGCTGCTCAAAGCTATTGCTATGATCCTGAGCAGGGTATCGTCGCTGCTGTCTCGATTGGTGTGCGTTTACAGAACTTGCCCGGAGAAACGCTGCTGGCACTTGCGGCCGGGGATTATGAAAGCGTCGCAAGCCGCCGGATATCAAAGCGGGTAATGCGCGTACTGACAGACTACCTGCTTCAGGGGCGTCCGTTGAACAGTCGCAGTCTTTTCAATCATCTCAGGGGAGAACGACATGAATCCTAGAGTATTGCTTGGCGTCAATATCGATCATATTGCCACCTTACGTGAGGCCCGGGGAACACGTTACCCCGATCCGGTACAGGCTGCGCTAATGGCGGGAGAGGCCGGTGCGGATGGCATAACCATCCACCCCAGGGAAGACCGTCGACACATCCAGGATCGCGATGTGTTGCTGCTCAAAGAAGTGCTGCAAACCAAAATGAACCTCGAGATGGCCGTTACGGACGCCATGCTGGAATTCGCCGAGAAAGTGCGGCCCGAGTGCGTATGCCTGGTTCCGGAAAAACGGGAAGAGCTGACGACGGAAGGAGGGCTCGACGTGGACGGCCAGGAAAGTCGTGTTGCCAGCGCTTGCGAACGACTGGCCAGACTGGGTGCGGAAGTATCTCTGTTTATCGATCCGGATCGCGCACAGATTGATGCAGCGGTGCGTTGTGGTGCACCGGTTATCGAACTCCATACGGGTGAGTACGCTGAGGCGGTTGGTCCAGAGGCACAGGACACCGCCTTCAAGATTCTGGCGGAGGCCGTGTCCTATGCCCGCAAAAAGGGCTTGATTGTGAACGCGGGCCACGGGTTGCACTATCACAATACTGAGCGGGTTGCCGCCATCCCGGGTATCAATGAACTGAATATTGGCCACGCCATTATTGCCAGGGCGGTATTTTGTGGCCTCAAAGAAGCTGTCCGGGATATGAAAGCGATCCTTGACCGGGCGCGTGGAAGAGCCTGATCCATTTCTGGCACCGCCGCGAGTGCACTATCAGTTGGTTTCAGCTTGCTGGTGGTGCTCCCGAAACATCTCCTGCCAGTCGGTCTTCTCACTCCAGATTTGCAGCCGTTCGATAGCAGAAACCAGCAGGTTCTTTTGCAGCTCCACGTCTGATGCTGACCGTTTGAGTGCTGTTTCCAAGCGATTTGCTGCCGACCGCAGCTCCGGAACACCGCAGTAGCGTGTTGCGCCGTGAAGTCTGTGGACACATTCCAGCAGCTCTTCCAGATTGCGCTCATCCCAGAGCCAGGCAATCCGGTTCAGTTCAGCAGGCAGCTGTTCCAGAAGCATGCTGAACAACTCCTCAGCCAGATCTGTTTTGCCAGCTGCGAGCTGAATGCTTTCAGCTACGCTTACACAGTCGCGCTGCATTTTGCGCGTGGAGGGTCTTAAAGCGCGTCTCGTATCACGGACTTCCGGTACAGCAGGCTGGTCAGCCTGACGGATGCTACGGCATTGGTAGCCTGTGCACTCCTGAATGGTTTCTGCAAGCTGAGCGCTGCTGATCGGCTTGGGTAGATAACCATCGAAGCCTTGTCTGGTCAGGCGTTCCTGCTCGTCGGCCAGTGCGTGTGCCGTCAGGGCAATGATCGTTGTTCTGTGGTTGTTGTTGTCCATCTCGCGAAGGCGTGAGGTTGTTTCCACGCCGTCCATGCCAGGCATCTGAAGGTCCATGAAAACAAGATCAAAAGCCTTTTGCCGGGCTTTGCTAAGAGCCTCAAAGCCGCTTGATGCGCCTTCCACGTCTATCTGGTAATCCTGCAATAAAGTCATGACCAGTTTCAGATTGGCCTCGTTATCGTCTACGGCCAGTACTCGGGGCATATCGTCTGGGATAGGCAGGCGGGCGGCATGCTCCTGGCGTGAAATGCCTTGCCCGGAAGTGTTAATGCCGTGTACCAGAAGAAGCAGTTCGTCATAAAGTGCGTCACGGCACACCGGTTTGGACAGGTGGCCGCTTGCCAGTCCGGCCAGAGAGGTGTCGTGGACTTCCAGGGTTGGTGTCAGTAACAGAGTTCGGCAATCGCGCTCGACCTCCAGCGTCCGCACCAGTTCACAGTACTGGTTTGAATTGAGCAGGTGCCTGGTGATTCCAACGATCGCTGCCGCGTATCCTGACTGGCTCTTTTGTGCATTCTCGACCTGCTCCTGCATGGCGCCAGGCGATGCGACGCGGTCAACCGTTATGCCCCATTCCCGCAAAAGATGCTCAACTGCAAGGCCACAGGTTTTTTGGTGTTCCAGGTAGATAACCCGCTCGCCCCGAAGGGCGTCTCGGGGCGCAATTGCCTCACCGCCAGAAGACAGCTCCGGTGTCAGGGTAAACCAGAAAGTGGAACCTTTCCCAAGCTCACTCTGCAGGCCAATCTTGCCACCCATCTCCTCCACCAAACGCTTTGAAATAGCCAGGCCCAGCCCCGTACCGCCATACTGCCTGGCTGTAGAGGCGTCTGCCTGATTGAATGCGTTGAACAACGATTGCTGCTGAACCCGGGATAACCCCACACCGGAATCTGTAATGCTCAGACGAAGGGTAACCCGGTTGTTTTCTTTGTCCTCATCCTCAAGACTGGCGCGCAATACCACTTCACCGGTTTGGGTAAACTTAATGGCGTTGTTGACCAGGTTGGTGATTACCTGTTTGACCCGCAGAGGGTCGCCCATGATGTTGTCTGGCACATCGTTATAAACCAGAGGCACGAGGTCCAGGTTTTTGCTGTGGGCAGCAGGTGCCAGCATAACCATGACGTCTTCGACAATATCCCTCAGCTGGAATGGAACGCGGTCCAGGATCAGCTTGCCGGCCTCAATCTTCGAAAAATCCAGAATGTCGTTAATGATCGTCAGAAGAATTTCGGAAGACTTGCGTATGGTGCTCAAATGGTCCCTTTGTTGGCGGGGTAGCGGGCTTTTGAGCAGTAATTCGGTGAAGCCGATAATTCCGTTGAGTGGGGTCCGGATCTCATGGGACATATTTGCCAGAAATTCAGATTTTATCCGGCTGGCTTCCAGGGCTTCCTTGCGCGCAAGATCCAGTTCAATGTTCTGGATTTCAATGGTTTCCAAAGTCTCACGCAGATCTTCTGTCGCCTGGTCGATGTTCTGCTGCATTTCTGCCTGGGCAGTGCTCAGCCCTTCCGCCATGGCATTCAGACCTGACTCCAGCTGTTCAAATTCCGGGCCTGCCCCGGTATGTACACGGGTGTCGAGTTTTCCCTCTTTTAGTTTTGCCACTGCCGCGTTCAGCTCGAACACCGGGCCGGTAAATGCTCGGCTCAGGCGCAGTGCAATAAGAAGGCTGAAAACCACGCCGCCAAGAATCAGCAATAAAGAGATCAGAAGAGCTTTGTAGGTTTCTTTCTCGGTGCGTATGTGGGACATCTCCACAGCTACCCAGCCCATGGGCTCACGTTGTTGAGCGGCCGACTGTCGGGTGTCCGGGTCAAGCACGGACTGGATCATCAGATCCTGGAGGAAAACCGGATGTACAAAGCGCGTACTTGTGGCGCGGGCAATGCGGCTCGCCCGATCACTGGTCAGCTCCTTGCTATCAAGGTTGTCGGAACTACCCGGGCCTGTGTGCAGCAAGCGACGGCGGTCACTGTCAAAGAACGTAATCGAGCGCACATCCTGTTCTTCGAGTAACGCGTTGGAAAGACTGCTCAGCAGGCTGCGATTTGCAGTGAACAATCCGTATTCCGAACCGGCTGCAAGTTGGCGGGACAGGGATTCGCCGCGATCTCTTAGCAGGCTCTCAATATTGTTAACCCAGCTGTAGGTAAAAAACAGCCCCAGTATCAGGGTGGTGAGAAGGGTGGGAACAAGAGTTACCACCAGCACTTTTTTGCGAATACCCCAACGTCGCATACGAAATTCCTAAAATATATCTTAACGCCGCTTGTTTACGCGGGTTACGTCCTTGTAATAGTAGGCTATCCGGGAACAGATAACCTTACAATCAGTGCCGGTTGAGTGGAAAAAGACACTTTTTTTATAGCCTCCAGTCATGGTTTTAGCGAGAAGCTGTATTGGGCGACCGGTGCCATAAGGCGTATCATGCCAACCCAAAAGTGTACCACAGGGTTCTCATATGCATTTTCCCACGATTGAAGATTATGTCGGGCATACGCCTCTGGTTCGATTGCAGCGCCTTCCCGGCGATACCAGCAACGTGATTCTGGCAAAGCTGGAGGGTAATAACCCTGCCGGTTCTGTAAAAGACCGGCCCGCCATAGGGATGATTCAGGAAGCCGAACGCCGTGGCGAGATTCAGCCAGGCGATACGCTGATTGAGGCAACCAGTGGTAACACAGGTATCGCTCTGGCGATGGCTGCGGCTATCAAAGGCTATCGAATGGTTCTAATCATGCCCGCAAATATGAGCGAGGAGCGCCGCGCATCCATGCGCGCGTATGGTGCCGAAATCATCACTGTCAGCAGTGATGAGGGCATGGAAGTTGCCCGGGACAAGGCTCTGAAAATGCAGGCGGAAGGTAAAGGTAAGGTGCTTGATCAGTTCAGCAACCAGGATAACCCTTTGGCGCACTATCGAACCACGGGCCCGGAAATCTGGGAACAGACCGAAGGTCGGGTAACCCACTTTGTCAGCTCCATGGGAACCACTGGTACCATTATGGGCGTTTCCCGCTACCTTAAAGAACGCAATCCCGATATCCGCATTATTGGCTTGCAGCCAAAAGAAGGCGCCTCCATACCCGGTATCCGCCGCTGGCAGGAAGCGTATTTGCCCCGTATTTACGATGCGACCCGGGTGGACCAGGTGCTAGACATCGGGCAACAAGAGGCTGAGGAAACCATGCGTGCCCTGGCCGAGCAGGAAGGCATTTTTTGCGGTGTTTCATCCGGTGGTTCTATTGCAGCAGCGCTGCAACTGTCAAAGCAGGTTGAAAATGCCATCATCGTGGCCATTATCTGCGATCGTGGCGACCGCTATTTATCAACAGGTGTCTTCCCCGGCGCCTGAATCTGACGATATCAAGAGAACAGACTATGAGCAGAAGACGCAGGAAGGTACTTCCTACGGAACCCGTGCGCTGTGAAGTGGAAAAACTCAGCCATGATGGCCGCGGTATCGCTCGTCAGGATGGAAAGATCCTGTTCGTGGACGGTGCCTTGCCGGGCGAAACGGTCATGGCCAAGGTGGTGTCCACGCGAAGCAAGTTCGATGAGCTGCGCACACTAGAAGTACTACAGGCAGCGCCTGATCGCCAGAAGCCGCCCTGCGAATATGCAGACCTGTGCGGTGGTTGCAGCCTTCAGCACATGAGCAGCGATGCACAGATTGGGTTCAAGGAAGACACCTTGCGTGAGCAGTTTGCACATTTTGGAGGCATAGAACCTGAAGAGTGGATTGAGCCAATGCTTCCGGAAAGCACGCTTGGCTACCGGCGCAAAGCGCGTATGGGTGTGCGTTTTGTTAAGGCTCGGGAATCGGTGCTGGTAGGTTTCAGGGAGAAGCGTAACAGCTTTCTAACCGATATCGACCGTTGTGTGGTGCTGGATCCACGCATTGGTGAGCGCATACTTCCTCTGCGCACCTTGTTACATAGCATGGATGCCTATGCCCGTATCCCCCAGGTTGAGGTTGCCTGTGGAGATGATATGGCGGCCATGGTTTTTCGCAATATGGATGACCTGAGTAGCGGTGACAGGGAAAAGCTGATTGCCTTTGGTCAGGCCCATGATTTGCATATCTATCTGCAACCCAAAGGCCCGGATACCGTCCATCGTATCTGGCCGGAATCAGCGGGTAGACAGGATGAACGCCTCAGTTACCGGCTTGATGCCTTTGACCTGACTATGAAATTTCATCCGATGGACTTTACCCAGGTCAATGCAGGCATAAATAAAGACATGGTAAACAGGGCCGTGGAATGGCTGGACGTGCAGCCGGGTGAGCGTGTTCTGGACCTGTTCTGCGGCCTGGGTAACTTTACGCTGCCCCTGGCGCGCAAAGGCGGCCAGGTTGTAGGAGTCGAGGGTGATGACGCTATGGTGGCGCGGGGCCGGGAGAATGCGGAAATGAACGGGCTTGCGAATGTGTCATTCCACGGCGCCGATTTGCACGGTGACTTTACGGGGCAGGGCTGGGCAAAAGAGGGCTTTGATAAAATTCTTATCGACCCGCCGCGTTCCGGTGCGGAGGAAATCTGCAAATACCTGACCGCCTTTAATGCCAGCCGTATCGTATATGTATCATGCAACCCGGCCACCCTAGCCCGGGATGCAGGAGTGATGGCGCGCAACGGGTATCGCCTCGTGCGGGCTGGTGTGATGGATATGTTTCCTCACACTACACACGTAGAGTCTATTGCGCTGTTTGAGCGGGACTCACACTGAATGTCGTTGTGCTCAGCAAAGGACTGCTGGGTGAACCTCCGGGACTAACAAGACTGATATGGTAAAAGTTCGAGAAGACTATGCAATGACTGGCGATGGCCAGATCGATATTGAAGGCTGGGTCCAACAGATCGCCTCTCAGGCTCATCTGGATGACGTGAAGCAGTTTCGCAGGGCCTGCGAAAAAGCAGCTGAAATCGATTTGCAGGCTTTCCGGGAAGACCGTCAGTGGGCTTCCGGCTCAAGCAGCTTTCGAATTGGCATTGAAATGGCTCAGGTGCTCGCAGAGCTGCGTCTGGATCAAGCCAGCCTTGTGGCCGCCATTCTTTACCGCGCGGTGCGGGAGGAGCGGGTCGCCCTTGAGGTCATCCGTAAGGAGTTTGGTGACGAGATAGCAGGTCTTATTAATGGCGTGCAGCAAATGGCTGCCATTTCCTCCATTCACCACCCGCTCAAGGGCAACGTGCTCGGGCAGAGCGAAGGCCAGTTGGACAACGTCCGCAAAATGCTGGTTACCATGATTGATGATGTCCGGGTTGCCCTGATCAAGCTCGCGGAGCGCACCTGCGCTATTCGTGGTGTGAAAAATGCGCCTGAAGAAAAGCGCATGCGGGTTGCCCGGGAAGTGTTCGATATATACGCGCCGCTGGCCCACCGACTGGGTATTGGTCATATCAAGTGGGAGCTGGAAGATCTGTCGTTCCGTTATTTGCACGAGACGGCATACAAGAAAATTGCCAAGCTCCTGGACGAAAAGCGTCTCGACCGTGACGGCTATATCCGCCGTGTCATTGATACCCTGCAGACCGAGTTGAAGGCCTCGGGTATCGACGCCTCGCTTTCAGGCCGTGCCAAGCATATCTACAGCATCTGGCGAAAAATGCGCATAAAGGGGATAGATTTTTCCCAGGTGTACGACATTCGAGCTGTACGGATTCTGGTTCCTGAGGTAAGGGACTGTTACGCAGCTCTCGGGATAGTGCACACGCTCTGGCGTCACATACCCAATGAGTTTGACGATTACGTGGCCAGCCCCAAGGAGAATGGCTATCAGTCGTTGCATACGGCAGTGATCGGGCCTGATGGGAAGGTTCTGGAAGTTCAGATTCGTACCCATGCGATGCATGAAGATGCGGAGCTGGGGGTTTGCGCGCACTGGCTCTATAAAGGCACGGATAAGGCCAATAAATCTTCGGGCTATGATGCCAAGATCAACTGGCTCCGGCAGGTGCTGGAGTGGCAGGAAGAGCTTGGAGACCTGTCAGGCTTGTCAGACCATCTCAAATCAGATGTGGTCTCTGACCGGATATACATCTTTACACCGGAAGGACATGTCGTTGATCTTCCTCAGGGCGCCACACCTGTTGATTTTGCTTACCGCGTGCACACTGAAATCGGCCATGCCTGCCGCGGTGCCCGGGTAAACAGTCGCATTGTCCCTCTGACATACCCTTTGAAAACCGGAGAGCAGGTTTTCATTCTTACGTCCAAAAATAATGCTGCGCCCAGCAGGGACTGGCTGAACCCCAGTCTTGGGTACATTCAGACTTCCCGGGCTCGGGCAAAGGTAACTCACTGGTTCAAACAACAGAACCGCGAACGCAACGTAACAGACGGCCGCGCCATCATTGAAGACGAATTCAGACGTCTTTCGTTGCATGATGTTGACCTTGGCGAGCTGGCCGTAAAAGTGAATTACCACAGTGTCGAAGATATGTATGCCGCTATCGGCGCTGGTGACCTGCGCCCTGCACACGTTGCCAACGTGGCCCAGCAAATGCTGGAGCCAAAGTCTGAACAGCTCGACCTGAAGCTGACCGCCCAACGACGCAAACCCTACGATACCGAGTCTGATATTCACATTCTTGGTGTGGGAAAGCTGAAGACTCAGGTGGCAAAATGTTGCAAGCCGCTCCCCGGTGATCCCATCGGGGGTTACATTACCGTTGGGCGCGGCGTGACCGTTCATCGCCAGGATTGCCTGACCTTTCTGAATCTGCAGGAGTTTGAGCCCAACCGGATTATCGAGGTGAGTTGGGGTGGTAAACAGGCCTCCGTTTACCCGGTGGATATCGAGGTTGAAGCCTATGACAGATCGGGCCTTCTGAGGGATATTACCCAGGTATTGTCGTCTTCAAAGAGCGATGTTCTGTCTCTCCACACCGTGACCAACCGTGATGACAACACGGCAACCATGGTGGTGACCGTGGAAATTCACAGTCTGGAGCAGTTGGCACGCTTGTTGGCCCAGATACGTAACCTGCCCAATGTTATTGACGTCAGGCGTAAGCGCTCATGAGCTATTCCATTGATGATCTGAAAGTTCTGATGTCCAGATTGAGAGATCCGGAAACCGGTTGTCCCTGGGACACGAAGCAGACGTTCAGAAGTATTGTGCCGCATACTCTGGAGGAGGCCCACGAAGTAGCCGATGCCATCGAAAGGGAAGACTACCCTAACTTGAAAGATGAGTTGGGCGATCTGCTGTTCCAGGTGATTTTCTACTCGCAGATAGGGGCGGAAGAGGGCCTTTTCAGTTTTGATGCGGTGGTGGATCACCTGGTGCGCAAGCTGGTGCGCCGTCATCCCCATGTCTTTCCTGAGGGTACTCTGGAAAGCCGCATAGACCCGGATAACCGGCCAGACGAAGCCTGGATCAAAGAAAGTTGGGAGCGCATCAAGGCAGAGGAGAGGGCTCAGAACCAGCCCGAAAAATCGTCGGCGGCAGCATCTCCAAGCCGGCTGGATGGTATTGCCCGGGCGCTGCCGGCGATGGTGCGGGCCGAGAAGTTGCAAAAGCGTGCAGCTCGCCATGGTTTTGACTGGCCAGACGTCGGCCCGGTGTTTGATAAACTCCATGAAGAAATCGATGAGTTGAAGGAAGCCTGGCAGGCCGCCGAATCCGGAGAGGGTGATCGCGACGCCGTAGAGGATGAACTGGGCGATCTGCTATTTGTGTGTGTGAACCTGGCGCGCTTCATGAAGGTTAATCCGGAGCAGGCAGTCGGTCGCACCAACCACAAGTTTGAGGCACGATTCCGGGCCATCGAGCAGGTTCTGGAACGTGAGGGCCGATCCTTTGATGAAGAAACCCTGGAAGCACTCGACGAGATCTGGCAATCCGTTAAGGGTATTGAAAAGAAAAGCTGACAGCCGGACAGCGTAGGTACAATCCGTTACCAATTTCCTGGGCTTCTGTTCCTGAGCTTGGTCTACACTTGCACGAAAGGGCGCTCATTGTTTGTGCGCTGTGTGCCTTCAACAGGATGCAGGAGTCAGACTCGATGAAAATCAAAGATCTGGTCAGTTATTGGGACAAGCATGCAAGAGGCAGACTTACCCGGGATGCCAGCTTTATGGCCTTGTCTGACCAGCATCATCGGATGCTTGAAAAATTGGCGGTTATCTACCCATTGAAATCGCCTCAGGATCTTATGCGCGACCTGATTTCCTCATCTCTAGATGAAATAGAAACCGGTTTCCCCTACGTTCAGGGCACCAAGGTGGTTGCCCATGACGAGGACGGATTTGAAATATATGAGGACCAGGGCGTTACCCCGGAATTCGTGCGCCTGAGTCAGAAACATATCAAGCGCCTGAAAGCCCGCCAGCTCGAATCCGCAGCGTGATCGAGCAGGCTTCTGGCTCCGCTGGTTTAACTGCTTTTACCGCCCAACTTTTCTTTTAGCGGGCCCTGGCTGGCAAGGTCATCCAGGGCTGCGGCAATCACATCATTCAGAATGTCACTTTCGCTGCGATCGGGATACAGCTCTGCCAGCGCAGAGATTCTCGCAGCGTCTTCCAGGGGAAGCCTGAGGTTATAGTCGTGGGTTCGCTCAACAGGCTTTTTCTGTTGTTCCCATTGCTTATGCAGGTCCGTTACTTTCATGGGCACTCCTCATAGATATGGCCTCACTGTCATAGCTACGGCATCAATGGCCAATAGACTTTTCCGGCAGTTCCTTAGTATCGTTAGTTTACTTTGTCTCCGTCAATTCAAAAGGACGCCAATGTGACTGAGCTACACCCTGATCTTCGCGAAAATGTCCGTATGTTGGGCGAGCTTCTGGGGCAGAGCATTCAACGCCACCCTGGTCGGGATTGTTTTGATCTTATTGAGGAAATCCGGGCTGCCGCCAAATCCGACCGGCGACAGGAAAGCGGGTCTGGCCAGCGTCTGGTTAACCTTCTCGGTAAATTGAGTGATGACGAACTGTTACCGGTTACCAGGGCATTTAACCAGTTCCTCAACCTTGCGAACCTCGCAGAGCAATACCACGGCATTCGTCGTAAGCGCGACCATCAATCTGATCTGATGGTGGAGCCTGTTTCAGATGTTTTCGAGCGGTTGAAAAATAGCGGTGTCAGCCCCGAAGCACTTCATAAATGTGTGGCAGACATGCGTGTCGAATTTGTGCTGACAGCACACCCCACTGAAGTTGCGCGGCGCACGCTGATTATGAAATACGATGAAATGTCAGAGTGTCTGGCCAGCCTGGATCACGATGACCTGATGCCGGCGGAGCAAGAGGCGATTACAGAACGCCTGTCGCGGCTGGTGGCAGAAGCCTGGCACACAGACGAGATCCGGCATGAGCGCCCCACGGCTGTTGATGAGGCCAAATGGGGTTTTGCAGTTATTGAAAACAGCCTTTGGCAGGCTTTGCCGCGATTTCTTGACAACCTGGACGGGTCGCTGCAGAAGGCGACAGGGAAGGGGTTGCCCCTGCAGGCGTCACCTGTTCGCATCGCCTCGTGGATGGGCGGCGACAGGGACGGCAATCCGAATGTCACTCACGAGGTGACGCAAAAGGTATTTATGCTTGGGCGCTGGATGGCAGCGGATCTTTTTCTCCGGGATATTCGTGCGCTACGGGCAGAGCTTTCCATGTGGCAGGCGAGCGACGAACTGCGCGGCCTGGCGGGGGATTCCCGGGAGCCATACCGCCATGTGCTGGCTGAACTTCGCGAGCGCCTGCTGAAAACCCGGGATTGGGCTGAAGCCAGTGTCAGTGGAGAGCCTGCAGACACTAGCGGAATCTTGTTCGAAAACCGGGATCTGACGGCACCGCTGGAGCTTTGCTATCGCTCACTGGTTGAGTGCGGGCTGGAACATATAGCCGAAGGCGCGTTGCTGGACACCATTCGCCGGGCTCACACGTTTGGCCTTCCGTTGATTCGTCTGGATATTCGTCAAGAGGCCACCCGTCACGCCGAAGCGGTAGCCGAAATGGTGGAGTATCTTGGTCTGGGCGACTATCTGTCTTGGACTGAAAGCGAGCGTCAGGCATTCCTGTTAAGGGAGCTTCAGGGGCGTCGACCGCTTGTCCCCAGGAGCTGGGAGCCTTCTGAGCCGGTGCGTGAGGTGCTGGACACCTGTGAGGTCGTTGCGCAGCAAACGCCTGAAGCGCTGGGTTCTTATGTCATCTCGATGGCCAGCAAGCCTTCCGATGTGCTCAGCGTTATCCTGTTGCTCCGCGAATCGGGAATGAAATTCCCCATGCGAGTGGTTCCTCTGTTTGAAACGCTGGACGACTTGCGCGGAGCGCCCGACAGCATGGCGGCGCTGTATGAGGTCGAGTGGTACCGGGATTATTGCCAGGGCCGGCAGGAAGTCATGATTGGTTATTCGGATTCGTCGAAGGATGCCGGCCAGCTTATGGCGGCCTGGGCTCAGTATCAGGCGCAGGAAAAGCTCACCCAGGTAGCGAGCCAGTACGGCGTTCACCTGACACTGTTTCACGGCCGCGGGGGAACCGTTGGCCGGGGTGGTGGTCCGGCGAATCGTGCAATTCTGTCTCAACCTCCCGGCTCGGTTAATGGCAGCTTCAGGATTACCGAGCAAGGTGAAATGATTCGCTTCAAGTTTGGCCTGCCCCAACTGGCGGTACAAAGCCTGACGCTGTACACCACAGCGGCAATCGAAGCCACCCTGCTGCCTCCGCCCGAGCCGGAGGAAAAATGGCGTGAAACCATGGACTGGCTGACTGAGCGCTCGCTGAAAGCCTACCGCGAAGTGGTCAGGGATAATCCGGATTTTGTACCCTACTTCCGCCAGGTTACGCCTGAGCAGGCGCTGGGGAAGCTCGCTCTGGGTAGCCGGCCTGCGCGCCGTAAGGCTTCAGGCGGTGTCGAGAGCCTGCGGGCAATTCCCTGGATTTTTGCCTGGACTCAGATACGACTGATGCTGCCGAGCTGGCTGGGTAGTGACGTAGCGCTTGAAGAGGCGGCCAGAGACGGGCGATTGCCCATGTTGCGCGAGATGATGCGAGGTTGGCCATTTTTCCGCACTTACGTAGATATGCTTGAAATGGTTTTGGCCAAGGCCGACCTGCGTATCGCCGGCTATTATGAAAAAACCCTGTTGAGCGACGAAAAGCTGAAAGAGCTTGGCGCCAGCTTGAGTAAGCGGCTTGAAGGCTGTGTCCAGCGCCTTCTGGAGCTTAAGGAGCAGAGCGAGCTACTGGAACATGAGCCAGTTTTTGCCCACTCGATGCGTGTGCGCAACCCTTATACAGATCCCTTGCATTATCTTCAGGCGGAGCTGCTGAAGCGCGATCGTGAAAGCGAAGGCAAGGGAGAGGTTCCTGAGCTGGTAGAACGCGCACTTAAGGTTACAATGGCGGGCATTGCTGCCGGTATGCGTAACACAGGTTAACAGCACCGGGGACGGACGAGGGGCGCGCAGAGCTCCTGCCATGGACAACAGGAGTATTGGTGTGGCTCTCGCAACGCGATTGCAGCGTTTTTTCGATCAACAGGACATAGCCTACAAAGAGCGACCCATCGAGCAGGCTTCAAGCCTGGATTCGGCGGTGTCCGCTCTGGGGTCTGCCCGTGAGGATGTCATTAAAGCAACGTTGCTGATCGATATCAGCGGCATTGTGATGGTGGTTCACAGATATGACAGTTCGCTTGATGCCGATGCCCTCCGGCAAATGACGGGCCGGCACCTGCAGCCTCTCACGGTCCAACAGACCATGAGGCTGTTCAGCGACTGTGATCCCGGGTTCACGCCACCAATTGGCAATGCCTACGACTTGCCCGTGTTGCTGGACGAAGGCATTGACCGGTTCGAGCGGGTTTTGTTTTCCAGTGGCACGGATCATTCTATGGTTGAACTGGACGGCCGCTCTTTGCGTCTTGCGATGGCAGGGTCAAGGGAAGGGCATGTGGCGATCCGTGGCCCAGGCAATGAGGGTGCCCGGGATGCGCTGACGTTGGCGGAGGTGGCCAGCAAGCTGAAAAAACTGTACCGATTGCCGCCCATGCCGGCTCTGGCACTGCGCATTCTGCGCCTGACTTCGAATACCGAAGCAACCGCCCGTGAACTGGCAGAACTCATAGAGTTCGATCCGAGCCTGACCGCGCAGGTTATGCGTTATGCGCGTTCAGCTTTGTTCCACTATCCGGGCCAGATTAACTCCGTGCAGGACGCAGTAACCCGGGTTCTGGGGTTTGATCGTGTTGCCCATATTGCGATGGGTATTGCTTCGGTACGTGCGTTTGATGTCCCCAGATCCGGCATTCTTGGGATGGACAACTTCTGGCGCCACTCACTCTACTGCGCGTTCCTGTGCCAAACCATGGCACCCAGTTGTGGTGCCGATAAAGGCCTTGCCTACTTATGTGGCCTGCTGCATAACTTTGGCTTATTGCTGGTGGGACACCTGTTTCCTATTGAGTTCAAAGAGCTCAACAGACTGCGCGAAGCTAATCCTGAGGCCAGTATGCAGTCGCTGGAACAACAGGTATTCGGCCAGGGTGGCGAGCAGGAAATCATTGCCGTTGGGCACGGTGCTATCGGTGGTATTTTGCACAGGTTATGGGAGTTGCCTGATCCGGTGGTCAAAGCAGCCGGTGTTCATCAGCAGCCTGGTTATCACGGCGAGAATGAGAACTACGTCATGATCGTCCAGCTCGCCAATGCGTTGTTAAAAGATCGGGGTATTGGTGATGAATTTAATCCTGATGATGTTCCTGCACTTCTGCAGGGTTTGGGGCTGGAGCCAGCATTCGTAGGTGATCTGATGGCTCAGGTCGATCAGGTTGCCCCGGATCTCGACGCGCTTGCATTATCTCTGACCGCCTGACAGTAACCTTCCCGGCTTCTGCGGCAAGTCCGTTTCCCGGAGATGATACGGAGGTCGACTTTCTCTGAGGTGACTGAGTTCGTATAATGCGCCATCATCGAATCCGGCTGACACCTTTTCCGGAAGGAGAAGTTGTCGCAAAGACATAGATCTTTGCCGCAACTTTTCAAACTATAATGACGAAAATGGGAGCACAGCGTTATGCGAATCATCATGTTAGGCGCACCTGGCGCGGGAAAGGGGACTCAGGCCCAGTTCATAACTGAACGCTTTGGCATTCCTCAGATATCTACCGGTGACATGCTTCGGGCAGCCGTCAAGGCTGAGTCGGACCTTGGGAAACAGGTCAAGGAAGTTATGGCAACCGGCGGCCTGGTATCCGATGACATAATCATTGCTCTGATTGAAGAACGGGTTCAGCAGTCAGATTGTGCAAATGGCTATTTGCTCGACGGCTTCCCCCGCACCATTCCCCAGGCCGAAGCCTTGAAAAACCAGGGTATTGTTATCGACTACGTTGTCGAGATTGCGGTAGATGACGAAGAGATTGTCAGCCGGCTTTCTGGTCGTCGTGTGCACGAAGGCAGTGGTCGCATCTATCATGTCAAATACGATCCACCGAAAGTGGAAGGCAAGGACGACGAAACCGGTGAGCCGCTGATGCAGCGCCCGGACGACAAAGAAGAGACCATTCGCAAACGTCTGCAGATTTATCATGATCAGACGGCACCTTTGATTGGCTATTATCAGGGCCTGGCAGAAAAACAGCCGGAACTTGCGCCTGAGTATGTGAGCGTAAAAGGTGTTGGCAGCCTGGACAGCATTCGCGATCAGATTCTTGCCAAACTCAAATAATTCAACGACGTTCCGCCGAGGCAGCGCCCGCTTGTGAAAATTTTGGCACTGGATACCTCCTCAGAGGGCTGCTCGGCAGCCCTTTTTGTTGATGGTGAGGTTTTCGAGAAGTTTGAGATCGCTCCCAGGGGCCACACCCGCCTGTTGATGCCGATGGTTCGCGGATTACTGGCGGAGCAAGCGCTGAAACCTGCAGAACTTGATGCGTTGGCGTTTGCCTGTGGACCGGGCTCCTTTACCGGAGTTCGTATTGCCACGGGTGTGATCCAGGGGCTGGCCTGGGGGCTTGATCTCCCCGTGGTGCCTGTCTCTTCACTGGAAGCGGTTGCGCTGGGTGCTATTGAAGCCATGCAGGTAGGTGAGGGCGAGGGGGTTGCTGTTGCGTTTGATGCCCGCATGAGCGAGCTCTATTGGGGGTGTTTCCGCAACCACTCGGGCTTGCCGGAGCTGCTGGGCGACGAGCGTGTTTGTTCGCCGTCCAGGGTTTCCCTGGAAGCTGGCGTTGCAAACTGGGTTGGCGCAAGCCAGGGTTGGGCATATCGTGACGGTATGCCAGCCGACGTGTCAGAACGAATCAATTCCGTAGATGAAGCTCTTATTCCCCGGGCGAGCTGGGTTGCACGCTTGGCCTATGCGAAGTTTAATCAAGGCTTGGCTGTGCGGGCAGAGCAGGCTCAACCAGTCTACATCCGCGATGAAGTCACCTGGAAGAAACTGCCGGGCCGCGAGTAAGTCTTTTAATCGGTGCAGACTTCTTTCATACTTCTATAACGAGTCATTATTTTCCCTGAGCGAGCGGTACCCTGACCATGATTGGTGGTATTAATCCAGGCAGTACACTTTCCTATCAGTCGGGCACCAATAGCCCTGTGCGTGAACGCACTGATGTTGCCCGCGCTCCTGCCTCTGCTCCTGAGAAAGCAGCCGAAACAGCCCGCCGAGATCTTGCAGACAGCACGAATGTGCCAGCATCTGAACGAAACGTCGGTGATAACCCTGAGCGTCGTGTAGAAGCTCGCAGGGCATCTGAGGATGTGCGCCTGGAACGCTTCCGGGCGGATGAGGTGCCGCTCCCCGCGGCCCGGGCACTATCTACGTTCGCAAGTGTTGCAGCAGCAGGACAGGAATCTGGCGGCACAGCGCTCGCCGGAATTGATATTCTGGTCTGATGTCTCGCGCCAAAGCTTCGAATGCCTCCTCCACTGATGAAACCATTCCACTGGCGATAGCGAGAAGTCCCCTGGGTGACGATCGCCAGGCACTGGCGCTCAGTACTGATCTTTCATTACCCTATCTGGGCGTTGCCAGCCCTAAAGATATCCGGAATGTGAGTGCATTGTTGTTTCTGGATGAACATGGTTTGTGTTTGCAGGTGGCTGGCAAAAACGCGCCTGGCCCGGTAAGGGCAGAGTTTGTCACCGGTAAGATGGGTTACCGCCGGGAACATGGTGGTGGCTCCGGCCAGCTTGTAGCCCGTGCGGTCGGATTGCAGAAAACAAAAGCCGACCTGCATGTCCTGGATGCGACAGCAGGTCTGGGCCAGGATGCGTTTGTGCTTGCCAGCCTGAGGTGCAGGGTGAGTCTTTTCGAGCGGAACCCGGTGATTCATGCGCTGTTGGCAGACGGGTTGGCGCGGGCATCGTTGAATGTGGATTGTGCTCCGATCATCGCGCGGATGACGCTTCATTCCGGTAGTAGTATTGATTGGCTGCGCAATGCTGCAGTGGACGGTGGTGATGACGAGAGCTCCAATCAAGGTACCCTTGCTGACGTGATCTATCTCGACCCCATGTTTCCTCACAGGGAAAAGTCGGCGCTTGTGAAGAAAGAAATGCAGGTGTTTCGAACGGTTGTAGGGGATGATGACGATTCAGAAGCACTGCTGGAGGCTGCCTTGGCTGCAGCAAGGTACAGGGTTGTGGTGAAGCGCCCGCGCAAGGCTCCCGCAATCGGCGGGGCCGAGCCAGGTACCCGGATAGAAGGCAAGAGCAGCCGCTACGATATCTACCCCATCCGCGCCTTGCCGCGCTAGGCGTATGATTGCCGGTCTTTCGTGTACGCCTCAAACGCCCAGCATGGTCACTTGCTGAATCGCCTGGCGCTTCTCAACACTCAGTACCAGCCTCGCATCATCTGCCACTTCATCCAGCCCATCACCATAACAAAGCAGCCCGTTATCATCGGTGGTAATAACACCATCCTTCTGCATGTTGGCGATAAAATTCCGGAATAGGGTTTTGTCGAAAAACTCAGGCGCATTAAGCCCGAACAGTATGGACATGCGCTCGGCCAGCAGTGTGCTCTGTTCTTCAAGTTCGGCCGCGGTGATCTTGCCGGAGCCGTACTTGCGCAGTATGCCCAGAGCGATGTGGTAACGCTCTACGGTCTGGATGATGAATCGTGAGAGCACCTTCAGACGAAGCATGGCTTCGGTGCCTTCTTCCGGGTGGGCGATTCGTTCGTTGTCCTGAGCTACCAGCAGGCCCTGTTGTACCAGCACATCAATCCACTGGTTGATTACCGCTTCCGCTTCGTCGGGTTGATATTTCAGGAACAGTTCTGATTGCACGTAGGGGTAGGCGACGCTTGCCAGGTTTACAATCTTGTCCCTGGCCAGCGAACTCTTGTTTTCAAACAGGCTGGCCACCAGAGAAGGCAATGCAAAGAGGTGCTGGATGTTGTTTCGGTAGTAAGTCATCAGAATGGCATTGCTACCTTCCAGCCCGATAATGTCTCCCAGTTTCTGGGGTTGGCGCGAGACCAGCCCCATGGACTCGCAGTAGGCTACCCAGTCTTTGCCACTACCTTCCGGGAGGGTTACCGTTTCGGCGTAAGGGAAGGCTTTCAGAAGCGCCGCATACTGATCCGCGAGGCGGATTAGCTGGCCCTCATCCATCGCCAGCCTTTCGGCGCCAAGAAGCACGGTTGCGATCATGCCAATGGGGTTGACGGAAACCGCCGCGTTGATATTGGAGGCGACTCGAAGAGACAGTTCTGTAACCGCTTTGGTAAGCCAGGCAGGGCGGTATTCGGAATCGTAGGCCTCATCCCGCCAACTGACGTGAACGTCATCCAGGACATCAGAGAGGTGTATGGCTTCACCAAAGTTGACCGCAACCTGGCCAAAGGAGTTACCGAGTTTTCGAGCAGTTTTGGCGAGGCCGAACACGCTCTCTTTCTGTTTTTTCTTACCGCGGAGTTCCCCTAGGTAAGAACGACCCTCCATGACTTTCTCATACCCGATGTACACAGGAACAAAAACGATTGGCTTGCGATGGTCGCGCAAAAAGCTGCGCACGGTCATGGAAAGCATGCCGGGGCGAGGCTGCAACATCCGGCCAGTACGACTCCGGCCGCCCTCTACGAAATACTCAATGGAATAGCCGCGTGTGAGCATGACATGCATATACTCATTGAATACCGTTGAGTACAGGGGGTTGTCGCGGAAGCTTCGGCGCATGAAAAAGGCCCCGCCCCGGCGCAGAATCGGCCCGACAACCGGCATGTTGAGGTTGATTCCAGCGGCGATATGTGGCGGCATCAGGCCGTTTTTGTACAGCACATAAGATAGAAGAAGGTAGTCGATGTGGGAGCGGTGGCACGGCACATAGACAACGGCGTTGTTCTGGGCGGTTTCGGTCACTACGCGAATATTATTGACCGAGACGCCGTTATAGAGGCGGTTCCATAGCCAGGCAAGAAGTACCTCGAACACGCGGATGGTAACGACCGACATATTGGCGGCTATTTCATCGGCGTATTTGAACGCCCGGGCACGAACCTTTGCCGGAGCAATGTCCTCGGCAACTGCCGTTTCCCGAATAGCCTCTTTCACCGCCTGGGTTCTTAGCAAGCCTTCTACCAGTGTTCTGCGGTGAGAAAGGTCGGGGCCAAGAACGGCTTGCCGAACCTTGCGGAAATGGGTGCGTAGAATACGTGCAAGTTTGCGGTTGGCGCGCTCTTCGCTGTGACGGTACTCATTGATAACCTGCTCAAGCGACAACGGCTTATTGAATTGCACATAGGTATTGCGGCCGTGCACCAGAATAACAAGAAACTTCTGCAGTCGGCCGGCGACAGACCAGGTGTCGGAAAGCAACAGCTTCACCAACGACTTTTCTTTATCCGGGGAGCGGCCCCAGAACAGGGATACCGGAATAATCTGAACATCCTGTTCAGGGTTCTCCAGGCCGTAACGAACCAAGGCCTGGAATTCGGTGGTCGGTGTAGGTGTCTGGCGCCTGCGAAACAGGCCTCCCACGCGGCGATAGAGGAAAAAAAACGAATGTGACGGGCCGTTTTTTACCGGTAGCGACGTGGTAGCGCCCGGCAGCTTGGCCCGAATCACTTCCTGTTCCAGCACCAGCCGGTTGGAAAGTGAGCTGTACTGCAGCACGTAACAAACTGGTTTTTCGGGCGATAGCCCCAAAGCATCGACGCTGTTCCCGCTGACATCTGTCCGGACCCATAAAAATAGTATTTTCCGGAAAAAGGTCAGAATCAGGCTTCGAATACCCTGGTAAAGACGCATAAAATGTCGCTCCGATGAAAAACAGGCGCCAAGTTTACTTGGTTGCGAACGGGCCGGAAAGCCACTGCTGCATTCTTGGTGGCTATGGCTGTGTGATACATTCCTGTTTTGCTTGTTTATCACGAAGGTGCAATTGCAGATGGCGACATCAACGATTCAGTGGAGCCCGGGCTGGACCACGCAGGGGCCCGAGCAGGGCGATCTTGTGCTGGCGCTGTCGGGGTCTGGTGTTTTCAAGCCCAAGGGTGACTGGTTGCAGCCTCTGGAGAGCCTTCCTGCCAATCCCCGAAATGCTGGTTTTATCTCGCTGGGAAACGTTGACGGCCGGCCGGTTTTCGTGACTGAGGTGCCGGAGCCCCTGATTGCCGGCCATGACATTGTTCCTTTGCGTGATGCCTTGCTGATGATCAGTGATGTACCAGCGGCCATGCTCAGTACCGGCTTTCAGGTGTGGCAGTGGTTTCAGGATCATCAGTATTGTGGGCGTTGCGGCAGCAGAACAGGCTTTCATCCGCGAGAGCGGGCAAGGTGGTGCAGTAGCTGTAATATCCCCTGGTACCCGCGCCTTGCGCCTTGCGTGATCGTGGTAATTCGCAATAAGGATCGCTATCTTCTGGCGAAATCCTCCCGGGGCAAGCGCAATTTCTATAGCCTGATTGCGGGTTTTGTGGAGCCGGGTGAAAGCCTGGAAGGTGCGGTTGTTCGTGAGGTTAAAGAGGAAACCGGCCTGGATGTAACCAATATTCAATATCAGGCATCCCAGCCCTGGCCGTTTCCACACCAGTTGATGGCAGGATTCTTTGCCGACTACGCAGGTGGTGAACTGATTCTTCAGGAAGATGAGTTGGCAGATGCTGGTTGGTTTTTACCCGGAAGCAGACCGCCGATTCCTCCGGATACCACCATTTCCGGGCGGCTGATACGCGATATGGAACGAGTGATCGCCGGGGGAGGCGTGGAGCGTTGAGTGAACGTGAACTTCCCCGCATTCTGGTTTTCGACTCCGGCGTCGGCGGATTGAGCGTTGCGGCCCGTGTGCATGAGCAACTTCCCACCGCATCGATTGTGTATCTGGCCGACAATGCTGCGTTCCCTTACGGAGCATTGTCGGAATCTGTCGTGGTTGAACGCTGTTGCAGGCTGATTTCAAAAGCGCTTGAGCAGTACCCTTGCGATGCCATTGTCGTTGCCTGTAATACGGCCAGTACCGTTGCATTGCCGAACTTGCGAGCCATAACAGACGTGCCTGTGGTTGGGGTGGTACCGGCAGTGAAACCAGCGGCAACGCAAACAAAGAATCGGCGCATTGGCATTCTGGCCACTCCTGCAACAGTGCGCCGACCTTACCTTGATGAATTGATCAGGGAATTTGCGCCCGACTGCCAGGTAGAGCGAGTGGGCCACCCTGGGCTCGTTCAGTGGGCAGAGGATCTGGCGCGGGGTGTGCCTGTGCCTCAGTGCAATCTTGATGGTGCGGTCAGGAAATTGCGCGATGCCGGTGTCGACACTGTTGTTCTGGGATGTACCCATTATCCGCTTTTGCTAACAAGCCTTAAGCAGAGTCTGCCGGAGGTAAAATTCTGGGTGGATTCAGGAGATGCGATTGCCCGCCGCGTTGTGTGGCTGCTGGCGCAAGCCGGTAAGCCTATAGAAGCGCGTGAGCCAAGCAGGGTGCTGGGTACGCCCGTGGCTGAAGCTCTCTTCACAGGTAAGGCCCCGGCGGGGATTGCCAGCTACATGGCAGGCCTGGGCCTGCAGCCAAAGCTGGTTACCGGGAACTGGCCAGAAACATTATAGTAACTGTGTCAGTTTGAACATGGCCAGAAACTCCAGTGCCGGTATTCTCCGTTTATGGCAGCAGTAGGTTTTGAAGTTGTCGCCCCGGAATCTTGACTTGGTAAACTCCAGGCCCTTGAAGTTGTAAATGAAGCTCCCCCTGTTGTAGAGGCCATGTAAGGTTTGTTTCAGAAGCCGGCTTTCCTGATACTCCGTCGTGGCATCAAGGGATAACGGAATGAGCCCAAGGTCGAGATACGGGATGCCCTCCGCCTTGAATGCTGCCATGGCATGCGCCATCAGGGTATAAAAGATGCCCTGCTTGAAGTCTGCGTTGGCGCGGGAAATGTTTGGCACGTAACTGATGATTTCGTTATTGCGATATATCGGGTCAAAGTAGATAAAGCCGACAGCCTTGCCATTCTGATAGGCGTAGAAATGGCGCTCATTCTCCCTGTAATCCATTTCCATTGGACGAATCAGAAAGCGGATCTCATTGCTTTTGCATTTCCGCGTTCGGATCCAGGCTTCCGAGATTTCGCGCGTGTGATCGTCGCTGAAACGTTCCTGAACAGTTATTCCGTTTTTTTCGGCCTGGTTCAACGCTGTACGCAGGATCTGTTTTTTCTTGCCTCTGAGGGACCACTTGCCCAGGTCAATTCGTGATTCGCTGCCAAACTGTGTGCCATACAATCCGAAACGCGCATGCAAATAGTCCACAACAGGCTTGGAAACCTGAACGTAGGCGGCATTGTGAAAGCGCTCCTGGAAGCGTTCAAGAAGCTCTCCAAAATTCTCCGGTGCACATACCGGGTCAGAAAGAACAATGGTGGCGCCCCACTTGCGCATATAGGCGAGGTAGCCTTTGCCTGGCACATCGAAATACTGCATGCCTGGCTGCAGAGTAGAGAAGGACTGGGAGTGTGCGCCGAACCTCTTCAGGTAGCCCACTCTCTCGCTAAAAGTAAATGCAGTGCTTTCAAGTCCTGTGGTCCGGCCAAGTGCAAGGGTCTGGTCTGACATAGTGATTCTCCCCGATTGTTATTATCTGTCAGGCTGTCTCTTACGCTTGCTTGCGGCCGAGAATCGACCAGTAGCAGTCCATGTTCATCAGTTTGAAGTGCTTTTTCTCTGTGACCTCAAGGCCCAGGCGCCGCATGTGTTCCGGGTAGTTGTAGATTTTGTGAAAGGCATTGTTGGCGAATAGCCAGAAGGTGAAAACGGCCATGTACCAGTAGAGTTTTTTAAATGTTCGAGAGAACACATTGCCGGTTGGGTAGCAAAAATCACCCACAACAACACGGGCGTCTGCCTTGCCTAGCTTAATCAGATGCTCCAGGACACGCACCATCATGTTTTCGTCAAATACGTTCAGGAAAAAATTGGCAACGACCATGTCGTACCGGCCAAACTCATCCACGTTCATTATGTCGCTGTGAATGCGACGAATAGTCAATTGAGGGGCTTCGCTTTCCTGGGCCTCTCCGAACTTCCGCAACATGGTTTCCGACAGGTCAACAACGGTAACATCGGCGCCCAGCTCAGCTGCGCGCAGGGCATCACGACCATGGCCAACGCCGGCAAACAGGATGCGGTCTCCGGGCTTTACCGTTTCTACGTCCAACATGGCAGTTTTACATCGGTGGATGTTCTTGCCGCTGTAGAGATTGCTGAGGAAATCGTATACGGGACCGATATAACGGTATTTGTCGCGCATGATGACTGCTGCCTGTTTTTGTTAGCTGGGATATTGCCACCGTTATTGTCATTTTTTCCCGGCGGTAGGTGCGGGCGTTTCGATGGCCAATGCCTTGTTGATCCGAGCTTATGAAACGAGGTGGGGAAAATATGTGCAGCAATGCGCATTTCCGGATACACAAGTTAACGCAAAGCAATACTTTGCAGACAGGGTCAAGGTTTTAGATCGGATTGTAGGACAGGATTTTGTGGGGTGGAGTGTCGGAATCAGCCAGCTACGGGGGTGCGAATGCTTTTCTGGACCAGTAATTTGTCAATATCTGTTGCGGGTTGTGCCGGCCCATAAAAGAAGCCCTGAACCTGATGGCAGCCAAGGGTCCTCAGGTACTGAAGTTGTTTATCCGTCTCCACGCCTTCGGCGACAATTTCCAGTTTGAGTCCGTGAGCCATGGCAATAATAGCGTTAACAATACAGGCATCATCCGCACCGCCACGGATGGCTTTGACGAAAGACTGGTCTACCTTCAGGGTGTGGATAGGAAGCCTGTGTATATAGTTGAGTGATGAATAGCCAGTGCCGAAATCATCGATTGCAATACGCACGCCTATGTTTGCAAGCTCCCGGAGTTTTTGGCTGATCTGTTCCAGGTCATTCATGATCACGTTTTCCGTGATTTCGATTTCCAGGTTGCCAGGTGGGAAACGGCTAGCTTCCACCCTTTCCATAAGCGTCTCCACAAACCGGGGGTGTTCTACCTCAATAGGAGAGAGGTTAACGGCCAGACGCAGATCCTTATGGCCGGAGCGAATCCATTGGCCGACATCACGACAGGCTTGATCCAGAACCTGCTCGCTCAGTTGACCGATCAGCTTGGTTTCTTCTGCCAAGCCAAGAAAATCCCTGGGGTAGAGTAAACCGCGCTCAGGGTGTTGCCAGCGTACCAGCGCCTCGAGCCCCATAATCCGGTTGGTGCTTGCGCAAACCTGAGGCTGGTAATATACCCGGAGTTCATCTCTCTCAAGCGCCAGGCGCAGGTCTCTCTCCAGGTGCAGACGGTTGGTGCTGTCGATGCTCATACTCTCGGAGAAAAAGCGATAGCTGTCTTTGCCCCGGGCTTTGACATGGTACATAGCGATATCAGCGTTCTGGATCAGCTGATCCATGCTGTCACCTGCCTCCGGGTAGATAGCAATACCAATGCTGACGCCTACGAACACTTCATGTTCACCCAAAAGGAAGGGTGCTTTGAGCGTTTTGATCAGCTTCTTCGCGATCTGGCTTGCATCCTCGTGGCCATGAACGGATGGCAACAGCAAAGTGAACTCATCACCACCGAAGCGCGACAAGGTGTCGCCCTTGCGTATGCAGCTTTCAAGCCGCTGGGTTACCGCTTGCAGAAGCCTGTCGCCCATGGCGTGGCCGAGGGTGTCATTAATGATTTTAAAGCGGTCGAGATCGAGAAACATCACAGCCAGTTGCTGGCCTCCGCGGCGAGCATGGGTGATGGCCAGCTCAAGACGGTCTTTGAACAGAGCGCGGTTTGGCAGGCGTGTGAGCAGGTCGTGATAAGCCTGGAAGTTAATAAAGGCCTCAGCTTCCTTGCGTTCGGTGACGTCCCGGGCGGTTCCGTAATAGCAGGCTCTTTGGCCACTGCCACTGCCCCCGGTATTGTGGTCATGTGTCCAGTTTTGTGGATCGATGGGGAAGGCGGTTATTTCAAAATGTCTCGTCGCCCGCCGGCTGCCACGGGTTTTAAGGCGGATCTCCAAGGTGCGGGGGTTATCTGCACTGATATCCGGAGCATTGAGCGCATTGGTACCTTTGGCAAAGTCACGGTCGTCCAGAATGTTCCGGAAATGCTGGCCACACAGCTCAGTCGGCTTGTACCCCAGCAGGATTTCAATTTTGCTGTTGATAAAACAAAAGCGGCCGCCTGCATCGAGCATGAAGACGATATCGGGTGAGCTGTTTACAATGTAACGGTGCAGGGCTTCAGATTTCTCGAGTCGCACCTGAATGTCTTCGTGAGCTTTAAGCAGAGATTGTTTGCCGACGACGCCTTTTACTGTAGCGATCAGCTCTTCAGGATCAAAGGGCTTGCGGACGTAATCCAGAGCACCGCGCCGCAGCGCGCGGCTGACAGCGGTGAATGAGCTTTCTCCACTGATCACGATACTGCCGCATTCAGGTTGTTGGTTCGCAAGGTGGGCCATCACGGCAAAACCGTCGACCTCTGGCATGCGTAAGTCCAGCAGCACCAGGTCAAAGCGCAGGGTATCTATCAATTCACAGGCGTGCCTTCCTCCGTGGGCCTCGGTTACATCGTAACCGCAACTTCGGAGCAGCGAAGCCAGCGCGTCCACCAAGCGTGGCTCGTCATCAACCACCAGAATGCGAGCGGTCGTCACCCGTGAGAAAGGCCTGTTGGACTGTTCAGGTGCCATCTTTGTGTATCCGTTTTTCTACGTCACTCAGATTTGCTTGTTTCCTGGCTGGCCGCCGGCAGCAAAATCCGGAAGGTGGTGCCTTCCTGCCCCGTATGGCAAGCAATAATGCCCTCCATGTCATCAACAAGCTGTTTTACAATACTTAAGCCCAAGCCACTGTGGCCTGCTCCTTTCGTCGTTTTCCCCGGCGTAAACAGGGCATCCCGGACTTCTTGGGGAATGCCAGGGCCGGTATCTGAAATTTCCATTTCCACCCAGTTACGGCGGCCTTGCCATATCGGTGCGGATGTTTTCAGCGAAACGACCCCACCGGCATCGCGCAGGCTCTCCACGGCATTTCTGATCAGGTTGATCAGAATCTGGCGGATGGCTGGCGGACCGGCAATGACACGCGTCGAAGTACTACACATTAGCACGTTAAAGTGCAGCTTGCTGTCACCGAAGAGGCTGTGATCAAGCACACGGGCAAGGCTTCGCAGTTCCGCATTGAGATCCGACGTATCCTCGCCTGTGTCACCGGTGTTTCCGTTGTTCATCTGTAGCAACAGGTTAGCTGCACGATCCAGCTCGTCCCGCACAATGTCCAGATCTTCACGGGCGCTGGGGTCATCAAGCCGATTGCGCAGCTGATGCAGGTATTGTCGTATTATGGTCAGCGGATTGCTGATCTCATGTACCTGTTCTCGCAGCTTTTCGATGGCGATTTCATGGTTTATCCCTTTGCTTTCCTTTTCGGCCTCATAAGCTGAAGTCTTTTCCTGAAGCACGGCGGACAATTGGCGGATAAACAGATCTATGAGGTCCGTGGTTGAGTCGGATGTTCTGCCGTCAGTACCCAATACAAACACGCCAGGGCACTTGTCGCCTGTGACTATAGGAATGGCTGTCAGAGATTGTGTTCGCAGCAACGATAAAAGCTGACGATCAAGTACTGTTGGCGCCTTATCCTTGAGGCTGACAGGTATTCGCGAGGTGAAAGCTTCTGTGATTACGCTACCGCCTGCCTGTGCGGACACGACAAGGTTCGGGTGCGGCCCGGTGGTACCGGAAAGAAGTTCAAGGCTGTCATCGTTGCTCGCGAAATATAATGCAGGCAACCCGGTAATCAAAGTCAGGCTGTTTACCGTTTCGGCCAGAATGGCGCCACTCTTGCCGGTAAGATCTGCGAAGCCGAGGGCTTGTTGTGCGATGGCGTGCCGCAATACAGTTTGTCGGAGTTGTTTTGATGCCGGCTCTGCGTCGTAGCTGTTGATCAGTGGTATACCCAAAGAATCGGCCATCGCAGACACATCATGGCTGATGCGCCGGTTGATCTCGTGGGTCAGCTCTTCACTGAGCCCGAACATGGTGCCCGCGGCCGCAATACCTGCCGAATCTGAGAGCGCCAGGCGGGTGGAGAGTGCGATGACTTTGACCAGATGCCCGGCATCCAGCAACTCTGAGGGCAGCGCTTGTTGATAGCGCATAGCGTCGGCTGCCAGAGGTCCCAGCCCCCAGGAGGTAACCAATTCCGCGGCGATATCGGGTTGCCGGTTCGTATACTGCTGCCCGGTTTCCGTATCTGGTGATTTTACGTCAATCAGTTCCCCGACATTATGAAGCATGCCCAGCATGAAGGCTTCGTCGGCTTCCGGGTACCGGGTGAGGGTTGCCAGGGCTCGTGCAGTCAGTGCAGTTGTCAGGGCGTGCCGCCAGAAATCCCGCAACTGCTGCCAGGCACCGCCACCCAGCTCAAACAGAATCTGGCGCAGAGCAGCGGTGAGTATCAGTGTTTTGAAACGTCTGGTTCCAAGGCGCATTAGCGCCTGGTCTATTGACCGGATCCCGGGTGTTGGGCCATAGAGTGCAGAGTTAGCCAGTGCCAGAATTCGAACCACGAGAGCGGTATCCGAGGCTATTACTTCGCTGATCTCGCGGTAGTTTCCATCCTTGTTGCAAATTTCGAGCGCACGTAGCGTGACCTCCGGAAGGCTAGGGAGCTGAAGGTCGGATATTGCATTCATAAGGTTGCCAGACGCACGCCGGGGTCAGTTTCTGAAATTCTGTTCATTTTCACTTCCAGTGAATGAGCTTAGACAAAAAAGCACGGATTGAAAACTATCGCTGTGCTTTTTTTGAACAGCATATTCATTATAACGCGATATGTGTACAATTTTTACAGACTAGAGCTCCTTTTGTTGTTGTTTCAAGGATGTAAAATCGCCCGTCATGAATGCTCAGGAAGCTCCCAAGCCAAACACAGACTACCCCAGGACCATCGCCGTGACCGGTGGTAAGGGTGGAGTTGGAAAAACATCGGTAGCTCTTAATCTGGCACTTACCCTGGCTCGAAATCATAAGCGGGTGCTGTTGCTGGACGGTGACACCGATCTTGCCAACGTCAGTATTATGCTGGGGCTCTATCCGGAACGGACGCTTGCCAATGTGGTAGCCGGTGAGTGCAGGCTTGAGGATATAATGCTGGAAGCCGATTACGGGCTGCATATTGTGCCAGGCGCTTCTGGTGTCCAGGAATGTATGGATATGGAGCCGGAAGAGAGCTTTCGTATTTTGCGAGCTCTATCAAAGCTTGAAAGCCGTTACGATTACGTCATAACGGACACAGCTGCCGGCCTTCAACCTACGTCTATGCACATGATTGCAGCGGCTCAGCTGGCGTGTGTTGTCGTTACCCCGGACCCGGCCTCGCTCACGGATGCGTTTTCCCTGATCAAAGTACTGAGGCGTCGCGGCTACCGGCGAATGCCAAGCGTGCTGATTAACATGGCGCAGGGCGCCAGCCAGGCCCGCTCGGTGTTCCAGCGTCTCGATTCGGCAGCCCGGAGACATCTGCAATGCTCTCTCCATTACATGGGGGGCATCTGGCGCGATGAGACCCTGCGCCAGTCGGTGCTGAACCAGAG
Source organism: Marinobacter sp. 2_MG-2023 (assembly GCF_030546935.1). GTDB lineage: Bacteria > Pseudomonadota > Gammaproteobacteria > Pseudomonadales > Oleiphilaceae > Marinobacter. The sequence continues at coordinate 630,812 of NZ_JAUOPH010000001.1, read as the reverse complement.
GCCGGTCGCACTGCTGCCGCCCGCCGACCCTTCGTGCCGTCAGTTCATCACACTGGCAGACATGCTTGATGTGCGCTTGTCTCAATTGCCTGCAAGAAAAGCCGGTATTGCAGCCTACTGGCATTCCGTTTCGAAACGGCAGTCGGTGCAAAAGAAAAAGGCGGTTGAGCCTGTTTCAGCACCGGCCAGCCCCCGCGAACGCAGCCTGCAGGCTGTGAGTGAGCTGGAAACCCTGCTCGCACCGACACCGGAGAACGCTTTGCTCCGCTACGATGTGTTCACGCGATTGTTCGCTCTTTTAGGCAAGGCGCCCGACAGCGATACTGTTGAAATTATTCAGGCGGGGCTTGGGGCGATTGACTGGCAACCTCTTTCTCCTGAGCAGCGCGAGCACATGGCAAACCATTTGAGGCACCTTGCCGAGGATGTCTGCATATCGCCGGATACTGGATTAAACGAGCAGGAGCCGACGCACCCTGTGCTTCCCGAGCCCTCATACGACAGCATCAGTTTTGGTGATCAGGACAAGCTTGTCAGGGCTTTGAAAGAACAACCCTCTGATATTTCCTTGAATAACTTTCTGCGGTCCTTAGCCGGCAAGAGAAATATTGACGGCTGAGACTTTCCGGTTAAATACTGTAAGCAAGACATGCCGGTTAATTCGTCATTTCTTATGCCGTCTTTGTCGCGTAGCGTGCTCATAGTAACCATGGAGTCTGTCACGGCACTGTCAAAGGGATTGTGTAAGGATCAAGTGCTGCAGGGATCCGGAAAAGGAGTTTTCAGAATGGGAAAGTCGCAAAATCAGTCGGGAGTCTCGTCTTCAAAAGTGCTCGAACAGCTTCGTGGCAAGCATGTCCTGATTACGGGCACCACGGGCTTTCTAGGCAAGGTCGTGCTGGAAAAGCTGATTCGTGCAGTACCGGACATTGGCGGCGTGCATCTTTTGATAAGAGGCAACGTGCGGCATCCTGACGCTCGAAGTCGATTTCTTGAAGAAATTGCAACCTCCTCTGTTTTTGATCGCTTGCGCCAGGAGAAGGGCGAGTCCTTCGACGTCTTTCTGAAAGAGCGACTGCATTGTGTCACGGGAGAAGTAACGCAGCCTGATTTTGGTCTGGAACCAGAGGCCTTGCGAGAGCTGTCTGGCAGTATTGACGCCGTTATTAACTCCGCTGCCAGTGTTAACTTTCGTGAAGAGCTGGATAAAGCTTTGTCCATCAACACGCAATGTCTGGAAAATATTGCAGAGTTGGCCCGTCAGAACCCGGCGCTTGCGGTTGTTCAGGTATCAACCTGCTACGTTAATGGCATGAACTCGGGACAGGTTACTGAGTCGGTGGCCAAGCCGCCCGCTGGCGAGGATATACCGCTTAACCCTGCTGGTTACTATGAGATCGACGAGCTGGTCCGGTTACTTGAGGACAGTATTGCGGATGTGCGCTCTCGCTATTCAGGTAAAATACTGGAGCGAAAGTTGGTGGATCTGGGTATCCGCGAGGCCAACCGCTACGGCTGGAGCGATACCTATACCTTTACCAAGTGGCTGGGTGAGCAATGGCTGATGAAGGCACTCGACGGCCGCGCCCTCACGATCGTGCGCCCATCGATTATTGAGAGTGCTCTTGAAGAGCCGGTGGCAGGCTGGATTGAGGGCGTAAAAGTTGCTGATGCCATTATTCTTGCCTACGCGAGAGAAAAGGTAACGGTATTCCCCGGTAAGCGCTCCGGTACTATTGATGTCATTCCCGTTGACCTTGTAGCGAACTCTATTGTCCTGGCAGTTGCAGAAGCTCTTGGTGAGCCTCCCCGTCGGCGCATCTATCAGTGTTGCAGTGGCAGCTCCAATCCGGTGACTCTGGGCGAGTTTATTGATCACCTGATGGCGGAGGCCAAAACCAATTTCGCTGCCTATGATAGGCTTTTCTATCGCCAGCCGATCAAGCCCTTTATTGCCGTGAACCGGACAATGTTCGATGCTCTGGCAAGCGGTGCTCGCCTTCCGCTTGGTGTGGCGCAGAGTGTTATGCGTCGGCTGGGTGTGCTGGCAAAGGAGCGTGATCTCAAAACATTGCGAAATCTTGATACTACCCGCTCATTGGCCACCATTTTTGGCTTCTATACTGCACCGGACTATATTTTCCACAATGATGACTTGTTGGCCCTGGCGTCGCGTATGGGGGAGGCAGACAAAGCTTTGTTCCCGGTGGATGCACGCCAGATCGACTGGGAGGTGTATCTGCGCAAGATCCATCTCGCAGGTCTGAATCGCTTCGCGCTCAAGCCCCGGCGGAAGGCTCGGTTGCGCTCCTCAAAGGCCCGAACGCAGGCGGCATGAGGATAAAGTTGGAGCTTGTTAGGACGTTCGTCTAATTCATTGTTTAGTGGCACACATGGTGAACTAGATGCATGTGTCCATAGGGCTGATGTGCCTTATCGCTTTGAATTAATGGTACCGACAAAAACAACAGACTCTGATCAAGGGGGAACACAATGACTGATAAGCATCTTTATCCGGTAAGCCCGGATGTGGCCGCACGGGCCTTGGTGAACCGGGAACAGTATGACGAAATGTATCGTCAATCTGTTGAGGAGCCAGATACTTTCTGGGGTGAGCATGGTAAGCGCCTTGACTGGATCAAACCCTATTCCAAGGTCAAGAACACGACTTTTGATTACAACAACCTTTCGATCAAGTGGTTTGAAGACGGCCAGCTGAATGCTTCAGCCAACTGCCTCGATCGTCATCTCGCCACACGCGGTGACCAGACTGCCATTATTTTCGAAGGCGATGACCCTGCCGACTCCCGTCACGTTACCTATAGCGAACTGCACGAAGAAACCAGCAAGTTTGCCAACGTTCTGAAAGGTCTGGGCGTGAAAAAAGGTGATGTAGTCACCATCTACATGCCGATGATTGTTGAAACCGCTGTCGCTATGTTGGCGTGTGCGCGGATTGGTGCAATCCACTCTGTAGTTTTCGGCGGCTTCTCGCCAGAGGCTCTGGGTGCCCGCGTTGCCAACGGCAAGTCCCGTTTTGTGATCACTTCTGACGAAGGTCTGCGCGGCGGCCGCAAGATTCCGCTGAAAAAGAATGTGGATGCGGCGCTCAAAAATGAAGACGACGCCCAGGTTGAGAAAGTCATCGTTGTTAGCCGTACCGGCAATAAAGACGTACCCTGGGTTGAAGGTCGCGATGCGCGTTATGAAGACCTGATGAAGTCTGCCTCTGCCGACTGTCCTCCAGAGCCGATGAACGCAGAAGATCCCCTGTTCATGCTTTATACGTCGGGTTCAACTGGTGCGCCCAAAGGTGTTTTGCATACGACTGGCGGTTACATGGTCTACGCCTCTATGACTCACCAGTATGTGTTCGATTACCACGACGGTGATGTTTACTGGTGTACTGCCGATTTTGGCTGGGTGACTGGTCACAGCTACATTCTGTATGGACCGTTATGTAATGGTGCGATCTCCGTACTGTTCGAGGGCGTGCCGAACTACCCGGACAGCTCTCGTATGGGGCAGATTGTCGATAAGCATCAAGTCAACATTCTGTACACCGCACCGACTGCAATCCGGGCTCTGATGGCTGAAGGTGAAGCCTGTATGGATGGCACTACCCGCAAGAGCCTGAAATTGCTTGGTTCTGTTGGTGAGCCGATCAATCCTGAGGCTTGGGAGTGGTACCATCGCGTTATCGGCAACAGCGAATGCCCCATCGTAGATACCTGGTGGCAGACAGAAACCGGCGGCATCCTGATTGCGCCCTTGCCGGGTGCGATCGACCTGAAGCCGGGCTCAGCGACAGTTCCGTTCTTCGGTGTCCAGCCAGCGCTTGTCGATAACGAGGGTAACCTGCTCGAAGGCAAGACTGATGGTAACCTCGTGATTCTGGACAGCTGGCCGGGCCAGATGCGCACGATTTATGGCGACCACGAACGTTTTGCCCAGACCTATTTCAGTGCCTATAAAGGCATGTACTTCACCGGCGACGGTGCTCGTCGCGATGAAGATGGTTACTACTGGATTACCGGTCGTGTTGATGACGTGCTCAACGTTTCCGGGCACCGCCTGGGTACCGCGGAGGTTGAAAGCGCTCTGGTGGCTCACGACAAGGTTGCCGAAGCCGCTGTTGTTGGCTTCCCTCACGACATCAAGGGCCAGGGCATCTATGTCTATGTAACCCTGATGCAGGGCGAAGAGCCTTCAGACGAGCTCAAGAAGGAACTGGTACAATGGGTGCGCAAGGAAATCGGCCCGATCGCGTCTCCGGATGTGATTCAGTGGGCGCCGGGCTTGCCAAAAACCCGGTCAGGCAAGATTATGCGCCGGATATTGCGTAAGATTGCTGCAAATGAGCACGACCAGCTGGGCGATACCTCGACACTTGCAGACCCGGGTGTGGTGGACGAGCTCATCGGAAGTCGCGAGTTCAAATAAGGTCTGAAAGCAGGCCATAAACCTGTGAGGAATCTGTTTAATGACACAAACAATTATCGTCGCTGATGATCACCCATTGTTTCGGGCTGCCCTGAAACAGGCGGTCAATCAAGCGGTGCCTGATGCTGAAACCGTAGAAGTAGAAAGCATCAAGGCGCTGCAGGCGTCGGTAGATTCGCACCCGGATGCAGATCTGGTTCTGCTCGATCTCAATATGCCAGGTGCCCATGGTTTTTCCGGGTTGGTGTTCATGCGTGGGCAGTATCCCGGATTACCGGTGGTGGTTGTGTCAGGTTCGGAGCAACTTCAGGTGATGCGACGCTCCATTGATTATGGGGCGTCCGGCTTTATTCCAAAGTCGGCGCCTTTGCCTACCATTACGGAGGCAATTCGCGCCGTGCTCGAAGGCGATGTCTGGTTGCCGGAAGGTGTAGCAGACAAGCTTGAGCGGATGCATACGGATACGACTGATTTCTCCGAGAAACTGGCATCCCTGACCCCGCAGCAGTTCCGGGTGCTGGGTATGTTGGCGGAAGGCCTGCTGAATAAGCAGATTGCTTACGATCTGGATGTGTCTGAGGCTACTATCAAGGCACATATTACGGCGGTATTCCGTAAGCTTGGGGTTCGTAACCGCACTCAGGCGGTTATCGCGATACAGCAGATGGAAATCGATCCCTCTGACCAGTCGTTGTCCGGAAGCTGAGCGTCAGTTTGTTGGTCTGAATAAAAAAACGGGAACCTGTTGGTTCCCGTTTTTTTATGTATTTGCAGCTCGGGTCGGATTATTTACTTCCTGCGTAACCCAGCTCCTTGTTGACCAGGTTGAACAAGTCTTCGCCTTTATGCCAACGGTCAAAGTTCTCGAGAAACTGATCGGTAAGGGCCCGCTTCCAGCCGATAAAATCTCCGGCCATGTGCGCCGTCATGGTCACATTCTCCATATCCCAGAGCGGGTGATCCTCGGGTAGTGGCTCTTCCTCGAACACATCCAGCCCCGCGCCGGCTATTTCGCCGCTTTTGAGCGCCGCAATCAGGTCGTCGGTCTTAACAATCGGCCCGCGCCCAATGTTGATCAAGCGGGCTGTGCTCTTCATGGATTTAAATGCTTTTTCGTCAAACAGCCCTTCCGTTTGTGGTGTAAGCGGTGCGGCGATAACCACGTAATCAGCATGGCCGAGCTGATCATAGAGATCGTCATTGCCATGAACGGCAACGAAGTCGGGGTCGTCTTTGCGGGCTGTTCTGGCAATTCCATGAGGTTTCAGGCCAGCAGCTGCAACAAGGCGCCCGATCTGACGGCCGATGGATCCTGCACCAACGACCAGAACCTGTTTGCCCTCGGCTCGTTCTGTATCCCGGTGCTTCCATTGGTGCTTCATTTGCAACCGGATGGAACCCGGGAAATCCTTGGCGAACATCAGAATGGTGCACAGCACATATTCTGCGATAGTCCGATCAAATATGCCCCTGGCGTTAGTGACAACCACGTTGCCTTCAGTCAGGGCAGGGAACATAAGAGCGTCCACCCCGGCACTGGTCGCGTGGATCCATCGCAGCTTGTCAGCACAACCCCAAGCGGCCTCGAGCGCCTCGGTGCGAAAATCCGTCACCATCATAATATCTGTGCCGGGCAGGGTGCTTCTCAGAGTTGCCTCGTCACTGGCGAAGCGTACTTCGGCTCGCGCCCTGAGTGAATCCATTCCCGGTGGCTCTTGCTCACCGGGCGCGGTGAGAACGGTTACCACAGGCTTGCTGCGCTGAGTCATTGAACCTCCGATTGGTCAGATGGCTGGTGGTCGTATGTGTGTTTTCCGAGGCTTGTCATACCCGCTGTCGAGCCCTCAGTACAGTCTGGTAGGCAGACGCCACCGGGTCAACCTTGGCCTGATCCTGCTGTATCCGGACAGCCCTTTATTGGCACGTATTTATACCTATCCAATGTTTGTCTGCTTTTGTCTTGTATGCCCTTGCCTTACTGGCTAACCTGCAATGGTAGTTTTTTATTTGCCCCCGTTCCCGTTGCAGGAGGTTTTTATGGCAGGCGCCGCCAACAGAGATACCGGCCAGGATACACCGCGGAAAGTGAAGTACCGGAAAACCAAGGCCAGTTGGAACCCTGCTATGCAGGCAGTTCCGGTGCCGGGAATCCGGCGTATGGTTAATATGGCGGCCAGTATGAAAGATGTCATTCATCTTTCCATTGGTCAGCCGGATCTGCCGACACCCAGGCATATTGTTGATGCTTACATCGAGGCCCTGAACGCAGGGCAAACCGGCTATACCATGGACGCCGGGCTGCCTGAGTTACTGGTAGCGCTGAGGGACTATTACAGCAAACGCTATAACCGCAAGCTGACCAGAGACAACATTCTGGTTACCAGCGGGGCCACTGAAGCTATGTACCTGGCAATTGCCGCTACAGCAGCACCAGGGCGACAGTTCATCGTGACGGATCCCTCCTTCTTGTTGTACGCACCTTTGATCCGTATGAACGGCGGCGAGGTGAAGTTCGTATCGACTCAGGCAGAGAATAATCATCAGCTTGATCCTGATGAGGTGATTCGTGCCATGGGGCCACGCACCTTTGCCCTGATCCTCAACAACCCGAATAACCCGACGGGTGCTGTATATCCCCGCACTACCGTGGAAACCATTCTGGAAGAGTGCGCATACCGGGGTATCCAGGTTTATGCCGACGAAGTGTATGACCACCTTATTTTTGATGACGATGATTTTGCCAGTGTCCTGAACTGCTCCATGGATCTGGATAACATCATGTGCATCAGCAGTTTTTCGAAAACCTACAGTATGGCGGGACTGCGTGTAGGTTGGGTGATTGCCAGCCAGGCTGCAATCAAATCCCTGCGACGCTTTCATATGTTTACGACTTCCGTTGCCAATACGCCTTCGCAGTTCGCGGGTGTGGCAGCACTGACAGGTGACCAGCAGTGTGTAAAAGACATGGTGGATATCTATCGGGAGCGCCGGGACAAAGTCGTGGACCTGATAGAGCAGACGCCTTACATGACCGGTTATAAGCCTGGTGGTGCCTTTTTCGCATTTCCCGCTTTGCCGCCCCATGTTGATGGTTCTGATCTGGCGCTGCGCATGCTCAAGGAAACCGGGGTGTGTATGGTACCGGGTGATGCCTTTGGCGAAGGCTCGACCAACGCGGTTCGTATCAGTTTCTCCACGACCTGTGAGAAGCTCGATGCGGCGTTTGATCGCATCATTCCGTGGATGGCTAAACAACAGTTCTGAGGAGTGCCTATGTCGGCTCTGGACTCTGTACTTATCCAATGCCCCTACTGCGGGGAGGCGCTGGAGATCAGTGTCGATCAGTCAGTGGCGGAGCAGGAATACGTGGAAGACTGTCAGGTGTGTTGTCAGCCCATTCTATTGAAGGTGGTTTTCGACGATAATCTCATCCCTCACGTAGATGCCCGGGCTGAAAACGAATAGCCAGTCCGGGTTTGCCGTCAGATAGTGGCGGCTTAACCAATGGAGAGTGATGATGAATAAACTGCACCTGAGTCGCCTTTGGGGCATGGTGTTTCTGGTGCTTGCTTTGTCCAGTGGCTGTGCCAGCATTTCACCTTATTCAATTTCGGAAGGAGAGCTGGAGAAGCATCTTCAGGATGTGGTTAGTGATTACGATCGCACGCAGCTTAAAAGTGGCTCTCCACTCAGCTTGAGTCTCGACAGTGCCGACATTACCCTGGGGCCGGACGGCCGGGATGTCGCGGTGGTGGATTTGAACGGGCAGGTTGCGTTGAACGCGTTTCTGGCCAAACTGCCGGTTGATATTGCCTTGAAGATTGAGGGCGCGCCGGTCTACGACAGCACGGAAAAGGCTATTTACATTCGGAGAATAAAACTGCTGGAAAGCAGTGTTGATGCGGGTTTCTTCAAAGGCGATCTGGCGCCGGTCACTGAGAGTGTGATGCGGGTTGTAGCCCAGATGCTTGAGACCATGCCTGTATACCGCCTGGATGACACCAATCTGGCTCAGCGGATGTTCGGCATGGTGCCTATGGATATCCGGGTGGCGCCGGGTCGTCTGGAATTCGTGATGGCTGACGAGTAAACGTTTATGAATGAGACAGAGCCAGAAAACCCTTTCTGGCTCTGTCACTGCTTTTTCAGGCTGACAGCCTTTGGCAGATCGCGTCGCCGATTTCCTTGGTTTCCCGCCGGGCCCCGGCACTATCCGCCAGGTCTGCGGCCACGGCATCAAACAGCTCCTTGCCAGCAGTCGCCATCGACGGATCTTTCCGCCCTAACCATTCCAGCATGCGTGCTGTGGTAAACAGCATGGCTGTGGGGTCTGCCAGGCCCTTGCCAGCGATGTCCGGAGCGCTGCCATGAGTAGGCTCGAACATGGATGGCATGTCCGGGTCTGTGGGGTTCAGGTTACAGGATGGCGCAACGCCCATGCCACCCGACAGCACGGCTGCAAGATCCGTAAGAATATCTCCTTGCAGGTTGCTGGCGACCACCACATCGAAGGCCCAGGGGCTCTGAACGAACTTCATACAGGCCGCATCGACCAGTTCGTGATGCGTAGCGACATCCGGAAACTCCTTGCTGATTTCTTCGAACGCTTCGGTGTACATATCGCCCCAATAGCGGAGGGCGTTTCGCTTGGTGATCAGGCAAACCTGGCTTTCGCAGGCTCGACCATACTGAGAGCCATCAAGGGAGCGGAAGGTTCTGGTACGGCCTTCTTTAACCCGGTCTGCAGCCCGGGTGCGGGCCTGCTCGAAACCATAGCGAATAATGCGGTTGGTGGCCTTGCGGGTAAACACCTCCATCTGCGTCGCAATCTCATCCTCCGTGCCTTTGCGCAGGCGACCGCCCTGGCTTACGTACTCACCTTCGGAATTCTCCCGAATCACCAGCATATCGATATCTTTCGCGCGTTCATCCGCAAGGTACTGTCGGGCACCCGGTAACAGGCGGGCAGGGCGTTCGCATACCCATTGGTCAAAGCCTTTGCGCATGTCCAGAAGGGGGGCTAGCGAGACGCTGTCGGTCAAAAGATAACGGCTCGGGTCATCCAGTGGGCCCGGATCACCCAGGGCACCCAGCAATATTGCGTCGTAGGCTTTGAGCTGAGCCAGTGCATCGTCGGGCATGGATTCGCCGTGTTCCTGATGCCAGGCATGGGACGGCCAGGGAAAGCTCGTCCACTCAAGGTCCAAACCATGTTTGGTACGCAGGGTTTCGAGGCAGCGTATGGCTTCCCCCACGACTTCCGGACCGATCCCGTCTCCCGGTGTTACGGCGATGCGGATAGTTTGGGCCATGTTGGCGACTCCTTTTTCGAGTTGACTCGTATAGATAACAAGCCCAGTTTAGCTTCCCAAACACAAGACGCCACCACGCAGGCCAATAAAGCCGTTTTACCCGCCCTCGGCTGGACGTTATAGTGTTTGCGGCAGTGGGCGGGCTGATGCTCGAAATTTGTATGACGAACTCACAGGACGATCTCTTTGCTCTACCGACTCATTACCATCATTGGCGGCATCGTTTTCGTTGTTGTCCTGTTCGCATTGGTCTGGTTCTTTTGCAAGAAGTTTCTTGAGCACCATGGGGTTCGAGAGGGGCTATCGGATCGTGCAACCGTGCTTGCAACCTGGACATTTGCCGGTATCAGTGTGGGGCTTGTTTTTGCAGTAGTCGGAGCGTTTATTCTTGGTCCATGGGCGTTTTACCGCACCCTGCGTGGCCACGGTGTTGCTATTTCGGATGGTGCAGCGGTCTGGTGGGGCTTCGGCATTGTGGTTGCCTCGCTTGGTATCACGGCTATTGGCTTTTTCGGCTTTCTGGCGGCCGTTGGCGCCTACTGAATAGCCTTGAGCAGTTCCCTGAACCAGATTAACGCCGGCTCCTGACCGTAGGCCTTGTGCCAGTAGAGGTGCACGTCGAGAGAGGGCAGGTCTGCCGGTGGGTTCATAATGGTAATGCTGGCCTGTTCTGAAATGATTCTGGCGTAGGTTTCCGGCATGGTCAGCAGAAGATCGGTTGCTTCAACAACCCGGCAGGCGGCGTAGTAATGTTGGCAACGCAGGCGAATACTGCGCTGAACCCCTAGCCGCGATAACGCGAAATCCTCAATTCCTGGCCCTTCCGTGCGTGATGAAACCAGCACATGACGCGCTGAAAGATACCCGTTCATATCCAGAGCCTGTGATGCCAGTGGGTGACCCTCCCGGGCCAGAACAACGAGTCTGTCCTGCCTCAATAATTCGTGTGATGTCTGGCTGCTGATTGGTAACAGCACGTCGACAGCGAAATCCAGCTTGCCGGCCGCGAGCTGGGTTTCCATATCCCTGCGTGGAATACGCTTGCTGACAATCTCAAGTTCCGGATACGGGTCCAGTCGTTGCATGAGCTGCGGCAGAAAAGTCGACTCCAGAACATCTCTCAAGCCCAGAGAATAGGTCTTGCGCTGATTCGCCGGATCAAACGCGTGAAACTGATTAACCGCGCCCTGAATCTGGGTAAGACCGGGTTTCATGGATTCCAGAAAGCGACGAGCCAGAGGCGTTGGCACCATCTGGTTGCCCTGGCGCGTGAACAGCGGGTCGTCGAAATGATCACGCAGACGCGACAGAGAATGGCTCACCGCCGGCTGAGTAAGGTGCAAGGCCTTCGCAGCACGGGTAAGACTGCCCTCACGGTATATGGTGTCAAAAACATGCAAAAGATTGAGATCCAGGCGGTTCCCGGCCATAACTACGATGCCTCAAGTTAATAAGTATGGTTAATAATAAATGATAAGAATAATTCAGTCGCGTAATAGTTAGTGCAACTTTAGACTGGGTTCATCGTGCTTATATTCATCGCACCAGCTTGTGCAATTTCTACGAGGGTTCGGCAATGGATTTCAGTATCTCTGAAAAGGGTCAGGATTATCTAAAGCGTGTAAAAGCGTTTATGGCGGAAGAAATCTTCCCGGTGGAAGCTCAGTACCACAAAGAGCTGGCCTCGCTTGAAAATCGTTGGGTTGTGTTACCAGTTATCAAGGAGCTGAAGGAAAAGGCCAAAGCTCAAGGGCTCTGGAACATGTTTTTCCCTGATGAAAAACACGGTTGTGGCCTTCTCAACTCTGACTACGCCCTGATTGCAGAAGAAACAGGTCGCAGCTTTATAGCGCCTGAAATCTTCAACTGTAATGCGCCGGATACCGGCAACATGGAGGTTCTGATCCATTACGGTTCCGAGGAGCAAAAGGCCGAATGGCTGCCGCGTTTGCTGAGTGGCGAGATCCGCTCTGCGTTTTGTATGACCGAGCCGGCAGTGGCTTCATCTGATGCAACCACTATGGAAGCAACTGCGATTGTGGAAGGTGACGAAGTGGTGCTCAATGGCCGTAAGTGGTGGAGCACAGGTATTGGCCACCCGGACTGCAAGGTTGCTATTTTTATGGGCCTGTCTGATCCGGATGCCCATAAACATCGCCGTCACTCCATGGTTCTGGTGCCGCTGGATGCCCCGGGTGTAAAGATTGAACGTATGCTCCCGGTGTTCGGTGAGTATGACGAGCCTTACGGCCATGGCGAAGTACTGTTTGATAACGTGCGCTTGCCGAAGAGTGCCTTTATTGCAGGCCCCGGCCGTGGCTTTGAAATTGCCCAGGGTCGCCTTGGGCCAGGCCGGGTGCATCACTGTATGCGAGCGATTGGTGCGGCTGAACGCACACTGGAACTGCTGGTCAGGCGGGCGATGAGCCGTGAGGCGTTCGGTCGTCCTTTGGCGAAGCTGGGTGGTAACCCGGATATTATTGCCAACGCCCGCATGTCGATTGAGCAGGCACGCTTATTGACGCTGAAATGCGCCTGGGCTCTGGACACCAAGGGTATTGCGGGTGCGATTCAGGAGGTTGCCATGATCAAAGCGGTGATTCCCAATATGCTTCAAACAATTGTTGATCAGGCTATTCAGATCCATGGTGGCGCCGGCGTGAGCGATGACGACTTCCCACTGACCCAATTGTTTGCCTATGCTCGTGTACTGCGTTTGGCAGATGGTCCGGACGAGGTGCATCGTGCCACGGTTGCTCGCCTTGAGTTGCGCAAGTATAAAAACTGATTCTTCGTTTTATTTAAAAACAAACAACGGACAAACACATGACACAAAGAGTATTCGTAACAGGCGGCGCTAGCGGCCTTGGCCGGGCCATTGCGCTGCGCTATGCCAGAGAAGGCGCCAGGGTCTGTATCGGTGACATTAACCCTGAACAGGGCGTTGGTGTTGAACAGGAAATCAACAATGTGGGTGGCGAGGGCTATTTTGTTGAGTGTGATGTCCGGCGGCTGACGGATCTGGAAAAAGTCTGCGCGGATCTTACGGAAAAGTGGGGCGGCGTTGATGTGGTGGTGAACAATGCTGGCGTAGCCTCTGCCGGTTCAATTGAAGATACCACCATGGCGGACTGGGAATGGATACTGGATATCAATGTGCTTGGAGTGGTGCGGGGCTGCAAGGCGTTTACGCCCCAGTTCAAGAAACAGGGTTCAGGTACCTTTGTGAACATTGCGTCTATGGCGGGCCTGATGCTGGCGCCGATGATGAATAGTTACAATGTGTCCAAGGCCGGAGTGATCGCGCTGTCGGAGACTTTGAGCCAGGAATTACGGAGTGACGGTATCCATGTCAGCTGCGTGTGCCCGGCGTTTTTCCAGACCAATCTTACCAACAGCATGCGTTCAGACATTCCGGGCATTCAACAGAACGTGACCAAGCTGATGAAGCGCTCCAATATCTCTGCAGATCATGTTGCAGAAGACATTGTGCGCTCGGTCAAGAACAAGAATTTCTGGGTTTTGCCGCATGTGAAAGAACGCCGCATGTGGATACTCAAGCGTTACGCTCCCTGGGCTTTTGATAAGCTGATGTTTGAAGAGAGCAAGCGCTGGATGAAGAAAATGGGCGGTAAGGCCAAGGCCTGACCGGAACGCGGGAACAAAAGGAGAGTCTTGAATGACCCAGATTGACCAGGCGGAAGATATCCGCGAAGGAGAGGAGTTGGACCTTTCGGCCGTCGACCGGTTTATGAAAGGTGCCATCCCGGACCTTTCGGGCGAGCCGGTGATCCGCCAGTACCCGGGTGGTGCTTCCAACCTGACGTATCAGGTGGACTACGGCGATCGATCGTTCGTTTTGCGCCGCCCGCCGTTTGGCAAGATTGCAAAGTCTGCTCACGACATGCTTCGCGAAGCGAAGGTGATGCAGGCTCTGAAGCCCGTTTATCCATATGTGCCTGACATTATCGCTATTTGTGATGATCACGATGTGCTGGGGTGCGACTTCTATGTGATGGAGCGAATGAAGGGCATCATTCTGCGCCAGGATTTCCCGAAAGACCTGGAGTTGAGTGAGGCTGACACACGCAAGCTGTGCCTGAGCGTAATTGACAAGATGGTGGACTTGCATCGAGTTGACGCCAGGGCCGCGGGCCTGGATTCATTGGGCAAGGGTGAGGGGTATGTCCAGCGGCAGATCGGCGGTTGGAGTGACCGTTTCCGCAAGGCTCGCACAGATGATGTCGGCGATTTTGAAGCGGTTATGTCCTGGTTGAACGACAAGATGCCAGATGATATTGCCCAGGTTGTGATTCACAACGATTTCCGTTTTGACAATGTGGTACTCAACCCGGACAACCCCTTTGAAGTCATCGGGGTGCTGGACTGGGAAATGGCGACAATTGGCGATCCTTTGATGGATCTCGGCAACACGCTTGCCTACTGGATTGAGGCAGACGACGAAGGTCCGTTCCAGATGCTACGCCGTCAGCCTACCCATCGCCCGGGTATGCTCACGCGCAAGGAAGTCGTCGCCTACTATATGGAGCAGTCTGGTTTTCGGGCAGATAACTTCGATTTTTACGAAATCTACGGCTTGTTCCGGTTGGCGGTGATTGTCCAGCAGATCTATTACCGTTTCTATCATGGCCAGACCAGTGACAAACGTTTTGCCGCTTTCGGCCATGCTGCAAACTATCTGGAGAAACGCTGTCAGCGGTTGATCTCAGAGAGTGCTCTTTAATGGCAACTGTGTACCTTGTGCGCCACGGCCAGGCCAGCTTTGGAAAGGAAAACTACGATCAGCTTTCGCCCAGAGGCTGGGAGCAGGGAAAGGTTCTGGGTAGCTGGATGGTCGACAAGATCAAGCCTGCAGCAATCTTTGGCGGCGATTTGCAGCGTCACCGGGAAACCGTTGAAGCCATCGCAACCGGCTACGGTGCGCAGCTACCGGATATGCAGGTCGCTCCCGGTTTTAACGAGTTCGACCATATCTCGGTTGTGAATTGTTATCGGCCAGAGTGGAGCGACCGGCAGGTGATGGCAAGAGATCTCGCGACGTTTCCTAAACCGGCGGCAGCTTTTCAGAAGGAATTCGTGAAAGCGGTACAGCGCTGGGCATCCGGGGAATATGACGCGGAATATGCCGAAACCTGGACCGATTTCAAAAAACGGGTTCTTGCGGCTTTCGATGAAATGATTGAGTACGCAGACGGAGGTGATGTACTCGTTTCTACATCTGGAGGCCCCATAGCGGTTATGTGTCAGCGCCTTTTGGGCCTTGAAGACGAACGGGCACTGGCTCTGAACTCGGTAATCGCCAATACCAGCGTTACCCGGGTTCTCTATTCCGCCGGGCGCCGTAGTTTGTCTGTTTTCAATAATTACAGCCACCTGGAAGCGGAAGACCCCGCCCTGGTGACCTTCCGATAACACATTGAGGTGAACGAATGAGCAAGAAAGACCTGTTTGATCTGACTGGCAAAACGGCTCTTATTACCGGTGCCAGCCGTGGTATCGGCGAGAGCATTGCCCGCACGCTGGCGGATTACGGTGCCCATGTCATTGTTACCAGCCGCAAGATT
This sequence comes from Marinobacter sp. 2_MG-2023, assembly GCF_030546935.1. Classification (GTDB taxonomy): domain Bacteria; phylum Pseudomonadota; class Gammaproteobacteria; order Pseudomonadales; family Oleiphilaceae; genus Marinobacter. Next base: position 615,472 of record NZ_JAUOPH010000001.1, on the reverse strand, counting down.
GACGGCTGTGAAGCTGTTGCCAGCAGTATTCGCGAGGCCGGTGGTAGCGCAGAAGCCTATGCCTGTCACATTGGCGAAATGGATCAGATCGAGGCTATCTGGGCCTACATTGAGAAAGAACACGGCAAACTGGATATTCTTGTTAACAATGCGGCAGCCAACCCTTACTTCGGGCCAGCTGAAGATACAGATCTTGGTGCTTTCCAGAAAACGGTAGACGTGAATATTCGTGGTTACTTCTTCATGTGTGCTCGAGGAGCGCAGCTGATGAAGAAAAATGGCGGTGGTTCGATTGTGAACGTGGCTTCTGTTAACGGCGTAAACCCGGGCCACTTCCAGGGCATTTACTCAGTGACCAAGGCCGCAGTTATTTCCATGACCAAATCCTTCGCTATGGAGTTGGGCCAGCAGAAGATTCGCGTAAACGCACTGTTGCCCGGGCTGACAGACACCAAGTTTGCCAGTGCCCTGACGACCAACGATGCGATCAAGAAACAGGCTATGGCGCACATTCCCATGAAGCGTGTGGCAGATCCGAGCGAAATGGCGGGCACGGTTCTGTATCTGGTGTCGGATGCTTCCAGCTACACTACGGGCGCCTGCATTAATGCAGATGGCGGCTATCTTACGATTTAACGACTCGTAAGAGCCTGTGATGCGACTTCGGAGCCCGGTTGGCAAGTGAGAGCTTTGAAGTCGCCGCTCAATTTCGAGGCTTGGCGGGCGAGGTGGTCCAGGTGTGATGGATGGCTTGCCAGCAGCAGATCCTGAATAAGTGAAGTCATGGCTTCCATACTTGTATCCATCATCTCTGAATAAGCTTCGCCCCGGCCGGCTTCCGGATTATTGATGAGATCAGTGATTCTGGCATCGAAACCTGGCTCATCGCGTTCTCTAAGGGCTTCGAGCAGGGCTTCCTGCCAGTGTTTTCGCCCCTCCAGCCAGATTGTTGTTTGCCCGGCGCGATTTTCCGACCAGTTGTTAATGCTGGTTTGTTGCCGGCCATTCAGGCTTCCTAACCATCGTTCAGCGCGCTCTGCCGTCCGTTCAGCCCTTGCCTTTGCGATCTGCTCCGAACTACCAGAGAGAAATTCCTTCTCCAGTTCCTGCTGTTTCTCCGCCATATTGTCTGCTAGCTCGCGCACCTGTTCATCGCTGAGGCTGGATAGCAAATTCGTAGCAATGGGAGCGACCTGGTTCAAAAGTGGCGGGATAAATGTTGCCAGCTGGCTTTGAAGGCCACTGACTTCTGCAGGCCCCGGATCGCCTGTAGCCAGGTCGCTTTGAAGGTTGTCCAACCATGAGCGATAACGCGGAAGCTCGGTGCTGCAGTGCCAATCTTTCAGGTTATCTATGTCTGCATTCAGCTGCTGTTTCTGGGGTTCAGTGAGTGTAATGAAGTCTTCAACCCACCAGATAATGCCCCAGTCTGCGTAGCGGTATGCAAGTTTAGTGGAGCTGCATCCTGAAACGACAAAAATAGTGACGAGCAGCAGGATGACAGCCCGTTTGGCTCGAACCTGAAAAGAATGCTCATACTGATCCATATAAAGCCTGACTCGGTAAACAAACCTATCGAAAAAAGATCGCTAGCTTATTAATATCCAGTGTTTATCTAAACAATCATACGGCATGTGCAGGTTTTCGGATGCTGTTGTCCGGAGACCTGTAATCTGACGAGGAGCACTCATGAGTCGAATTAAACCCGCACGTTTACGCCAAATCGTTTTTGGATTCTACATGTCCGGAATGATGTCGCTGCTGATGTCCGCAGTAATTACCTTCATCAACACTGGTATAGACAACCAGTTTTTTTATCGTTGGCTCCCCGCTTTTCTGGTGGCATGGGCTGTGGCTTTCCCTCTGGTCACCTTTTTAGCACCTATAGCAGTGAAATTAACCGAAATGACCCTGGGGCGCCCCCCTAAGGATAGTCCGCGTACACCTGTAAACTGAAATGTAAAATTCTCTAATCCGTTTTTATTGCCTCCCCGTAAGTTGCTTGTACGCACAGTGCAGATGCTGAATCTGTGCAGTTTCAAACCACTTGATTCTGTTAACTAACCTTGGAACAGAGGGCTCGAGACAATGAAAACAAAAGTTGCACTAACTATGGTTTTGGCCGGCAGTGTTATGCTGGTGGGTTGTAGTGATGATGATAACGTCGCAGAAAATCCTGCAACGCAAAATATTCTGGAAATCGCTGTCGAAAATGAAAACACGACGGTCCTTGAAGCGGCAGTGCTTGAAGCAGACCCCGCTATTGCGGCACTGCTTGGGGGAGATGATGAGTTAACAGTATTCGCTCCTACAGACGCAGCGTTCCAAGCTTTATTGAATGACTTGGGCATCACTGCAGAGCAGTTGTTGGCCAGCACGGATTTGTTAAACACGGTTCTGAAATACCATGTTCTTGCAACATCAGTGGGTGAAGTGAAGGCAGACGCAGCGATCAGTGTCGCGCAAAGCCCTATCCCTCAAAACCTGGTTCCAACGGTGAACGGTGAAAACGTCGCCCTCTCAATATCCCAGGAAAATAGTGAGGACGTACTGTATGTAAACACCTCTCGAGTAACCGGTCCTGATGTAGACGCGACTAATGGCGTTATTCACATCATCGATAAAGTACTCCTTCCTCCCCCGAGCGATCTCAGTGATACAAATTCCACGATTGCGGGTATCGTAACGGCGCTAGCAGGCGCTGAAGAAGGTGCTGAGTTCACAATCCTGTTAGCCGCACTTGGTACTGATGGCGCTTCCGATCTGCTCGCTGCAGCTTCGGATGAAGATTCGACCTTGACGGTGTTTGCGCCAACGGATGCCGCTTTTGAAGCGCTATTGGCAGATCTCAACATTACGGCAAGTGACTTGCTCAACGATCCTAATCTGTCGTCCATTCTAAGCCAACACATTCTGGGAGCTGAGGTAGGTTCACTTACGGCCTATGCTTCGAACGGCGGTACAGTAACAAACTTGGCTGGCACCACTTTGAACGTGGACATTCAAAATAACGCTCTGGTTATCGAGGGAAGTGCGGTCACCGAAGCAGACGTTGAAGCGAACAACGGCGTGATTCATGTGATCGACAAGGTGATTTTTTCAGTCGACTGATACTTAAAAAACTGTTGTTTTGCTTAAATAACGAGTGTTGGGCCGGCTAATTCAGCCGGCCTTTTTTATTGGACGGAAGTGCTCGACTTGCCTGAATCTACCCGAGAAAGTGCCGTCCCTGTAGGCGGCCGGAAATGCAGGGAATACAGAACCCGATCCAGCACAGCCTGTCCATTCCAGGCAGGGTCATTGTTCACCATTCCTACAACCGCCCAGGTTGTGTTGTTCTCATCCCGCGTGAAACCGGCAATTGACCGCACGTTTTCGAGGTAACCGGTTTTAATACGGCCTTCGCCATCCATGCCGGTGTTGCGCAGGCGGCGGGCCATGGTTCCATCCATGGCGATTATCGGCATGGAGGCCATGAGGTCTGAAGCGTAGGGGCTGTTCCAGGCATGTTGCAGGATTTTCGTGCCTTGTCTTGCGGTAATCCTGCCATGGCGGGTGAGGCCAGCTCCGTTGTCAATCACCATCCCGGAGGTGTCTATGCCTTTGCGTTCCAGCCAATCGTAAATCACGCGTATGCCGGCAACCCTGTCGTCATTCTCGTTATCCAGCCGGTTCCGCGCCCCGATGGTCAGCAATAATTGCCGTGCCATCACGTTACTGCTCCATTTGTTTATATCCCGCACCATAGTGACGAGATCTGGCGATGTGGTTTTCATAACCAGTCGGGCATTTTCCGGAGTTATACCGTTCAGGTTTCCACCGGATACGATAATGCCCATCTCACCAAGCAGTGAGCGAATCATGGAGGCGCTGTATTGCTCGTGGGGTAGCAGTGAAAGGTATTTTGTTGTGCGACAGCCTTGCGGCAGCTCGCCAGTTACCCGCACTGTGACTTTGCCGCCCTCCTGAAATATCGGTTTCCACTCAAAGCTACGGCGTGAAGGACAGGATCCTTCGGCCACGGCCGTTACCCTATTGTCGATAGCTATCTCGCCGAGGGCTGGAGTGCTCCAGGCCTGAGTGCCGCGTTCGTCAGCACGCACTTGAAAGTGCATGAGATTGAGGTTGGTCAGATAGGCAGACGGCTCAACCAGAAATGGCGCATATGGGTTGTTGCCATTGTCTTCAAACGCGGGAAAACCTCCATCGACTTCAAAATAGCTGCCATCCAGAACGAGATCACCGTCAATGCGGGTGATTCCCATGTCCCGAAGTTCCCGTAGGGTTGTCCAGAGTCTTTCAAAGGTGAGTTTCGGGTCTCCGCCGAAGCGCACGTAGAGGCTGCCTTTTAGGGTATCTCCGACCATTTCTCCATCGGTGAGAAAATCTGTATCCCAGTGATGGGTAGGCCCGAGAATTTCCAGGGCTGCGTAAGTGGTAACTACCTTCATGATAGAGCCGGGGCTCATGGGTACATCGGCATTGATGTTCTGATCAAGCCCGGGGCCATTCAGAGGCACCGCTGCCATGCTGAGAGCTTCGTCGCTTTTCAGGGATTTCATTGCGTAGTCACGCATCTGAGTGGCCCAGAGGCGGTTGCTGCTATAGCCAGAACTGTCGTTGTCGTCAGCCAGCGCTGAGGGCAAGTATGCCAGGGCAGGTGTCAGAACAAGTGCTGCAGCGAGGGCCAGCGCTGGACGCTTTTGCCGAAGAGTGACTTTCCCTGCGCTGTTTGAATACGGCATACCCGGCATCACCATAGTGGTTGCTTGAAAAGCTGCGAAAATTAGATTCCTAAAATTAACAATAGCTCATCTTTGCTTGTTGTACTATGCAGAAAACCTCTACATGACGTTAAAAAATGCCAGTAGCCTGCTTGTTTATAATGGGTTTTTGTGACCGAGTGTAAGTCAGTGTGGTGGAAGCGGAGATGCAGGCGTCAAGAAGATACCGGCTGATGCGCTCTTGTCGGTCGTTCCCGCAATCGTAAGCCAATGGAAAGCCTTGTTATTTAATGATAATGGTCGGGTTACCAATTGAGGATTTGATTATGTTTAATAAACTCGCTCACCACGCGAACGTACTGGGCTCCGTCGCAACCTCATCGTTTACAGCGTGGCGTGGATGCCTGGTGGTAAGCGAAGTGCCACAGCCGGAGCAGCCTCTCGTGCTTTACGACATGGAAGGCTGCCCCTACTGCCGTCGGGTGCGCGAAGCTCTGACCGCGCTTAATCTTGATGTTGAGATCCGGCCTTGCCCGAAAGGTGGCCACATATTCCGTAGACAGGCAGAGGCCGCAGGGGGCAAGCAACAATTTCCTATGCTGGTCGACCAGAATACGCAGACGGTGATGTACGAGTCGGAAGCTATCATCAAGTACCTGTTCCTCCAGTATGCAGGTCGACCTGTGCCTGGGTACTACCGCGAGCGTGTTTGGCAGCCGGTTCTGGGTTCATTTGCTTCTGTAGCCAGCGGCATGAGAGGTCTAAGAGCCGCTTCGGGAAAACAGCCGGAGCAGCCGCTGCACTTGTGGAGTTTTGAAGGCAGCCCTTTCTCCCGGCTGGTGCGAGAGAGGCTTTGTGAGCTGGAGATCCCTTACACTCTGCATAACCTGGGTAAGGAGCACTGGACCGAAATCGGCCCAGCGAAGCAGCGCATCAAGCCAGGGCCATACGCGCCGGCACCTGGCGGAAAGCGCGATGCTTTCTTCAAGGCGCACGGCAGGGTTCAGGTGCCTTATCTTGAGGATCCGAATACCGGGGAGGGGTTGTTCGAGTCTGCCTGCATACTGGATTATCTGAACGCGCAATATGGCTAAAACAAAGGTCGTTCGCGCTGTTTCGCCGGCGCCATGGCAGGTATCATGGTTGGCTATCGAATAGCTTTAAAGCTCCCGGGAAATGATCAACAGGAAGTCTATGTATACCGGTCAGTGTCTGTGTGGTGATATTACTTTTGAATATGAGGGCCCGCTGGGCCCGCTTTCTCTTTGCCATTGCAGCCAGTGTCGCCGCGCTCACGGCAGTGCGTTCTCTGCGAGCTCCCCGGTGCAGAAAGTGCGTTTCCGGTTTTTATCCGGAGAAGACAAGCTGACGGAATACGAATCGCGCCCGGGGAAATACCGAGCCTTCTGCAGTCGTTGCGGAAGCCAGTTGTACAGTCGCGTTGACGCAATTCCCGGCATTCTCCGGCTGCGTGTTGGCGTGATCAACGAGCCTCTGGGAAAGGGGCCGGCGCAGCATGTCTACACCGGTTCGAAATCGGATTGGTATGAGATTACCGATACCTTACCCCAGTACGAAAAAACCGAGCGTACTGGCGATCCTCACTGAACCGGCACTATTCGGTAGACTTTGCCCCGCGAGGAGTCCGTTAGCAGCCATAGGCTTCCGTCCGGGCCTGTCCTGACATCTCGAATGCGTTCTTCAAGATCGGTGAGTAAGTCTTCTTCCGTGGTTACTTCTCCGTTTGTCACTTCAAGCCGAACCAGTTTCCGCAATTTTAACGCCCCAACGAACCAACTGCCTTGCCATTCAGGAAACTCAGAGCCGCGGTAAAACGCCATGCCTGAAGGTGCAATAGACGGGTCCCAGTAGTGCAGGGGTTGTGCCATACCTTCTTCTTCGGTTCGCAAGCTGATTGGAATGCCGGAGTAACCAATACCGTATGTTATCTCCGGCCATCCATAGTTGGTGCCGGCTTTTAAGATGTTGACCTCGTCGCCGCCTCGCGGGCCGTGTTCATGAGTCCAGATCTCACCGGTTTCGGGATGAACGCTCATGCCCTGAATGTTCCGGTTTCCCCAGGTAAACAGGGTGCTATTAATGGCCGAGTTATTAAGCCCCGGATTGCCAGGTGCCGGTTCGCCATTAATGGTGACACGGTGGACCCCGCCTGCGTCGTCTTCAGTGTCCTGAGCCCGATCCTTGTCGCCGCGGTCCCCAACGGAAATATAAAGGTAGCCAGGTGCGTCGAAAGCCATTCGGCCCCCGAAGTGGCGGGAACCACCGGAACGCGGGAGCGCTTCGAAGATGATCTTCACGTCTTTCAGCCTTCCGTCGTCATAGATTGCACGCGCTACCCGAGTAGTCATTCCGTCGCCGGAGTTGTGTGCGTAGCTGAGGAACAGTGTCCGGTTTTCTGAAAACTCCGGATGCAGAACTATATCGAAAAGCCCGCCCTGGCCTGATACAGCAGGTTTAGGAAGCCCTTGAACGGCTTGCGGCAACAACTTTCCATCCTGGATGACGCGTAGCCTGCCAGCCCGCTCTGTAACGAGCATGGAACCATCGGGAAGAAAGGCCAGGCTCCAGGGGTGCTCGAGATCCTCGGCGACGGTTTTCAGAATGAAGCGAGTATCTTCGCCGGTATAGGTCTGGCTCGAGGCGATGAGGGGTAGCCCCGAAAGAAACAAGCCGATGAGTGTTACTAAGGATCGGGCAGTTTGCATATGAGCCTCTCTTTGTATTGCAAATGATAATCACTATCATTAATATAATTGTGCAGTTGCTGAATCAAGGCAGATGTTTTTCATACGATCTGTTTACACCATTAGGCCAGGGAGATACAGCCATGACGGCAGAACAGGAAATGATGGAAGGGCTGAAGATTGCGGCGGGCGCCGGTCTTTTTGTTACCTTAGTTATTGTCGGGCTTGCGGTTGCGCTGTAGCCACCGGTCCAGCTTGTCAGCAAATTCTTTTTTGTCGGTCTGGTTGAATGGAGCCTGGCCGCCAGTAACCTGTCCAGCGTTACGCATCTCTTCCATAAAGTTCCTCATAGCTAGGCGCTGGCGAATATTTTCCTTCGTGAAGGCCTGACCCCTCGGGTTAAAAACATCGGCACCTTTCTCAATAGCTTCGGCCGCTAACGGGATATCCTGGGTAATTACGAGATCTCCGGCACTAAGCTGATCCATGATCTCGTTGTCCGCCACATCGAAACCCTGCATAACCTGTCTGGCCTTGATATGAGGGCCGGGCGGCAGCTTGATGACATGGTTTGCTATGAAGGTAGTCTGTATTTGCCAGCGCGTGGCAGCACGGCAGAGAATTTCCTTGATGGGCACGGGGCAGGCGTCGGCATCGACCCAGATTGGCATGAATGGCTCCTTCGTTGGTTCAGTTTGTTGAGAGTTTACCTTTTGTTGTTGTGAGCCTGGTAGTAGATACCTGATTGTAATTGTCGGCATCGCCAGAGTTCTTGCAAGCTTCTCACCACGACGTTGGTGGTATAATCCTGTTTCAATTCAACGAACAGGAAACTGAAATGTCACAACTCCCACCATGTCCCCAGTGTGCTTCTGAATATACCTATGAAGATGGCGTTCAGTTAGTTTGCCCCGAGTGTGGCCATGAATGGACAGCAGCAGAGGCGGCTGAAGCCGATGCGGGAAAGGTCGTTCGCGATGCCAACGGTAACGAGCTTCAGGACGGCGACGCCGTTACTGTCATCAAGGATCTGAAGGTCAAGGGTTCAAGCTCGGTTGTAAAAGTTGGCACCAAGGTCAAGAGTATTCGTCTGGTAGACGGCGACCATGACATTGATTGCAAGATTGATGGTATTGGCGCCATGAAGCTTAAATCCGAGTTTGTAAAAAAAGCCTGAGACTGGCAGCGTCGAGTTCCGGCTGCTCTGAAGGCTGCGACTATTCGACGCAGTCCGTCACTTGCGCTGAACCGGTCTGAGCGCAACACTGTCGGCACTGTAGCTTCAGAAACTGATACAAATGTTCAACCGTTCAACAGTAGCGACGCGAGATATCATGAAAAAACTAATAACATTGCTGTTTGCCACTAGCGCATTGATCGTATCGGTCTTTGCCAATGTTGCGATGGCCCATGAGTACTCTCATGGAAACATTGCTATTGATCATCCCTGGAGTCGGCCGACTCCGCCAGGGACGCCTATGGGTGTCGGTTATATGGTGATCGAAAATCACGGCGACAGGGATATCACACTGGTCAGCGCGAGTACGCCCAGAGCGGGCCATGTTTCAATCCATGAAACGCAAATGAGAGACGGTGTTATGCGTATGCAGCCGTTGAAAAGTGGGCTGGTAATTCCGGCTGGTAAAGCGGTAGAGCTCAAGCCGCACAGTTACCATTTGATGCTGGAAAAACTGCCGAAACCGCTGAAGGAGGGCGAAAATATTCCCGTGACGCTGGAGTTTGAAGGCGCAGACGCGATTGAAGTAGAGCTCACCGTAGAGTCGCTGGACAGTGACATGAAAAAGCCCGAAATGGACCATTCCGGGCACCACATGGACCACTGATGTTCTCTGGTTTGAGTGGCCAGTGACGCCCTCAGGGCGTCACTGCCAATGTTATTGACTTGGTTTGCTTTTAAGAACAACCCCCGCAGCAGACGCCTGAGTCTCCGTGTTTACCTTTCTTTACAGTTTCTTTTTCGGTGCTGTCGGACCCTCCGGCGGCTTGCGCACCGATCCCATCTTCAGGTTTTCCCTGTTCTGCTTTGTCAGCGTTTTTGGGGCTGGCTACTTCTTTAAATAACTGTGTCATCAGAAATATCTCTTTTGGGTTTCTATAAGATTCATATGCAATGTATCTTATTTTGCGTCAAGCGGGGAGTCAACGGATGTTTCGGCTGTTTGAGTGGGAAGTGACCACAAGCCTGCTGAAAAAGGATTCAGAGTTTCGCTTTTGTGCTACAGTCATGCGCAAATATACCTATAGTAAGCAGGTTCGCTTCCCGGTGTTTTTGCCCGGGCGCTCAATGGCGAAATTCAGATAGAACAGGCTGCTCTGTTGCAGGGAAATTTGCAGTATATGAATAACGATAATAGTACTGTTAACCCTGCATCGCGGCGTGAACGGGGGCTGAAATTCTGGCAGGTTGCCCGCCGTGCGTGCCAGATTGCAGCGGCTGTCGATATCTCTTTCTTCTTCATGTTTCATTTTCTCGGGTCGCCCATTCTTGCCTGGATAAATGTTGGCAGTGTCGCTATGTACGCTGCCGCTTATTACGCCCTTGAGCGCAGGCAGAACCGTCTGGCTATCGCGTTGATCTGGCTGGAAGTTATTGTTCACTCGGCACTTGGTACGATAATGCTCGGGTGGGGCAGTGGCTTTCATTATTATTTGCTGATGTTCATTCCGGCGCTGTGCATTAGCTCCGTGCGGCGCAGCACGATTTATTCGTTATTAATTGGTCTTTGGGGCTACTACATAGCGCTTGATATTCTCATGTGGTTTATCGAGCCGGTTCAGCCAATCTCACCTGAAGCCTTGCTGGGCGTTCACCTGTTTAATCTAAGCGTCGTATTCGCGATGTTTGCTTACCTGTCTTTCTTTTACATGAGCATGGTGGTTTCTGCGCAACGTAAGCTTCGTAAGCTGGCTACGGTCGATTCGCTGACAGGCCTGTTTAATCGTCGCCACGGAAGTGATCTGGCCGATAATGAAATCGCACGCTTTCGGAGGGTGGGGCGCCCTGTGACCTTTATGCTGCTTGATGTCGACCATTTCAAACCAATTAACGATCGTTATGGCCATGAAATGGGTGACAAAATACTGGCAGAGATCGGGCAGCTAATTCCGGCTCAGCTGCGAACTCAGGATATAGTTGCGCGTTGGGGTGGGGAGGAATTTCTGGTTATTCTTCCGGATACCAGGCTTGAAAGTGCGTTGGCAAGCGCCGAAAGGATCAGGGTTGCACTTCGCAGTCACGATTGGAAGATGGTTACAGGTGAGCCAATTGATGTAACGACCAGCGTTGGTGTGAGTGAAATGTATGAAAATGACGACCGCGGTTCTGTTATAGGTCGCGCAGACAGGGCGTTATACCGTGGTAAGGCTGGAGGTCGAAATAGAGTAGAGTGTGGGGGAGCCCCGGAGCAATAAAACGAGGGCAACAAAAAAGGCAGCCGGAGCTGCCTTTTTTTAGCGTTGTCTGTTAATTAAACAGCAACAACGTTCTCAGCCTGAGGACCTTTCTGGCCCTGAGTCACGGTGAAATCGACTTGCTGGCCTTCAGCCAGAGTCTTGAAACCGCCGCCCTGAATAGCGCTGTAGTGAACAAATACGTCGGGGCCGCCTTCACGAGTGATAAAGCCAAAACCTTTTGCTTCGTTGAAGAACTTAACAGTACCGGTAACAGTAGACATAATATAATCCTGAATTCAATCATTTAAAGTGCCGCCAGTTCATCGTTTGGATGGCTGGTCAGCGGTATGCGGAAACAAAAAACGGGCGTGATCAAAAACAGGACGTACAACTACTGAAATGCGTCTTATTGATGAAGTGCTTTGCTAAATCTTTCCAACGGAGTGAACTGTACCTGTTGGTTGCTGAAAAGCAAAGAACTTTCTTGTAGGCATAAACCCGACATTTTCAGCAACATGAGGTATGTTTGCCTCAGCATTTCAGAGTTTTTATAAATTGATAAAGGAGTTTTGTCTTGTCTGAGCTATCCAATTACGAAAGTTTTTCTATCACCGTCGAAAACAAGATTGCCCATGTGCAGTTCAGTCGCCCGGAAGCGATGAATACCATGACGAAAGCATTCTGGCTTGAACTGCCCAGATGCATGCAGGAAATCGAATCGAAAACCGATGCCCGGGTTATTGTTGTGTCATCTACGGGTAAGCATTTTTCGGCGGGAATGGATCTTGGGGTTTTTACTGACTCCAAGGCTGTTCCCATGAGCGGTGATCCTGGTCGTATGGCGGAAAACCTGAGACGGGTTGTACTCCAGCTACAGGATACGCTGACTTCCCTGGAGAACGTTCGCCTACCAGTATTGACGGCCATCCACGGAGGCTGCATCGGCGGGGCTCTGGATTTGGTGTGTGCAGCGGACAGCCGTTACTGCACGGAAGACGCATACTTCACGATCAAGGAAACCGAACTTGGTATGACAGCCGACGTTGGAACTCTTCAGCGTTTGCCCAAGTTGATGCCGGAAGGCGTTGTGCGAGAGCTGGCCTATACCGGTCGTAAGTTTTCTGCTCAGGAAGCAAAGGATCTGGGGTTTGTAAATGCTCTTTATGCAGATCAGGAAGCGTTGATTACCGGTGTTATGGACATAGCCGCTCAGATTGCGGCCAATTCGCCGCTTGCGGTCACTGGTTGTAAAGAGATGCTGAATTACAGCCGTGATCACACCGTAGCCGACAGCCTCAAGTACATGGCAACCTGGCAGGCTGGCATGTTCCGCCCTACCGACATGATGAAAACCTTCCAGGCTAAAGCGCAAAAACAGGCGCCCAAGTACGATGACCTGTTTGCTGTAAAAGGGCTTTTTGAGCAATAAATGGCTCTGAATAAACAGCCGAAGTCGAAAATTTCTCCGGTTACCGCCCTGGCATTTCAGGGTGGAATCGGGGTCATCGGGCTTTTGGCAATCCTCTTTGCAGACATTCCAGTGGGTTTCTCCGGAGACAGTCTGTTATTCAGTGTGCTTTTGGTGTGCTGGGCGCTCTGTGCACCTACGGTGCTCTGCTTCTGCTCACGCAAATTCCACGCCTGTTGCCCGACAACCTTGACCGCCAAATGCGCGGTTTGCACAGGTTTGCATCCGGGTATTCCTGGAGGGTGCTTTTTTTGCTCTCAGTCTTTGCCGGTGTAGGCGAAGAATTACTGTTTCGGGGTGCGTTGCAGGGCTGGCTCAATGTGCACACGAATGCCACTACCGCTGTATTGGCTGCATCAGTTCTTTTTGGCCTGGTGCACTACGCATCCTTTACTTACTTTGTGATCGCGACATGCCTTGGGCTGGTGTTCGGGCTGACCTATGTGATTACCGACAGCATTCTTCTGGTTATGGTTTGGCACGGTGTTTATGACATGATCGCGCTGTATTTTCTGCTTCGGTATCCTCAATGGTTTGGGATTAGGATTCGACCGAATGATTAAGGGTGCGCTGCTTTCAATGCGGTCGTCAGCCGCTCCATAACCCTTCCGCTGTGGCGCCAGAAATGCCAGTACAGCTCGACTTCAAGAGATTGGCCCGGAGCAATGCTGACCAGTTGCCCCGCCTCGAGCTCACGCTTAGCCTGACTCTCCGGAATCATGCCGTAACCCATGCCGGCCAGTGCCAATTTTACAAAGCCTTCAGAAGAAGGGCATAGATGATAGGGGAATGCGCCGTGGTAGCCACTTTGAGCCAAAAACCGGTGCTGCAACTGATCATTTGGCCCGAATACAATCACCGGTGCTGTCTGCAAGCTCTGTTCATCAAAGCCCTGGCTGAAATACCTGGCCTGGTATGCAGGCGTCGCCAAGGGCAGGTAGGTCATGGTGCCAAGCGGCACGCAGCGGGCCCCTGCTACTGGTTGCGGATTGCTGCACAGGCAGGCGGCGACATCACCTTCGCGCATCCTGCGTAGAGCTATGTCCTGGTCTTCGACTACCATGTCCAGCAACAAAGATTCTTCCCGGCAGAATTCACCCACAGCACTTGCCCACCAGGTTGCCAGGCTGTCGGCATTGAGGGCGATGCGCAACCGCGCAGCAGGCTCGGAAAGGGTCGGCAGTGATTTTGCCAGGTCCCGCTCAAGCAGTTGAACCTGCTGAACGTGGTTCAATAGCTGCTGCCCAGCCGGTGTGGCTCTGGTAACCGGGCCGCGAATCAGAACCGGTTGTCCGATGCGTACTTCCAGGGTTCGAATGCGCTGTGAAATGGCGGATTGGCTCAGACCCAGCACAATGCCAGCCCGTTCAAAGCCACCGGTCTCTATAACCGTAGCGAGGGCTTCCAGTAATTTATAATCGATCATAAGTAAAACTGATGCATCATTATCAATATGAATTTCAAGTATAGCTTCCAGCGGCTATTCTTTCCGCATCAAAATGGAGTGAAGGGCCGTGGTTGAAAGTTATTTGACGGGATTAATTGTAGGTGGCGGCATCATTGTTGCCATTGGAGCGCAGAATGCCTATGTGCTTAGCCAGGCCATTCGGCGTGAACATCATTGGTGGGCGGCCGGTTTGTGTATGGCTGCGGATATTGCCCTTTTCTCGCTTGGCATGTTCGGGGTAAGCGCGGCGCTGATGGCCATGCCGCAGGCATTGGAAATTCTACGGTGGCTGGGGGTGGTATTCCTTGGGTGGCTCGCACTCCAGGCATTTGTGCGGGCCAGTCGCGGCCGTGCGGCACTTGAAACCGCTGAAGTAACACGCCGCAGCTTGAAGGGCGTTCTGTTTACCACGCTGGCAGTCACCTTACTGAACCCCCATGTGTATCTGGATACCCTGCTGCTTATTCCGGCGGTGGGCGCTCAGCAGGAGAACGCAACGACCTTTGTCGCGGGCGCCAGCAGTGCGTCAGTTCTCTGGTTCGGTTTACTGGCGTGGAGTGGTTCGGCGTTGGCACCTGTTCTGTCACGTCCGCTGGCCTGGCGTATTATTGACGGTGTAATCGGTATGATGATGGCGGCGATCGCCCTTCAACTGGCTCTTAATGGAAGCCTCTAGCGTCAGTCGAACCGCCGGGCGCCGGAAAAGCGATCTCTCCAGTAGTATCCGTCAAGTTCCGACATAATGACGCCGGAAGACGTCGACGCGTGAATAAAGAGGTTGTCACCCATATAAATACCAGCGTGTTGGTCTTTCCCCGCTATTCGAAAGAATACGATATCACCGGGCTCAACGCTGTTCCGATGCACTACATCTCCGTGCTTCAGCATTTGTGAGGTTGTGCGCGGCAGTTGTTGTCCCAGGCTTTCACTGTACGCTGTTGTGATGAACCCTGAACAGTCGAAGCCGCGGCTTGTTGTGCCGCCGTACTGGTAAGGTGTGCCTTGATAACGTTCAAAGGCTTGCCATAGTTTTTCAGCTTTCACAGAACCCGGTGCGGACTCTGCAGGGGAGTATTGCAGAGCGGCACTTCCGGGCTGCAATTGCTGATTGCTGGCGCAGCCACCCAGAACAAGGGAGGTGAAAGCCAGAATGATGACGTACCTGAAAGCCTGAATCATGCTTTTTCCTGAGCTACTGTTCTTTAATTCCACTTTATTACCGAATTCCCGGGAAGTCAGGTTACGGTTTCCGGGATTTGATAACATTAGCGAATGCTGAAAATATCAAATGCTGTTGAAATCGCCGACTGGGAAATAGAAATTACCCAGATCCGGGCACAGGGCGCCGGTGGCCAGAACGTCAATAAAGTAGCCTCGGCGGTGCATCTGCGTTTCGATGTGCTGAATTCTGCGCTGCCGCCGTTTTATAAAGAGCGCCTGATGGCGCTGCAGGATCAGCGTATAAGCAAGGAAGGCGTGATAGTCATCAAGGCTCAGTCTTTCCGTACGTTAGAGCTGAACAAAGAGGATGCTCTTGAACGCCTCAAGGAATTGATACACGAGGCGGTCAAGGTACAGAAGGCGCGCCGAGCCACCCGCCCTTCAAAATCTGCCCGCCGCAAAAGGGTTGACCGCAAGACGCAAAAAGGCAAAACCAAAGCCCTGCGCGGCAAAGTTCAGATTTGAGCTGTGTCGGGTTCCTGCTTGGTGGATTCGATGTCCCTGATGAATTCTTTTATATCGGCGAAAGCTTCTTCGGCCTCCGGTAGTACCGGCGTGAAAATCTGCCAGACATGAACCATGCCTGGCCAGGTGTGTAGCTCCACCTTCGAACCCTGAGCTTTTGCTTTCGCTGTGTATCGCCTGGCGTTATCCAGAAGCATCTCTGTGTCACTGGCCTGAATCAGTATGGGCGGCAAATTGGCAAGATTGCCTAGCAGTGGTGATGCGACCGGACTGGTGGGCGAAGTGCGAAATGCAGCGAGCGTGGCCCACCAGAGAACCGGCCGGGGAATTTTCGACAGGCCGCCAAGCATTGGCCCCAGCATTGGGTCTGTTGCGATATTACCGCGGTTGCTCGGCGCACTCAGGGTTAGGTCGGTGGAGGGAGAAAACGCTATGGCGCCATCTGCCTGGCGCAGGCCGCTTTCTCGAATCCATGCCAGCAGTCCAAGGGTATGGCTGCCACCGGCGGAATCTCCTGCCACCAGAATAAATGTGGCTTCCCCCGGCCCCTCCGGGCCGTTTTCCGTCAACCAGGTGTAGGCTTTGCGACAATCACGTACACCATCCATGAAACGGTACTCTGGCATAAGGCGATAATCGACGGCGAAGACAGCGGCATTGGCAATGTGAGACAGGCGGTCTGTAATGGATCGATGGCTGCGGGGACTGCCCGCGGCCCAGGCGCCACCGTGGATGTAGAGAATTCGCCGCCGGGTGTCGACACCCGGGGCAATGACCCATTCGCCGTTCGGGTTATTGCACTGGCGGAATTCGGACTCGAACGTCAGGCCATCACTCAGGCTGTCCATATGCTTACGCAATGCTATCAGTCGCGCTTTGCCGTGAAGGCCTTTGCCAGCCCTGCCCATTTCCCGAATGCGGTCCAGAACCTTGTCATTTTCTGCGCTGGGGCTCGCCTCGCTCGCGGCGTACTTGTCATCGTCCAGATAAGACAAATCTTCAATGCGAAACAGAAACAACGTCAATGCGACGATTAATAAAATAACGACGGCGATAATCCAGAACATAAGCTGTCCGTATCCTGAAAGTTGGCTCTGTTAATGCTGGGGCACTAAGCTCTGTGTACAAAGCATCGCAGATTTTCGCGATTTTTGCTCCTCAAGGCGTCTGTCAGAGGCTCCTTAATCTCACAAAAGGAGAAGGGTGATGCAAATAGCCTATCGGGCCAGAGACATCACTGAAGCGCATATTGTGGCCGGATTGCTGAATGCCAACGACATTGAAGCTTATGTAGGTGGTCATTACCTGCAGGGTGCTATGGGTGAGATTGGCGCAGCAGGTTTCAGCAATGTTCACGTAGAAGATGACGATCTCTATCCGGCCCGGCAGTTGATTGCAGAGTATGAGGCAAGCCATCGTGTTACCCGGGCAAGGGAACGAAATGATGATAAACCCGATTCTTATGCCCGGTGGTTTTTGCTGATTATCGCAGTGTTGGCGGTGATCTGGCTGAATCTTTGAGAAGTACCTGTAGATGATATTTATTTGATAAACGGAGAATAAAGCTTATGGCGGATAGCCACTCGAAAAACCCGGTAATGTTGATCACCGGTGCATCTTCAGGCATTGGTGCGGCAACGGCCCGGGCTGCGGCCAAAGAAGGTTACAGGCTTGTGCTTGCAGCACGCTCGGCCGACAAATTGAAAGCCTTGCAGGCGGAGCTCGGCGGTGACAGCAGGGTATTGATTGTAGAGTGCGACGTGCAGAGCGCTGATGACCAGAAAGCGATGGTCGAGCAGGCCCTGCAGACCTTCGGTCGCATTGACACGGTGTTTGCCAACGCTGGTCGCGGAGGGGAGCCCGGCGGTTTCAGCGAAGCTGACCCCGAAGTATGGAAAGATATGATTCTTACCAATATTTACGGGGTCGGGCTGACCATTCAGCATTGCCTGCCAACTCTTCGGGAAAGCAAGGGGCACTTGTTACTGACAGGCTCTGCCGCAGGCAGAGTGACGATTCCAGGTTCAATGTACAGCGCAACGAAGTGGGCTGTTTCCGCGATTGGCTATGGCGTTCGGGAAGAACTGCGCGGCTCTGGGGTGCGGGTCACCCTGATAGAGCCAGGGATGGTTGATACGCCATTTTTCGATAAACAACCGGCGCATGCGTTGATGCCAGACGACATCGCCCGCGCTGTTATTTACGCGGTGTCTCAGCCTTCCCATGTGGATGTAAACGAAATTCTGGTGCGGCCAACGCCTGCCGAATAAGAGCGCAGCCCCTTAACGCTCGGCCCTGCTTATCGTTTAACGCTGCGTTGTCGTGGTTTTCCGGCTTTGGGGCGCTTTGATGATTTGGGTTTTTTGCCGGTTTCAGGCCGCCCTCCTGGTGGTTTCGGCCTGGCTCCCGGAGCTTTAGGCCTGCCTTTGCGACCTGATTCCGGTGGCCGTGAGGATTGATCGGATGAACGGCTGGGTTTTCGGGCAGGTTTCTTTTTAACTGCGGCAGGCTTATCCGTTACGGCATCAGAAGTTGAATCACGAATTGCTTCAAAAAGACTGGCCAGCTCCTTCTCCGTAAGATCCCGCCATTGGCCCACAGCAAGCCCTTTCAGGTTAATGTTCATAATGCGAACACGTTCCAGCCGGGTGACTTCAAACCCGAAATGTTCGCTCATTCTACGAATCTGGCGGTTCAGTCCTTGCACCAGTGTTATGCGAAATACAAAACGACTCTCTTGCACCACTTTGCACTTTTTGGTCATGGTGCCGAGAATTGGAACGCCCCCCGCCATACCCTCAATAAACGATTTGGTGATTGGTTTGTCGACTGTCACCAAATATTCTTTTTCATGATTATTGCCGGCGCGCAGGATTTTATTCACCAGGTCGCCATTGCTGGTCATGAAAATCAGCCCCTGGGAGTCCTTATCGAGGCGGCCGATCGGAAATATCCGCGCGCTGTGGCCAACAAAGCGCTGAATATTGTATTTTTCCGTGTCGTCGGTGGTGCTTACAATGCCCACTGGCTTGTTCAGGGCAATAAACACCAGGTCTTCTTCGGCGCGGGGTTCGATAACCTGGCCGTTTACTCTGACTGTGTCTGACGGTAATACCTGATCTCCGACACTGGCCCGCTTGCCATTAATATAGACATTGCCCTGTTCAATGTAGCGATCTGCCTCCCGGCGGGAACACATGCCGCTTTCACTGATGTATTTATTAAGGCGCGTAGAGTGATTACTTGTCATCGATTATCCGGTTGCGTATCTGGGTGCTGGCATCATAACAGGCGACTGCCACTCTCGCAGCCAGACGGTTGGTGCTTTGGCGTGGAGTCTGTCATTCTTTCAGGTTGTAAACATCCGTTTTTAAGGTCGTTCTGAACCATGAGCCCCCGTCGCTTTATCCGGTCGCTGAATTTCTTCAAAGCCTGTGCCGCCCTTTGCCTCGTGATTGCGCTTCCGGTCTCGGCGCAGACGATTCATTTGGTGACTGAGGAGTGGCCAGGGCTAATTGACGATAACCCGCAAGGTCCCAGTGGTGTCCTTTGGGAGATCTCAAGAGAGGTGCTCGAGAGTATGGGGTATGACGTAAAACTGGACTTTGTGCCCTGGAAGCGAGCTCAACGTCTGACTCTGAAGAACGAGCGTGACGGCATTGTTGGTATTGGCATAACGCCCGAGCGAGAGAAAGTGTTCCGGTTCCCGGAGAAGGCCCTTTTGATCAGTGAAACAGCCGTCTATACGAAACAGGACCATACTTTTGACTATGAAGACCTGGACTCATTGAAAGGTATGAGGGTTGGTGTCTCCCCCGGCTACACCTACTCACCGGAGATCGCGTCTGCACTCCATTTTGAACGAGTAGAAATGCCCTCTATCGAGTCGGGACTGAAGATGCTGCTGCTCGGGCGGCTCGACGCCATACTGGCTAACCGGTATGTTGCCGGGATTCAGGCGGAACGGCTGGATATTGTCTATAAAATAAAGGCTTCTGAGAGGCCCGTTAGCGTCGGACCGGTATATCTGGCCTTCAGTCCCGAAACATCAACAGAGTTCCTGGAAGCGTTTTCCAGTGCTCTGGAGACATTTTACGCAAATCGTCCATGATGGCCGAGGTCATTCTATGTGAAGGCTCGGCCTGCAGTGTTTGCGGGCAGGGCAGGCTGACGCGCTTTCGTGTAGTGCAAGGGCGGGAATATCTGCGTTGCCCGCACTGCGAGGCAACCATCATGGCGCAGGCTAACTGGCTTACGTCTGAAGAAGAGCAGACCGTTTATAATCTTCATGATAATGATCCGGCGGATCCGGGTTACCGGGCCTTCCTCAACAAGCTTGTGGTGCCTCTGCTTGAGCGCATTCAGCCGGGCGCTCTGGGGCTGGATTTCGGCTGTGGGCCAGGGCCAGCCCTTGCTGGCATGCTGCGCGAAGCGGGAATGGAGGTAAAACTTTACGACCCTTTTTTCTACCCTTCTCAGGCAGCGCTGGGTCGCCAGTATGATTTCATTACCTGTACCGAAGTGGTCGAGCACCTGCATCGGCCGGCAAAGGTGTTGCGTCAACTGGACGGCTTGTTAAAGCCCGGCGGGTGGCTTGGTGTAATGACGTGTTTTCAGACCTGTGACGAACGGTTTGATAACTGGCATTACCGTAGGGACCCCACACATGTTGTGTTTTATCGGGAGAAGACTTTGGCCCAGATAGCCGATCACTTGGGCTGGGTCCTTTCGGTGCCAAGAAAAGATGTCGCCATTTTTCATAAGCCTTTATGAGACCGGGGACCATATGTCCCCGGTTGTTTCCCTTGAGCCTTTATAGCCAGGTAAGGCCGACACTGATGATCACGCCCGTGATTATCAGCAGGATGAGACAGTATCCCATAATGTCTTTGGCTTTTAGCCCTGCAATGGCGAGTACAGGTAGCGCCCAGAAGGGTTGCAAGAGGTTGGTCCACGCATCGCCCCATGCAACGGCCATGGCCACCCGTGGAATGCTTGCACCAAGCTCCTGAGCTGCTGGCAGCATGACAGGTGCCTGCACCGCCCACTGACCACCCCCAGAGGGTACGAAAATGTTCACCAGCCCGGCGCTGATGAAGCTCCAGAATGGCAGGCTCTCAGCTGTTGCCATGGAGACAAAACCGGAGGAAATGCTGGCAGCCAGGCCCGAGGCGGTCATCACTCCCATGATGCCGGCATAGAACGGGAACTGAATAACGATACCCGAACCACCCTTCACCGCTTCATGCAAGCTGTCGAGCAGCCTCTTCGGCGTCTGGTGCAGGATAATTGCAAGGAACAGGAACATGAAATTGACTATGTTCAGGTTCAGGCCACCACCGTCCATGAAGTACTGAAAGATAAACGCGAGACCACTGAAACCAATGAGCCAGGCCAATGTCCGACTATTTTCCAGGTGATCAGCCGGCCGGTGAATAGAAACGCGGGTATCGGGCTCGTCATCCAGGACGGCGGGGTCGACATAGACGCTCTCTTTCTCAGGGGGCAGCATCAAGCGGTTTACCAGAGGAACAACAATAAACAGCGCCACGATGATCGCAAGGTTGAAAAACGCAAAGATAGTTTCGCCGGTGCCAATCACACCGATCACATCGGCGGTGAAGTGCCCGTCGGTCGCGATCACCAGAGGGATTGAACCGGCGAGACCGCCATGCCAGACGATAAAACCGGAGTAGGCACTTGCGATCAATAACGGGTAGTGGACCCTGACCTGCCGGGCAAGAGCTTTCGCAAAGAGAGCACCAACTACAAGGCCGAACCCCCAGTTAATCCAACTAGCAATAAGCGCTACGAAGGTAACCAGAACAATCGCCTGGCCTGGCGTGCTGGCAACTGCAGCAATTCGGTTCAGTATGCCGCGAACAAACGGGGTGCTGGCAAGCATGAACCCCGTAACCAGAACCAGCAACATCTGCATCGAGAAAGTGAGCAGGTTCCAGAAACCGTTACCCCACATTTCGATCACTGCCATCGGGCCGTGGCCTTCAAATACCATGGCTGCGATGAATGCGAACAGGGATAGAATCAATACAAAAATATATGGGTCTGGCAGATATTTATCCACCAGGCTGACCATGGGTCGAGCAGCTTTATCTAACATTATTATCCCCTTGTTTTTGTTAGGTTTGACGTAGAGGAGCATAGGTGATTCCGGGCGGGAAACCAAGCGAAGCCTGATGGGTCAGACAGGAGGTAGGTTAAGCCTTCTGGGGAGCTAAGGCTTATACAACCAGAGAATGCAGACGTACTGGTTCAGAAAGTTGAAAGCCCGGTTGCTTCCATCAAGCGGTAGCGCCAGTAACGCAGTGTTGAATCATCTGCCCAGCGCTCGTAGGGCAGACTCATGACAGGATCGCTGCCAGGGCCGGATTGCCACTGCCGTTTGAAGAAATCGACAGCCTTCATGGCTACCTCAGAATCAGCTGGGACGGAAACCCACACATCAGTTTCCAAGTTCAGATCATCGAGATTGCGGCGTGTGAAGTTTGCTGAGCCAAGCAACAGCTCGGTATGGCCGGTAAGAGGGCGCAGGATCAGTAATTTGCTGTGGCACTGCTCACCAAAAGTGTTGCACCAGCGCACGGGGATGCCCGCCCTGTGAAGTTCAAGGGCGACCTGCCGGTTGGGTATGCCGCTTTTCTGATGGCCGAAGGCTTCATTGTTGGCGTCGAGAAGCACACGCACATGCACGTCGCGGTGGTGAGCATCGAGCAGGGCACCAACAATTTCCCGGTGTGAGAGGTAGAAGAACGCGAGATCCAACTGGCTGCCACTTTGGGCTTCGGAAATCATCTGGAGCGCAGAGTCCAGAATGGCTGATTCTGTTTTAACCGCTATCCTGCCGGCGTCGCTCTGGTTTGCTGGTTGGCTCGTATTTGGTGCGTTGATCAGGGTGTCCAGGCTGGGGTTGGCCTGGTCCGACAGGGCCAATACAGCTTGCTCTGTTTTCAGAATGTCGGTTACCGCCGGGCCCGTAAAACTGATGGCTGTGTTGCTGTGCCGGCTACTGCCATCGTGAGGGTTGGCGGACGTTACCAGGGCGCGTAGCCGGTTGCCTTCATCCGTTACCAAAACCTTCCGGTGGTTTGCCTTGAAGTTGGGCAGTGCAAGGTAGCTGCGTATGGTAACTGGCTCTGTTCCCAGAGCGTTCGGCAGCCAGCCTCCGTCTGAATTATTTCCGAACCACTGGCAGCATAGCCGCCAGATGGCTGACCAGGCCGGGTTACTGTCACGAAGCGGTCGCAGATTGGTTTCTGTTACCGGAATGCCTGCCTCGCGCAGCTTTTGAAACCAGGGAGAAATGGAGCCTCCGTAAAGCGTATTCAGCGGGTCAGAGATAACAATAATCTCCAGCTTCGGCTGTTCTGCCTTTCGCTGGATCAGTGCTTCGGTAAGCTGTTCTGAAAGCTGCCGATGTTCAACGTCCTCCGGGCTGCTGCTGTTGTAGAGGAACATATCGACAAGAACGAAGGATCTGGCCTGGCTGACCAGTCGCAGTATTTCGTCGAAGATTTCATGGTCGCGCGTTTCTGACCCATCACTGTAATGATAAGTGGAATCCGTCAGCAGCACCGCATCGTGCAATGGGTGGTCGTCACCGTTGTAACTGATGCCATGGGGCAGGGGCTTATAGCTATGGTAAAAGCCTATGCCAATAAGTGTCAGAACAACGAGTGCGAACAATACCTTCAGAGACATACGGCTCCAGTGCTTGCGATTCGGTATTAGCTGGTTCGGTTCTCAGTGACCAGTGCGGAGAAGCGTTCCAGAAGCCCGGATGCGTCAGGGGAACTGGTAACCGAGTCGATCATGGCCTGTGAATCAAGCCCTTCACGCTCCAGGTCCGGTGCCTGCACGCCGAGATAGGCCTTCATGATGGCCGCCGAAAATTCAGGGTGAAATTGCACACCCCAGGCGAATTTACCCACCCGAAACGCCTGGTGTGGTTCGAATTCGTTACGGCCAAGCAGAATGGCGTCTTTGGGCAGGCGCAGCACGGATTGTTTGTGGGTTAGCTGGGCGTCGAAGCTTCCTGGCATGCCGCGGAACAGCGGGTCATCCTGTGCGCTTTCCAGCAGCGCGACGCTATGCGTGCCACTTTCCCGACCGTCTGGGTGGTAGCCAACCTCACCGCCCAGTGCGTGGGCCAGAAGTTGGTGCCCGTAACACACACCGAGCAAAGGAACAGCCTTGTCTACGGCCTGGGCCAGCCATTCGGCGGCCTTTTCGCTCCAGGGTTCACGGTCACTGACCATCGCCGGGGAGCCTGTCACAACAATTCCGTCCCAGTCGGCTGGGTCTCCGGGCAACTCTCCTGCGTCCGTATTGAGCACGGTAATGTCGAGCCCGGGCGAGAGCCCGCGCACGAACCATTCATCGAAATCACCGAACTGGTCTTTGATGGCCGGGTAGGTGCTGCCCGTTTTAAGGATCACCACTCTTGGGTTGGGCTGGCTCACTGGTCGGGTAATTCCGCGTTGTGGAAAATGTTCTGTACATCGTCCAGTTCATTCAGCATGTCGCAAAATTTTTCAAACATGGGAATGTCGTCGCCTTCCACAGGCGTGGTGGTTTTTGGCAGGAACTGGATCTCGTCGACGTCGAAATCAATGTCGGCAAAAGCGGTTGTCAGTGCCTCGCGGGCTTTGGCGTATTCGGTGTTTGGGGTAAACACCGTGATCTGGCCATCTTCATTCTCTATGTCCGTAACGTCGACGTCGGCTTCCATCAGTGCTTCAAGCACAGCTTCCTCGTCTTGACCCTTGAACACGAATATCGCGCTGTGATCAAACATGTGGGCGACCGTGCCGGGTGTGCCGATCTTGCTCTTGGTTTTGGTGAAGGCCAGACGAACATCGCCAAAGGTGCGGTTAGGGTTGTCGGTGAGGCAATCCACAATCACCATGCAATTACCCGGGCCATAGCCTTCGTAACGGGCGGGTGAATAATCCTCGCCGGCACCACCCCGGGCTTTATCGATGGCTTTTTCGATAACGTGGCTAGGCACCTGATCTTTTTTGGCACGATCTATAAGACCGCGCAGGGATAGGTTGCCATCCGGGTCTGTGCCGCCGGATTTGGCGCTCATGTAAATTTCGCGCCCGTATTTGCTGTATACCTTGGTTTTGGCCTGAGCTGTCTTGGCCATGGATTCTTTGCGGTTCTGGTAGGCTCTGCCCATTTTGCGCTGCCCTTTACTTGCTGGAGAAAAGGCAGGATTTTACGCAAGAATAGCGATTTGGGACAGGCCTATTTGCTGGACTGCCCCCAAGTGCTCAGACGTAATCGACGGGAGGGCGGTAATTGTCCTGGGCCATCAGGTCGATGCCGCACTCAATATTGCTGACCCAGTTCAGAAATCGATCCACCATTGCGGGGCCTTCGAACCGTTTCCCGTGCTGGGGTACGATCATGGATACATCCATGTCCCGAATCATGTTCGCCCACAACCGGCACACCTTTTGTGAGGCAATATAACGCCGATGAAAGCCGACCATGTGGGGAATGTGTCGATCAAAATCGCTTACGGGCATGTGGTCGTCTTCAGCACCTATCGATGCGCCGAGGTCGCCGGAAAACAGGATTTTCGAGACCGGATCGTAAAACTGCAGGTTTCCTACAGAGTGCATAAAGTGGGCCGGCAGACACTGGAGGTAGGACTCGCCGAATCTTACGTTGGCGCCTGTATCCGGGATGCTGACAATGCGATCGTAAACACTGCCGCTGAGTTGATTGGTAACGTAACTGGAGACCAGATGGGGGAGGAATCTGGCCCACAGCTTCGATGTCACGATCTTCGCGCTGGTATGGACGATCCAACGGTCAATGGCTCCAATGATGTCGGGGTCCTGGTGCGAGGCAAATACATAGTCCATGTCCTTGATGTTCATGAACTTGGATGCAGCCATCGCAAGCGGAGTATAGGTAAGGTCCCCACCCGGGTCGATCAGCGCTTCGTGTTTGCCGTCAACGATCAGAAACTGATTGGACTGGACGCCCTCACCGGTCACCAGAGAATCGAACATCAGACACTTGTGGTGCCCATTATCAAAAAGAATAATTGGCTCGTTTGCCATTTTGAACTCCGCAGGGTAAGTGTCGGCTTGGAAGGCCGGATGTTGCCAGTTGCGCGGAGATTACAAAATTGACGAAAAACAACCATTGCGTCAGGTCAATTATCTGAGATCCATCAAGTAACGTTTTGTGTCCTTTATGAGCCCGGATTATGCCAGCCTGGGTACCTGCCTGACTCCACGCCGGATGGCATTCTCCAGGGCGGCACTGACGAGTCTGCCGGTAAACGGCACAAGATCGTCAAATGAGATGCGATAGCGCACGCGAGTGAGCCCCTCCGGTGTATCTTCAAAGCGGATGCGGCCCAGATGATTTCGAATCGGGCTAAAGCTGGTGATGGTGTACTCGATCAGCAAGTCGGGCTCAAAGCAGGTTATGGTTTCCTCTAGCCCGACTGGGCCGATGCCAAGCTTGCGAACGGAACCGAGGCCGTTAGGGTCTGCCTGGTTACTGTCCTTTATCCGCTTCACTGGCGCCCCGAGAAGCTTTCCGAAGCGGTGATGGTCGGCAAACAGCGCAAAAACCCTGCTGCGCGGTATGTTGAAGGTCTCATCAATTTCAAAGGTATGTGTAGCCATCAATATGCTCTTGTTGTTGCTTTTGATACTCAGACTAGCGGTTTAATATCCACAACAAAAGTTGCACGCCGCGGAAGATTGATAACTAACCCTCTGTACGGGTTAATGTCTGGAAGCAAGTCGATAGTCCCTTGGTGACTGTCCCATGACTTTTTTGAACAGGCGGGAGAAATAGTAGGCATCGTCATAACCAAGACGGTGGCTGACTTCTGTAAAGCTCAGGTTTGTGGTGTCGAGCATCTGACAGGCTCTCTCTACTTTCAGGTGCAGAAAATGCTGAATGGGAGAGGTTCCTGTCTGCTCCTTGTAGCGAGTCGCAAAGTGGGTCGGGGTAAGCCCGGCAAGATCCGCAAGCTGTTCCAGAGTAATTCGTTCATCAAGGTGTTCGCGCATATAATTATTGATGGTTTCGAGTTCGGCCTGCCGCTCATGGCTGGTTTCATCGACGCTGATCGGAACGGCTGCCAGCAGCTGCCGCAAGCGGTTTGCCGCATGAATTAGTCCGCGGGCGCGGAAACCTGTCTGGCGAACTGAAAGCAACCCGTTAAAGTCAACCAAAAGGCGTGGTTGTCGCCCCAGATGGCGGATTGGGGTCGAATCGTTTAACCCCATGTACTTGTGAAACTCACCTGCCAGTGGCCCGGTGTAATGCACCCAGTGAATCGTCCAGGGGTTGTCGGGGTCGGCGGTGTATCTGTGGCTGGCGCCGGCCGGCAGCAACAGAAGATCCCCTGCTTCGACGGTGTAGGGCTCACCTTTCACGTTCAGAAAGGCTTTTCCTTCGGTGCAGTAGATCAAAAGACTGTCGCGATGGTGTTCGCGATGCATGTGATGGCCTGCGGCTCGTCGGTAGTGACCGAAAGCCAGCGGATACAGGTCACGGGTAAGCGGGTGTTCAGACAAAAGCCTGATGATGGGGGCTGGTACCACGTAACGGATGCTGTCCCTCGGTACCGGCCACATGGAGGTCTGTGTCATGGTTTTCGCAGTCGTGTGTTGTTTGGTAATCGAAAGATAGTCCATCAAGTGCGAAATTTAGTCAATCTTCAAGTCCCGGGTAGCGTGCTATGGTCTTACCCATACATTGCTGAAGCCCCGATGCTTTGGCCCGAATCTCGCACAACAACAAATGGGGATCTCAAGATGAAGAACGTTCCACTGTACCTGGCAGGTGAATTTGTTCAGAGCCAGACCAACGAATGGATTGACGTTACCGACCCGGCCACCAACGAGGTGATCGCCCGGGCACCCAGTACCACAGACGCTGAAATGCGCAAAGCCATCGATACTGCCGGTGAAGTATTCAAATCCTGGAAAGAAGTTCCGGTTTCCGAGCGTGCCCGCGTAATGCTGCGTTACCAGGCCCTACTGAAACAGCACCACGATGAAATTGCTGAGATCCTGTCACAGGAAACCGGTAAAACATTTGATGATGCCAAAGGCGACGTGTGGCGTGGCATTGAAGTAGTTGAGCACGCAGCCAACGTAGCTTCCATGATGATGGGCGAAACGGTTGAAAACGTAGCGCGTGAAGTGGATACCCATTCCTGGATCCAGCCGCTGGGCGTTTGCGCAGGTATCACCCCGTTTAACTTCCCTGCGATGATTCCGTTGTGGATGTTCCCCATGGCGATTGCCTGCGGTAACACCTTTATTCTTAAACCGTCCGAGCAGGATCCGCTGACTCCGATGCGTCTTGCTGAACTGTTTGAAGAGGCCGGCGCACCGAAAGGCGTTCTGCAGGTAGTGCACGGTGGTAAGGCGCAAGTGGATGTGCTGCTGACTGATCCTGCAATCAAAGCAGTGTCCTTCGTAGGGTCCGTGCCGGTTGGCCGTTATATCTACGAGACTGGCACTCAAAACATGAAGCGTGTTCAGAGCTTCGCCGGTGCCAAGAACCACATGGTTATCCTGCCGGATGCTGACAAGCAGCAGGTTATCAATGCCCTGGTAGGTGCTTCTGTAGGTGCGGCAGGCCAGCGTTGTATGGCTATTTCCGTAGCTGTGTTTGTCGGTGAAGCGCAGGCCTGGATTCCGGAGCTGAAAGAAGCCATGGCAAAAGTTCGCCCGGGTGCCTGGAATGATTCCGGTGCCAGTTACGGCCCGGTGATCTCTGCCAAAGCCAAAGATCGCGTTGAATCACTCATTGCCACTGGCGAAGCTCAGGGCGCCAACCTGCTTCTGGACGGTCGTGGCTGCACAGTTGATGGCTTGCCGAACGGCAACTGGGTTGGCCCCACCCTGTTCTCAGGCGTGACCACCGAGATGGACATCTATAACGAGGAAATCTTCGGTCCGGTACTGACCTGCATGGAAGAGGAAAGCCTGGCAGACGCCATTACCCTGATCAACAACAGCCCTTACGGTAACGGTGTTTCAATCTTTACCAGTTCAGGCGGCGCAGCCCGCAAGTTCCAGCATGAAATTGAAGTCGGTCAGGTTGGCGTGAATATCCCCATTCCTGTGCCCCTGCCGTTCTTCTCCTTCACCGGTTGGAAGGGGTCTTTCTACGGTGATCAGCACGCTTACGGCAAGCAGGCCGTGCGCTTCTATACTGAGACTAAAACTGTTACGTCACGCTGGTTCTCCAGTGAGGCGACAGCGGAAGCCAACTTCTCTATTCAGTTGCGTTAATTGCGTTGACGGTGGGATGACTTGGGCCGAAACCTGTTTTCGGCCCCTTTTTCATTCCGCGTGACCCAGGACCTTTTAATCTGGAGCCTGACGATGGACTTTAATCTGACTGAAGACCAGCTGGCCTTCCGTGAAGCGGCTCGTACCTTTGCTGAAAAATCCATGGCGCCCCATGCGGCCAAATGGGATGACGAGCATATTTTCCCTGTAGATGTTTTAAAAGAAGCCGGTGAAATGGGCTTCATGGGGATTTACACCCCGGAAGCGCTTGGGGGTATGGGCCTTTCGAGGCTGGATACGTCTGTTATCGTGGAAGAGCTCGCAGCTGCATGCCCCTCCACAGCTGCGTTTATAACCATCCATAATATGGCAACCTGGATGGTTGCGAGCTTCGCCTCTGATGATCTCAAACAGGAGGTTGTGCCTAAACTGGCCAGTGGTGAGCAGCTTGCTTCTTACTGCCTGACTGAGCCGGGTGCCGGTTCTGATGCAGCGAATCTCCGAACCAAGGCTGTTCGTGATGGCGACAGTTATGTGATCAACGGCAGCAAGGTTTTTATTTCCGGGGCAGGTGATACCGACATTCTTGTGCTGATGGCGCGCACCGGTGCAGCAGATTCCGGAGCCAAAGGTATTTCGACCTTCGTGATTCCCGCGGATGCCGAAGGTGTTTCCTACGGCAAGAACGAAGAGAAAATGGGGTGGCACAGCCAGCCCACCCGCACGATTAATCTTGAAAACGTTCGTGTTCCCGCAACCAGCCGGGTAGGTGAAGAGGGTGACGGCTTTGCCATTGCCATGAAAGGCCTCGATGGCGGCCGCCTCAATATTGCCACCTGTTCTCTCGGCGGAGCGCAAGCTGCGCTGCTGAGAGCCCGCAACTATATGCACGAGCGTGAACAGTTCGGCAAACCTTTGGCCGCCTTCCAGGCGTTGCAGTTCAAGCTGGCAGATATGGCAACCAATCTCGTGGCTGCCCGACAGATGGTTCGCCTGGGGGCGTTCAAGCTGGACAGCGGCGATACCGAAGCCACACTGCACTGTGCCATGGCTAAACGTTTTGCAACCGATGCCTGCTTTGACGTGGTGAATGACGCACTTCAGCTGCATGGCGGTTATGGCTATATCCGGGAATACCCTCTGGAGCGTTTCTTGCGCGACCTGCGCGTGCACCAGATCCTGGAAGGTACCAACGAAATCATGCGCTTGATTGTTGCCCGCCGCGTGCTGGACAACGGTGTGGCCGAGGCCATTCAATAAACCGCAACAATAACAGGAGAAACAAGATGAGCGATCTGATTCAGCTCGAAAAACGTGGCCATATTGCGGTTCTTACCATCAATAATCCTCCAGCCAATACCTGGACCGCGGACTCCTTACCGGCTTTAACAAAAACGGTTCGTGAGCTTAATGAAGATACCAACATTTTTGCTCTGGTTCTGACCGGGCAAGGTGAGAAGTTTTTCTCTGCCGGTGCAGATCTTAAAACCTTTGCTGATGGCGACAAGGCTCGTGCCAACCAGATGGCTCAGCTCTTTGGAGAAGCGTTTGCGGCACTGACAGAGTTTCGCGGCGTTTCGATTGCTGCAGTAAACGGGTACGCCATGGGCGGTGGACTGGAATGCGCACTTGCCTGTGATATCCGGATTGCAGAAGAACATGCCCAGATGGCCTTGCCGGAAGCGTCTGTTGGTTTGCTGCCGTGTGCTGGCGGCACCCAGAACCTGCCGTGGCTGGTAGGTGAAGGTTGGGCCAAGCGCATGATTATGTGTGGTGAGCGGGTGAAGGCCGATAAGGCGCTGCAAATCGGTCTGGTTGAAGAAGTAGTTGCCAGTGGGAAGAGCCTGGAAAAGGCGCTGGAATTGGCGGACATGGCCTGCAAGCAAAGCCCGTCGTCGGTCGCGCGCTGCAAGACTCTGGTAATGAGCTCCCGTGACGGTCGCAGCCATTCCGATAGCTGGCGTATGGAGCGCGAGCTGTTTGTTGAACTGTTTTCAACTGAAGACCAGAAAGAAGGCGTGAATGCCTTCCTGGAAAAGCGTAAACCGGAATGGAAAAACCGCTGAAACCTACCGGTCCAAGGATTTGATATGAGCCATCAACCGATTGTTTTTGAAGAGTGGAAAACCGCTGACGACGCCTTGATCGCCGTTGCCCGGCTAAATACGCCTAAAGCGCTTAACTCGCTCTCCCTCGAGATGATTCGGATGCTGACCCCCATGCTCAAGCGCTGGGCCGATGACGACCGAGTTCGTGCTGTCTGGATCGAGGCCGAAGGCGACAAGGCATTTTGTGCCGGCGGCGATATTGTGGCGCTTTACCGCAGTATGACCGAACCACAGAGCGTGGGCGGTAAAAGCGAAGGCGAAGCCTTTTTTACAGAAGAGTACGAGATGGACCACCTTATCCACTCGTTTCCCAAGCCTGTGGTGTGCTGGGGCCACGGTATTGTTATGGGTGGCGGCATTGGCATCATGGCTGGCGCCTCCCACAGGGTGGTGACGGAAGCATCCATGTTGGCTATGCCTGAAAGCAGTATCGGGCTATACCCGGATGTTGCGGCCGGCTGGTTTCTGAACCGGGCTCCCGGCCGCACAGGGCTGTTTCTGGGATTGACCGGCGCCCGCATGAACGCAGCCGATGCGCTGTTCGTGGGCCTTGCCGATCGCTTCATCAAACACGAACTGAAAGCTGAAGTCGTTGCTGACCTGGTTGCTCAGAACTGGCAGGACAAAGACGCTTTTGCCGTGGTCGGCAGCGTGCTCCGGCAGCACGAAAATCAAAGCGCGAGTGAATTACCCAAGTCTCACGTACGAACTCATTTTGATGAGATTAATCGTGTTACCGATGCGGACAGCCTTACCGATATGGTTGCACAGATGAAGGAGCTTTCGAGTGCTGAAGGTTGGCTTGGTAAGGCAACCCGCCCATTGGAAGCCGCTTCACCCACGTCGTTGGCACTGTGCTGGCAGCACCTGCGCAATTGCCGCCAGGATAGCCTCAGCGAAGTATTGGCCAAGGAGCTGACATTGTCGGTCAACTGCCTGAGTAAAGGAGAATTTGCCGAGGGTGTTCGTGCGCTCCTTATCGACAAGGATAAGCAGCCGCGCTGGCGTTACGCTTCGCTGGCGGAAATGGACAGCGAGTGGATTGACAGCTTTTTCACAAATTAGCCAAACAGGCCGCCTGGCTTGATACGAGCAGCGGCCTACTCAACCGAATACAAAAACAAGGGGATGATTATGGCAACGATTACCTTTATTGGCCTTGGCAACATGGGTGGCCCTATGGCCAGCAACCTTGTAAAAGCCGGGCACGATGTAACCGTTTTTGACCTGTCGAAAGATGCGGTTGCTGCACTGGTTTCCGAAGGCGCAAAAACCGCGGCTACGGCCCATGAAGCCGCCAGGGGCGTAGAATGTGTGATCACCATGCTGCCGGCAGGCAAGCACGTCGAAGCTGTGTATCTGGGTGAAGATGGCTTGCTGGCTGCGCTGCCCGAAGGCACTCTGGTTATTGATTCGTCTACTATCTCTCCGGAAACCGCTCGCGGTGTGGCTGAGCAGGCTGAGGCCAAACACATTCCGTTCCTTGATGCTCCGGTCTCAGGCGGTGTGGGTGGTGCCAAAGCGGGCACTCTGAGCTTTATCTGCGGTGGCGATGAAGGCACTTTCAATAAAGCGAAGCCAATACTTGAGGACATGGGCAAGAACATTTTCCATGCCGGCGATCATGGCGCGGGGCAGGTTGCCAAAATCTGCAACAACATGCTTTTGGCCATCCTGATGGCAGGCACAAGTGAAGCCCTTGCACTGGGTGTGAAAAACGGTCTGGATCCAGCAGTTCTCTCGGAAGTCATGAAGCAGAGCTCTGGTGGTAACTGGGCATTGAATGTTTATAACCCCTGGCCTGGAGTCATGGAAGCAGCGCCTGCCTCACGGGGATACGAAGGTGGCTTTCTTGTTGATTTGATGAACAAGGATCTTGGCCTGGCGTTCGATAACGCCGTGAAGAGCCACGCAGCGATTCCCATGGGCTCTCTCGCACGAAACCTGTTTGAGCTCCACGCAGGGCAGGGCAATGGAGCGCTGGATTTCTCCAGTATCCAGCGCCTTTATAAGCCTGAGTAAAACCCTCCGGGGCACGGTTTCCGTGCCCCGGAATCTCCTTCTGAGCCCCTCTCCCAGCTCATCTTTTCCTGTCCTGAATGTCGCCGTATGTCAGTGTAAAAACTGTTGAGCAAGATAACTATAAGTAGGACAATGAGTTTTCTGAATGTTGGATCGGCGGTTCGTAAAACCTGGCCGGTTACTGATCATGGTTGCAGGCTGTTTTACCTATGCTGACGAATACCTTTGTACTCTACTTATCCACCGTTCTGATCTGGGGATCGACGTTTATAGCGATACCCCTGCAACTCGGTGAGGTCCCGGGCGATGTCTCCATTGCCTACCGCTTCGGGTTGTCTGCGCTGGTGTTGATGCTTTGGTGCAGCCTTACGCGGAGAAATATGAGGTTCGGATTTCGTCAGCATCTCTGGATGGCGGGCCAGGGCCTCATGTTATTCGGGTTCAACTACATGCTGGTTTATCAGGCTTCTGCCGACATCACGAGTGGATTGATTGCGGTGGTGTTCTCCACAATTATCGTGATGAACATCATCAATGGTGCCCTGTTTTTTGGCAATCGCGTGCCCCGGGCAGTTATCGGCGGGGCAGCTCTGGGGCTTGTGGGTATTTGCCTGGTATTTTTACCGGAAGTTCGCGCTTTGGACGCAGATGGCACGACCTTGCGCGCGATCATCCTTAGCCTGGTAGGAACTTTTATCACTTCGTTCGGGAATATGCTCTCGGCCCGCAACCAGTCTGCAAAACTGCCTGTCATGCAGAGCAACGCCTATGGCATGGCTTATGGCGCCCTGACACTGGCGCTCATTGCCTGGGGCAGGGGCGAGGCGTTTGTTTTCGACACCACCTGGACCTATACGGGCTCTTTGGTTTATCTGGCCCTGGTTGGATCGGTACTGGGCTTCGGCAGTTTCCTTACTCTGCTCGGGCGAATAGGGCCGGAGCGGGCAGCCTACTGCATGGTGCTTTTCCCGATCGTGGCACTTGCGCTCTCTACGGTATTCGAAGATTACCACTGGACTATAGAGGCGGTTGCCGGCGTCTCGCTGGTGCTTGCCGGCAACCTGCTGGTGATTCTGCCGAAAGAAAAATTGCAACGGGTGTGGCGGATCTTCCGGCCAGTAGTTACTCGCCCAGCTGAGTGAGTGCGTAGCCAGGGCCAGGGTAGTGATTGGTACTAGGTATGAGTGACGCAGCGTAAAGTCTATAATGGCGGCCCTGCATGGCCGAAGCGCGCCGAAATCTACAAACCGGGTACCCTCGCAATGGAAATCAACGTCAATTATCTCGACAACCTCCGAGTCGAAGCCAAGTTTGATGACTTCTCGGTGATTGCCGATCAGCCTATTCGCTACAAAGGTGACGGCTCGGCACCCGGTCCATTTGACTACTTTTTGGCTTCGTCAGCGTTGTGCGCTGCCTATTTTGTGAAGGTGTACTGCCTGGCGCGGGATATTCCAACCGACAATATCCGCCTGTCCCAGAACAATATTGTGGATCCTGAAAATCGCTACAAACAGATTTTCAAGATCCAGGTAGAGTTGCCTGAAGATCTTTCCGAAAAGCATCGCCAGGGCATAGTTCGATCAATCGATCGCTGTACCGTTAAAAAAGTTGTGCAAACCGGTCCGGACTTCCAGATTGAATTGGTGGATAGCCTGGATGCCGACGCACAAGCCCTGCTGATCGCGAAACCGGAGGACGGCGCCAGTACCTACATTGCTGGTAAAGACCTTCCTTTGGAGCAAACCATAGCCAACATGACCGCCATTCTGGCGGATCTGGGCATGAAGATTGAAATCGCGTCCTGGCGCAACATAGTGCCTCACGTGTGGTCACTGCACATGCGAGATGCGGCTTCGCCGATGTGCTTTACCAACGGTAAGGGTGCCACCAAAGAAAGTGCTCTGTGTTCGGCGCTGGGTGAGTTTATTGAGCGCCTTAACTGTAATTTCTTTTACAACGATCAGTTCTTCGGTGAAGAAATTGCCAATAGCGATTTCGTTCATTACCCGAGGGAGCGATGGTTCAAGCCGGGGTCCAATGACGAGCTACCAGAAGAGATTCTGGATGACCATTGCCTGGCCATCTATAACCCGGAAGACGAGCTTTGCGGCTCTAACCTGATCGACACCAACTCTGGCAATGTTGCACGCGGAATTTGCTCATTGCCGTTTGTGCGCCACTCCGATGGGCAAGAGGTGTACTTTCCTTCGAATCTGATCGAAAACCTGTTTCTCAGCAACGGCATGAGTGCCGGTAACACGTTACAGGAAGCGCAGGTTCAGTGTCTGTCGGAAATCTTTGAACGAGCGGTCAAAAAACAGATTATCCAGGAAGAAATTTCATTGCCTGATGTGCCTTTGCACGTGCTGGAAAAATACCCAAGTATTCTCGAGGGTATTCGGGCGCTGGAGGCTCAGGGGTACCCGGTCCTGGTAAAAGATGCCTCTCTTGGTGGTCAGTTTCCGGTGGCCTGCGTCACTTTGATGAATCCGAAAACCTGCGGTGTTTTTGCCTCCTTCGGCGCGCACCCCACTATGGAAGTGGCGCTGGAACGCAGCCTTACAGAATTGATGCAGGGGCGTAGTTTTGAGGGCCTGAACGATTTGCCGCCACCGACGTTTAACAGCTTCGCAGTTTCTGAGCCAAACAATTATGTGGAGCACTTTATTGATTCCAGCGGGGTTGTTTCCTGGCGTTTCTTCAGTGCCAAGCCCGACTATGAATTCAATGAATGGGACTTCTCGGGTACCAACGAGGAAGAAGCCGCCTGCCTGTTCAGTATTCTTGAAGACATGGGCAAAGAAGTGTACACAGCGGTTTTTGAAGATCTGGGCGCTCCCGTTTGCCGCATGCTGGTACCCGGCTATTCTGAAGTTTACGAGGTCGAAGATCTGATCTGGGATAACACCAATAAAGCTCTGGATTACCGTGAAGATATTCTCAATCTTCACTCACTGAGCGATGAGCAATTGAGTGCATTGGTTGAACGGCTGGACGAGAGCCAGATCGATGAACATACGGATATTATTACCCTGATTGGTATCGAATTCGACGAAAACACCGTTTGGGGTCAGCTAACCATTCTCGAATTAAAGCTGCTGATCAATCTGGCTCTGCAACGTTACGAAGAAGCGCTTGAGCAGGTTGAGACCTTTATCCAGTTCAACGACAACACGGTTGAGCGTGGGCTGTTTTATCGAGCTGTGAATGCCGTGCTGGAGATCACTCTGGATGACGAGCTTGAGTTGAGTGATTACCTGTTTAATCTCCAGCGCAT
This sequence comes from Marinobacter sp. 2_MG-2023, assembly GCF_030546935.1. Taxonomy (GTDB): domain Bacteria; phylum Pseudomonadota; class Gammaproteobacteria; order Pseudomonadales; family Oleiphilaceae; genus Marinobacter. Next base: position 579,311 of record NZ_JAUOPH010000001.1, on the reverse strand, counting down.
GTTTGGCGAAGAGATTATGAATGCGGTTGTTGGTTCAGTCGAAGGCAGTGTGCGCTTCTACGGGCTTACTCCAACCAATATGCAGCTGGAAGGCCTGGATAAACATCTGCGCCTGATCGAAAGCTACAAAAAACTCCACGCTGCCCGTGCGGCTAAGGCTGTGTAGTGACCAGGCGCAACTTTTCTCATGGTCGCAGTAACAGATGTTGATAGACACGAAGGCGGGGGCAGCTCCCGCCGTTAGCTGTTCGAATTGTGAGGCGTGTTGCTGTCGCCTCGAAGTAATGCTGATTTCAGAGACAGGCGTTCCTGAACGGTTTATCGAGACCGATAAGTGGGGCGGCCAGACCATGGCGCGATCAGAGGATGGTTGGTGTGCAGCATTGGATCGCAGCACCATGTCCTGCTCGATTTATGAGAGCAGGCCGTTTATTTGCAGGGAGTTCGAAATGGGCGGCTACGAGTGTATCGCTGAACGCGCCGCCAACGAGCCGGTGGAATAAAAACCGGCTTCATGGCCACTACGAATCCTGGGCGACTTTTACCCGAATCCGGTTTGAGCCCACTCGGGTTTCATGCAGGCGAGCCTTGGCAAGCTTGGCCTCTTTTACATTCGGCATTTCCACAAAGCCGAAGCCTTTTGATTTCCCGGTTTCTTTATCCAGTACCAGAGTGCACTCAGTGACGGTTCCGTGGGCTTCAAAAAGCTCCCGAATTTCCTGTTCTGTTGTGGTGCGTGCGAGGTTGCGGACGAGTAGTTTCATGATTGGCCATATAGAGGAATGATGAGCGCAATTGTTCCAGTGTGAGTTGGCAAGAACAAGCTGTTTTGTATCAGTGATGAGATAGGTTGCGCCTTAGGCCCAGTGAACGTTTGATTAACCAGGGCGTTTACGACAGAATTCCAGCCCGAATCTAAACAGAATCATACCTTCAAGGATTGAAGATATGTCCAAGGCAAACGGACTGCAGTTTACCGCCCGTGTTGGCGAACTCCCCTCTGATTTATTTTCTGTGGTTGGCTTTACGCTGACTGAACGACTATCGGACCTGTTTCACGGCCGTCTTGAGCTGGCCAGCACCGATCCCGGCATTGATGCCTCCGAGGTTCTGGAGCAGCCCGTAGATCTGGTGGTTTGGCAAAACGGCGCGCCCCTTCGCGGCTTCTCAGGTGTGGTGAACGAGTTTGCCCGGGGTGATAGCGGCCACCACCGCACCCTTTATGAATTGGTCATACAGCCGCCCTTATGGCGCCTGGGATTGATGCACAACAGCCGCATCTTCCAGAACCAGACCACAGACACTATTGTGCGAACCCTGCTGGAGGAACGGGGCATTATGGACTTGGTGTTTGAGCTCAAGCGCACACCTCAGGAGCGGGAATACTGCGTACAGCACCGGGAAACTGATCTGGCGTTTATTCAGCGTCTGGCCGCAGAAGAAGGCTGGCATTATCGCTATCAGCACGGCAGCGTAGACGGTAAGAAAGGAGGAAAGGAGAAGCCCGGATTCCTGATTGCGGACCATCACGGCAATGCACCCAGACTGGAAACCGCCGAATACAATGGCAAAGCCGGTGGCAGCACCCAGCAAGCTGCCGTGTTCTGCTTCCGCTACGAAGAACGGGTACGTGCCGCCTCCGTGACCATGAAGGACTACACCTTCAGGAACCCTGCCTACGCCCTGATGCACGAACAGAGTGGCGCCAGCCCCAGTCAACGCCAGGACTATGAGCACTTCGACTACCCGGGCCGGTTCAAGGCCGACGCCAGCGGCCAGCCTTTTACCGAAGCGCGGCTGGACGCCTTGAGAAACGACGCCAGCACGGCAAGGGGCGAAAGCAACCGCCCGGACTTTTCCTGCGGCGCCAAAACCAGGCTGACCGATCACGACAACCCAAAGCTGAACCGGGACTGGCTGCTTACAGCCGTTACCCATATCGGCAAACAACCCCAGGCAATGGAAGAAGAGGGCGGTTCTGAGCCCACCTCCTACCACAACACCTTCGGTGCCATACCCACCGACAAAACCTGGCGGCCGGCACTCACTCATCGCCGCCTGATGGACGGCCCGCAGATAGCCATTGTGACTGGCCCGGACGGTGAGGAAATCCACTGCGATGAGTTTGGCCGGGTAAAAGTGCGCTTTCCGTGGGATCGGCGCCAGCGGCGAAATGAGGTAGAGAGCAAGGAGAACACAGAGTGCAGCAGCGCCTGGCTAAGAGTCAGTCAGGGCTGGGCCGGTGGCCAGTATGGTTTTATGGCCTTGCCCAGAATTGGTCACGAAGTGATCGTTTCCTTCCTGGACGGCGACCCGGATCAGCCTATTATTACCGGGTGCACCTACCACGCCACCAACATGCCTCCCTATGCGTTGCCAGAACATAAAACCCGCACCACCCTGAAGACTCAAACGCATAAGGGCGAGGGTAGTAACGAGCTGCGTTTTGAAGATGAAGTGGGCGAGGAGCAGGTCTACATTCACGCCCAGAAAGATCTGGACCTGCTCACTGAAAATAATCGCACTGAAGTCATTAAAAACGATAGTCATCTGACGGTTGAGAATGACCTCTTCACCCATATCAAAGGCAACGAACATCAAACCATCGACGGGGAAAAGCGCGAACAGACCGGCAAGGACCACAGTTTCAACGTAACCGGTACGCTCCACCTGAAAGCCGGTACTGCCTGGCTCAGTGACTCCGGAACAGAGCTTCATATCAAGGCTGGACAGAATGCCGTTATTGAAGCGGGGGCTGAAATAACCCTTAAGGCTGGCGGCAGCTTTGTAAAGATTGACCCCAGCGGTGTGGCCATCGGCGGGGCAGCAATCAAAATGAACGCCGGCGGAGCGGCTGGAACGGGAAGTGGCCAAAAGGTGGCCGTGCCTGAGATACCTGGGTCGACATAGAACACAATCAATCAGACAGTACTGGAATCGCGTTTCTGTTAACGATCCAGAACCGACCCAGTTCGCTATCTACGCCAGAAATCAGGTCTGCAATGAGCCGGCCATTCAGCTGCGTAAGGGATACGCCGTGGCCGATGCAGCCCGTTTCCGTATAATAAATGCATGAAGCGTTTTCGCTTCCTGGTTCCTTTGCACACATTACTTGAATAAAGAGAACAAATTTGATGAAAGGGCTCATATTCACTTTTTTAATCATGGCAGCCCCAATCACCCAAGCTGGCGCCTATCGCTGGGTTGATGAAAACGGCCAGACTCACTTTGGTGATCGACCACCCGCGAATGCGGTTTCTGACGAAGTGCACCTGGACATAGCACCTTCCTCCATTGATTCAGTAGCCAGTGAACGAAAGCAGCGAGTGAATGAGTTTCTTCAACAAGCTGAAAAAGAGCGCAACGCCCGGGAACAGGCGCAAGCCAGTCAGGCCACTAAAGCCGCCAAGCATAGAGTTCACTGTGAATCCTTGGAGGCGCGTCTGAAATATCTGAAAAGTGTTTCGGGAATTTACCGGCTGAATAAGGACGGGGAACGCGTTTTCGTGAATGATGATGAAAACGAGCGCATCCGTAACGAGTTTCGCTCGCGTGTCCAGAATGAATGCAAGAATTGAGTCAATTTCGGTGTGTTGCCCTCACCCCAACCTAAGCCATTCTATAATGCGATAAAGCTTCACCAAAGGTACACTGGTCCCGCTTGCCAGCCGAAACCTTCGGGGGGGCACCAATTCAGGCATGCGGCGCCTTTAATCGCTGCATGTCGACAGGTAATGGTTTTTATATGGATGACGAACAGCATTCGGGTAAACAACCCGCTCCCGAGCCCGGAAAAACACTGGCCGATCTCGCCACGCCAATCTATGGGCTGTTTATTCTGGGTGTGCTTTACACCTTGTACCTTGCGCATCAGATCATATTGCCCATGGTGCTGGCGCTTCTCACTAGCCTGTTGTTGTCACCCTTGGTGTCTCGATTGTGCTCAGGTCTACACATCCCCAGGGTGATCAGTTCACTGATCCTGGTGTTGTCGTTACTTGCAGCTATCGCAGGGGTAACTATGGCCGTTGCCACACCCGCATTGGAGTGGGCAGGAAAGGCTCCTGAAGGTATTTCCCGTTTGCTGGTCGGCGAAAGCGAACTGAAACGGCAGATCAGCAAGGTGACGGAGTCTGCCCAGAAGGTGGAGGACTCTGTTAGTGGTCTCTCAGATGGAGATGGGAAAAAGCCTGACGCGGAGCCAACAACCGTAGTTCTGCAGACCGAGTCCTGGCGAGCCCAGCTTATGAGCAAAGCCCGGGATGGAGTGGCGGGCCTCGCTCTCGCCATGGCCCTGACTTATTTCCTTCTGGTCAGTGGTGACAGGCTAATGCTGAATTTTGTACGGCAGTTGCCGAGAAGTCAGCGCAGAAGGGTAATGCGCATCAGCCGGGATTCCCAGCATCAGATCGCCCAGTATCTGGCTGTTCTCGGTATCAGCAATACCGCCGTCGGGGTGGCTACAGGCCTGATGGCCTGGGCGGTGGGCTTGCCTGATCCTGCAGTCTGGGGGTTGGTTGCTGGCTTGGCGCGTTTTATTCCTTACCTGGGTGTTATTCTCACCATTCTGTTGCTGGCGGTTGTCTCTGCAGTAAGCCTGGATACTTTGTGGATGATGGCGGTTGCACCGGTGGGTTATCTTGCCCTGACCACAATGGTGGGCTTCTTTATCGAGCCCTGGATTCACGGCTTCCGCATGGCTATCAACCCTATCATTATCTTCGTTTCGATTTTTTTCTGGGGCTGGTTATGGGGGCCGGTAGGCGTTTTGTTGGCAGTACCATTGATGACGGTTATTCAGGTCGTTCTGAAACAGATCCCCAGGTTGCGACCTATCTATAAAGTGATTGCCCGCTAGAATAGTCGGTTTTCAATAGGGAACAAATACCTGCCCCCCCCTGACACAGGGGAAGATGTCACCTATCCTGACGGGATGCCTTACATTTCGCAGATAGGGAGGGTTGTCTCCTCATGATCCCCAAGTCGATGAAAGCCATGGTTCTAACCGGCCATGGTGATATTGATAAACTTGAATATAAAGATATGCCCACGCCATCCCCGGCGGCGGGTGAGGTTCTGGTTCAGGTAACCGCTACTGCCAAAAACAATACAGACCGTAAGGCCAGAGAAGGCCTGTACCCCACCAAAAAGGGTGAAACCACTTCATTTCAGATGGGAGGTAAACCCACTCTGACTTTTCCTCGCATTCAGGGCGCTGATATAGCCGGACGCATTGTTGCTGTGGGCTCCGATGTTGATAGCAACCGAGTTGGTGAGCGGGGTCTGCTGGACTTCAACATTTATGCCACTGACCGGCGGGACATAAACCTGACCCCTGATTATTACGGCCATGGCGCGGACGGTGGATACGCGGAATACATCGCCGTTCCATCCGACCAGTTTCATGCCGTGCTAAATGAGGATCTGGCGGATTCCGAGCTGGCAGCAATGGGAATGTGTTCCTATCAAACGGCCATGCACATGCTTACATCTGCCAACGTCACAGCTGGAGAGCGTGTCCTCGTTACCGGCGCAAGTGGCGGTGTAGGCACAGCTCTGATCCAGCTCTGCCGGGTTATGGGGGCCATACCTTACGCCCTGAGTAAAGCGGACAAAGCGGCGGCTCTCCGGGAGTTGGGAGCTGAGGCAGTGCTCGATCGTTCAGATATGGACAGCTTTGTTGAGCGCGTAAAAGCGGAAACTGGCGGCAAGCCCTTTGACGCTGTAATGGATCTGGTCGGCGGTGATATGACCGACCGATTCATCGATACCATGATCTTTGACATGAATGCCCGTGAAACATATCCACGCCTGAGCATTGCCGGCGCCAGTGGTGGAAACATCAGTGAAATCCTCTGGACACGGATTTACCTGTATCAGGTGCAGATCTTTGGCGTATCCCATGGCACCCGGGAGGAAGCAGAGCAACTGGTGGCCTGGATTCGCGGCGGACAACTCAGGCCGGTGCTTCACGGTGCTTTCCGGCTTTCGGAGCTGCATCAGGCGGAGCGCTATTTCATGAATCGTGGTAGCAATTATCTGGGCAAGATTGTGATTGTTCCCGATTCTCAGTGGGAAGAGCACGGAAAACCCTGGTCTCTGGAGAGCAACTCATGACTCAAGAACTGACAATTCAACTTATCGATACCCACGCTGGAGGGGATGTCAGTCGCATAGTGACCGGAGGCATTGACCCCTTGCCTGGCGACACGGTGCGGGCGCAAATGGAGTATCTGCGTGACGATGCAGACGGTTTGAGAAAGCTGTTGCTTGAAGAGCCCTACGGCATTCCCGAGATGTCTGTGGACTTGCTGGTTCCGCCATCCGACCCCCGTGCGGCGGCGGGGTACATCATTATGGAAGTGATGGGGTACCCGATCTATTCCGGCTCTAACACCATATGTACTGCGACGGCAGTGCTTGAAACTGGCATTGTGCCTAAAAAGGAGGGGAGACAAAGCTTCATCCTTGAATCTCCGGCAGGCCTGGTCCACATCGACGCCCTGGTTGAAAACGGAGTGGTTGAGGCGATCACCTGCGAAGGTCTTCCAAGCTATATAGAGACCCATCGAGCGACAATCAATGTCCCTTCACTAGGCACGGTTACATACAGCGTGGCCTACAGTGGTGGGTTTTACGCACTGGTGGATGCACAACCGCTTGGATTTGATCTCACCCTGGACGAGGAACGCGATCTCGCAAGAGCTGCCCACGCCATTGTTGAGGCGATTCAGGCTGAGCGGGGCTTTTCCCATTATACCCTTGGGGATGTCGGCCCTCTGCCATTCCTGCACTTCATGGGGCCGGTTGAACAGGTGGCTGATGGCTACTACCGGTCCCGTTCAGCGACCTACGTGCACCCGGGCGTGATTTGTCGGAGCACGACCGGTACGGGTACTTCTGCGAGGCTGGCGCTCATGAATTATGAAGGGCTTATAAAGCCGGGAGACAAGTTGGAGACGGTGTCGCTCAGGGAGACCGGCTTTATTGGTGAGTTCTCGGCAATCGAGCAGGAAGGCCGTTATCAGGTCGTGAAAAACAATATAACCGGAAAGAGCTATGTTATTGCGCGGTCGGATATTGTGGTGAACTGCGACGACTCGCTCGTAGACTGTGATGGTCTTCATCATATTCTCACCAATAGATCATCATCCTGACACTCGTTCGCCTAAAGTTTACCTTTACGTAAAGTGAAGGCTATGATAAATCTTCATCCATGCATTCAATGATAAAAATAGCAGGAGTTGATCATGAGTCTTCCGGAATACGCTGACGTTTATAAAAACTTCGATGCCGCCGCACTTGAGGCGGACATTCTGGACGGAAGTCTGGAGAACGGGTTGAACGTTTGTCATGAAATTTGCGACAAGTGGGCGACTGACCCCGGGAAAGTGGCGCTCTTCTACGAAAAAGATGGCGGTGGCGATGGTGTGCTCACCTTTGCTGAGCTGAAAGAGCAGTCTGCCCGGTTTGCGAACTATCTGGCTTCCCAGGGCATTGGCAAAGGCGACCGGGTTGCCGGCCTGCTGCCCCGGGGGCCAGAGCTGCTTATTGTTATTGCCGGCACCTTGCGTGTAGGCGGCGTTTACCAGCCGCTGTTTACAGCCTTCGGGTCCGGCGCTATCGAGTATCGGTTAGAGCGCGCTGGCACAAAGCTGGTCGTGACAGATCCGACAAACTACCCGAAACTCGACGATGTAAAGGATTGTCCGCCAGTTCTCTGTGTTGATGCCGGGGAAGTGGGTGCTGAGGTTCCGGACTTCCACGGCACTCTTGCCGAGCAGAGCGCTGATTTTGAGCCGGTTATGGTCAAGGGCACAGATCCATTCCTGCAAATGTTTACCTCGGGCACCGTCGGCAAGTCGAAAGGCGTGGCCGTGCCAGCCCGAGCTCTGATGGCCTTCTATGTATACATGAAGTACGCCGTTGGCCTGCGTGATGACGATACCTTCTGGAACGTCGCAGATCCGGGTTGGGCCTACGGTTTGTATTACGCAGTAGTCGGGCCGCTTCTGATGGGGCACGCTACCCACTTCAATCCGGGAGCGTTCACGCCCGAGTCCACCTACGACATGATCCGCAAATACAAGATCACCAATCTTGCAGCGGCACCTACGGCCTATCGCCTGCTTAAGGCCAATGATCACGTTCTCCCTGAGGGCGAGAACCTCGGGCTTCGTGTTGCCAGTAGTGCGGGTGAACCGCTGAACCCGGAAGTGGTCAGCTGGATCAAAAACCGTCATTTCTGCCCGGTCATGGATCACTATGGACAGACAGAAACCGGTATGACCTGCTGTAACTTCCATGAGCTTGCCCACCCCATGCGCCAGGGTGCAATGGGCTATTCATCGCCAGGTCACAGAGTCGTTGCCTTGAATGAGAAAAACGAAGAAGTGGGTGAAGGTGAGGTTGGGCAGATTGCGGTGGATGTAAAGGCATCTCCCTTGTTTCACTTCGATGGCTACACCTGGGGTGAAAAAGACCCGTTCGTAAAAGGCTACTACCTCACCGGCGATATGGCGATCTGCCACGGTGATGGCAGTTTCTCCTTCAGTGGTCGCGACGACGATATTATTACCACGGCCGGTTACAGGGTGGGTCCTGCCGATGTGGAAAGCACTCTGCTGGAGCACGCAGCGGTTGCTGAATCCGGGGTCGTTGCCAAGCCTGATGAAAAGCGTGGCTCGATCATCAAGGCCTACGTGGTGATCAAAGGCGATCAGCAGCCGGCTGATGATCAGGCTCTGCGGGATGAGCTACAGGAGCTGGTCCGCCGCAGGCTTTCGACGCATGCCTTCCCTCGGGAAATTGAATTCGTGGACGAGCTTCCAAAGACGCCCAGCGGCAAGATTCAGCGTTTCGTGTTGCGCAACCGTGCTCAGGAAGAGCCGGGTTCATGAAAATCACTTTTGAAGAGCTGGACCGGTTTCTTCAGGAGCAGTTTCCCCAGGGAGCCGCTTACGGCACCCTGAGGAAGCTTGGCGACGGCTGGGCCGAGATGAGCCTGGATGTCGACGACGGGCACCTCAGGCCGGGCGGGACGGTGTCCGGCCCGGTGATGATGGGGCTGGCGGATGTAACCCTCTATGCAGCGCTACTGAGCAGGATTGGCCTGGTGCCTCTGGCAGTGACCACCAATCTCAATATCAACTTTTTGCGCAAGCCCGCCGCCCATACCCCGATCTGGGCCAGGGCAACCATGCTTAAGGTGGGGCGCACCATGGGAGTGGGTGAGGTTTTTGTTTACTCGGAAGGCGGGGAAGAGCCGGTTGCCCACTCAACGATGACTTACTCCATACCGCCAAAAAAACATGAGAATTAGATTGACGTCTACGTAAACGTCAATCTAATCTGTAGACAAGTACAAATGTACAACAATAACAAAAGGTAGATTGGCTCATGAGTGACCAGTTCGTACTGGAGACCCGAAACCTTGTTAAAGAGTTCAAGGGTTTTGTTGCGGTCGACGACGTGAATCTGAAGATTCAGAAAGGCCACATACATGCTCTTATCGGCCCCAATGGTGCTGGTAAGACGACCGTGTTCAACCTGCTCACCAAGTTCCTGATCCCGACACGTGGACAGATTCTCTTTAAAGGCGAAGATATTACGCCCATGAAGTCTGCTGCCATTGCCCGCAAAGGTATGGTTCGCTCGTTCCAGATCTCTGCTGTTTTTCCCCATATGACAGCCCTGGAAAATATCCGTGTTGCGCTGCAAAGCTTCGAAGGAAGCTCTTTCAGCTTCTGGAAGTCAGGTGCTTCGCTGAATCGACTTAACGAGCATGCCATGGAGCTTCTGGAGTCCGTTGGCCTCACTGAATTTGCAAACACCATGACGGTTGAACTGGCCTATGGCCGAAAACGTGCCCTCGAGCTGGCAACTACTCTGGCCATGGAGCCGGAAATACTGCTACTCGATGAGCCGACCCAAGGCATGGGGACGGAAGACGTTGACCGAGTTGTGGAGCTGGTTCGTAAGGCGGCTAAGGGGCGAACGGTTCTGATGGTCGAGCACAACCTGAGTGTTGTTTCCAAGCTGTGCGATCGGATAACCGTACTGGCTCAAGGCTCCGTGCTTACCGAGGGTGATTATGAGGCAGTTTCTGCTGATCCCAGGGTTCGTGAGGTCTACATGGGAACCGGCGCCAGTGGTGAACGGGGAGCGGTAGCAGCAGAGGAGGCCACCCAATGAGCCAGGACGCGACGAGGGAGTACGATCAGCTGCGCATCTCGGGGCTTCACGCATTTTATGGTGAATCCCACATTTTGCATGGTATTGATTTGGTCGTTAAACGGGGCGAACTGGTTACGCTGCTCGGCCGCAATGGTGCGGGCAGAAGCACCACTCTCAAAGCGATCATGAATATGGTGGGCCGACGCACTGGCTCAATCATGATAAACGGCGAGGAGACCATGTCCTGTGCCCCCCACAATATTGCCAGGTTGGGCGTCGGGTATTGCCCCGAGCACCGGGGAATTTTCGCCTCCCTCAGCGTGCATGAAAACCTTACCTTGCCGCCGGTTGTGCGCAGTGGTGGCATGAGCCTGGAAGAAATTTACACAATGTTCCCCAATCTCTATGAGCGCCGCTTCAGCCAGGGCACCAAATTATCAGGTGGGGAACAACAGATGTTGGCTCTTGCGCGCATCCTGCGTACGGGCGCCAACATGCTTTTACTGGACGAAATCACCGAAGGTCTGGCTCCGGTTATTGTAGAGAAACTGGGCGAGGTCTTGGTAGACCTGAAAAACAAGGGTCTTACCATCATTCTGGTAGAGCAAAACTTCCACTTTGCAGCGCCATTGGCCGACCGTCATTACGTGGTTGAGCATGGCCGGATTGTAGAGGAAGTCAGTGCCGGCGAGTTAGAAGCAAAACAGTCGGTGCTGGATGGCTATTTGGGTGTCTGAACTCGGATAGGTGTACGTGAAAGTAAAACAAGAGCAACAAAAACCGAACCAACGCAAAACAGTAGCGGAGAAATAATAATGACAATTATGAAAAAGCTTCTGGCTTCAGCTGTCGCATCAGCCCTGATGGTAGGTGGTGCCCAGGCGGAAATCACCAACAATACAGTGAAAATTGGCTACTTGGCCGATATGTCCGGTACCTATCGTGACCTGGCCGGTCCGAACGGCCTGAAGGCACTGGAAATGGCCGTCGCCGATTTTGGTGGTACAGTCAAAGGTGCCAAGATTGAAATTGTTACCGCGGACGATCGTAACAGCCCGGACGTAGCCTCCAGTACAGTGCGTCGTTGGGTGGAGAACGATAACGTCGATATGGTGGCGGGCCTCGTTGCATCTTCTGTAACCATCGCTGCGACCAAAGTTATTGAAGAGAACAACAAGCTTGGTCTGGTTAACGGCTCTGCCGCATCCAGTATTACCAACGAACACTGCACCCCGAATCATATCCATTACGCTTATGATACCTATCCATTGTCAGTCGGTACGCCTACCGCGATCGTTAAGGAAGGCGGCAAAAGCTGGTATATCCTGACAGCCGACTACGCATTCGGGCACTCCCTGGAAGCAGACGTTACCCGTATGGTTGAATCCAATGGCGGGGAAATAATCGGCAGCATTCGCCACCCGTTCCCGACTCCGGATTTCTCATCATTCATCCTGCAGGCGCAGGCCTCTGGTGCTGATGTTGTCGCCCTGGCAAATGCCGGAGCGGATACCACCAACGCCATCACCACAGCCGCAGAATTTGGTTTGACCCAGTCTGGCCAGACCCTGGCAGCTCTATTGCTGTTCCTGACGGACGTTCACGCGCTGGGTGCTGAAACCGCTCAGGGTATTCAGCTGACCACCGGCTGGTACTGGGATAAGGATGAAGATGCCCGGGCCTGGTCCGATCGTTTTTGGGATGAAACCGGCGTAAGACCGACTATGGTTCACGCTGGCATCTACTCCAGTGCGACTCATTACCTGAACGCCATTGCGGCGACAGGCTCTGATGATTCCCAGACTGTGCGCAAGCAGATGATGGACACGCCAATCAACGACATGTTCGCCAAGAATGGCCGCATCCGTGAAGATGGCCGTATGGTTCACGACATGTACCTGGCGCAGGTCAAAACCCCGGAAGAGTCCAGCAGCGAATGGGATCTGTACGAAATCATCCGCACCATTCCGGGTGATGAGGCATTTCGCCCGCTCTCGGACAGTAAGTGCAAGCTGGTTAGCAGCAAGTAAGGCGTAAGTAAGTGTGAGCTCCCTGGCGCTTGCCGGGGAGCTCAAAACACGGCTCAAAGCATTACGCAAAAATAAAAATTGATTCAATGTCTGTGCTGCTTCTGGAGTTAGCAACATGTCCATGATTTTCGGCGTGCCCATGGCGGTGCTGTCTGGCCAGCTTCTGATCGGGATAATCAACGGTGCTTTTTACGCACTATTGAGTCTCGGGCTGGCTGTTATTTTCGGCCTTCTCAAAATTATCAACTTTGCCCATGGTGCCATGTACATGCTCGGCGCCATGGCCACGGTCATCATGTTCGACACCCTAGGGGTGAACTACTGGGTGGCTCTTTTCCTGGCGCCTGTTCTGGTTGGCATAGCCGGGGTACTTCTCGAATACTTTCTTCTCCGTCGCATCGCCGGGCAGGATCATATTTACAGCCTGCTTCTGACTTTCGGTGTTGCACTGATCATGCAAGGCATTCTCACCAATATTTATGGTGTATCCGGCCTTCGCTATGCGATGCCTGATGTGTTCAAAGGCGGTATAAACCTTGGGTTTATGTTCATGCCTTACTACCGCGCCTGGGTGATCGTGGCTGCCCTTATTGTGTGCTTTGGCACCTGGTTCATGATTGAGAAAACCAAGTTGGGTGCCTACCTGCGTGCAGGTACTGAAGACTCCCAGCTTATGCAGGGCTTTGGTATAAATGTGCCTTTGCTGGTCAGCCTTACATACGGGTTTGGCGTTATGCTCGCTGCGTTTGCGGGTGTGCTCGCTGCACCTATCTACTCGGTAACCCCCGTAATGGGCTCGCACATTCTGATTGTGGTGTTCGCTGTGGTGGTTATCGGCGGTATGGGCTCCATTGGTGGGGCTATTATTACCGGCATTCTCATGGGTGTAGTAGAGGGGCTAACCAAAACCTTCTACCCGCCTGCGTCGTCTGCTGTGATCTTCCTGGTCATGGTAGTTGTGCTGATGATCCGGCCCAATGGCCTGTTTGGCAAGGAGGCATAATCATGAGCCAGACCGATATCCGCTCCCAGATTCATAAATCTATCCTCAAGCAGCAAAAAGCTGAGGACCGCAGAAAGCTGATGCTGAACGGGTTCCTGTTGGTGCTGCTGCTGCTTGCACCGTTTGTGATTTACCCTGTGTTCCTGATGAAAATCCTGTGCTTCGCGCTGTTTGCCGTCGCCTTCAACCTGTTGTTCGGGTTCACCGGGCTTCTGTCTTTTGGCCATGCGGCGTTTCTCGCGACGGGCGGATACACAACGGGCTATCTGCTCAGCAACTATAGTGGCCTCACTACAGAGATGGGGATTATTGCCGGTACGCTGGTGGCAACTGTGCTCGGGTTGGCTTTTGCTCTCCTCTCCATTCGTCGCCAGGGCATATACTTTGCCATGGTAACTCTGGCATTGGCCCAGTTGGTGTTCTTCTTCTTTGTACAGTCGCCGTTTACCGGTGGTGAGGATGGTATGCACGGCGTACCCAGAGGAGAGTTGCTCGGATTTATCAACCTTGAAGACAACCTGAACATGTACTACTTCGTGCTGGCTGTTTTCCTCGGATGCTACTTGCTGGTTCAAAGGATTGTCGGCAGCCCCTACGGCCAGGTACTCAAAGCCATTAAACAGAACGAGCCGCGTGCCGTATCTCTGGGCTACAAAGTGGATCGTTACAAGATACTTGCATTTGTGATCTCGGCAGCACTGGCCGGCCTGGCGGGCTCCATGAAGTCTGTGGTATTCCAGTTGGCCTCTCTGAATGATGCGCATTGGCATATGTCCGGTGAAGTTATTCTGATGACGCTTGTGGGCGGGATGGGCACTTTGTTGGGGCCTGTTATAGGTGCAATGTTTGTGGTTAACGTTGAGTATCAACTTGCTCAAGGCCCACTCAGAGACTGGGTCGACCCGATTCTTGGTGGTGTCTTTGTCATCACCGTGCTGGCGTTCCGCAGCGGTATCGTGGGTGAAATTCAGAAGTTCGTGAGGAAAAATTTAGGGTAGTGAATATAGCTCCGTACACCGTAAAAGGGCCACTTTAATAGTGGCCCTTTTTATTTGTCCGCTTTACTAAGTAGAACGATAACCGCCATCCGTGCCCAAATTGCTTTTAGCGTATTTCTGCATTACCGGAGTCTTAATAAATGATAATCAATAAGTAAAATTCAGGCGAATCAGAAATTTATATATTTTTGGTTGGTTTTTTAAGCTTGGGTGAGTGGCTCATTTGTTGTGCTATATAAAGTTATATGCCAGTTTGTAGGTGAGCGTTTCGGAACAGCATAAGAGTGTTTATTAGCCTTATGGTGATTTTATAAAATCCGAGCTGTTAAATGTTTTGGCTCCAAAACGCGAAGTAATGGATTGTTTAGGAGTCATTTAAAAGGGAGGAAAAATCATGTTGTATTGGGCATTGGTTTGTCTGGTTGTCGCTATCATTGCAGGCGTACTGGGCTTTGGTGGTATCGCAGGTACGGCAGCAGGCATCGCTAAAGTTCTGTTTTTCATTTTCGTTGTATTGCTTGTTGTTTCTCTCGTTATGAATGCAATGAAAGGGCGTGGGCCATAAGCGTCGGTTAAACAGCGTATATTGTAATACCAATGTAATGCCAACTTTAAATCACTACAGCGACATCATTATGCTGTTTTGAGCCAAGAGGAGAAAATCATGAATGACGATATTATGGAAGGAAACTGGAAACAGCTTAAAGGAAAAGTGCGCGAAAACTGGGGTAAGTTGACAGATGACGATGTCGACGAGATCGCGGGTAAGAGAGAGCACTTTGTTGGCAAAATTCAGGAAAAGTACGGCATGAAAAGGGACGAAGCTGAGAAAGAGTGGGACAGGCTCACTAAATAGTTATCGTCGCTATGCCCTGTTACCGATTAGGCGTCATGCGCAATCGGTAACAGGGGCCATCGAAGGTTTGCTCAGCGTCCTAATCTCACGGGGGATGACAAGATGTCTGAACACGATAGATCGGTTCTGGGAGAAGAGTATTCCCATAAAATCAGCGAGGAATTTGACAGCCTGGATGCAGCGGAGCGCTGTGTTGAGTCGCTTGAAAGTCTGGGCGTTTCCCGTGAGCAGGTCGAGGTCATCCGGCCAAATGATCCTGGCATGGAGCGCAAAGTGGAACCTGAGACACAGGGTATAGCCCGTTCTCTGGTTCAAGCGCATGTGCGATTCGGGCTGGTTGGCCTGGTGATTGGTCTGACTGTTGCCGCCCTGATGGTAACCCTTGGCCCGGAACTGACCCGTTCCAGCCCTGTGCTGACATTTGTCGCTCTGGGGTTTTTGTTCCCGGTGCTGGCTCTTCTCATCGCAGGCGCGGTATCTCTGCGACCTGATCATGACATTGTGATCGAAAAGGTGCGTATGGCCAAAGATGACGGTCGCTGGACGGTAGTGGCCCACTGCGACAGCATTGAACAGCAGAAGCTGGCGAAGACAGCGATGGGTAATAGCGTACAAACCCTGTAGGGCCCATTAAAGTGGAAGTTGGTTCTGTCAGAATTTGAGTGAGGTGTCGATATGGTTAAAAAAAATGATCCATTCCCTTCCCGTTTAAAACACCAGAAAGATCCGTTCCTGCGATCGGATCCCGTTGTCCACTCGCGAAATCAGCATCGCTGGGAAGGCCCTCTTGATGAAGTGTCTCTTTCGCGTTACGAGAGAGACGGGTTTTTGTGGTTTAAAGGCTTTTTCAGTCAAGAACGGATGATGCCGTTTTTTGATGAGCTTGTGGAAATGGCAAAAGACGAAAAACTTAAGGAGTCGGATAAGGTCATTAGCGATCCGAAGAGCGGAGAGCTACGATCCGTTTTTGGTATGCACGAACTATCCGATAACTTCAGTCGTTTAACCCGAGACCCCCGGATACTGGGAATGGTGCGCCAACTCCTGGGTAGCGAGGTTTATATCCATCAGTCTCGCATTAACGACAAGTTCGGCTTTGAGGGTAGTGGTTTCGATTGGCACTCGGATTTCGAAACCTGGCATGCGGAAGATGGAATGCCGCGCATGAGGGCAGTGAGTGCCTCCTTGATGCTCACCGACAACAACGAGTTTAACGGACCATTGATGTTGATCCCTGGCTCGCACCATTATTTTGTACCTTGCGTGGGTGAAACCCCCGACCTTAACTGGCGAGACTCCCTCAAAGCCCAGCAAGTGGGCGTTCCTGACCGTGATAGTTTAGCGAGACTGGCGGAGCGTGGTGGTATTGAGGCACCTAAAGGTCCGGCTGGATCCTTGCTGTTGTTTGAGTGTAATACCTTGCATGCGTCTAACAAGAATATGTCACCCTGGCCTCGTTCAAATCTGTTCTTCGTTTATAACAGTGTTGATAATAAGTTAGGTGAGCCGTACGCGGCGAAGCGTGAACGTCCTGAACATCTGGGGGTTCGGAAAAATTGCGCGCCTTTGTCGATGCATGATGATTTCCCCGAACTTTCTCACCAGGGCGTGCCACTGCTCAAGAAATAAGGTCTGCTAACAAGATTATGCGAAGGGGACGTATGCGTGTATGAGTGGATAGCAAAGCACCATCAGGTACTTTCTGTGTGCGCGAGCCTGGGATCGGTAATTATATGGGTAGTTTATGCCCAACTTCTGTACCTGGGCTTTCGGAGACAGCGTAGCCCTCGCCTGATTATAAATAGAGGTCGTAATAAAGACATCAATGCACTCTGCCTTATCAGTAATATGAGCGCAGAGTCCGTGTTTATCGAATACATAATTGCGAAACTCGAAACTTCGGAAGGCGTTATCACCATGGATGTGACCGATTTCGAGCAGGATTACAACGAAGGCGACGAAGATGATCAGAAGCGTACCGGGTCGTCAGACAAGCCTTTATCAATGAGCGTAAAGGAAAATACCAGGCAAGGGCCGATTGAGCCCGGCGGCTTTATACATATCGGTACTTTTTGTGAATTGATCCAGCGCCTGGCCCGAAGTGAGGGTATTCAGATGGAGACTGACGCGCCCGAAGGCAATCTTGAGTTTCACCGTCTTACACTGCGACTGATAGGAATTTATGGACCCGAAAATATGCCGATTGGGGCAGAGCGCAGTTTTGATTTCAAGGCGAGCGAAAGTCATTTTGGCCTTATACCAACGTCCTGGGATACAAAGCAGTTGGCATCTATGTGGCAACGCCGACAGCTGCGTAAATCCGTTGAAACGCTGAACGCGACAGATTTTTCGTCCTCTTCCTCGTTTCAGCGCGCTGACCGGGAGCAAGGTGTTGATAATCGATCTGCCGCCGAACAGGCGAGCCGGGCAGGGAGGTAGGCGATGGCGACTGGTTTTGAGACAGTCGCTTTTACAGTGGCAGGTATTTTAATTGTTGCCGGCGTGTGGCTGGATTTCATTGCTACCGCAATGACAGCTTCCTCAACGGGTACTCTGTCGAGATTTTTTTCTCACGGAGTTCACCGGTTTTTCAAAGCGGGAAGTCAGCTTTTTCGGTCGTCAGGCTGGAGTGTAGCTGCAGGCCCCTGTATTACCCTCTCTCTGATTTTACTCTGGTTTGGTCTCAGCTGGTTAGGTTGGTCGTTGGTGTATTTGGGTAGCGAGGGGGCAATCGTTAGCTCCACAACGCGACTGCCTGCGCAGAGTTATGAGACGGTATACTATGTTGGTTTTGCGCTGACTACTCTGGGCACCGGGGACTTCATTCCAAGTAGCACTCTGTGGCGCTTGGTATCAGTTGCGACCGCATTTAATGGTCTTGTCCTGGTCACATCATCTATCACCTATGCAATCCCGGTGATCCAGGCGACTGCGGCCAAGCGAGCACTTTCGCTGCAGTTTGCAATCTGGGGTGACAGTGTGGAATCGGTGCGCAGGCATATAGAAAGCGATCGAAGCTACTCATCTCTCACAAGTTACCTTGAATCCGTACCCGCGCAAATTTTACTCGTTGCCCAAAACCACCTGGCGTATCCAGTCCTCCACTATTTCCACAGCCCCGCTTCTGCATCATCATTGGCCTTGCAAATAGCTGTGTTGGATGAAGTTCTGCGTGATTTACCTGATGAAGCATTTGAGCGTCAGCCGGAGTTGTATGTTCTTGTGCCTAATTGCACCAGAGCAATCACTGAGTTTCTCACCACGCTCTCCCGTGTTTTTATCAAGCCCGCCAGGGAGGAGCCTCCTGGCGGTGAGGGAGGAAACTCGACGAGTATTGCGCGGCGCCTTACTCGAGAGCACAGCACGATTGCCGTGAGTGAGCGGCGCAAGCTCCTCAAAGCTCTGGTTGAAGAAAATGGTTGGAGTTGGGAAATGATTCACGCAGCTCAGAAGTGATCCCGCCGGCTGGTTGGTCCGATATAGATATAGACCGAGTTATCTCTTCGGTAATCCACTCGATGGACAGCAATGCCTGGTTTACCCGCTTCCTGCGCTGAGAAGCGCGTTGCTACGCCTGCGGCTTCGCCATCACGAATGCGCTCGGCCTCAGCCTCTTGTGTCCAGGTGTTGCCAATGCAACGGGCAACAGAGTCGATGGACTTGTCATACATCGCTTTGGCTACATCTTCATTTGGCGCTGTGCTTGAGCACATGTAGGCACTGTCCTCATTGGCCCATTCCCAGATCTCGCAATGACCACTGATTATCTGCTCTTTGGCCCGGAAAACCGTTATCGATTGGAAAGTGCTCGCTTTGCCTCGATAGCTGGAAAATCCCGAGTTGTAGTCCGCGACGATGTTTTGCAGTGAGGTACAAGGGTCCTCCACCCCAAGTGTAAGTTTTTCCTGAACTGCGCAAGCTGAAAGGGAAAGGCCTATCAGCAGGGGGGTACACTTCAGCATTTTATAACTCATCGTTTTCACGCTCACTCTTTAAAAGGTTCACCGAGTTCGCGCACAACTTTAAAAGAGGACGCGTTATTGTCTTGCGATAAAATATAGCAAAGTTTTGGCGGTACTGGCTGTCCCGAACAGGGGAGCATGATAAATCATTCAATAGAATGATGTTTCTGAATTAATGGGCATTAACCTTGGTATTGTCTAACCTAAGTGCAGACAGCCGTGTCAGCCTGGGCTCAACCGTGTTGAGCGGGATGGTTGCAGCAACAGTTATGGGAACGCTTCTGGTTCCTGTTTTTATACGTGGATTCAGTCACTGAGGGACCGCAAGGCGGCTTGAACCGCGTGGATCTCGGTTGTGTCATACAGCGCCACCCGCGTATCGGAAGCCTGGATCAGCAAGCCGATCTCAGTGCATCCCAGAATCACGGCTTGAGCGCCTCGCGTGGCCAGTGAATCTACAACATCAAGGTAGATAGCTTTAGAGTCAGGGTTGATGACGCCCTGGCACAGCTCTTCGTAGATGATCCGGTGTACAGCATTTCGTTCGCTGTCATCCGGAATGATGACGCTGATGCCCTGTCGCTCGAGCCGCTCACGGTAGAAGGTTTGTTCCATGGTAAATCGTGTGCCAAGCAACCCTACCGATGTTATACCGTCTTTTAACAGCGCATTGGCTGTGGCATCTGCAATGTGAAGTAGCGGTACCGCGCAAGCTTGCTCAATTTCCAGGGCAACCTTATGCATGGTGTTTGTGCAAATCAGGAGAAGGTCGGCGCCACCGGCTTCAACGGATTGCGCTGCGGATATCAGTATCTTCGCAGTGCCGTCCCAGTCTCCCCTATGCTGAAGACTCTCGATTTCTGCAAAATCCACGCTGTAGAGAATAATCTTTGCAGAGTGGAGCCCGCCGAGCTGGTCCCGAACTTTCTGGTTGATGATGCGGTAGTAAGTCTGGGTAGATTCCCAGCTCATGCCGCCTATTAATCCGATGGTTTTCATACAGCCTCAAATGCTTGAAAGGCGCTTTAGTTTTCGTCGTCACCACTGGTTTGGTGACGACGGGATTACTGAACTTTATTAACCCACAAACATCTTCTTCGCAAGCGGAAGCCCTTTGAAACCGCTGACGGCAATCGTTGTCAGCAAGCCACCAAGCATTGCGCCGACGACACCACAGGTCATGATGTCCTGACCTGTGAGGTACAGGCCGGGAATGCGGGTTTTGGGTTTCAGCCAGTCCAACTCGAAGCGGTCAGGGGTGTGGTCCAGGCCGTAGATTTCACCTTTGCTGTACCGGCAGAAATAGTCGGTGGACAGGGGAGTGGACAGCTCGTAGTAATCCACTTTACCTTCCAGGTGAGGGAACTTCTCGTACAGTTTTGCCAGCAGTCGCTGGGCGTATTCTTCTTTTTTGGCTTCGTAATCTTCGCCGCGTTTGCCCCAGGTTTTGTCGGACCATTCTTCGTACCATTCAAACGGGCCAGGCGCTACGATCTCAATGGTGGCACGGCCAGGGTAGCGCTCTGCAAAGCTGGGGTCTTTAGCCGAGGGGAAGGAAATATAGGTCAGCGGTATGTCGTTGTTCTCCGGGTCGTCCATGAAATTCTGTATCTGTTTTTCGTAATTCGGGCCAGGGTAGATCCAGTAATTGGTTTTCGGCAAACCCAGGTTTTCGGCCGTATCCTGCAGACCGATATACAGGCAGTTGCTGGCCATGGAGCGCTTAACGGTTTTCAGCTTGTCTTGATAGTAGCCCCATTCAGGCGCGTCTTCGGGCAGTAGCTTGTTGAATGTGTTGAACACGCCGGCATTGCTGATAACCAGCGGTGAGCGTATTTCTTCGCCATCTGCCATGCGAACACCAATGGCTTTGCCTTTTTCGACCAAAATGCCGGTTACATCGGCGTAGGTGAAGACTTCGCCACCGCTTTGCTGAACCACCGGGATGATGGTTTTCGCCATTTCAGAGGCACCGCCGACAGGGTAGTACCCACCGTGCAGATAATGGCGTGCAATCAGCGAGTGGATGATGAAGCTGGATTCCGCCGGTGGCAGGCCGTTGTCGCCCCATTGGCCGGTCAGTACAGCAATCAGCTCCTGATTACTGGTAATGCGCTCCAGCACTTCACGGGTCGGCTTGTTCAGGAAATCCGGGGCGCGGCGTTTGGTAAGCATGCTCAGTGGGCCTGCGGCCAGGTCTGGCAAAACTTTGCCCAGAACGACGCCGGGCATGGCCTTGGATACCTTGCGTAGGTAATCAAGGTAGGTGTCGATGGCTTTTTCTTCTTCCGGGAAGGTTTTGACCAGTTCAGCACGGAAGGCGTGAGGGCCGGCAACCAGGTCCACATGCTTCTCGCCTAAAAAAATGCGGTCGTAATGGGCGTCCATTGGTGCCCACTTCAGTTGTCCGTTTGTAATGTGGTCGAACAAGCGCTTTCCCATGGTGTGGTCTGCACCCATGTCGCCGATATAGTGCACACCTACATCCCATTCATAGCCGTTACGGTCGTAACTATGAGTGAAGCCGCCGGCGGTATAGTGCTGCTCAAGCACCAGAACCTTTTTACCCATTTTGCTCATGCAGGCAGCAGCAGTCAGGCCGCCAATGCCGGAACCGATGATAATGGCATCGTAGGGGCCGTCTAGGCGGTTGGCACGGTAGCGGCGGCCAACGCGGAGGGTGCTGGGTTTGGGGCTGCTCATAGGTTTGAGTCCTGTTGTGATTGTTGTCGGGTGTCGCTCCGGGCGCCGTCCAGCAGCAAGCTGAGTACGCCTTCGGTCAACGTGGGTTCAGCCTTTGCGCTCGGCAAATGTCCATCGATTGTGAGTTGAGACAGTCCGTGCACCAGGGACCAGGCTGCAGCGGTTGTCATCGAAACAGGTGAGGGTTTCAGATAACCAAGCTGGCGGGCATTGGACACGGTGTTTTCCAGTACCGTGAACGCACGCTTGCCGGCTGCATCCAGTCGCGGATGAGCTCCCAAGGGCAGAACGCGGCCTCCGAACATCAGGCGGTAAAGATTGGGTTCTTCCTGTGCAAATTTTACGTACACCAGGCCGATCTCGATCAGCGCTGTGCGCGGCGTCGTTTGGTCTACGGCGCCCAGCCGGTCAGTCAAAGCCTCAAACCCACCGATGGCCAGCTCAGCCAGCAAAGTGTCGCGGTCTGAAAAATGCCGGTACAAAGCTGGAGCACTGACGCCAAGCTGTTTTGCAAGGGCGCGCAGGCTAATGGCAGCATCCCCGAGTTCACGCAACGTTTTCAGAGCCAGATCAAGGGTTTGTTTTGGCAGGTCACCGTGGTGGTACGCGAATTTTAACGAGGGGGTATTGTTCGGCATAAGTTAACATCGATAACATTGTTATTCATCATAGAATCACGACACAGAGCAGCTTGTCAAATGGATTAGATAGGCTGGCTCCAAACCAACACAAACAGCATCGATTCAGTATCGCTCTCGAGAGGGGATCTTGGTGGGGTTGCTGGGCAATCGCGGTGCCGCCGGCACGGGCAATCTGATCTAAAGGGACGTGACAACCGGGCCTGCGACGGCAATCCGAAGGATTGTTTTGCCGCCGCAGGTAGGATCGCCTTTATTTATGGCAGGCGGGATAGATTGGTATAGTCATCGCTGTAGCACGGCGCAAGCCCGCACACATCAGTGACTGCACCGTCGCTTCGCATGAAGTCAGATTTTTGTTCCCTGGCTGCCAGAGTGTTGCGTGGTGACTCGTGCGGGTCGTTGCCGTAGTCGCCGTCCGGGCCGGTGTTGTTAGTCGGCGGCAACGGGTTGCCCTTGAAAGTTCCCGGGCTGGTTTCCACCACGTCACCCGAATCCCATATCATCAGTGCATGGTCCTCGTGTGGATATTGCTCGATCCGCTGGATACCGAAGAGTGGATTGCTGTCCGGACTCTCTCCCAGGCGGGCGGTTGGTTCGTGTACCGCCGCGCCAATGGTGCGCGCCATGATTTCGGCACTCCACTGAGTTACCTGATAGTCGCCCAGTGCTACGTGCAGCAACACCTGTTTGTCAGTAGGGGTGTTGGGTAGGTGATTTCCCGCCAGATGGCTGAGGTAACCGTTATTTTCGGCTCTGTCCCATAGCATTTGCATGAGCGCGAAGTTCAGGGATTGGTCCAGGCCGTCCTGGTAGGCTTCATAAAGCACCGAGCCAAAACGCTGGTTAAATGGGCCATAACGCCTCAGCAACAGGCTGTAGTTACTCCCCGGCACACCAAGCACTCCGCGGTGGATATTCGGTGCAGTAGCAATCAGCGCGCCACCAAGAATCCCGCCTTGGCTGTTTCCGTCATAGAATACCTCTGTCGGATCATAGACCAGAGTATCGCCTGGCCCATGGCGGAAGTTCGGATTGCTGGCGAAGCCGTCAGGGTGGCGCATCAGTTCGGCCAGGTACATGAAGTTCAATAAACCTTGCTGACTGCGATCGAGTTGTTTGGGCAGGTCACTCAGGTCGGCCAAAATACGATGAATGTTCCCGGCGACTATGTCCTCCTGAGCCATGCCGATCCAGTCTGTGGCACAGAAGGCAATATTGTGCTCGCTTTGAAGGGCACGAACGTGCCCGCTGCCAAATTCGCCACCTTTGGGCTCATAGGCACTTTGCCCGAACAGTCCATGCCCATAGAGTGCCGCCCGCGCTGGCTCAACCGCGCTGTTCGGATCTGAAAAGTCAGCCACCGCCATAGAAGGTATTTGGCAACGGAACCTGGCCTGCATTACGTCGTTGCCATTGAGTACTTCGGGTAAGGCGTCGGGGCCATCGTTGGAATAATTGAAGGTCGCACCCACCCCGCCATCTGGCTGGTTAAGGTAATTGGGCACTTCGAAGGTGCCGACAATGTTCCGGCTCAGACCATTGGCAGGATCTTCCAGCACCTCGGTAACGGTGAACACTGGAGCTTGACCACCCAACCGACTGAATGCATCATCACGAATGCTCAACAACCGCTCGGTAAGCGACCGTTGGCTGGCTATGGTGAAGTCCCAGGCCAGAGTCACCTCCTCACGGGAGATTCCGGCATCCTCAATGGTCTCGAATAGGTCGTCCATGGCATCACGACGAGCCTCAAACGCTTCCTCACCAGTAGCAATGCCATCGCGATAGGCTCGGAACAGTTCGTTAGGTTTCAGCAATTCGCCATCGGCGTTCCTGGCGTTGCGAATGACTGCAATATAGCGCTCACCTTCGATAAAATTCTTCGCGGGCCGGATAATCAGGGCTTGTTGTGCCGGGTCCGTATTGTTCGCGTCCAGTTCTGCCCATAATAAATGACGTTCGAGGGTCTGCGCATTGAACACCAGTATGGGGGCATCCGCTTCCAAGGATTGTTCAATATCAGTCAGCGGAGCCGCTCCGGTCGTCGTCAGATCAATACCGGGCAAGTGCGCGAGCAACATGGAACCGGGTGAAAATCCATCATTGCGATTCCATTGTTCAGGGTTGATCGGTGCAGATTCTGTGGTTTTTACCGGAACGTAGCGATTATCCGCTGGCGCTGCGGGGAGGTCTATTGGCGCAGCAACGGGCATCCCTGCCTCCATGAAATTGACTCTCAACCCGGTCGGCGTCAAGTTGTCATTTTCCGTGAAGAAGTTGTTGGGAAAGGGGTACATGCAGTGGCCTTGCACAGTATGGTCACAATAACTGGCGGTGACTAAATCAAAGCTGCTTAAATCCGGGGCTGGGTCTTGCTGGCTCTGGTTGCTGGAATCAGAATCGGAGTCTGAGTTCAGGCAACCCTGCAAAATAAAGACGCTGCAGGCGAGCGCTAGAAAACTGCGTTGATAGTGCATGACAACTACCTCTTGTTTTTGTTGATAGTTTTTGGAATCCTCCAAAGCCTAGTCAACGCCGACCCTGAAAAACAGGTACAGTTTCGGCTAATCGCAGTCAAACAGTCTCGCTGATGGGGGGGGCGGCCTGGCTCAGCCCGACACATAAGGTTTCGGGCTGAGCTACATTTTTCTGTTACCTGGTGCCTATCTTGTTTTCAGCCCCATTTCCTCGATAGAAATTTCTCGCATCTTGAACTTCTGGATCTTGCCGGTAACCGTCATCGGGAATTCATCCACGAACTTGTAGTTACGGGGGATCTTGAAGTGGGCGATTTTGCCTTTGCAGAAGGCCATCAGGCCATCGGCATCCACCGGGTCTGCGTCGGGCCGCAGTTTGACCCAGGCAACCAGTTCTTCGCCATACTTGTCGTCGGGAACGCCGGTAACCTGAACTTCCTCAATGGATGGGTGGGTGTAGAGAAATTCCTCAACCTCTTTCGGGTAGATGTTTTCACCACCACGAATCACCATATCCTTGATGCGTCCGACAATCTGCACATAGCCTTCTTCGTCCATCGTCGCCAGATCTTCGGTGTGCATCCAGCCAGCAGCGTCGATGGCTTCGCGGGTTTTTTCTTCGTTGTTCCAGTACTTCAGCATTACGCTGTAACCGCGAGTACACAACTCACCGATCTCGCCGCGGGGCAGCACGTTACCTGTTGCCGGGTCGACGATTTTCGTTTCCAGGTGCGGTTGGGTGCGGCCTACAGTAGTGACCTGCTTCTCGAACGGGTCAAGGGAGCTGGTCTGGGTGGAAACCGGGCTGGTTTCGGTCATACCGTAGGCAATCTGAACTTCCTTCATGTTCATCTTGCCGTTGACCTTTTTCATCACCTCCGCGGGGCATATTGAGCCTGCCA
Organism: Marinobacter sp. 2_MG-2023; assembly: GCF_030546935.1. GTDB lineage: Bacteria > Pseudomonadota > Gammaproteobacteria > Pseudomonadales > Oleiphilaceae > Marinobacter. The sequence goes on along the minus strand of NZ_JAUOPH010000001.1, from coordinate 553,563 downwards.
TGATGCCCGTGCGCAGGGTTGAGAGGTCGTAGGATTCAAACTCCGGATCGGCCAGTTCTGCGATAAACATGGTGGGCACGCCGTAGAGCGCCGTGGCTTTTTCCTGATGAACTGCCTGCAGCACTGCTTTGGGCTCAAAGCCTTCACCCGGGTAGATCATGGTAGAACCGTGGGTGATGCAGCCCAGGTTGCCCATTACCATGCCGAAGCAATGGTAAAGAGGTACCGGAATAACCAGGCGGTCTTTTTCGGTAAGAATCTGACTTTCACCCACAAAGAAGCCGTTGTTCAGAATATTGTGGTGGGTGAGGGTAGCTCCCTTCGGGTTACCGGTAGTGCCAGAGGTAAATTGAATGTTGATAGGGTCGTCAAACTGCAGCTGACTCTGGGCCTTGTCCACTTCGTCCTGGCTGACATTGCCCCCAAACCCCGTGAACTCGTCCCAGCTCCACATGCCTGCGTGCTTTTCCGTATCCAGGTTGATCACTGCGTGCAGATCTGAAAGCCGCTGGGCCTTGATTTTTCCGGGTGTGCCCGCCTTCAGTTCTGGCGCCAACTCGTAGAGTGTTTTGCGGTAGTCAGAGGCCTTGAAACTGTCAGCGGTAACCAGCACGCTGATGCCCGCCAGGTTCATGGCATATTCCAGTTCGTGCATGCCGTAGGCCGGGTTGATGTTGACCAGAATAGCGCCCACTTTGGCGGTAGCAAATTGGGTGACCGTCCACTCATACCGGTTTGGCGCCCAGATGCCCACGCGATCGCCGCGCTTCACACCAATTGCCAAAAAGGCTCTTGCCGCCTCATTGACCTTGGCCAGGAACTTTTTATAGGTCCATCGGATGTCCTGGTGCAGGCACACCAGAGCTTCGGTGTCGGGATACTTGTTGGCGGTGCGGTCAAGCATCTCACCAATGGTCATGCCCAGCAGCGGTGTTTTGGAGGTGCCGCTGGTGTAGCTTGGAAGAGTCTGGTTCATTGTCTGCCTCCGGTTGTTTTTGTCTTCGAGGTCAAAATTTTAGTGAGCCTGTTAGCGGCTCTGACTGTGATATTCAGTATTCGGGCGCATGTCGCTGGCAATCGCCACGCGGTTCGACATGTTGTAAAAGCCGACGATGTTGCTCAGGTCCCAGATCGCACTGTCGCTGAATCCTGCATCACGCAGCGCCTGCACCTCGTCTTCCGCTACCGTTGCCGGCGAGCGGGTGAGGTGGGATGCGAAATCCAGCATGGCGCGGTGGCGCTTATCCAGTTTGGCTGACCGATAATTCATCACCAGGTGCTCGCCCAGCGCCGGGTCGCCACTCAAGACACGGACCGCTGCGCCATGGGCCACCAGGCAATAGAAACATTTGTTTTCTGAGGAGACCACCACAGCAATCATTTCCCTTTCCAGCTTGCTAAGCTCGCTTTCGCCCATCATCAGTTCGTTGTAGAAGCGGGTGAAGCCGTCCAGCTGCTTGAGATTCTGGCTGAACGCGGTTAGCACGTTGGGAACCATTCCCAACTTTTCCAGACAAATTTCAAAATACTTCCGGACATCGTCCGGAAGGTCATTCATGTCGGGAATGGGAAGATCCAGAGCGACAACATTCTTGTTTTTAGTCATGTCAGATCCTTACGATTTGAGCGCCTGGCCCACTTTCGAGCCGTTGTGTCGGTTGAGCTGGCTGCTGATCCACTCGCCGGTCGACACCAGTTTGTCCAGATCCACGCCGGTTCTGATGCCCAGGCCGTTGAGCAGATAAAGCACATCTTCGGTGGCGACGTTACCGGAAGCGCCTTTGGCATACGGGCAGCCACCCAGGCCTGCGACCGAGGCATCGATAACGGATACGCCCTCTTCCAGTACCGCGTATAGATTGGCCAGGGCCTGGCCATAGGTATCGTGGAAGTGAGCAGCCAGGCGCTCAACGGGCACGTGTTTAGCTACGGCTTCCAGCATACGTTTGGCTTTCAGTGGTGTACCTACGCCAATCGTGTCGCCCAGTGAGATTTCATAGCAGCCCATGTCAGCCAGCGCTTTGGCAACTTTTGCCACCTGTTCCGGTGCGATATCGCCTTCATAGGGGCACCCCAGTACGGTGGAAACATAGCCTCGCACTGGAATCTTGTGCTTGTTCGCTGCCTCCATCACGGGCAGGAAACGCTCCAGGCTTTCTGCGATGGAACAGTTGATGTTTTTCTGGCTGAACGATTCTGAAGCTGCACCAAATACGGCCACTTCATCCGCACCCGCCGCCAGAGCGTTCTCGAAGCCTCTGAGGTTAGGAGTCAGCACAGAATAGCGTACGCCCGCTTTACGCTGGATACCGGCCATCACGTCAGCGGCATCGCCCATTTGCGGAACCCATTTGGGTGATACAAAGCTGGCGGACTCGATATGCGTCAGGCCGCAATCGGCGAGCCGGTCAATCAGCCCGGTTTTAACGCCTGTGGCAATCACCGGGCCGGCCTCATTTTGCAGGCCGTCCCTCGGGCTCATTTCTACCAGCCGAACCTGTTCGGGAAAGGCCATTAGACTGCCTCCTCAGTGCCTTCTTTCGCGACTTCGATCGCAATCAGTTCTGCACCTTCCGAAACCTGTTCACCTTCGGTGAAGAAGATTTCGGTGACGACGCCGTCTGCCGGGGCCTTGATAGCGTGTTCCATCTTCATGGCTTCCATAATGACCAGTGTTTGGCCACCGGTCACCGTATCGCCCACATTAGTCTGCACGGCCACAATTGCACCGTTCATGGGGGCTGTCAGGCCGCCTTCAGGCGCCAGATCGTCGGAAATGTAATTTTCCCGGTACACAGTGCACTGGAAAGTGTCGCCTTCGTAGAAAAGCACCAATTGGTCATTGTGCAGGTTGCCATGGATGCTGATCCGGTGGCCGTTGATAACGGCTTGCATGTAGTCGTCATCAAGTTTTGCCGTGAGGCTGTATACACTGCCGTCTACGAATACCTGGTAATTGTCGTCCCGCTCGAGAATTTTCAGTTCGTGAATCTCGTCACCCGCCTGCAACTGCAGGGGCTGAGCGTATTCCGAATTCAGGCGCCAGCTGTTGCGGCGACCGAAAGGCGACCAGGGATCTGTGCTTACGGACTCAGCAGATTTGCGCTCTTCCAGCACGAAGCCAGCGGCCAGTACCAGCGCCTTGTGGGTGTCCAGCTTCGATTTCGGAAACAGTAATTCACGATGGCTGTCGATAAAGCCGGTGGTAAGGTCGGCTTCCCGGAATGGCTGCGAATCGGCCAGTGCGTGCAGGAACCGAATGTTGGTTTTAACACCAGCAATCCGGTAATGCTCAAGAGCCTGAACCATACGGTTGATAGCCTGATCACGGGTTTCGTCCCATACGATCAGTTTGGCAATCATCGGGTCGTAATGAATACTGATTTCGTCGCCTTCGATGACGCCGGTATCGACACGTACATGGGCGCTCTCATCGGGCGTGCTCAGGTAACGCAGGTTGCCGGTGGCCGGCAAGAAATCCTGGTCAGGATCCTCAGCGTAGATACGAGCTTCCAGAGCATGGCCGCGTGTCCTCACCTGAGATTGCTCAAGGGGCAAGGGCTCACCCCAGGCCACTTTAAGCTGCCACTCCACCAAATCCTGGCCAGTAACCATCTCGGTAACCGGGTGCTCTACCTGCAATCGGGTATTCATCTCCATGAAGAAGAAGGAGCCGTCGACATCGTAGAGAAACTCCACGGTGCCAGCGCCCACATAGTTGATCGCCTGGGCCGCTTTCACCGCAGCTTCACCCATGGCTTTGCGGGTTTCCTCACTCAGCCCTGGCGCCGGGGCTTCTTCCAGAACTTTCTGATGGCGGCGCTGAACCGAGCAATCACGTTCGGCCAAGTAAACACCGTTGCCGCTCTGATCACAGAAGACCTGGATTTCAACGTGACGCGGCTGAGTCAGGTAACGTTCTATCAACATGTCGGGGTTGCCGAAGGCGTTCTTTGCTTCACGCTTGGCAGCCGCGAGGGCATCATCGAATTCACCAATGTTCTCGACCACACGCATACCTTTCCCGCCGCCCCCGGCTACCGCTTTTAGCAGCAGTGGAAAGCCACATTTTTCAGCTTCAGCGCGCAGGGTTTCCGGGGTTTGGTCGTCGCCATGGTAACCGGGCACCAGTGGCACACCCGCTTTCTCCATTATGGCTTTGGCGGCCGATTTGGATCCCATAGCTGCAATGGCAGAAGAGGGCGGCCCGATAAATACCAGGTTGTTGGCTTCGCAGGCTTCTGCAAACCCGGTGTTCTCAGATAGAAAACCGTAGCCGGGGTGGATGGCCTGGGCACCGCTCTGCTTGGCGATTTCAATGATCTTCTCGCCACGCAGGTAGCTTTCCGAGCTGGGAGCCGGACCAATGTGAAAGGCTTCGTCTGCCATGGAGACGTGATGGGCGTTGGCGTCTGCATCGGAATAAACGGCGACACAACGGATACCCATGCGGTGTGCTGTCTGGATAATCCGGCAGGCGATTTCGCCCCGGTTGGCAATGAGTATTTTGCTGAACATGTTAGTTGCTCTCCGGAATCCAGTTGGCGCGACGTTTGTTCAGGAAGGCGTTGAGTCCTTCCTGACCTTCTTTGCCTACGCGGATATCAGCGATGCGATGCGCGGTATCGTCAATCACATGGCTGTCGATGGGCTTGTGGCTGACGGCAAACACCAGGCTCTTGGCCGCTTTCATGGCTTCCGGGCCATTCTGGGCCAGCTGCTGCAGCATTTCGTTGCAACGAGAGTTCATGGCGTCGATATCGTCGCAGACGATATGCACAAGGCCGAAGTGTTCGGCGTCCCGGGCATTGAATACTTCCGCTGATATAAAGAAGCGGCGTGCCTGGCGCTCGCCAATGGCGCGCACAACGTAAGGACTTATCACTGCAGGAATCAGCCCCAGCTTTACCTCACTCAGGCAGAAGCTGGATGTTTCTGTCGCAATCACAATGTCACAGCAGGCTGCCAGGCCAACCGCGCCGCCGTAGGCCGCGCCCTGGACAAGGCCGATAACCGGCTTGCTGAGATGGTTAAGACAATCCATCAGACGCGCCAGTTGGCGGGAATCTTCCAGGTTTTCCTGTTGGCTGTTGTCCGCCATGCGGCGCATCCAGCCAAGATCCGCGCCGGCGGAGAAATGTTTGCCTTCGGAGCGGAGGATAACCACTCTGGTTTCACTGTCGGCATCTACTTCGGTGATTGCGCTGATCAGTTGCTGGATGATCACGTCATCAAAGGCGTTACGTTTGTCGGGCCGGTTCAACACGATTTCGGTCACGCCCTGAGCGCGGCGCTTCAGTAGAACGGCCGATTCCTTTTCCGCCTGAGAGGATTGGGTATTGGTGTCTGTCATGTTTGTTCTCCCCCGGTTACATCCGGAACACGCCGAAGCGCGTGGGCTTCGCCGGCCGGTTGAAAGTGGCAGAGAGGCTGAGGGCAACGACTTCCCGGGTCTGTGCCGGGTCGATTACTCCGTCATCCCACAAGCGGGCGCTGGCGTAGTAAGGATGGCCCTGGTGTTCGTAGGTGTCGGTAATCGGCTTTTTGAACGCAGCTTCTTCCTCTGCGCTCCATTCCTGACCTTTGCGCTCCAGGCCTTCACGACGAACCTGAGCCAATACCCCGGCAGCCTGTTCGCCGCCCATGACGGAAATACGGGCATTCGGCCACATCCACAGGAAGTCGGGGCTGTAGGCTCGGCCGCACATGCCATAGTTGCCGGCGCCGTAGCTGCCACCAATCAGGACGGTAATTTTGGGTACGTTGGCGCACGCCACTGCCATCACCATTTTGGCTCCGTGCTTGGCAATGCCTTCAGCCTCGTACTTCTGGCCAACCATAAACCCGGTGATGTTCTGCAGGAATAGCAGCGGGATATTGCGCTGGCAGCAGAGTTCAATGAAGTGCGCGCCTTTCTGGGCGGATTCGCTGAACAGGATGCCGTTGTTGGCGATGATGCCCACGGGGTAGCCGTGTATGTGGGCAAAGCCGGTAACAAGGGTTTGACCATAGTAACGTTTGAACTCGTCAAACTCGGAGCCGTCTACTGTGCGGGCGATGACGTCGCGCACGTCGAACTGTTTGCGCAGGTCGGTGCCGACAATGCCATAGACTTCGCTTGGATCGTACAGTGGTGGTTTGGGTTTGCGAATCTCTGCGTCAACCGGTTTGCGGCGGTTGAGGTTGGAGACGCAACGCCGGGCAATTTCAAGGGCATGGGCATCATTTTCGGCGTAATGATCGGCAACACCGGAGACTTTGCAGTGCACGTCGGCACCGCCCAGGTCTTCGGCGGTAACTACTTCACCGGTGGCGGCTTTTACCAGTGGCGGGCCGGCCAGGAAGATGGTGCCCTGGTTGCGTACGATGATGGATTCATCGGCCATAGCAGGTACGTACGCACCGCCGGCGGTGCACAGGCCCATTACGACGGCAATCTGTGGGATGGCGTCGGCTGACATTCGGGCCTGGTTGTAGAAAATGCGGCCGAAGTGGTCTCGGTCAGGGAACACTTCGTCCTGCAGGGGCAGGTTGGCGCCACCTGAATCCACGAGGTAGATGCAGGGCAGGCGGTTTTCCAGGGCTATTTCCTGGGCACGCAGGTGTTTTTTGACGGTCAACGGGTAGTAACTGCCGCCTTTTACGGTGGCGTCGTTCGCGATGATCATGCATTCGGTGCCGCTGACGCGACCTACGCCGGTGATAACTCCAGCCGCAGGTACAGCTTCATCGTAGACGTTGTAGGCAGCAAACTGGCCGGTTTCGAGGAACGGTGAGCCGTCATCCAGAAGGCGGTTGATGCGCTCTCTGGGCAGGAGTTTGCCACGGGCGATGTGACGCTCCTGGTATGAAGGGCCGCCACCCTGCTGGATGGTGGAGACTTTTTCCCGCAGGTCTGCGACGGCTTCTGCCATGGCGGTGTGTTTTGCCTGAAACTCTTCAGACCTGGGGTTTATTTTGCTTTGGAGTATCGTCATGTTTTCCGGGCCTCGAGGTTCGGGGCTTCGGGCCTGACGAGGTGTCGCTCCGGGAACCGCTACGAGCACATCCATGTGCGCTTGTCTTCGGCCGTCCTTGGCCTACGACATTCCCGGAGCGACACCCCGCCAGTCCCTCGTCTTGCTTGGGTGCTGGCCGTCCAAAACTAATTCGTTTTGGCGGGTGTCTGGCTTGAAGCGACTGCTTAGTTGTTCAGGAACAGTTCCCGACCGATCAGCATGCGTCGAATTTCAGATGTACCTGCACCGATTTCGTACAGCTTGGCATCGCGCAACAAGCGGCCAGTGGGATACTCGTTGATGTAACCGTTGCCACCGAGAAGCTGGATGGCGTCCAGTGCTAGCTTTGTAGCCATTTCGGCGGAGTAGAGGATGGCGCCGGCGGAGTCTTTGCGGGTGGTTTCGCCGCGATCCGCGGACATGGCCACCATGTAAACATAGGACTTGGCGGTGTTCATCCAGGTGTACATATCGGCTACTTTGCCCTGAACCAGTTGGAACTCGCCGATAGCTTGTTCGAATTGCTTGCGCTCGCGAATGTAGGGAACCACATTGTCCATGGCAGCCTGCATGATGCCCAGCGGGCCTCCAGAGAGAACCAGGCGCTCGTAGTCGAGGCCGCTCATGAGTACTCTTGCGCCTTTGCCCACCTCACCCAGAACGTTCTCTTTGGGCACTTTGCAGTCCTGGAATACGAGTTCGCAGGTGTTGGAGCCGCGCATGCCGAGCTTGTCGAGTTTCTGGTGTCGGCTGAAGCCTTCGTAATCGCGTTCTACGATGAAGGCGGTGATGCCTTTTGACCCAGCTTTTACGTCGGTTTTAGCGTAGATAACGTAGACGTTGGCGTCGGGGCCGTTGGTGATCCACATTTTGTTGCCGTTCAGCACGTAGTGGTCACCGGCGTCTTTTGCGCTCAGTTTCATGGAAATAACATCGGAGCCGGCGTTGGGCTCAGACATAGCGAGAGCGCCGATGTGTTCGCCGCTGACGAGTTTGGGCAGGTACTTCTGCTTTTGCTCTTCTGTACCGTTCCGGTGAATCTGGTTTACGCAGAGGTTGGAATGAGCGCCATAGGAAAGTCCGACAGAGGCGGAGGCCCGGCTGATTTCTTCCACCGCAATCACGTGTGCGAGGTAACCCATGCCTGAACCGCCATAGGCTTCATCAACGGTAATACCCAGCAGACCCATATCGCCGAACTTTTTCCAAAGATCCATGGGGAATTCGTTGCTGCGGTCGATTTCTTCCGCGCGTGGGGCGATTTCGGTCGCGGCGAAGCTGTTGACTTGCTCACGAAGCATGTCGAGGGTTTCGCCAAGGCCGAAGTTGAGCTCTGAGTATTGTGATTTCATGTTTGGTTGCCTTTTGTTCTGCCAGATATGTGTTTAAAAATGGCTTGCCGGGCCGGGCGCCAGTTGCTGTCAGTTCTTTTTAGCAACACTTCCGGGTTCGTCGTTGGCCGGTGCCTGTTGTTTTTTCTTTTTCTGCAGTTCAGATAGAGCTTCCCGACACCGCGACTCCGCTGTATCGATTTCCATTTCCGCCATCGCTATATCGCTTTTCTGCTGCTCCATGTGAGCGCGCTTTTTGCCCAGTATGGTCAACATCTTGAGCAGCTGTTTTTCGTTACCGGTCGGTGTTTCATCCCACAAATCGAAAAGTTCTTTTGTTTCAGCGAGAGAGAAGCCCATGCGCTTGCCTCGAAGTATGAGCTTCAGGCGCACTTTATCTTTGGTGCTGAAGATTCGCGTTTGCCCTCGACGTGTTGGCCTTAGCAAGCCCTGATCTTCGTAGAAGCGGATGCTACGGGTCGTCACGTCAAACTCGGTAGAGAGCTCACTGATGCTGAACGTTTTCTTTACGATCATGGCGATATCCTTTTTTAACCAAGGTTAGATGAAGCTTACGTAAACGTAAAGCAATTTCAGAGGTAAAATTTCCGGCTTCTGATTCAGGAAATGAAATCAGTCCGTTCGTCTGTTAGGTTGCGATGGAGTGTATCAGAGACAGTTACGGGGTTGTGTGAAGCGGTGCGGAGGTATGGTAAAGGTTTTAGACGTTTGTTCAGCCCCCGCAACGGGCGTGCGGGGGCGGAGGCTGGCGGTTACAGATGTCAGGAGAGGTTTTCCCGGAGTTTCCGTTTTAACAGCTTGCCTGCGGTATTTTTGGGTAGCTGTTCTGCAAAGTGAATGTGTTTGGGTACCTTGAAGCTGGCCAGTTTGGAGCGGGCGTGTTGCATAAGCGCCTCTGGATCGTCCGGGTAGCCCTCTTTGACAACCACAACAGCGCAAATGGCCTCAATCCACTTTTCATCCGGTACGCCGATAACCGCAACTTCTGCAACAGATTCATGCTGGTAAAGGGCTTCTTCCACGTCTCGGCTGGCAACGAGAACGCCGCCGGTGTTAACGACATCTTTTATGCGATCAACAATGTAGATGTAGCCCTCCTCATCACGGTAGCCCAGGTCGCCGGAATGGAACCAGCCGTCTTTAAAGGCTTCTTCCGTCGCTTCCAGTTTGGCCCAGTAACCCACCATCAATTGTGGTGAACGATGAACCAGCTCACCCTGTTCGCCGGGTTTGCAGTCGTGACCGGTAACCGGGTCCACAATGCGGGTCATAACGGTTTGCAGGGGGCGGCCGGCAGAAGAGGGTCTATCAGCGTGTTCATCGGGTAGTAGTACGGTTGCCAGCGGGGCGATTTCGCTTTGGCCATAACAGTTGTAAAGGCCTGCGCCGGGCAATTTCTCGCCAAGTTCTTTTACAACCTGGACGGGCATGATGGAGGCGCCGTAGTAGAGTTTGTCCATGTGCTGCAGTTTGTCCGGATTGAATTGCGGATTTTGCAGCAGTGCAATCCACACGGTAGGTGGTGCGAAGAAGGCGTTGAGCTGTTCGCCGGCAAGCAGGCCGAGAATCGCCTCGGGGGTTGGCGTGTTGATCATCCGGCTGTAGCCGCCGCTCAGCAACATCGGCATGGTGAACACATGCATCTGAGCCGAGTGGTAGAGTGGTAGAGCGGCCAGTGAACGATCGCCCGCACGAATGCCCAAATGATATTGGCAGGCGCTGTAGTGCGTCATCAGTGAGCGATGCGTATGCATGGCACCTTTTGGGTCGGACGTAGTGCCTGAGGTATAGAGAATCTGTACTACGTCGGTTTCGGAGAGGTCCAGTTCCGGTGCGGTATCCTCGCCATCTGCCAGCGCGAACTTCAGTGCATCCGGGTTGTTGCCCGAGGCATCTCCGCCATGAATGCTGCCATGAATTGCCACATCCGTTTCAGCCTGCACTTCGTCAACCTGGGGTAGAAGTTCCAGATCGGAAAATAGGGCCTTGCAGCCAGATTGATTGAGCGCGTAAGTGAGCTCATGCCCTATCAAGGCGTAATTGAGTGGCACATGAATCAGCCCCGCCTTTGTGCAAGCCAGCCAAAGCAGAACGTAAGCGTCCGAGTTTTTGCCATAAGCGCAGACGCGATCGCCTTTCTCTAGCCCCAGTCCTATCAGACGGTGCGCCAGCCGGTTCGAGGCTGTGTGGATCTCCGAAAAGGTCCAGGTACGATCGCCAAAAGCCAGAGCGGTGCGGCTACCGTGAGTGCTCGCCGAACGGGCAATGGCGTCACCGATGGTATTGCGCAGAGCCCGCTGTATACCCGCTGATACGGAGGTAGAAGCGGATGTACGGGTGTTGTTCATGCAGGTGCCCCTTGTGCTGTTGTTATTTCGTGCGTGCCGGCATTAACTCAGAGGAACGGATGCTACGGGAATGATCGATCAGGTCGAAAAAATTGACCTAATTGGCCAGTTCGCAGTTCCGGCCGGCTGAATTACCCGGTCCATTGGGAGGGAGGTTTACCGGTCCAGCGCTTGAAGGCCCGGCAAAACGAGGCTGTTTCTGAAAAGCCGACGCGCTCGCTGATGTCGGCAACGGTGAGGTTTTCCGTGCTCATCAGTTTTACAGCGTATTCCCGCCTCAGGGATGACTTGATTATGCGCAGGGAAGTCCCTTCTTCCTGAAGCTTTCGACCGATACTCCGTGGTGTCATGTGGAGCATCTTTGCAAGCTCATCCAGACTCGGCATGTCTTTCAGGCTTTGGTTCGCCAAAAGGGTTCGAACCCTGTTGCGCAGGCTATCATCGATGTCCGGGCGGTGCAGAATGTAGGCGGGCGCCTCTTTCAAAAACACGGCCAGCTCAGCCTCGCTGCGCGTTACGGGGAGTTGCAGATATTTTTCATGCAAAGCAAAGCCGCAGACCTCTGCATTAAACTGCAGTTCGGTCGGATACATGGCGCGGTATTCATTTACGTGAGGTGGGGGCGGATAGTTAAACCGGGTCGTGGCGAATGGAATTTGCTGGTCCACCAGCCAGCACGCGAATCGTTGCCACATGAGAAGCAGGAATTCCTGAAGCATGTGGTCGGTATCCAGACTGCTGTCTTCGAGGCTCAGGCGGAAAAATACCAATCTGTTATCGTCACTTTCATTCAGGCCTGTATCGACGTTGTCACAGGCGATGCTGTAGACCCGTGCGCTTTTTCGCAACACCGCGCCCAGAGATGCGGAATCGAGGCAGTAATCGGCCATCAGAGCAAAGGTGCCGTTTTTGCATCGACTGGTGGACAGTCCCATGAACTCGTCGCGCGTCGCGCGCCAGACGGTTTTTATCAGCCGGGTTAGCTGGTCTTCGGTAATCAGCTGCTCCGGTTTGTCCAGCCAGGCTGCTGGTACGCCAGCGTCTGCCAGTAGAGCTTCGCGCTGGGCGCCCAGTCGTTCGGCGCCACACAAGGATGCCCGAAGGTAGTGGTTCGCTATATGAGGTCTGGGTGGCAAGTTGGACATGTCTGCGGCGGTTCAGGTGCGTAAAGTGTCAATTTTTTCGGCTTGTACGGCCATTCTCGGAGAACAGCATAACCCTTTAAATGGTCGGCTGCCCGGTTTATCAGATCAAAAACGGGTTTATCCAAGGGTTATGCAGGGGGTTATATATGTCGGGTCAACACGAAGATATTGAGCTGTTTCACGCCATGATCAACCGGGTGCTCGATAAGGAAATCGCGCCCCACTATGAAAAGTGGGAGGAGGATGCAGCTCTTCCGCGGCCCGTCTGGAATACGCTGGGGCAGGCTGGCATGCTCGGCATTGATATGCCGGAAGAATATGGAGGTGCGGCGGCGAGTTTCGAGATCTCCCAGTTGGCTATTGAAGAGATGGCTCGCAAGGGTTTTGGCGGTCTGGCTTCCGGCTATAATATTCACGCCAACATTGTGATGCCCTATATTCTGCATCTTGGCTCCGAAGCCCAGAAAAAGCGTTACCTGCCCGACATGATCAGCGGTGATGTGCTTAGTGCTATTGCCATGACTGAGCCGGGTGCCGGCAGTGATCTTGCCGCCATGCGCACCACGGCCCAGCGCACGGAGGACGGCTATGTGATCAATGGAGCCAAAGTCTTTATCACTAATGGTCTGAACGCCGAACTGGTAATTGTGTGTGCCAAAACAGATCCCGCCGCCGGTGCCAAGGGTGTATCCCTGTTCCTTGTAGATGCCAGCCTCCCTGGATTCTCGCGAGGCAAGGGTATTCGCAAGATTGGACAACACGCCAGTGATACTGCGGAACTGTTTTTCTCGGATCTGGTGGTCCCGCACGATGCGCTGCTGGGGGAGGAAGGTCGTGGATTCGCCTACCTGATGCAGGAGTTGCCACGAGAGCGGCTGGGCGTTGGTGCGCAGGCTGTGGGCGCGACCGAGGGTGTGTTGGCAATCACGCTGGATTATGTGCAGCAACGTCAGGCCTTCGGGCAGAGAGTTGCGGATTTCCAGAACACCCGGTTTAAGCTTGCAGAGGCCCGGGCGCGCCTTGAAATGGCAAAAGCTTATCTGAATCAATGTATCGCCAATTATCTTAAAGGCGAAATGGGGCCAACAGAGGCGGCCATTCTGAAATTGATGCTCACCGAAATGCAATGCGACATTGCGAATGAGTGTCTGCAGTTGTTCGGCGGTTACGGTTATACCCTTGAGTATCCCGTGTCGCGATTTTTTGTGGATGCCCGAGTACAGACGATCTATGCCGGGACATCTGAAATCATGAAAGAAGTCATCGCCCGCTCTATGCTGGGCAAATAGATTATCCGTTCTCCGGATTATTACTCATCTTAAATTTAAGGAATCACGCTATGAAACTGACCGATGTTGTAATTTTAGACGGTGCACGTACAGCCATTGGCAGCTTTGGCGGCAGCCTGAGTTCGCTGAGCCCGGCCGAGCTGGGAACCTGCGCAGCAAAGGAAGCTATCAGTCGTTCCGGCATACCTGCTGAAGATATCGACCACTCTGTATTTGGCCACATTATTCCGACCGGCCCGGCTGATGCTTACGTTGCTCGCCATATTGGGCTCAATGCTGGTCTGCAAAAGGGGTCCGCGGCATTCAATGTGAATCGCCTTTGCGGCTCCGGTGTTCAATCGGTTATCAGTGCTGCGCAGATGATTATGATGGGCGATAGTCAGATTGCCCTGGCGGGTGGTGCCGAAAGCATGAGCCAGGGTGCTTACGTGCTGCCTAATGTTCGCAAGGGCCTGCGCATGGGTGATGGTAAAGCCGTTGATATGACCATAGGCACACTTAGCGATCCGTTCGGTAGCGGGCACATGGGCATGACGGCTGAACGTATTGCAGAGCAGTACGGCTTGAGCCGTGAAGATCTGGATACCTTCTCGGCAGAAAGTCATCGCCGTGCCAGTCACGCCATTGAGAGTGGCTACTTTAAAGAACAGATTGTGCCGGTAACAGTAAAGCAGGGTCGCAAAGAGTCAGTCGTTGAGCAGGACGAGCATGTGCGCCCCGGTACCACTGCTGAAAGCCTTGCCGGCTTGAGGCCCGCCTTTACCAAAGAGGGGATAGTCACTCCTGGAAACGCTTCCGGTATTAACGACGGTGCTGCTGCCATGGTGCTTACCAGTGCCGCGGAAGCCGAAAAGCGCGGCCTTAAAGCCCGGGCACGGATTGTCGGTTACGCATTTGCGGGTGTGGATCCCAGCGTTATGGGGCTGGGTCCGATTCCGGCCGTACGTCGGGTGCTCGAGCAGACTGGTCTCAGCGTGGAAGACCTGGACGTGATTGAGTCCAATGAAGCGTTTGCGGCCCAGGCACTGGCGGTCAGCAAAGAGCTTGGTCTGCCAGCAGACAAGGTAAATCCGAACGGCGGCGCGGTCGCTATGGGTCACCCTGTAGGTGCCACGGGCTCTATTCTGATCATCAAAACGATGGCAGAGCTTGAGCGCACGGGCGGGCGCTACGGGCTGGTTACCATGTGTATTGGCGGTGGCCAGGGCATAGCTTTGATCGTCGAAAGCCTTGGCTGATCCAACAGACTGATTTATTTTCAGGGCTGAATTGGTTAAAGTTTACGTTAACGTAAAGGTTTTCTGATTGCTGATTCAGCCAAACTATTTGATGTGGGGTATAAGACGATGGAATTCAAAAACATACCAGCCATTGTTACCGGCGGTGCTTCCGGGCTTGGCGAAGGTGCAGCCCGTGCGCTCGCAGCGGCAGGCTGTAAAGTTGCCATCCTTGATCTGCAGAAAGAACAGGGCGAAAAGGTAGCCGCCGATATTGGTGGCATCTTCGTACACTGCGATGTGAGCTCGCCAGACAGTGCAGAAGCGGCGTTGGCGGCAGCTCGTGAGGCTCACGGCCCCTGCGGTATCGCGGTGAACTGTGCAGGTATTGGCCCGGCAGCAAAGATTCTTGGTCGCGACGGCGTTATGCCACTGGAAAAGTTCAGCAAGGTCATCCAGATCAACCTTATCGGTACGTTCAATATTCTGAGGCTGGCTGCTGCCGATATGGCACAGCGTGAACCCAATGCCGATGGCGAACGGGGTGTCATTATCAACACGGCTTCGGTAGCCGCATACGAGGGGCAGATCGGACAGTCAGCCTACAGTGCCTCCAAGGGGGGAGTGGTTGCCCTGACAATTCAGTCGGCCCGGGAACTGGCCCGCGAAGGTATCCGGGTAAACACTATTGCACCTGGCCTGTTCATGACGCCGATGATGTCCGGTATGCCACAGGAAGTTCAGGATAGCCTGGCGGCAACGCTGCCGTTCCCCAAGCGCCTGGGCAAGCCCGAAGAGTTTGGCATGATGGTGGATCAGATGGTTCGCAACCCGGTTCTGAACGGCGAAACCATCCGGCTCGACAGTGCTTTGCGTATGGCACCCAAGTGAATCCAATGATTGTGAGGAGAGCGCAATGACCAACACTGTGGATCAAGAAGAGCTCGCACTGTTTCGGGCATCTGTCGTCAAGGCTCTGGAAACAGAAGTGGCGCCACACTATGAGGAATGGGAGAAAACCGGCCTTGTACCCCGTGAACTATGGAACACGCTCGGCGATGCCGGCATGTTATGTGTCGATGTTCCTGAAGAGTGTGGGGGGTGCGGCGCACCGTTTCAGTATTCCGTGGTTGTTGGCGAGGAGCTGGCTCGCATGGGGTTTGGTGCGCTCTCTACCAACGTGATGGTGCATTCAGATATTGTCGCGCCTTACATCAGTCATCTGGGTAACGAAGAGCAAAAGCAGCAGTGGCTACCCAAAATGGTATCTGGCGAGGTGGTTGGCGCTATAGCCATGACCGAGCCGGGTGCCGGTAGTGATTTGCAGGCCATGCGCACCAGTGCTGTGCGGGATGGTGACGACTACATTCTTAATGGCTCCAAAACTTTCATCACCAACGGTCAGCATGCTGACATGGTGATTGTTGCGGCGAAAACCGATCCTTCGGCGGGCGCCAAAGGCATCAGCCTTTTTCTGGTCGACACCAGCCTGCCGGGTTACAGCAAAGGGCGGAACCTCGACAAAATAGGCCAGCACAGCGGCGATACCTCTGAGCTGTTCTTTTCGGACATGCGCGTACCGGCTTCGGCACTTGTGGGTGAAGAAGGCAAAGGCTTTGTTTACCTGATGCAGGAGTTGCCACGTGAACGCCTGGTTATTGGCGCATTGGGCGTCGCTGCCGCCAGAGGTGCTTTGGATCTCACCATTGCTTACACCCAAGAGCGTGTGCTGTTTGGCCAGAAGTTGGCTCAGATCCAGAACACACGCTTTGAAATTGCCCGTATGGAAACCGATTACCAGGTCAACAAGGCCTTCGTAAGCCAGTGCATCAGCCAGTACGAAGTCGGTGAGTTGGATGCGCCCACGGCGTCCATGGCCAAGTACAGCGCGACTGAAATGCAGTGTCGTGTGGCAGATGGCTGCCTGCAGTTGTTTGGTGGTTATGGTTATACCACTGAGTACCCCATCTCCCGTGCATTCATGGATGCCCGGGTTCAGCGCATTTATGGCGGTACGTCCGAGGTCATGAAAGAAATCATTGCCCGTTCTGTATTGGGTAGAGTCTGACATTATTGAGGTTTGAGTATGAGCGATAACAGCGTAGTGATTGCGGGATCTGCCCGCACCCCCATGGGTGGCATGATGGGGGCGCTGAGTTCGGTGCGTTCTCCTGAGCTGGCAGCATTCTCCATCAAGGCTGCTATTGAACGCAGCGGCCTGAAACCCGCAGACATTCAGGAGGTGGTTATGGGGTGCGTGTTGCCGGCCGGACTGGGTCAGGCACCTGCGCGCCAGGCCTCCCGCGCCTCCGGTATCCCGGACAGCTCAGGTTGCACCACTGTGAACAAGATGTGTGGTTCCGGCATGCAGGCCGTGATCATGGCGCACGACCAGATCAAGGCTGGCACCAATAACATCATGATTGCCGGTGGTATGGAGAACATGAGCCAGGCGCCTTACTTGCTACCGAAAGCTCGCGGCGGTATGCGTATGGGCCACGGTCAGGTGATGGACAGCATGTTCCTCGACGGTCTTGAGGACGCCTATGAAGGCGGCCTGATGGGCGTGTTTGCGCAATGCTCGGCTGATGAATACAACATCACCCGGGAAGCCATGGACGACTTTGCCATCGGCTCTTTGAACAAGGCACTGGCGGCGATACACAACGGTTGGTGCAAGCCTGAAATCGCGGCCGTTAGCGTTCCTGGACGGGGTGGCGAAACCCTGGTAGACACCGATGAACAGCCGGGTAATGCGCGCCCCGAAAAGATTCCCCAACTTAAGCCGGCCTTTAAAAAAGACGGCACGGTTACTGCCGCTAACTCCAGTTCTATCAGTGATGGTGCATCAGCGCTGGTTCTGGCGTCTGCTGAGGAAGCAAAGGCCCGCGGCTTGAACGTTCAGGCGAAGATTGTCGCCCACGCTACCCACGCCCAGTTGCCAGCCGAGTTCACTCTGGCACCCATTGGCGCCATAGAGAAGGTGCTGAAAAAAGCCGGCTGGAGCAAAGACGAGGTAGATCTTTACGAGATCAACGAAGCCTTTGCCGTTGTCTCCTTGCTGGCGATCAATGAGCTGGGACTGGATGCGGAAAAGGTGAACGTCTACGGCGGTGCTTGTGCTCTGGGCCACCCTATCGGTTCGTCTGGTTCACGCATCATTGTCACGCTCCTCAATGCTCTAAAGCAGAAAGGACTGAAGCGTGGAGTGGCCTCCCTGTGTATCGGGGGTGGTGAAGCTACTGCAGTTGCTGTAGAGCTGGTCTGATAGGTGGCTGGCCTCCAGGGTTCTGTATTGTTCAAACGGGTGCTGGAGGCTGATGGGGTTGAGTACGGTATTGCCGTGCATCAACCCTAAGCTTTTTCAGTCGTGAAGTCAGCGTTGTTGGCTTGATCTGGAGAAGCGCCGCAGCACCGTCGTCTCCAAAAATTCGGCCTTCGCTTATTCGGAGTGCATTGATCAGGTTCCGCTTTTCAAGTGCCCGCAGTTCATTTTCGGTCATAAGCTCGCCGTTATCGTGGCGCGCCGGCGGGTGCTGGTAGCTGGCGGGTCGTGATCGTGAATCTGGCGCCAATGTCTCCAGATCGAAACTGCCGTCATAGGTAATGACCTGGCGTTCGATAACATTCTCCAGCTCTCGCACATTGCCCGGCCATTGGTAGGCCTTCAGGATTTCAGCCTCCTGCTCCCTCAGTACAAGGGCTGGCCGGTTAAATTTCTGGCACGCGCGGCTGAGGAACTCTTGGGCCAGAATCGGGATGTCCTCCACGCGTCGCCGGAGAGGCACGGATTCGATAGGAAAGACATTCAGGCGAAAGTACAGGTCTTCACGGAAGGTTTTTTCCCGAACTTCCGTTTTCAGCTCCCGGTTGGTCGCCGCGATAACCCGAACGTCTACAGCCCTGGTGCGGTTGTCCCCGACGCGCTCGAATTGCTGGTCTTGCAACACCCGAAGGAGCTTACCTTGAAGCTCCAACGGGATCTCTCCGACTTCGTCGAGAAAAAGTGTACCGCCGTCAGCCAATTCAAATCGCCCAACACGATCGCTAATAGCGCCGGTGAATGCACCTTTCACATGCCCAAAAAACTCACTCTCGAACAGGTCTTTGGCAATCGCTGCGCAGTTTACCCGTATCAGTGGCCTGTCCCTGCGGGTGCTGGACTGATGAATGGCCCGTGCGATCAGTTCCTTGCCGGTGCCGGATTCTCCGGTAATCAGAACATTGGCATCGGTGGGCGCAACCATGCCGATACGTCGAACAATGGCTTTGATGGCGTCGCTCTGGCCGAAGATTTCGTGGAAGTGGTATTCAGCACTGATTTCTTCTTGCAGATAAGCATTTTCCATTTCCAGTCGGTGCTTGAGGCTTTCGACTTCCTCCAGGGCTTTTTGCAGCTCATTTTGTGACTGCAGGCGGGGAGATATGTCACGGAAAACTACCACGGCGCCGACCGGGTGGCCGTTGTCGAGGATGGGTGTGCTGGTGTATTCCACCGGGAAGCCTGTGCCATCCTTACGCCAGAACCAGTCTTCGCCTACGCGTTTGACGCTGACATCACGAAAAGCGGCGTAAATGGGGCACTCTTTTAAGGGGTAAAGGCTGCCATCCTGATGTGAGTGGTGCATCACCCGGTGAATTACCCGGCCCATCAGTTCATCCATTCTCCAGCCCAGCATTCGCTCTGCAGCCGGGTTGGCAAAGGTGGCACGCCCCTCTGCATCGACGCCATAGATACCTTCCCCGACAGCGTGCAGTATCAGTTGATTCTCTCGTTCCATGTCCTTGAACAACTCTTCTACGCGCCGCCACTCCAGCAATCCGCCCCGGTGATAGTGGTTGACTTCATGTCTCTCCCTTAGTGTGCGTAACTGTTGCCTGTCCCTAAGAAGCAATAATACATTCAGGGATTCGGCTTCGCCGGCCCGAGAGGAGGAGACTTCCAGCTCTACCGTGTTGCCGTCCCGGTGCTGAAGCATAAAGTCTCTGCTCCATCCCTGTCCCCGGAACAGGGTTTCTTCGGTGAAAGCGATCAGTTGTGGGCGTTGGTCCGGAAACAGATGGGTGCATGGAGTGCCTGTGAGAGATCGCCGGCTTGTGCCGATCATCCTGCCCATGGCGCTGTTTGCAGCAATGATCAGATCCTCTCCCGCATCAACCAGCAGGGCAGCCTCCGGAAGATGGTCGATCCACTCGATGGCGGGGTCGGCAGTTTTGGTGCTCATAGAGTTGTCCCGTGTGATCCTGCAAAAAGACAAAACAAACTCTGTGCCAACTACGAAAAATCGTTAATTTGGCTACGAAATATCGTGAATTACGAAATTGCGTAGTTTTAAAAGTTGTGCGATAAGCTTGAAAATCAAATAAAAACAAATGGTTACTAAAAATTGAATCGATGGCACAAACCCTGCAATAACTCTGGCAGAACGCGTAGACGGCAGATTGGTTTTCACATGCCGGACCCGGACCGCATTTTTGCTGCACAGCAAAAGTGCAAAAACTAGCGAAGAGTAGGGAGAGTGCCCCATGACCACGAAAAGCCTTGGCAATCCGTTTGACGGTGACAAATCTCTGATTCACGCAAAAACCTGCGGTTGCCACGAGTGTCAGCCGGGTCAGGAAATGCCGTCGATTTCACTGGACCTGCCGCAGTCTCAAAGCCAGGACGTCATGGCATCTCAAGGGATCATGGATTCCGAGGCGATGATGGATCGGGCAATTGAAAGTGCAGTGGTGCGGTCAGTGTTTGCGCACAACGACCACAGCCGCCGGAGTTTCATGAAAATGATGGGCGCCGGCACAGCAGCTGCTTTGCTTGGCAGTGTGTTTCCCTTTGAGAAAGCCAAGGCAGCTGTAAAGGAATCTCTTGGAACGCTCGAGAAAACCAAACTGAACGTAGGTTTTGTGCCGATAACCTGTGCTACGCCGATCATCATGGCGCATCCCATGGGTTTCTATGAGCGCTACGGGCTTGATGTGACCGTAACCAAAACCGCCGGCTGGGCGGTGGCTAGGGACAAGTCTCTGGCTGGCGAGTACGACGCCTCCCATATGCTTACGCCCATGCCTCTGGCCATGACAGTAGGCGCAGGCTCTACGCCGGAACCCTACATTATGCCGGCTGTCGAGAATATCAACGGCCAGGCCATCGTTCTGCACGTTGATCACAAGGACAAGCGGGATCCCAAACAGTGGAAAGGGTTCAAGTTCGGTGTGCCGTTCGAGTACTCCATGCACAACTTTCTGCTGCGCTACTATCTGGCTGAAAATGGCGTTGATCCAGACAAAGACGTGCAGATTCGTGTGGTTTCACCCCCTGAGATGGTCGCCAACCTGCGCGCCGGTAACCTGGATGGTTACTTATCTCCAGACCCCTTCAACCAGCGTGCAGTCTGGGAAAAAGTCGGGTTCATTCACATGCTCACCAAAGATATCTGGGACGGCCATCCGTGTTGTGCCTTTGCCTGCAGTCAGCAGTTTGCTACCCAGAACCCCAATACATACGGGGCTCTGCTAAGGGCTATTATCGATGCAACCCAGTACTCTAATAACCCTGAAAACCGTAAGGAAATCTCCGAAGCCATTGCGCCCAAGAACTATCTGAACCAGCCGGTACCGGTTATTCAGCAGGTGTTGACCGGCTATTACGCTGACGGTCTTGGCGAGATACAAAATGTGCCGGACCGTATCGACTTCGATCCATTCCCCTGGCACTCCATGGGCGTCTGGATTCTCACCCAGATGAAGCGCTGGGGATATATCGAAGGTGATGTGGACTACAAGGGCATCGCTGAACAGGTCTATCTGGCGGGCGAAACCGGCAAGATTATGAAAGAGCTCGGCTACACCGCTCCAGACAAGACATATAAAACTCACGTTATCATGGGTAAAACCTTCGATTCGGATCACGCAGAAGAATACGCCCGCAGCTTTGACATCGGGAGGGTGTAACCATGGCATCCCTGAACGTTCGGGCAGCGTTGTTGTCGGTATCGTTCCTGATCCTGGCTCTGGGGCTTTGGGAGATGGCTACTCAGCCCCCTGAAGCCCAGACCGGGCTGACCGAATACGAAATGCTGATGGGCGGTGCTGAGCAGGAATCGCGGGTGCCACCGCCCTCGGCGGTGATCAAACTGGCCTGGGCCGAGTTGTCTGACCCCTTCTATGATGCGGGCGCCAACGACAAAGGCATAGGTATTCAATTGGCCTATTCGGTATATCGGGTTCTTGCCGGCTACCTGGCTGCCATGGCCATCGCTTTGCCGCTGGGCTTTCTTATCGGCATGTCACCGTTGATGTACAAGGCCATGAATCCCTACATTCAGGTTTTGCGGCCAATATCCCCTCTGGCGTGGATGCCTCTGGCGCTGTTTATCATTCAGGATTCCGATGCGTCCGCCATCTTTGTCATTTTTATCTGTTCGATCTGGCCAATGTTGCTTAACACGGCATTTGGTGTCGCCAACGTCAGGCAGGATTGGGTGAACGTGGCGCGTACTCACGAACTCGGGCCGCTGCGTACCGCAATCACGGTCATCCTTCCCGCAGCTGCTCCGACCATTCTGACCGGTATGCGGATCTCCATCGGTATAGCCTGGCTGGTCATTGTTGCAGCTGAAATGCTGGTGGGTGGCACCGGGATTGGATACTACGTCTGGAACGAGTGGAACAATCTGGACCTGGCAAGCGTGATCTTCTCGATCCTGATGATCGGGGTGGTGGGTATGCTGTTGGACCTGGTTCTGGGTAAAGCCCAAAAGCTGGTGGAATACAAAGAATGAGTGGCTGGGCGTCTGCAAGCGGGCGCCAGCCTCAATACTCCGAATGGAGACCTGTTATGAGTAAGCCATTCCTCGAAGTCGACGGTCTGTCGAAAGTATACCCGGACGGGCAGGGCGGCGAACTGACCGTCTTTGAAGATGT
The DNA here is from genome assembly GCF_030546935.1 of Marinobacter sp. 2_MG-2023. Classification (GTDB taxonomy): domain Bacteria; phylum Pseudomonadota; class Gammaproteobacteria; order Pseudomonadales; family Oleiphilaceae; genus Marinobacter. The sequence goes on along the minus strand of NZ_JAUOPH010000001.1, from coordinate 531,291 downwards.
CCGTTTTGCGCTGGAGAAAGGGGAGTTTGTCTGCATCATCGGCCACTCTGGTTGCGGCAAGTCGACCATCCTCAATGTACTGGCCGGCCTGGATGAAGCCAGCGGCGGCAACGTGGTTATGAACGGGAAGGAAATCAAAGGCCCGGGGCTTGAGCGCGGCGTTGTGTTCCAGAATTACAGCTTGCTGCCCTGGAAAACGACGCTGAACAACATCGTATTTGCAGTGCGCGCCCGCTGGCCCGAGTGGTCTAAAGAAAAGATCAGAGAGCACAGTGAACGTTATCTGAAAATGGTAGGCCTGGACCATGCCCTGAATCGTAAGCCGTCACAGCTATCTGGCGGTATGCGCCAGAGAGTCAGTATTGCCCGCGCTTTCGCCACCCAGCCTGAATTGTTGTTGCTTGACGAGCCGTTTGGTGCGCTGGACGCGCTCACGAGAGGCGTCATTCAGGACGAACTGGTCAATATTTGGCAAGAGACCCGACAGACTGTGTTCATGATTACCCACGATGTGGATGAAGCGATTCTGCTATCTGACCGCATCTTCCTCATGTCCAACGGTCCCAACGCCCGCATAGCCGAGAGTGTAAAAGTGGATATCCCCCACCCGAGAGCTCGGGCCACGATCTTTCAGAACCCGGCCTATCATAAAACCCGGGACTACCTGGTGGACTTTCTGGTCAACCGGAGTGGGTCAGCCACGCCGGAGGAAGATGGCACGCCCAGAATAGTGGAGCCCGCCATAGGAGTCGCCCGGTCTGCTTCTGCTGGAGCCGAAACTGAAACTGAAATTGCCGCCCATGCGGTAAATGTCTGATATTGATAGCCGAAAGAGGAAACTGCCATGATGAACAAAGAACTGATGACTGCAAAGATTCTGGAAGCAAAAGTAGCCAAGGACATGACATGGGAAGCCATTGCCGAGGCTATTGGCCTTTCTCCGGTGTTCACTACCTCTGCCGTACTGGGTATGAACAGCCTGACCGAAGACAAAGCCTTTAGCCTTTGTGAGACGCTGGGCCTGGATAAACAGATAGCCGAAGCACTCCAGGTTTGCCCGAAGAAAGCCTGGGACGGTGCTATTCCTCAAGACCCGCTGATCTACCGTCTGTACGAAGTGGTTGGAGTATATGGCGATACCATGAAGGCGCTCATCCATGAAAAATTTGGAGACGGCATTATGAGTGCAATTGATTTCAGCATGGATATCGAAAAGGAAGAGAACCCGAAGGGCGACCGAGTCGTCGTCACGATGAATGGGAAGTTTCTACCCTATAAAGCCTGGTAGCCCGGAAGAGGCCACCGATACAGGTTGTCGATTAAGATTGTAAAGAAGGAGGGCGCCAGACCTTAGCCTTCCTGGCTATTGAGCCGGCGCATCGACAAAAGCCCGAGAACAGGGCCGGGTAACAACCAAAGTGTCACCCAGACGCCCTGGGTGTCCCAGAGGCTATTGGTTATCCAGATGGCCGGTATGGTCAGCGCAAAGCCTATGGCGTTCATTACCGCCAGAGATGCTCCGACATATTCTCTGGGAGCGTTGTCGGCTGCCAGTGCGGAAAACTGGGGGGAGTCGGCAATGACCGTAAGCCCCCAAAACATCAGTAGTGCCAGTAATATGCCAGGCGGGGCCCAGACGAGGAAAGGGTAAGCAAGGCAGATCGTTCCCGACACAGCCAGTGAACTGTTTGCTACCCACTGGCTGCCAAGCCGTCGGCTGAGCCAGCCTCCGCCTATACAGCCTGCAAACCCTACACCGATGACGGTGAATGATAATAAGGGGATCATTGATGCCGGGGCCTGCATTCGCAGTACTTCCCGGGTAATCAACAGCGGTGTCAGGGTCCAGAAAGCGTAAAGCTCCCAGCAGTGGCCGAAGTAACCACCGGCTACAGCACGAAACCCGGGCGACCTGAGCCCCGCCAGCCCGCTTCGCAATCGGGTTTTTGCTGTGTTCAACGGTAGGTGAGGGCCATCCCCCAGAAGAAGAACCGCAGCCCCACCCAGAAGTGCCAGGGCCGAAGAGCCCAGTAACGGCCACTCCCAGGGAAGCCCCGGTGTGATGCCCCGTAGCAGATGAGGCATGGCGGTACCAAGGGTCAGCATGCCAACTAACCAGGCCAGTGCGGTTCCTGTATGTTTGGGCGTCCAGCCGATAACCAGTTTCATCCCGAGGGGGTAGATCCCGGCCAGGCAAAGGCCGGTTAAAAAACGCATAACAAGGTCAAAGGGAGGCGATGTTACGGCGATTACAAAACCTGCATTTGCCAAGGCGCCAAGTGCACTGGAACAGGCGAAAATATAACTGGCATGGAATCGGTCAGCCAGACCGGTTATGGCTATGCCCAGGGTACCGATGATGAAGCCTGCCTGTACCGTGAGCGTGAAATGCCCGATATCTGCTTCCGAAAGCCCGAGCTCCCGGGAAAGTGAGAGCCATACACCGTTTATACTAAACCACAGCGAGGTTCCGCACAGCTGCGCCAGGACGATGACAAATAATGGATAACGCTGTGCAGTATTTCGGAATATCACGGTTGTTCCCTGTCATCGTCCCGGGCCGTCAGGCCGAGCGGGTTGCTGCAGGCATCATGGCTGGAGTGGTGAGTATAACCTCCGCGACAGTGTGCAGCTTTTCCAGCTGAGATTGAAGCATGGTCACATGTCGGGTGCCTTGAACCGTCAAGGCGATATCCAGAAAATCGTTTGTCGTTTCTACGGCCATTTTTTCAATTCGGAAACCTCGGATACGAACCACCTGACATAGGCGCTCAAGGGCTGCCGCTTCGTGGTTCATCCGGCAGGTAATTGTATAGCTGGGCGATACATTGCTACGGTCAGTGATCATGCAACTCTCTCCTTCTTATCCGCGGCACAGCGGCGGGTTTCGTTAATCATTTCTTTATTACTGCCACCCGGTTTTACAATCGGCCAGACGTTCTCTTCCCGCGCGATGGCAACATGCAGCAGCATCGGGCCGTTATAGGCGAGAATGGTTTCAATCCCGCGGCGAACCTGATCAGTGCGGTCGATTTTCAGGGCAGGGATTTCGAACGCTCGGGCCATGGCGACAAAATCCGGATTGTCGTCGAGGTTAATCTGGCTTTCGCGGTTGTTGTAGAACAGTTCCTGCTGCTGGCGCACCATGCCTAAACACTGGTTGTCCATAACGATCAGCTTCACAGGCAGGTTATATCGGCGAATAGTGGCCAATTCCTGAGCGTTCATCATGAAGGAACCGTCGCCAGTCACGTTCAAAACGGTGCTTTGGCGGTCGGCAAACTGGGCGCCGATTGCCGCTGGCAAACCAAAGCCCATGGTGCCGAGGCCGCCGCTGGTAAGGTGGTGGCGTGGGTGATCAAACTGGTAGTGCTGGGCAACCCACATTTGATGCTGGCCAACATCGCACGCAATAATCGTGTCATCCGGGGCAACCCGGGAGAGCTGGCGGATGAAGGCAGGGCCGGTGATCGGTGCCAAAGGTTCTTCGTTATCGGCTGCCTGAAACCCGCCTGTTGTGCGCAGGTTCTGGCATTGTTTCTGCCAATCGTTGATGGCCAGTGGGGCTTCTCTGAGCGCCCTTGTCAGCTCGCCTAGAATAGCGTTCAGGTCACCGCGAACCGCGAGCTCCGCGCGCCGGAGTTTGTTAATTTCGGCACTGTCGGCGTCAATATGAACCAGGCGCGCATTGGGCGCGAAGCCATCCATCCTGCCGGTGGCCCGGTCGTCAAGGCGGGCACCGATAACCAGTAGAAGGTCACACTCATCCACTGCCTGGTTGGCTGCGCGAGAGCCATGCATGCCCAGCATGCCAAGGTTGTGAGCGCTATATTTACCTGGGTTTCCGATTCCCTTGAGGGTCACAACGGCTGGCAATTCCGAGCATTCCGCAAACTCGCGAAAGCTGTCTTCCGCGTGTGCCAGGCTGATGCCCCCGCCGCTGTAAAGCAGAGGTTTCCGGGAAGCACGCAGCAAGGCTATAGCACTTGCCAGATCCGGGCACTCTGCTTGCGGTGGCGCAGGTGTCGTAAAGGGGCTTGTAGTGATTTCTGCCAGCAGAACATCCTTTGGGATATCAATCCACACAGGGCCTGGTCGACCACTTTGGGCAAGCTGCATTGCGCTATCCAGAATGCCTGGCAGTTCATCTGCACTCTCAACCAGATAACTGTGCTTTACGATACCCAGGGTCATGCCCAGAACATCGGTTTCCTGGAACGCATCTGTGCCGATCAGAGCCGAGGGGACCTGGCCCGTAATAACCAGCATGGGAATGGAATCCCGGTGTGCGTTGGCAACGCCGGTAATCAGGTTGGTCGCGCCCGGGCCTGAGGTGGCAATGCAAACTCCCAGCTTGCCGCTGGCGCGGGCGTAGCCATCGGCGGCCAGTGCACAACCCTGTTCGTGGCGGCAAAGCACGTGTTCCACACGGACATCATCCACCAAGGCGTCGTATAGCGGCATGATGCAGCCGCCGGGGTAACCGAAAACCGTCTGGATGTTGTGGCGGTGGAACGCTTCGAGAATGTGCTGTGCGCCGTTCATTATCGTATTTCCTTTTTTCTTCCGCAAAAAAGAAACCCCCGGGACCTTGCGGTGCCGGGGGTTTCTGGTGTTTTGTCAGGCTTGTCTTTATCTCACCCGTTTATCCACGCAAAATCCCCCGGAAGGTATCACTACCACGAGGACTAGCATTGCAAGGACGATCACGGATTTGAGGTTCATAAAACGGACAATCTGCTCTGAATTCGTACAAAGATTATGTGTAGAATCTACCTCACGCTTTAAACCGGTTGCAACCGTTTAATCTTTTTATTTTTCAGGCAACGTCACTTTTCGATCTGTCGTTCACCAAATTCAGGCTGTGTAGGTATCTCATGAGCAAAGTAAAATGGAGTTCGCTGGGGCTCTCTTTGGTGGTCGTGATCGTTCTGGTTATCTGGATGGCAACGGGTGATATCAAGGTTGCGAGCACCAAAGCACCGGAAAAGCAGGAAACAGAGCAGCAGGAGCTTACACGGGTTCAGGTTACGACGCTCAACACTCGGTTGTATGAACCGGGCCTTTTGCTTCAGGGCGAGCTTGAACCATGGAGCACTGTGAACGTGAGTGCCAGGGCTGCTGGTACAGTCCAAAGCATTGGGGCGGATCTTGGTGAATCGGTAAAAGCCGGGGATCTGCTCTTAACACTGTCTGAGGATGGTCGCGGTGCAGTCGTCCAGCGCTGGCAGGCCCGGGTGAAGAAGCTTGAAGCGGATTTGACGGCAGCGCGCAAACTTCGCTCCAGCAATCTGGCCTCGCAGTCAGAGATTCTCAGTATTGAAAGTGACCTGGCAGCGGCGCGTGCAGAGCTGCAGACTGCTGAGCTTGAAGTTGCCCACCTAAGGCCTTCAGCACCGTTTGATGGTGTGATTAATAGTAAGAGCGTTGAGGCTGGTAGCCTGGTTCAGGTGGGCTCGCCGCTTTTAGAACTGGTGCGGATAGACAGGTTAAAGGCTAAAGGTCAGGTACCACAGCAATCTGTTTCTCAAGTTGCGCCGGGCCAGAAAGTGCGGGTGCGCCCATTGGATGGCGATACGCTAGATGGTGTGGTTTCCTTCGTTGCCAGTGCTGCAAATCCCGAGACGCGCAGCTTTGCTCTGGAGATCGCGGTTGATAATCCGGACAAGAAACGTATTGCCGGGGGCAGTGCCAACCTCCGGGTTGCTTTACCTGACGTCCAGGCCACCTTTATTTCTCCGGCCTATCTGTCTCTGGGGGACGACGGTCGCCCTGGTGTGAAATACGTTGATGAACAGAATCAGGTCGTTTTCCGCACGGTGAAATTGCTCAACGTATCCACTGAAGGTGCCTGGGTTACTGGCTTGCCTGATGAAATTCGCCTGATTACCCGGGGTGGGGGCTTTGTCAGTGAGGGTGAGTACGTTGAGCCTGTTGATGCCTCTGACGAGCGGGGCTGAGCGGGATGCGCACACTCATCTTAGCTGCCATAGATCGCAGCCGCACCACGCTCCTGACTCTCTTGTTTTTGATTCTGGGCGGTATAGCGGCTTTTCAGACGATCCCCAGGGAAGCAAACCCGGACGTCACTATTCCAATGATCTATATCTCCATGACGCTGGAAGGTATCAGTCCGGAAGATGCAGAGCGATTGCTGGTTCGGCCTATGGAGCAGGAACTGCGCTCGCTTGAGGGGATAAAGGAAATGCGTGGTACCGCCTCAGAGGGGCATGCCTCGGTAATGCTGGAGTTTGATGCAGGTTTCGATCCGGATGCCGCTCTGCAGGACGTCAGGGAAAAAGTGGACACTGCTCGAAGCAAGCTTCCGCAGGAGGCAGACGAGCCCCGGGTAAATGAAATCAACGTTTCCCTCTTTCCGGTACTTTCCATTGGCCTTTCCGGGCCCCTGTCTGAACGTGAGCTGATTACTGTTGCCCGTGGGCTTCAAGATGCGATTGAGGCCATTCCAGAGGTACTCGAGGTGGAGATAGGTGGCGACCGGGAGGATCTTCTGGAAATCGTTGCAGACCCTCAAGTGCTTGAAAGCTATGGCATAGACTTCGACCAGCTCAGCTCTCTGGTGACACGGAATAACCAATTGGTGGCCGCCGGCTCGCTGGATACCGGCAATGGCCGCATGACGCTTAAAGTCCCGGGCGTTATTGAAAATATCGAAGATGTCATGTCCATGCCGATCAAAGTGGACGGCGACACAGTTGTGACTTTTGGTGATGTGGCCATGCTCCAGCGCACTTTTAAAGACCCGACTGGATTTGCGCGCATCAATGGAGAGCCGGCGCTGGTTCTGGAAGTGTCCAAGCGCACGGGTGCAAACATTATCGAAACCGTGGGGCAGGTGCGTGAGCTGATTGCCCAGGCGCAGCCACAGTTGCCTGATGCGCTGGATATTCGCTACATCATGGATCAGTCCGACGAAGTTCGTGACATGTTGAGTGATCTGCTCAACAACGTGCTAACCGCCATCGTGCTGGTCATCATTGTTATAATTGCCGCCATGGGCCCGCGCTCCGCCATGCTGGTGGGGCTGACCATTCCTGGCGCATTCCTGACCGGCATTCTGGTTATCTGGATGATGGGTCTCACCCTGAATATCGTCGTACTGTTCAGCCTCATTCTGGTAGCCGGAATGCTGGTGGATGGGGCCATTGTTGTTTCGGAACTGGCCGACCGTAACCTTTCAGACGGACAGACGGTGGTGGATGCCTGGGCTGAGGCAGCAAGTCGTATGGCCTGGCCCATTATTGCGTCCACGGCGACCACGCTGGCGGTGTTCGTACCGCTTCTGTTCTGGCCTGGCGTTGTGGGTGAGTTCATGAAGTTCCTGCCCATCACCGTCATTATCTGCCTGGTTGCATCTCTGGCGATGGCTCTGGTGTTCCTGCCGGTTCTGGGAGGTGTCAGCGGTGGTCGTCGTGCCCGTGTGGTTAACGAAAGCGGCCGGATGATGCATGGGTATCGTCGACTGCTTTCCGGGCTACTGTCCTACCCCGGTTATACGCTGGCAGGCGTGCTGGCAGTGGTTGTTTTGGTATATGTTGCTTATGGCAAGTTCAACTACGGCGTCGAATTTTTCCCCAGTGTAGAGCCGGATTCGGCGCAGGTGCAGGTTCGTGCCCGGGGTGATCTTTCGGTCTTGGAGCGAGACGCCATTGTGCGTCAGGTAGAGGGCCGCTTGCAGGGAATGCCCGAAGTGAAAGCCGTTTACGCGCGCTCAATGTTGAGTGCCAGCACGCAGATGGCACCGGATGTCATAGGCGTGCTTCAGTTTCAGTTTACTGATTGGTTTACCCGCCGCCCGGCCAGCGCCATTCTTGATGATTTCCTGACCCGCACTGAGGATATTCCGGGTATTGAGCTTGAGTTCCGGAAGCAGGAAGACGGCCCTGCCGGCGGCAAACCAATTGAATTGCAGGTCAGCAGTCGCGAGAGCAGCAAGCTTAATGGCTATGTGGACCAAATCGAAGACCAGATGCGCGCGCAAGGTGGCTTTCTGGATATTGAAGATGACCGTAGCCTGCCAGGCATTGAATGGCGCCTGGAAGTTGATCGTGAAGCTGCTGCGCGTTTCGGAACCGATGTACTCAGTATCGGCAGTGCGGTTCGCCTGGTGACCAATGGCCTGGTGCTGGCCACATACCGCCCTGAAGATGTGCGCGATGAGGTGGATATTGCCGTGCGGGTTCCGAACAACTGGCGCGAGCTGGATCATCTGCAGCGACAGACCATTAACACATCGCGTGGGCAGGTTCCGCTTTCGCAGTTTCTTGACCTGCAACCGGGAAACAAGACCGGCAGCATCGCCCGGGTGGACGGACAGCGGGCAGTAACCATCAAATCGGATATTCAACCAGGTGAACAGGTGGATAGCCTGTTGAAAGCACTGCAGGCTGAGCTCCCCGAAACACCTGAGGGGGTGACCGTAAAGGTTGCGGGCGAAAACGAAGACCAGCAGCAGGCCTCCAATTTTCTCGTCACAGCGTTTCTGGTGGCGATCGCTATGATGCTGCTTATTCTGGTGACCCAATTCAATTCCCTTTACCAGAGCTTCCTGATTCTTTCAGCGATTGTGCTCTCCACTGCTGGAGTTCTCCTCGGGCTGCTGTTAAACGGCCAGTCCTTTGGCATTGTTATGGTGGGTATGGGGATCATTGCGTTGGCGGGTATTGTGGTGAATAACAACATCATTCTGATCGATACCTACAACCAGATGAAGAAAGAGGGATTGACTGCCTATGAAGCAGCGCTGGAGACAAGTTGTCTGCGTGTACGGCCTGTGCTGCTCACTGCCATTACTACAGTGCTGGGTCTGATGCCTATGGTGTTGAGTATTAATGTCGACCTGTTGACACCGTCGCTCGGTATGGGCGCGCCATCAACCCAGTGGTGGGCACAGCTCTCCAGCGCCATTGCCGGAGGCTTGGCCTTCGCCACCTTGCTGACACTGCTTTTAACGCCGGCCATGCTGGTACTTGGAGACAAGGTCGGGCAGAGAGTGAGGAGGCGTCTGAGCCGAAACGTCTCATGACCACGTTGTTTGCAGAGTCGTTCGCCGAATTAACGCTTCTCGCAGATCAAGGGCCAGGGATGATCGGCCTCAAGCCCGAACGCGATCTCCAGGAGGGTGCGGTCCTCGCCGTGACGGCCCATAATCTGCACTGAAACCGGCAGGTTCTCCGGTGACCGGGCTGCGGGAAGTGAAATGGCGGGTGCGCCGGTGACGTTGGCCAGAGGCGTGAAGTTAGCGTAGCGGGTCAGCCGGTCGAACAAGGTGTCGAAAGGCACGTTCGGGCTGAGGTGGCCTAGCCTGGGCGTGGTATGGCCGAGCACCGGCGTAAGGACGGCGTCGAAACCAGCCATTGCTTTGGCATAATCGAATCTTGCGCGGCGTAGGCGCCACAGAATCGCAGGCATACGCCAGAAGTTTTTCCGGAACATCCGGTCCAGGCCCTGGGTAAGAGCATCTACCCGGCGTTTGTCAAAACCCGGATGAGTCAGCTTGCGTCCATGTAGTTGGATGCCGAATGCCAGCATGGCCCAATACAAGGCAAAATCTTCGGGGAATGTTGAGTTTGCCGGCACTCGCACCGGCTCAATGTGATGCCCCTGAGCTTCCAGTCGTCTGGCGGTCGCTTCGACGGTTTTACGGGTCATACCGTCAGTTTTATGGCCGTTGATGGAGTCTATAACCAGGCCAATTCTCAGCCGCTTTTCAGTTGCACCGTCCACCTTGCCAACGTGTGGCAACTTGGTGTTCCGGAAGTATCGCTCTGCCTGGTAGATAAAGTTCGCGGTATCCCTTACCGAGCGGGTAACCACGCTGTCGCTGAGAATATTGATGGGTAGGGATTTAGCGGCGTCGTTGTCGACAACGCGCCCGCAGGTAGGCTTCAGTCCTACCAATCCGCAACAGGCTGCAGGAATTCGTGTGGAGCCGCCCCCATCGTTGGCGTGGGCAATGGGAATTGCTCCGCTTGCCACCAACGCAGCCGAGCCGCCGGACGAGGCACCGGCGGAGTAAGCAAGGTTCCAGGGGTTGCGGCTTGGTTCACCATGAGCGTATTCGGTTGAAGCGTTGAACCCGAACTCGGGCATGGTGCTTTTGCCCAGACAAAGAAAACCCTGCGCGAGCATCTGCTGTGCGAAAGGGCTGGTCTTTTTTAAGGGGTGGCCGGCAGGCACGGCGTCTGAACCCATGCGTGTGGCCATTCCGGCCACATTCGTGTTGTCTTTGATAAAGGTCGGCACACCGCTGAAAAAAGGAGCCTCCGTCAGGCTGTTGCCTTTGTCCAGTTTTGCCGCTGCCCCCAGCACCTGCTCATAACGTTCAGCAACAATACTGTGAATCAGCGGCTCAACTTTGCGTAATCGCTGGATGGCAGCCTGTGTGACCTCAGTAACCGATACGTCGCGGCTACGGATGCGTTCGGCGAGGGCGGTGCCGTCATCAGTGCCCAGGGCATCGTCGGTAAACGCGTTGGCGATTTTCGGGGAGTCAGAGGCCGACATCAGGCGCTATTTTTCCGGGATTCCTTGATTACATCGTAGGCGTGGGTGATTTCCTGTGTGCGCTCTTCCGCCATTTCGCGCATGCTTTCCGGAAGACCTCGGCCTGCAAGTTTGTCAGGGTGGTTATCACTCATCAGTTTACGATAAACCTTCTTGAGCTCTGCATCGCTGATAGAGGGGGATACCCCAAGAACCTTGTAGGCGTCATCATTCTGCTGGGCGCTAGTGCGTTGGCTACCAGCCTGTCCCGCATGGGCACCGCGCAGCATGGCTTCCAGTTGATCAACCTGGCTCTCCGGCAGGCCGAGGCCGCGGGCAATGCGAACCAGCATTTCGTGCTCAGCCGGATGTACTACGCCGTCCGCCGCGACCGCTGAAACCTGTACTTGCAGAAACATCTGCAGGAAGGCTGGCTGGCGCCCGCTGATGCGCATGAAGTGCGCCAGTTCTGCATCCAGGTCGAAACCTTCGGCTTTGCCACGGCTGAAGGCTGCTTTGGCTGCGGCTTTTTGGGTTTCATTCAGGCGAAAACGCACGAACATGGTTTCTGCCATCTGGATTTCATCTTTTGAAACAACGCCATCTGCTTTGCAAAGGGCACCCATAACCGCGAATACAGATTCAATGAAACCAGATTGAATGTTCTGCAGTTTACCGATCAGACGGCTCTTCGCCCGGTTGAGCAAAAATGCACCGAGAGCTGCGCCCACCAGGAAACCGGGGAACTTGCCAAAGGCATAACCAATCAGACCACCAATGATCATCGCAAACAGCATCAAAACGTCCTTACCGGATAATGGATCAGACCACAGAATATACGTGTTTTTCAGTCAATCTTCATGAACAGGCTTTCATTCTGGTCATCTGTTTATACCCGTGCCTGTTAGAAGGCCGGTTTTTCGTGTTAAAAGTAGCGGTTATGACTCCTGACCTGTTTGCCGACCAGCCCATTGAAACAACGACTGAAGCCCTTGCGGAGGGTGCGTTTGTGCTTAGGCATTTCGCGTCGGCCGCAGATGAGGATCTGTTGCGTGAGATTGGACAGATCACGGCTGCCGCCCCTTTAAGACACATGAAAACACCCGGCGGGCACAGTATGTCTGTTGCCATGAGTTGTTGTGGACATTGGGGCTGGGTGACTGATGCGCGCGGGTATCGCTATCAGGCGGAGGACCCCTGTTCTGGCGACCCCTGGCCGGAGATGCCTCCTATTTTTGCCGAGTTGGCACGGTCGGCCGCACTGGCTGCGGGGTATCCGGATTTTACTCCGGACGCCTGCCTCATCAATCGGTATGAGCCAGGTGCAAAAATGGGGCTGCACCAGGATAAAAATGAGCGGGATCTGTCGCAGCCGATCGTATCGGTCTCTCTTGGGCTGCCCCAGACGTTTCAGTTCGGTGATATGACACGGAGTGAGCGGCCACGAAATATTCCCTTGGGCCACGGCGACGTGGTGGTCTGGGGAGGGCCTTCACGGTTACGCTATCATGGAGTGCTTACACTCAAGCACGGAGCCCACCCCCTGACCGGTGCCTGTCGTTACAACCTGACTTTTCGCAGCGCCCGTTAGCGATTATCTGATTACTGAATCCATGCCACCAGAAGCCCCGCGCTGAGCGACAGCAGCATGGGCCCTGCGACATAAAGCCCCGTTTTCCGGTTACCAATAACCCAGGCCATACCGGACTTGACCAGGTTGTTGGCTGTGGCAGCAATGACAATACCCATAACTGCCGTATCCAGCGAAAGACCCGTGTTGGACATGCGGCCGAGGGAAAGCGTAATTGCATCCACATCAGCAATACCAGAGGTGGCTGCCAGCACGTACACGCCTATGTCTCCAAGCCAGTTCTCAAGAAAGTCACCGAGCAGCAATACAACGGTTAAAAGTACGCCAAAAACCAGGGCAGATTTCAGGTCGAGCGGGTTTTGGCCAAGGGTTGGCTGGTTAAGCTGATTGCCCCCGGAATTTCGGCGCCAAATAACAACCGCCGGTACGTAAAGCAGTGTCGTCATTATCGCGACTGGCCACACAAGGCTGGGAAGCAGGTCGCGGTTGATCACGAAGCAGTACACCAATATGCGAGGGAACATAGTGCCACAGGCAATGAGGATGCCGGTTGCAAACTGTGCGTTCAGCGCTGGGTGCAGGTTGGCCTGGCGAGCAAAATGCAAGGTCAGCGCAGTGGAGGAGCTCAGGCCTCCAAAGAGGCTGGTAAAGAGAATGCCCTTTTTAGTGCCCGCCAACCGCATGGCAAAGTAACCCACGAAGGAGATGGACGCGATCATCACCACCATCCACCAGATTTCCCGAGGGTTGAGCACACCACTTGGCCCCATTGGTTCGTTGGGGAGCAAAGGCAGCATCACTACGGAAATTACAAGGAGTTTTAGCCCGGCATCCAGCTCGTGGGCTTTAAGTTTGTTCACCCAGCCGTGAATTTGTTCCTTGTTATCGAGAATAATCGCGGTGATCACGGCGGCGGTAGTTGCTATTACGGGGTCTACGGCAACAGCAATAGCACCAAAACAGAACGTCAGCACCATGCCGACCATGCCGGTAATGCTGAAATTGCGGATATGATCGAGCCGTTCACTGTAGGCCACGATTGCCATGGCGACCACGCTCAACAGAAGAACGGGAAACGCCCATACTGTGATTTCCTGTGCCAGAACAACAGAAATGCCGCCAAGAAGGCCTATGAGGGAAAAGGTACGGATGCCCGCAATGCGCTCGCCGGATTTTTGTTCGCGCGCATCCCAGCCGCGCTCAAGGCCAATGATGGCTCCAAGAATGAGTGCGACAGCGAGATTCAGCGTGGTCTGGTTCGCGGCCAGAAACTGGGATGCAACATCGTCCATGAACGGGCGAAACTCCTGTGTGTCTGTAGCAGTGCTCCAATAATACCAGTCCGCTATGCGAAGAGGACAGGCGCCCTTACGCCGGCACCCGCACTTTGGTAGAATTCGCGCCCCTTATCTTGCCGAAATTGCCGTAATCCAAACATCGGCAACGCCATTTTTGTTAAACAGCGCAGCCACCCGGATACCCGAAACTATGGTAAATACACTGAAAGCCAACTGGTTTTCCAACACGAAAGGCGATTTGCTCGCCGGAATTGTGGTTGCCCTTGCGCTGATTCCGGAAGCGATTGCTTTCTCGATCATTGCCGGTGTAGACCCGAAAGTAGGGCTCTACGCCTCTTTTTGTATTGCTGTCATCATCGCATTTGTGGGTGGTCGCCCCGGCATGATCTCTGCCGCGACCGGTGCCATGGCGCTGCTAATGGTTACTCTGGTAAAAGAGCACGGCCTGGAATATCTGATGGCTGCAACATTGTTAACCGGTGTTATTCAGATTGTTGCTGGCTGGCTGAAACTGGGCGGCCTTATGCGGTTTGTGTCACGCTCGGTGGTTACAGGCTTTGTGAATGCCCTTGCAATTCTGATCTTCATGGCCCAGTTGCCGGAACTCACCAATGTTACCTGGCACGTGTACGCCATGACTGCCGCCGGGTTGGGCATTATCTACCTGTTCCCGTATGTACCGGTGTTGGGCAAGGTGCTGCCATCGCCGCTGATTTGTATCGTGGCCCTGACGATTGTTGCTGTGCTGTTCAATATCGACGTGCGCACCGTGGGCGATATGGGCGAGTTACCCGACACGCTGCCTATTTTTCTTTGGCCTGATGTGCCGCTGAATCTCGAAACCCTGATGATTATCCTTCCATACTCCATTCCGCTGGCCGTGGTCGGTCTGCTGGAGTCGATGATGACAGCCACAATAGTGGACGACCTGACCGATACCGAAAGTGATCGTAACCGCGAATGCCGTGGGCAGGGCATTGCCAACATCGGGTCCGGCCTGTTTGGTGGTATGGCGGGATGCGCGATGATTGGTCAGTCAGTTATTAACATCAAATCCGGGGGGCGTACACGGCTTTCCACGCTCACCGCCGGTGTTTTCCTGATGGTGATGATCGTGGTACTGGACGACATACTGGTACAAATTCCCATGGCAGCTCTGGTGGCAGTGATGATCATGGTATCCATTGGCACCTTCTCCTGGGAGTCTATCCGCAACCTGAAAACGCATCCGCTTTCTACCAACATTGTCATGCTGGTCACCGTGTGCGTGGTTGTCGCAACCCACAACCTGGCGTTGGGCGTGTTCGCCGGCGTACTCCTTGCAGCGTTGTTCTTCGCTAACAAGATCGGGCATTTTATGGAGGTGCAGACAACGCTTGATGAATCATCGGGTACACGCACATACCAGGTAACCGGGCAGGTTTTCTTCAGCTCCTCAGAAAAGTTCGTTGCAGCATTTGATTTTCGCGAAGTGGTGGATAAAGTGGTGATAGACGTCAGCCGTGCCCACTTCTGGGACATAACCGCCGTGGGCGCGCTGGACAAGGTAGTTATAAAGTTCCGTCGTGACGGTGCGGAAGTGGAAGTGATTGGCATGAACCAGGCCAGCGCCACTATCGTTGACCGCTTTGGCGTGCACGACAAGCCGGAAGGCATTGACCAGCTGATGGGCCATTGATATGCAGGAAACGACAGCGAATATCCAAACTGACCCGCAGGATACATTGCAAGTTGTAGCCTGTGTTGATGGCTCCCGTGCTGCACCGGCCGTATGTGAATACGCTGCCTGGGCCAGTAAGTATATGAACCTGCCGCTGACCTTGCTGCATGTACTTGATGAAGAGCGCTACCCGGCGGAGCCGGATCTGGCCGGCAACATTGGCCTGGGGAGCCGGGAACATCTTCTGGATGAACTGGCTCAGCTGGATCGCCAAAGGGCAAAGCTTGCTCTGGAGCATGGCAACCATATGCTGGAAGAAGCCGCACTCAGGTTGCAGGAGGCAGGCGTCAGCGAAATCAAAAAACGCCAGCGCCATGGTGATCTGACGGAATCTCTGCTGGGAATGCAGGAGCATATTCGCCTGCTGGTGATGGGGCTGCACGGCGAAAGCAGTTCAGAGGGTGAGCAACACATCGGCAGCCAGTTGGAAACCGTCATCCGCAGTATGAGCCGTCCGATCCTGCTGGTTCCCAATGAATTCTCAACGCCTAAAAGCGCCATGCTGGCATTTGATGGCAGCGCCACGGCGTTTCGTGGTGTTGAGCACCTGGCAGCCAGCCCGGTACTCAAAGGCATGCCAATGCATCTGGTGATGGTGGGCAATGAAACCTCGGAAGCCATGGCCCAGTTGCGCAAAGCCGAGGCTATGCTGGCTCCTCTTGAGTCAGAAATTACGCTGGCTATCCGTAGTGGTGAAGTAGAACCTGTATTGCACAGTTATCAGGATGAGTTCGATATCGACATTCTGGTGATGGGCGCATACGGCCACTCTAAAATTCGCCGCTTTTTACTGGGCAGTACGACCACCAGCATGCTGACGACCGCGAAGAAACCACTGGTGATTCTGCGCTAGCCAGCCAAAAGTCATAAAAAAGGCGAAGCCGGGCTCCAGCTTCGCCTTTTTTATTTCTGCAACAGATGGTTACAGGCCCAGTTTTTCCGCCACGTAGTCGGCGTCTTTATCCCCGCGGCCTGAAAGGTTGACCAGGATAGACTGTTCTTTTGACAGCTTGGGTGCCTCACGTATGGCCCAGGCCACAGCATGAGCACTTTCCAGCGCAGGAATGATGCCTTCCACCCGCGACAGCATCATGAATGCATCCAGACACTCGGTGTCATTGGCACTGGCATACTCCACCCGTCCCAGGTCTTTCAGATAACTGTGTTGCGGGCCGCTCCCCGGATAGTCCAGGCCAGATGCGATGGAGTGAACCGGCATGGGGTTGCCTTCATCGTCTTCGAGCACGTAACAGGCCATACCGTGTATCTGGCCGGGTTTTCCCTTGGTCATGGTTGCCGCATGCCGCTCAGTGTCCAGACCCTCACCCGCAGGCTCGACACCCACGAGCTTGACGCTTTCATCATTCAGGAACGCTGTAAAAATGCCCATGGCGTTGGAGCCGCCACCCACGCAGGCTGCAACGTAATCCGGCAATTTTTTGTAGCGTTCCATGAATTGCGCGCGAGCTTCACGACCAACAACCGACTGGAAATCGCGAACCATACCCGGGAATGGGTGTGGGCCCACAACGGAGCCAATGGCGTAAATAAAATTCTGGGGATCTTTCAGGTACTCATCAAAGGCACTGTCGACGGCGTCCTTCAGGGTCGCTGTCCCGCGAGTCACCGGTATCAAAGTAGCACCCAGAATCTTCATTTTGGTCACGTTCGGGTGCTCTTTGGCAATATCCACCGTGCCCATATGAATTTCGCAGGGAATGCCTACCAGTGCGCAAGCAGTTGCCAGAGCAACACCGTGCTGGCCCGCGCCAGTCTCGGCAATCACCTTGGTTTTACCCATAAACTTCGCCAGCAAGGCTTCGCCGAGGCAGTGGTTGATCTTGTGAGCGCCTGTGTGATTCAGATCTTCACGCTTCAGATAGATGCGTGCACCGCCAAGTTTTTCAGATAACCGCCGTGCGTAAAAGATCGGGCTTGGGCGACCCACATAGTCTGCCAGCAAGTAGTCCAGCTCATCCTGGAAATCCTTGCGCTGGCGGATTTCCTGATAGGCGGCGCTGATTTCATCCATTACCTGCTTCATTTCCGGCGGCACAAACTGCCCGCCGAATTTACCAAAAAAGCCCTGTGCATCGGGTAGGTTGTCGTAGGGGGAAGGTGTGCTCATAAGACCGTGTCTCGCTTAAGGTTATTCAGCAATGATAACGTTCCGTTCCGGACCGCTCAACAGCATCGGAATTGGGGTGAAGGAGCCCCCGCCAAAGAAAAGCTGTGTGCCCAGCATGACTTCGGAGATTTTTCGAAGGTATTGCTATTAGCAGCATGCTGTGTCCGGAGTGAAAGTGAGTTTCTGTGGCGGTAACAGTAGTACACTGCCAAAATGTGCCACGTCAGTGATTTGTTTCTTAATCTCACGATGCAACGTAGAGTTGCCGTTCTGGATCAGGATTTGTCGGACCATTTAAAACGTCGAGATTAAATGAGAAGACGAAATGCTGTCAGGCTCTGCGTACTGTCAAAAGTGGAAAAGAACCCGAAAATGAAGTGCCTCGATACACCAAGAGTTGCGGTAAAGCATGCTTGAGAAGGAAATTCTGTCCGCCTGGCTTGATCTGACCTGCAAAATGATGCGGGGCGCGAAGCGGGCGGTGCTGCTTGTTGATGTCGAGCAGGAAATTCCCCAGTCAGTGCAGTGGCCGAGTGAGGAGGCAGCGCCGGAAGAGCTCGTGAGGCTAGCCCGCCAGGCCAGTTTGCAAAATCGTTTGATCGTAAAAAAGCTGGATTCGAACGGACTTGATCACATTCTCGCGACGCCTCTGAGAGTAGCTGCAGGGAGAAGTGTTGCTGTTGCTGTCCAGGTCAGAATAAAGCCCGAGCAGCAGCGGGTGGTCCTCCAGCTATTAAAGTGGGGAGAAAAGTGGCTCGAGTTGCTACTCCGGCATGAGCCTGAAGACGCAGACACCTCCGATCAGTTACTGATGGGTGATACGAGAGGGGAGGGCAAACGGAAGCGCCGCCTGGCTGCACCAGCAACAATCGCGTTGATGTGCGCTCTGCTTGCAATATTGGCGGTGTCATTTCTTAAAGGGGATTATCGGATCAGTGCACAGGCAACCCTTGAGGGAAGTGTGCAGCGTGCAGTGGTTGCGCCGTTTGATGGGTACGTAAACTCGGCACCCAAAAGAGCAGGAGAGACGGTGGCTGCTGGCGAAATTCTGGCGAAAATGGATGACCATGAACTCCAGTTGTCTCGCCTGCAGTTTGAATCCAAAAAAGATGAATACAATCGACAATACCGACAGGCTTTGGGGCAGCGCGATATGGCCCAGGCCTATATATACAAATCTCAGATCAGCCAGGTAAACGCCGAATTGAACCTGGTCGAGCGCAAACTGGAAAGGTCTGCAATCCGCGCCTCCATGGATGGCTATATTATTGCCGGTGATTTGAGTCGGTCACTGGGCGCGCCGGTCGAGCTCGGCGATGTGTTGTTCGAAGTGGCGCCACTGGATTCCTATCGATTGGTTATATATGTGGAAGAGCAAAACATTGCCGAGGTAAGGTCGGGGGCGGTTGGTCACGTCAATCTTCAGGCGTTACCTGGGAAGGAACTCGGCTTTGCGGTTAGCAAAGTGTCGCCCGTATTCGAGGACAGAGCGAACTCGATTGTCTACCGAGTGGAGGCCATTCTGGACCAGCAGTATCCGGCGTTGCGCCCGGGTATGCAGGGAGTGGCCAAAATTGAAGTTGGCGAGCGGTCGCTTGCCTGGATCTACTTTCACGAACTGTATAATGCAGTGGTGCTTTGGCTGTGGAAATGGCTTCCTTAGAGCAAAACCGGGTCAGCTACTCTATCGGTGAAACCTGGGACAAGGTGGCAAGCCTGCGCCTGCAACTGCATGATGGCGTCGTCAGCTATTGCCATGAATATCGGGGGCAACCCTGGCTCATACTGGCTGATCAGAACTCGGAGCGATACTTTCGAAGCAGCTCTGACGCAGACGCTTTTATTCGCAGACTCGACGGCCAATCTACCGTAGAAGAGATCTATAACAACCTGCAAAAATTACAGTCACCGGCATTGAGCCAAAGCGATATCATTCTGCTGATAGCCAATCTCAAGTCCTCTCATTTGTTACAGGATGACGACAGGACTGCCGGTTTGGCACAAAAGAACGTCATCGGAAAAGTCGGACAGTTTATAAAGGGGCTCTCCCGGCCTTTTGCCATTCGTGTTCGCCTGATCGACCCTGATCGCTTTCTTTCCAGAGTGATGCCTTACCTCGGCTGGATTCGGAGTCGCGTGTTCATATGGCTATGGCTGTTTGTTGTGCTGTACGCGCTGGTGACAAGCTGGATGCATTGGGGGGAGCTGGTTGACTATGGCGCAGCGCGTTTCAATGATCCGGTTTATCTCCTCTATTTCTGGCTGCTCTATCCAGTTGTGAAAGCGCTGCACGAAATGGCGCATGCGCTGGCCACCAAGCGCTGGGGGGGAGTCGTCCACGACATGGGCATCATGTTGCTGGTGTTTTTTCCTGTCCCCTATGTAGATAGCTCCGCGTCTAACCGCTTCGCCAGTCGGCGGAAGCGAATACTTGTCAGTGCTGCGGGCATTTTGGTGGAGACCTTTCTTGCCTCGGTTGCGCTTATCTGGTGGTTGCATGGTGCTGCCGGCATTGGCCGTGATATTGCGTTCGGCATCATGATCATCGGTGGCGTTTCGACCCTGTTATTCAATGCCAATCCGCTGTTGCGCTTTGATGGTTATTACGTCTTCAGTGAGTGGATTCAGATACCGAACCTTGCGAGCCGCAGTCAGCAGTATGTGGGTTACTTGTTTAAGCGTTTTTTGGTCGGTATCCCTGATGTCAGGTCGCCGGTCACAGCAGTCGGTGAGGCAAAGTGGCTATTCGTTTACGGAATCGCGTCCGCGGTCTACCGGGTTTTTATTTCACTATTCATCGCGCTCTGGGTATCTGGCAAGTTTTTTGTACTGGGTATGGCGCTGGCGCTTTGGGCGGTTCTCTCGCAAATCGTTTACCCTGCAATCAAAAATACGGTTGGGTTGTATAAAGCGGCGCAGCGAGCGGGCCGTCAATTACGCTTTGCCCTGGTCAGCATGGTTCTGGTAGCGATCGTTGGCATAGTGATGTCCGTACCTGTGCCAGATTCCACTTATGCGCAAGGGCTCGTTAATATACCGGAAGATGCCGCGATCCGGGCTGCAAGTTCGGGCATCGTGCAAGAGATGCACCGGGAAGATGGAAGTGCCGTTCAAGCCGGTGATGAAATCCTCACGTTGTCCAATATAGAGTTGGAATCCCGGCGCGTGGTGGTTCAGTCTCAGATTGACGAATTGCGTGGCAAGCTAAACGGTGCTCTCTCCCGGGATCGATCGCAGTCAGAGATTCTAAAAAAACGGATTGTCAGTCTGGAAGAAGAGCTAAGAGATATTGACGATCAGATTTCCGGTCTCTCCATTGTCAGTCATCAGGCAGGCCTGTTGGTACTACCAAAATCACAGGATTTGCCGGGACGCTTCATCAAGCGCGGAGACTTGGTGGGATACAGTCTGGATCGTGATCGCTTGACTGCCCGACTTGTGATTCCTCAAACGAAAATAGAACAGATCAGGCGGGATAGTCAGGACATCAGTATTCGTCTGATAGGACAGCCGCGAGATGTACTGCCCGCTAGCATGTCCCGGGAGATACCCCTGCTGAGCAATCGTCTTCCCAGCAAGTACTTGGGCAGTAGCGCCGGCGGTGCGACGGCAGTCGACGCGAGAGATGAATCAGGCCTGCAGGCGTTAACCAGTGTCTATCAGGTTGAACTGGAATTGCCCCAGCGACAACAGGGTATATTTCCAGGACAGCGAGTACACGCGCGTTTTGTTCATGGCGAAGAATCCCTGGGTCGTCAGTTGGTCCGTTATCTGCAGCACCTTTGGTTACATGAGCCAGTCTAAATGTAGCGTTTTGTTGCATGTCTATAGCTGAGAGAAGTCCCTTCATCTAGACTCATTCCTTCGACCCTTTGCGAAACCGGAACTTCCAACATGGCTAGTAGTTTAAAGCCCCATTCTTGGAACACAAACTCAGCTCTCTTTGCCATTATTTGCCTGCTGCAACCCAGCGCGGTTTACGCGGATAACGCTGTCCACAGTCCAGTCCCCGCAGTCGATTGTGTCATTAATCCGAGTCAGGTTGCCGATGTTTCAAGTCCCGTTTCTGGAGTGGTTGAACAAGTGCTGGTTCAACGCAGCGAGCAGGTTCGAAAGGGGCAGGCTGTTGCGCAGATGAATGCAGATGTAGAGCGTGCCAATTTCGAGCTGGCGCAGTATCGGGCAGACATCCTCTCCGAGATTGAGCTGAGCAAAATCAATTTGGCTTTTGATACCAGCCGGATAAAGCGGTCCCGGTCGCTTTCGCAGAAACAGGTGATCGCGGTTGAAGATGTTGATGAGGTCGAGCGGGAATTTAGTCTTTCTCAGCAGCGGTTGGTGCAGGCACGGGAGCTGGCGAGGGTGCGCGAGCTGGAATTGCAGCGCGCCAGGGAGCAGCTCGGGCAGAAAACCATCAGGGCGCCTTTTGACGGTTTTGTCATTGATACGTTGAAACAGTCTGGCGAGCATGTGGAGGAAGATGCAATTCTTCGCATGGCGCAGCTGAATCCCCTGGTGGTTGAGGCCATTGTACCCATGGAGTACTTCCGTGACATCGAGCTGAATATGCTGGCGAAGGTCGTGCCCGAAACACTGGTCAATGAGCAGCTGCATGCAATGGTGTCCATCATAGACCGAATCGGCGACACGGCCAGTAATACATTTGGCGTTCGGTTAGAGCTGCAAAACCCGCATTACAGGATTCCGGCCGGGTTGAAATGCACGGTCAAATTTTTGCAGAACATGGCGTCAGACACGGAACCTGGGCAGGAATCAGAGCAACGGCAGGGTGTCGAACAAGGCGATCCGCAAACCGTTTATTACCTGTTAACCACGAAGCAGGCTGACTCGCACCAGAAAACCAGTGAATTGACCAGTCGCCTTCGGGCTGCAGGTGTCACTGATCCGCTCACTATGGATCAGGGACCACACAGCGGAATGATTTTGCTGGGCCTTTTCAATTCACTTGAAGATGCGGAAGTGCGGAGAAAAACCCTTGAAGACCAGGGGTTCAAAGTTTCCATAACGAAAGGCGTTTGACCGAAACAAGGGCGCCGAGGGATCAGGCGACATTTTGAACGTAATCGAGTATTTCGGTGCTACAAAAGATACTCGGCCATACTGGTCTTACCGTGATAGCGCGGGGATGTCATGATTCGCAGATTCGTGCAGTGGGCAGCTAGAGGCGATCGTCCAGCGGAAAATTCCGGTGGTTCTAAGCTGTTTTTTGAACCCATGGAGCCCAAAATTCTGCTCTCGGCGGATGCCTTGTCGGGCCTGTTGCCTGCGTCCCCCTCCTCAGACGAACACAGTGCTCCTTTAACCATGCAAGACAGCGTTGAGCTGTTTGAAGACCTGGCAGGCGATGAACAGGCGCTTGCGGCCGCCCCAAATGATCCCCCTTCACTTGATGAACTTGGCGCCTCGCTGTTATCCCCGGGAGAACTTTCTGACCGGCTGGAAATAGTATTCATCGATGCAAATGCCCCGGACTACCAGCAACTACTGCAGGGCATAGGCGACTGGCCTGGCGTTGAAACCCGGGTCTTCGTGCTCGAGGCGGATGCAGATGGAACCGCGCAAATCAGCAGTATCCTGGCGGAATACCAGGATGTTGATGCCATTCACCTCCTCAGTCACGGTGATGACACCGGCTTTCAGTTGGGGCGCGACTGGATTGGTGCTTCGTCGTTGGATAACTACACCAATGACTTCTCCAATTGGGATCAGTCGTTGAGCCAGGGTGCCGATATTCTGATCTACGGCTGCAATCTGGCCTCCGACCCTGCCGGCGAGCGACTGCTGAATGATCTGGCCCGGTTGACCGGAGCCGACATTGCGGCCAGTGACGACCTGACCGGGCACGCGTCACTGGGCGGGGACTGGGATCTGGAGTTCGCCAGTGGTGACATAGACACCAGCGTTATCGCGGATGCCGAGCTACAGGATGTGTGGGTGGGTGCACTGGCCACAGAAACTCTGAACCCCTCGCAGGATACCTACGTCGATGACAATTCCGATGAGACAAACTATGGCAGTTCGCAGTTCCTGATCGTCGACAAATCCGGCGGCGGGGTTGGCGACCAGAGAACGCTTGTCCAGTTTGATCTCAGCACTATTCCTGCAGGCTCCACGATCACCTCCGCGACGCTTTACCTGACTGCGGTCGATATCACCGGTTCATTGACGGTTAGCGCATACCAGGTCACCGAGGCATGGGTGGGAAATACCGTTACCTATGATACCCAGCCAGGCCACGAGAATGGTGCGTCGTCTGGTTTTAATGCGTGGGCTGGACAAATAGTTGATGGGCAACCCGTTGATCACGACTGGGACATCACATCGTTAGTACAGGCCTGGGTTGACGGGACAGCTAGCAATTATGGCGTACTGCTGGGCAGTGAGGAAAGCGGCGATGAACAAGTCCAGTATTACAGCAGCGAGTCTGGCAATTCGCCGCGCCTGGAGGTCATCTACGATGATTCGCTGACAGCCACAGATAATGCGGGAGAGGTGACTGAGGAGGGGCCGGCCAGCGCCAGTGGCAACGTCATTACGGATGACGATGGCGATGGCGTTGACAGCGACCCCGAAGATTCGATCAATGACCTGGAAGTTTCTGCGGTTGGCGGCAACGCAGGCGATGTGGGTGAGACGGTAGCGGGTAGCTACGGATCGCTGACGATTGGCTCGGACGGCATCTACACCTACAACCTGGATAACACCTCGGCGGCCGTCCAGGCCCTGGGCGTCGGCCAGACGCTGACGGACACCTTCAGCTACACACTGAGCGATCTGGACGGCGATACCGATACAGCGACACTGACAATCACCATCAATGGCACTAACGATGACCCGGTCGCGACTGCGAACACCAACCTGCTTGCCGCGGGCGGGACCAGTGTCAGCGGTAACATGCTGACTGACAATAATGGTGCAGGTGTGGACAGCGATATCGATGGTGACACCCTGAATGTCAGCGCTATCGACGCCACTGGCGCCGATCAGTATGGCACTCTGTCCTTTAACGCCGACGGTTCCTACACCTACACCCTCAATACCGGCGACTCTATTGTCCTGTCACTTTTGCAGGCACTGGGCTTGGGTCAAACCTTGACCGAGACATACGAATACACCGTTAGTGACGGTCAGGGCGGCATCGATACAGCTTCGCTGACGATCACCATTAATGGCACCAACGATGCGCCTGTGGCGGAGGCGGACGCGGTTGGTACGGGTGAAAACGTGATTTTGAACGAGAACGTGCCTGCGGCCTCGGACGTGAATGGCACCATTGTGAGTTATGCACTTGGCACGACAGTGGCCGAAGGTAGCCTGAGCTTCAACAGCGACGGCAGCTACAGCTTCGATCCGGGCCCGGATTTTGATGACCTGGCGGTTGGCGCCACGCGGGATGTAACCTTCACCTACACCGCCATGGACAATGACGGTGCTGTGAGCGCCGAAGAGACCATTACCATCACCGTTACCGGCGCTAACGATGCGCCGGTCGTGGTGGCGGGTGCGGTCGGCACCGGTGAAAACGCGATCCTGAACGAGAGTGTGCCTGCGGCCTCAGACGTGGATGGCACCATTGCGAGCTATGCCCTCGGCACCACGGTGACCGAGGGTAGCCTGAGCTTCAACAGCGACGGCAGCTACAGCTTCGATCCGGGCCCGGATTTTGATGACCTGGCAGTGGGCGCCACGCGCGATGTGACCTTCACCTACACCGCCATGGACAATGACGGTGCTGTGAGCGCCGAAGAGACCATCACCATCACCGTTACCGGCGCTAACGATGCGCCGGTCGCGACCGCGAACAGCAACCAGATTACCGAAGATGCGGTGAGTGTCAGCGGTAACATGCTGACTGACGATGACGGTGCAGGTGTGGATAGCGATATCGATGGTGACACCCTGAGCGTCAGCGCTATCGACGCCACCGGCGCCGACCAGTACGGCACCCTGACCCTGAATGACGCAGATGGCTCCTACACTTACGCTATCGACAACAGCAATCCGGCCGTGCAGGCACTCAGTGTGGGCCAGAGCCTGACCGAGGTCTACACCTACACCGTCATCGACGGCCAGGGTGGTACTGATACCGCCACACTGACAATTACCATCGATGGCAGTAATGACCAGCCGGTTTCCGGCACCGCACAGCCGGATCAAACGAGTACGGATGGCGAGACAATCACGCCACTGGATGTGTCGGGTAATTTCTCCGATATCGATAGCAGCGACACGCTGACCTTCAGCGCGAGCAACTTGCCGGCGGGCCTGTCGATCGATACCAATACCGGTGTGATCAGTGGCACGATCGACGGTTCGGCGTCGCAGAGCGGCCCATTTACTGTGACGATCACCGCGGATGATGGCAGCGGCACGGGCAGCGCCACGCGGACGGACACCTTCCTGTGGACCGTGACCAACCCAGCCCCGACGGCGACGGACAACACCGATACCGTGACTGAGGATGGCCCTTCAAGCGCCAGTGGCAATGTTATTACGGATGACGATGGCGCCGGTGTTGACAGCGATCCTGACGACCCGGTCAGCCAGCTGGTGGTTTCCGAAGTGGACGGTAGCGCCGGCGATGTGGGCACCGCGGTAGCGGGTAGCTATGGCACGGTGACGATTGATCCGGATGGTGGCTACACCTATAACCTGGATAACACCTCGGTGGCCGTTCAGGCGCTGGCCGCTGGCGAGACGCTGACGGACACTTTCAGCTACACGATGAGCGATCAGGACAGTAATACCGATACAGCTTCGCTGACGATCACCATCACTGGCAGCAATGACGCACCTGTGATCATTGGCGGTCCGGACAGCGTGGCCCTGAATGAAACCGATTCGGGGCTGGCTAGCAATGGTGATTTCACGGTTTCTGACCTTGATACCGGCGACTCAGTAACGGCCAGCGTCATCGATCTGGTTGTGGGTGGCACCTCTGATCGAACGGATCCGGCGGCCCCAAGTGACGCGGATCTGAAAGCGATGCTGACGGTGAGCCCGACCACGATTGTGGACAGTGCCGGCAACAGTGCGACGCTGGGCTGGAGCTTCGATTCGGCGTCAGAAGCCTTTGACTACCTGGCTGCCGGTGAGACCTTGGAACTGACGTACACCCTGCGTGCTGAGGACAGCCAGGGCGCAACGGCTAATGAGACGGTTACCATCACCATCACCGGCACCAACGATGCACCAACGGTATCTGGCCTGCAGGAGAGCACTTCTTACAGTGGTGGTTCAGGCATGGTACCTCTCAACGACATTGTCATTTCTGATGTTGACGGGGCAGAGACCGTCACAGCCACCTTGACGCTGCTGAACCCTGATGTGGGTCAGCTGAGTGACAATAACGGTGCTGTCTATAACCAAACCACGGGTGTCTGGTCGATCACTGGCACCGTCGCAGATGTGAATACTGCACTGGCTAACCTCACTTTCATTCCGCGGCCCGATAATGACCTGGATTCGACAGTTGCTATTAACATCGACGACGGGAACGAAGATGGCAGTGGTCCGCTGTTAGGGACACTGAAGGTATTTGTTGATGTGCCACCTGAGGTATCTGATGACCTTATTGGGGACATAAATGATTCTCCTGGAGAAGATGCCGGTGCTCCGGTTTCTGAATCACAGGAGGAGATTCAGGAAGAGACACCAGAGGAGTCACCAGAAGAGCAATCTGCGGAGTCAAGTGAAGGTACGGTAGTCACTGGCGGCGGCTCGTTTGGACCACTGGAAGCCAGTCGTGACGAAACAAGCGAATTCGTCTCGCCATTCGATGAGCTGGATCAGACGCAGGGGGCATTCGAAGTATCGATGGCCAACGTCGCGTCAAACAACGAGCAATCGGCAGCATCTGTCAGCGAAAGTGAAAAAGTGGTTCAGTTTCTCCGAAGTCAGATCACCCAGTTGAATGAGCCGTTCGAGTTGCTCGATCGGGATAATTTTATCCGGCAACTGGACGACATGCGTCAAGAGCTGGTGGAAGAACAAAGCCAAGTCGAAAAACTTATTGGCGCGAGCGTTTCGGTGTCTGCCGGTTTATCCGTGGGTTATGTGATTTGGCTGGCTAGGAGCGGCATTATTATGAGCAGTGTTCTGTCCTCTTTGCCCGCCTGGCGTCTTATCGACCCCTTACCGGTATTGGCAACTCTCAGTGCACCGGCGGCTGAAGAAGATCGAGAGTCCCTTGAGTCTATGGTAACGGAAGCCAACCAGAGCAAAAGCTCGGGTTCGGACCAGAATGAACCCGGTTAGCTCGCGCTGCGACCCTAAAGTTGGTTAAACCACGCATTATGGCTCTAAACATATTTAAAAAAGTCAGCACCCGCTTCCGGATCTCACTGGGGCTTTCCAGCATGCTGGTGAGCCTTGTTTTATTCGCAGCATTGTTGGGGTTGGTTCCTGACCGGAATGCCGCTATCCGCGATGGCCGCGCTCTGTTTGCGGAATCTGTCGCGGTTAATAGTTCTATTTTTATAACCACCTCGGATATCCGGCGCATGGACACGATACTTCAGGTGCTCGTTGACCGGAACGAGGATCTGCTTTCAGCAGCTGTTCGGCATGCCGATGGACGCCTTATGACTGTGATTGGCGAGCATCAACGTCTGTGGCAAGACAGCGGCGAAAATACCTCGCGGGACGGACAGATTATCGTGCCCATATACGAAGGGCAGCAACAGTGGGGGCAGGTCGAGCTTTCATTTGAACCACTGTTACCAAACCAGTGGTACGGATGGATCTATCATCCGGTCGTGATGCTGATGGCGTTTCTCTCTATTGCAGGGTTTATTCTGTACTATCTCTACATGGGCAAAATGCTCAAGCAACTGGACCCGTCACAGGCCATCCCTGACCGGGTGCGATCTGCACTGGACACTATGGCGGAAGGTTTGCTGGTGATTGATGCCAAGCAGAATATTGTGCTCGCCAACCAAGCGTTCTCCAACATTCCATCGGTCAACCCGGATAAACTCATCGGCTTACAGGTTTCGCGGTTCGGTTGGCTGAATCAGGAAAATGAAAAGCTTGATAGAGAGCAAGCGCCCTGGACCAGGACACTGGACGATGCCGTCGTTCGGACGGCAGAGGTCGTCCGGCTGGCCATTGGAGAAAACGAGACACGAACATTTATGTTGAACTGCTCACCCGTGCTGACTGGTAGCGGCAAACCGGCAGGTGCGCTGATCAGTTTTGATGACATTACCGAGCTTGAGAAAAAGGAAATTGAGCTGCGGCTATCCCGGGATGAAGCTGAACAGGCGAATCGATTCAAGAGTGAGTTTTTGGCGAACATGAGCCATGAGATCCGCACGCCCATGAACGCCATACTTGGCTTCGCTGAGGTTCTGAAACGAGGGTACGATCGTAACAGCAAGGACAGTATTCGTTACCTGAACACCATATCCTCCAGTGGAAACCACCTGTTGGGATTGATCAACGATATCCTGGACCTTTCCAAGGTTGAAGCCGGTCGCATTGAAATCGAAAAAGTTCAGACGCCTGTACATACGATCATTCAGGAAGTGATCCAGATTATGCGGGTTAAGGCGGACGAGAAACAGATTTCTCTTGAATACCAAGCAGATGGCCCGTTACCGGCAACTATCGAAACCGATGCCGCCAAACTTCGTCAGATCATCACCAACCTGGTCGGCAACGCTATTAAATTCACAGATCGCGGCGGTATTGTTGTTACTTCGCGATTTGAGTCTTCAGTAACTGGTCCCATGGTGCACATTTCGGTTCGTGATTCAGGGATCGGCATGACCGAACAGCAGGCCCTCGCGGTGTTCAATCCTTTCACTCAGGCAGACAGCTCTATCACGCGCAGGTTTGGCGGAACAGGCCTGGGGCTAACCATCAGTAAGAGTTTCGCTGAAGCAATGGGGGGTGATATACGGGTCGTCAGTAAAGAGGGAGAAGGCTCGGATTTCCAGGTCACGGTTCCTGCCGGGAACATCGGCAGTGTTGGACTACTGTCGGTGGAAGAGATTATGTCGATGGATTGGGCCGAACAAACTGACACGGCTGTGCGTTGGAAGTTTACAGAAGCGACAGCGCTGGTCGTTGATGATGGCGAAGAGAACCGTGATCTTCTCAAGGTCGTTATGTCGGATGCGGGCGTTCAAGTCTTTACCGCGGAGAATGGTCAGCAGGCCCTGGACTTTCTGGCGCAGCAAACCGTCGACGTGGTCTTGATGGATGTGCAGATGCCTGTCATGGATGGTTTAACGGCGGCCGGGATTATGAGAGAACGTTATCCTCACCTTCCTGTGATTGCATTGACGGCTGATGCCATGAGTGGGGTCCAGCAGCAGTGCCTGTCCGCCGGATACAGTGACTATCTGAGTAAGCCTGTCGATATAGATCTGTTAATGGAGCGGCTTGGCAACTACCTGACTGGTAGCCGGGTAGATGCTGGGCAAATGATTGACGACAAGCTGCAGGACAATGTGGGCTGGGTAGCAGATGCTGCACAAGAAGAAAAGATTCACTCTTCGCTGCCGGTTCATAAAGAGCAGTTCCGTCGTATTGTCGAAAAGTTCATTGAGCGCATGCATGGACAGGTTGAGGTGATAGGTAGTGCATGGCGAGACAGGGATTATGATCGCCTGAAGAAGCTCGGGCATTGGTTGAAAGGCTCATCGGGCTCGGTAGGGTTTCAACAACTGATGCGGGCAGGAAGCGACTTGGAGCAGTACGCGATCGATCGCAATGATGAAAAGCTTGAGTCAACCATTGAACAGATTGGTGCGTTTGTAGGTCAGATGGAGGTGGCTCCCGGGACCGAAACCAGGCAAAGGCAATCAGCGAAAGCACAGAGCATACAGAAAGACTATGCCATTCCGGATAAGGTATTGTGTCGACTACCGGTGACCAGTCCGCGTCTTCGTCCGATCATTGAGCGATTTCTTGAGCAACTTGACGACTGGCTTGGTCAAATCGATGCCGAGTTGGAAAGAGAAGACTGTGAGCACATCCATAAGTTCGCGCAATGGCTTAAAGCCTCGGGTGGGTCAGTAGGGTTCGATGCATTCACTGAACCTGCGAAAGATCTGGCCAATCATTGCCAGGAAGAGGAATTAGACGACATTAGGTATACGATCGGGGTCATTAAAACCTTGAGTTCCCGCATTGACATCGACAAAGAATAATTCGATTTGAGCTTCATGGCAGATGAGAAGTTTAACTTTGCAAAACAGAGATTGGGTGAGGTAATGGAATCTACGATCATGTTGGTAGACGACGAACCCGTCATGCTAGATATCGTGCAGGCGCTGCTGGAAGAGTCCGGATACCAACACTTCGTGGCGGTTGAACATTCCACCGATGCGATGTCGAAAATGGAGGCATCGAACCCGGATATCATGCTGCTGGATCTCGATATGCCGGAGTTAGATGGGTTTCAGGTTCTTGAGCAGGTACGAAACCACAAAAAGTTCTCTCACCTGCCGGTCATTATTCTTACCAGTGCAGAAGACGCAGCAAGCAAGCTCAAGGCTCTTGAGCTCGGCGCAACTGACTTTCTTTCCAAGCCTGTTGATCCCAGCGAACTGGGGCTGAGGGTGCGCAATACCTTATCTGCAAAAGCCTATCGGGATCAGCTTGCTTATTATGACAGCCTTACTGGCTTGCCAAACCGCAATCTGTTCCTTGACCGTTTGTTCTGGTCGATGGAAAACGCCAAACGAACGGGCACCCAATTGGTTTTGCTGGATATAGGTTTAGACCGCTTCAGGAAGATCTACGAGACACTGGGCATGTCTGCCGGCGACTCTATGTTGCAAGATGTGGCTCTGCGGCTGCAAAAGGTAATCCGTACCAGTGACCTCATAAGTCATGGTCAGGGGCGAGGAAGCCAGGAAAATGTGGCGAGGATTTCGGGCGAGGAATTCTCCGTTGTCCTGTCTGGTGTGTCGCAGCTGGATAGGACTTCGATGATTTGTAAGCGGATCATTGAAGAAGTTGAGAAGCCGCTCGAATTCAAAGGTCGAGAATATTACTTGAGTGCAGGGGTTGGGATGTCAGTCTACCCGGACGACGGCGAGGACGTCGAGTCCCTGGTGAAGTACGCCAGTGCGGCGAGAGAGCATGCCAAAGTGCAGGGCGCCGGAAAATATCTCTTTTATTCTGGAGAAATGAATGCCCAAGC
This sequence comes from Marinobacter sp. 2_MG-2023, assembly GCF_030546935.1. Classification (GTDB taxonomy): domain Bacteria; phylum Pseudomonadota; class Gammaproteobacteria; order Pseudomonadales; family Oleiphilaceae; genus Marinobacter. The sequence goes on along the minus strand of NZ_JAUOPH010000001.1, from coordinate 499,869 downwards.
ACTGACGGTCATCAATATGGAGGCTGAACTCAAGAATGCGCTCAAGAACAATGAATTCGAACTCGTATATCAACCCAAAGTCGATGGTTCGACGGGAAGAACCGTTGGAGTAGAGAGCCTGATTCGTTGGAACCACCCGCAAAGAGGCAGGGTAGCTCCATTCGAATTTATATCAGTAGCTGAAAGCACTGGCTTGATCGTTTCGATTGGGAACTGGGTTTTGAAGGAGGCCTGTTCCCAAATGAGCCATCTGCATGGACTCGGCTATGACGACCTGACGGTTTCGGTCAATGTTGCCGCCTTGCAATTCGAAGACGAAGGATTCAAAGCTTCGATCGTATCGGCACTGGATCAAAGCGGGCTTAACCCCAAAAGCCTGATTCTCGAAATTACCGAAAGCACTTTGATGGGTGACGTTGACCGGATCGTAGATCTGATGGAAGAGGTTATTGGATTGGGGGTCTCTTTTTCAGTTGATGACTTCGGTACGGGGTACTCTTCTCTTAGCTACCTCAAACGTTTTCCAATCAGTGAGCTCAAGATTGATCGATCGTTTTTGTTAGGCATTTCGACTGAGGATGACGATCGCTCTATCGTCCAGGCGATCATTACTCTTGCCCACAGTCTTAATCAGAGGGTGGTTGCAGAAGGTGTGGAAGAGAAAATTCAGCTGGAATTTCTGCAACAAAATGGATGCGATGTTATACAGGGCTACTATTTTAGTAAGCCGTTAGAGACAAGGGGGCTGATTGATTATCTGGCTTGATCAAAAGTAGACGTGTTCGGTGGGCACAGAGTGCCCAGTGTCAAACGTCCATTCCTGCCGCCACACCTGAGGCCCATGCCCACTGGAAGTTATGGCCGCCAAGGTGACCGGTCACATCGACTACTTCGCCAATAAAATACAGGTTAGGTCGCTCCAGTGCCGACATAGTTTTGGAGGATAGCTGGCGGGTGTCGACGCCACCGAGTGTTACTTCCGCCGTTCGATAGCCCTCGGTGCCAGCGGGTTTGATTGACCACTGGCCCAGAACATCGGCTACCTGCTCAATATCGTTGTTCTTGAAACTCTGCAGTGGGCCTGTCCAACCCTGCAATTCATTGAACGCCTGGGCGAACCGTTTTGGCAGGTGCTGGATCAGGTAGTTTGCAATGGTGGATTGTGGACGGGCTTTCCGCAGGTTCAGCAGGTCTTCCTTAACACGACAAGCTGGCAGCAGGTTGATGGCCAGTCGGTCACCTGGTGCCCAGAAGCTGGAGATCTGGAGCATGGCCGGGCCGCTGAGTCCGCGATGAGTGACCAACATGGGTTCCCGGAAATGCTGGTTGTGGCATTGCACATCAACCGGGCAACTGATGCCTGAAAGAGGTGCGAGCTGTTCTTTCAGCTCCGGCTGCAGGGTAAAGGGCACCAGGCCTGCACGGGTGGGCAGCGTATTCAGGCCGAACTGTTCAGCAGTCCGGTAACCAAACGCGGTGGCACCCATGGTGGGAATCGATAAACCGCCGGTGGCTATTACCAGAGATCCGCAGGTGAGGTCGCCGGAGCCGACGCGCAAACGGTATCCCGCGTCGGTTTCGGAAATGCTATCGACAGCTGCCTTCATTCTGACTTCTGCGCCCGCCCAGTCGCATTCCGTCAGCAGCATGTTAACTATGTCTTTTGCACTGTCTTTGCAGAACAGCTGGCCGGCGGCTTTTTCTTCGTGTTCAATGCCGTGTCGTTCAACAAGGTCGAGAAAATTCTGTGGGGTATAGCGCTTGAGGGCGGAGATACAGAAGCGCGGATTGTCTGATAGAAAATTGGCAGGCGTGCTATTCAGGTTGGTAAAGTTGCAGCGCCCGCCACCGGACATGAGGATTTTCTTGCCCGGCTTGTTGGCGTGATCAATTACCAGTACTTTGCGCCCACGGTACCCGGCCGTTGCCGCACACATAAGGCCAGCGGCGCCGGCACCGATAATAATCACATCATATTGGTTACTGGAACTTGCCGTCATTGCTAGCTGCTGTCCGCCGGTTGGTTAATGTTGCGCGCAGTATACCAGCCTAGAGGCAGCAGTATGGTTCATTCCAGATGAACAGCTCCCTCCATGTAGAATGCAGCCTGCCCCGCAATAGCGACACGATCGCCTTTTAATTCGCAGCGTAATACGCCGCCACGGGCAGAAAGTTGCCGCGCTTCCAGCCTGGTTTTGCCGAGTTTTTCGGCCCAGTAGGGCACCAGAACACTGTGGATAGAGCCGGTAACCGGGTCCTCATCAATGCCCGAGCCGGGTGCAAAGTACCGGCTTACAAAGTCGGCGGTCTCACCGGGTGCGGTGATAATCACCCCTTGATTGCCGAGTTGTTTGAGTTTTCGCATGTCCGGCTGTGCGGCTTTCACTGCAGCCTCATTTTCCAGAACAACCATGTAGTTGGTGTCGTTCGGCACGTAGAAGGCTGTTTCTGGCGCACTCTCAAAGGCCTCGCTGATGGTTGTTGGTATTTTTTGTTCCTCAATCTGAAGGTTGGGGAAGTCCAGCGTTAGCCAGCCGTCTGCGCTCCGATGGACGCCCAGAGGTCCACTTTTTGAGTGGAATCGAATCTTTGTTTCGGGCCAGCCAAGTTTGTTGAAAATAACCCAGGCGCTGGCGAGTGTGGCGTGGCCGCAGAGAGGCACCTCAACACCTGGTGTAAACCAGCGGATGTGAAAGTCTGCGTCGTTAGCCCCGTTTTTACGCACAAAGAATGCCGTCTCCGACAAGTTATTCTCGGCGGCGAGTGCCTGTAAGGTTTCGTCTGGAAGCCATGCTTCCAGAGGCATGACGGCGGCCGGATTGCCTTTGAATATTTCGCTGGTAAATGCGTCTACCTGATAGATGGGGTAACTCATGCGCTGTCCTCCGGGTTTCTTATGCTTAGGGTGGAGCTATTATCAACCGGTGTAAGCGATCATAACAGATTCAGATTGACCGGCTTTGAACCGGTACAGTGTGATAAATTCATCAACTGTACTTTGGGTTTTTCCGGTATCTGTGTGGTTCCGGTCTGATGTGAATTTTTGGTGACAGGAGAGCGCGCGGCATGGGTGTCTTATACCACCAGGTAGCAGACAGGCTTCAGGCCCTGATTCTCGATGGCGTATATAGAGACGGGGACAGGTTGCCGGGAGTGCGAGTGCTGAGCAAACAGTTCGGCGTGAGCATTTCGACGGTTCTGCAGGCACACCAGACACTCGAGGGCCGAGGCTATCTCCAGGCCCGGGCGCGCAGTGGTTATTTTGTACGTTTACCAACAGTTGATGCTCCCGAGCCGGTGATGCACAAGCACAGAAATCGCCCGGTTCCCGTCTCGGCCAGGGAGATGACACTGGAGTTATGTGCTGACGAACAAAAGCGTATGGTGCCGCTGGCTACTGCTATTCCCCATCCTGATTACCTGCCGTTACGACAGATTCAGCAATGCACCCTATGGGCGGCGCGCCGTGGCCTTGAAACACTTGATTATGCCTTTCCCGGCAAAGAGTCGTTTCGTAGGCAGATTGCGCAACGCATGGCGTCTGTGGGGGTCGCGGTTCCGCCGGATGATGTGCTTGTTACCAACGGCGCGCAGGAAGCGATTATTCTTGGGCTGCGCGCGGTTACTCAACCTGGGGATATAGTTGCGATAGAGTCGCCATCCTTCCCGGGTATCTTGCAGGCGTTGGAGGTGGTTGGGTTGCGTGCGATGGAAATACCGACTCATCCATCGGAAGGTTTCAGCCTCGAAGGCCTGCAGTTGGCTCTGGAGCAGTGGCCATTAAGGGCATGTGTCGTAGTAACCAATCACAGCAACCCTATGGGCGCCCGAATGCCGGATGAGCGCAAGAAACAGCTGGTGTCGATGCTGGACGCCGCCGGAGTGCCGTTGATTGAGGATGATATTTATGGCGATCTTTACCACACGGGTGAAAGGCCGAGGCCTGCGAAGGCCTTTGATCGAACGGGTAACGTTATCTATTGCAACTCCTTTTCGAAAACCGTTTCCCCGGGCTTGAGGCTTGGCTGGATGCTGCCAGGGCGTTATATGGCCGGTGCCAGACAGCAAAAGTACTTTTCCAATCTGGCTACGTCTTCCATTCCGCAACTGGCCGTGGCGCGCTTTCTGGAGCAGGGTGGTTATGATCGATATCTGCGTTCTGCCCGGCAGAATTACCGGGAGGCCACGGAGCGCATGAGGGCTGCCGTGGCGAGGTCGTTTCCTGTCGGTACCGCGGTGAGCCGGCCCAAGGGCGGCTTTGCGCTCTGGGTGCAATTGCCTGCGGGTGTGTCGGGAACACGGGTCTATCAACGTGCCCGGGAGGAAAATATCAATGTGGCACCTGGCCTGATGTTTTCGATCTCAGGCAAATTCGAGTCCTGCATCAGGCTGAATGGAGCTAATCCCTGGAGCGAGCGTATTGACCAGGCCATCGCCCGGCTTGGTGCTCTGGCTCATGAGGAGCAGTCGCTGAGCTGCTGAAGAGAAGTGCCTTAAGTTCTTCAGGGTTCAGCGCGAAGGTGCAACGGATCAAGTAGCCCGGCGGTGATTGCAATACCCGTAACGTCGGGCAACCGCTCCCCCCCCAGGCGTTTCATCACACGAGCCCTGTACAGGTCGATAGTCTTTACGCTGACACCCAGCTGGCTGGCAATTTCCCGGCTGGTGTAACCTTGTGCCATCGGCAGAAAAACATCCCGTTCCCGACGGGTAAGTGCGGTAATCAGCTCGCCCGTCTGCTCGTCACCTAGTTGCAGATGACTGGATTGCTGGTGGGCTTCCAGTGCCTGCTGGACGCTGTCGAGAAGCAGTTGCTCGTTGAATGGTTTCTCAATGAAATCAAAGGCACCGGATTTGAATGCGCGCACTACAATAGGTACGTCCGCATGGCCGGAAACAAAAATGATCGGAAGCTTGATTCCCCGTTTTTGCAGTTCTTCCTGCACGTTAAGTCCACCCAGCCCCGGCATTCTTACATCGAGCACCACGCACCCCCCCTGGTGTTCTTCCAGGGCATCCAGAAACTTGCGGCCATCGCCGTATGCCTGAACATGCAGACCGACCGACTCCAGAAGCCACTGGGTTGATTCCAGCATGCCGGCGTCATCGTCGACAACGTAAACGGTGGGTGTATCCGGGGCGGTTTTTTCACTCATCGGTTGAGGTCTCCGAGTTTATTGTGCTCAGTTTTACGGATGTTGGTGGGAATCGGCAGGTCAGGGTGAGGCCGCCGGTTGAGGCTGGTTTCGCATCCAGAAACCCGCCAAAGCCTTCGACGATGGAGCGGCTCATGGATAACCCCAACCCCAGGCCATGGGGTTTGCTGGTATAAAAGGGTTGGAACATCTGGCGGATACCCTGATCATCAAGGCCCGGGCCTTCATCTGTAACTTCAATCAACGTTTCACCAGCTTCGTTCACCGAGGTTGAAAGCACCAGGGAAGAGCCTGAGTTGCTCATAAGTATGCCGCGGGCCTCCTCGTTTGCTTCGATGCCGTTACGGATCAGGTTAATCAGTACCTGCTCCAGTAATACCGGATCTGCAATGATAGATGGCCCACAAGCGTCGGGAGCACAGACAATGTCCACATAGTTTTTGTCAGCTTCCCACTGACAAAGCCGGGCGACATTGGCGAGGGTCTGGTTCAGTGCAACCGTTGCGGTGCGCTTCTGTCCCTTGCGAAGAAAAGCGCGCAGCCGCTTGATTACCTCTGACGCCCGATTGGCATGATGGATGGTTTTTTTCAGGCCATCGCTGACTCGTTCGAAGTGTTCAGGGTTCGTCTCAGCGCTTTTTAGGTAACGCTGGCTGGCGCTGGCAAAATTGACGATGGTCGCCAGGGGCTGGTTCATTTCATGGGCAATACTCGAGGCGAGTTCACCAAGAGCGGCTAACCGTGCTGTACGCGCAAGCTCATCTGCAAGTTTGCGGCGGCTTTCTTCCGACTCTACTCTTGCGGTTATGTCTCTCGATACGCTAACCACCTCAACAACTGCGCCGGTATAGGTTTCTCGTATTGCGCGGCTTGCAATCTCGAACCAACGTTTGCTGCCATCAACATGGGTTATATCCAGAGTCATGGTGGCGTAGCCGTCGTCCCTCAGGGATACATGGCTTTCCATCAGTTGGCGAGCGGTGTTGTCGCTGTGAAAAATATCCTCCAGCGGCTTGCCTCTGAGTTCCTCAGGTGAATAACCGAGCAGGCGCCATGAAGCCGGAGTTGCATCGATAAATCGCCCGTCTGGAGCATGACGCGAAATGAGGTCGGTGGTGTTTTCGGTAATCAGCCGGTAAAGGCGGTTTGATCGGATGGCTTCATCGTGAGTCCGGACATCGTCTGTGGCATCCCTGCCGCGGGCGAGTACTTCCCCCGAATCGGGGGAGGGGATAAATGTCCACATGAGTATGGTGTTGTTGATCCGTGCTTCCACATTCTCAATTGCCCGGACCTGCGCCATTGTGGCTTTAACCAGCGCTTGTGTGTTTGTAGGGAGCAGGTCCACGGGAGACAACAAACGGTTTGCAACCTGCAAAGCCTCTGCAGCCCGATTGCTGTGCAAAAGAGTGGCATCGGCGCTTAATATAAGGCCGGGTTGCGGGTCTGCATCTGACAAACTAAAACCCATAGTAGGAAAGGAATCGCTCAATTAGGATGGAGTATAGTGTTACTACTATAATACGTTAGTGTAATTCCTAGAAATTGATCTATTAAATACTATTGTCGCCCGTGAAAGTATAGCGACTCCCGCGATTTTGCTAAACCCAACACAAGAACAATAGTCTTACACACAGAGGACCACACAATGACCTCGATTTTTGATCAGGACCTTGCGCCCGTCGGTGCCAACTACGCAGTTCAATCTCCCATTGATTTTATTGAACGCACTGCCAGTGTTTATCCCGATTATCCGTCCATTATTCATGGTGCTATCCGTTACAACTGGTCGGAGACGTATGAGCGTTCCCTGCGGTTGGCGTCAGCCCTGAAAGGTCGTGGAATTGGCCGAGGCGATACAGTTGCTGCCATGCTGCCCAATATTCCGGCGATGGTGGAGTGCCATTTCGGTGTACCCATGATCGGTGCAGTACTGAATACGCTGAATGTGCGTCTCGATGCTGAAGCCATTGCTTTTATGCTTGAGCACGGCGAAGCCAAGGTTGTGATTGCAGACCGTGAATTTGGCGAGGTGGTACGTGATGCAGTCAGTCGTATGGAAGACAAGCCGCTGGTCATCGATGTTGACGATCCGGAGTACGGTGAGGGTGTTCAGGTAAGTGACCTGGACTACGAAGCCTTTCTGAAAGAGGGCGACCCGCAGTTTCAGTGGAGCTTTCCGGAAAATGAATGGGATGCTATTTCACTGAACTATACCTCAGGAACCACCGGCAACCCCAAAGGTGTGGTTTATCACCACCGTGGTGCCTATATCAACTCGCTGGGTAATCAGACGGTTTGGTCGATGGGTATGCACCCGGTGTACCTGTGGACGCTGCCAATGTTCCATTGCAATGGCTGGTGCTTCCCCTGGACTGTTACGGCAATGGCGGGCACTCACGTTTGCTTGCGTCGCGTAGATCCGGAAAAGATTCTGAGTTTGATCAAGGAACACAAGGTCACGCACATGTGCGGCGCACCTATAGTGCTGAACGCATTGTTGAATGTGCCACCTGAATCCAAGGCAGGCATTACTCACGAAGTGCGCTCCATGATCGCAGGGGCTGCTCCGCCGGCTCAGGTAATTGGTGCTGTAGAAGAAATAGGCATCAAGATAACTCACGTGTATGGCCTGACCGAAGTTTATGGCCCGGTTACTGTCTGCGCCTGGAAGTCCAAGTGGGAAGAATTGCCCCTGGGTGAGCGAGCTCAGATTAAAGCCCGTCAGGGTGTTCGCTACCATACTCTGGCCGGCACAATGGTCGGGGATCCGAATACCATGGAAGCTGTGCCCAAAGATGGCAAAACCATTGGTGAGATCTTCCTTCGCGGCAACACTGTGATGAAGGGTTACCTGAAAAACCCGAAGGCGACTGATGAGGCTTTCCGCGGCGGATGGTTCCATACCGGAGACCTGGCTGTGTGGCACGAAGACGGCTATATGGAGATCAAGGATCGTCTGAAGGACATCATTATCTCTGGTGGCGAGAACATTTCGACCATCGAAGTGGAGGACACGCTGTATCGACACCCTTCCATATTGGAAGCTGCCGTCGTGGCGAGGCCGGATGAGAAGTGGGGGGAAACGCCCTGTGCGTTTGTAACCTTGAAGCCTGAAGCCGGAGATGTAAGCGAAGAAGACATTATCAACTTCTGTCGTGAGCACCTCGCCCGCTTCAAAGTGCCCAAGACTATTGTGTTCTCGGAGTTGCCTAAAACCTCCACGGGTAAAATCCAGAAGTTTGTGCTCAGAGACGAGGCCAAACAACTGGATTGACGCTCTGAACGGCAGCACCAGCCTGGTGCTGCCGGATACCGCTACAAAAACAACATAATCAGGCACGCGCTATGCGTATGCCCGGAGACCCTGTTATGCAAATGTTTCACCGTAAGAATGGCGAAGAGCAGCCGTTTTGGCCTGCTGGTCCTTTTAAAATCCGCCTTCCTTTTGTTCATTACCGCTGGGAATTTGCGGAGATGGTGCAAGCCCTGATCATGTTCGTGGTCAGCCTGGCTATGATTCCTTTATTGCAAAAATACCTGGGCGTTCCCTATGACGTAGCGCTTGCGTATGCGGTCATTTGTGGCATTGGGTTTATGCTGCCTGCGTTGTTGGGCGTTCCTCTTGTTCCTGGCTGGATAACGCCGGGTATTCCGGTGGTTCTGCTTTTTCTGAGCGACTTTGAACCCGGCCCCGAGGCCATTCAGGCAATGTTTGCTCTGCAGTTCCTGGTGTTTATTATTTTCCTTTTCCTCGGTGTTACCCGTTTGGGGAGCAAGCTGGTAGACCTGATACCCCGTTCCATGAAGGGTGGCATTATTATTGGTGCCGGTATCGCTGCGCTAATGGGTGAGATTGAGGCGGGTGGACGCCTCGCCAATACGCCCATATCGCTGATTGTTGGTGGCCTGGTGTGCCTGTACCTGATGTTCTCCGTGTCGTTTAAAGGTTTCGTAGAGAGCAATTCCATTGCCCGGAAAGTGGCCAACTACGGCATGGTGCCTGGCATGGTTGTCGCCATCCTGGTGGGGTTTGCAACTGGTGAATATGAGGTGCCAACGGTTGAGTGGGGCATTACAAAGCCGGCCTTTGATGAGCTGTGGAACTATCTGCCGTTTACAGTTGGCTTCCCCAACCCGGAGGTGTTCCTTTACGCCATTCCAACGGCGGTTATCGCTTATATTATTGCCTTTGGGGATATCGTAGTGGGTCAATCCCTGATGAATCGTGTGGACCACCTTCGCAAGGACGAAGATATCGATAACAGTATCGACCGCGTGCACCTGGTGACAGCTATCCGGAACGGCGGGCATGCGTTTTTTGCTCCTTACCCCGGTCTTGCTGGCCCAATCTGGACTGCCGTTACGGCAACCATGGCGGAGCGGTACAAGTACGGCCGCAACGCTATGGACTCTATTTATAGCGGTGGTGGCACCTTCTGGATTACCGGCTTTATTGCCCTGTTTATCTTGCCGCTGGTGAGCTTCTTCCAGCCGGTACTACCCATTGCCTTGTCCCTGACGCTTCTGTTGACCGGCTATATTTGCCTGATGGTTGGCCTCGAACAGCTGGAAAACAATACCGAGCGCGGCATTGCCGGCACCATGGGCGTCGTGCTGGCGGTGTATGGAGCAGGCTGGGGTCTTGGCACCGGTGTGGTTCTTTATCTGTTGATTGAACGGACCAAGCTGCTTGGCTTTACCTCAGACCCTGAAGCCCCTGGTTCCGTATCAGACGACAACCCCTGAATTGGTTGCTTCCGGTCCAGGCCGGGAGCAGTTCAAACCCTGTGTGTCTTTGGGGAGGCTAAAAGCCTCCCCTTTTTTGTTTGTGAATGCCCGTTGACGGTATGTCATTTTGTGACAACATGTCGGTTTCACCGGGATTTCTCTTCCTTCCAGCTTGTTTTGAGGACTAAACTGATTCCGTTGGTGAATTTTTGTCCGCCGTTCGATAACCATAATAAAAGTACAAAGAACACAGGAGCTCGTCATGACAATCAGCTCAACCCCCGAGGGCGTAGCTGTTCAGCCTCGCCATGTCCGATTCGATGTCAGTGAAGATCTAAAAACCTTTTGGCATGGAGATGATGCTTTCCGGACGGCCTTCTTCAACGCACTATCGCTTCAGTTTCCGGATGGTGAGCAACAGTTTATCAATGCGGTGCGGTTATACCGGGACAGAATTGATGACCCGAAGCTGAAGGCCGAGATTCGTGGTTTTATTGGCCAGGAAGCCTTGCACAGTCGTGAGCACAAGGACTACAACGAGGCATTGAAAGCCCGGGGTTATGACATTGATGGGCTGGATCGCCGTTTTCGCAAGCATATGGGAATGGTTGGAAATCTGTCGCCCAGCCGGCAATTGGCAGGCACCTGCGGCGCAGAGCATTACACGGCAGTACTGGCAAATGCTATTCTGAGCGACCCCGAATGGCTGGGTGGCGCAACGCCCGCAATGGCCCGCCTCTGGCGCTGGCATGCGATAGAAGAAACCGAGCACAAATCAGTAGCGTTCGATGTCTACCGGGAATGCGTAGGGAGTGAGCGGTTGCGCCGGATTATCTTTCTGTTTGTAACCTGGAATTTCTTCAAGTACACCTTTCTGAATACTTGTAGCCTACTGAAAACTGACGGCAAGCTCTGGAGCCTTCGTACCTGGATGGGCGGGCTCAATTTCCTTTGGGGAAAGCCTGGCATTTTGCGCCAGTGTTTGCCTGAGTTTCTGGCGTATTTCCGAAAGGATTTTCATCCATGGCAGTATGACAACAGGGCACTGTTAGAAAAAAATCTCCGTGAGCTGGATGCTGCAACCTAGTAGCCTCCAATTGAAACACACCTTATTTTTAATCTCGGCAGGGCCATCAATACCATGACCAAGGATAAAACCGATCCAGCCAGCCAAGTGCTTGAGCTGCATATAAAGCATGAGGTTGCATCCCTGAAGGGAGCGAAACTCCGCAAGTTTCTCAAGCATGAGGTCGGTGAGGTTCTTGATCTTGCGAGCGGTATCACGCTGAGTCGTCTCGCCTCGGAAAACCAGGTCATGGAGACCATTCAGCGTGTGGTTGTGAATATGGAGCTGGACGCGGGCATTCCGGAGTTGGCAGGTGAAATGGCGACCGAGGTGTTGAATGCGCCGGTTCAGGCCAGTACGGCTCTGGGAGATATTGTTACCCGGGAACAGGCCACAGGTTTCGTGGAAGAAATGCTTGAGCTCAGGCAGCAACGTGAGCGGATGATCAGCGAAATAATGGCACACCCGGTTTATCAGGAGCTGGTTTCGAACGTCGTGTATCAAGGGGTGGTCAATTACCTCTATGAAGACAATCTGATTTCCAAGTCGGTGCCCGGTGTCGGGTCCATGATGAAGTTCGGAAAACGTATGGCCAACAAGGCGGTACCCGGGCTGGACGAAACCTTTGAACGTCGGCTAAAGGCTTGGCTTTCTGACAGTTTGCCGGGGCTGATCAGTCGCAGTGAGCAGTTCCTGCAACGGGCACTCAGTGATGAGGAAGTGCGGGATACGGTTATGGCGGCCTGGGCTGCCATGGAGGACCGAACAATGGCTGACTTACAAGAGGGGTTGGGCGATGTTCAGCTTCAGGAGTTTGTCGTGCTGGGCTATGAGTTCTGGTTGCAATTCCGGAAAACGGCTTACTTTGAAGGTTGTACCCGGGCTGTGGTTGCACATCTTTTTGCAAAATATGGTGATCGTCCGCTTACAGACCTGCTTGGCGACGTCGGGGTTACTCGTGAGGTGGTTATGGCAGAGGTAGATGCCTGGGCCATTCCGGTTGTAGACGTGCTTCGGGAAGAGGGTTATGTTGAGGCGCTTGTGCGTAGGCGGTTGTCAGCTTTCTACAACTCCGCAGCGGCACGGAATATTTTTGAGCAGAAGTCTTAGTACTCATGGTCTTCTGCGTTGAAAGGTGTGGAGGTCTGAGTGTTTTCTGAGTTGTTCTGGGCTTATCTGATTGCCATAAGTTTGCTGACGGTGACGCCTGGCGTGGATACGCTTCTGGTTATGCGCAACGCGGGGCGCGGGGGCTTCCGGGATGGCTGCGTCACGAGCGTTGGTATTTGCAGTGGGCTGTTTTTCCACGCCACTCTCTCGGCACTGGGTATCTCTCTTCTTCTTCTGGAAACCGCTTGGGCATTCTCGGTGCTGAAATGGGCCGGAGCCTGTTATCTGGTCTGGCTGGGGCTGGGGTCGTTGAGGCAGGCCATGAAGCGTGAGGGCGATACCAACGAGGAGTTGCCTATGGTTATGCGCCGCCGTGTCTCTCTGGCAGTGTCGTTCCGTGAAGGCCTGCTCTCCAATGTGCTTAATCCGAAAACCGCCCTGTTTTATATGGCTCTGCTACCCCAGTTCGTAGATGCTTCAGGAAGTGCGTTTCAACAGTCGCTCATGCTGGCGGGGGTGCACTTTTTGCTGGCGATGTTGTGGCAGTGTGGGCTGGCCTGGATGGTTGTGCGTTTCCGGGGTATGGGTGTCGGAGTAGGCGTTAAACGCCTGCTTAACGGGCTGACCGGAGGGTTTTTTGTCGCAATGGGGGCCAGGCTTGCGGTGAACTGACTGGAGATTCAGAATGCGTGCAAACAAAAAGGGAAGCCGGTTCGGGCTTCCCTTTTTTATTCAGGCGACTGCTTCAAACTTGCTGGAATTACTTTTCCAGGTATTGAAGTTTGTCTGTCTTGCCATCCCACTCTTCGGCGTCCGGCAGCGGGTCTTTCTTTTCGGTGATGTTGGGCCACTTACCCGCCAGGTCGGCGTTGAGCTCAACAAACTGAACCTGATCTGCTGGTAGCTCGTCTTCGGAGAAAATCGCTTCGGCAGGGCATTCCGGCTCACACAGAGCGCAGTCGATACACTCGTCCGGATCAATGACCAGAAAGTTTGGCCCTTCGTAAAAACAATCTACGGGGCACACTTCCACGCAGTCTGTGTATTTGCACTTGATGCAGTTATCGGTAACGATAAACGCCATAATTTGATCCCTGGTCCAGTGGTCAATCTCATCCGGAGTCTGGTTACGGCTCCGTGGTTATATTTTAATGGGCGATATTGTAGGGAGCAGCCCGCACAGCCGCAAGCGTTTGGCAGCGATAACCTTATTACTCAGATCAACTCCCTGTCAGTTTTTCAGCAATTCTTTCAATTCGTAAAGCCGGTTTATCGCATCTCGGGGTGATAGGCCGTCCAGATCAAGACTCTGCAGAGCTTCCTCCACAGCACTGGGCTCCGCTATGGCAAACATATCACCCTGGTAGGCTGCGCTCTGGCTGGTCGCCGGAGAATGCTTGGGGCCGGTCTCATGTATGGGGGCAGGTATTGTAGTAGCCGCGGGGGCTGCGCTGCCTTCCAGCAGCTTTAGTTGAGCCTTCGCGTTGCCAATAACGCTCTGCGGTACGCCGGCCAGTTTCGCTACCTGCAGGCCGTAGCTCTGGCTGGCCGGGCCTTCGTGCACATTGTGTAGAAACACAATGCTGTCATCGTGCTCCGTTGCCGTCAGATGCACGTTGACCGCAAGCTCAAGATCATCTGCCAGTTGCGTGAGTTCAAAGTAATGCGTGGCGAACAGGGTATAGCAGCGAATTTCTTTTGCCAGATGTTCTGCTGTGGCCCAGGCCAGAGATAAACCATCGAATGTGCTGGTGCCTCGGCCGACTTCGTCCATCAGAACCAGGCTGAAATCCGTGGCGTTGTGCAGAATGTTGGCGGTTTCTGTCATTTCTACCATGAAAGTAGAGCGCCCGCCGGCGATGTCATCTGACGAACCCATGCGAGTGAAAATCCGGTCCACTGGGCCCAGCACGGCGCGGTTGGCAGGCACAAAACTCCCCGTGTAGGCCAGCAATGTAATCAGAGCCGCCTGGCGCATATAGGTGGACTTACCACCCATGTTCGGGCCAGTGATAACCAGCATTCGGCGTTGGGAATCCATCAGCAGGTTGTTGGGCACGAAAGGTTCATCAAGAAGCTGTTCGACAACTGGATGTCGGCCCTCTTCAATTTCAAGCCCGGGAGAGTCGCGGAACTCTGGCGCGGCAAAACGCAGCGTGGTGGCTCGCTCGGCAAAATTACTGATGACGTCCAGCTCTGCCAACGCCTGTGCGGCATCCTGTAACGGCGCGAGTTGTTCTGCCACAGTTTCCAGCACCTCATCGTAAAGCGCTTTCTCTCTGGCCAACGCCCGGCTTTTGGCACTCAGGGCTTTGTCTTCGAACTCTTTTAATTCCGGTGTAATAAAGCGTTCTGCGTTCTTCAGGGTCTGCCGACGAATGTAATCCACCGGTGCCTGAGCAGACTGGGCCCGGCTGATTTCAATGTAGTAGCCGTGCACACGGTTGTAGCCCACCTTCAATGTGCTTATACCGGTGCGCTCTTTTTCCCGGGTTTCCACGTCCAGTAGATATTGGCCGGCGTTCTCACTGATGTTGCGTAGCTCATCCAGCTCCGCGTCGAAGCCCTCACGGATCACGCCGCCTTCCCGAATGACAACCGGAGGGTTGTCGATAACGGCCCGCTCCAGAATATCGGCCAACTCGGGATATTCACCAATCACAGTGGCCAGCTTCACGATCTGGTGAGAGTTGACCGGCTTAAGCGCTTCCTGCAGGTCTGGCAGCGCCAGAAAGGCATCCCGCAGGCGAGCGAGATCTCTGGGCCTGGCCGATCGCAGCGCCACACGGGCCAGCACTCGCTCAATATCGCCCACGGCCTTCAGCAGGTTGTGCACGGGTTCGTAGTGGAAACCATCAAGCAGAGCGGATACCGCGTGTTGACGCTGTTGTACTGCATCCACGTCCCGAAGCGGACGATTCAGCCAGCGCCTGAGCTCGCGGCCTCCCATGGAGGTTGCGGTTCTGTCCATCACCCAGGCGAGGGTGTGCAGGTGGCCGCCCATGAGGTTGATATCGATTTCCAGATTGCGGCGGCTGGTGGCGTCGAGAATAACGGCTTCGTCGCGGCGCTCACGGGTCAGTTTGCGAATGTGGGGCAGGGCGGTTCGCTGGGTCTCTTTTGCATACTGCAGGAGGCAGCCGGCTGCACAGATAGCCAGGCTTAGGTCTTCGCAGCCAAAGCCCGTTAGATCACGAACCTGCAGTTGCTGGGTTATCACCCGGCGAGCGGTATCGGCTTCGAACAGCCAGGGCCCCTGGCGACGAACGCCGGTAAGGCCTGCCAGAATGTCCTCAAAAGGAAAGTCTTCACTGATCAGTATCTCTGCCGGCCGCAAACGCTGGAGCTCTCCTTGCAGGGCTTCCAGGTTTTCCAGCTCTGAAACCACAAAGCGACCACTGGAAATGTCCAGTGACGCAAAACCGAACTGCTCGCGATGATGAAATATGGCGGCCAGCAGGTTGTCGCGGCGATCTTCCAGGTAGGCATCATCGCTGAGGGTGCCGGGAGTCACGATTCTGACTACCTGGCGATCAACAGGCCCCTTGCTGGTTGCCGGGTCACCAATTTGCTCACAGATGGCGATGGATTGACCCGCTCTGACCAGCCGTGCAATGTATCCTTCGGATGCGTGAAACGGGATACCCGCCATGGGGATCGGGTTGCCCCCGGACTGCCCCCTGGCCGTAAGGGTTATGTCCATCAGCTCCGCAGCTTTTTTGGCGTCGTCATAGAAGAGTTCATAAAAATCACCCATGCGATAGAACACCAGTTCATCCGGGTGCTGGCCCTTGATTTTCAAGTACTGCTGCATCATGGGTGTGTGCTTGGGTAAATCGTTCTGAGCTGCTGACATGGACGAGTCCGGCTAATCTTGCTTTGGGTGAAGCCACGGATTGTAAGAAAATAAAGCCCGCGATGAAACGAAGGAGAGCATTATGCCTGCCAGTGACCACGAACTCGAACAAGCAGGGAGCCAACTGGCCGATCAGTTGTTGGCCGCCGGCCTTAACCTGGTAACGGCTGAAAGTTGCACAGGTGGCTGGGTTGCAAAGGTTTTAACCGACAAGGCAGGCTCTTCCGCCTATGTCGTCGGCGGCCTGGTTACCTACAGCAACGACGCCAAACAGAAACTGCTCGGGGTTACCGATGTTTCTTTAGCTAATCACGGTGCCGTCAGTGAACCGGTGGTCCGGGAGATGGTTGCCGGTGCATTGGCAACAACCGGAGCGAATGTTGCGGTAGCTGTCAGTGGCATAGCCGGCCCTGGAGGTGGCAGCGAAGAGAAGCCTGTTGGAACTGTCTGGTTCGCCTGGGGTACCGGCGCTGAAAATACAGAGGCTGTAGTCCGGCATTTCAGCGGCGATCGTGATCAGGTGCGACGCCAGGCCGTTCTTGTTGCGCTGCAGGGTGTTAGCGGGCTTTTGATGCGAGCGTGAAGACTTTCACAATAACAGGGGTTGGTCTCGCTCTCGCGGTATGTTTTAATACTGTTCAAATATACAGGGAATTCACTGTTAACGTTGTACAGGTTCCCGTTTAACCACACCTCCACCGGCTTGCCAGGTTCTGCTGGCGGCCACGGCAACAGAGGGTTTGCACTGATGGAAGACAACCGCAAAAAAGCACTGAGCGCAGCTCTGGGTCAGATTGAGCGCCAGTTTGGTAAGGGTGCAGTAATGAAGATGGGCGACCAGCCCCGCGAAGCCATTCCTGCGGTCTCTACTGGTTCCCTGGGATTGGATGTTGCTTTGGGGATAGGTGGTTTGCCTTTCGGGCGCATTGTTGAGATTTACGGCCCTGAAAGCTCCGGTAAAACAACTCTGACCCTTCAGGTTATCGGCGAAGCCCAGAAAGCCGGTAAAACCTGCGCGTTTATTGATGCTGAGCACGCCCTGGACCCGATCTACGCAGAAAAACTGGGCGTTAATGTGGACGAGCTTCTGGTTTCCCAGCCGGACACTGGGGAGCAGGCGCTGGAAATTGCCGACATGTTGGTGCGCTCCAACGCTGTAGACGTCATCATTGTTGACTCGGTTGCGGCATTGACCCCGAAAGCAGAAATTGAAGGCGAGATGGGCGACAGCCACGTTGGCCTTCAGGCCCGTCTTATGTCCCAGGCCCTGCGTAAGCTCACAGGTAATGTGAAACACGCAAACTGCTTGATGGTGTTCATTAACCAGATTCGTATGAAAATCGGTGTAATGTTCGGCAGCCCCGAAACCACCACCGGTGGTAACGCACTGAAGTTTTACTCTTCTGTTCGCCTTGATATCCGCCGCATTGGCGCCGTGAAAGATGGCGATGAGGTTGTAGGTAACGAAACCCGGGTTAAAGTCGTCAAGAACAAGGTGTCACCACCTTTCCGCCAGGCCGAGTTCCAGATTCTTTACGGCAAAGGTATTTATCACATGGCGGAAGTGCTCGATATGGGCGTTAAAGAAGGCTTTGTGGATAAGTCCGGCGCCTGGTATGCCTATAACGGTGATAAAATTGGCCAGGGTAAAGCCAACGCCTGCAAGTTCCTGGAAGAGAATATGGACGTGGCCAGGGAAATTGAGGCCAAGGTGCGCGACAGGTTGATGCCGAAGCCGGTTTCCAAAAAAGATGCGGACGCTGAAGCGCCTGCAGAAGCGGATGGTGAACTGCTCTAAGAGAGTCCCGGAGGTGTATTGTGGATAGCAAAAAGAAATTACTTGTTGTTGCCCATGCACCTTCTCCGAATACCCTCACCCTGCGCAATGCAGTTGCTCAGGGTGCAGGCGATGAAGATATTGAAAATGTAGAAGTAACCGTGTTGGCGCCACTGGATGCCGGCCCGGACGATATCCTTGCCTGTGATGCCATTCTCCTCGGCACCACTGAAAACCTCGGTTATATGAGTGGCGCGCTCAAGGATTTCTTTGATCGCAGCTACTACCCTTGCCTGGAGAAAACCCAGGGCCTGCCGTTCGCTTACTACATTCGTGCCGGCCATGATGGCACCGGAACGCAACGTGCTATCGAAAGCATTACCACCGGTCTGCGATGGAAACTCGTTCAGGAACCACTGATTTGCCGTGGCGAATATCGTGATGAGTTTGAAGGTCAGTGTCGTGAGCTGGGGATGTATGTTGCGGCTAGCCTGGATGCCGGGCTTTTCTGAAGGCTTCGGGCTGGCGAAGCGTTAACGACAATTCTTTTCCTCTGAGCGCGACAGACCGGTCTGCAAAACCTACAATGGTCGGCCAATGAGTCAACTGTTACAGGACCCAACCTTGAAGTCACTGTCTCTGCATCAGCTATACAAAGCCTGCGTTCTGAAAGATCTACCGTTCAAGTCCACCAGACAACTGGTGCCCCTGGCTGAAATTGTAGGCCAGAATCGGGCCCAGGAAGCGGTGCGCTTTGCTCTGGCAATGCCGCACAGCGGTTATAACGTATATGCCGTTGGTCGCAATGGTCTGGGTAAGCGCACGATGATGCTGCGTTACCTTGAACATCATCTGGATACCGAGCAACAATCCCACGACTGGTGTTACGTCGCAGATTTTGAAGAGCCTAGGGTTCCCCGGCTGCTTCAGCTTCCCGCAGGAAAGGGCGCGCGGCTGAAACAGGATATGGAAAAGCTCATGAGCCGGCTGGTCAAGGTTATTCCGCAGACCTTTGACAGCGACAGCTTCCTGGAGCGCTCAGAGCAGCTCAAGGATGAGTATGGCAAGAAGCAGGAAGATGAGCTTGAGAAAGTAGCGGCCCAGGCACGCCGAAAAAAAGTCAGCCTCACGATTACAACGCCGGGCGGATATCGCCTGGTGGCGATGCAAGGTGATAAACCGCACACCGCAGAGACGTTCAAGGCGTTGACGGATGTGCAGCGCGACAAGTTTGAGGATTCCATCAACAAGCTTGAGAAAAAACTTCGTCAGGCGCTTCGCAAGCTGGCGGACTGGGAGCAGGAATACGCTGACAAACAGCAAGCGCTTAACAAGGAAACCCTGGAAGGTATATCCGGCCATCAGATTGATGAGTTGATTGAGAGCTACAAAAGCCTCCCGGATGTAGTCGCCTACCTTGAAGCTGTGCGGGCAGACCTGGTAGAGAACCTGGATATTTTCCTCGACGACAACGAGGAGCAGGCTGCCATTGCCTATGCGTCTCTGGATAAAAAGATGCCGCGTCGTTATCTGGTTAACGTGCTGGTACACCAGAAAACCAATGAAGTGCCTATGGTGGTGGAGGACAACCCGACGTATCACAATCTGTTCGGGTATGTTGAGAATGTGACCTACAAGGGCACCGTATTCACGGATTTTTCACTGATTCGTGCTGGCAGCTTGCATCGGGCCAATGGCGGGTATCTGTTGATGGATGCCATCAAGATGCTGGAGCAGCCTTTTGTCTGGGATGGATTGAAAAGGGCTCTTCGAGCCAAATCCCTTCAGATCAATTCCCTCGAGCGTGAACTCACCCTTTCGGGCACCATCTCGATTGAACCCCAAGGGGTACCGCTCGATGTAAAACTGGTGCTTTTCGGTGACCGTGAAACATGGATGCTGTTACAGGATTATGATCCCGAATTTTCGGAGCTTTTCCGGGTAACCGCAGACTTTGAAAATGAGATGTACCGTTCGGAAGACAGTCAGGTGATGTATGCGAAGTTTATCGCCAGTGTGGTAAAGGAAAAGAATCTCCTGCATTGCACGAACAAGGCAGTGGCGAGGGTCATCGAATACAGCGCTCGTATTGCCGAGCACCAGGACAGGTTGTCTCTGCACGCAGCCAATATTGCCAATCTGCTTCGGGAGTCGGATTTCTGGGCCAGGCAAGCGAATGCAAAACTGATTCAGGACGTTCATGTAGAGCGGGCCCTGGAGAGTGCCAAATACCGAAGTAGCCGGATTCGTGACCAGTTCTACGATTCAATTCGCGACGGCTCTACTCTCGTCTCAACTCAGGGTTCGGTTGTCGGGCAGGTGAATGCGCTGTCTGTTCTATCTTCAGGCGGGTTTGAATTTGGCCTGTCTAATCGTGTCACTGCTACCTGCTATTATGGAAGTGGTGAAATTATGGATATTGAGCGTGATGTAAAGCTGGGTGGCAATATTCACTCTAAAGGCGTCATGATTCTCAGCTCATTGCTTTCCTCCCGTTTTGCTGTGACTGATCCGATGCACCTTTCTGCAAGCATTACGTTTGAACAGAATTATGGCGAAGTAGATGGGGATAGTGCGTCGCTGGCGGAGCTCTGTGCGCTGATTTCTTCACTTTCGGGAATTCCGGTGCGACAGGACTTGGCGATTACTGGCTCTGTAAACCAGTTTGGTGAGGTTCAGCCTATCGGTGGCGTCAATGAGAAAGTTGAAGGTTTCTTTGCTACCTGTCAGCTTAAGGGCGGGTTAACGGGCACTCAGGGCGTCATAGTACCGGAAAACAACGTACAGAATCTTATGCTGGACAGCGAAGTGGTCAAGGCGGTTCGCGAAGGGCATTTTTCAGTTTACGCAGCATCGCATGTTGAGGACGCCATTGCGCTGCTTTTGGGTAAGCCCGCAGGCAAACCTGATAGCAAAGGAAACTATCCGAAACAGAGCGTTTTTGGCATTATCCAGCAGCGGCTTGAGAAAATGCGCGAGCACGAACGCCAGGAGCACGCCCGGGATGATCAGAAAGATCCGTCAATCCATTAACCGGCGTCACAATAAAACAGACAGGAGAGAACTCCCCCATGACTGAT
Organism: Marinobacter sp. 2_MG-2023; assembly: GCF_030546935.1. GTDB lineage: Bacteria > Pseudomonadota > Gammaproteobacteria > Pseudomonadales > Oleiphilaceae > Marinobacter. Next base: position 479,093 of record NZ_JAUOPH010000001.1, on the reverse strand, counting down.
ATTCAGCAAACTGTGTACGTGGTAGAGGATGACGAAGCAGTTCGTGACTCGCTTGAGCTGTTACTTAGATCTGATGATAAGCCGGTCAAAACCTATGAGAATGCGGCGATGTTCTTGAAGGATTACTCCGAGAAGATGGCCGGATGCATTGTGCTGGATATCCGCATGCCGGGAATGGACGGTATGGAGTTGCAGAAGAAGCTCAACGATAAGCACTCCATTCTGCCGATCATTTTTGTTACCGGGCACGGCGATGTGCCCATGGCTGTTGATGCCATGAAAGAGGGCGCCGTTGATTTCATCCAGAAGCCTTACCGTGAAGAAGCGCTGCTGGAAAAAATCGAAGCCGCGCTGCAGCAGGATCTGGAGCAACGGAAAACACTTGGCGAGAAGCAGGAGATTATCCGCCGTATCAAGAGTCTGACCCCTCGCGAACATGAAATCATGGATCGAATGATAGAAGGCCAGGCCAACAAGGTTATCGCGATCGAGCTGGAGATCAGTCAGCGCACAGTGGAAATACATCGCTCCCGAGTCATGCACAAGATGGGCACTCATTCGCTGGCACACCTGGTTCGGATGGTGTTGTCCGTAAAGAACCTTATCGACGCGCGGTAATACCGCCGGCATTATGCGGTTATCTTATTGACCGGCCTTTTACTATATGACTGAAGTTGTCAGCGAAAACTCAGAGGTTACGGTTCTGCTCGTGGATGACAATCCACAGAACCTGAAAGTACTCTATGAGACACTGAAAGATAAAGGCTACCGGCTTCTGATTGCCAATGAAGGCGAAAAAGCACTGGATCTTGCTCAGCGCCATCAGCCCGAAGTCATTCTGCTTGATATCATGATGCCTGAAATGGATGGTTATGAGGTGTGCCAGCGCCTTAAAGCCGATCCTGAAACAGCCGATTGTGCGGTGGTGTTTCTCTCAGCTCTGGACGACCTGAGTGCGAAAGTAAAAGGTTTTTCTCTTGGCGGCGCAGACTACATTGCCAAGCCGTTCCAGTCTCAGGAAGTCATTGCCCGGGTTAAAACCCACGCCCGTGTTATCCGGCTCGAGCGCGAGTTGCAGGCTCGCAACCGAGAGCTTCAAGGCGATCAGACCCGCATCCTGAACTCCATTAGTGAAGGGATTTACGGCCTCGATGAGCAAGGTACAATCGAGTTTGCCAATCCCGCAGCCGGCCTCATCATGCGCTGCCCGGTAGAAGATCTGATTGGTCGTAATTTTTTCGAAGTGCACTTTTCAACCGCAGCCGAATGCCCGACCAGTCTTCCGGTGCATGCTACCTGTAGCCAGGGTGTTGCAGAGAATCAACGCGATATCCGAATGCTGCGCACGGACAACACGGCGTTTCCGGCTGAATATCGTTCCACACCCAAGCACGAAGGTAACGAACTGCACGGAGCGGTTGTTGTTTTTCGTGATATTACTGCTGAACTTGAGAGCGAGCGAGAGCTTGATGAGGCACGAGAGCTGGTTCAGGAACAACGTGACCAGCTGGCACATACGTCTCGTCTGACAACCATGGGTGAGATGGCTGCAGGTGTGGCGCATGAAGTTAACCAGCCGCTGACGGCTATTGCGAACTACGCCCGCGTGGCCAAACGGGTTATGGCCAAAGAAACCCCGAACCTGAGTTTGCTCCAGGAAACCCTCGATAAGATTGAGGCTCAGTCCCATCGCGCCAGCGAAATCATCCGCAGAATCCGCCGATTTATGAAAAAACCGGCGACCGGTAAGGAAGTTTTGTCTGTATCCGCACTGCTGGAAGATACACGCCAGTTTGCAGAAGTAGATATGCGCAATAACGATGGGGCTATCAATCTTGTTGTGGCAGACGATTTACCGGATATCCTGGCTGATCCGATCCAGGTGCAACAGGTTGCCCTGAACCTGATACGGAACGCGCTTGAGGCTACGCGCAGTGCAGAGTCGGCATTGCCAGTGGAAGTGAGCGCGAGAGTGATGAGTGAAGGTTGCGTGAGGGTTGAGGTCCGTGACCGGGGTGTGGGCCTGGCGGAAGATGCAGAGGAAAAGCTTTTTCTGCCTTTCTACACCACAAAGGATGAAGGCATGGGTATCGGTCTGCCGACCTGCCGCTCACTTATTCAGGCTCAAGGGGGTGATATAGGTTTCGAGCGCCCCGAAGATGGAGGCGCCCTTTTCTTCTTTACGCTACCTGTAGCGGGTGCACCAGGAACCTCATCGTGCCCGTCAGGCGCCGATTAGCGCCATTCGATGCGCCCGCTGAGGTGTGGCGCGTCGCCTCTCGCGTTCAGTAGCTGATAATCCCATCTGTTTTTTTCTGTTTGCCAGTTCAACTGTGCGGTGCCCGGCAAGAATAGCGGCTTCTTGAATTGGCAGCTCACACTTACCGGACCTGATTGCCATCCATTCTGCTGCTCCAGAACGGCAAGTGCCTTTGCTTTGCTCCACATACCGTGTGCGATTGCCCTTGGAAAACCAAAAGCCCTCGCGCTCAAAGCATGCATGTGAATCGGATTTCGGTCGCCGGAAATCTTTGCATACTGGCGTCCGATGGACTCCGGGGCTTCAAACTCTTTCGTATTCGGGTAGCGCTCCAGAGTCGGAGGCGTCGCTTTCGTCGTTTGCTCAGTGTGTTTTTCAGGTTGGCGAAAGAGCATTGTGCTGGTTTCTTCCCAAACCACTTTGCCTGCAGAGCTGGCATTGGTGATCATGCTGAATTCTATGCCGCGGCTGGTGCGTTCCTGGTGACTCACGCAGACATCCAGTTTCAGTGCCTCACCCACGCCGATGGGCCTGTGCTGGGTTATGGAATTGCGCAGGTGTACCAGTCCCAGGAGAGGTAATGGAAATGCTTTCTCGGTCAGCAATTTGAGATGCAGCGGGAACGCAAGAATATGGGGCCAGGTAATAGGTACGTGACTGCTCGGTCTGAATTCGCATGTCCGCCTATAGTGGCGCAGGTCTTCACTGGCCGTGTGAGCACAAAGCAGCGTGGCGGCGAGTCGGGGAAGTGTAATGTCTGCATCGGGCGTGCTTTTTTTCGACAGAAGAGCTCTGCCATAGAGCGGTAGCAGCGCTGGCGGAGTGTCTTTATAAACGAGCGTGTCTGCCATGATGGTCCTCTCTTGAAGCTGTTCTGTCCGGATGCTGGTACAACTGTGAGTCTGTGGCCTGATATGCTCTAATGTAAGACGATAGTATAAGTCAGTTTTTAAGCAAACCTCGTCAAACCAAAGCTCGCAGGGCCGGGTAGCCAGCCTCTTGGCAGTCTGGCAGGCCTTCTCAGGCGTGGCATTGGCCTGGGGTGTTCCGGTGAGAGTCTGCCGGGCCAAAGTGGTATCCAATAAATATAAAGCAGAATTTTATGCGGGAGCGACATGCAAGAACTACGTGACGCAGGCGTAATGTTGCGCCTCATTTATGAGGCGATGAAAGCAAAAGGTATTGATACCGATCTCATTTTCAGCCGGTTGGGTATCAATGCGGATTACGTATACACAGAGCAGCTCCGAACTCCTCATAGCGCGCAGACATTCTTTTGGCAGGCCGTTGAAGATGTATCCGGTGACCCGGATATCGGTTTACACCTTGGCCAGCTCCTTCCCGTCTACAAGGGGCAGGTTCTGGAATATCTCTTCCTGAGCAGTCCGACGTTTGGTGAAGGATTACGTCGCGCGAAGAACTACCAGCGTCTGCTCAGCGATGCTGCGAACACCGATTATTTCATAGAAGGCGATGATGCCTGCATGGTACTGGATGCTGCTTCCGACGACGTTCGGCGCCTCAGGCATTTCAATGAGTGTTTTGTGCAGGGGCTGATTACGTTTTTTCGTTCTATCACTAATGGCGGGTTTCATCCCTCGCGAATCGAGTTTGAGCATCAGCGTAACGAGGGGCAAGAGCATGTCAGAGATGTGCTGGGGTGTGATGTGGTATTCGGAGCAAAAGAAAGTCGGTTGTACTTTTCGGCCAGCTTGCTCTCTCATGCTTCGCCTCACGCAGAACCGGAACTTCTGGACTTGCATGAGCGCTTTGCCAGTGAACAGGTGGCTCGCCTGGAAAAAAGGGATATTGTCGGCCAGGTAGAACGAATTATTGCCGAGTTACTGGATAGCGGTGAAGTGACTCTGGATGCGGTGGCGACGCGGCTGGGCATCAAACCCCGCACATTACGTACGCGGCTGACTGAAGCGGAAAGCAGTTTTAACCAGGTGCTCGCCGACTTTCGCTATCGACTCGCCCGGCAATTGCTGGCGACAACGGATGAGTCTATCGACGAGATTGTCTACCTGACTGGTTTTTCCGAGCCCAGCACATTTTACCGAGCGTTTAAACGCTGGTCCGAGATGACTCCCATCGAGTACCGTAAAACTGCGCAGGGCAAGGATGCAATGGTTGATGCCATGTAATACGGTGCTTTTCTGAAATTTTTCAGAAAATGCGTTGACATAATCAGGCACCTCTTTATAATGCGCTCTCGTTGTCACCGAGCAATCAATGAACGATTGCAAAGCCTTTAAAAGCAATCGGTTATGACATTGTGGAGCGGTAGTTCAGTTGGTTAGAATACCGGCCTGTCACGCCGGGGGTCGCGGGTTCGAGTCCCGTCCGCTCCGCCACTATTCCAAAAAGCCGTTAGCTATCCATAGCTAACGGCTTTTTTCGTTCTATCTCCCGATTTATCTATACCTCTCTTCCGCCTGCGTTCTGCTGTTTACTTCATCATTTTACGCAATTGCTTCCTGTGCTCTCCCGGGCTGAGCCCGAACCAGCGCCGGTATGCCTTGTGTAGCGCGGCAGGATTTGAAAAACCCAACAGCCAGGCTATTTCGGATAAAGAGGTTTCAGTTTCGCGGATATAATCCCTCGCAAGCTGTTTCCGGGTGCTGTCTACCAATTCCCGGAACCCGGTGTTCTCGCTGGATAGTTGTCGTTGTAACGTCCATGGCGTAACGCCCAGTCTGGAGGCGATGGTTTCAAGGCTCGGAGTTTCTCCGCGGAAAAGGGGTGTAAGAAGGCGTCTTACTCTGTCTCCCGTTGTCCAGCCGCGTTGAATCTCCTGTATCTCTGCATCACAAATCTGTATCAGCTTCTCGTGCATGGCCGGTTGTGCCTGCACTGTTCCCTGATTCCACACCTCCTGTCTCACGGTTAAGCTGTTCATGGCTGCACCAAACTGAACCGGGCAATGAAACCAACCCTCGAACATCTCGTCCAGGCCTCTGGAGGGGTATTCTATGGTTACCCGCTCCAGCACATCCCATTGCCCCGTAACGGAGCGTAAAAATTGCGTCCAGGCGCTCAGTACCGAGTCCACAACAAAATAATTAAAAGCGTTATAAGGGCGAATGGAGTAGAACTGCAGCCTCCGGTTTTCCGGCTCGGCTTTAGGTGTTCCCCGGCTGTTACGACTCGTTAGCAGGGAATAGCGAATTATTGTTTGCGCGGCAGCGCCGGCAGTGCTGGATGATTCACCGGCAAGGCCTGCTATGCCAGCGTCGACAGGCCGCGAGAGAGCTCCCATGCGTAATCCCAGCGCGGCATTACCGCAGGCCTGAATGGCAGCGTGCCCCAGCCTCATGAATCTGGGAATGCTGATTCGCGCAGCAGGCGATGTGAGGGTCTGCTCGTTGAGTTGAAAGCGACGTGTCAGATCCTCTACGTTAACGCCCTCGGCTTCAGCTGCCCGCAGCAGCACGCTCACGTAGAGAACACTGATGTCACCAAGAGGGTCCTGGTTTGAGGGAGGTCGGCGATCGTATGGATCCATGGTGGTTAACCTGGGGTCTGTTGTCTGAGGATAACAGAATGTTATTCAGGGATATTGTTGAAGGCAACCAGCATCGGTAATTTAGGCATCATTAAAAGAAGCGGGGCATCAGAGCTGCCGCCAATAATTGTCTGAGGAGACCATTTATGACCGCCAATACTATGCCAGGCGTCGCCAAATACCCGAATTTGCTTGAGCCACTTGACCTTGGGTTCACCAAACTGCGCAACCGCACGCTGATGGGGTCTATGCATACCGGACTGGAAGAGGCGAAGAACGGCTTTGAACGCTTGGCCGAGTTTTACGCTGAGCGCGCCCGTGGCGGCGTGGCTCTCATCGTTACAGGTGGTATTGGTCCCAATCCGGAAGGCGGCGTTTTTCAGGGCGCGGCCAAAATGACCAACGATGAAGAGGTGGAAAAGCACAAGGTTATCACCAATGCCGTGCACAAAGCCGACGGCAAGATCTGTATGCAGATTCTCCATGCTGGTCGTTACGCCTATTCCCCGGCGTTGGTTGCACCTTCTGCTATTCAGGCACCTATCAACCCGTTCAAGCCGAAAGAACTCGATGAAGCCGGCATTGAAAAGCAGATTGAAGACTATGCCGTATGCGCGCAACTGGCTCAAAAGGCCGGTTACGACGGTGTTGAAATCATGGGTTCTGAGGGTTACTTCATTAACCAGTTTATTGTGTCTCACACAAACCACCGCACAGACCAGTGGGGCGGTAGTTATGAGAACCGAATCCGCTTGCCTATCGAAATTGTGCGCCGTGTTCGCGAGCGTGTCGGCGAAAACTTCATTCTGATTTACCGCCTTTCCATGCTAGACCTGATTGAGGATGGCAGCACCTGGGAAGAGGTGGTGCACTTGGCGAAGGAAATCGAAAAAGCCGGAGCTACCATCATTAATACCGGTATCGGCTGGCATGAAGCTCGCGTGCCCACCATCGCTACGTCTGTTCCCCGTGGCGCCTTTACCAAGGTAACTTCCCGCCTCAAAGGTGAAGTGAGCATCCCTTTGGTCACCACGAACCGGATCAACATGCCGGACGTCGCCGAAAAAATTCTGGCGGAAGGCGATGCAGACATGGTCTCCATGGCCCGCCCGTTCCTGGCAGATGCGGATCTGGTGCAGAAGGCTGTGGAAGATCGTGCCGAAGAGATTAACACTTGTATTGGCTGCAACCAGGCGTGCCTGGATCATACCTTTGGCGGCAAGCTGACTTCGTGCCTGGTCAACCCGCGCGCTTGTCATGAGACTGAGCTTACTTATGTGAAAACCGCAGCGCCCAAATCTATTGCTGTAGTGGGTGCCGGGCCCGCCGGGATGGCATTTGCTTCGGTTGCGGCTGAACGAGGCCATAAAGTGACTTTGTTTGATGCCGGCAAAGAGATTGGTGGCCAGTTCAATGTTGCCAAGCTGATTCCGGGTAAAGAGGAGTTTTACGAAACTCTGCGTTATTACCGTGTGATGCTGGACAAGCTTGGCGTTGACGTTCGGCTGGAAACCCGTGTGGATGTGGACGACCTGAAAGCCGGCAACTTCGATGAAGTTGTATTGGCTACTGGCGTAGAGCCTCGCACACCGGACATCGAGGGTATTGATCACCCGAAAGTGATTGGTTATCTCGATGCTCTGCTGGAGCGGAAACCTGTGGGTCAGAAGGTTGCAGTAGTCGGTGCTGGCGGTATCGGTTTTGATGTGTCTGAATTCATCGTGCATAAGGGTACCTCTGCCGCGCTGGACACCAATCACTTCATGCGTGAATGGGGCGTGGACCTGACAGTCGAGCACCGTGGTGGTATTCAGGGTGTAACGCCGGAAGTTCCGGAACCTGCGCGAGAGGTTTACCTGTTGCAACGGAAGTCCTCAAAAGTCGGCAAAAACCTGGGCAAAACCACCGGTTGGATTCATCGGACGTCACTCAAGAATCGTAAGGTTCAGATGATGCCGGGTGTGACATACCGAAAAATTGATAACGAGGGTCTCCATATCACCGTAACGCCCAAGGGGGCGGAGCAGGGTGAAGACCGGGTGCTGCCGGTAGATACCATCATTCTCTGTGCTGGTCAGGAGCCCTTGCGTGAACTGCAAAGCGGGCTTGAAGCGGCCGGGTTGCCCGTGCACCTGATTGGTGGGTCGGATGTGGCAGCAGAACTGGACGCCAAGCGCGCTATTAATCAGGGTAGTCGGTTGGCTGCTGAAATCTGATCACAAAACGTTGCAGTTTTTCTCTTTGCACCGGAAACTCTCTGGCTAGACTATAACCTTTGGGTCTGCCAGAGAGTTTTTCGATTTTAGGGAGTCTGCAATGGTTTCTGCCGGCGAGGCAACGGACAATTATTCGGCTGTCTTCTTTATTGAAGGCAACGAGGTGGCACGCCAGATGCGCGCCAGCGAGTTCGGGGCTTTCCTTGATGGCTATGTCGGGTTGTCGGATCTTGCTGAAACTGATGTAAGAGCAGTACTGGTTGATCTGAGTGGCGACCTTCTGGTGCGCGCCCTTGTGTTTTTCCGCATCTGGTTTGATGAGGAAGGGCGGGCCGACAGCAGCTGGAACATGCCCATTGAAGAGCTCGCCACTCGCGGAGCTAAAGGCCCGAACATGGGAGGCGGAGCTATCCGCCTTGTATGCCGCAGCCAGTGCCCCGACCCGCAGTATGCTGCCGAGTTATGGGATCCGGATATGACGCCGGGCAATAACCACTTTCAGGTTATCCGCAAAGCCGTCAACGCAAACAATCTCAAATTCCGCCGTATTGAACCGGAAGAAGAAAACATCCCTGTGCTCCGTGCCGGAGAGAATGATTCCGCTTCGACCGAGGAGTCCCGTACCGAAGCAGATCGCTCCCGTGTGGCTCAGCTGATCCGCGAGCAGCGCCTGCGTATCAAAACACTGCAAAGCGTCCACCGGGATATGCTTGCTGAAGTGCAACGCGAACACCGGCTTGAAATCAAAACCCTGCATAACGAGACGGCCGAAACCCTCCAGAAGTTGGAACGTCAGCGTCTCAGTAATGAACAGTTGAAGAGTCGTCTGGCTGAGAGAAATCAGCAGTATCTGACCATGCAGGAGGAGATGGCTATCGACGGTGCTGGAAAAGACCGTGATGATGCCAATGCGAACGCTGAGCTGGTATTGCTCAGGGAGCAGCTTGAGCGCAAGCGGCGCGAGCTGGAACACAGGGACGAGAAATTCATTGCCCTTGAGCAGGAGGTTTATGAGCTCCGGCACCGCGAGCCGCTTGAAAATTCGATTATGGGGCACCTCAAGGGGCAGTCTGTTTTCCTTGTGGCCTACCACCCGGGTGTCGGGCACCTGACACTGCCATACCAGGATATTGAAACCTACTTCCAAAACCCCATCGCTTATGCATCAGAGCGTTGCGGCATGAACGAGCCTTCGTACCTACAATGGCTTGAGCACTACGAGAATCCGGTGTGTCAGCATACTGTCCAGGGTGGAGAGCTTTGTGGCGAGCCTCTGATGCGGGTAAGCCAGCCCGCAGATTTCCAGTCTGGTATTCATGACCGCTGCGAGAATCACCGCCCTTCCGAACAATGACACTCCTGATCGACTCCAAATAACTTTTTTCAGTATCGGGGTGACTTTCGTTAAACTGTAGGTCAGATTGATATCGGCCTGAACGGGGTTGTCCGTTCTTGTCGCATTCCGACATCACAGGAAGCTTCATGGATCATTTCAGGAACATAGGCGTTATCGGCCGGATGGGCAGCGTAAAAGTGGTTGAATCACTGCGCCAGCTTAAGCAGTATCTGGTCGCTAACCATTATCACGTTATCCTCGAGGAAGACACGGCCAGCATGTTACCTGGTCATGGTCTGCAGGTTGCCAGCAAGAAGCTCCTTGGGGAGATCTGTGACCTGGTTATTGTGGTTGGTGGTGATGGCAGCTTGCTGGGCGCTGCCCGAGAATTGGCGAAGTCCAAAATTCCTTTGCTTGGCGTAAACCGCGGGCGGCTGGGATTTCTTACGGATATCTCACCAACGGATCTGGAAGATCGCTTGGGTAAAGTTCTTGATGGCGAGTACATTGAGGAAACCCGGTTTCTGCTTGATGGCAACGTCGAGCGCAATGGCCAGCCCTTGGGATTTGGAACCGCCCTGAACGATGTGGTTCTGCATCCGGGTAAATCTACGCGCATGATTGGCTTTGACCTCTATATAGATGGCCACTTTGTCTACAGCCAGCGTTCAGATGGCCTGATTGTTTCCACGCCTACCGGATCGACCGCATACTCGCTCTCCGCAGGTGGGCCGATTATGCATCCGAAACTTGATGCTATCGTTCTGGTCCCTATGTTTCCTCACATGCTTAGCAGCCGTCCGATCGTTGTGGATGGCAAGAGCGAAATAAAGCTGGTTATCGGGGAAACGAATGAAACTTACCCACAGATCAGTTTTGATGGCCAGATGAACATAGCATGCGCTCCGGGCGATATTATTCGCATCGCTAAAAAGCCATTCAAGATCCGGCTGATTCACCCGACAGATCATAATTTCTACGCCACCTGCCGCGACAAGCTTGGCTGGGCCAGCGAAATATCAGCGAGTTGATCATGGCCGAAAGTAATCATACTGCAAGTCGTGGGTACGACATCATCGGCGATATACATGGCTGCGCGAACACGCTTGCGCGTCTGCTTGAACAGATGGGTTACAGCAAGGTTAACGGGGTGTACCAACACCCCCGCCGGCAGGCTGTTTTTATCGGGGATATTATCGACCGCGGCCCGAGAATCCGGGAAGCGCTCCATCTCGTAAGGAATATGGTTGAGAGGGGCTCTGCCCGGATTGTAATGGGTAATCACGAGTACAATGCCCTGGGTTATTGCACACGGGCGCGGGCGGGTAGCGGTAAAACATGGCTGCGTGAACATAACCCCCGTCACGACCGGCTGATTCGGGAAACCCTTGATCAGTTTGAAGCCTACCCTCATGAATGGAATGATTTTCTGGAGTGGTTTTATACGATTCCACTGTTCATTGAGGAAGATGACTTCCGCGCTGTCCATGCGTGCTGGGATGGCGAGCTTATCGAGAGATTCAAAGAGGTGCAGGGGGGCGGCTCCTGCATTGACGAAGATTTTCTCCATGCCTCAGCAGCCATTGATTCTTTCGCAGGGCAGGTTATGGACACGCTGTTGCGGGGCACAGATTTACGCTTGCCTGAGGGTATGAAAATCACCGGGCGTGATGGCTACGTTCGTGAGTTTTTCCGTACCAAATTCTGGGCGGATAACCCGCACACATATGCAGATGTCGTGTTTCAGCCTGACCCTTTGCCAGCTGAAGTTGCCAGTAGGGTTTTGACCGATCATGAGCGCAAGCAACTTATCAGCTATCCGCTGGATGCGCCTCCGGTATTCGTTGGACACTATTGGATGGACAGTGAACCGGCGCCGCTGAGATCGAACGTTGCCTGCATTGATTTCAGTGCAGTGAAATACGGCAGGCTTGTTGCTTACCGGATGGACGGTGAGCGGGTACTTTCCCGCGACAAGTTTGTTTGGGTGAATGTGGCTCGGGATCATCGCGACTCTCCGGACTATCCCATCAGCGAAGACAGTGTTGCGCGCTAGTGCAATTTGCGGCCAATAGCCGGATTAATCCTACAGGGCAAGGTAGATTGTGTACCGAGTAAAGCAGTTGGATACCAGCGTAGATCTTGGTGGGTTCAGCCAGTGGTTAAAAGGCCAGGGTGTTCCTCACAGGATCAGTGTGGAGGGAGCTTTTCAGGTGTTATGGCTGGAAAACCCGGATCATGCAGAGCCTGTTCTGGAGGCGCTGGATCGGTTTCTTGCCGAGCCGGAAGTGCGGCAGGCGGTCGAGCAGCACAATCGTTCGCCAGTCTTTGTCGCAGGGCGCTGGCAGCCATCCCCGGGTCACGCGCCACTTGTGATTGGCATTATTGTGCTGGGTGTTTTGATGGCATGGGTTACCGGTCTTGGGAGTAATCAGCTCACCACCAGCCTGATGATCATTGATCCACGGGCTTACGATTGGGGTAGCATGTCCGAGCGCCTGAGCGCACTCTCTGCCACGCTCGCAAGCGGCCAGATATGGCGTTTGTTTACACCGGATTTTCTGCATTTCAGCTGGACTCATATTATTTTCAATGCCGTGATGCTTTGGTTTTTGGGCAGTCAGGTTGAGTGGTTTGATGGCCGTGGTCGGCTTGTTGTGATTTTTATTATCACCAGCCTGGTATCGAACGGGCTTCAATATCTTGTTACCGGGCCTTTATTCGGCGGTCTCTCCGGGGTTGTTTATGGCATCCTCGGATATTGCTGGCTGAGCCAGCGGACTGTCCCAAGGTTTCAGTTTCCGCCCGCACTGGTAACCTTTGCGGTGGTCTGGATGGTGATCGGATTTACACCCTTGCCTGAGCTGCTGGGGTTGGGAAGTATGGCAAACGAGGCCCACCTGGGTGGGTTTGTCGGTGGCTTGGCGCTGGCGGCCTTTTTACCTGGCAGCAGAAAGCGGCGGGCATAAAAAAACCCCACCAGAGGTGGGGTATAAAAGAAGCTTTACAGCTCCTGATGAGAGAGACCAAATGAACGACCGTTGTCATTTGGTGAAGTAATGATAATCATTATCGTTTGCACTTGTCAAACGATTCCTCCATTTTATTTGTGAAGGTTTTTTCAGGAGAGCCGGATGACTTACGAAGAGCTAATCGAGCGACTCGATCCTAACGTTTACCAGAACCTGCGGCAGTCTATTGAACTCGGCAAATGGCCTGATGGGCGCAAAATCACCCCGCAGCAGCGCGCGATCAGCCTGGAAGCAGTTATCTATTATGAGAATCTGCACAATATTCCGGAGCAGGATCGGGTTGGTTATCTCGATCGTGGCAGCAAGGCCGGCACCGAATGTGACCCGTCCGTGCGTCGCAATCAGGCAGGTAATAACGACGTGGACCCCGATCAGTTTGTTGAGGTCAAGTCTTGAACGACCCTGTCGATGTAACCGGAAGGCTCAGGAAGATGCCTGCAAGCATCGGAAACCCTGTTGCTTATGATCTGGCTGTGGGTGACGCTCGTGTGCCAATGAATGAGCTCATAGGTAAACCTGTGCGTTTTGATTTTGAGGGCGTGATCCGCTGTATCCATTGCGATCGCAAAACCAAGAAGAGCTTCAGTCAGGGTTTTTGCTATCCCTGCTTTCGAAAGCTGGCTGCCTGCGATACTTGCATTATGAGCCCGGAAAAATGCCACTATCACCTTGGCACATGTCGTGAGCCGGAATGGGGAGAGACCCATTGCATGGTTGAGCATGTGGTCTATCTGGCCAACTCGTCCGGCCTGAAGGTGGGTATTACTCGTGGCTCACAGGTACCAACACGCTGGATAGATCAGGGCGCGGTCGATGCCATTCCTATGTTGAGAGTGGCAACCCGCTACCTTTCGGGACTGGTTGAAGTGGCCTGTAAAAGTCATGTTGCTGACCGCACGAACTGGCGTGCCATGCTCAAGGGTGACGTTCCTGAGTTGGATCTCGTAGAGGAGAGACAGCGGATATTGGCACTGATCGCAGATGATATTGCCGCGTTGCGGAAAGAGCATGGCCCGGATTCCATCCGTGAAGTGGATGAGCAGGGGCTTGATCTCAGTTATCCCGTGCAAATCTGGCCGGAGAAGATAAAAACCCACAACCTGGATAAAACACCGGAAGTGGAAGGGGTTCTTGAGGGTATTAAAGGCCAGTACCTGATCCTCGACACCGGAGTGATCAATATCCGTAAATTCACCGGTTACGAAGTCCGTTTCCGGGTAATGGTTGACTAATTCATCCATTCCCGTCTGATCGTATGCTGCCTGTTCAACCTGCTTTAGCCGGGTTGAAGGCCAGGAATTCTGGAGAAATCAATGCGCACCAATCAGCCTAAAACCATCCACCTGAGTGAATACAAAGTACCCTCGTACCTCGTGGATTCTGTCGACCTCCGTTTCGAACTTTTTGAGGATGGGGCAAGAGTACACAGCACACTTTCTGTTCGCAGGAACCCAGAATCAACAGATGGTTCAGCACCTCTGACCCTGGACGGAGACAGCCTCAAGTTGGAGCGGGTTGCACTCAATGGTGAAGAGCTTACGGCGAGCGCTTATGAAGACACCGGTGATCAACTGGTGATTGCAAAGGTACCGGCTGAATTTGAGCTGACTGTTGTTACCTGGATAGAGCCGCAAAACAACACTCGCCTGGAAGGGCTGTATAAATCGTCTGGTATGTTCTGTACTCAGTGTGAGGCTGAAGGCTTCCGTTGTATTACCTACTTCCCGGACCGGCCCGATGTGATGGCCCGTTACCGCACCCGAATTGAGGCAGACAAGAGAAGTTGCCCAGTGTTGCTCTCCAATGGCAACGATGTGGAGAGAGGCGATTTGGAGAATGGCCGACACTTTGTTACCTGGGAGGATCCGTTTCCCAAGCCCAGTTACCTTTTTGCATTGGTGGCCGGCGATCTTGTGGAGAAACAGGATACCTTTAGAACCTGCTCCGGTCGGGACATCGATTTACGCATTTATGTTGAACCCCGGAACGCCGCCAAGTGCGAGCACGCCATGGATTCTCTCAAGCGCTCCATGCGCTGGGACGAGGAAGCCTACGGTCGCGAATACGATCTCGACATATTCATGATCGTTGCGGTGGACGATTTCAATATGGGGGCTATGGAAAACAAAGGCCTGAATATTTTCAACTCTTCCTGTGTGCTGGCCAGCCAGGAGACAGCGACAGATCTCGCGTTCCAGCGTATTGAAGCGATTGTTGCCCATGAGTATTTTCACAATTGGTCGGGCAACCGGGTAACTTGTAGGGACTGGTTTCAGCTGAGCCTCAAGGAAGGGTTTACAGTGTTTCGGGATTCCACCTTCTCGGCCGACGTAGGCTCGCCGACGGTGAAACGCATTGAAGACGTAACATTGCTTCGTACAGCGCAATTTGCTGAAGATGCGGGCCCAATGGCTCACCCGGTGCGCCCGGCTTCTTATATGGAGATTAGCAATTTCTACACGCTGACCATCTACGAGAAAGGTGCAGAGGTCGTTCGTATGATTCACACACTGCTCGGACCAGACCTGTTCCGGAAGGGCAGTGATCTGTATTTCGAGCGCCATGATGGCCAGGCAGTAACCACCGATGATTTTGTCAAAGCGATGGAAGACGCGTCCGGCCGGGACCTGACACAGTTCCGGTTGTGGTATGAGCAGGCGGGCACTCCGGTTTTGGCGGTAACTGATGCATATGACGCAAAGCTAGGTATCTATCGCCTGACGATTCAACAAACTGTTCCGGATACCCCGGGCCAGACCGACAAGAAGCCTCAGCATATTCCGTTTGCCCTGGGTCTGTTGGGTGCTGATGGTGAGGCTTTACCGCTCAGTCTTGAAAGCGCCGCGGGTGCAGCAAACGCGCCAACCGAGCGCGTTCTTGAATTGACGGAAGCGAGTCACACCTTTGAGTTTCATGGGTTGGCGCAGAAGCCCGTGCCCTCGCTACTTCGCCACTTTTCGGCACCTGTGCGCGTGGTCTATCCCTGGACTCGTGAACAGCTGGTGTTCTTGATGAGCAACGATCCGGATGGTTTCAACCGGTGGGATGCCGGCCAACGCCTGGCTGTTGACGTAATCCAGTCTCTTGTGGGGTCCGCTGGTTCGGAAATTGATCCGCGCCTGGTGGGTGCTTACCGCGCGTTGCTTGAAGATTCGGCGCTTGACCAGGCATTGGTGGCAAAAATGCTACAGCTGCCATCGGAAGCTTACCTGATCGAGCTTGCTGATAACCCGGACGTTGCAGCTATCCACCGTGCCCGTGAAAAGGTGTTGGGACACCTTGCTACGTCTTTGCGTGATGAGTTGCTCGCGTGTTTCCATCGGAATGCCGGCGCAGGCGCCTACGAGGTTACACCAGAGTCTATTGCTCGCCGAAGCTTGAGAAATACGGCGTTGGCGTGGTTATTGATGATCAATGACGACACGGGCAGGGACCTGGCGGTTCAGCAGTTCTCGGAAGCCGATAATATGACGGACCGCATGGGCGCGTTGCGCGCACTGGTTAACTCTGATTACGCTGCGGAGCGAAGCCAGGCGCTGACTGACTTCTATGAGCGCTTCCAGGACGATCCTCAGGTTGTTGAACAGTGGTTCTCAGTACAGTCATCGAGTGACCGTGCCGGGCAACTGCCACAAATTCAGGCATTGCTGAAGCATCCTGCTTTCGACTGGAAGAATCCTAACAAGATCCGTTCCGTTGTTGGTGTATTTGCCGGCCAGAACCTGGCAGCCTTTCATAACCCGGACGGGTCGGGCTATTCATTTCTGGCTGATCAGGTGTGTCGCCTGGATGACAGCAACCCGCAGATTGCGGCACGCCTGGTGACACCGCTGACCCGCTGGCAAAAGTTTGCTCCTGCATATAGCTCGCTGATGCGCTCGGCTCTGGAACGGATCCGGGACAAGTCCGGGTTGTCTGCTGATCTGTATGAGGTGGTGCATAAAAGCCTCGAAGCCTGAGTGTATACAATGAAGGTCCGGCTGTAGTTATAAGCCCTTGATTACAGCCGGATACAAAATCGCACTTTCGGTCGATAGACAAGCTTGACGGATCCGTTAACCTGTCGGAAAGCCTGACTTTTCGTTCAGGCAACAATAAAAAGCCTTTTCAGAGGCTTCCAGTCGAATTCAGGGCTATACAATGAACTATAAAAAGAGTGCGATACTCGGGGGCTTGCTCGTCCTCTCGATAGCGTCAGCTTCCTCCTGGGCAGCGGTTTCCTCAGCTGAAGCGTCACGGCTCGGCCAGGATCTGACACCGTTTGGTTCGGTCAAGGCCGGAAACGATGCAGGTACTATCCCCGCGTGGACCGGCGGCCTCACCGAAGGACCCGCTGGCTTCCAGGGTGCAGGACAGCATCATATCGATCCGTTTCCGACGGATGAAGCTCTGTTTACCATCAATGCTTCCAATAAAGATCAGTTCGCCGAGCACCTGAGCGATGGTGTGCTTGCCATGCTCGAAACTTATCCGACCAGTTTCCGTGTGCCTGTCTACCAATCCCGCAGAACCCATGCTGTACCGGACTGGGTTGCTGAAAATACCCGGAAGAACGCCGTAGAGGCCGAGATCGTTGGCAAGGGCGAAGGTTTGGAGGGTGCTTTTGGTGGCTATCCTTTCCCGATCCTTCACGGAAACAACGAACAGAAAGCCTGGCAAGTGATCTGGAACCACCTGACTCGTTGGCGCGGTGTCTCGGGCACTCGCCGCTCAAGTGAAGTTGCTGTTCAGAGCGATGGAGACTATTCGCTGGTTACCTCTCAGCAGGAAGTCTTCTTTAACTTTTATAACCCCGAAGGCAGTGAGGATGAGCTGGATAACATCATTTTCTACTACCTCTCGTTCACTCAATCTCCGCCCCGCCTTGCAGGTGGCGCCATTCTTGTCCACGAGACCCTGAACCAGATTATCAACCCGAGAAATGGCTGGGGCTATAACGCCGGGCAGCGCCGCGTGCGGCGTGCTCCGAATCTGGGTTACGATTCGCCGATTGCCGCAGCAGACAATCTCCGGACCGCGGACGATACGGACATTTTTAATGGTGCTTTGGATCGTTATAACTGGTCTTATAAAGGCTTGCGGGAAGTTTACATCCCCTACAACAACTATCGCATCGGCGAAAAAGGCACACCTTATTCCGAAATACTTGGCATTGCGCACCTAAACCCGGATCTCACACGCTGGGAACTGCACCGGGTGCATGTGGTTGAAGCTAACCTGAAAAAAGATGCACGGCACATTTACAAAAAGCGTCGTTTCTATGTCGATGCGGACAGCTGGAACACGGTTCTGCTTGATCAGTATGACGGTCGCGATGAGTTATGGCGTGTGACCATGGGGATTGCGAAAAATTATTATGAGCTTCCGGGTGTGTGGACTGTACTGGACGTCTATCATGACTTACAGGCCCGTCGTTATCATGTGCTCGGCCTGGATACGGAAGAACCCAATACCCGGGTCTTTACTGAAGAAGTTCGGAATAAGCGCTATTTTTCTCCATCCTCTCTGCGTCGCAGGAGTGTCCGCTAAGAAGGGTAACTTTCAGTAGCGGTTAGAGATATACAGTTAAAACAACATAATAGGCAATCTGAATGGCTATAAGGTTGACGTGCAAGACACTGGGGGCAGCCTGCCTCGGGCTTTCCATGGCTTGGTTTACACCAGCTGCGTTCGCGCTTGCGGATATCATCGAAACGCCGGCCCGGCAAACCGACCTGGCTCCCACCAACCTCCTGAATGACGCAGTACGCGCGGGTGATCGCATTGTTGCCGTCGGGGAAAGGGGGCACATTATTTACTCGGATGATGGCGGACAAACCTGGGCGCAGGGCAGTGTCCCAGTTGCTGTTACGCTGACTGCCGTGGATTTCGGGTCCGAGACGCACGGCTGGGCAGTAGGCCACAGCGGCGTGGTTCTCCATACTGAGGACGCCGGGGAGAACTGGAGCTTGCAGTTAACCGGTATAGGAGCGTCTGAACTGGCTATCGCCAGCAAGGAAGACCAGATTGCGGCGATGGAAGAGCGCATCGAGGAGGCTCCTGAATCAGAAGTAGGTGATCTGGAATGGGCGCTGGATGACCTGTTTTTTGCCATGGAGAATATGCAGTCGGATTTGGATATCGGGCCGGTAAACCCGCTGCTGGGTGTTTGGTTTGAAAATGATCAGCACGGCTTCGTGGTGGGCGCCTATGGCATGATCCTGCGCACGCAAGATGGCGGCGACACCTGGAAAGACTGGGCCCCACAAATTGATAATGGCCAGAACTTCCATCTTAACGGTATTGCCCGTATAGCCGGCGGTGCACTGGTAATTGTTGGAGAGGCCGGGCAGATCCATGTGTCTGTGGATGGCGGGAGCACATGGGAGCGGCGAGAAAGCCCTTACCCCGGTTCTCTTTTCGGTGTTATCGGAACGGGCCAGGTGAATGAGATCCTGGCCTTTGGTTTGCGAGGAAATATGCTCTTTTCCAGTGATCTTGGGAAAAGTTGGCGCATGGTTCCTAACAGCGCCGGAGCGACACTTAATGATGGCGCCGTTGCTGATGACGGTCGGATAACTCTAGTGGGTAACGGGGGCACCGTGCTGATGAGCGGCAATGGTGCCGATTCATTTCGTGAGCATTTCCGAGGGGATCGGGCGGGAATTATGAGTGTTGTCCCGGTATCAGGAACCAATCTTCTTATCGTAGGTGAAAGCGGCGTAAAGATTACTGATGCGCGCGGAAAAAACCTTCAATAACGCCCTGATGTGGCAACAATCGAAAAAATAATAGAGGGGCTTTTGAATGTCCAACCCGAACCATGACAGGGGTGATCACTTCCTGACAACGCCCAAAGCTGAGCCATTTCTGGAACGTCTGATTTTTAACAATCGGGTCGTTATCCTGAT
The DNA here is from genome assembly GCF_030546935.1 of Marinobacter sp. 2_MG-2023. GTDB lineage: Bacteria > Pseudomonadota > Gammaproteobacteria > Pseudomonadales > Oleiphilaceae > Marinobacter. Next base: position 459,851 of record NZ_JAUOPH010000001.1, on the reverse strand, counting down.
CGGCTTTCTGCTGCTAACGGCGTTTTTGGGCTACAACGCGATAAAAATCCAGCCGGATGCCAGTTTCGAGCGCATGATTCCGCTTGAGCATCCTTACATTATTAACATGCTGGACCATCGCAACGACCTGGAAAACCTCGGTAACTTCGTGCGCATTGCCGTGGAAACCAAAACCGGCGATATATTCTCTGCAGAGTACATGGAGACTCTGAAGCAGATTACCGATGAGGTTTTCTATCTTGATGGTGTTGACCGTTCTGGTCTGAAAACCCTTTGGACATCCAACGTCCGTTGGGTGGAAGTAACCGAGCAGGGTTTCCAGGGGGGTACCGTTATTCCGGATGGCTATGATGGCTCCCCGGAAAGCCTGGAGCAGTTGCGCCAGAACATTTTGCGTTCGAACGAAGTAGGGCGCCTGGTTTCTGATAACTTCAGATCGACGATCGTCTATGCGCCATTGTATGAAAAGAACCCGGAGACTGGGGAGCCGCTTGATTACGCAACCTTTTCTCGCCAACTTGAAGAAAAGATAAGGGACAAATACAGGGAGCAGAACCCCAATATTGATATTCATATTGTGGGCTTTGCCAAGAAAGTCGGCGACCTGATTGAGGGAATTGGCTCCATTGCCTGGTTTGCGGGCATCACCATTCTGCTGACAACCTTGCTCTTGTTCTGGTACTCCCGGAGCGTCACTGGCACCTTGGTACCGGTGTTTACATCAATCGTGGCGGTATTCCTGCAATTGGGAGCACTCAGGCTGCTGGGCTACGGTCTGGATCCCTACTCGGTACTGGTGCCTTTCCTGGTCTTTGCTATTGGCATCAGCCATGGTGTCCAGATCGTAAATGCCATGGCGGTCGAGGCAGCCAAAGGTTTCGATGCAGAGACTTCAGCCCGTCTTGCATTCCGGGCTCTCTATATTCCCGGCATGCTGGCGCTTATTTCCGATGCTTTCGGTTTCCTGACTCTGTTCTTCATCGAAATCGATGTTATCCGTGACCTTGCAGTAGCAGCGGGACTGGGTGTGGCGTTCGTGATTATCACTAATCTGGTGCTTCACGTTCTGATCATGTCTTACCTTGGTATTTCCAAAGGTGGCATTCGCCACGTGCAGAATCATGGCGAAAAGCAGGATCGCAAATGGCGTTTGATGTCCTACTTTGCTCACCCGGGAGTTGCACCGATTTCATTGCTGATTGCGGTGATAGGGCTGGGTCTTGGCCTGTACTACAAGCAGGATCTGAAGGTAGGGGATCTTGATCAGGGTGCGCCCGAGCTTCGAGCCGACTCACGCTACAACCTGGATAACGCCTATATCATCAATAACTACTCGACCAGTGCCGACGTGCTGGTCGTGATGGTCAAAACACCCGAAGAGCAATGTACCCAATATAATGTGCTGCGGGCGATGGATTCACTGCAGTGGGAGTTGCAGAACACGCCGGGGGTTCAGTCCTCCGCTTCGCTCGCGGATGTTTCTAAAATCGTCACCAAGGCTCTTAACGAGGGCAACTGGAAGTGGTATGAGATATCGCGCAACCAGACGATTATTAATGCGTCCATCCGTGAAGCACCGACCGGTCTTATAAATACCAATTGTAGCCTGACCCCTGTTCTTGTGTTCCTTGAAGATCACAAGGCGGAGACTCTGGAAACAGTGGTTGAAAGCGTCGAAGTGTTTGCCAATGCAAACAGCAATGAAAATCACACATTCCTGCTGGCGGCCGGTAACGCAGGGGTTGAAGCGGCGACCAATGAGGTTATTGCTAACGCCAAGGATATGATGCTTATCATGGTTTACGGCGTGGTGAGCCTTTTGTGCTTCGCGACCTTCCGCTCTATACGGGCTGTGTTGTGTATCGTGGTGCCTCTGGGCCTGACATCGATTCTCTGTGAAGCAATCATGGCAGTTTCGGGTATTGGTATTAAAGTGGCGACCTTGCCGGTTATCGCGCTCGGTGTGGGCATAGGTGTGGACTACGGCATCTATATCTACAGCAAGCTGGAAAAATATCTGCTGGAAGGCAAGCCTCTTCAAGAAGCCTACTTCCAGACGCTGCTCTCAACGGGTAAAGCTGTGATGTTTACCGGCGTAACGCTTGGGCTGGGTGTTGTTACCTGGATCTTCTCGCCAATCAAGTTCCAGGCGGATATGGGCTTCCTGTTGTTCTTCATGTTCCTCTGGAATATGGTTGGGGCTATCTGGTTGTTGCCGGCGCTTGCGAGGTTCTTGCTGAAGCCGGAAAAAATGATAGCGAAAGCGCGAGCAGCAAAATAAACAGAGCTGTAGTCAATGACAAAAAAGCCCGCATCGCGGGTTTTTTTGTTGCTTACTCAGTTGGTTAGCGACCTACTCCATACTTTATTTATCGTGTGAAGTGGTCTATGTTCTATCTTGAGCACAACGCTTGCCCGGTCGCTTGGGCGGGCTGTCAAAGACAACGATGAAAATAAGGGATGATTCACATGACATTGAAACTAAAAGCCTCCGCATTTGCAGTTGCAGCGGCTGTCAGCCTGGGCGCTGCTTCTACCGCTGTTTCCGCGCAGGAGCAACGTTTCGTAACCATCGGAACCGGCGGCGTGACCGGAGTTTATTATCCGGCTGGTGGTGCGATTTGCCGTCTGGTCAATATGGACCGGAAAGAGCACGGCATTCGTTGCTCTGTTGAAAGTACCGGCGGTTCTGTATACAACCTGAATGCTATAGCACAGGGCGAGCTGGATCTGGCGGTTGCTCAGTCAGACTGGCAGTTCCATGCATACAATGGCAGCAGTCAGTTCAAGGATGATGGCCCCAACGAGAAACTGCGTGCTGTTTTCTCCATGCATCCGGAGCCGTTCACCGTAATTGCCAGCAAAGGTTCGGGCATCAAAAACTTTGAGGACCTGGAAGGTAAGCGTGTGTCTGTTGGTAACCCGGGTTCTGGCCAGCGCGCTACAGCAGAAGTGCTGATGGACGAAATGGGCTGGACCATGGACAAGTTCTCTCTGGCAGCGGAGCTAAAAGCCGCTGAGCAGTCCCAGGCACTTTGCGATGGTAACATCGATGCATTCTTCTACACCGTGGGACACCCTTCCGGTGCTATCAAGGAAGCTACCACCTCGTGCGACAGTGTTGTTGTAAGTGTCGAAAACGATGCTACAAAAACGCTGATCGAAGAGAATCCGTACTACCGTAAAGCGATCATTCCGGGTGGCATGTACCGCGGTAGCGACAATGACGTTGCAACCTTCGGTGTCGCGGCGACCTTCGTCTCATCGACCGATGTGCCGGATGACGTGGTGTATCAGGTAGTTCGTGCGGTGTTTGAAAACTTTGACAGCTTCAAACGCCTGCATCCTGCTTTCGCCAACCTGAAGAAAGAAGAGATGGTTTCTGATGCACTGAGCGCGCCACTGCACCCTGGCGCAGCCAAGTACTACAAAGAGGCCGGTCTGATCAAGTAAGCCTTATCCCAGCCGCTGGCGCACCCTCTGGGTGCCCCGCGGCCATTCCGTTTTCCCGATTCCTCTTTGACAGGACATTGCTATGACCGATAGCGAGCCGAGGGCCGGAGGTGCCATCGATAAACAGAACGTGGAACAATTCCTTCAAACCGAAACCGGGGGAAGGGCGGCCACAGGGACCGCCGCCATTATTCTGTTCACGGTGCCTTTGCTGTGGTCTCTTTTTCAGCTGTGGATAGCTTCACCACTGCCGTTTATTCTGGAGTTCGGAGTATTTAACTCCACCGAAGCTCGTTCTATCCACTTGGCGTTTGCCTCGTTTCTGGCGTTTTCTGCCTTCCCTATGTTCAAGGGCAGGCACACAGGTCACGTGCCTTTTTACGACTGGATACTTGCCCTTGGGGCGGCGTTCACCGCCTCTTACCTGTACGTTTTTTATGATCAGCTTGCTGCACGACCCGGTGCGCCTGAAACCCAGGATCTGGTTGTTGCCCTGTCTGGTCTGGTGTTTTTGCTGGAAGCGACTCGGCGCTCACTGGGTCTGCCGCTGGCGGTTGTCGCCACCGTGTTTATCATTTACGCCCTGGGCGGGCCTTTCATGCCTGATGTTATTGCCCACAAGGGTGCGAGTCTGAACAAACTGGCTTCACACCAGTGGCTGGGTACTGAAGGGGTTTTTGGTGTGGCTCTTGGTGTGTCCACCAGTTTCGTTTTCCTGTTTGTGTTGTTCGGAGCCTTGCTGGAGCGCGCCGGTGCCGGCAACTATTTTATAAAAGTGGCTTACGCCATGCTTGGCCACATGCGTGGCGGTCCCGCCAAGGCAGCGGTAGTTGCCAGTGGGCTTAGCGGTATCATTTCTGGCTCTTCCATAGCCAACGTTGTTACAACCGGCACCTTTACCATCCCTCTGATGAAGAAAGTAGGGTTCCCAGCCACAAAATCCGGTGCTGTGGAAGTGGCGGCTTCAACTAACGGCCAGCTGACACCGCCGATCATGGGGGCTGCAGCATTTCTCATGGTCGAGTATGTGGGTATTTCCTACCTCGAAGTAATCAAGCACGCCATTCTGCCGGCAATGATTTCCTACGTAGCGCTCATCTACATCGTGCACCTGGAAGCCTGCAAACTGAATATGAAAGGCGTTGAGCGGCTGAACAAACCTACTTTGGCTCAGCGCATGCTCGTCTGGGTCATGCTCTTGCTGGGGCTGAGCGTACTCTCGTTGGCGGTCTATTACGGCATAGGCTGGACGAAAGACCTGTTTGGCAATGCGGCCATGTGGGTGCTTACTCCATTGCTGGTCGCGATTTACGTTGCTCTCGTGGGTTATGGCTCGCGCTTCCCCGATCTGGAAGACGATGTCTCCGATGCGTTGATGGAAAAACTGCCTCCGGTGGGGCCAACGGTTAAAACCGGGCTGTACTTCCTGTTGCCTGTCGTGGTGCTAGTGTGGTGCCTGACGGTCGAGCGCTTTTCGCCGCAGCTGTCTGCGTTCTGGGCCACTGTATTTATGGTGTTTATCATCATTACCCAGCGGCCTTTGAAAGCATTTTTCAAAAACAGTGGTCATTACCTGGATGGTTTGAAGCAGGGCGGCTCAGACCTGATGCATTCGCTGGTCACTGGCGCGCGGAACATGGTGGGTATTGGTGTGGCCACTGCGACTGCTGGCATTGTGGTAGGCACTGTGACGCTCACCGGTATCGGTCTGGTGATGACTCAGTTTGTTGAATTCATCTCCGGGGGTAACCTCCTGTTGATGCTGGCGTTCACCGCTGTTATCAGCCTTATATTGGGCATGGGCTTGCCTACTACTGCGAACTACATCGTTGTGTCCACTCTGATGGCACCTGTTATCGTTACTCTCGGTGCCGAAAACGGGTTGCTGGTGCCGTTGATTGCCGTTCACCTCTTCGTATTTTACTTCGGTATATTGGCGGACGATACACCGCCAGTGGGGCTGGCGGCCTATGCAGCCGCAGCCATTTCGGGCGCCGATCCGATTCGAACGGGTATCCAGGGTTTCACCTACGACATACGTACCGCTATTTTGCCGTTTATGTTCATCTTCAATACTCAGTTGTTGTTGATCGGGCTTACCGGCTGGTTTGACCTGCTGGTTACGGTGTTCAGTGCGGTAACGGCCATGCTGGTGTTTTCTGCGGCGACTCAGGGATTTTGGTTTACCAAAACCCGCTGGTGGGAAACCATTGGGTTGCTGCTGATAACGTTCACGCTGTTTCGCCCAGGCTTCTGGTGGGATGAAATTTACCCGCCCACGAATGACCGCCCGGGTGTGGAGTTATTGCAACACGTGGATGAGGTGGCGGCAGATCAGCCCATCATTCTACAGGCGTCTGGAATGTCCCTGGCGGGTGATGATGTATCCAAGTACATGAAGCTTCCTTTGCCAGCAGGCGATACTCCGGAGGAGCGGTTGGCTGCTGCCGGGCTGGAAGTATCGGAGGCAGGAGAGGTAATGAATGTCGAGTTCGTCAACTTCGGTAGCGATGCGGAAAAAGCCGGGCTAAGCTTTGGTTGGACCATTGATACTGTGCAAGTAGCGAATCCCCGTCCGCCAAAAGAGTTGATGTTCATTCCGGCTTTGCTGTTACTGGGGCTGCTGGCTTTTGGGCAGCTGCGACGACGGGCCAGTGAGGGTGAGCGACCGGCGTTTGTTCCCTCACGGTAACCCAGTGAGCATCGCTTGAAGCCCTAAGCAAAACCCGGCATTAACCTGCCGGGTTTTTTTCTGTTAAACTTCCCGCCATTCTTGGCACCGCGGTTTGTATCGTGGCTGCCATTCACCCAAGTGATCTTTGGTATAGATCACCGCTGAGCAGCTCCCTGGAGACTCCCATGCCCGTAGTAACTCTGCCTGATGGCAGCCACCGCAGTTTTGCTGAACCCGTTAGCGTGCACGATGTAGCAGCCGACATTGGCGCCGGCCTGGCCAAGGCGGCATTGGCCGGAAAAGTTGATGGTAGTCTGGTCGATACCAGTCATATGATCGAACACGACGCTGAGTTAGCCATTATCACCGAGCGCGATGCAGACGGTCTTGAAGTTATCCGCCACTCCACCGCCCATCTGTTGGCGATGGCGGTAAAAGAGCTGTTCCCGGAAGCCCAGGTTACGATCGGTCCGGTGGTGGATGACGGTTTTTACTACGACTTCAAATATGATCGCCCCTTCACTAACGAAGATTTGGCGCGTATTGAAAAGCGCATGGCGGAGTTGGCCAAGCAGGACATTCCAGTGTCCCGTTCTGTGCTGTCCCGCAGCGAAGCCGTCCAGCTGTTCACCGAGATGGGTGAGGAATACAAAGTTCGCATTATAGAAGACATCCCCGGTGAGGAAGATCTGTCGTTCTATCGCCAGGGTGACTTTATTGACCTCTGCCGTGGTCCACACGTGCCCAGCACAGGGAAAATGAAAGCCTTCAAACTTACCAAAGTGGCTGGTGCGTACTGGCGTGGCGATACCGGAAACGAGCAATTGCAGCGTGTGTACGGTACAGCCTGGGCTAATAAAAAAGATCTGAAAGCTTACTTGCACCGGATTGAAGAAGCCGAAAAGCGTGACCACCGCAAAGTCGGCAAGAAACTCGGCCTCTTCCATATGCAGGAAGAAGCTCCGGGTATGGTGTTCTGGCATCCGGCGGGCTGGACCATTTATCAGCAAATGGAACAGTACATGCGCGATATCCTGCACCGGCACGAGTATCAGGAAATAAAAACTCCGCAGATCGTGTCCCGCACACTTTGGGAAAAATCCGGCCACTGGGATAAGTTCAAAGAAGGCATGTTCACCACCGAGTCGGAAAAACACGACTTCGCTATCAAGCCCATGAACTGCCCATGCCACATTCAGGTGTTCAACCAGGGTCTGAAAAGCTACAAAGACCTGCCCCTGCGCCTGGCCGAGTTTGGCTCTTGCCACCGCAATGAAGCTTCCGGTGCGTTGCATGGTTTGATGCGGGTGCGCGGCTTTACCCAGGATGATGCTCACATCTTCTGTGAAGAAGACGCCATCCAGCACGAGGTGTCGAAGTTCATTGATTTGCTGCATGAGGTTTACAAGGACTTCGGCTTCACCGAGATTCTGTACAAGCTGTCCACCCGCCCGGAAAAGCGTGTGGGTTCTGACGAAGTTTGGGACAAATCCGAAGCTGCACTGGAAGAAGCCCTGAATCGCGAAGGCGTAGATTGGGAGCTGTTACCGGGCGAAGGTGCTTTCTATGGCCCGAAAATCGAATTTTCTCTTAAGGATTGTATTGGCCGGGTGTGGCAGTGTGGCACTATTCAGGTGGATTTCTCCATGCCTGGGCGCCTCGGAGCACAATACGTTGCTGACAACTCCGAGCGAAAAACGCCGGTTATGCTGCATCGCGCTGTACTTGGTTCGTTCGAAAGGTTTATTGGTATACTGATCGAAGAGTACGAGGGTGCGTTTCCGACCTGGCTTGCTCCGACGCAGGTCGCAATTCTCAATATCACCGATAATCAGCGTGAATATTGTGAGAATTTGGCGAAAAAGTTCGATTCTTTGGGGTTCAGGGTTAATGCTGACTTGAGAAACGAGAAGATCGGCTTTAAAATCCGCGAGCATACTATTAACAAAGTTCCTTATCTTGTCGTTGTCGGCGATAAAGAAGTCGAGAACAATGCCGTTGCGGTGAGAACCCGCAAAGGTGAAGATTTGGGAACTCTATCGCTCGAAGCGTTCGAGCAGCTTCTGCAGGAAGATGTTGAACGCAAGAGCAGAATCAAGACGGAGATTTGACTATTAAACAGCGAACGAATCGGGGTGGGCGTACTCCAAAGGCGCCGATCAATGAGAATATTGATGCAACTGAAGTCCGCCTGATCGATGCCGAAGGCAATCAGGTAGGTGTAGTTCCGATCGAAGACGCCCTCAAGATGGCAGAGGAGGCGACACTGGATCTGGTACAGGTTACAGATTCCGATCCGATCGTCTGTAAGATAATGGATTATGGCAAAAAGGTCTTCGACGAGAAGAAAGCGAAGGCCGCTGCCAAGAAAAAGCAGAAACAGACGCAAGTCAAAGAGCTTAAGTTCCGACCAGGAACTGAAGAAGGGGATTATCAGGTAAAACTACGCAACCTGGTACGTTTCCTTGAAGGCGGGGACCGCGGCAAAATCACTATCCGCTTCCGTGGCCGTGAGATGGCACACCAAGAAATCGGTATGAAGCTCATGGAACGCATTGAAGCAGATATTGAGGCGCTGGCTCAGGTAGAAATGCGGCCAAAAATGGAAGGCCGCCAGATGACCATGATAGTGGCTCCCCGCAAAAAGAAGTGAATCTGATTCAATGATTCATCCCCTGCCAACGGCGGGGGATTTGTCGTTCAGGTTCATATATATGTATTTAAAAAAACAGAATGCGGAGTTTTAAAATGTCTAAGATGAAAACGAAAAGTGGAGCGGCCAAGCGGTTCAAAAAAACTGCTACCGGCTTCAAGCACAAGTCAGCCTTCACCAGTCACATCCTGACCAAGAAGACCCCCAAGCGTAAGCGTCAGCTGCGTGGTACTTCATTGGTTGCCAAATCTGATGTGGCTTCCGTAAAGCGTATGCTCCGTAAGTAAGGCAGCAATACACTCACAACGGTTTTAAGGTAGAAGGATTATAGTATGGCTCGTGTTAAACGTGGCGTGGTTGCACGTCGTCGTCACAAGAAGATTCTAAAGCAGGCCAAGGGTTACTACGGAGCTCGTAGCCGTGTATTCCGCGTTGCCAAGCAAGCGGTTATCAAAGCCGGTCAGTATGCATATCGCGACCGTCGTAACCGTAAGCGCGCCTTCCGCGCTCTGTGGATTGCCCGTATCAACGCTGGCGCTCGGGCTAACGGCCTGTCCTACAGCCGCTTGATTGCTGGCCTGAAAAAGGCAAACGTTGAAATCGATCGTAAGGTTCTGGCTGATCTGGCCATGAACGAGCAGCAGGCATTTTCAGCTGTGGTTGAGAAGGCAAAAGCATCTCTCTGATCGCTTAGCTCTTTCATCGATTACGAATCGAACCGGTGCCAGTCGCAGATTTTTAAGCGCGTAAAGGCATCGTTTAATAGGGGAAGGGCACGCTCTTCCCCTATTTTTGTTTCAAGATTTCAAATTTTGAAATCCTCACTTCTGGTTTGGAGCAGGGTCAATGGAAAACCTGGAGCAACTGGTTCAGGACGGCTTGGCGGCAGTAGAGAAAGCCGACAGTTTGCAGGCGCTTGATCACATTCGTGTGGAGTACCTAGGCAAGAAAGGCGCTATTACGCAACAGGCGAAAACGCTAGGTAAGCTCTCTGCAGAAGAGCGTCCCGCAGCCGGCCAGAAGATCAATGAGGCAAAAGGACAAGTCGAACAAGCGATTAATGCCCGACGCAGCGATCTCGAGCGAGTCGCCATTGAGCAGAAGCTCGCAGCTGAATCCATAGATGTGACCCTGCCTGGCCGTGGCCAGGATCTTGGTGGTCTGCACCCGGTAACCCGAACCCTCCAACGCATTGAGGAGTTCTTCGCCAGGGCTGGCTACACCGTGGAGCAGGGGCCTGAAATCGAAGACGACTATCATAACTTCGAAGCCCTCAACATTCCTGGCCACCATCCTGCCCGGGCAATGCACGATACCTTTTATTTCAATCCCGGTACTTTGCTGCGTACTCACACCTCTCCAGTGCAGATTCGTACCATGGAAGCCGGGAAGCCCCCATTTCGCATGATATGCCCGGGCCGGGTGTATCGCTGTGATTCGGATATGACCCATACCCCCATGTTTCACCAGATTGAGGGATTGCTGGTTGAAAAGAATGTCAGTTTTGCTGATCTGAAAAGTACGGTTGAAGAGTTCCTGCGGGTGTTTTTTGAGCGTGATCTTCAGGTTCGTTTCCGACCGTCTTACTTCCCGTTCACTGAACCCTCTGCGGAGGTAGATATTGAGTGGGGGCGGGAAGCCGATGGCAGCATCAAGTGGCTGGAAATCATGGGTTGCGGCATGGTGCACCCAAAGGTGTTCGGTTACTGCGGTATTGATGCCGAAGAATATCGCGGCTTTGCATTCGGTATGGGTGTAGAGCGTTTGGCAATGCTCCGTTATGGCGTAAATGACCTGCGTATGTTCTTCGAGAACGACCTGCGCTTTTTACGCCAATTCCGTTAATACGGCGCTTTACGGCATTCAAATCAATATCCGAAACCGCATCAGAACAAGGCAATTACCATGAAATTCAGTGAGCAGTGGCTGCGCGAGTGGGTTAACCCGGAAATCAGCTCTCAGGAGCTGATGGATCAAATAACGATGGCAGGGTTGGAAGTCGATGGCTTCGAGCCGGTGGCCGGTAAGTTTCAGGGCGTGGTGGTCGGAGAGGTTCTGTCTGCAGAGCCTCACCCTGACGCTGACAAGCTGCGCGTATGCCAGGTTAGTGATGGGAGTCAGACCGTTCAGGTGGTGTGTGGTGCCCCGAATGTTCGCCAAGGCATAAAGGTGCCTTTTGCTGTGATTGGTGCGGTTCTGCCCGGCGATTTCAAGATCAAGAAGGCAAAACTTCGTGGTCAGCCATCTGAGGGTATGCTGTGTTCAGGATCCGAATTGGGGTTGTCTGAAGACCATGACGGCATTATGGAGTTGCCCGCTGATGCGCCGGTGGGGTCAGCATTAAGTGATTATCTCAAGCTGAACGATGTTGCCATTGATGTGGACTTGACGCCTAACCGCAGTGACTGCCTTTCTATCAAAGGTATTGCACGTGAAGTTGGTGTTTTGAACAGCTTGGTTCCTCAAGCGCCACAGATCGATCCGGTTGAAGCCGTCCACTCAGAGGTGCCGGATATACGAGTTGATGCTTCTGAGGGCTGTCCGCGTTACCTGGGTCGTATACTTCGCAATGTGAATCTACAGGCCGAGACACCCTTGTGGATGCAAGAAAAACTCCGGCGCTCCGGCATTCGATCCATTGATGCGGCCGTAGATGTAACCAACTTCGTGATGTTGGAGCAGGGCCAGCCCTTGCACGCGTTTGATCGCGAAGAAATAAACAAAGGTATTGTTGTGCGTATGGCACTACCGGCTGAGAAGCTGGTGCTGCTTGATGGTCAGGAAGTTGAGCTGACGGAACAAACGCTCGTTATTGCGGATCATGAGAAGCCTATAGCTATTGCTGGCATCATGGGTGGCGAGCACTCTGGTGTGAGCCCCAAGACCCGCGATCTGGTGCTGGAAGCGGCCTACTTTGATCCGATCACCCTCGCAGGCAAGGCTCGTTATTACGGCCTGCATACGGATGCATCGCACCGCTTCGAGCGTGGTGTTGACTATGAGCTTGCCCGTGATGCCATGGAGCGTGCAACCCGTCTGCTGATGGATATTGTAGGCGGCGAGCCTGGCGAGATTGTTGAAGTGGTCAGTGCTGATCATTTGCCGAAAGCCCGCACCATTGACCTTCGCTCACAGCGCCTGGCCGACGTTTTGGGCCTCGACATCGACCGCACCACCGTTGAAGAAATCTTGATCCGGCTTGGCTTGACCGTCGGCAAGTTGCTGAAGAACGGTTGGCGCATCAATGTCCCCAGCTTTCGCCCCGATATTTCAATCGAAGAAGATTTAATCGAAGAGGTGGGCCGAATCTACGGCTACAACAACCTGCCGGTTACCGAGCCGACGGGTTCCCTTGGTCTTAGAGTGAACGAAGAAGCCGTTCGCCCGGTTTCGGCAATACGTGATTACTTTGTCTCCCAGGGCTACCAGGAGGCGATTACTTATAGCTTTGTTGACCCCAAGGTGCAGGCGCAGATAGACCCTGAGCGTGAAGGCATTGCTCTGGCGAACCCGATCTCATCGGACTTGTCAGTGATGCGGACAAGTCTCTGGAGCGGCTTGCTGAAAACAGTTGCTCATAACCAGAATCGCCAGCAGCCGAGAATCCGTATGTTCGAGACGGGCTTGCGCTTTCTGCAGGATGGTCAGCGCATTGATCAGCAGCCTATGCTTGCGGGCGTGGTTGTTGGTTCCCAGAATCCCGAAAACTGGGTGAATGGTCGCAGAACAGCGGACTTTTTTGATGTAAAAGGTGAATTGGAGGGGTTGTTCAGTGTGCTGGGTATTCAAGTCGGATTTGTGAGTAGCCGTCACCCGGCCTTGCACCCGGGACAGACAGCTGAACTCCTGCGGGATGGTGAACACGTTGGGTGGTTAGGCACCTTGCACCCACAAGTTCAGAAAAATCTTGAACTTAATGGCACGATCCTGATGTTTGAGCTATCCTTGAATTCGATCATTACCGGATATGTGCCTAATTTCAAAGAAATTTCGAAATTCCCGGAAGTTCGCCGGGATCTGGCTATTATTATTGGTGGTGAAGTTGCGTTCGCCGACGTTGAGCGTGTAGCCCGAAAACACGCTGGTGAGCGCCTGACAGCGTTGCGTGCGTTTGATGTTTACGAAGGAGAGAGCATTGGCAAGGGTAACCGAAGCCTGGCTCTGAGTCTGTTCTGGCAACATCCTGAACGTACGTTGAATGAAGATGAGGTGCATTCGCTCTTTAACGGTGTCATTGACGCACTGAAGGAAGAGTTGGGGGCAACACTGAGGAGTTGAGAGATGGCGGCTTTGACGAAAGCGGAAATGGCAGAGCGCTTGTATGAGGAGTTGGGCCTGAACAAACGCGAAGCCAAGGAAATGGTAGAAGCTTTTTTCGATGAAATCAGGGGCGCACTCAGCCACAATGAACAGGTAAAACTGTCGGGTTTCGGTAATTTTGACTTGCGCGATAAAAAACAACGCCCAGGGCGGAACCCGAAAACCGGTGAAGAGATTCCGATAAGCGCACGACGTGTCGTTACGTTTCGCCCGGGACAGAAACTGAAACAGAAAGTAGAAGCGTATGTTGGAACCCAGTCATAACAACGAACTCCCTGCTATTCCCGGGAAGCGTTACTTTACGATCGGTGAAGTGGCAGATCTGTGTGCGGTAAAAGCCCACGTTCTGCGCTATTGGGAGCAAGAGTTCCCACAGCTATCGCCTGTAAAACGCAGGGGTAACCGCCGGTATTATCAGCGTGCGGATGTTATTACCATCCGGCAGATACGAAGCTTGCTGTATGAGCAGGGGTATACCATCGGTGGTGCCAAGCAGAAGCTTAGTAGCCATGAAGTGAAGGATGACACCACTCATTACAAGCAGCTTATCCGTCAGATGATCTCTGAACTGGAAGAGGTTCTGGACGCACTTAACGCGCCAGTAAAGTAACCAGCCTCCCAAACAAAGAAGCCGAAGCGATTCCCCGTCACTTCGGCTTTTTTGTGTCTGGCTGAATTCTACTGCTTTTTACAGGTTTTTATACCCAGCAGCGAATACGCAGGGCAGTTGCCCATCAGCGCGGTAGCCAGCGGCACAATGCCAATCCAACCCCAAGGTGTTTGAGGGCCGACAAACACCAGCGCCAGAAGTACAATGCCTACAATGGCACGAATGATCCGGTCTGCAGAACCCATATTAACGCTCATGATCCATTCTCCTGTGTTGGTATGAGGCTAGGGTTGTAACTTTAGCGCTCGTTGCAAAGCAGTTCAGTGATAAAGTCACACTGGTGGTATCAGTTTTAAAAGCCCAAGGAAGATATATGTTACACCACAGCATTCTGGAAACCCTGCCTCGGGAACTTCAAAAGGAAGCTCTTGAAAGGATTCAGGTTATGCGTTTCCCGGCCGGCAAGATTCTGTTCCGGGCCGGTGAGCATTGCCAGGGCCTACCACTGATGCTCAGTGGTGCGGTAAAAGTGCAGATGACCGGTGTTTCCGGAAACAGTATCGTGCTGTACCGCATGGGCGCCGATGACATTTGTACCTTGTCGATTGGCTGCCTGATGACAGGCTGTGGTTATCGGGCTGAGGCCTTTGTAGAGGAGGAATCCGAAGCCGCTATGGTGCCCAGGGGGCTATTCGACCGGCTGATGGACCAATCTGCTGCTTTTCGCCTGGGGATTATGGAGTCCTATGGGCGCAGACTCGATGACCTCATGTTGCTCGTCGAGGAGGTGGCTTTTCGCCGTATGGATGAGCGGCTTGAGGAATGGTTGGAGGCCCGGCGCAGCCCTATTCACATCACTCATCAAGAGCTTGCCGTCGAACTGGGAACCGCCAGGGAAGTTGTCAGCCGGTTATTGAAAGAGCTTGAGCGTAAGGACAGGGTGCAGTTGTCACGAGGCAGAATTGATGTGAAGGGCCTGTAAGGCAATCGCCCCGGAGATCCGCTCTGGAGCTCCGGGGCGATTGGTCAGCCTTTTGGTAACTGCGGTAAGCGTTACCAGTCAGTAACGGATTTAACCTCAAGGAACTCTTCCAGACCCCAGACACCGCCTTCGCGGCTGCCGTTACCGGACTGTTTCATACCGCCGAACGGAAAGCCGGCTGACCCGGATTTGCCGTTGATCTCGACCATCCCTGATCTGACCTGTCTGGCAACCCTGTGCGCCTTTTCTTTGTCGGATGTCTGGATGTAGTTGGTCAGCCCATAAAGTGTATCGTTGGCGAGCTCTATTGCCTCTTCTTCTGTTTCAAAAGGCGTGATAGCCAGAACCGGGCCGAAAATTTCTTCGCTCCAGATGGTCATGTCGGGCGTTACATCAGCGAAAACGGTTGGTTTAACGAAGTAACCTTTCTCGAACCCTTCTGGCCGACCTTCACCGCCCGCCACCAAGGTAGCACCTTCCTCTATGCCCTTTTTGATCAGCGCTTGAACCTTCAGGAACTGGGGCTCTGAAACCACTGGTCCGATATGCCGGCCTTCTTCGCCTGCAAGACCCACCTCGGTCTTGGCAGCAATCATCGTTGCGGTTTCAACGGCTTGCTTGTAAACGGACTTTTCCACCAGCATTCGCGTAGGTGCGTTGCACGACTGACCAGAGTTTGCAAAGCAGTGGCGTACACCACGGGTGACGGCTTTTTCGTCGGCGTCAGCGAAGATGATATTGGCGCCTTTGCCGCCCAATTCGAGGCCGATTCGTTTCATAGCGTCTGCGGCAGCAATGGTGATGGCCTTGCCTGCACGTGTGGACCCGGTAAAGCTGACCAGGTCGATATCCCGATGCTCGGACAGTTGCGAGCCAACGCCTGCGCCATCGCCGTTAACCAGGTTGAAAACGCCTTCCGGGAAGCCTGCGCTATCAATCATCTCAGCAAGCAACATGGCCGACAGGGGAGAGATCTCAGAGGGCTTGAGAACCACCGTGCAGCCTGCGGCAAGTGCTGGAGCGACCTTGAGCATTACCTGGTTCATCGGCCAGTTCCAGGGTGTGATCAATGCACAGATGCCTACGGCTTCGTGCAAAATGATGTTGTCCGGTGCGTGGTCGCCAAGGGGGTGCTCAAAGTTGAAAGACTTCAGTGCACGGATAGTGTTCTTCAGGTGTGCGGCACCTGCACCAACCTGTGCGCTTCTCGCAAGATCAATGGGGGCGCCCATTTCCTGACTGATGGTTTGCGCCATTTCTTCAGCGCGCGCCTTATAGGTTTCGAACAAGCGCTCCAACAGTTCAATACGTTGTTCTTTGGACGACGCCGACCAGGCAGGGAAAGCTTTTTTTGCAGCACTGACAGCCTTGTCCGTATCAGCCTGTGAGCCTAGAGTAATCGTAGAAAACCCTTTTTCGTCAGAAGGGTTTATCACCTCCAGGTGCTGGGTGCTTTCGGGGGTGATCCACTTCCCGTTAATGTAAAACTTGGTTGCATCCATCGTAGTTCAGCTCGTTATTTGGGAATTTGAGCCATGGTAACAGATTGAGAGATTATTGAGCCTGGGCACTGGCCTTCAGTTGATTAAGCGAACCCGTGGAGCCGATTCTGCTTCGGCCCAGTTGACGGTTTCTGGCTGCGTATCCTCACCAGTGAACAAATGCCCGATCTCTGGCACTGCGTAACGCAGATCTCCACGAGCAGGGCGTTGCTGGTTGAACTCGGCATGGCTGATGCCGACCTCCCAGATGTTATCCGAACCTGTGCTGTGCCAGCCTTCCGGGCGAAGCTCAATGCGCACTTCTGAGCCTATGAGGCTGACCGCTTCGATGCGTAATGGCAGGTTGGCATTGGCGGCAGGTGTTGTGGCCAAGCGTACTTCGTGGGGGCGCAGATACAGCTGCGCTTTGCCCTGATGCTTGATGCCAGGAACTGTTACCCAGGCGCTGCCAAGACTTAAGCGACTGTGTTTAACATCACCGGACAGAACGTTCACCTGTCCGAGGAAATCGAATACGAAGCGGCTATCGGGGCGGGCATAAAGTTCGGTAGGCTCGTTAACCTGTTCCACATTGCCCTGGCTCATAACCACCACCTGATCGGATAGCTCCAGAGCTTCTTCCTGGTCATGGGTTACGAAAATGCTGGTGAAATGGAATTCATCGTGCAGATTACGCAGCCAGCGCCGAAGGTCTTTTCGTACCTTGGCGTCAAGCGCACCGAAAGGTTCGTCCAGCAGAAGGATTTTTGGCCGCGTTGCAATAGAACGGGCAAGAGCGACACGCTGTTTCTGACCCCCGGAGAGCTGTGCGGGAAAACGCTGTGCCATATGCGGCAACTGGATCATTTCCAGCAGTTCACTGACGCGCCTCTTGATTTCAGCCTTGGGTGGACGCTGTTTGCGTGGCAATGAATCCAGGCCAAAGGCAATGTTCTGTGCAACCGTCATGTGTCGGAACAGGGCGTAATGCTGGAACACAAAGCCGATATTACGGTCACGCACGTGCACACCGGTCACATCTTTTCCTGAAAAACTGATCCGTCCACTATCGGCAGATTCCAGCCCGGCAATAATACGCAGCAGGGTGGTTTTACCGGAGCCCGAAGGCCCAAGCAAGGCAGTCAGTTTGCCTTCCGGAATATCGAGGGACACGTTATTCAGCGCCTGATAGCTCCCAAAACGCTTGTTGATACTATCTACGGTGATACTCATTATGCGGTCTCCTCTGTTTGCAGACGGTTCAGAGTTCTAGCCTGTCGCCACTCCACAAAACCTTTGGCTGCCAACGTAAAGACGGCAATGCCAGCCAGCAGGGAAGCGCTGGCAAAAGCGCCAACAATATTGTAATCCTGATACAGCAGCTCTACGTGCAGAGGAAGCGTGTTGGTTTGTCCGCGAATATTCCCGGATACCACCGACACAGCACCAAATTCACCCACCGCTCGCGCATTGGTGAGTACTACACCGTAAATCAGCGCCCATTTGATGTTAGGCAAAGTGATCGTGCGGAATATTCTCCAGCCCGACGCGCCCAGTACCACGCCGGCTTCCTCTTCCTCGCTACCCTGTTGTTGCATGAGGGGTATCAGCTCACGGGCTACGAACGGGCAGGTTACAAACACAGTGACCATCACAATGCCGGGCCATGAAAACATCAGCTGTACGTCGTAATCTGCCAGCCAACTGCCAACCCAACCGTTGCGACCGTAAAGCAGCAGATACAGGAGGCCGGCGACAACAGGGGATACTGCAAACGGGATATCGATCAGTGTGATCAGCAACTTGCGGCCAGGAAAACGAAAGCGCGTGACCAGCCACGCCAGCGCGGTGCCAAATATCAGGTTGAGAGGCACTGTGAGAGCGGCAACAAACAGCGTTAAACCAATCGCATGTAAGGTGTATTGGTCCAGCAGGTTATCGGCCAGAGTTCCCCAGCCAGCACCCAGAGCTTCGAAAAAAATGACCAACAACGGCATTATCAGCAAGGCAGTAGTGATGACTATGGCGGCGCCTATCAGCAACCACTTTATAAGCGGGCCATCGCCGACACGACGGTGCTGGGCTGAATGGGAGGTGCGCATGCAGCTAGCGTCCTTCTATGCGTTTGAGATAGCGGGCCTGCCACAGGGTAATGGCGAAAAGCATCACCAGCGACACCGCCAGGATCACTGAGGCAATGGCACTGGCGGCGGCGTAGTCGTATTCCTGCAGTCGGACAAAAATCATCAGGCTGGTTACTTCGCTTACGTAGGGCATGTTGCCGGCGATAAAAATAACCGCGCCGAACTCGCCAAGGCTGCGGGTAAACGACAGGGCCACACCGGTTAGTAGTGCCGGCCACAAAGCTGGGAAAATTACGCGACGGAATACGTGACCGTCACTGGCGCCCAGACTGACAGCCGCTTCTTCGTCTTCGGGTGCCAGCTCTTCCAGTACCGGCTGAACCGTGCGCACCACAAAGGGCAGGCTGGTGAAGGCCATGGCGACAACGATACCTACGGGTGTAAAAGCGATTTCAATGCCCAGTTTACTGAGCCATTGTCCGTACCAGCCATTGGCGGCAAACAGAGTGGCCAAGGTAATACCTGCAACCGCGGTAGGTAGCGCAAACGGCAAATCAACGACCGCATCAATCAATCGCTTGCCAGGAAAGTCGTAACGCACCAGCACCCAGGCCAGAAGCAATCCGAAGGCGCCGTTAAACAGAGATGCAGCGAGTGCTGCAAGGGCAGTGACTTTGTAGGAGGCGACCACCCGCGGATCGGTTATCACAAACCAGAACTGGTCGAAGCTCATGGCGGATACTTCCATCACTAATCCAGTGAGTGGCAGCATCAATATCAGGCTGATAAATAAAAGCGAAATACCGAGGCTCAAACCGAACCCCGGTAGTACCCGCTTGCTGCGGATTCCGCTCAGTGGCCAGCGCTGAGAGTTTAAAGCGCTGGCCTGTTTGGCCGTGGACATGAATTACCGCCGGCGTTGCAGTTGGTCAAGTTTGCCGCCACTGGAAAAGTGTTCTTTAGTGGCGTTTTCCCAGCTGCCCGCAATGGCATCAATGGGCAGCAGTTTTACCTCTGGAAAACGGTCTGCCGTTTCCTGTTTTACCGCCTCGTTGTGAACCCGGTAGTTGAACCCGGCCAGCAGGCGCTGGGCGTCTTCGCTGTACAGGTGTTCCAGATAGGCTTTTGCAAGATCCTCGGTTTTATTCTGCTGCACGTATTCGTCAATCCAGGTAACCGGGAATTCCGCCAGAAAGCTTACCTTCGGTGTTACAACTTCATATTCGCCATTGTCGTAACGGTCGGCCAGATTCAGTACTTCTGATTCGAATGTCAGAAGCACGTCGCCAATCTCACGCTCTATGAAAGTGGTGGTGGCGCCGCGCCCGCCGCTGTCAAAAACCTTCACATGACCCAGAAAGTCCTGCAAAAAGCTGTCTATTTTCTGCTGATCATCGCCAAAACGATCCTGGGCGTAACCTAATGCGGCAAGATAGGTATAGCGGCCGTTGCCTGAGGTTTTCGGGTTGGGCATAACCAGGTCGACATCTTCTTTAATCAAATCGTCCCAGTTTTGAATGTCTTTAGGGTTACCCTTGCGAACCAGAAACGCCATGGTGGAATAGTAGGGCGAGCTATTATTCGGCAAGCGCTCGGCCCAGTTCTCCGGAATCAGGCCGCCGCGAGAGTGCAGAATATTGATGTCGGTGACCTGATTGAAGGTAGCCACATCAGCTTTCAAACCTTGAATGATGGCTTGTGCCTGCTTTGAGGAACCAGCGTGGGACTGGCTGACTTCCAGCGTTTCACCGGTTTTTTCTTCCCAGTACTGATTAAAATGTACGTTGTAGGCAGCAAACAGTTCCCGGGCAATGTCATAAGAGGTGTTTAGCAGTTCGCGATCGGCCGATACCGCCGGTTGTGCGAAGAGTGACGCGCTGAGCGCAAGGCCGGTAACCAGGCCTTTGAATATACTTGGCATGACATTCCCCTGAAACAGATGTTGTGTTGGAGGGTAATTTATCAAAGCCAACATAAAACTGGAAAGAATATAAACTAATTAATTGCGTCTTTTTTGGAATAAGAGGTTACTCAGGTGAGAGTTGCGCATTGCATGGCTTGACCTGTGAATTGAGTAGTCTTTCCCCTAAGCTTGGATTAATACCCTGGCAGGGTGAAGCGGGTGGAAAAGCGTATGTCTGATAAAGAGCTCCGTACCAAGTCCGATAAGCAGTCTATCGATCAGTTTATCCAGCAGGTCCGCAAGCTGCCTCAGCAAGGTGGAGGGCAGGGTCGGCTGGTTTTCGCGCTGGATGCTACTGCCAGTCGCGGAGCTACCTGGGATCAGGCTTGTCACTTGCAAAGTGAGCTTTTCCTTGCGACCAAAGGTTTGGGCGGGCTCGCAATTCAGCTCTGCTACTACCGCGGTTTCAGGGAGTTCAAAGCCACAGGGTTTGTTAACGAGACTGGTCAACTGCTCAACCTGATGAACGGTGTTTCCTGCCTGGGCGGCCAAACCCAGATCTGCAGAGTGTTGGCGCATGCAAGGGAAGAGACACGCGCAAACGCGGTTAAGGCCGTTGTGTTTATCGGGGATTCTTGTGAAGAGCCTGTGGATGAGCTTTGCCATATTGCCGGAGAACTGGGCATGCTGCGAACCCCGGTGTTTATGTTCCATGAAGGTGCCGATGCTCATGCCAGAGCGGTGTTTCAGCAGGTGAGCAAACTGTCGGGAGGTGCCTATGCCCCTTTTGATCGTAACAGCCCGCAAGTACTTAAGGATCTTATGGCCGCTGTTGCGGTCTATGCTTCCGGGGGAGCCAAGGCCTTGCAGGACTATTCCAGCCGCAGCTCCCCGGAGGTGAAACGTTTGACCCAACAGATCAGATAGCGCTTGATTCAATCAACCGGTGGGCCAATTGGCCCGGAGTATCCGAGTGCCCCTTACGTTTCTGGTTATTATAGTAGTGGTTGTTGCGTGGGTCTGGCTACGTAATCAGCCGACCAGCCAACGAAAACCCGCCATTCTCAAGTTGGCGCTGATTGCCAGCGTTCTGATATTGGTTCTTCTGGCCGTTACCGGTCGCTTGAATATCTTGTTTGCCCTGTTGGTTTTCTTGTTCCCCCTGCTGCGGCGCGTGTTGCCGTCTCTGCTAATGGGTCGGATGCCGGGGTTGAGGGAGGGTGGAGCAAAGGCTAAACCCGGGAATCAATCCCATGTCTCCAGTGAAATCCTTGACATGACTCTGGATCACGACTCCGGAAACATGAGCGGGGAAGTGTTAAAGGGGCCTATGGCCGGGCGAGCTCTGGCAGATCTCGGTGAAACCGAATTTATTGGTTTACTGCAGTATTGTCGGGATCACGACGAGGACTCTGCGCGATTGCTGGAAACCTATCTGGATCGGCGTTTCGGTGACTCCTGGCGGGCTGACGATCCGGATGAAAACCACGGCGAGAGTGAAAGTGAGCGTGAAAAATCGGGCAGCGGTGGCGCCCTGAGCGAGAGCGATGCCCTTGATATTCTGGGGCTGGAAGCCGGTGCCAGCCGGGATGAGATCATTCAGGCCCATCGTCGGGTGATGCAGAAAATACACCCGGATCGTGGAGGCAGCAATTATCTGGCTGCCCGTGTTAATGAGGCCAAAGAGCGACTGTTGAGTTAAAGAGCTTTTGAACCCGTTTCCACTCGCTCCAGAAATTTCCCTATATGCTCGAACGCCTCTTCTGCCTCCGGTAATAGGGGCGTAAACAAATGCCACACATGAACCATGTCGGACCAGGTTTCTATTTCCACTGGTGAACCGGCTGCCCGCGCCTTTTCCGCATATTTTTGAGCGTTTTCCAGCAACAGCTCTGACTCGCTGACATGAATCAGGGTGGGCGGGAGATTGTGTAGGTTTCCTCGCAAGGGGGAGGCTATCGGACTCGTTGGCAATACCCGAAAGCCCATAACGGTTCCCCACCACAGCAATGGCAAAGGTATTCTCGCCAGCTTCTCAATGGTTGGCCCCAGCATGGCATCGGTTTTCAGATTGGCGCGTTTACCCAGCGATGTGAGCATAAGCTCGGTAGAAGGCGACAGGGCAATAGCAGCATTCGGTGGTTTCAGTCCCTGGTCTCTTATCCAGGCAGCAAGCCCCAGAGTGTGACTGCCGCCTGCAGAATCCCCGGCGACCACCACGAAATTGGCCGGTGCCATTTCGTCCGGGCCGTTCTCAAGTATCCAGCGGTAAGCCTCCTGGCAGTCGATAATACCGTCCAGATAGCGGTTTTCGGGCATTAGCCGGTAATCAAGGGCGAACACACTGGCCTTCGCCAATCTCGATAAACGGTCAGTGATAGCGCGGTGGCTTTTGGGGCTGCCGGCGATCCATGAACCGCCATGAATGTAGAGAATCCGACGGCTGGGGAGCGATCCCGGTGCAATTACCCACTCTCCCTTTGGTGCACCGTTTGCCGAGGGACGGATTTCCGAAACGAACGTCAGGTCATCGTTCATGGTATCCATGTAGTGTCGCAGAGCCC
The DNA here is from genome assembly GCF_030546935.1 of Marinobacter sp. 2_MG-2023. GTDB lineage: Bacteria > Pseudomonadota > Gammaproteobacteria > Pseudomonadales > Oleiphilaceae > Marinobacter. The sequence continues at coordinate 437,127 of NZ_JAUOPH010000001.1, read as the reverse complement.
TGATTCGTGCCTGTCCACGAACGCCGTCAGTTACAGTGTGCATGCCCTTTACCTTCTCCAGCACTTGGCGGCGGGCTTCGGTTTGTTGCTGGAGACTGGTCGCTTCTTTTGTGCGTTCTTCCCCGTGTTTCCGACGAAGGAAAAACACTACCAAAGCCACCAGTGTGACCACTACCAGGCTAAACCACATCATGGCAAACCAGGCGATTCCGAAAATCATATGCGACCTCGCGTTGTTGGGGCTGCTCATTGATGAGCTGTAATGCATGTGCGGGAAAACTGGACTACTGTATTAAACATCACGGTTAAGTTTGTTTCTCAATTAAATCTTCGTGCGGCTTTCGCCGATGTTCAGATTAACAATGCAAACCGGAGATGACGTCATGCTGAATAAATTAATTTTACTCAGGTTTTTGGTGGCAGTGCTTGGCCTGATGTCTTTGAGTGCCCATGCTGGTTGGGCGCTCGACTCGGAGAGGTCGTCACTGCACTTCGTATCAATCAAGAACGGTACAACGGCAGAAGTACATAACTTTGCGGAGCTCAAAGGAACGGTTGGGGACGATGGAAAGGTGAATCTGGATGTTTACCTGGATAGCGTCGATACCAATATTGCTATCCGCGACGAGCGCATGCGAGAGATGCTGTTCGAGATCGAAAAAATGCCAACGGCAACAGTAACGGCTCAGATTGATGTCGCGTCCATCCAGCAAATGTCGGAAGGTTCGATTGGAAGCAAAGATGTCCGCCTGACTCTGTCTCTCCATGGTCAGGAGCAGGGTTTCGATACTGTCATGAAAATCATCAAGCTGGCGGATGGCGGTGTTGCTGTTAGCACAGAAGAACCGCTGCTGGTTGAGGCAAAGGCCTTTGACTTGGCTGAGGGTGTTGAGGCCCTGCGCGAAATTGCGGGGCTGTCGTCCATTGCCATCGCCGTCCCTGTGACAGTTAATCTGGTTTTCCAGGTTGCGGACTAAAATGTAGGGATAATCAGGAACTCATGAAACGCTACAAGCCTCGACCAGTCCTTCGAAGAAAGGTCTGATGAGAGGGGCTCTGGCCAAAAACGCAAAAAGGGCACATCCGAAGATGTGCCCTTTTTGCGTTGAATATGGTCGGGACGGTAGGATTTGAACCTACGACCCCTTGCACCCCATGCAAGTGCGCTACCAAGCTGCGCTACGCCCCGATTCGCTAACTACTGCCTTTTCAAAGCCGTGCTTTTGATGGCGTGTGCCGGTGAGACTTAAAGAGGAATCTCAGTGGCTTAGCGGGAGCGAAGTCTACACCAGCCAGAAATAAAAATAAACAGGATTTGTGGGTTTCGCGCTCATATTCCTATCGGAGTTTGGTTTCCCTGAGTTGCTGAACGAACTCTGGTGGATCAAAGCTGTCCGGCTTCGATTCTGCCCAGTATTTATCGAATACAGTGAGGCCGGTTTTTCCTTCAAGCAAGGAGCCGGGTGCCAGGAAAGGGAACAGGTCCAGGTAGGCATGAACCTCCGTTTTTGAAACGCGGCGCATAATATGTTCAGGTCCGAGTTCTGACGGGTGGCGCAAGCCGGACGCTTCCAGCAGGTTTTGCAGGGCATCCAGGGTGTTTTTGTGGAAGTTATATACTCTCTGGCTTTTGTCTTCCACGTCCAGTTTACTGCTTCTACTGGGATCCTGCGTCGCAACACCGCTGGGGCAGAGGCCAGTATGACAATTCAGGGCCTGGATGCAGCCCAGCGAAAACATGTAGCCACGGGCCGCGTTACACCAGTCAGCGCCCAGCGCCAGTGTACGCGCAATGTTAAAGGCGGAGGTGACTTTTCCGGCAGCGCCAATGGCTATGTCTTCTCTGAGATTAGTGCCCACCAGAGTGTTGTGGACAAGCAGTAATGCCTCAGTCATTGGCGTGCCAATGCGATTGATAAACTCCAGTGGCGCTGCGCCAGTGCCGCCTTCACCGCCATCGACAACGATGAAGTCGGGCTTGCGCCCTGTTTCCAGCATTGCTTTCACTATGGCAAACCATTCCCAGGGGTGGCCGATAGCCAGCTTGAAGCCTACGGGCTTGCCTCCGGACAGCTCTCTTAGCTGGTCGATAAACTCAAGCATTTCGATTGGCGTGGAAAAGGCGGAGTGTAGAGCGGGGGAGATGCAATCCTCACCAATGGATACACCACGGGCTTCGGCAATTTCAGGGGTGACTTTTGCGCCAGGAAGGATGCCACCATGGCCCGGTTTTGCGCCTTGAGATAGTTTGAGCTCTATCATTTTTACCTGATCGAGGGTGGCATTTTCCGTAAATCGCTCAGGGCTGAAGGATCCGTCTTTATTCCTGCAGCCAAAGTAGCCTGAACCGATTTCCCAAACCAGGTCGCCCCCGGGTTGCCTGTGGTAGCGGGAAATCGAGCCTTCGCCCGTATCGTGATAGAAGCCACCCTTATTGGCGCCAGTATTCAGGCTTAGAATTGCATTGGCTGAAAGAGAGCCAAAGCTCATGGCAGAGATATTGAAAACACTGGCACTGTAAGGCTTGGCGCAGCGCGATCCGATTTGCACCCGAAAGTTGCTGCCTTGAATTTTTGTTGGCTTCAGGGAGTGGTTTATCCACTCGAACCCTTCTTCATACATTCCCAGTTGGGAGCCAAACGGGCGTTTGTCCAGAATGTTTTTTGCGCGCTGGTAAATGATGGTGCGTTGTTCCCGGGAGAAAGGACGTTCTTCCGTGTCTGATTGAATGAAGTACTGCCGGATTTCCGGCCCTACGGACTCAAACAGATAACGGAAGTGCACCATGATCGGATAGTTTCTGCTGACCGTGTGCTTTTTCTGAAGCACGTCGTAGGTGCCAAGGATGGCCAATGCACCGAATATACCTGCGAACAGGTAGCTAGTCTCAAAATATGGGGTCAGAACCAGCGATACAAGAAAGCCTGTAATGCTGATGATATAGGCCGAGTAGCGCAACGGGAAAGTAGTTGTTTTCTCCATGAATATTTCGCCTGGCTCCGTGGGTGCGTTGGATGAGTTGCTTCTTGATATGGCCGCCTAGTATAGCCATCCGGCTCTAAACTTATATTCGATTGACGAGACTTTTCGCTGGTGGCTTATCAGCTTTGGTCTATGCTGCGTTTGGGTGTACCGGAAAGCGACTGTTTTGATGTTTTGAGCTCAAAACATTATTATGGCGCGCCTGTAATGTTCGAATCCAGATTTTTAATCGTATCTGGTACTAAATCCAGAACCAGGAGGCGCCAAAACGTGGGCGACGTAATTAAAGACGAATATCAAACGGATTACGTAGCCGGTCAGGACAATATCAATCCGTTCGGGCTGGATCTACATGCTCCGGTATTTCCGATCACCGCCATACTGGTGGTCGTTTTTGTTATAGGAACGCTGATGTTCCCGGAGGCGGCTAAAGAATTGTTGGACGGCGCCAAACTGGACATTATTGCAACCTTTGACTGGTTTTTCCTGCTCAGCGCCAACATTTTCGTGCTGGTTTGCCTGGCGCTGATCGTTATGCCGGTGGGTAAGATCCGCCTCGGTGGTATGGATGCCAAACCCGAGTTTTCCACGCTGTCCTGGTTCGCGATGCTTTTCGCAGCGGGCATGGGTATCGGCCTGATGTTCTGGGCAGTTGCAGAGCCTGTGGCCTACTACACCGGATGGTTCGGGACGCCTTTTGATGTGGCAGCCAATAGTCCTGAAGCTCGTGATCTCGCCATGGGTGCGACCATGTACCATTGGGGCCTCCACCCCTGGGCGGTTTACTCTATTGTTGCGCTTTCGTTAGCGTTTTTCTCATTCAATAAGGGTATGCCCCTGACGATTCGTTCTGCCTTTTTCCCTTTGCTGAAGGACAAGGTATGGGGCTGGCCGGGCCATATTATTGATATTCTGGCGGTGGTTGCCACAATTTTTGGTCTTGCAACCTCTCTTGGTTTCGGCGCCCAACAAGCCGCTTCTGGCCTGAATTACCTGTTCGATACCGGTTCTGGTATCAACATACAGATGGCTATCATCGTTGGTGTCACGGCTGTTGCGCTTATGTCTGTGCTCCGGGGCCTTGACGGCGGGGTGAAGATTCTGAGTAATATCAACATGTCACTGGCTGGCATCTTGCTCTTTTTCATCATTTTTGCCGGCCCGACCATGAGTATTCTGGAAACGCTTTGGGTTACGGCATCCAGCTACGTAACAAATATTGTGTCTTTCAGTAATCCATTTGGTCGTGATGACGAAGCCTGGATGCGTGGTTGGACCGTGTTCTACTGGGCCTGGTGGATTTCCTGGTCGCCATTCGTGGGTATGTTCATCGCTCGAGTATCCAAAGGCCGGACCGTTCGCGAGTTCGTAACTGCGGTACTGATTATTCCGACTGTGATCACATCGATCTGGATGAGTTCATTTGGTGGTTCGGCGCTTGAGCAGATTGACCAAGGTATTGGTGCGCTTGCCGAAAACGGTATCACCGAGGTTTCGCTGGCTACGTTCCAGATGTTTGCAAACTTGCCCTTTACCGGCATTCTGTCATTCATAGGCATTATATTGGTGCTCGTGTTCTTTATAACTTCTTCGGACTCCGGCTCACTGGTTATAGATAGCATAACCGCCGGTGGTAAAACGGACGCGCCTACAGCGCAACGTGTGTTCTGGGTTGTTATGGAAGGCGCGATCGCTGCCGCACTGATCTTTGGCGGCGGTGCCGATGCTCTGGGCGCTATTCAGGCCACGGCAGTCAGTGCCGGCCTGCCGTTTACGCTGATTCTGTTGATTATGACCTGGGGCTTGCTGAAAGGCCTCACTCATGAGCGTAAGCTGTTAATCGCTAAAGGCGAGTTGTAATGGCTGGCTGAGATAAAAACAGTCGCGAAAAAAACCGGAGCCTGCGAGCTCCGGTTTTTTTTATCACGTTGAAAGCAAGAAATCAGATGCCGAACTGAGCGTGTGCAACTCAAAAGCTGGCGAAGGTTTCCATTGCATATTTCGCCCGTTCTTCGGGAGTGAAATGAGGGCGCTTGAGGCTTTCAATAGCACGTAACCGAGGGAGCAGACCACGACCGTTTGCCATCTGAATGGCCAGGCCTGGCCGGGCATTGAGTTCGAGCAGTAAAGGCCCCTGGTTGGCATCTACCACGAGATCAACGCCCATATAGCCCAAGCCGGTCGCTTCGTAGCAACGTGATGCCATTTCGAGCATTTCAGCCCAATCATCTATGTCGATGTTCTCCAGGGCCAGCCCCGTATCCGGATGAAGCGTAATCGGGCGGTTAAACTGAACGGCGTTAAGGCTTTTCCCCGTACCGATGTCGAGGCCGACACCTACAGCGCCCTGGTGCAGGTTAGCCTTGCCATCCGATGCTGTGGTCGCAAGCCGTAACATAGCCATAACCGGGTACCCCTGAAACACCACTATCCGTATATCGGGCACGCCCTGATGGGAATAGCGAGCCAGTGTTGGCGACGATTCCACCAGATCTTCGACAATGGCAACATCCGGTGTTCCGGCCAATGAATACAGGCCGGCCAGGATGTTGGTCAGATGACGCTCCAGCACCGGCGCACCCACGCGGGCTCCGGAAGCTTTTACAAAGTTGTCCTCATCCCGGCCCGTTATGACGGTAATACCTTTTCCGCCCGAGCCTTTGGCTGGCTTGATAGCAAAGCCGTTGAGCTCTTCAGCCATTTCCCTGAAGTGGGAAATCTCATGTTGTTGCTTTACAACCTGCAGGAGCTTAGGCGTTTTTACACCGTATTCAGCTACTACGAGCTTCGTTTTGAGCTTGTTGTCGACCAGCGGATAGGACGAGCGCTCGTTGTAACGCGCTATATAGTCCACATTGCGCTGGTTCATGTTAAGCATGCCCAGCCTTTTTAGTGTGCGCGGCGAGATCCAGTCCATATCAGTCGTAGGCCTTCATCGGCGTGAAGCGTTTCAACTCCGTGAGTTTGTAGCCGGTGTATTGACCCATCAGAAGAATCAGACCCAGAATTGCAAAGTGGAGTTCGGGAAAGTTGAACGTCAGGTGGCCCGCTAACGGCGCGCTCATCAGCAAATAGGCGCAGATGGCGACAAACAGGCTGCCGGAGCCCTGAACCAGAACCTCCTGGCCGCCTTCTTCTTCCCAGAGGATGGACATACGCTCAATGGTCCAGGCGATAATGACCATGGGGAAGAACGTCACTGTCATGCCTGTATTGAAGCCCATCTGGTAGCCAAAGATACTCAGGCCCGCAGTAATAAAAATCACCAGAATGATCAGTGCCGATATTCGGGAGACCAGCAGGAGGTTCAGGCTGGAGAGATATCCCCGCATTGCCAGACCAATGGAAACTACTGACAGGAAGGCAATCAGGCCGGGTACCAGTGTGGTCTGAACAAAAGCGACGGCAATCAGCACAGGCATAAAAGTACCTGACGTGCGAATACCGATCACGATACGCATAAAGGCAACCACCAGCGCTCCGAGTGGCAGCAGAAGGAGCATGCGGAACATGCTTTGTTCTTCGATTGGTAGTTCATAGAAACTCAGAAAACCCAGGCCGTTGCCATCAGACTGCATGGCTGCCAACTGGAGAGCTGGCACGGTTTGCCTGAGCATGGAAAAGCTGATTTCCGAGTTGCCACCGCCGACCACATCCAGAAGCGACTCGGAACCTTGGCGCCAGAGCAGAATATCCTCCGGTACACCCTGAGCGGCTGTTTTCGGGTTCAGCGTGAGCCAGCGCTCGCCATTGTAAATCTGCAGGAACGGTATCAATTGCTGCCGTCGACGCGCATCCTCGAGCTTCAAGCCATCGGCTGTTCTGGCAGGGATGCCGGAGTGGTTGAGCATGTCGACCAACAACTGAAGATAGTTTTCCTCTGCAACGAGCAGCGTTGTGTTCTGAACTCGGGTATCGGGCTGCATCAACCGAATCAGTTCCCGTGTCATGCTTTCAGGTGTGCTTGAACGTGCCTCTGCCTGAGCCAGAATCTCTCGAACGGCCGTCGCCTGGGGCTCTTCCCAGAAAAGCCTCTGGGTTTTTGGCCGTTGGGACGGCGGTGTGGATACCGCACCAGGGTCGGGTATGAATTGTGCCTTGAAGTACAGGGTTTGAGGGCCTGTTACTTCCCGCTTCGTCCATTCTGCGCGCCGGCTTCCGGACTTATCAATAATCGAGAAACCATAACCGGGTGATGCGGCCTGTTCTGTAAGAATATGGAACCCGGGAGGCTGTTCCGGAATGTTCAGGCTTGCTACAACGGAATCGTTTGCTCCATCGAAATCAACCCGGGCTTCTACCATCCAGACAGGGCGTTGCTCGCCCGTGAGCCAGGGGATTCCAAGTTCTATGTGCCGCCATACGGCGAGTGAGATGCCTGCAGAAATTAGCAGGAAAACAGCAATGTAAAACGGTAAACGCGATGGGCTAGTCACTATTAGTTCCCGTTATCAGTGCGGATTGATTCCGGCAGTTCCGTTGCATACTCCTTGCCTACATCAATCAGCATGACATCGCGGAGCACGTTTCGGCCTATAAGTGCCTGATAAGTAAGGTTGCTTCGGTCTGCAAGCGTGAACTCTGCAACCTGCTGATGATCGCCTATCGAGAACTGAAGCTCAACGACGACGCGCCGCTCTGCTTCATCCGCGCTCGCCTGAATCACTCTTACACGTCGAGAAACTTCTTTCTCAAGAGTGACGAATTCTTCTGTGCCGGGTACAGGAACGTCAAAACGGACCCAGTTGCTCCCGTCGCGCTCGAAGCGTGTAATGTTGCGTGCGTCGAGGGAAGAGGTTTCCGCTCCACTGTCGATGCGTGCTTTGTAGATAAGCCCCGGGCCGGCCAGGTAAAAATTCTCGACCTCTCCAACCACTACTTTCCCTTTGAGTCGGTCGGCCCGGCCTTTGGTATTCTCAGCGGCGGGGCAGGCTTTCTGGGCCTGTACAGGCGGACAGGAAGGTTTCGCAACCTGAGTTGAGATCGCCTCCAGGACCTTCTGTGTGGCGGCTTCGTTATGCTCTAAAAGTTTGTCATGACGAACGGTTGCGTTTTGCTCCATGGTTACCAGAGTGGCACGCTGGCTTTGAACCGAGGCGTTCATATCACTCAGGTCGGACTTGGGGACCATGAAGTACCTGTCTGCAGAGCACCCCGTCAGCAGAGCAGTACCTGCAATAACCAGAACGGAGAGCGTCGGCAGACCAGCTCGAAATCGATTAGAACACATGAAAAACCCCTGAGCCGGTTACCGGTCACACCCGGAATGGAATAGGTGTGACGGTTTGAAAGTGTATGGCAAAGAATATCCGGAGCCGAAGTATACAACAATCGACCTGTGTATTTGCTTTACAGTTGGTTAAGGGGATAGGAAATGGCTGTTTCCAAGCACCTCGTCGGAGCGCAGGTACTCCTGAATAACCGGAGAGCAATTCAGGTAGAACAGAAGCAACTCCCGTTGAATGTCCTGATCCTGTACCCGTGCAGCAAAGGTGATTAGATCACGTACGGCATCGTCGTCACTGCTGGCTTCAGTGTCTGCCGAAGTCTTGCCGTACCGGCTTTTAAGCAGCGATGTCAGCCGCTCCAGGTGGAGTTCGCCTGTGTGGGTGATGTGGGGGAGAATGCGAAACCCGCGTGAGCCGTACAAGTCAGGGTTGCGCTCCCTGCACTCATTGCCAGAGCAATCAGTCTGCAGAAAATCCTCTCCCAGCTTTCGCCAGAGTTCTTTGAGCATGATCGTTCTTCCGTTTTGGCTCTGAGTAAGCCTGAATACCGTTAATAAAGCGTAGTGCTATTAATCTCAGGCTACTTTATCGTTGTAATAGATATTACGTCGCGCGTCCAGAGGTGGATTGAGGCGCATTACCAAATTGCCAATCAGTCGCGATACAGGCTGCATATGCGCGATCGCCGAAGAGCATCAAAGAAAAGCCGTGTGTGTTCCGATAGAATGTAATGCGTGCGTAAGTTCACGTTAATCCGAAAAAATACGAAAACCCAGAGGAGCCTTGTTTGTGCCTGAAGCCATCAGTGAATATATAAACTCCCAGCCGGGATCGGTGGCGGCATTTGTGACTCTACTTTTGGCAACTGCGATAATTGTTGCCGTAGTCCTGGCAAAGGCCAGGGCAGAGAATCGGGCTGCGGGCCTGCAAGCCGATTTGGCAGCCCAAAGCCGGCGGATTGAAGAACTGACGGACGAACGCCAAAACCAGCAAGTGAAGATCGATGAGCTTGCGAGGGAGTTGGGGGAAGCACGTGCCGTGCTGAGAGAGCAGCAGGTGACTCTTAAGGAAGAACGGCGCTCTGCTTCTGAGAAGCTCACATTGTTGGAGCATAACCGCGACGCCTTGAAGCAGGAATTTGAAAACCTCGCAAACCGGATTTTCGAACAGAAAAGTGAACGCTTCACCCAGCAGACCCGCACAAGCCTGGATAGCTTGCTCAACCCCTTCCGGGATCAACTGCAGGATTTTCGCAAGCGGGTGGAAGACGTATATACCTCCGAAACCCGGGACCGGCAGGCCCTTCGCAGCGAGATAAAATCTCTTCAGGAACTTAACCGGCAAATTACTGAAGAGGCCGCTAGTCTGACCCGGGCTCTGAAAGGCGATAAAAAAATTCAGGGCAACTGGGGTGAGCTGATCCTTGAGCGAGTGTTGGAAAAATCCGGGCTACGCAAGGGTATTGAATATCACACCCAGGGCAGCTACAGAGACAGTGAAAACCAGCTGTTAAGGCCTGATGTGGTAATTCATCTTCCAGATAACCGAAACCTGGTTATCGATTCCAAAGTCTCCTTGTTGGCTTATCAGAAGTGGGTGGTTGAGGAAGAGGACACAGACCGGCAAGAGGCTTTGAAAAGCCATGTGGAGGCGGTTCGCACCCATATCCGAACACTCAGTGAAAAAGATTACAGCCAGCTCGAAGGTCTTCATTCACCTGATTTCGTGTTCCTGTTTATGCCCATAGAGCCGGCATTTGTGGCGGCTTTTCAGCAGGACGAGAACCTTTTCGCAGAAGCCTTTGAACGAAAGATTATTGTAGTAACACCAACAACACTCCTGGCGACGCTGCGCACGGTTGAAAACATATGGCGATACGAGCGCCAGAGCCAGAATGCCCGTCTGATAGCCGAGCGCGCGGGCGCAGTTTATGACAAACTCAGGGTGTTTGTGGAAGCCATGGAGCGCCTTGGCGGACAACTCCACACTGCGCAGGTTACGTATGACTCAGCCATGAGCACGCTAACCAGAGGGCGGGGCAATCTGATTTCCCAGGCTAACCGGTTTGTTGAGCTTGGCGTGCGAGTAAAGAAGGAGCTGCCAAAAGCCATTACGGATCAGGCAGAGGTGGATGCGGAAGAACAGGCAATTGGTGCAGATAACGAGCAGGAGTAAGTACCATGGCAGTAGAATTCGGGAATAGCCGTTTATCGGCCTTGAGAATAAAAGGCCGGCAGCTGGCCAGGGTTGTGGTTATCAGCTCTGCGCTTGTGGCAGGGCAGGCTGCTGCACTTGCACCAGAGCATGAAGCCCGCCGTTTGATGCTGGCGATCGAAGAATCGGTGGCCGCCGAAAATTGGGGCGAGGCTAGTGAATACTTGAACCGTATGCAGCTTCTGGAGGCGGAAAAGCCGGCCGATTACCACTATTACCGTGGCAGAGTGATGCTGCAGTCTTCTCATCTCAATGAAGCTCAGGCGGCACTTGAAACCTATGTGACCAGCGCCGGCGTTGAGGGTAGTCATTACCAGAGTGCTCTGAAACTGATCACTGGAATTGAGCGTGCAAGAAAGGAGAAAGCTCTGGTAACCCAGGTTGGGGAGGATGCCCAGGTCGCGGTAATTGAACCTGCCGGCGACGAGCAAGCTGCTTCTTTGCGTAAATTGTATCTGGCAGATTCAGATCGCGAAGCGCTTGTTCTGCACCTTAACAGTTTGCTGAGTGTTGCCGGTTGGCGACAGGATCAGGCGGTAGTGCGACTCGATAGGCCTGCGGATGTTGAATATCGCTTGAGCAGCAGCGAGGACGCCATCTCCATTCAGGAACTCCGGCGCAGCAGCTCAGGTGGTGTTACACGGAAAACCGGGCGGATCCCAGTTTTTGGAGTGAACCCGCAAGTGGAGTGGGGCTGCGAGCAAGCAGTGGCGACCTGTTGGGTATATGATCCACGAGACGGCTCTCGCTTGTTTCAGCTTTCTCCAAACCGAAGCCAGGCGGAAGAGATAGCGCAGACGCTGGGTAGACTGATAAGGAATCTCCAGGCCCCCTCGGGCTCCTAGCGTTCAATTTTCAGATTGCCCCGTTCGCCTTCGCGATAGGCGCCCGGGGTAACGCCTGTCCACTTCTTGAAGGCACGGTGAAAGGTCGAGGGTTCTGTAAACCCGACTTTCTCTGCGATATCGTTTATTGAGAGTTCCTGCCGGCTCAGATAGTAAATTGCCATATCTCTGCGCAATAAATCCTTGATCTCTTGGAACGACGTGTTTTCCTGTTTCAGACGCCTGCGCAGTGTTTGCGGACTAGTGTGCAGCTCAGTCGCAATCCATTCAAAGTCCGGTAGCGGTTTTGAAAAATCCCGGCCTATCAGTCCCCTGATTCGTCCAGTGAACGTATTGCTCTCGTCTGGGCGGGAGAGAAGATCGGCTGGTGACGTTTTCAGAAACTGAAGCATTTCCGGCTTGTCCCGAATAACCGGTGCCGTCAGAAAGCGTTTATCGAACGTCAGGGCGGTGCAATCGGATTCGAACTCCAGAGGACAATGAAAAATATGGCGATACTCATCGCCGTGGGCTGGCCGTGAGTAGTCGAATTCGGCTTTCTCCAGCTCCACCGGCTGGCCGATAAGCCAGCTTCCCAATCGGTGCCAGATAACCAGTATGCTCTCTCGCAGAAAGTAATGAGGGTCGTGGATCTCGCCTTCCATACGAGTAACCAGCCGCACCTTCTGCTTGTCGGTTTCCAGTTTCATGGCAACCATAGGGTCAAACAGCCGGGAAAACTGGTACGCCTTGCGATAAACAGCTTCCAGCGTAGGGCAGTCAATCACCAGAGCACACATAGTGGCAAAGGTGCCGACCTGCGCCCGCCTTGGGCCCATGCCCATGAATTCATCATTCATGCGATTCCAGGCAATCTGCAACAACGAACTGAATTGATCGCTGCTAACCCTCGCCATCTCGATACGCAGAAGATCCGGGGAAATACCTGCTTCCCGGAGCATTTCACCGGTATCAAACCCCAAGTGTTCAGCACCGGCCATAGCGGCCAGCACGAAGTGCCGTGAAACTGTCAGATCAGACATCTAACCCGCCGATTCCTGAAAACGAAACCTATCATAAAACCCCCTACCTACAATGCAACCGAAGTGGCTGTAAGAATCGGCTAATTGTAATGGCGTAACCGGCAGTTGGCCTCAATGGTAAAACCGTGCAGCATGGAACCCTTCCCAAAAATAGTCAGAACAGCACACCACATAATAAGGAGAACACCATGGCAGGTCCTTTGAACTCGATGAAGATTTTGGACTTCAGCACTCTGTTGCCCGGGCCTTATGCCACCATGCTACTGGCAGACATGGGAGCAGAAGTGCTGAGAGTTGAGGCGCCAGACCGGGTAGACCTTACCCGTGTAATGCCACCTCATGATGCAGGCGTAAGCACCGCCCATGGGTTTCTGAATAGAGGGAAGCAATCTCTTGGGCTTAACCTCAAAAAAGAAGGCAGCAAGGAAAAGGTTCTGGAGCTGGTGAAGGGTTATGACATTGTGATCGAACAGTTCCGCCCCGGCGTGATGGATCGACTTGGAATTGGTTATGAAACCCTGAAAGCGATCAACCCCAGGCTTATCTATTGTGCGATTACAGGCTATGGCCAGACGGGGCCATACAAAGACCGCGCCGGCCATGACATCAACTATCTCTCCCTTTCGGGCGTGAGCAGTCATTGTGGCCGCGAAAAAAGCGGTCCTCCACCTATGGGCATCCAGATTGCTGACGTAGCAGGTGGCTCTCACCATGCGGTAATGGGAATACTCGCAGCCGTTATTCATCGCCAACAAACAGGAGAAGGGCAGTTTGTTGATATCAGCATGACCGACGCAGCCTTTGCACTTAATGGCATGGCCGGCGCCGCCTGCCTTGCTGGCGGCCAGGAACAGAAGCCGGAAACCAGCCTGCTGAACGGTGGCTCCTTCTACGATTACTACCAGACCCAGGACAGCCGCTGGCTTTCTGTGGGAAGCCTGGAGCCCCAGTTCGCCGCAAGGCTGTGCGACATTCTTGAGCTGGCAGAAATGAAAGGCCTGGCGCTGAGCCAGAAGCCGGAAGACCAGGCAAAATTCAAAGCTGCGCTCAGTGAAAAAATACAGCAGAAAACACTGGAGCAGTGGCAGTCTGTTTTTTCTGATGTGGATGCCTGCGTGGAGCCGGTATTGACGATTGATGAGGCTGCCGAGCACCCGCAGCTGAAAGCGCGGGATATGGTGATTGGTGTTGACCGGGGTGATGGAACCCTACAAAGGCAGATTGGGTTTCCGATCAAGTTTGAGAAAACGCCGGCAGCTACAACATTGATTGGACAGCCACTGCTAGGGAAGTAGCTAAAAAGTATGATTTTGCGAGAAATATCCTGAATATAGATTCAGTTTTATTCTCCTTCTGCTAGGTTAATAGTGTCGCCGGTAACGGCGAATCCCGTAGTCAATAATTACAAGGGTGACACTATGAAAACCTGGAATAAACGGGCCGCGCGAACAGCGCGCGGCGTAGCGCTAGTGCTATTGGGTAGCACGATGCTTACCGGCTGTTTTGATGGCGATAGCTCATCATCAGGGTCGTCTCAGTCTGAACTCGATACCAACCTGTTCCCGGCCGATGGGAAGCTTGAGGCGACGATACGGAGAACGGAAGGGGGGGTGCCCCATATTAAAGCGGACAACCTGAAGTCTGCGGCGTTCGGGCATGGCTATGCTCAGGCGCAGGATAACGTTTGTCTGTTGGCGGAAGCGATTGTTAAGGCAAGGAGCGAGCGTGCCAAATATTTTGGGCCGGGGCCTGATGTCCAGTTCGCCCCCGGAGCAAGCGTTGGTCTCAATATTATCAACGACTTCAGTTACAAGGCCCAAAAAATCTATTCCGGAGCTGAGGCGGAGTTCCCGACTCTGAGTGCGGAGAGCCGTGCACTTATTGAAGGCTTTACGGAAGGGTATAACCGCTATATCAATGAAACCGATACCTCTCAATTCCCTGCAGAATGCGCTGATCAGGAGTGGGTCAAACCGATAACACCGGTGGACCTCATGGCGCACTATCGTATTGTTGGTCAATACGCCAGTGGTGCTCTGTTTGCAACCGGCGCCGTTTTTCTGGCGGTTCCTCCAGGGGAAAGTCCGGCGCCTTCGCCAGTAAGCTCAGTTACCAACGTCGAGGCAGTTAACAAACTCCTCAAGAGCGTGGTAGCGACCGCGGAAGCTGGCGCGAACTCACAGACGAATTTTGCAGATATGGGGCTCGCCAGCAATGCGTGGGGTATTGGTAGTACCCTGACTGAGCAGGGGCGTGGTGCTCTTCTAGCAAACCCACACTTTCCCTATACAGGGCACCGGCGGCTCTATGAGGTTCAGATGACCGTGCCGGGTTATCTGAATGTTCACGGAGCCGGCCTGCTTGGAACGGCTATTCCGCTGATCAACTTCAATGAGAATCTTGCCTGGTCTCACACGGTAACGACCAGTCGTCGTTTTACCTGGTATGAATTGGTGTTGAAGGATGGGGATAACCTGACTTATGTAAAGGATGGTGTTGAAAAGCCAATCACCACCGAGACATACCAGATCGAAGTCAAAATGGACGGTATGCCAGAACCTCTGGTTCTTGAGAGGAATTTTTACTTCTCCGAGTACGGACCAATGATCGCTGCCAACGCTGTGAGCGATCAACTTCCTGCATGGGGTAGTAATGGAGCCTTGAACACGTCCTCAATGGTCGCTCACACCTATCGAGATGCTAATGCAAACACCGGGGGTCTTCTGGATACCTGGTTGGGAATGAGCCTGGCGAGCAATCTTGAGGAGTTCCAAAGTGTCTTCCAGAGCTGCGGCTCTACTCTGTGGACAAACACAACCTATGCGGATGATCAGGGCAACGCGTTCTACATCGACAGCAGCTCGGTACCGAACCTCTCCGAGAAGGCCATAGCGCTTATCAATTTCAGAAGGGCCGGGAGTGCAGCCTACGCAGGCCTCTTTGATCAGGGTGTAACCTTGCTCGACGGCCGGCTCTCGCAGGAGGATTGGGTTGAAACGGCCTGTGGTTCGCTGACTACATACGACCAGAAACCCAAACTATTGCGCTCAGACTGGGTTCAGAACTCGAACAGCAGCCACTGGTCCACGAATCCTGATGAGTTCCTGACCGGCTTCTCGCCTCTTTTCGGGGATGAAAGAGCGCCGATTAATGCGCGAACCCGGTTGGGTATCAAGATGCTTCAGAATCTGATGGACCCGGGTTTCCCCGGTGCGCCACTCCCAGCCGGGCAGGACGGAAAATTCAGCGCGGAAGAGTTGATCGGAGTGATCTGGAACAACCGGGCCTGGTATGCAGAGCAATTCCTGCCGGAGCTTCTCCAGCGTTGCGATGACATTGGTAGCACAGCGGTCAATGGAGTGGATCTTTCTTCCTGGTGTCAGTCCTTGAGCAACTGGGATGGACTCTATAATCTGGATAGCGTGGGTGCCCATGTATTCCGGGTGTTCATGGCGAATTACCTGGACGATGTGGATACCGACCTGACAACACCTTTCAGCCCTGCTGACCCCGTGGGTACACCTGCTGAGCCATCGCAGGAGAATGCGGGCACGGTTAACGACACAATGCTGCTCGCGCTTGCTGATGGTGTTGCAGCTCTTCAGTCCCAGGGCATTGCACCGACCGATGCTTTGAGTGACCTCCAATACTATCGTGCCTCAGGCGGTGTGGTCCCTGGTTCAGGTAGTACACCTTCATTCCTTACCCAGCCCATTCCATGGCATGGCGGCGATGGCAACATTGATGGCGCCTTCAATGCAATCGGAGTAGTGACCGATCCGTTCCTGGAAGACACCCGCTTCCCGCGTATTGCACCATCAACTATCGACAATACGGCCGGGCTGTCGGACGGCACTGATGGTATTGATGGCTGGCTGATGGCCAGAGGCACGAGCTGGCATTTCGGCTTGGAGTTTACCGATAATGGTCCGGAAGCCTACGGACTTGTGAGTTATTCGCAATCTACAGACTCAATGTCACCGTACTTTAGCGATCAGAGCGAGCAGTATTCCGATAAGGACTACCGCCAGCTGTTTTTCACGGAAGAAGATATTCAGACGAATCTGTTGCCGCAGGGCGAAACAGTGATCTCTACAGACTAAAGGTTGGAGCAGAATGAAAACGCCGCACTCTAACGGGTGCGGCGTTTTTTTGTGGGTCTTAGTCATGCGGTTTACTTCCAGGAAGGGCGCGTCGGCACCCCCGATGGTCCTGACCCAAAATTAGGCGCTACCCCTTTCCCTTCGTCTTGACTGGCTATTGGAGGATCGCCAGGAGGTCTCATAAAACCGTCTCTCAGATATGTGAGCTTCTACCTTGTTGCAAGATCCCTGAATTATATGGGGAGTTCGCCAGGTGCTGAATGTTTATTTATCGCCACGATCGGATACCCAAAAAAAAGCCCCGGCGACGCCGGGGCTTGATTATCAGAAGTTAGTGCTTAAGGAACAAGCTGCTCGTCCTGATCAAGTGCATTGGCCAGCGTTGGGCTGGTTCCCAATGCATCAATGCCGCTCGGTGTTGCTGGTACCGCAAGGCCGCTTAATGCGCTAGCTGTTTGAGTAACCATGACAGTGAATGCATCGGTGGTTACAGCAAAACCACCAGGGCAGGCACTGTTGGGCGCTTGCGGCACAACGAAGGTGCCATGGTTTGCGGTTGAGCACGGATTGCTGCCATCGAAGAAGACTGCAACGGGAGTATTGGGGCTTGAGGTGTCTCCGGCTTGCAATAAGTTCAGATCATTGCCGTCGGCAAGGTTTGTGCCGCCAGCGCCAAGCTCCAGCAACGCCATCAGAGGCTCGGTTCCGGTCAGCGGGGCAGAGAATGCCGGGCTTAGAGGATTTACGTTGGCCTCATTGGGAACCGTGGTGTCGCCCACAACTTCTGTTACCAACAGGTTGCTTGTGGATCCGCCCAGCGACTTTGCAAAGTTCACAGGATCGCCGGCATCAACGATGGACTGGAAGACATAGAAGAAACTCTCAAAGTCAGCCGTTTCCTGGAGCACGCCGGCATTCGCTAGCCCAGGCAGCACTCTACCGGAGAAGGCCGGTGAGTTCTCAATCAAACGAGTGACCTGGCCACTGGTGTTGTGCAGAACGACCGAGTCAAGGGTTGGGAACTCAAAGCTACTCAGCGGAGCCCCGGCTTGCGCGTATATTCCGTTCAGGGTTCCGTTCAGCGTTGGATCATTTGCCAGAGCGGAAAATACAGTGCCTGAAATACCGCCCAATGAATGGCCAATAAAGTTCACAGGAACTCCCGCAAGGTCTCCCGGCATGAAATCTTTATTAATGTCGAAGGTCTGGATCGACGCTGCAACGTTCAACAGATCAACGACACCCTGACGCAGGTTGTCACGGCTGTTCATCATGTTCAGCGGGTTGATAAACAGACTGCCGGATGATAACGAAGCCAGATCTGCCGCCACGGGCTGTAGTGACGCATTGGCGGTGAAGCCAAAGTGTCTTTCACCGATGTAGTCAGCAGAAATCAGCGCATTGAGCTGGGCAATCACAGGTGCCAAGGCAGGGTTGCTCTGTAATTCGAGGCCTTGGATGGTTGCCTGAACGGTTGTGGTCAGCGTTGCTTCATCAAGCTCTGCCAGGCCGGCAACTGTCCCCGTGCTTTCTCCTGCCAAGCCATGAAGGGGCTGGTCGATCGCCACGACAGTTTGACATGCACTCTGGGCCAACAGGATTGCTGGCAGCATGGAAACGCTGCGATCTACAGTAATCCCGTGCTGAAAGATTGTTACGCCATTTGGCTTGGCGCCGTCAACACAAGCTGCAGGGCGGGAAGTGGATGATGGGTTGAAAACAACCACAGGCACCGTCGTGTCAGCGTTCTTTTGCGGGAATGGGAAGTAACCATTCACGTTCAAGGTGCCGTCGATGTCCCGCAAGAAGGAGAAGATAGTCTGACCAGGAGCCAGATTCTCATTAAGGTCAGCCTCTAAGCTTGTGCTGCCGCTCCAGCTCCCGGCAACGATGCCAGCGCCGGTTTCACCCGGGAGTGACTGAAAATAAGGCAGGGTGATTGCACCTTGAGAGACCTCGACCTGTTGCGCAGCCTGGGCGATTGCATTGGTTGGATCCAGAGCTGCAAGACCTTGAATAGTAGCAAGGTCAGCTGCCTGCTCGGCCTCGTAGAAGAAAGATGGGCGCGGGACCGGTAGGTGTAGTGTATCGCCAATTTCTGCGCCGATGGCCGCTTGCAAGTCAGCCGGCTCGGTGAGGGGTGTTATCGTCGCCAGTGCAGTGATGGATGCAAGTTCCTGAGCAGTCAACGTTGCCGGATCAAGCTGGCCTGCGCCGAGTTTTGCCGCTAGTTCAGCGATTTCACCGAGCTTTGTCGTCAGTTCAGAAAAGTTCAGCTCAGGGTAGTTGTCTCTTACGGCTTTCAGCTGTGCTGTAAAACCGATTTTCTCACCAAGAGCCGTTCCAAACGCGGCAGGCGCCATCATTGCGCGCAGCACGTCCGTATCGGAGTTGGTCGTAAAGGTATATGCCAGTGCGGATTCGGGAGTGTCCTGCGGAACCGCTTGGGCTAGGAAACCGTTTGCCAAGTCATCTGAAGCCTGGAGAATCGATTTAACGTTGGCGAGGGCCGAATTGCCCAAAACACCATCTGCCAGATTGACGTCTTCAACGGATCTTTCAATGGGCTGGCCGTCAGCGCCAACGATACTGTTTGTAGCCACCACCAGGTATTTTTGGCCCTCGGCGAGAGGTTCGAGCGGAACCACCCGGATAGCGTTATCGCTACCACCATCGATGCTGACTACGTCTGCACGGAAGTTGGGGATTGATGCGAGGTCAAACGGATTTTCTCCGTCGATATTTGACGGATTGGTGTTCGGGAGCGCTCCAGGAACACCCTCAACTTGATCGTTAACGTTCAGCGGTAACAGGAAAACAGAAGCCCCGGCCTGAACGGATAACGGGTTGAGTGATCCATCGAACTTCAGAGTAAATGCACCGGAGGCCGAGAAACCGGAAAGCTCGTTTACCGCGTCATCTGCTGGTGAAGTACCAGTGGAAAGGCCGGTGAAGTCATAGTTGGCACTCTGAGTCGCGCCCAGCAACAGGATCAGGTCGGCATTAATTGGGAACGCCGGCTCTGCCGCAATTGGATTCGGATTGTAAACCGGACGAACAATTGATTTGTCGATGGTTGTATCATCAATCAAATAATCCGGATTAGCATTCGCCCCCTCATCACCGCCACTGAGGCAGCCTGTTAGCCCAAGGGAAGACGCCACGGCAAGACTTATTAGAGTTTTCTTGAACATGGGTGGAACCTTTTCCTGTTGTTGTATCGTTATGTTAGGCAACTAACGGGGCCGGTCTGATCCGGTAAGCCCGATGTCAGAGGCCTGTTTTGCTTAAACGGTTGTCTGAAATTGTAGCCAGCGCTTCAAGCCAATTTCCGTATTTATGACTATAACGCTGCTATAGCCAGTGTTGATCAGCCGAAAGTGTGATTCTTGCTGTTTTGGAAGCTTCTCGCACAGTTCTCTCTACCCCGAAAACACGAAGAATGGTCACTATGAAAAATAGTTGTCCGGCCGTTATTTGTCGAGTCGTAACTGGCGATACGTCACGATTTTTACAATTCGTATCAATTGCCTACCGGAACGGTTGTGCCGGAGGTTGATGCAGTCATTTAAAGCTTGAAAAGTCTGGCTTGCGCTTTTGCATGAAGGCGCCGAAAGCTTCGGCTGCTTCGGGGGATTTAAGGCGCTCGGAAAACAACTCTCCTTCGGCCAGCATGGTTGCGGCAAGTTCGTCGTGAGTCGGGCTGCTCAGCAGCTTTTTGGTCGCGCGGATGGCCGCTGGTGGCTGGCTGGCGAGTCGCTGGCATACTTGAATGGCTGTTTGTTCTGTATCTGCTGGATCGCATACGCGGTTGATCAGCCCGAGGCGATAGGCGTCTTCTGAGCTGAATGTGTCCCCTAGCATCAAAAGCTCGGCCGCTCTAACCCGGCCAATCCAGGTGGGTAACAGAAGGCTGGAGCCGCCTTCGGGGCATAGCCCCAGGCTGGCAAAGGGCATCTGGAAGCGGGTATTGGTGCCGGAAAATACCATGTCGCAGTGCAGTAGCATGGTGGTGCCAATGCCCACGGCTGGACCGTTTACCGCAGCAACAACCGGTTTTTTGGCTTTCGCCAGGAGAAACAGGAATCGGCCTACAGGTGTTTCTGTAAAGGCTCCGGTCAAGCCGCTGGCGAAATCACTCAGGTCGTTGCCTGCGGTAAAGCATTCTTCGCTGCCAGTAAACAGTACGCAGCGAATATCAGCATCGGAGTCGGCCTTTTCAAGCGCATCGCCCAGCGCGGTGTACATGGCATGGGTGAGGGCGTTCTTGCGTTCCGGGCGGTTGATGCGAACGGTCAGAACCTGGTTGTTGGTTTTGGTAAGAACAAAGTCAGTCACGATCTCTCCAGAAGTGTTTTTTTATGATTTGATTAGGATGATACCTTTTTAACAGTGTTTGTTAAGAAAAGCTTCGCCTTCTGTCGAGTCCTCGTGCTCGCGAATTTCTGGTAAACTGTGGCTCCTGTTTTTTGACGATACAACCATAACCAGACCAACCTGATGAGGCGCCTATGACCACCGTAATCCGCCAGGATGACTTGATTGAAAGCGTAGCGGACGCGCTGCAGTTCATTTCCTACTATCATCCAAAAGATTTTATCGACGCTGTTTACGAGGCCTATCAGAAGGAAGAGTCGCAGGCGGCCAAAGATGCCATGGCGCAAATCCTGATTAATTCGCGCATGTGCGCCGAGGGCCATCGGCCTCTGTGTCAGGACACCGGCATTGTGACTGTGTTCGTGAACATTGGTATGAACGTACAGTGGGATTGCGATATGCCACTGGATGACGTAATCAACGAAGGTGTGCGCCGAGCTTATAAGAACCCAGATAACGTGCTGCGTGCATCGATTCTGGCGGACCCGGATGGCAAGCGACAGAACACTGGCGACAACACACCTGCAATCATCCACTACAAGATGGTGCCGGGCGACACGGTTGAAATCCACGTGGCAGCCAAGGGCGGCGGTTCCGAAGCCAAGTCCAAGTTCGCCATGCTGAATCCGTCCGATTCCGTGGTGGATTGGGTGTTAAAAATGGTCCCACAGATGGGCGCTGGCTGGTGTCCGCCAGGTATGCTGGGTATTGGTATCGGCGGGACGGCCGAGAAGGCGATGGAAATGGCCAAGGAGTCGCTTCTGGACCCGATTGATATCCACGACCTGCAGGCACGTGGTGCGTCCAACCGTGCCGAGGAGTTGCGACTTGAACTGTTCGACAAGGTAAATGATCTGGGTATTGGTGCTCAGGGCCTGGGTGGTCTCACAACGGTTCTGGATGTAAAGGTAATGGATTACCCAACTCACGCAGCCAATAAACCCGTGGCGATCATTCCGAATTGTGCCGCTACCCGTCACGCGCATTTCACGCTGGACGGCACTGGCCCGTCTTTGCAAACGCCGCCGAGCCTGGAAGACTGGCCGGAAATCACCTGGGAAGTGGGTGAGGGTACCCGCCGGGTAAACCTGGATACGGTTACGCCGGAAGACGTGAAAGAGTGGCAGCCTGGTGAAACGGTTCTACTGTCAGGGAAGATGCTGACGGGTCGCGATGCCGCCCACAAGAAAATGGTCGACATGATCAACAACGGCGAAGAGCTGCCAGTGGATCTTAAAGGCCGCTTTATCTATTACGTTGGCCCGGTTGATCCGGTGCGTGAAGAAGTCGTTGGCCCCGCAGGCCCCACTACCGCAACTCGCATGGACAAGTTTACTCATACCATGCTGGAAAAAACCGGCCTCACTGGCATGATTGGTAAGGCGGAGCGTGGTCAGGTAGCCATTGATGCCATCAAGGAATTTGGCGCTGTATACCTGATGGCGGTGGGCGGTTCAGCTTATTTGGTCTCCAAGGCTATCAAACATGCCGAAGTGGTCGCTTTCCCGGAACTCGGTATGGAAGCCATTTATGAGTTTGATGTAAAAGATATGCCGGTAACGGTCGCGGTGGACTCCCGTGGTTCGTCCGTGCATCAGACTGGCCCTGCCGAGTGGCACGACAAGATCATTGCTGCCAAGGCCGTCTGAAGTTAGTCACGTTT
The DNA here is from genome assembly GCF_030546935.1 of Marinobacter sp. 2_MG-2023. GTDB lineage: Bacteria > Pseudomonadota > Gammaproteobacteria > Pseudomonadales > Oleiphilaceae > Marinobacter. The sequence continues at coordinate 414,693 of NZ_JAUOPH010000001.1, read as the reverse complement.
TAAAGGCGGAGGGCCAGATTTTCAAATCTGGCCCTCCGTTTTCCCTTCTGCTTCCGCATTATTAGCTTGAACAGCTGATGTTCAGGTGTTTGCCCCAGTCTGGTGGCAATGCAGCGTATTTTTCATGCGCTGGTTGTTCATCAAAGGGGTTTTCCAGAACCTTGATCAGTTCTTTCATGGGTTCGTAATCGCCGTTCTGTGCTTCCAGAATCACTTGCTGTGCCAAATAATTCCGCAAGACGTACTTGGGGTTTACCCTGCGCATTTCGTATTCACGTTCATCATGGGCTCGGGTTTCTTTTTCCAGCCGCTGCTCATAACGCGCCAGCCATTCATCAGCGACTTCGCGATCTACAAACAGGTCACGAACGGGTGAATGACCCTGGGCGTAGAGATTTGAAAGCGCGCGGAAGAAGGCCGTGTAGTCGGTGTGTTGCTCCTGCATCATGCTGAAGGTATCCATGATCAGGCCAAGGTCGGCTTCGTCTTCCTGCGCCAACCCCAGTTTGTCTCGCATGTTCTGTAAAAAACGCTCGTTATAAGCATTCTCATAGCGCTGCAAACCGCTGCGTATGGTGTCTTCATCCATAACGGGCAGTAGAGCGTTGGCAAGGTACTGACAATTCGCAAAGCCAACTTGAGGCTGGCGGTTGTAAGCGTAGCGGCCGCCGTGATCAGTATGGTTGCAGATGTAACCCGCATCGAAGTCGTCCAGGAACGCAAAAGGCCCATAATCGAAGGTATCGCCGATGATGGACATGTTGTCGCTGTTCATAACACCATGGCAGAAACCTACCGCCTGCCAATCTGCAATCAGGCGAGCCGTTCGCTCTACTACTTCTTCAAACCAGCGGGCGTAGCGCTCTTCTTCGGCCAGCTTGATCAGATGCGGAAAATGGAAAGCGATCACATGTTCAAGCAAGGTTTTGAGCGCTTCCGGCCCTTCGTGGTGGGTAGCAAACTCGAAATGGCCGAAGCGGATATGGCTCTGAGCTACACGCACCAGGGCTGCGGCGGTTTCAATGGATTCACGGCGAACCGGGTTCCGGGCACTTACCATGAACAAAGCACGGGTAGTTGGAATGCCCAGGCCGTTCATGGCTTCGCTGCACAGGTATTCGCGAATGGTTGAGCGTAAAACGGCCCGGCCATCCCCGAAGCGGGAGTAGGGAGTCATGCCGGCGCCTTTCAGGTGCCAGTCCCAGCGGCGGCCATCAGGGCCTATGGTTTCCCATAAAAGCAGGCCTCGGCCATCACCCAGTTCGGGGTTATACATGCCAAACTGGTGGCCGGTGTATTTCATGGCCACCGGGTCCATTCCCTCAAGCAGTTCCGTGCCCCCGCCGATTCCGGCCCAGTCGGCTTCATTGGTGACATGAAAACCCATTTCCTGAGCTAGCTTGTGGTTGAAGCAGGCCATTCTTGCATCTTTAAGCGGAGTGGGCTGCACTCGGGTGTAGAAGCTGTCCGGGAGCTCCAGGTAGCGGTGTTCTACACGAAAATCGTTGCTACTCATAAAAGCCTATACTCCCATATGGTACGAATTCTGCTGATCTATCGAATAGTTGATTAACCGATCCAGAAAAGACGGGAACCTAACGTGTCTGACACTGAGCTTAGAATAACTATTGATGCCCTGATTGAGAAAGAGGGGCTTCCTCAAAATTACGCGGCTACCGTAGAACAGACCATCCTGCCTCTGATAGAGCATATTGTCTCGTTAAGGAACGCAAAGAACAGAACCGTTGTTGTGGGGATTCACGGTGCTCAGGGCACTGGAAAATCCACTTTGGCGTTGTTTCTGAGCAAGCTACTTTACGATCACTATCAATACCCGACCGTAAGCATTTCACTGGACGATCTTTACCTTACCAGAGAGGAGCGGCGGGCACTCGCTGAGCGCGTGCATCCTTTGTTTATAACCCGAGGGGTGCCGGGAACGCACGACGTAGAACTTGGCGAGCATATTATTGATCAGCTTCGAACGGCAGGACCGTGCGACCACACCCGTATCCCGGCCTTTGACAAATCACGTGACGACCGTGTGCCCCCGAACGAATGGCCAGTTTTTGAGGGCAGGGCAGAGGTGGTTTTGATTGAAGGCTGGTGTCTCGGAGCTTTACCTGAAGACGACAAGGCTCTGGCGGCACCCCTCAATACACTGGAAGCGGAGGAGGACCCTTTGGGCATTTGGCGCAGGTATGTAAATCAGTGTCTCAAGGGCGAGTATCAAGCGTTTTTTGGCGAGTTGGATAGCCTGATTATGCTTAAAGCGCCGTCAATGTTCCGGGTGTTGGAATGGCGCACACTGCAGGAGCATAAGTTGGCAGAGAAAACAGGCCGCGCACCAAATGAGGGCGACCCAGCACAAACTGCGCAGGATTTGCGCATCATGAGCGATGAGGAGGTGGCCCGCTTCATCATGCACTATGAGCGGGTGACCCGATCCTGCCTTAAGGAACTGCCAGGTCGCGCGGATGTGCTGATTGAGGTCTCCAATGATCATTCCCTGAGTCGCCCTTGTTTCCAGGCTCAATCTTGAAGGAGGTTCCCATGCCCAAGTCACGCCTGGTCATATTTTCAGATCTGGATGGAACTTTACTCAACCATGACAACTATCGTTGGCAGCAGGCATTGCCGGCGCTGGAGCGGGTCGCGGAGGCGGGTATTCCGCTGATCCTGAACTCAAGTAAAACCGCTGCGGAAATCCGGGTATTGCGGCAGCAACTTGGAAACACCGACCCTTTCATCGTCGAAAACAGTGCAGCCGTGGTTATTCCGCCGGACACGTTCGGGAATGATAGTGAGCAGATTGTGCATTTTGGTGCGTCCCGGGAAGAGGTGCTGAAGGTGCTCACTGCTCAAAGGGACAGCGGTGCACGCTTTCGGGGCTTTGCGGATATGGCTGATGACGAACTGGCGCAGCTCACGGGGCTGGATTCATCTTCAGCCGCCCGCGCCCGTGAGCGTCTGGGAACCGAGCCATTGGTGTGGCAGGGGAGCGAAGAAGAACGGATACGTTTTGAAGCCGCGCTGGGTACTGAAAACCTGCGCCTGGTTAAAGGTGGTCGGTTTTACCACGCAATGGGAATCTTTGATAAAGCCGATGGGGCCCGCTTTTTGCTAAACAAATATAGAGAACTATACCTGGAGCGCTATGGCAACCAGCGAGTGACGGCTATTGCGTTGGGGGACAGCCCCAACGACCAGCAAATGCTGGAGGAAGCAGACATTCCGGTCGTCATCCGCGGGGTTAACAGCTGTGAGGTGCAGCTGCCCTCGGAAAAACACGCCATGCGCTCTCTCAAACCCGGCCCGGCGGGCTGGAATGAGTGTGTACTCAATCTCCTGTTTGAGTACGGATACTAGTACTGCAAAGGAGCATCGCCATGGGCGACTTTTACCAGAATGGCATTGTAACCACACTGCACAACCTTGTTCGCCGACCAGTGGAAGATCTGGAAGCCGAACTGATGACCTTCCGCGAGACCAGGCCCATGTCACTTGTGCTGCCGTCGCTCTACTCCGAACTGGAGGGGCCGGCACTAAAGCACATTGTGCAGGAACTCACGAAGGTGCCTTATCTGGATGAGATTATCATCGGTCTGGACCGGGCTAATGAAGCGCAATACCGCCATGCGCTTGAATATTTCTCCGGGCTCCCGCAAAACTTCAAAGTACTCTGGAACGATGGACCGCGCCTCCGTGCCATTGATCTAAAGCTTCGGGAGCAGGGGTTGGCACCCACGGAAATGGGGAAGGGCCGCAACGTCTGGTACTGCTTCGGTTATGTCCTGGCTTCTGGTGTGAGTGAATCAGTCGCACTGCACGATTGTGACATTCTTACCTATTCGCGGGATCTGGTGGCCCGCCTGATTTATCCGGTGGCTAACCCCAACTTTAATTATATGTTCTGCAAGGGTTACTACGCCCGAGTGGCAGATGGAAAGATGAACGGGCGTGTCAGTCGGCTGCTGGTGACTCCGTTGATTCGCGCCATGAAAAAGGTATGTGGCCCGAGCGATTTTCTGGATTATCTCGACAGTTACCGCTATCCCCTGGCAGGAGAGTTTTCCTTCCGCACCGATGTGATTAATGATCTTCGCATCCCCAGTGACTGGGGATTGGAAATTGGCGTGCTATCGGAAATGAAGCGGAACTATGCCACTAACAGGCTCTGCCAAGTAGATATTGCGGATGTTTATGATCATAAGCACCAGGACCTCTCACCGGAGGATGCCAACCAGGGTCTTTCCAAGATGAGCGTGGATATTTCCAAGGCGTTGTTCAGAAAACTGGCAACGAATGGTGAGATATTCTCAAGCGAGAAATTCCGGACCATCAAGGCGACTTATTTCCGTATCGCTCTGGATTTTGTGGAGACTTATCAGAACGATGCGATCATCAACGGACTAGAGTTTGATCGGCATAAGGAAGAGAAAGCCGTTGAACTGTTCGCCCAGAATGTGATGAGCGCAGGTGCTTACTTTCTTGATAATCCAATGGATACGCCCTTCATTCCGAGTTGGAACAGGGTCACCAGTGCGATTCCTGATATCAAGCAGCAGTTGCTTGAGGCGGTGGAACTGGATAATGAGGAATACCGACCATGAGCCATCCGCTTAAGGCAAAACTCCTCAGCATGCTTGAAGTGGTCTATCCGGCACTGGATTGCAATTTTCTCGCAGAGGAGTTGCTCGCTACGCTGGGTCTGAGCCCGGATCAGCCGGCGCCACCTGCACACCAGAATCATTGGAGTGAGTCGGATATAATTCTGATTACCTATGCAGATACGGTGCAGCAAGCTGACGAAAAGCCGTTGGCGACCTTGCATCAGTTTTTGAATCGGTGTTTGTCTGACACCATTTCGGGCGTGCACATCCTGCCTTTTTTTCCTTACAGTTCCGATGACGGCTTTTCGGTCATGGACTATCTCGCGGTTAATGAATCCCACGGAGGCTGGGACGATATTGAAAACATCGCGAAGGACTTCAAGCTCATGGCGGACCTGGTGATCAACCATATGTCAGCCCGCAGCCGGTGGTTTGAAAATTTCAAGAAGCGGATTGATCCAGGCAAGGACTATTTTTACGAGGGTAATCCGCGGGACGATTTGAGCGCAGTGGTGAGACCTCGCACCTCACCGCTACTGACGCCGGTCCAGACGGACGATGGTGAACGCTATGTCTGGTGCACTTTCAGTGAGGATCAGGTCGACCTCAATTTTGCCAACCCCCGGGTTCTGATCGAGTTTGCGGCTATCATCCGTTATTACCTTGAGCGCGGCGTTTTGATCTTCCGGCTGGATGCCGTGGCGTTCCTCTGGAAAGAGCCAGGTACTGCCTGCATTCACCTGCAGCAGACCCATGAGCTGATCAAGATTTTGCGCTTGTTGATTGAGCACCACAGCCCGGATGCTGTGATCATAACCGAAACGAACGTACCGAACCGTGAGAATCTCACCTATTTCGGCAACGCCAACGAAGCTCATGCGGTCTACAATTTCTCGCTGCCGCCACTTCTGATCAACACGTTGGTGACAGGTGACTGCAAGCACCTCAAAACCTGGCTGATGAGTATGCCGCCTGCCCAGATGGGCACCACCTACCTCAATTTCATAGCCTCCCATGATGGCATAGGAATGCGCCCGACGGACGGATTGCTGAGTGAAGAGGAAAAGCAGCGGTTGATCAACACCATGGACTCGTTCGGGGGCAAGGTTTCCTATCGGCGGACAGCGGATGGCCGGGATCAGCCCTATGAAATCAATATCGCCCTTTATGATGCATTGAAGGGCACCGCAGGGAACGGCGCGGACCACTGGCAACTGCAGCGGTTCATTTGCGCCCACACGGTGATGCTCGCACTTGAAGGAATTCCTGCCTTTTACCTGCACAGCCTGCTGGCAACCGAAAATGATACTGAACGGGTTGAACACACCGGGCGCCTGCGTTCCATTAATCGCAGCCAGTGGCAGCTTGCAGATCTGAAACAGGCACTGGATAACCCTTTGAGTCATCACAGCAAGGCTTACCACGAACTAAAGCGCCTCATTGCCATTCGCCGCAGGCAGCCGGCCTTCCACCCCAATGCTACCCAGTTCACCCTGCACCTGGGGCTGCAGTTGTTTGGTTTCTGGCGTCAGAGTATGCGCCGGGATCAGTCTATTTTCTGCATTCACAATATCAGCGACGAGGTGCAGCAGGTGGCCTTGAGTGACATCAACCTTATCGGTACTGATCATTGGGTTGATCTTATTGCGGGTACGACGATTGACGATCTCTCAGGCTGTATTACCCTCAAGCCCTACCAAAGCGTCTGGTTGTCTAATCGGGAGTAGGGCAGAATGCCCGGATGCTCAACACGCCTTCCTTCCGAAAACCCAGAATACTCCTGCTCTCTGCCTACGACGCTGGCAGCCATCGCCGCTGGAGAGAGCAGGTGGTGCACAGCCAGCCGGAATTCGAGTGGCATGTGCTTTCTTTGTCTCCGAGGTTTTTTCGCTGGCGAATCCGGGGTAACGCGCTTACCTGGTTGAACGAACCCTTGTTGAAGGAAGCCTGGGACCTCCTGCTTGTAACATCGATGGTCGACCTGGCGTCGATCCGGGGATTTCACCCGAACCTGGCCGCGACGCCGGCGCTTCTCTACATGCATGAAAATCAGTTTGCCTATCCGGCATCTGATGACCAGCACAGCAGTGTCGACCCCCAAATGGTGAACCTTTACAGCGCTATTGCCGCAGATGCCGTTGTGTTCAACAGCGAGTGGAATCAGCGTAGCTTTCTTAATGGCATCCAAAAACTTTTCCGCCGCCTGCCCGATGGCATTCCGCAGGGAACACTTGAACGCCTTGCCGGGAAGTCCTGTGTCTTGCCCGTCCCTATCGATGATCACGCGTTCATCAACGAGGCAGAGGCAGGGCGCCGGTACCCTGAACCGGGCGAGCATTTATGGGGCAATGATCACCAACCCGGGCTTTGTTCTTCACCGCTGAGGATCTTATGGGCAGCCCGCTGGGAATATGACAAGGGCCCTGATCGGCTGCTCGCGATTCTGCAGGAACTTGACCGCAGGGCTGTGAACTTTCAGGTGTGCATCCTTGGAGAGAGCTTCCGAAAAATACCCGAAGCACTGGCATCAATCCGGGAGCAGTTTTCCCACCGGCTGGTTCAATTCGGATACGCGTCAAGCCGCACTCAATATTACGGGTGGTTAGGGAGTGCAGACGTCATTCTTTCGACCGCGTTGCATGAGTTTCAAGGGCTGGCGGTGCTTGAGGCGGTAGCCGCTGGTTGTGTCCCCATTGCCCCGGAAAGGGAAGTCTATCCCGAGTTATTTGCATCGGAATATTTGTATCCGGACTGTGGTGACGACATTCCCACCGAGGCAGCCTACGCAGCGGCGCTGATTGAAAACCAGGCTGCGGGCACTGGCCCGAAACGATTAACCGTGCCGGATGTGCAGCGTTTCAGTGGAGGCGCATTGATGCCGGAATACAAGGCTTTGCTGGCAAAAACAATTACAGGCAGCGCCTGATTCCAGGGCTGAGTGGGAGGTTCGGGTAGTTACAGGATTGTGAAAACATACTCATTACATCGTTCCAGCTACATGGGGTATCCTGACGGGATATTCCTGACCGGTCACTCGCTTCATGACTGGATACTCGAAAGCGCCGAGATTTGATACATGATGAAAGCAATCAAGATAGACGGTGACGCCCTGGTATGGGAAACCTGCGCGGGCTTTGAGGAATTGCCGGCAGATTCCGTAGAGATTGATGTTGTCTGGACTGCGGTTAATCGTGCAGATCTTTCGCAACGGGCTGGTGTATATCCCCCACCTCCAGGTGCGTCGAATATTCTTGGGCTGGAAGTGAGCGGCCGTATTGCCAGGGTTGGCGAAGCCGTGACAGCTTTCAAGCCCGGCGATGACGTGTGTGCATTGCTCACGGGGGGCGGTTACGCGACCAGGGTTGTTGTTCCTGCCGTTCAGGTACTTCCGGTTCCGAAGGGGTTCTCGTTGGAAAAAGCAGCGGCTCTTCCTGAGGTTTTTGCGACGGCCTGGCTGAACCTATACCAGGAAGCGGATCTTAAGCCCGGTGAGAGAGTGCTTTTGCATGCAGCGGCCAGTGGTTTGGGCACCACTGTCATCCAGATTGCCACAGCGTTTGGTAACCCGGTATTTGCGACAGCTGGAGATGAGGAAAAGCTTGATGTGTGCCGAAAGCTGGGTGCAACGGGGACCTGGAATCGTAAACACGGTTCTTTTGTAGACGCGGTTAAAAAGTGGGGCGGCGTCGATATGGTGCTCGACCCGGTTGGCGGAAGTTACATCAAAGAGAACCAGAAAGTTCTGAGTGCCGATGGAAGAATCAATCTGATCGGCCTAATGGGAGGTCGCTTTGCGGAAGTTGATCTGGGGCTCATGTTGATGAAGCGCCATCGTTTGATTGGCTCTACACTGAGATCCCGCTCAGTAGAGGATAAAGGGCGTGTTATGCAGGCGCTGTATCGCAATGTATGGCCTTTGCTGGTGGCAGGGCAGATAGAGCCTCTGATTGACAGCATCTGGCCCATCGAGCGAGTTGAAGACGCTATGGCGCATGTGGCGGCCAATAGAAACACCGGGAAGGTGCTCCTGAATATAGGAGAATAACCTTCCCGGCATTAAGCGTTAATTTGTCTTAGTCGGCGATATGTACCAGTTGCTTACCGAAGTTCTTCCCCTTCAGCATGCCCTTGAAGGCCTCAACTGCGTTTTCGAGGCCTTCAGCAACCGTTTCCCGGTATTTGATCTGACCTGAAGCAATGCGGCTTGTAAGGATGTCGGTAATCTCCTGGTGCTTATCCTGCCACTCGGTTACCAGGAAAAAACGATGCTCTGGAACCGGGTCGAGGCGCTTGAGAATATCGAACGGAGTCTCCACTTTTTCTGTGCTCTTTGCATTGTAAGCCGAGACATAACCGCAAATGGGTACCCGTGCGCCTGCGTTCAGTAACGGAGCAACGGCCCTGGTAACGTCGCCACCCACGTTTTCATAGTAGATGTCGATCCCGTCGGGGCAGGCTGCTTTCAGGTCGGCTTCCAGATTCCCTGCCTTGTAATCCACGCAGGCATCAAATCCGAGCTCATCTACCACATAACTGCATTTTTCCGGGCCGCCGGCAACACCGACCACGCGGCAGCCGTTCGTTTTGGCGGTTTGGCCAACAACGGTACCCACTGGGCCGGACGCCGCGGAGACCACAACGGTTTCGCCCGCTTTGGGCTTGCCCACGTAGGTAAGGCCACAGTATCCAGTGCGGCCTGGCATGCCGGCAACGCCAAGATATGTCTGAAGGGGAACGCCTTCTTTTTGGTGGATTTTATAAACCATCGGCGCATCTGCGGGGAAGGTTACGTATTCCTGCCATCCGGAATAGCACGTTACCAGATCGCCGACTTTCAGCTTGTCTGAGCGGGACTCTACTACTCGCGCGACACTTTCGCCGGTGATGGGGTCACCAATGGCGATAGGGTCCATATACCCTTTGGCATCATTCATGCGCGGGCGCATATACGGATCCAGCGACAGCCATAAAATCTGTGCAACGACTTCGCCCTCTTCCGGCTCCCGTACAGGGCGTTCTTCCATAACCAGATCGCCTTCCTGGATTTCGCCGTTGGGGCGTTTCTTCAGAACAATGGCGCGGTTTTGATAGTTGCTCATGGTGTTCCTCCCTATCTGTAGTGAGGTCGTTAGGAGCCATTCTGCTCCTTGGGTTGCATAACGAAACCAGATTAGCGTGAAGCAGATTGGTCTTGTGGTCAACCTCTCATGTTAGCTGTGCGTCTTTACAGCGGGGTTCCATTACGGAATCTGAGGGTTATAATTGAACGCTGGCTCAGGAAGAGCATGATTAATACTCCAATCTTCAGGGAACGAAGATATGCCCCAGGCAAGCGGACTGCAGTTTACCGCCCGTGTTGGCGAACTCCCCTCTGATTTATTTTCCGTTGTAGGCTTTACGCTGACTGAGCGGCTATCCGAGCTTTTTTATGGCCGCCTTGAGCTGACCAGTACTGATCCTGCTATTGATGCGTCCGAGGTTCTGGAGCAGCCAGTGGACCTGTTGGTCTGGCAGGATGGCGTGCCCCTTCGCCGTTTCACAGGCGTGGTGAACGAGTTTGCCCTGGGTGATTCCGGCTATCGTCGCACCCGTTATGAAGTGATTATCCAGCCGCCGATGTGGCGTTCAGGGTTAATGCACAACAGTCGCATCTTCCAGACCCAAACTACGGAGACCATCTTGAGCACCCTCCTGGCAGAGCGGGGCATCCCGGATTCGGTGTTTGACCTCAAGCGCGCACCACGGGAACGGGAATACTGCGTTCAGCATCGGGAAAGCGATCTGGCGTTCCTTGCGCGGATGGCTGCAGAAGAGGGCTGGCATTACCGCTACCAACACAGCAGCGTCGACGGAAACGAGCAGCCGGGCCTGATCTTTGCTGACCACCATGGTGATGCACCTCGCCTTAGGGTCGCCGAATACAACGGCAAAGCTGGTGGGAGCACCCACCAACCTGTGGTATTCCGTTTCCGCTATGAAGAGCGAGTTCGGGCTGGCTCCGTCGCCCTGAAAGATTACACCTTCAAAAACCCCGCGTACGACTTGCTGCACGAACAGGGCGTGAGTGCGAACCAACGCCATGACTATCAGCACTTCGATTACCCGGGCCGGTTCAAAGCGGACGCCACCGGCCAGCCGTATACCGAATCCCGCCTCGACGCTCTCAGGAACGATGCCAGCACGGCCTTCGGAGAAAGCAATCGTGCAGATTTCACCTGCGGCGCCAAAGTCGCCCTGACCGAGCACGACAGCCCCAGCCTGAACCTGGACTGGCTGCTCACGGCCGTTACTCACACGGGCAAACAGCCACAGGCCATGGAAGAAGAGGGTGGTTGTGAACCGACCACCTATCACAACACCTTCAGTGCCGTGCCCGCCGACAAAACATGGCGGCCCAAGCCCACCCATCGCCCACTGATGGACGGCCCGCAAATTGCCATCGTGACCGGCCCAGCAGGAGAAGAAATTCACTGCGATGAATATGGCCGGGTAAAGGTAAGGTTTCCCTGGGACAGATACAGTCAATATGCTGAGCACAGCAGTGCCTGGCTGCGAGTCAGTCAGGGATGGGCCGGCGGGCGATATGGCTTTATGGCGTTACCCAGGATCGGCAACGAGGTCATCGTTTCCTTTCTCGACGGCGACCCGGACCAGCCCATCATCACCGGGCGAACCTACCACGCTGCCAACATGCCGCCCTACGCGCTGCCAGAACACAAAACCCGCACTACCCTGAAAACCCAGACTCACAAGGGTGAGGGCAGCAACGAATTGCGGTTTGAAGACGAAGCCGATAAGGAACAGATTTACATCCACGCTCAGAAAGACCTGGACCTGCTTACCGAAAACAATCGCACGGAAGTCATCAACAATGATAGTCATCTGACGGTTGGCACTGGCCGCTTCACCCACGTAAAGCGCAACGATCACATCACCATAGATGGCGAAAAACGCCAGTCCATCGGAGCCGATTGCAGCCAGACCATTGGTGGCACGTTCCATCAAAAGTCCGGCCGCGCCACCTTGTGCGAGGCGGGCGATGAGATTCACCACAAGGCCGGAGCCAAAGTAGTGCTGGATGCCGGCGTCGAACTCACCATTGCAGGTGGCGGCAGCTTTATCAAACTGGACCCCAGTGGGGTAACCCTGAGTGGGCCGGGGATCAAGATTAATTCGGGCGGGAGCGCCGGTAGTGGAAGTGGCGCGAGCCCTGAACTCGCAGATTTGCCAAACCGGTTAGATGGCGCCCCGTCCGTTTCTTCGTCGGCAGCCACTCATGGGAATGTCAATGCTCGCACAAGTGCTCTTGCAGATGCGCTTCTTATGGAGGAGCTGCCAATTACTGACCGAAAGCTGATTGTTGATGTGATTGGGGGGAATGCTAGCAGGGGTTCCGTTGATGTCATCAAAGAGTCTTCGGACGGAGATGGGCTATGACGGATTCCGTAACTTTTGCAGACGAGCCCAAAGATCGCTCAATTCGGCGCAAAGCAGAATACGATGACAGCAATCCTCACGATCTGGTTCTCACGGTAAACAAGCGTGAGGGTGGGCAGATCACTATCCCTCTCCTGAAAAGTGCCCGATCAAATATTGAACAGGATGAGCACCAGGAGAATACTCTGATAAGAATTAAACCTTTGGCGGAAACTGAAAGCGCATTGCCCGTCTCCACCGGTGGTGCCCCGGTTTTTCAGGGCAAGGGCGTAGCAATGCTTCGGCCGGGTTATTTGTATATCTATCGCCGGAACAGGCTTTGGCGTGAACTGGAGATCGGGGCTGATTCGAAGGTGAGTGATGTGGATCTGGCTACCGTTCGGAAAGCTGTAGATACCCCGGAAAGCCAGTTGCGGATAGTAAGGCCAGCGGAAGGTGAATGGCTTGATGATGTGCTTGTTCCGGTTTTTCTACAGGGGCAAGCGGTAATGCATGATATCCGCATGGCTTACAGCGAAGTGCAGTGGGATTGGGGATATATTCAGAAGCTGGAAGCAGACGAAAAGGCCAGAAATACCCGCACGACAGGCATAGGGCACGCCTGGGCCGTGACTACCGTGGAAGGCCTTAGATTCCAGACCGGATTTCCGGCATCCAGGGTGGAAGATGTACCAGAACTCCGCACACGGGATCTGGGTGTTGAGCTGATGCTGGAGAACCCCAGGGATTTCATCCCTACTTTCGAAAAGCCATCTGACGCAGAGCTCTGCGCAAAGCTAACAGCCCGGCTACGGGAGGTGCAAGAAGCGGATGAAGAACCTGTTGAGCTCGACATCCGTTGTGATCCCGAAGAAGACCGATTGGCTGGACTGAGAGGACAACGAGGGCTGGCCTGTGTTGCTTTGCCGGATCCGCTGTTCAAACTGCGACATTCTTTAGCTCAGTTACAGTTGGCTTTGCATTATCTTGATGCCATTGATGTATCGATAAAAGACAAGCCTTTGATTCATTCGGCCATGTTGATACGTCAGGCTTTGTTTGACCCAAAAAAAACGACAGCCAGTTACGACATTAGAGCGCTGCGAGCGGCCGTGGATCAGGAGAAACTCCACAAAATTCTGGAGCACTCCGAGCGCCGGGCGGTGCTTGAAAAAATGACGGTCCACATGCAAGCGCTGGAAACATTGCTCGATAGCAGCGAGCTTGATGTGACCTGGGGAGATTACCTCCATCAGAAGGGCCTTGGGCCTTGTGAAGCTTTTTCTCTTCATTCGACGCTGCTCGACCTGGCTCAGCAAATACCCGGGGTGCTCGTTGCCAATGGTCTGGAATCGCCAACCATCGTGCCACGATTGCTAAAGCTGGGTTTGGACAAGAGTCTTCTTATAGAGGCTTTGGCAGGAGGCGCAAGCGTAAACAATGAACTCTCCTCCATGCTGACTCAATTAAAGGAATTGGCCCGGACGCAAGATACCCTCACGGAAGAACACCTGAATGAAGTAGGCCTTTCTTCCATCGGTGCTTTGGCACAGCAACTGCAACAGGACGACAGCGATTCCATCGCCAATGGCAATAACGGGTCACCAGTCCCCAGCAGTGCAGCGGGAACCGTTGGAGGAATGATTCAAACTGCGCTGGGAGGGTGGAGTGGCGCTGTTCTGAAAGCTGCCGAGCAGTTGCGTGAAAGTGGTGACCTGACAGCTATAAAGCTGGATCGAGTTTTTACGTCTGTAGCAGAAGTGGCCGATATAGCAGACCCCAACCTGGGTGGCGAATTGCGAGTAATGCGCCGAGGGTCCGTAGATCTCAACCGATACAGTATCGTGGGTCTGCATGGGAAAGGGCTCTCTTTTGGCTTGACCGATGCAGACCTCCAAAGCGAAGCGCTAACAAGGCGCAATGACTATTTGTTCGCGGATAGGGCAAACGCGGCAGGCCAAACGGTGGCGTCTACCAGTCCGGCGCGACTGGTTGATGAGATCGGCGAAGCCGCTGTGAAGGCTGCAGCTCATACTTGGGTATTTGTGTTGCCCGTCGATCACCCTGAGGCGCTTAAATTCAGTGCATTCAAATTTGATTGGGCGAATAAGGCGAAGGCCATTGCTGATGGGCCGGGATTGTCTCGGGTTTTGGTGGGGTTGGCGGCTTATAATCTATTGTCAGAGCTTTGGGTTTTGGGAGGTAAAAGAGCTGGAAACAAAGGTCTCTCATTTACGAAGTCTATAGGAGCATTTCTCGATATATCGGCAGCGCTGATGAAACTACATGTTGTTAGCTCCCCAGCCGATAACAAGCTGGTTTCAAAGGTGATACTCAGGCCACTCTTCGAGATGAAATCCCTGCCAATAGTCGGGCAGTTTATCCACAAACGACTTACGCATATTGGTGCGAGTACCATTGTACGTTCTATGGCGCTGGTCAATTTCTTTGCGGGTGGCGTGATGGTCGGCGTTAGTGCCTGGGATTACCGTAATAGCATTAGCCGTGGAGATTTGGATGCTGCCTTTGGGCATGGCTTGGCAGTGGCCGGGGGCAGCATTTTTGTGGTTTCGAAGTTGATGAGCGGGCTGCTGGCGCTACCCGGCTGGGGTTGGGCTTTGTTGGGACTCGGGCTCGTGGTTGGAGGCAGTGTGTTCGCAGCCATTGCCACCGACAGTGAAATGGAAAGGGTGCTGAAACAAGGGCCCTTGGGTCGTGGTCCAAGCCACGATGGGCTGCCAAACGACGATGCGGTTTACTATCCGCAGTTGCTTAGCCTGTTTTCACCGATATCTGTATCCGCTAAGCGTTACGGTGACTTGAGTGATGCTGAAAGGGCAATGTTTTCCGATCACGACCCATCCGCAAACGACTACCGAGTGACGGTGACTTCCCCTCTGATCAGTCGTTTTAAACTTGGTCAGAAGAGCCAGAAAGAAAGCAGCGCCAAAGGTGACAAATCAGGCTTGAGATTGGGAGTTCAAGAGCTTGAGTACACTTATAGTACGATTGAAACGTCTGTTGGCAGAGTCGATGAGGTTAATATAACCCGCAAAGCGGCGTTGAAAAAGATAACAACGTGGGTTGCCCTGCCGGAAGATCATGCAGTGCATTTTCTGATAGAACGGGATCTTGTTGGTGGTGAAACCCAGGCATTTGGTCGTCGGGAACAACGCTCCATTAGTTTGAGGGTTGTCTTGCAGGCACGTATCCAGAGTGAGATCGGAGACTTCAGGTTTCCCATGCCGGTACTTGATGATTACGAGCCGTTTGATGCAACACGTCATGAGGAATTGCCAGATAAGATGTTTCAGCAATTCAATCCATTCAAAAATGTTTCCGTTCCTTATTGGCTCGTGAAAGAGGTCACTTTGTGAGCGAAAATGATAAGAATATCAATCACGGAAAGGGTGGGTTTCACGGGAGACAGATATCGAACCTTCCGGAGCCGGTAAAAAGCAGAACAAAGCTGGGGCAGGATCTTCAACCCGTTGGTGACTACGTAGGTATCGCCCCCTATTACCGAGTGTGCGAGGATGTAGATGACGTCCAACGTCAGGAACAGAGCGAACCAGAAGCCTTTAGCTCCGGTGATTGGTGGTGGGATCAACGCAAGATTCGCTTCCTTAATGGAAAGGCATTCATAGGACTATCAGCTTTACTATTGTTAATTCCCTACACCTGGGGCGGATTGGTTTTGGTCGGGGGAGGAGTTTCAACATTGTATTTGGCTGATCTTGTTGAAATGCCTCGCCTCCTTAAAGTTCTTTGGTTTCTTCTTGTGGGTTTTGGCTGGATAGCCGCGTCTTTTTATATTCTCATAAAAACCATGCCCTGGATCATGGGCGCCTTTGCTCTACTACTCAGGCCTTTCGACAAATTCCTTGCCAAGCTTCTGGATCGAGGTCTGGATGCAGGCGAAAGCTTTTTCAGTCGCGAGACCGGCGAAGTGAGTTTCGCTGTATCGGGGGGCAAGAAACTGACGGCCCCCTTTGAAGAGTTCGATGCCTATGTGGAACGCGTGATCGAAGCGGGTGGTATCTTTTATCGCCTGATGTTCGTGCATCGCTACACCGGTAAGCAATTCAGTCAAACGTCCTTGAGCCGTGTAGAGCCGTCGAAAGAAGAAGTGATGGCGCTTTGGGACATGCTCCAACGCTACATGGATGTGTCCCAGCCTTTGCCTGATGTGCCAAGGCTAGAACCCTTCCGTCACCTTGATCCGGTAACCGTGGAGCATGATCAGCGCACGGGACGAAATCCCCGGTTTTGGCGCGACCTGAATCTGGAAGCCTGGATGCAAGGCGATGGGGCTGAATGGCTGAAGCGGCAAACGGAGTACCCCTGGGGGAAACGTAGCTGCAGGCTGACACCGCAGCTTGGCAAAATTTCCATGGAGGAATATCGAAAACAGCGTCCGGCGGAAGCCTGGCCTATTTGAATATACCTGCTGGCTTTAAGTCCCAAATGAGAGAACTCACGGCCAGGTTCCCGGCACCACGAACACCCGGTCTGTCTCAAGCCAGTGCTCCGTTTGTTGGTCTTGCCGCATCACAGCAAACAGTTGCGGGACAGATTTATTCTCGACACGCTCCAGGGCTTCCTGAGTGTGTTCAGTATCCGGTGGCTCTGTCTGGAACCAGTTGCCAATCCAGTGCGGTTTGTTGAGTACAACCCATTGTGAGGTGTCTTTCGCCCTCGCGTCATGGGCATACATCCAGCGCCCACGCAGGTGATCCGCCGGAACATACTCAGGCGTTATCGCGGGTTGGTCGTCGGGATAGAACAGATACCCGGGCATGAAAATTCGCGCTGTTAACGGGCCGGTTATATGGGATTCCGAAAGCAGTGCGATTGTTTCGGGTAGTTCCGTTCGGCGGCTCTGCTTTTCGAGCAGGTTGGTTGTTTTCAAATCCAGCCGGTCTTGGGCATTTGGGCCGTACCAGAGCGTGGAGCCGTCGAGCTCTGAAACACCGAGATAGAATTTGATTGCGATTTCGTGGTGCTCGACGCGATTGTCTTTCACGTTGTGCACCACAAAATCCAGTTCGCCGATGGTGCGCCCGCTTGACTGAATCTGCTGGTTTTTCAGCAGAATGGGCCAGCCAATCAGGTCTTCCAGTAAAACCTGATAGAGTCGCTCGAAGTAGAAGCCCAGGCGGCGTTGTGGTGGTTCACTGAGCAACGCCGGAGCAGGCTCGATGTTCCGGTCCCAGGCTTTTAGGATGGCGGCGTAGTCTGCTGGCAGATACCGGGCAGGCACAAAGGTGATTGGGGAGTGCATCAACTGCGGCGCCTGGCACAACCACGCAAGGTGTCGTATCGCTGGTGTGTGGTAAGAATTAATCAGCTCAGAGGCAAGGTTTGCATTCATTCCCCCAGAGTACCGTAAACTGTTACTTAATAAAGTCGAGCTGACAGGAGAAAATATGCAATACCTACATACAATGATCCGTGTAAGTAATCTTGATCAAACCTTGCATTTTTTCTGCGATCTACTCGGTATGGTTGAGATCGACCGAAAAAGCAGTGAGAAGGGCCGCTTCACGCTGGTGTTTCTAGCGGCGCCGGAAGATGAATCCTGTGCTCGTGAAAACAAGGCACCAATGCTTGAGTTAACCTATAACTGGGACCCGGAAGAATACTCCGAAGGTCGTAACTTTGGTCATCTGGCTTACCGCGTGGATGACATCTATGCTTTGTGCGAGACTCTGCAGGCAAATGGCGTAACCATTAACAGGCCGCCTCGGGATGGTCACATGGCGTTCGTTCGCAGTCCCGATAATGTATCGATTGAATTGTTGCAGAAAGGCGAAGCGCTGGCCTCCAGAGAACCTTGGGCCAGTATGGAAAATACGGGAAGCTGGTAAAAGCGGCTATTCAGTTTGAACGCGCTGAAGAATTCGGGAATCATTCAGAAATCACCAAGTCTTTAAAGCAAACTTCATCAGAATAAATCTTATAGCATCAGGATGATGCGATTAAACAGGGAAACGTTTTATGGAAGATTGGCAAGGATGCCTCACACCTCAATGCCAGGCTGCGTTACTGAGCGCCCGTGATGATGTTGATCGCCGCGGTGGAGCAGTGATCACGGTTGAAGATTTCCTGCTAGCACTACTGGAGTGCAGCCCCTGCATAACTGGCTTTCTGCGAGGCTCCGGCGTGGATATGGATGAGCTGATCCGGACGATCCAGTGCGAGCAACCCATTGTGACTGAGGTGGGCGGTGAAGATCTGCTTTCCTCCCAGTTGATCTACTGGCTGGCGACGGCGCGCGAAGCTTTTGGCACGCCTGCCTGGTTGGACTGGCCGCAACTTCTGGAAGTGCTTGCGCGAAATGCGGAGCGTTTGCAGGGAAAAGCTTATGTTGCGGTGCTTGAACTGGTTTCACGCTGGCCTGACCCGGGTGCTGCCCACATCGACGCAAATACCGAGCAATCTGGTATTGAAGAGCATGACGACGCGCCAGTTGTGATTACCGATCCGGAGTGGATTGAACTGGCGGAAGACGTGGCTGTAACACTTGCCGCAACGCCACACGCGCTGGTGTGGGTCAGAGGGGGGCGGGGCGCCGGCAAGTCCTCATGGCTGAGCTCGCTGCTGTCGTCACTGGCGCAACCTTATATCGAAATAGATTTACGCCGTGAAGCTGAGCTGATGGACAGTGATCTCGCAGTGATTCCAAGGGCTGCCGGGAGCTCCTGGCCTGCTCTTGTCCTTGATAACGTGACACCTGCGGACTTGTTGTCCCTGATGAGCCTCCCTTGCGGCCTTGCATCGGAACTGGTTCTACGCTGGAAGGGGCCGGTGGTGCTTCTGGGGCCTGATGCCTCAGGCAGCGATGAATGTTGCAGTTTGTTGGAGCAGCGCCTGGGCCGCACGCTGGAAACGTTCGATATGCCGCTTTCGAGTGTTGGGCAGCGTAAGGCTATTCTGGTCGCCCACCAGGCAGCTATTGAACGTCGCTGGAACATTCAGCTACCGGATCCGGTCACCCAGTTTGCATCTTCCCGGCGCAGTCGCTGCGTCAGTTCGCCGGGCGGAATGTTGCAGTGGGTCGAGCGCGCAGCGGCACGGCTCGACCTTTTTGCACGGCGCGGCTCTGCCAGTTCGGTAGCGCTTTCCGGTCAGGCGCATACTCTTCGGCGTGAAAGTCTGGTCGCCATGGCACGGCAGGAGTCTGTGAGCGAGATAGAAGCCTCACTTACAGAGGTAAGTCTGCTACATGCTGCCACTGAAGTGGCATGGCATGAACGCAAAGCTGCGGGTACGCTGCGCTGTCTTACCCTGGATGACATGCGCCAGGAACTGGAGCGTTGGGTTGCAGCGCGACGCGGGCCGGTTCACTATGTGCTGCATTGTGATCATCAGTATGGAGAATCTGCGAGTGCAGGACCTGGAAATCTACATTCGTGACCTGGAAGCGGGCATGGTGTGCCGCTGGCTGGAAAGTCACGTTGATCAGTTAGTTCTTGATGACAGCGATGTTTCATCCGTCGTCAAAGGCTCTGCTTCTTTCGACGACGCCCCCTTGAAAATAACGCTGTATCCGCAAGCATTTGGTAAGCGGTATACCTCACTGATTATTGAAGGCACACAGCTGCCCTGGAACAGTGATCTGGAGTGCGCGCGCAGTGCCTGGAGAACTCTTGATACGGAGGTGCGCTGCAGCCCCGGAGAATGGAAAGAGGGCGAGCCTGCGGAAGATGAGAAATGGTGGCGACTGGATGCTCGGGGCGAACAACTCGTAGTCTGGAATTGAATAGCTGGGAATTGACCAGCCACGAACGAAAAAAGGCAGCCCCTTGTTTAACGAGAGGGCTGCCTTTTTTACATCAATCGACGTTTTATTCGCTCAGAATAGAAACGTTATCTGCTTGCAAGCCTTTATCCGCATCAACCACACTGAAACGAACCAGTTGGCCTTGGCGTAGTACCCGACGACCACTTCCACGAATGGCGCGGAAGTGTACAAAGACTTCGTCTCCACTTTCCCGAACAATAAAGCCGAAGCCCTTTTTAACGTTGAACCACTTAACAGTGCCTTCCTCGTCGCCTTCCGGGCTGTTGTCGTCGTAGCCGTCATCTTCGTCGATGTAGTTTTGGCCGGAGCTTTGATTGGAGCTCTGGCTCCGTGACGGTGAGCTCCCGCGCTGAGATGTGCTACGGGCCGTTTGTTGCTTGGCGGAAAATGTAACGGCCAGAAAGCCTGCAATGCCGAATACGATGAAAGTGATGATGTATGCGGCTATGCCGCGAGTGCTGCCCAGGGCCTCTACAAATTCGCCCACGGCGATCAGGCGGAGTGGCTCAGGAGTAAACGAGAGCAGCAGAGCAAGTACCAACGGTGCTGGAATAGCGATCAGGAGAGCAACAAGGATCGCTTTGGCTGGATTACGCATTGATTGAGAATTCTCCGTTATTTATTAACGCTGACGATAAAAAACCGGATATCGGGTAAAATCGCACATCCGGCCAGTGAATACCGCTTGGTTTCCGGGAAAACGGAAGCGCTGGCGGTCAAAAGCGGCATGATAACAGATTATCCCGACCGCTTACCAAGCTGTCATACTACGCATTGCCTTTTATAGAGTGCTTTTGATCACATTCTTCAATCATCCATGTGGGCGATTGATGCGAGGGAGTTTCAGTACCCGATGAGCCATAACGATCTGCAAGCCAGACTGGACGAGCTAGAAACGCGGCTGGCGTTTCAGGACGACATTATTAATACCCTGAGCGAACAGGTGACTAAACAGGAAATGGATATCCGCGAACTCTGGAATGCAAAGCGGTTGTTGCATAACCAGTTGAAAGATGTGTCTCCTTCCAACTTGAAAACGGAAGAGGAAGAAACACCTCCGCCTCACTATTGATCCAGTGAACGAAAATGCCGGAGTAATTGCTCCGGCATTTCGGGTACTTCTGTCATCCTGCGAAGGACCTGTTCAGGTCAGCAGCTCTTCAAGTATGCGTTCGTAGATCTGGGACAGGGTATCCAGATCATCGGCTTTCACGCACTCATCTATCTTGTGGATAGTCGCGTTGATCGGGCCAAGTTCCACAACCTGGGCTCCCGTAGGAGCAATAAAGCGTCCGTCGGATGTGCCACCTGAGGTGGACAATTCCGTTTCACGCCCGGTTACATTTCGGATCGCGCTTTGGCAGGCTGCAACCAGTGCGCCCTTGTCCGTCAGGAAGGGGCGGCCACTGAGATGCCATTGCAGGTCGTATTTAAGGTTGTGCCTGTCAAGAACGGCTACTACCCGCTCTTCAAGGCTCTCTGCTGTATTTTCCGTACAGTACCGAAAATTGAAGTGCACAAGGCATTCACCAGGAATGATATTGCTGCCCGTGCCTGCTTCCACTTTCGTAATCTGAAAGGTCGTTGGCGGGAAATAATCGTTACCGTTGTCCCAGAACTCATTGGCCAGCGTATGCAGGGCAGGCGCAACCGCATGAACGGCGTTCTCCGCGAGGTGCGGATAGGCCACGTGGCCCTGAACCCCTTGTACCGTAAGATAGCCGTGCAGTGAGCCGCGACGGCCGTTTTTAATTACGTCGCCGACGTCTCGAGTGCTGGAGGGCTCGCCTATCAGACACCAGTCCATTTTTTCCGAGCGGGCTTCCAGAGCTTCAACCACTTTCACGGTACCGTTCTGGGCAGGGCCTTCTTCATCGCTTGTGATCAGCAAGGCAATAGAGCCGTGATGGTTTGGATGATTAGTGACAAAGCGCTCGCAGGCGGTAATGAAAGCAGCAAGGCTTCCTTTCATGTCAGCGGCGCCACGGCCATGCAAAAAACCATCTTTGATGACAGGGTCAAAGGGTGGGTTTGCCCATTTGCTTTCAGGCCCTGTGGGCACCACATCAGTGTGCCCGGCAAAAGCGAGCACTGGCCCCTCTGAACCCTTGCGGGCCCAGAGGTTGTCTGTGTCGCCAAAGCGCATGTGTTCCCCGGTAAAACCCAGAGGCGCCAGCCGGGACATCATCAGTTCCTGGCAGCCGGCGTCATCCGGTGTTACCGATGGCCGGCTGATCAGGTCGATAGCCAGTTCGAGTGTTTGAGAATCAGTTGTTTGCATGCAGCTCTTCGTTCAGCTCGATGGCGGATTTGTTAGTTTTGCATTCAACCGCGCCGGTCTGGCTATTGCGGCGGAAAAGAAGGTCGGGCTTGTTGGACAGTTCACGAGCTTTGATGACTTCCACGAGCGCATTGTTGTCATCCAACAGGGCAACCTTGGTACCCGCAGTTATGTACAGGCCAGCCTCAACTTTGCAGCGGTCGCCCAGTGGGATACCGATACCTGCATTGGCGCCAATAAGGCAGTTTTCGCCAACAGCAATCACCATATTGCCACCGCCAGACAGGGTGCCCATGGTAGAGCAACCGCCACCAAGATCGGATCCTTTGCTTACCATAACGCCTGCAGAGATACGGCCCTCAATCATGCTGGTACCTTCGGTGCCGGCATTGAAGTTGATAAAGCCTTCATGCATGACGGTTGTGCCTTCGCCTACATAGGCACCCAAACGCACGCGGGCGGTGTCTGCAATACGAACACCTTTTGGCACCACGTAGTCTGTCATTTGCGGGAATTTGTCTACGGATTTGACTTCCAGAGTGCGCCCTTCCAAACGTGCTTTCAGTTGACGCTCTGGCAGTTCGTTCAGGTCGATAGCGCCTTCATTCGTCCAGGCCAGGTTAGGCAGCAGTCCGAAGATGCCATCGAGTTTAAGACCATGAGGCTTGGCTTGGCGATGGGAAATCAGGTGCAGCTTGAGGTAGACCTCGGGTGTGCTGGATGCAGTGTCATCTGTCTCCAGAACTGTAACGACCACCGGGCGTTTGCTGCCGGATGCTTTTTCCGCTAGGGAGGCCTGATCCGTTGCGCCGGTCTGGCGCAGGGCGTTGGCAAGCTGTGTCAGCTGCTCGGTGGTTGCCTGGATAGCCTGGTTGCCACCTTTGTAGTCGAGAGTAGCTTCTACCACATCGATCAGCTCTCTTTCGGGGGTCATTGTCGGCTGCTGGTAAAAAACCTCCAGCCATTCGCCCTGATTGTTTTGGGTGCCGATACCGATACCGAATGCAAAGCTCATGTAGTGGTTGCTCCTGTTTTAGTTAATCAGTGTTGCCCAGTCG
This sequence comes from Marinobacter sp. 2_MG-2023, assembly GCF_030546935.1. Lineage (GTDB taxonomy): Bacteria > Pseudomonadota > Gammaproteobacteria > Pseudomonadales > Oleiphilaceae > Marinobacter. Next base: position 391,518 of record NZ_JAUOPH010000001.1, on the reverse strand, counting down.
TCGGCGTTAAAGCCGACATAAACGGATCCCTCATGCTCGACCACTGGCCGTTTAATGATGGAGGTGTTTTCCAGCATGATGTCGTGGGCAGATTGGGCGCTAATGGTATCACGAACTTCTTCACTGAGTTTACGCCAGGTGGTGCCGCGGCGGTTCAGCAGAAGCTCCCAGCCAACCGCCTTTTCCCATTCGCTAAGGCGGGCCTCATCGAGCCCATCTTTTTTGAAGTCGTGAAACTCATAGCGAGCGCCCTGTTCATCAAGCCACTTGCGGGCCTTTTTGACGGTATCGCAGTTTCGGATGCCATATAACTTCATAAATCAGTTCGCCTTTACAAATTCAACAATGCGCTTTGCGGCTTCAACGCACTCCTCCAGTGGCGCAACCAATGCCATGCGCACCCTGTTTTCTCCCGGGTTGTGGCCGTTCACTGTGCGGGACAGGTAGCGGCCGGGGAGCACATGAACGTTCTGCTGGGCAGACAGCTCTTTTGCAAAGGTTTCATCATCCATTGGAGTAACCGGCCAGAGATAGAAGCCAGCGTCGGGGAAATTCACGTCCATGACTTCGCGTAATATGGGTACCACAGCCTCAAATTTAGCGCGGTAAGCCGCCCGGTTATCCCGTACATGGCTTTCATCCTGCCAGGCAGCAATACTGGCAAGTTGGTTGTGTACTGGCATGGCGCAACCATGATAGGTGCGATAGTTAAGGTAGCCTTTTAATATATTCGCATCTCCGGCGACAAAGCCCGATCTCAGGCCTGGAAGGTTACTACGCTTCGAGAGGCTGTGAAAAACAACACAGCGGGCGAAGTCATGCCGGCCAATCGCTGCACAGGTTTGCAGCAAACCTTCTGGCGGCTTGTTTTCATCCGGATACAGTTCGGAGTAGCACTCGTCTGAAGCAACAATGAAGTCATACTTGTCCGCCAGTTCGATGACCTTTTTCAGAGTTGCCCGAGGCATCACTGCGCCGCTGGGGTTACCCGGGGAACACAGGAACAGAACCTGGCATTCCCTCCATACCGTTTCTGGTACTGCGTCAAAATCCGGAATAAAACCGTTGGATCCATCGCACGGCAGGTACACGGGTGTAGCGCCGGCCAGGAATGCCGCCCCTTCATATACCTGATAGAACGGATTCGGACTTACAACCGTTGCCTGTTTGCTTGCATCGACCACGGCCTGTACCAGCGAAAATATTGCTTCCCGGGTACCGTTCACCGGCACGATGTTGTGATCCGGGCTCAGGGATCCTGGTTGCAGGTGGAATCGGCGGGTAGCCCATTCACCAATGGCCTCCCTGAGTTCATCCATGCCCTTGGTTGTAGGGTAATTTGCCAGCCGGTCGAGGTTGGCGGCAATCACTTGCTTCACGAATTCAGGAGAAGGGTGCTTGGGCTCTCCAATACCGAGGGAAATAGGTGGCAGGTTAGCCGGTACCGATATGTCAGCCTTGAGCTTTGCCAGTTTTTCAAATGGATAGGGGTGAAGCTTGTTCAGGTTCGGATTCATTGGATGTCATCCAGCGTTTTGCATAAGTCTTGTTGCAGGGCGTGGCACACGGCAGGGTCACTGATCGGTTCCCCATCTTCGTCGGTAACAAAGAACACGTCTTCCACCCGCTCACCTAGCGTTGCGATTTTAGCGTTGCTCAGGCGTATATGATGGTGCAGGAAAACTTGTCCGACCCACGCCAGAAGACCGGGGCGGTCTGGTGTAACCACTTCAATGACCGTGCGATCGTTGACAGTATCATTGGAAAACACCACTTCCGTTGGAAACGAGAAGTGCCTGAGTTGCCGTGGTGTGCGGCGGTGGATTATGTCGGGATAGTCTTCCGGGTCGTCCAACTCTTCGATCAGGCGCCTGCGCACTCGTTCTTTGCGGGCCGGATCCGTTCCCAGGGGTTGGCCTTTTTCATCCAGTACTACATAAGAGCTGATGGTGTAGGGGCCTTCGTTCGAGCTGATGCGAGCATCCACAATGTTCAGGTTGAGCTGCTCCAACACCGCGGTCGTTGCGGCAAATAGCGTTGGCCGGTCGTTCATGTAAATAATGATTTGGGAGTAGCCATCGGTAGGACCGCCGTGGGTATCCCGGATAAGCACAAGCGGTCCTGGCGTATCGCCATGGTTGATGATCGCCGCAGTTTGCCAGGCAATATCAATGGTTGAGTCCTGCAGGAAGTAGTCTTCATCGACCGTATCCCAGATGGCATCTATCTGTTCATCGGTAATGCTTTGGGCATGGAGAATTCCCCTGGCCTCGGACTGGGTGGCCTGAACCCAGGCCTGTCTGTCAACAGGGATCTCTGTGCCTCGTCTTAAGGCACGTTTGGCCTCTATATATAACTGGCGCAGAAGGGAAGCCCGCCAGGTATTCCAGAGCTTGGGGTTGGTAGCGCTGATATCGCACACAGTGAGGATATACAAGTAATCCAGGTGGGCCTGGCTGGGTATGGAACGAGCAAAGGACTGGATGATATCCGGGTCGGAAATATCCTTGCGTTGGGCCGTCATGGACATCAGCAGGTGGTTCTCCACCAACCAGGATGCCAGCTGGGTATCTCGCTCACTAAGGTGGTGGCGCTTGCAGAAGGATTCGGCATCCTCGGCGCCAAGCTCTGAATGATCTCCGCCACGGCCCTTGGCAACGTCGTGATACAAACCCGCAATATAAAGAATTTCGCGTTTTGGAAGGCCGTGAATCAGTCGCGCTGCCAGTGGGTAGTCGTCTCGGGCATCCTTGCCATTCAGCCGCACCATATTGCGCACAACCCGCATGGTGTGGGCATCAACAGTGTAAATATGAAAAAGATCGTGCTGCATCTGGCCGATAATCTGGCCGAACTCCGGCAGATAGCGGCCCAGAACATTGTATTTTTTCATGGCTGAGAGGGTTTCATCCAGCGCATGGGGCGTTCGCAGCAGTTCCATAAACAGAGAAGTCACCGCCAGGTCAGACCGGAATGCATCATCAATCAGATGCCTGTGCGCCCGCAAAGACCTTATGGTTGTAGCCCTGATACCCTTGATTTCCGGGTGTTGGGCCATCAACACAAAGATTTCCATGATTGCATAGGGGGAATAAGCAAATACCTGGTTGTTTACTGCCTCTATATAGTTGTTGCGAATCTGAAAGCGTTTATTGATTGGCTGAATATTGTCTTCAGTGCCTGAGCCGAGTATGGCTTCGTCGTAAAACTGAAGGATAACGTCGGCGAGCTCTGCCAATGCCAGTACAGTGCGATAATAGGACTGCATCATGAGCTCGACATCCAGCCTCTTGCCTTCATCTTTATAGCCCAGCATTTGCGCCAGGGCTCGTTGATGATCGAACAGCAACCGGTTCTCGTTCCGATCCGCGATCAACTGCAGTCCGTAGCGCAGTTTCCAAAGCAGGGTTTCACCCTGCACCAGAATCTGGTGTTCCTCGTCGGTGAGGATGCTGAAGCGGGTGAGGTCGGCAATGTTCTGCAGGCCGAAGTGCCGTTTGGTAATCCACCCAATGGTCTGGATGTCTCGCAGGGCACCCGGGGAGCTTTTTACATTAGGCTCCAGGTTGTACTCGGTGTCGCTGTATTTTTTGTGGCGTTGCTCTTGCTCTTTACGCTTGGCTATAAAATAGTCGCGGTCGGTAATGATGTTGTCTGAGTAGGCTTGTTCACTGAGCTCTTCGCGCAGCTCATCCGGGCCGGCAATCGTGCGGGTTTCCAGAAGGTTGGTCAGTGTCGATATATCATCTCGTGCCGCTGCTTTACTTTCTTCAATGCTGCGGACGCTGTGACCAATGTCGAGTTTCAGGTCCCACAGCAGAGTAACGAAAGCGCCAAGGTCTTCCTGCCAGCCGGGATCAATACCGTCGCGGGTCAGAATCAGCAGGTCGATGTCAGAGTGTGGGTGCAGCTCACCGCGGCCGTATCCGCCCACAGCGACCAAGGCAATATCGGGTGAGCTGGAAAAAGGGTACCGGTTCCATATCAGTCTGAGTGCTGTGTCGACAGTATCGGCTCTGGAGTGAACCAGAGCCCTCACGTCGGCGCCTTGTCGAAAGGCCTCGGCATCTGCGTCGTAGCGCTGTTTCAGCAAATCCCTGGCTGCCATGACAGGGGATGTGTCACCGCTGATCCTGGCTTCCAGTTCCTGACGGTCCACTTAGAAGGACTCCTCCGATCGCTTGGTCAGCACTTCGTAGCCATCAGCGGTAACAAGGATGGTGTGTTCCCACTGGGCTGAAAGCTTGTGATCTTTGGTGACGACGGTCCACTGATCCGGGAGCAGTTTGGTTTGGTACTTGCCCTGATTGATCATCGGCTCGATCGTAAAGGTCATGCCTTCCTGGAGCTCCATGCCGGTGCCAGGCTTGCCATAGTGCATAACCTGCGGCTCTTCATGAAACACCTTGCCGATGCCATGGCCGCAGTAATCACGAACCACGGAATACCGATGTTTTTCAGCGTGCTGCTGTATCACGTGGCCGATATCTCCCAGGCGCGTGCCGGGCTTGACCAGTTCGATGCCTTTATACAGGCATTCCTGGGTGATCTTGATCAGTCGTTCTGTTCCCGGCTTGGGCTTGCCTACAATCCACATCTTGCTGGTATCGCCGTGGTATTCATCCTTGATTACAGTGACATCTATATTGACGATGTCGCCATCTTTCAGGATCTTTTTTTCTGAAGGTATGCCGTGGCAGATAACGTGGTTAACGGATATGCAAACAGATTTGGGGAAACCTTTATAATTAAGTGGAGCCGGAATCGCTTCCCTCTCGTTAACAATATAGTTGTGGCATATCTGGTTGAGCTCTTCGGTGGAAACACCAGGCTTGACGTGTTCTCCAATCATCTCGAGAACGTCAGCTGCCAGGCGACCGGCCACGCGCATCTTTTCAATTTCTTCCGGAGTCTTGATCGATACCTGCATTGGGTTTCCTGTTGATTTGTGTCAAAGCGGTATTTTAAGGGGGCGGGGCTCAGGGTACAAGGAAGCTTGAGCGCAAAAATAATGGCGGGATGCCTGTGTTTTGTGATATAAACGCGCCCGCTGGAAACGAATCCGGCAAATTCGCACACGTGTCAGCACGTTGTCCCAGGGTGCCTGCTCCTGCTTTAGAGTTGTAAAGGAGTCTGGTTGGGGCAATCGGACGCGTGGAGGACTAACCCGAAGCTAAACTAAGGTAATATCATGGCTCAGGTAAATATGCGTGACCTGCTAAAGGCAGGTGCTCACTTCGGTCACCAGACTCGCTACTGGAACCCGAAAATGTCGAAGTTCATCTTCGGCGCCCGTAACAAGATTCATATCATCAACCTTGAACAGACTGTTCCTGCCATGAATGAAGCACTCGACTTCGTTCAGAAACTGACAGAGAACAAGAACAAGATCCTGTTCGTTGGCACCAAGCGCGCCGCGGCCAAGGTCATCAAGGAAGAAGCAGAGCGTTCCAGCCAGCCTTTTGTTAATCACCGCTGGCTCGGTGGCATGCTGACCAACTACAAGACCATCCGCCAGTCCATTCGTCGTTACCGTGATCTGGAAGCCCAGAGCAAAGACGGTACCTTCGATAAGCTGACCAAGAAAGAAGCTCTTGAACGCACCCGTGAAATGGACAAGCTCGAGCGTTCCATCGGTGGTATCAAGGACATGGGTGGTCTGCCTGACGCGTTGTTTGTTATCGACGTTGATCACGAGCGCATTGCCATTAAAGAGGCGAACAAGCTGGGTATCCCCGTTATCGGTGTAGTCGATACCAACAGTAACCCTGACGGCGTAGATTTCGTGATCCCGGGCAACGACGATGCCATCCGTGCGATCCAGATCTATGTGAAAGCTGTAGCTGATACGTGCCTTGAATCAGCACAGGCCGGCGGCGCAGGCGCTGACGAGTTTGTAGAAGTCAGTGAAGAAGCTGCAGGAACCACCCCGGCTGCTGAGTGATGCTTCAGCGTCACGTTTGAGATGTAAGGCCCGTCCGGAGGTTTCTCTGGGCGGGCTTCCCACCGTATTCGAACAAGTTAAGAGGATTGAACATGGCTGCAATTACCGCTGCAATGGTCAAAGAACTGCGCGAGCGCACTGGTCTTGGCATGATGGAGTGCAAAAAGGCTCTGGTTGAATCTGAAGGCAGTGTAGATGCCGCAATTGAAGAATTGCGTAAGTCTTCCGGCCTCAAAGCCGCCAAAAAAGCTGGTCGCACAGCCGCTGAAGGTGTGTCGCTGATCAAGATTTCTGATGACAACACTGCTGCTTACATCATCGAAGTCAACTCCGAAACCGACTTCGTTGCACGCGACGATAACTTCATCAACTTCGCCAACGACGTTCTGAACGTTGCCTTCGAGAAAGGCGAGACTGATGTTGCGAAACTGATGGATGGCGATCTTGAAGCCAAGCGCGAAGCTCTGGTTCAGAAAATCGGTGAAAACATCACCGTACGTCGTATTGTTGAAATCAAAGGCGCGGTTGTTGGTGGCTATGTTCACAGCACCAATAAAATTGCCGCTGTTGTTGCGCTGACAGCAGGCGACGCCGAGCTGGCTCGCGACATCGCTATGCACGCTGCTGCGGTTAACCCGCGTGTTGCAAGGCCAGAAGATATGCCTGCTGACGAGCTCGAGAAAGAGAAAGACGTCATCAAGGCCCAGCCGGATATGGCAGGCAAGCCCGCTGAGATCGTTGAAAAAATGATGGGTGGGCGTATCAAAAAGTTCCTCAAGGAGCACAGCCTTGTAGAGCAGCCTTTTGTTAAAAACCCTGAGCAGACCGTGGGTGAGTTGATCAAGTCCGCCGGTGGCGAACTGGTCGGTTTCATTCGCCTGGAAGTGGGTGAAGGCATTGAAAAAGAAGAAGTAGACTTTGCTGCTGAGGTTGCTGCGGCAGCCGGTACAGGCAAAGCCTGATTTTTCTGGGCGCTGTGACAGCCAGTCGCAGTGCCCCTTGAGTCTGCCACGTTAGCTGGATTTTTCCGGCTCTCGTGGCGGGCTTGTATCTGAGATCCCCCTTTTTCAAGGGGTATGTCAGATGCAAGCCTGCAATGCGTATCACGCCGGATAGCAGTTAACAGACGAAAAGGGGATCAGTATGCCGACAACACCGAAAAACCCACCAAGATACAATCGTGTTTTGCTCAAACTCAGTGGCGAGGCCCTGATGGGAGAGCACGATTTTGGCATTGATCCTAAAGTTCTTGACCGCATGGCTCTCGAAATCGGTGCGCTGATTGGTATCGGTATTCAGGTCGGGCTCGTTATTGGTGGTGGTAATCTGTTCCGGGGCGCATCTCTCAGTGCTGCCGGTATGGATCGGGTTACTGGAGATCACATGGGTATGCTGGCAACCGTTATGAATGGTCTGGCCATGCGCGATGCTCTTGAGCGCTCGAACATCCGCACCCGGGTTATGTCAGCCATTCCCATGAGCGGTATTGTTGAGCATTACGATCGCCGCCGTGCGGTTCGCGATCTGAAAGACGGCGATGTGGTTATATTTTGTGCAGGTACTGGCAACCCCTTCTTTACAACAGATTCGGCGGCCTGCCTGCGTGGCATCGAGATTGAAGCCGACGCAGTGTTGAAAGCAACCAAAGTAGATGGTGTTTACTCTGCAGATCCGCATCTTGACCCGACGGCAGAAAAGTACGACAAACTGACTTATGATGAAGTGCTCGACAAAAAACTGGGCGTGATGGATCTGACTGCCATCTGCCTGGCGCGGGATCATGGTATGCCACTGCGTGTTTTTGATATGAACCGGGCTGGTGCCCTGACGCGCATCGTGACTGGTGAGAAAGAAGGTACACTGATTGAATAGCGGGTATCACAACACCCTGATGAACGAATTGAGGATGACTACGTGATTAACGATATTAAAGCCGAAGCCGAAACGAAGATGAAAAAGAGCCTTGAGGCTCTGCACTCGGCGTTCAACAAAATCCGCACTGGCCGTGCCCACCCGTCTATTCTGGACAGCGTGATGGTTAACTACTACGGTCAGGAAACGCCGCTGAAGCAGGTTGCGAGCGTTAACGTGGAAGATAACCGTACGTTGGCCGTGTCTCCCTGGGAGAAGAATCTGGTTCCGGTCATTGAAAAGGCGATCATGACTGCCGATCTGGGCCTGAATCCGGCCACAAGCGGCGACCTGATCCGTATCCCCATGCCGATGTTGACGGAAGAAACCCGTAAGAGCATGGTCAAGCAGGCGAAAGCAGACGCAGAGAACGGTCGTGTCTCTATCCGTAACGCCCGTCGTGATGCAAACAGCATGATGAAAGAGCTGCTGAAAGACAAAGAAATCAATGAAGATGACGAGCGCCGGGGCGAAGACGAAGTCCAGAAGCTGACCGATCGCTATATCGCTGAAATCGAGAAGATGCTCAAAGCTAAAGAAGAGGATCTGATGGCGGTCTGATCGCCTGGGTTCACTTACAAGCGAAACATGCGGCTGGCAGGGTATTTCTGCTGGCTGTACAGGGGATTTCATGACGGGAACAGTATCCGCAGAGATTCCGGTGTCGGCTGATAGCCGGCCCCGGCATGTCGCCATTATCATGGACGGTAATAATCGGTGGGCCAAGGCACGCCGATTGAAAGGGGTTGCAGGGCACAAGGCTGGAGTGGATGCGGTAAAAGCTGTTGTGGAAACCTGTGCCCGCGAAGGGGTAGAGGTGCTCACGTTGTTTGCTTTCTCAAGCGAAAACTGGCGCCGGCCCAAGGACGAAGTGTCGGCTCTGATGAAGCTGTTTGTTTTTGCGCTGGAGCGGGAAGTCAGAAAGCTGCACCGCAACGACATACGCCTGCGCATCATCGGGGATCGTTCTGCTTTTAATTCGACTCTGCAAGAGCTAATGGCCAAGGCGGAGCAGCTCACCAGCAACAACACCCGAATGACGCTCGTTATTGCCGCCAACTACGGAGGTCATTGGGATATCGCCCAGGCCGTCAGGCAGGTGGCCGAAAAGGTGAAAGAGGGTGGGCTCCAGCCATCGGATATCACCGATGATCTGATTCAGCAGCACCTGAGCATCGGTGATCTCCCCATGCCAGATCTTATGATTCGCACCGCGGGCGAGCAGCGGATAAGTAATTTCATGCTTTGGCATCTGGCCTATACCGAACTTTACTTTTCGCCTGTATTCTGGCCCGATTTCAAAGAAGACGAGATGTGTAAAGCGTTGCAGGCCTATGCCGGCCGTCAGCGCCGCTTTGGTCAGACGGATGACCAGATTACGGCCAGGCCGTTACAACAATAACGAACCATAGCGACCCCCATTGTGCTAAAAACCCGAGTTATTACCGCTCTTATCCTTGCTCCCATCGCTATTGGTGGCATATTTTTCCTGCCGCCTCTGGGCTTTGCGCTTTTTACCGCTGCGATTATCACGCTGGGTGCCTGGGAGTGGGCCAACATGTCTGGTTTCGAGCATCAGGCAGGGCGCATAGGCTATGCGGCAGTGATTGCACTCATCCTATATGGTCTTCTTGATATTCCTGGCGTTGCGGTGCTTTGGCTCGCGCTGGCCTGGTGGGTCGTCTGTTTTTTGCTGGTTCGCAGTTATCCTTCGGGCTCAGCACGCTGGGGCAGCGTCCCAGTCAGAGCCCTTATGGGAGTGTTTGTTCTGGTGCCCGCATGGGTTGGTCTGAATCATCTCAGGGCAGGGGACTTTCAGTTCGGAAATACAGACAACAATCTTCTGGTTATTCTATATGTGCTCTGTGTTGTCTGGGTGGCGGATATTGGTGCTTACTTCGCCGGTAGGGCCTTTGGTAAATCCAAGCTGGCCCCGAGGGTAAGCCCCGGAAAATCCTGGGCTGGCGTTTGGGGCGGGCTCGTCGCTGTTGGCACATTTGCAGTCATTATCAGTATTCTGGCCTCCGCTGGCGTAGCCGAAACAATTATGCTGGTGGTCGCGAGCCTTATAACGGGAATGGTCTCCGTGCTTGGTGATCTGCTCGAGAGCATGCTCAAGCGCTTCAGGGGCATAAAGGACAGTAGTCGGTTGCTACCTGGGCACGGGGGAATTATGGATCGTATCGACAGCCTTACCGCTGCAATTCCGGTATTTACGCTCATTATTATTCAAATTGGCTGGCTGACGACGGTCGGGCACTTTTGAGCATGGCCTCTCGTTCTATTACGATTCTCGGGGCCACAGGGTCAATCGGGCTCTCCACTCTGGATGTTGTTCGCCGTCACCCCGGACGATTCTCCGTTTATGCCCTGACGGCTGGAACCCGTTCTGAGGAACTCGCCGCGCTATGCCGTGAGTTCCGTCCCAAAGTAGCTGTAATGGCAGATGCGCAAGCGGCGGAAAAACTGACAGAACTGCTTTGGGAGCTCCCAGATATTTCCGTCCTGAGTGGTGAGCCCGGGTTGTGTGACGTTGCTTCCGCTCCGGAAGCCTGCACCGTTATGGCGGCCATAGTGGGTGCAGCGGGGCTTGCGCCTACTCTTGCAGCTGTTCGCGCTGGTAAACGGGTTTTGCTGGCCAACAAAGAAGCGTTGGTGATGTCCGGCAAGCTTTTTATGGACGCGGTATCTGCTTCTGGCGCCGAGTTGTTGCCCATCGACTCCGAGCACAACGCCATCTTCCAGTGTTTGCCCCCCGATAAGATCCGGGATCCAGACGCCGCGGGCATCACCCGCGTTCTGCTGACAGCGTCCGGCGGGCCTTTCCGCGAGCACACCTCAGAAGCCCTGCGCTCTGTTACGCCGGCTCAGGCCTGCGCTCACCCGAACTGGTCCATGGGACAGAAGATCTCCGTGGACTCGGCAACCCTGATGAATAAGGGGCTTGAGCTGATTGAGGCTTGCTGGCTGTTTAACGTCACGCCAGACCGGATCGAGGTTCATGTACATCCGGAAAGTATCATTCACTCCATGGTAGAGTATGCCGATGGTTCTGTGCTGGCTCAGTTGGGCAGCCCGGATATGCGTACACCGATTGCCAATGGGCTGGCGTGGCCCGAACGTATTGATGCCGGGGTAGCGCCGCTGGACCTGTTCCGTATCGGACGGTTTCACTTTGAGCGGCCGGACCTGGAACGGTTTCCCTGTCTGCGCTTGGCGGCTGAAGCTTTTGAGGTGGGTGGCACAGCGCCTGCGGTTCTGAACGCAGCAAATGAGGTTGCGGTAGCTGAGTTCCTTAAGGGAAATCTGGCTTTTACGGACATACCGGTTGTTATTCAGAGAACTCTTGCGGCAACGCCGGTGGTGCCCGCAGACAGTTTTGATATCATCTTCGCGAAAAACTCAGAAGCGCGGCAAAGGGCGCAGGAACAGATAGCTTTGTTAACTGTCTGATGTAAGGCAAAGAATTTCACCGGGCTGGCGCCAATACCAGGAAAGATATGCAAATTATTCAAACCGTACTCGCCCTTGCGCTTACCCTGGGCATACTCGTCACCCTCCATGAGTATGGCCATTTCTGGGTAGCGCGTCGTTGTGGTGTGAAGGTACTTCGCTTTTCAGTGGGCTTCGGTAAGCCGCTGTTTTCGTGGTTTGACCGTCATGGTACCGAGTTCGCCATAGCGGCTATCCCGCTGGGCGGTTACGTCAAAATGCTTGATGAGCGAGAAGGGCCGGTTCCTGAAGAGCTCAGAGATCAGGCTTTCACCTCCAAGCCTCCATCCCAACGGATTGCCATTGCGGCAGCTGGCCCTGTTGCTAATTTTATGTTCGCAATTTTTGCATACTGGCTGCTCAGTGTAGTGGGCGTTACTCACATTGCACCAATTGTCGGGGATGTTGCTGATAAAAGCGTTGCCCGGCAGGTTGGGTTGCAGGAAGGTATGGAGATTCACGCGATTGACGGGCACCGGATAAGTTCCTGGCGCGACGTGAATATGCGAATTCTTGAGCGAGCGGGTGAGCAGGGAGTGATAACTCTGGCTGTATCCAGTGGTGGCGCTCGTGGAACCGTGAGTGGTGAACTTGGCGGCTGGCGTCTGAGTGAAGATACACCTGACCCACTAGCAGAGTTCGGCATTACGCCCTGGCGACCGGATGTGCCAGCCGTTCTCGGGCAAATTTCAGATGGCGGTCGTGCCCAGGCGGCAGGCTTGCGCACTGGAGATCGTATTCTGGCTGTGAATGAACAGCCCGTGGCAAACTGGTTTGAGCTCGTTGATTTCATTCGCAATGCGCCTGGGCAAACACTGGCCCTTGTCATCCAGCGAGCAGGCTCTGAGCAATCTGTGCAGATTACGCCAGAAGCAAAAAAACAGGATAATGGACAAATAATCGGATTCGTCGGTGCGGGGGTTGAGACTGTTTCCTGGCCTGAACATGTGTTGCGCGATGTCCGCTATGGCCCTCTGGCGGCAATTCCCGTTGCTCTGGATGAAACCTGGGCGGATACCCGCCTCACGCTTGTTGCCATCAAAAAAATGGTTACAGGGCTACTTTCCCCCAGTAACCTCAGTGGCCCGATAACGATAGCCCGGGTGGCAGAGGCCAGTGTCAGTTCCGGGTTTGAAGGTTTTATTCGTTTCCTGGCTTATCTCAGTGTCAGTCTGGGTATTCTTAATTTGTTGCCTGTACCGGTTCTGGATGGTGGTCACATCGTTTACTACACGATCGAGGCAATCCGCAAAAAACCGCTATCGGACGAGGTTCAGGCCATAGGATTACGAATTGGTATGGCAATGATCCTTACATTAATGGTGTTTGCTCTTTACAACGACCTGATGCGGTTGTGAGAATTGCGGGCTCCTTACGCGCATTAACCAGGCGAAATAATTGAATGAGACGTTCTCTTCTAGGTTTAGCCGTTGGCCTCGCTGTTGCCGCAACCGGCATGACGCCAGCACTTGCAGATGAATTTACGGTTGCAGACATCGAGGTGGAAGGCTTGCAGCGTGTTTCTGCGGGTTCTGTGTTTTCCGCTTTTCCCGTCAATATCGGCGAACAGATGGACGAAGCCGAACTGGCAGATGCAATCAAATCACTGTTCCGGACCGGGCTGTTCACCGATATAGAGGCCAGCCGTGACGCCGGTATTCTTATCCTGTCGGTACGCGAGCGGCCTTCGATCGCTTCGATCGAAATCGAAGGTAACAAGAATATCGAAACCGACATGCTTATGGATGCGCTGGCGGGTGCCGGCCTTCAGGAAGGCCAGGTTTTCAGGCGGGCAACGCTGGAGCGGCTTGAGCTGGAGATTTTGCGCTCCTACATTGGCCAAGGTCGCTATAACGCCAGGGTAAAAGCAACCGCTGAAGTGCTGCCGCGTAATCGAGTAGCCATTCGGCTGGATATTAACGAAGGTACGGTTGCAGCTATCCGGCACATCAACCTGGTGGGTAACCAGGAATTCAGCGATGAGCAATTGCGCGACCTGTTCGAGCTGCAAACCAGCAGCTGGTGGAATTCCCTAACCAACGCAGACAAGTATGCCCGGGAACGCCTGAGTGGCGACCTTGAAACACTGCGCTCGTTCTACCTCGATCGCGGCTACCTGGATTTCAATGTAGAGTCCAGCCAGGTGTCCATTTCGCCGGACAAACGCCAGGTCTTTATCGCAATAGCATTGAACGAAGGGCCTCAGTACACAATATCCGAGATCCGGCTTCGCGGTAATCTCATTGTTGATGAAGAGGAGCTGCGTGAGCTGATTCCCGTGAGTGAGGGAGATGTTTTCTCCCGTGCCCGCATGACCGCAATTTCTGAAACACTGTCGTTCCGGTTGGGTAGAGAAGGTTATGCCTTTGCCAATGTGAATGCCGTGCCTGAACCAGGTGAAGGTAACACCGCTGCCGTTACGTTTTATGTTGAGCCAGGTAAGCGGGCTTATGTTCGCCGCATTAACTTCGACGGCAACGTTTCCACTCGCGATGACGTCCTGCGCCAGGAAATGACCCAGATGGAGGGCGGGATTGCCTCCTCGGATCGCATCGAGTTTTCCAAGACCCGGCTGGAGCGGTTGGGTTTCTTCCAGACGGTCAATGTGGAAACTGTTCCGGTGCCTGGAACTGACGATCTGGTCGATGTGAACTATTCGGTAGAAGAGCAGCCTACGGGCAGTCTCTCCGCATCCGTGGGTTTCTCTCAGGATTCCGGTGTGATTCTTGGCGCCAACGTTTCCGAAAATAACTTCTTCGGCACGGGTAAACGTGTGTCGTTCGGTGTGAATGTCAGTGATTCGGTCAAGAGTGCCAATATTGGTTATACAGACCCCTACTACACCGTAGATGGTGTAAGCCGCGGGTTCAGTATCTTTGGTCGTGAAACCGACTTCGAAGAAGAAGACATTACTTCCTACCTCCTGGATGAGTACGGTGGTCGCCTTACGTTTGGCTATCCTACTGACAATATTACGCGGCTGAACTTCGGCGTTGGATACACACTTTCTAAAGTCAAAGGCGGTACATATACTTCGCAAGAAGTGACTGACTTCATAGAGGAGGAGGGTGACTCCTTTAATAATTACTTTTTGTTCGGTAGCTGGCGCCGCAGTACCCTCAACCGGGGTGTGTTGCCGACAAAAGGTTACAGTCACTCGCTGTCGTTGGATGTTGCTGTGCCTGGAAGCGACCTTACGTTCTACAAGGCCAGCCACAAAACCGACTTCTACTTCCCTCTGTCAGACACTGGTCGATGGGTGTTTCGGACAAGAACGGATATCGGCTATGGTGATGGCTACGGTGACCGTTCGGTGATGCCGTTCTACGAACACTTCTATGCAGGCGGGTATGGTTCGGTAAGAGGTTATCAGGCTAACTCGCTCGGTCCACTCGCCACCAACGCGGCCAATGATTTTTCGGACCCGGATCCTTTTGGTGGTAATTTTCTCACCGAAGGTTCTATGGAGCTGATTTTCCCGACTCCATTTGCCGGTGATACCCGGTCTATGCGCACGGCGTTCTTTGTCGATGCAGGGCAGGTATTTGATACGGATCGAGGTTATGACGCGGAATTGTCGGAATTGCGTTTGTCCGCAGGTATTGGGTTTCAGTGGATTACGGCAGTGGGTCCTCTGGCATTCAGCCTTGCCAAGCCGCTCAACGACAAGGATGGTGACGATACCCAGATATTCCAATTCTCGCTTGGTCAGACATTCTGAACCAGAAATACGTGAAACAATAACGAGTGAAACTCAGGAGACCCATTATGTTCAGAACCGTGTTGATGTTTGTTGCAGCGATGGCGCTGGCATTACCCGCAATGGCTGAAACCCGCATTGGCGTTGTAGACCTGCGTCAGGCTCTGTTCTCTTCGAACGATGCCAAGATTTTCAGTGAAAGTCTTCAGAAAGACTTTGCTGGCGATGAGGAAAAAGTTCGCGCAACCCAGGAGTTTGCTCGCGAACTCAAAGAGCGTCTGGAAAAAGACGGTGCAATGATGAACGAAAGTGAGCGTAACAAGCTTGCAAGTGAATTCCAGGAGAAGGTCAAAGAGTTTAACTTTCTCAAACAGCGTCTGGATTCTACTGTTAATCAGCGCAAACAGGCATTTCTTGAAGAGGCTCGTCCGGAAGTAGACGCGGCGGTAAAAGAGCTGGTAGACGAAAACGATCTTGATCTGATTCTGCCGAGCGAAGCCGTTGTTTACGTGAAGCCGGACATGAACCTGACCTCACAGCTTCTGGATAAGCTGAACCGTTAATTCCTGCCGGAGAGCCCTCGGGCTTGCGAGCGCTTGTGGAGCGAGTGATGACAGAACAGTCTTACCGGCTTGGAGAGATCGCAAATGCTCTGGGGGCAGAGCTTCGCGGAGATCCTGAGATCCGGGTTTCGGGCCTTGCGACTCTTCAGGCAGCTGGCCCCGAGCAAATCAGTTTTCTGGCGAATCCTACCTATGCCAAGCACCTGGCAGATACCCGGGCTGCGGCTGTTATTATGTCGCCTGTGGCCGCGGGTGACGGTCAGACCAATGTCCTGTTACTCGATAATCCGTACCTGGGCTATGCTCGTCTTAGCCACTGGTTCGACCCAGCCCCCGTCGCGCCGCCAGGTATTCATCCTGCAGCCGTGGTTGATGCGACGGCAAAAGTAGCGGCCAGCGCCAGTGTTGGCCCCAATGCTGTTATCGAAGCCGGCGTTGTGGTTGATGAGCAAGTTGTTATTGGACCTGGCAGTGTAATCGGGGCTCGGAGCAGGATCGGAGCTGGTTCTGTTCTCCGTTCCAGGGTCACCCTGGCTCACGATGTGGTTGTAGGGGAGCGGTGCCATATCCTTAGCGGCGCAGTGATAGGCTCCGACGGGTTCGGCTTTGCTAATGAAAAAGGTCAGTGGCACAGGATCGCGCAACTCGGGCGCGTTATTCTTGGTAATGACGTTGAAGTTGGTGCGAATACTACGATTGACCGTGGCGCCCTTGATGACACCGTGATCGGAAATGGCGTCAAACTTGATAACCTTATTCAGATCGCTCATAACGTTCGTATCGGTGATCATAGCGCGATGGCGGCTATGGTCGGGATTGCGGGCAGCACGAAGATTGGCAGCCACTGTGTGTTCGGAGGAGCCTCCGGAGTGGCTGGGCACCTGGATATTGCAAGCCAGGTTCACCTGACGGGTATGACTCTGGTGACCGGCGACATTCGGGAGCCTGGTGTCTACTCCTCCGGAACCAGCGCAGACAAGAACCGGCAATGGCGTAAAAACGCCGTTCGTTTCCGCCAGCTCGATGCTCTGGCGCGGCGCATTAAAGAGTTGGAAAAGAAATTAGAGGGCTGAGGCCGATAAAATGATGTATATCAATGAAATACTGGAGTATCTGCCGCACCGCTACCCGTTTTTGCTGGTGGACCGGGTTACCGAGATTGAAAAGTCCAAATCGATCAAAGGCTACAAAAATATCTCCTTTAACGAGCCGTTCTTTACTGGTCATTTCCCGGAAAACCCGATTATGCCGGGTGTATTGCTTATTGAGGCCATGGCTCAGCTTTCCGGTATTCTTGGTTTTGTGACTGTGGGTCGGAAACCTGCAGACGGAGTGGTACAGTATTTAGCCGGGTCCAGTAAGGCGCGCTTCAAGCGCCCGGTGCGGCCGGGCGACCGCCTGTGTATGGAGTCGGAACTTATTTCGGGCAAACGTGGAATTTATAAATTCGATTGCCGCGCACTGGTCGACGGTGAAGTCGTTTGTGTGGCAGAGATACTGACCGCTGAGAGAGAAGTTTGATGGCGACAAATGATTGGTCGGGTGTCCATCCTCAGGCGATTGTAGACCCGTCAGCCAAACTTGCGGATAACGTAACGGTTGGCCCGTGGAGCTATATCGGCCCAAATGTAGAGATTGGTGAAGGTACAGAAATTCTTTCCCATGTGGTTGTTAAAGGGCCAACCGTAATTGGTCGGAATAACCGGGTTTTTCAGTTTTGCAGTGTCGGTGAAGAGTGCCAGGACAAAAAATACGCCGGAGAGCCGACCACGCTGATTATCGGCGACAATAACGTGATCCGCGAAAATTGTACGATCCACAGGGGTACTGTACAGGATCAGGGTGAAACCCGTATTGGCAGTGACAATCTGCTGATGGCCTATGTGCATGTGGCCCATGACTGTGTTATCGGCGACAACATCATTCTTGCCAACTGCGCAACGCTTGCTGGCCATGTAACGGTCGGCGATTACGCTATTCTTGGTGGCGGCACCATGGTGCACCAATTCTGCCATATAGGGCCTCATAGCATGGCGGCGGGGGGAAGTATCGTTCTGAAGGATATTCCGGCCTACGTCATGGCTGCTGGACAGTCAGCGGAGCCCCACGGTATGAATGTCGAAGGCCTAAAGCGGCGCGGGTTCAGTAAAGAAGTACTGATGACCCTGAGGCGTGCCTATAAGGTTATCTACCGTCAGGGTCTTACCACAGAACAGGCCGTCGAAGCGCTGGAAGATGCTTATTCGGATACGCCGGAAGTGCGCGTGCTAATTGACTCCCTGCGAGGAGCTCATCGCGGAATAATCCGCTGAGCGGGCAGGAGCCCTTCTAGATGGACCAGCCTCTGACCCCGGTTGTCAGTGATCGTAGGATAACCTTTGGAATTATTGCAGGTGAGGCGTCGGGGGATATTCTCGGCGCAGGCCTGATTCGCTCGCTTCGCAACCGGTATCCGAATGCGCGCTTTGTCGGCATCGGCGGCGATGAGATGATCGCCGAAGGCTTTCACTCTCTGGTTCCCATGGAACGCCTGTCCATAATGGGGCTGGTGGAAGTTCTTGGCCGCATACGAGAACTCTTCAGTATCCGGGCCCGCCTTTTAAGTTATTTCTTTGCTACGCCGCCAGATGTGGTTATTGGTATTGATTCCCCGGATTTCACTCTTGCCATTGAGCGGCGTTGCCGTGAAGCGGGTATCCCATCTGTTCATTACGTCAGTCCGTCTGTTTGGGCATGGCGGCAGAAGCGGATATTTAAAATTGCCAAATCAGTTGATCTAATGCTCACCCTGTTGCCATTTGAGGCCAGGTTTTATGAAGAGCACAAGGTGCCCGTTGCTTTTGTAGGGCATCCGCTTGCAGACCGAATCCCTATCGTTCCAGAGACGGGCAGGGCTCGCCAGGAACTGGGGCTTGATGAGAATGTTCCCTTGTTGGCTGTTTTACCAGGAAGCCGAGCTGGAGAAGTTGAGCGCCTGGGGACTCTATTTCTGGAAGCTGCGCGTTGGATTCAGAGTAAGCGCCCGGATGTGCAGCTGATCATTCCTTGTGTTAACCGTGAGCGGGAGCAACAAGTGCGCGACCTTATCGAAGCACTTGAGGTAAAACTACAGGTCACCATAGTGAGGGGGCGCTCGCGTGAAGTTATGGCTGCTTCAGACGTTGTGTTGCTCGCTTCCGGAACCGCGACCCTTGAAGCCATGTTGCTGAAGAAACCTATGGTGGTGGGTTATCGGCTGAGCAACTTCAGCTACGCGCTCGTTTCCCGTCTGGTTAAAGTGCCTCACGTTTCATTACCCAATTTGCTGGCAAGGAAACCCTTGGTTCGTGAGCTCCTGCAGGATGACGCAACGCCCGAATCCCTTGGCGCAGCTGTGCTGGAGTGCATGGAGAATCAGGAGGAGCGTGAACGACTTGTCGAAGCGTTCACAGAGCTCCACCATACCTTGAGACAGGATGCCGATGAGAAGGCGGCCCAGGCAATTTCCCGGCTTGTTGAAGAGAGGGTTCACTAGATGGCCAAGGCTCCAGCGCTACCACCTTTTGAATGTGCCTATCAAGGAAGGCTTCTGGCCGGTGTTGATGAAGTAGGTCGTGGGCCCCTTGTAGGCGCGGTGGTAACTGCCGCTGTGATTCTCGATCCCGAGCGGCCCATTACGGGGCTGGCGGACTCGAAAAAGCTCACAGAGAAAAAGCGCAATGCGCTCTATGACGAAATCCTCGAGCACGCCACAGCCTGGAGTCTAGGCCGCTGTGAAGCAAGCGAGATTGATCAGATCAATATCTATCAGGCCACGATGATCGCGATGGAACGGGCTGTCGCAGGCCTTGGTGTATCGCCTGAATATGTGCTTGTGGACGGAAACAAGTGCCCGGAGTGGCACTGGCCCTCAGAACCCGTGGTAAAAGGGGATAGCCGGGTAGAAGCGATCAGTGCGGCATCCATACTTGCCAAAGTAACCCGCGACAGGGAGATGGAAGCTTTCGAGCTGAAATACCCGGGCTTTGGTTTTGCACAACACAAAGGCTATCCCACCCCTGTGCATCTGGAAGCCTTATTCCGTCTGGGCGTGACGCCAGAACACCGAAAATCTTTTCGGCCTGTGCAAGAAGCGATAGAGCAAGTGGGGTTCTGTAAACCTTACCTTGCAACGGTTGAGGAAACTCTGCATTACCCCAATGACCTGTTTGAAAACTTGAGTTGACAAAGCTCTCACGAGTCCTTAATATACGCGCACGTTGATCGGGGCAACCCGGCAACAACCAGTTTGATGCGGGGTGGAGCAGTCTGGTAGCTCGTCGGGCTCATAACCCGAAGGTCGTTGGTTCGAATCCAGCCCCCGCTACCATATAAAAAGGCAGATCAGTAACTTACTGATCTGCCTTTTTGCTTTTCGAGTCTCGAATTTCCTCTCCGTCCGTATCCTGTCTTACCAGGCAGGGTTCAAATTTGCCTGTCAGAGTTCCCGTGGCTATAACAAAATCTCCTGGAGAGACAGGGAATTTGTGGTGATCCGCTCGGCCCCTGTTGCGGTGATCCGCACAGTTTCGCTGAATCCAATGCCAAATTCCCCCGGCTTGCGCAGGCAGATCGGCAAATGAAATACCATATTTTCTTCCAGAATGGCCTCGTTGTCAGTTGCGATAAACATCGAACCGGCCACCCAGGATGGTGGAAATGCCACGCCGACCGGATAGCCAAATACGCCGGAGAAAAAGGCTCGATCGGCAATCGGCTCGAGTGCGGTCTCTCCGGCTCGGGCAGCTGAGGCGAAGCTTGAACCGGCTCGTGCGGCTGACATCACCGCTTCGAGCACCTGTATACAAGTTTCATGGAATTCACGAATCTCAGCCGAAGCTTCACCGACTACGGCCGTTCGCATCATTGGTGCGGTATAGCGCCGGCGAACCGCACCAAATTCGGTGAATACCACGTCACCCCGAGCGACCTCATAACCGGCATGGTTGGTATGAATGATTCCGCTACGGGCGCCGGTCGTCACAATGGGTTGCATGCTCATGAACTCGCTGCCAGCCCCCAGCATGGTGCTGGCACCAGCCTGCGCGATTTCGTGGTCAATGATACCTGCTCGTATGACAGCCGCTGCCGCGTCCAGGCCGGCACCTGTGATGGTTGCGCTTTCAGTGAGATAGTCTATTTCGGCAGGGGATTTTACCAGGCGGACACGATCGATCAGCGTGCCGAAATCCATAAACTTTGCTGTGTCCAACTCATTTTTGAGAGCCACAAGCAGCCCTGGTCGAAAGGAACCCGCCCAAGGATTGAACCCTATTCGAGGGGCAGGTTTAGTGGCCGCTCGACGTACCTGCACAGCGAGTTCGCGGGCTACCGTCTCGGGTGCCTGCCATGGATAACCGATAACCTCGTCCACCCGGCTCAGATAAACCGCGGGCCCGATTTCGATGGCCGGTACGAACAGCACGGTTCGATCAGCTGAAACAAGAAGAACGCACTGAACCGAAACCTCGAAGGTGGTGTACCCGGTCAGATAACATAACTCTCCGGCTTCCGTCAGCAATAATAGGTCAAGATCGGCTTTAGCCATTTTTCGGCGAACTGAAGCAAGCCGTGCCTCATATTCGCCAGGCTCAAATGCGAGAACGGGCTCGGGAAACTGGTTCTGCAGTCTTTTACGGTAGGTGCGGTAATCCATAGGTCGATTGCTCGCTGTTCCGGAAACCAGCTTGCATTAGGCGCTTATTTGTTCCCGATATGCAAGAAGCGGGGTTTGATTCAGGTTCAGGCTCTAGGGAAGTTGCTCTCGCCAGCGCTTGACTCTGACCTGCCCTTTGATAGCGTCAATAATTTCAATAATGAGTGCGATCAGCGCTTCGTTCCTTGCGTCTTTACTATCAGGTTGCCCCGGCCCGCGGATAAACGCGTTTACTATGTCCTCGATAAACGCATGGTTCGAAGAGGAGGCCAGGTCTTCCAGAATCTGCTGGATAACATTGGCAACAATATCGCCCACCGCATCTTCAAGGGTTTCCTTGATCGTTGATCCCACAACCGGTAGGTATTTCAGCCGTGAAAGTTCCACGTTCTGCTTCAGTGCATGGTCAACCCTGTCCTCAAGATAAGTTCTCAGTGCACCGCGGTTGGGGACATAACCTTCTTTTGCGGCCTGAGCCACGCGTTGGGAGATCCATTCAGTCAGCATTTCTCGCCGCGGGTAGAGGATCTCGTTCTGGACTTTCTCGAAGAGAGGTGAGCCGAGCGTTATTTCGTGTTGAACGCCGCTCAATACCTTGTTCACGATGCGATCGGAAAGTTCTTCCATAAAAGCTTCGTAGTAGAAATTTACAAAGCGGAAAACTCCGGTGCTGGTAACATCGATTATCTTGTACTGATGCAGGCGGTAGATAATGGAAATAACCCGCAGAATCCTTAAGAACCTCAGGCTTCCTACGGGTATACATCCAATCACGTCATACCAGTGGATAAAGGGATAAAAGTACCAGCGGTCGTACACCTTGGCCCTGATTGCATAGCCCCAGCGCACGAAAAACTCGGTCAGGAAGATCGCAACGAACACTGCATCGTATAGGATGAAGTTTTCGTGCACCGGGTGATAAGCGGCCTGGAATGCTGGCAGATGTTCTTTTAACGCGTTTTGGATGGCAACGAAGTTATAGACGGAGTCCCAGATAATGAACGCGAGGTTGATGATGAGCAGTCCCAGCATCAGGAAGTCAATAATGAACCAGATAAGTTGATGGCTGGACTTCAGGTTCTCGCGGTTAATTTTCAGCATTCGCTGGCATCCGTCCTCTGTGGTGTAATAGCAGTTATCGTTCATCTGACAGGTTAGCGTATTTGAACCCGGCGGACGACTTGCTCGGGCGTGGATTAACTTGACCGCCTGGCATTAAACTCTCACGCTTGACCGATAATCACTTTCATCGTTCCCATCACGACCAACACTGAAACAGCCGGATGCAATCACTTGATCACAATTTGAAATCGGGCCGAATCCGGCTTTTTGGGCTGCTGCTCCTGTGGTCCTCTTTGAGCCAGGCGCAACAAGTTGAAGTTAAGGTTAAAGGTGACTATCCGGGGCTTGAGGATAACGCTGAAGCGTTTATTGGCGAGGTCGAGGGTCGAAGTGCTGACAATTTGCGCCGTTATGCATCGACGGCAGTGAAGCAGGCCAGTAAGGCATTGCGCGCTCTGGGCTATTACAGCCCAACGGTGAACTGGAAAGTCGAAGAGAGCGAGTCAGAAGAACTTGCCCGACTGGTCCTGGATATTACTCCCGGAGATCCGGTGCGAATCAAATCCCGAGTGGTCGAGATTCGAGGTGCGGGAGCTTCAGACGAAAGCTTTACCGACGATCTGCCTGTGCACCCTGCAGAAGGCGATATTCTCAATCACGGTGAATACACTAACCTCAGGAATGCGCTTCAGACCCGGGCCCGGCGTCGCGGGTACTTTGATGGCCGCTTCGAGACTCGTACTCTGGAGGTTGATCCGGAGGCTGGCATTGCCAACATTGTTATTGTGTTTGAAAGCGGTGAACGCTATCGGCTCGGTGACGTTACGTATGGGGAAGGACACTGGTTTGAAACTGGTCTTCTTGATGATTTTGTTACGTTTGAGCCAGGCATTCCCTATCACGCGGACGAAATCGCCAAGCTCAACAGTGATCTTCTCGGCAGCGGTTATTTCTCGGGCGTGGATATCGATGCGACACCGGGGAGCGCAGAGGATGGTGTTATTCCAGTACGGGTCGACGTGACTCGAAGAGATCCCCGGTCGCTGGCAGCTGGCCTTGGGTTTTCCACGGATGTCGGGCCTCGCTTTCGGGGCACTTGGCGCGAGCACTGGATCAACCCGATGGGGCACCGGCGTGGGGCCGAAACAGAGTTATCCGAACCCAGGCAGAACCTGAGCACCTGGTATGAGCTGCCGCTGGACCCTCCCATGACGGACCTGATTCGTTTTACTGCAGGCTATCAGCGCGAAGACATCGAGAACGTCGAGTCTGAGCTGCTGACGTTTGGGCAGCAATGGCAACACCAACTTGATCATGGGTGGTTGCAGGTGTTGTCCCTGCGTTGGGAGGGGGAGCGCTTCAATATTGGCGATGATGAAAAAGGAACGAGCTCGCTGCTGTTGCCGGGTGTCGGCTATTCCAAGCTGCATGTTGACTCTGCGCTGGACCCGACCAAGGGGTATCGTTTGCAGGCCGATGTGAGCGGCTCTCACAGGGCAGTCCTTTCCAGTGTGGACATATTGCACGTGAACGCCATTGCCAAGGGTTTGTTCACATTGGCTGGCAAGCACCGCTTTTTATCCCGTTTTCAGTTGGGCGGCGTTGCGACTAGCCGGTTTGAGGATGTGCCTCCTTCACTGCGCTTCTTCGCCGGTGGTGACCAGAGTGTGCGCGGGTATGCCTACGAGAGCCTGTCCCCGGAGAACGAGAACGGTGTCAAAGTTGGCGGGCGTTACATTCTGGTGGGTAGTGCTGAATATCAGTATCAGTTCGCAGACAAATGGCGAGCCGCGTTGTTTGTTGATCATGGCAACGCTATCAATGATCTGCTTGATCCCCTTGCTACTGGCGCGGGTGCCGGTATTCGCTGGCTCAGCCCCCTTGGGCCCCTGCGTCTTGATATCGCCAAGGGTTTGAACCCCGAATTCGGTGGTGGGTGGCGGATTCACTTTTCGATGGGGCCTGAACTGTGACCGAAGCTCTTGAAGGCCAGGGAACTCCGGACGGCGCACAGAAGCCTCAGCGCAAGCGTGGTGGTCGCATCAGGTTCTGGCTTCTTTTGCTGCTTGGATTGTTGGTGCTTTTGCCGGTTGTACTGGTGTCGGCAATTTTGCTGGCGTTGCGCTCCGAGACGGGGACCGCCTGGGTTATCAATCAGATACCCGGGCTTGAAGCGGTTAATGATCGTGGCTCCCTGTTCGGAATCTGGCAGGCGGATAGCCTCCAGTGGCGGGGGTATGGTGTTGATGTGGCGGTTGAGTCACCGTTCATAGACTGGTCTCCCTCCTGTCTTTTTGATCTGCACCTGTGCCTTGAGACCCTTCAGGTAGAGCAGCTGGATGTTAGCGTGCAGCCATCCGAGGAGGGGCAGAGCTCGAGTGGAGATATCAGCCTGCCGGAGCTTGAGCTACCACTGGGACTGAGGGTCAATAATGTAAGCTTGGGCACTTTCACGTTCAATGGCAGTAAGGTTTGGGACAGATTTGAGCTAGAGGCAGATGGTTCGGGAGCTGACTGGCAACTTGAACGCGTCTACTACCAGCTCGATGACTATACCGTAGCTGCGTCTGGTCGCGTGGAAACCCGCCGGGACTGGCCGGTCAGCCTTGAGATAAGCGCGAATTTGCCGCCGCCCTATGGAGATGCCTGGGCAATCGATCTGGTGCTTTCCGGCAGCGTTCGGGATCTTTCGATCGCGGGCCAGAGTCGCGGCTATCTCGATGCAACACTAGAGGGGGAGGTCCAGCCGCTGGCCTCGAGTCTGCCGGCACGCGTGCGAGTCGAGTCACAACAGTTCCGTGCGGCCGAAGCTTTGCCGGACACACTGGTTCTGAACGATTGGTTTGTCGAAGCTTCAGGTAGCCTGCAGGGCGGATTTAAAACCCAAGGGCAGGCCATGCTTGAGGGTACGCAAGGGCCGATAGACCTGGCGCTTGCAGGCTTGGTGACAGCCGCTGAGGCACGGGATATTCGGTTACAACTTTCCACACAGGATAAGGCCGGTAAATCGCCTCAAACCCTGGTGCTCGCCGGCAACACGCGGTGGCAGGGCGGTGTCAGTGCGCAGTCTGATATCCAGCTAAGAGATTTCCCCTGGTATTCACTGCTACCTGGCCTGAGTGAGCCGATTGTTTCGCTTCATACACTGGACGGAAGTGCTTCCTGGCATGATGGTCGCTATCAGGCCAATCTGACGGCTGAAGTAGATGGTCCTCAGGGTCTCGCGGAGTTGGCAACAGTTATTGAAGGCGATGCCAGCCAGGCACGGCTGACAGAGTTCTCAGCAGTGACGGGTGCCGGCTCTCTCTCTGGCGAGGGCGCAGTAGATTTTTCCGGGCCGCTGAGCTGGCGTGCGGCGCTGGAGGCAAAAGACTTTAATCCCGGCTACTGGGTGCCGGTTCTTGAGGCCAGTCTTAGTGGTCAGGTCACCACAGAGGGGCAGCTTACCGATGGGTCGGTGCCGACGATGGAAGCCAGCTGGGACCTGGAGGGCCAATGGCGTTCCAGCCCCACTGTTGCGGCCGGTCGACTTGATACCTCAACCGGTGCCTGGGTCGTGCCGGAGCTGAAGCTGGTTGTTGGTGATAATCGCCTGGAAGGCAGCGGCCAATGGGGCGAGGAGTTGCAAGCTGACCTGGACCTGGAACTGCCAGATCCTGGAAAAGTTCTGCCAGGCCTTGGTGGCAAGGTTGAGCTAAAGCTGGAGCTTACAGGAACGTCTGATGACCCCCTTGGGGCATTAAGCGCAAGTGCGACCGAGCTGCGCTGGCAGGACTTTCTGGTGGTTGATGCGCTGAGTCTTGATGCGAGGCTGGACTCCGGATTCCGCCTCAACACCGAGCTGCAGAGCAAAGGAATTAGCGTTGCTGGGCAAAATATCGAGTCGCTTGCCGTCAGGGTTGAGGGCACCCCGGGTGAGCACGAAGTAGCTATTGATGCCCGGCGCGAAGAAATGGGGTTGCAGCTGGACTTTGAAGGCTCTGCGGGTGATGGCTGGGCGACCTGGAAAGGTGAGCTCGCACAGGGCGTGATTGATCTACCCGGTCAGGAGCAGAGTTGGGTGCTGGAGGCTCCCGCAGGGCTGGAATACGGCGATGATGGCGAACTTAATTTTGCGGCCCATTGCTGGCGCTGGCAGCAAAGTTCTGTTTGCGCGGATGACCAGACCCTGTTGCCTGTACCTGATATAGCCTATCGAATTAACGATTTTCCTGCTGCAGCTCTGGCCCCGGTTCTGCCGGAGACGATGCGTTGGCATTCCGATATCAATGGCAAAATTGACTTCACCTCAAACGGAAATGGCCCCGATGGCCGTATAACGCTGGATGCGGGTAAGGGCAGGTTTGCGCTGCTGCTGGATGGTGAGTGGGAGAACCTGAGTTACGAGACTCTGACAACGGAGCTGGACCTCAAGCCGGATCAGGCGGATCTCGCGGTGCGCTTGTCTGGGCCTGAGCTTGGTAAGCTTGCTGTGGATATGAGGCTGGACCCTATGAGCGAAGACCGCCAGGTTGAAGGAAGCTTCAAACTGAGTGATCTCGATATTGCTCTAGCCGGTTTGTTTACCGGTCTTGAAGAAGTTGCCGGGGAAGTAAACGGTGAAGGGACCATATCTGGCCCGCTGATGAGGCCTGCTGTGCACGGGGAGGTGGCTTTAACCAACGGCCACGTGGTAGATCCGCGCTTGCCTCTGCCCATGGATGAAGTGGTTATCAGTGTTGAGCTTGACGGATATTCTGCGGATATTCGGGGGCGGGTAAGTAGCAACGCTCGAAGCGAAGCCGTTATCCGGGGCGATATTGACTGGCAGGATACCCCGGGCGGTGAGGTTCGCATTACTGGTGAAAGACTACCCTTTAGTATTGAACCCTACGCCCATCTCGAAGTGGCACCCGACCTGACCATTGCATTCCGTGATGGAGGGCTGCGTGTTGAAGGCCGTATTGAAGTGCCCCGGGGGGACATTTTAATAGAAGCGCTGCCGGCGCAGGCTGTCTCAGTATCTGAAGATGAAGTCATTGTCGGAGTGGAGCAGGGAGAGCCTTTTGTTCGGTCTATCAATATGGATGTTACGGTTGTTGTAGGTGCTGATCAGGTGACCTTTGCCGGGTTTGGTGTGACCGGCGATCTGGAGGGTACACTGCGGATCGGTAACGACATGGACGCCCGGGGTACCCTTCAGTTGGTGGACGGTCAATACGATGCCTATGGCCAGGAGCTTGAAATACGGCAGGCCAGGTTGCTGTTTGTCGGTAACCTGGCTCAGCCGTACCTCGACATTGAAGCCGTAAGGCAGGTGGACACTGTGGTCGCCGGAATTCGACTGAGTGGCCCGATTCAGTCACCTACGACCGAGGTGTTCTCCAGCCCCGATATGCCGCAATCCGATGCCTTATCTTATGTGATTCTTGGGCGGGCTCCGGGAGGACAGGCTGATGATGGTCAAATGGGGCGAGCAGCCATTTCTCTGGGACTGACCCAGGTAAACAAGGTTACCGGCCAGATTGGAGAAGGTTTTGGTATTCGCGAGCTCATGCTGGAGGCGGAGGGTAGCGGCGACCAGACATCCGTTGTAGCCAGTGGTTACCTGACAGACGACCTGAGCATTCGTTACGGAGTGGGTATTTTTGAACCCATAAGTACCGTGGCGTTGCGTTATGATCTGGGCAAATACTTCTATCTAGAAGCTGCCAGTGGGTTGGCAGCTTCTCTGGATATCTTCTACACCCGGGACTTCTAGCCTCAGTCCAGTTCAAAGGTTGCGCTTACAGATGCGCTGATTTCCCGTTCTCCAACACTCGAAATGGAGTCCGCGCCCCTTGTTTCGGCCGCCATCATCATTGGCATGGGGCGGTGACCACCGTTAATGTTGAGAGATACCACCTCCCCGCAGCGCTGGTTCATCTGCTGCGCAACAAAATCGCAACGGGATTTCGCGTCGGCCAGTGCCAGTGCCAGCGCTTCGCGTTCCATGCGAGCTTCTTCAGAGTGGAAAAACTGATGCGGGCCCAGGTTGTAATTAAGCCCCAGAGCTTGTGCCTGTTGTAGGACCGGGTTCAGCAGTGATAAGTCAGTGACGGTGAAGCTGACGGTCTGGGAGGCAACTGCCCGTTTTTCCGGCTCTGCCTCCCGGGTTTCGGCAGGCAGTGTGCGGCTATAAAGGTTGACCGATGCATCCGTGTACTCATGGAGTTGCGCCCTGTACTCGCTGATCCCCTGGTGCCATTGTTCTATCATTGATGCTACCTGAGCAGTAGCTTGCTGCGGCTGTTCATGCTCCGCGCTGGCGGTAAACTTCAGGCGTGCACTGTCCGGCTCATACCGGACACTTCCCTCTCCGGTGAGTGTAACCTCGCCAGCCAGGGCCAAACCTGGCACCAACAGTGGCAGTACCCAAAGAGAACGGGTTTTCCTGTTGTTTCTCGCCATAACACTTGGTCTCCGAATTCGGGTTTAACGTCAGGCTCGTCAGGATGCAGGTTCCAGTCGGGCCAGTTTGAATGAGAGGGCTGCTTGCACGAACTCGCTGAAGATCCGCCGGTGGCCACTGTGATAAAGCAGGTACTCGGGATGCCACTGCAGCCCCATAAGCCATTGGCCACGGGTGCTTTCTATAGCTTGGACGAAAAGATCATTGTCTACGGCTGTTACCTGCAGATTTTTGCCAAGGCGCTTTATGGCCTGACTGTGGATCCGGTTGGCTCCGATTACCGGGGCTCGCATGAGCTTTCCCAGCCGGCTGGACTTTACTAGCCGGACAGTCTGCATGGGCAGTAAAAGTGGCCTGTGGCGGGTATTTACCCTGAGAGGCGTTACGTTCTGGCACAGCGAGCCACCGTGAAATATGTTGATAAACTGAGCGCCACGGCAGATACCCAGCACCGGAATGCCGACAGACTCAGCTTGTTCCAGTAATTGAAAATCGGTTTTATCCCGGGCCTTGTCGTAATGGGCGCTCACTTGGGGTTCCTGGCCGTAACGCTCCGGATGAACGTGTGTGCCACCTGAGAGCACCAGCCCGTCTAACATCGATACGTCTACGCGGGTGCCGGGGCGGATGTAGTAAGGGCGAACACCCTGCAATCTGAGGCCGAAACTGATCAACTGTTGCGCGACGCGCCTGCGGGCGGGACCGCTGATGCCAATTGTCAGGCCGGGCAAGTTGTTTTCTGTAAGGTCCTGTTCAGACATAGCCTTTGCTTTGTAGCCACTTTGCTGAAGTTTCCTGCCAGCTATGTGTGAGATTGCGCAGGCTGATCTTTCGGCTTTCCCGGAACAAGGCTCTCAGCTCCGCCAGATCGTCTGCATTATTGGCGATCTGCTCGACCACCACCCAGTCATTCCACACACTGGAGAAGTTCCATTCCGGATTGTCGATGTCACAGTCCGGCAATCGGTAGTGCAGAGTAGGCCTGCTCTTGATGCGTGGATCTTTGACGTACTGATCGAGAAGGGGTTTGTCCAGATGGGCAAACAAAGGCAAAAGGTCCAGAGCACGGTTGCGCGTAGGATTGGATTCCAGGTAGTCAACCATCATCTGGTGTTGGTCCGGCGAATAGCCCTCCGTCACCAGTAGGTCTGTATAGCGGCTGCTCCAGGGTTCGATATAGGGCGTGAACTTTCTGCTGATATCCAGTTGGTGGTGAGCTTTGAGCCAGTCATAGAGCACGGCAAAAGCCTGGAAATAGCGAATCAGTGTTGCTGGTGTAAGATCCGGTAGTTCCGGGTTCAACTGTAAGCCGAATGCAAAATAGATAGCCTCCCGGCTACCCAGTGCGCCGGCTTCGCGTAGCTCCTTGACCAGATATTCGATCTGTTGAATTTCGGAGAACGGTAAAGGAGGACTCACAATCTCTAGCGGAACAATGCGCTCAGCTGCCGCGTCGATAACCTCCATGGCTTGCCCGCCAAGTTCACGCAGTACCTCTGGAACTCTGTCATCCGTAAGATCGAAATCTTTCACCTGCTCGGAATCAAGTTCAATGATGAAATCACCCATCGATGTCTGAAGCTTGCTCACATAGCGGGATTCGAGTGTCGGGGTTCCATCGAGAAGTTCCGCAACGATACTGACAAGTTGCTCATACCCAAGCCCGGACAGTTCGATTTCAACACCGACACGGCGTTCTTTTCCATCGGTTGTTTTCAGTATGTCTGGCATTTTGCAGGACGTAGCGTTGTTCATAGGACTCACTGGGATGAATTTGCGATCTTTTTACCATATCACACTCACTTAAGAGCGTCGGTTAAGGGGTTGAAAGAAATTAGGGTGCGCGACTTTACACTGGATAAAACACTGTATATAGTCAAAACACTGTATAAACAAACAGGAATGCTGGCAGGCCGTATCTGCCAGCAGATATCAGACCCGGCATGTATAAGCCCTGCATGCAGCAAGCGGAGCAGCGCAACAATGAAGCTGACAGCAAGACAGACTCAGGTACTGGAAATTATTCGCCGATCCGTGGATGAAACCGGTTACCCGCCCACTCGCGCAGAAATAGCCGCAGAGCTTGGATTTCGTTCGGCGAATGCCGCTGAGGAACACCTGCGGGCACTGGCACGTAAGGGCGCTATTGAGATGGTGCCGGGTGCGAGCCGGGGCATACGTCTGCCAGAAGCCGCTGAAGATCTGGGGCTGCCTGTGATCGGTCAGGTGGCGGCGGGCAGTCCGATCCTGGCCCAGGAACATATTGAAGATCATTGTACGCTGAAGCCGGAGTTTTTCTCGCCTTCGGCCGACTATCTCCTGCGGGTCCGGGGCATGAGTATGAAGGACATCGGGATTCTTGACGGCGATCTTCTGGCAGTTCACAGCACTCAGGATGTGCATAACGGGCAGGTTGTTGTAGCCAGAGTGGGTGAGGAAGTGACTGTAAAGCGTTTCCGGAAAGAGGGTTCGAAGGTCTATCTGATTGCCGAAAATGAAGAGTTTGCGCCGATTGAAGTCGATCTTACGGAGCAGGAGCTGTTCATTGAAGGGCTGGGTGTAGGTGTTATCCGGCGCTCTGATCTGCACTGATCGGGCTGGTATAAACCACAGACGCATTGAAAAACGGGTGAATTATGGAACAGCTAAGCTTTAATCAGAACATGGCGTGGCAGCAAGCTATTTTACCTTGCCCTGTGCCGGAGTATACCGCCCGAAAGCAGCGCACAGTCATTCGGGCCCGGCATAAACCGGATATCAGGGAATCCGCGCCTGCTGGCAACGTTACGGAAATCATAATGCCAGAAGGGCAGGTGGAGAATTTTCAATTACTGTTGCCGATGCTGACTCAGCTTAACCAGGAAAAGCGCTGGCTGGCCTGGATTGATCCTCCCCAGGCGCTCGTGAGCAAGTGGCAGAAAATGCACGGGATTGTTGCTGGAGAGCTTTTGGTGCTGCGCTCTACCGCAGAGTACCCGGCACGTCAGCTTGCGGAAAGAGCCCTGAGCGCAGGTACCTGTCATGCGGTAGTGATGTGGACCCGTAAACTGGGTAAGACAGCCTTTGATTCTCTGCAGAAGGCTGCGGCGGAGGGCAACAGCCATGGTGTTGTGCTCCGGCAGCGGTAAAGCCTGCCTTCAGTGCAGAGTGTATGCGGGCTGAGCGTCTGAAGCGTCCAGCTCGTCTTCTTCCCAGTCAATGTCGTGAGTGATGTTGCCAGCGGCTTCTATTCCCGCGGCAATCATTGCTTTGGCAACAGACATATCCCGATCTTCCAGCATTTCGCGAGCTTCACCTGAAAAGGAAATTTTGACCAGCGGCTCACTGTCATCGTCGATGCGTCGCAGGGCATAGTCGCCGTTGCTTAGTTGTACAATTTCGAAAAACGATGGTGACATTTCATTAACCTTTATCATGTTGAGAACCGGAAGTAGCGGTGATTGCTGCAGTGGTCGAGGGTAGTTACCACTCGCCGTGTTGCTCTTCCAGGTTGTCGGCAAACTGTTTTATCGCATTCATAGTCTTCAGGAGCGTTTGTGCGGAACGGTCGGGTCCTGCGTCAGCTGATACGGCAATGATATTTTCTGCATTAACCGTTTTTCGTGCTGCGGGCGGCCTGCTTTGAGTGGCTTCCAGCTGGTCAAGGTAGTTCCACCAACTACCCGCCTCCTGCTCAAGAGCTCTTAATTTTCTGATTTCGGTGGCTTGTTCGCCGATCAGATTTGCCAGCTCCCCCAACGACGAAGGCTCCTCCGAACGCTTCTGGTAGAACCTGGTAATCATTATCAATAATAGCCGTCTTGCCCTTAGCAGGAGCTCGATAGAGCCCTGAATAGCCGCCTCATGCTGCAGTTTCTGCGCTGGAGCATGATTAGCATTTCCGCTATCGGCAAGCTTCTCCGGCATTTCCAGAAGCGTTCTTGCAAGAAACAGCTTTTGAGAAACCAGAGAATACCATTGAGATGCCATTGATCGTGTCTGCCGTGCATTTGGGGGCTTTTGTGCGTTCTCGATTGCGGGAATTTCTCCGCCCGAACTGCCCGTGAATAAAACAGCCCACCATTGTAGCATTCCAGCGCGTAGATTTCTTCAACCCTTAGCTCCAAGCCCCCAGGTGACAATAAAACACAAACATTCACTTGAAACGGCTGTTTGAATTTGGGAAAAAGCAGCATTGAATTTTGGGTTTTCGATTGTCTGGAGGGTTTGAAATGCGGGGCCAAGTTGTCGCATGTGTTGCAGTGCTTTCGCTCGGGTTTTCCGGGCAGGCGCTGTCAGGAGTATCGTTAGCGGAAGCAGAACGGCTCAAGCAGGATCTGACGCCGGTTGGTGCCGAGCGTTCGGCCAATGCCTCTGGCAGCATTCCCGAATGGACAGGTGGGCTGTCAGAAGCACCTGCAAGCTGGCGCAAGGGTCAGGTGGAGACAGATCCGTTTCCTCAAGATGAGACGTTGTTCGTAATAACATCGAACAATATGCACCTCTACAAGGATAAGCTCTCCGAAGGCTCTCTCCAGATGCTCCGTCAGTATGGCCCGGATTTTTTCATGCCGGTTTACCAGACTCGTCGCACAGCGGCGTTTCCGGAGCATGTGTACGACAAATTCTACGAGAACGCTCTGAGCGCTGAAGTACTGGATAACGGAAATGGTGTTCGCAACACGATCATGACCAGCCCGTTTCCGATCCCCGCAAACGGGCTCGAAGTTATATGGAACCATATTCTGCGTTACCGTGGTGAAGAGGTCTCGTTCCGAAGTGGCTCAGCCACGCCTCAGGTGGACGGTTCTTTTAACCCGGTAGTAAATCAATACGATTATTACTTTGCTTACAGCAAGAAGAATACAGAACTTGCCGATATCGATAACAAAATTTTCTACCTCAAGACCGATACGATCTCGCCCTCAACATTGGCAGGTACTATCACGCTTGTGCACGAAACACTGGATCAGGTTCGCTCGCCGCGTTTAGCCTGGCGCTATGATTCTGGATCTCGGCGCCTGAGGCGTTCTCCGAACCTGGCCTATGAGACAGATTTACCGAACTCGTCTTCTCTGCGTTCTGTTGACCAGAAAGATATGTATAACGGCGCTCCCAACCAGTATGACTGGGTTTTGAAAGGTAAGCGTGAGCTCTTTGTTCCTTATAACGCTTACAAGTTACACGATGAAGATGTCAGCCCGGATGATGTGATTCGCGCCGGTCACATTAACCAGCAGCTCACACGTTATGAACTACATCGGGTGTGGGTAGTTGAGGCAAAGCGTCGCACTGGTATCAAACATATCTACGACCGTCGTGTGTTCTATGTAGATGAAGATAGCTGGCAGATCCTCATGTCCGAAGAGTATGACGAAAACGGTGATTTGTGGCGGGTTTCCGAAGCTCACAATATCAGCTATTACCAAGAGCCTGTGTTCTGGACTACTATGGAGATGACGTACGACCTCAAGTCGAAGCGTTATTACATTGATGGTCTGGATGACAATTATCCGGCCTACGATTACAACCCCGGTTTTCGTGGCAGTGAGTTTACTGCTTCCTCTGCGAGAAGGGCTGCTCGCCGCTGATTGAGCTGTAGCGGTATGGAGCGCCGGCAATCGCTGGCGCTCCTCGGGGTCGTTCGTTCTTCATCTCTTTGTGCAAGGAGAAAACGTCATGGCCGACGCTCAAGATACTTTTCACTCCGATCCGCAGGCCTGTCTGGCAAGTTTCGATCAACTTATGGCGAAACTGGGCCGCGCTCTGGCCAAAGAGGACTGGGATGCTCTGGTCAGTCTCAACTCCGGGATAAAGACCACTATAGAGCCCATGATGGTTGCGCTTGAGGCTGGGCAGGTAGAACCGGAGCCCGTCCGGACACGGATTGAAGAGTTGCGTCAGTTTCTGGACGCAGCCGGAGAAGGTGCCGCTCGGTCCAAAGCTGAAGCGGAGCTGGCTCTAAAAGGCATGAACCGTAACCGCAGTGCAGCCAAGGCCTACCAAAATATTTCAACGTCTCGACCTAAATAGTGTCATAAAATTGACTCTACTGGCTTTACCGTCTTAAATACCGCACAAATCCCCAAAGAGATTCTTGTGAATGTCCAAAAATAACAAGGTTCTGGTGCTAAGTGAGGATGAGTCGAGGCTTCATGACTTGGCGACGATCCTGGAATTCATTGGCGAAGAGCAAGTGGTTGCAGGCGATGATGCCTGGGCGCTCCTTGAATCTGGAGATCAAGAGAGTCTTGCGGACATTTCCGTTGCCATCGTTAACGGTGTCGACACCGGTGTCGTAAAGACAATTGAATCTCTTTGTCGGGCTGCCCAGGGTGTTCCGTTGCTGGTGGTGGGTGATCCCGAACTGAAAGGCCTGGCGGAGACAGATTCTGCCCGCATAATTGCCCGCTTGGAATGGCCTCTGCATTACACGAAGTTTGTAGATTCACTTTATCGCGCTCAAATTTTCTATGATCAGTTCCGGCGCTCAAAGGAGCGGGGCCAGCAGCGTGGTCTGCAGTTGTTCCGCAGTCTGGTGGGCACCAGTCGCAAGGTTCAGCAAGTTCGCCAGCTTATGGAACAGGTTGCGGATAAGGATGTGAGCGTTCTGGTTACCGGGCCGTCGGGGACCGGCAAAGAAGTTGTCGCAAGAAACCTTCATTATCACTCTTCACGTCGTGACAAGCCGTTCGTGCCCGTTAACTGCGGCGCCATTCCCGCAGAGCTGCTTGAGAGCGAGCTTTTCGGGCATGAAAAGGGCGCGTTCACTGGTGCAATTACGGCGCGAGTCGGCCGTTTCGAACTGGCAGAAGGGGGCACCCTGTTTCTGGATGAGATCGGCGATATGCCGCTCAATATGCAGGTAAAAATACTTCGTGTGCTGCAAGAGCGGACATTCGAACGAGTGGGCAGTAACCGGACAATTTCTGCCGATGTGCGTGTTATCGCAGCGACTCACAAGCACCTTGAGGACATGATTGAATCGGGAGAGTTTCGAGAGGATCTCTACTATCGATTAAACGTTTTTCCGATTGAGGTACCGTCATTGCGGGATCGGGTGGAGGACATTCCACTGCTGATCAACGAGCTGATTTCCCGCATGGAGAAGGAAAAACGCGGTTCCTTACGCCTGAATTCGGCGGCGATCATGAGCCTGTGCCGGCACGACTGGCCGGGTAACGTTCGTGAGCTGGCGAATCTGGTTGAGCGGCTGGCAATCATGCATCCTTACTCGGTAATCGGGGTGCAGGAATTGCCAAAGAAGTTCAGGTATGTAGATGATTTCGATGAGAATCGGCCGGTTGAGGATTCGGGGATGCCTTCTGGTATTCCTGGCCTTGTGGGACTGGATTCTCCGGCTTTATTGCCAGTGAATGGTATTGATCTCAAGGATTATCTTTCGAACCTGGAGAGGCAACTGATTCAGCAGGCTTTGGACGAGGCAGGGGGGGTAGTTGCTCGGGCTGCGGAGAAGCTACGGATTCGGCGGACTACGCTTGTGGAGAAGGTTCGGAAGTATGGGCTTCGGGAAGAGGAGGAGCCTGAGGAGTCCTGATCAATTACAGTTAGGTGGCGGCGTGGTCGCGGTGGTGTGGGACTGGGGAGGTCTTTTGAAAAAGTGCCGCACAACTCGCTTCGCTCAGACAAGCGGTTCTTTTTAAAAAGACCTCCCCAATCCCACCTGTACATATTTTATTGCCGCTGCGGTGTCTGATTTTTATTCTGTTGCTGGTTGTGACAATAAGACGTCAAGGGTCTCAGGCCCTTGGCGTTTTTTTCGTTACGGGCGACGTAAAACTGTCGCTCACCTTTCTTTTGCTTTTCTTAGCTTCTGATATTTATGGAAAAATATGAGTTGGCACGAAGCTGGCTTAGTGGCTTGTAAACGAATCATCCTATGGGTGTGGTCCGATGTAACGGACTGATCGGGAGTCAGGTTATGAGTCAGGCACAGTTTGTCATTTCATCAGCAGAGCATGAGGCGCGGGCCAATGCAGCGGCGGATGCTAACGATAAGGTGAGGGCGCTGTTTCCGCAGCAGAATGATGAGGCGGTGGATTCTGCGTTAGAAATGTTCAATCAGATGTCTAGGCAGATCACCGATTCCTATCGCACTCTGGAGTCTCGGGTTAATCAGTTGTCCGGCGAACTGAGCCAGGAGTCTTTACAGCGCCAGCAGGAGCTGGAAGAGAAAGAGCAGTTGGCTGACCGTCTCTCTACGCTTCTGAAAGCGCTGCCCGCTGGTGTGGTGGTTCTTGATAGTCAGGGGGTTGTGTCGCAGAGCAATCCTGCGGCTATCGCGTTATTGGGTGAACCGCTGGGCGGTGAGCGCTGGGTGGATGTGATTCGCCGCTGCTTCTCGCCACGCCGGGATGACGGTCATGAGGTGTCTTTGAAAGATGGACGCCGTGTGAGTATCGAAATTCGTACTATGGATAACCAGCCAGGCCAGTTGATTCTGCTTACCGACCTGACGGAAACCCGTCATTTGCAGTCGCAGCTCGCTCATGCTCAGCGGCTTTCGGCCATGGGCAAGATGGTGGCTTCGCTTGCGCACCAGATTCGTACGCCCCTGTCTGCAGCCATTCTTTATGGTGGCCATTTGACGCAGGATGATCTGGATGAGGAGATGCGCCAGCGTTGTGCCTCGCGCCTGATGTCCCGGCTTACGCATCTTGAGCAACAGGTGCGGGATATGTTGATTTTCGCCCGGGGCGAAACCCGGCTGGCGGAAGAGCTGTCTGCAGAAACGCTGGTTTCGGCTCTGGAGTCTGCCCTGGAAGGGATTAAGACCGCTGCCGGTGCTGATGTGATTTTGAGAACCGATCTGCCGGAAGATTGCCGGCTGTTATGTAACCGGGATGCGCTGGTCGGAGCCTGTACCAACCTCGTGAACAATAGTGTTGAAGCTGGCGCCACTGCGGTTGTCGTGCAGGTTGTATCAGAAGCCGGTGAGTTGTTGATTCGGGTTATGGATAACGGCCCGGGGTTTGGCAAGGCTGAAGCAAGCCGGCTGTCTGAAGCTTTTTATACCACTAAATCCCATGGTACCGGGCTTGGCCTGGCGGTTGTGCAGGCGGTTGTTAAGGCCCACCAGGGTAAATTTTTTATTGAGTCGCCAGAGCAGGGTGGTGCTGTCGCTACTCTGCGTCTGCCGCTATTGCATAATAAAGTCTGATCGGAGGCAACCATGGCCAAGGCACAGATTCTGATTGTTGAAGATGATCGTGACCTGCGCGAGGCGCTGGTGACTACCCTGGAACTGGCGAAGTTTCGCGTGCGCGAGGCCTCGAATGCTCACGAAGCCCTGGCACGGCTTGCAGAAGCTCCAGTTGATATGGTGGTCAGTGATGTCAATATGCCCGGGCTTTCCGGTCATGAGTTGCTGAGCGAGGTGCAACGCCTGCATCCGGGGTTGCCGATGATGCTGATCACGGCGTACGGGCAAATCAGTCATGCTGTTTCTGCGATGCAGTCCGGTGCGGTGGATTATCTGGTTAAACCGTTTGAGCCGAAGGTGCTGGTTGATGCAGTCACCAAGGTAGTGGGTGGTAGCCGTCAGAAATCCGGCGATGAGCCCGTTGCGGAGGATCCAGCCAGCAGGCGTGTTTTCCAGTTGGCGGCCAAGGTGGCTGGCAGTGAATCTACAGTGATGATCTCCGGGGAAAGTGGGACCGGCAAAGAAGTTTTGGCACGGTATATTCATCAGCAGTCGCCTCGAGCAGATCAGCCCTTTGTTGCTATTAACTGTGCAGCTATTCCCGAGAATATGCTTGAGGCGATCCTGTTTGGCCATGAGAAAGGTGCCTTTACCGGAGCGGTTGCATCTGCACCAGGGAAGTTCGAACAGGCTAATGGCGGAACGATTCTTCTGGACGAAGTGTCTGAAATGGATCCGGCATTGCAGTCCAAGCTGCTTCGCGTATTGCAGGAGCGGGAAGTTGAGCGGGTAGGAGGGCGCAAAACCATCGCGCTGGATGTTCGTGTGATTGCCACCACTAACCGGGATCTGGCCGATTTCGTGCGGGAAGGGCGATTCCGGGAAGATCTCTACTATCGGCTTAGCGTATTTCCTATGCACTGGCAGCCGCTGCGAGAGCGCCCACTGGATATCCTTCCGATGGCAATGTCGCTGCTTAAAAAGCACTGTCGCAAGATGAAGCTTACCGGCATCAGCTTTGCTGCTGATGCCCGCAATGCGCTGATGCAACACTCATGGCCTGGTAATGTAAGGGAGTTGGATAACGCCATCCAGCGATCATTGGTTTTGCACCAGGGTAATGTGATTCACGTTGACGATCTGTGCCTTGATATTGGTACCAGCCGACGTTTCGATGGCCTTGCCGAAGCACCTATGGCATCTCCTCGTACTTCCGAGCCCTTTGACGAGGCGTATACGCAGTCCGCTGAGCAGGCTGCAGTTGGTGAGGCGGAGGCCCTGGCACCGTCATCGATCGAAGCCGGCTCGCTTGGTGATGATCTACGCCAGCAGGAGTTCCGTATAATCATTCAGACACTCAGAAATGAGCGCGGGCGTCGTAACAGGGCAGCGGAGCAATTGGGCATCAGCCCGAGAACTCTGAGATATAAACTGGCCCAGATGCGTGAAGCGGGCATTGATCTGGATGCAGAGTTAGCGATTGCGTGATGAGTTCTTCAGTAGTCTTTTTTTGTAGTGATCCTTGATTGTAGTAGCTCTTTATCGTAGTACCCCTTCATTGCGGCACCCTTCATGGGTGCCTTTTTTTATGTGCTCCAGTGCGGCGCGCACTCTGATCAGTTTTGCGCCAGTCTCCGGAAATCCTCGCTCTTTGGGGTTGTAGGGCACCTATCCTCACCGTGCTAACAACTTTATCCACAGGTATTGTGGGTAACCTTGATGCTTGGATATTCCAGTTCTGAGTCATCGTAAAATCGCCCATTTGCTTCTGTCAAAACCTTGTCGGTAGAGATTGGTTTTGGTTTGGAGTCTCCTTTAACTATCTGTTAAACATTAAAAAAATAATTTTGGCCTGACCATTGCTTAGTTTTAACTATTACAGTCAGTCCAGCAATCCTGCCTCTAACGGGGTGGTGTCAGGAGAAATTTATGGTTCAGCGTGCCGACATCAACAGTGTACTGTCCGATATCCGTTCACTGCGTTCACAAATGATGCAGAACCAGCGTGTTGAGCAGGACCAGTCGGTGCGTGGCCGCATTGATGGACCGCGTCAGGTTGACCAGGCCCGGGAGACATCGAATTTTGGCGATATGCTCGGTAAGGCTGTTAATAGTGTCAATGAAGTTCAGCAAAATGCCAGCGAGCTGCGCACGGCATACGATATGGGCGACCCCAATGTGGACATCACTCGGGTGATGATTGCTGCCCAGAAGTCTTCTGTGTCTTTTGAAGCCTTGACCCAGGTGCGTAACCGCGTGGTCAGGGCTTACGAAGACATCATGAATATGCCTATCTGATAACGGAGCACAGACATGGCCAGCGTTCCCGCCGAAACTACCTCAAACATGCCAACCGCTCAAGATGGTGCTGGCTCCGACAGCAACAGCGATTTGTTTCTGGGGTTTAACCGATTGAACCTTCTGCGCCAGGTTGGCCTGATGGTCGGCCTCGCTGCCAGCGTTGCGTTGGGTGTTGCGGTTGTGCTCTGGGCTCAGGAGCCGAATTACCAGCCAGTCGTGGGCGACTTGTCGGCTTACAACCCTCAGGATGTCACCACTATCCTCGATAGCAACGGCATCGATTACAAAATGGATACGCGTTCAGGCGCCTTATTAGTGCCTTCCGATCAGGTCTACAATGCGCGGCTCAAGTTGGCTGCTGAAGGCGTAACAGACCAGAAAACCATGGGCTACGAGCTTCTCGACAAAGATCGCGGTTTAGGTACATCGCAGTTCATGGAAACCGTAAGCTATCGCCGTGGTCTCGAGGGCGAACTGGCGCGAACCATCAGCAGCATGCGTGGCGTTCGTGGTGCCAGGGTTCACCTGGCGATTCCAGAGCGCTCCGTGTTCGTGCGGGATGCCAGGGATCCTACAGCCTCGGTTTTTCTCGAAGTCTTTGCCGGTCGTCGCCCCGAGCAGGAGCAAATTGCAGCGATTGTGAATCTGGTTGCCGGCAGCATTCCGATGATGAATAAGGATCACGTAACGGTAGTTGATCAGAACGGGAACCTGCTTACCGGGAAAGAAAACCGGGGTGATGGCGAGCGCATGCAGGATCAGTACGATTATACCTCGCGTCTGGAAGAGGGGCTGACCCGCCGCGTTTCCTCGTTGATTGCTCCCATTGTGGGCGAAGGTCGGTACCGGGCAGAAGTGTCTGCGGACCTGGACTTCTCGTCTGTGGAGCAGGCCGAAGAGCTGT
Organism: Marinobacter sp. 2_MG-2023; assembly: GCF_030546935.1. Lineage (GTDB taxonomy): Bacteria > Pseudomonadota > Gammaproteobacteria > Pseudomonadales > Oleiphilaceae > Marinobacter. Next base: position 350,395 of record NZ_JAUOPH010000001.1, on the reverse strand, counting down.
TTAATCCCGAACAACAGGCCGTTCGCAGTGAACGTGATCTAACAGAGCAGCGCGTTGCCGGGTTCAATGGCGGTATACCCGGGGCCTTGTCCAATCAGCCTCCTGCAGATGCGACAGTGCCTGAACAGGCGAACGCACAAGCGGGCGATGCTGATGAAGGCGCGCCGGCGGCCCCACCGGTTAATGTGCGCACGGAATCTACCCGAAACTATGAGATGGATCGAACGGTCAGCTACACCCGGCAGGAGTTGGGACGCATAAGGCGTGTGACCGTCGCGCTCGCAGTCGATGATATGAAAGTGGTTAACCCGGAAACCGGCGCGGTAACTTATGAGCCTTGGCCCGAGCAGGAGTTGCAACGCCTGAGTATGCTCGTACGCGATGCCGTCGGCTATTCCGCCGCACGCGGTGACAGCGTGACCGTAATGAACACAGCGTTTGCTCCGGAAGAAGCATTCGAGTTTGAAACCCCGGGGTTCTGGGAACAGCCCTGGTTCTGGGACCTGATGAAGCAGGTACTGGCCGGATTGGTTATCCTGGTACTCGTGCTTGGCTTGCTGCGTCCGACGCTGAAGAGCCTTTCCGGTGGTGGGCGTCGTGAGCGCGACGATGAAGCTGGCTCCGCAGGCTATGACGGGTACGACGACGTTGGCGGCAATGATGCTTTGCGCCAGGCGATGTCTTCTCAGGATGACTTGCTTTTGCCCGGCGCTACAGATAGTTATGATAGGCAGCTGAATGCTCTTAAAGGCTTGATTGCCGAAGACCCGGCGAGGGTATCTCAAGTAATGCGCCAGTGGGTGAATGTTGATGACTGATCAATCCAGGCAGTCGGGCGGTGATACGCCCCAAAAACCTGCGCGGAAGATTCCGCGGGTAGAGCAGGCTGCGATCTTGCTGATGTCTCTGGGCGAAGCGGATGCCGCCGAAGTGCTCAAGCATATGGGCCCGAAAGAGGTCCAACGGGTAGGCGTTGCCATGGCCCAGATGAAAGACGTTAGCAAAGATGAAGTGACCTACGTATTGAATCAGTTCGTGGACGCTGTGGGTGGCCAGACCGGACTGGGCGTTGGCAATGACGACTACATCCGCGCCATGCTCACTCAGGCTCTGGGTGACGACAAAGCCGCCAGCCTCATTGACCGCATTCTCATCGGCGGCAATACCACCGGGTTGGATACGCTCAAATGGATGGAGCCAAGAGCGGTTGGTGACATAATCCGCTATGAACACCCACAGATTCAGGCCATTGTTATCTCATACCTTGATCCTGATCAGGCGGCTGAAATTCTCGCAACGCTGGATGAGAAGGTGCGTCTCGATGTCATGATGCGGGTTGCTTCGCTTGAAAGCATTCAGCCCCAGGCTTTGCAGGAACTGAACGACATTCTGGAGAAACAGTTCTCCGGAGGAGCCTCGGCCCAGACCAGCCGGATAGGCGGTGTACGGCGTGCTGCGGATATAATGAACTTTATGGACCGCAGCATCGAGGGCACTCTGTTGGATTCGATCAAGGATATGGATCCCGATCTGGCCACCACCATCGAAGACCTCATGTTCGTATTTGATAACCTTAAGGACATTGATGACAGAGGTATTCAGGCATTGCTGCGTGAAGTGTCGTCTGAAGTGCTTGTAGTCGCTCTGAAGGGTGCCGATGATGCGGTTCAGGAAAAGATTTTCAAGAACATGTCCAAGCGCGCTGCCGAGCTGCTGCAGGATGACCTTGAGGCGAAGGGCCCGGTGAAGGTCAGCGATGTGGAAGCTGCCCAGAAAGACATAATTACCATTGCCCGTCGCATGGCTGAAGCGGGAGAAATTACGCTTGGCGGTGCCGGTGAAGAAATGATGTGATGAAAGACTCCTCCAACGATTCCTCCAGAGACACCAGCCGCATTCCCAAGGAGCAGTTGACTGCCTATGAGCGCTGGGAACTTCCGTTACTGGATGCCAGTGGCAATGAGGTTGCGCGTGAAGAGGAGCGGGATGTCAAACCTCTGACGGCAGCTGATCTTGCGGAAATTCGTCAGGCGGCACGGGAAGATGGCTTTAACGAAGGCCGGGACCAGGGGCTGCAGGAGGGGCGGGCTGAAGGTTACGAACTGGGCCACAAGGAAGGGCTGGAAACCGGCCTTGCCGAGGGAAGGGAACGGGGGCAGGCTGAAGGCTATGACGAAACCCGTGCGGAAGTAAGTGCAAGCCTGGATCGCCTCGAACCCATACTGGAAGAGCTGTTGTTGCCCATCCGAAAACATCAGGATGAACTTGAAACCTCGCTACTCAATCTCACCATGGTCCTTGCTCGCGCCGTTGTTTACCGCGAGCTGACTATCGATTCCTCACAGATACGTCAGGTGGTACGCCAGGCCGTAGAAGCTCTGCCTTCAACGGCGGATAACGTCCGGATTCATGTTCATCCGGACGACTTCAGTGCGGTTCGCGATGTGGCCGAGCGTTTGGAGGCAACAGCTTCAGTTGTGGAGGATAGTAAAGTGTTACCTGGCGGATGCCGGGTTGAAACCCGCAACAGCCTGGTCGACTTTACCGTTGAAAAACGCTTTCAGCGCGCTGTTCAGAGTATGTTGGAACGGCAGACGGATGACGGTGAAGTGGGTGAGGCTGAAGAGCTGAATGCCATAATGGATGACCTGACGGACTTCCAGAGGGATGTGTTGAGTACGCCGGGTCACTCCCCAAAGGACGACGCTGTCGAAAGCACTGGCAAAGATTCTGACGAAGATGATCCCACCGAAGGTGAGCGTGATGACATCCTCCCTGGCTGACCGTCTGGATCGATACAAAGCTTATCTGCAAACTGATCCTGAGCCAGAACTATCCGGGCGCCTGACCAGAATGGTAGGGCTGACGCTGGAGTGCGTTGGATGCCCCATGGTGGTGGGCGACCGCTGTGTGATTAAAGGCCAGGGTGCCGGAACGGTTGAAGCCGAGGTTGTAGGTTTTGAAGATGACAAGGTCTACCTAATGCCCCTGACCGCTATAGAAGGCCTCAAACCGGGCGCCAGGGTGGTTCCCTTATCTGCCGCAAGCCGTGTTCCTGTTGGCCCTCTTATGCTCGGCCGGGTGGTCGATGGCAGTGGCGAACCTCTTGATGGCAAAGGCCCGCTTCAGGCCGAATCCAGAGTTCCGCTTACCGGAGAGATTATCAACCCCCTCAACCGTGCTCCGGTAAGGCAGTCCATGGATGTGGGTATCCGGGCTATCAATGCCTTACTGACCGTTGGTCAGGGGCAGCGTCTGGGCCTTTTTGCTGGCAGTGGCGTTGGTAAAAGTATGCTGCTTGGCATGATGACCCGGTTCACGGATGCCGATGTCATCGTGGTAGGGCTGATAGGTGAGCGGGGCCGGGAGGTCAAGGAATTTATAGAGGACATTCTGGGCGAAGAAGGCCTCTCCAGGTCGGTTGTGGTTGCCGCGCCAGCGGATGACTCCCCCCTTATGCGCCTGCGAGCGGCCATGCTGACTACCCGTATTGCTGAGTATTATCGGGACAAGGGCAAGCGCGTTCTGTTGCTGATGGATTCGCTAACCCGATACGCACAGGCCCAGCGTGAAATTGCGCTGGCGGTTGGTGAGCCACCGGCCACCAAAGGTTATCCACCTTCCGTATTTGCTAAACTTCCGCAGTTGGTTGAGCGCACCGGCAATGGTTTGCCCGGAGGTGGCTCGATCACCGCATTTTATACCGTTCTCACCGAAGGTGATGACCAGCAGGACCCGATTGCGGACGCTGCCAGGGCAATTCTCGATGGTCACATTGTGCTTTCTCGCAGGCTTGCAGAAGAAGGACATTACCCAGCTATCGACGTGGAAGCTTCCATCAGCCGGGTTATGCCTCAGGTTACCGAAGCTGAGCACTTTTCCCGGTCGCAGCGTTTCAAGCAGGTCTATTCCCGCTATCAGCAGGCCAGGGATCTGATCAGCGTAGGTGCTTATGTGAAGGGCTCCGACCCGGAAACTGACTTCGCTATTACTCATATCGGGAATATGCGCCAGTTTTTGCAGCAGGGCCTGAACGAACGGGCCTCGCTGGCCGAAAGCATCGAAGGGTTATTGGCTGTGGTTCCCGAGCGCCGTTCGCCGGAGCGCCGCAAGTCAGCCGTTCCGGACCCATCTGCCATCAACACCAGTAGAGGTGCCGGTTAATGTTGCGCTCGCAACGTCTGGCCGTAGTGCTCACGGTGGAAGAGCGCAAGGAGCAGGCGGCACTCGAGCGGATGGGTAAAGCCCGCGAACTCATGGAGCAGCACAGCAGCCAGGTCGAAAACCTCAACCGCTATCAGCAGGAATACCGGGATCAGATTCGTGGCAGCCAGCATGGTGTGGTTCAGGTCAGTCGTTTACAAGCCTGGCAGGCATTTATAGCCCAGCTTGACCAGGTTATCCTGCAGCAACAAAAGCAGCTGGATCAGGCTGAAGCCGTGTTCGAGTCCCGCCGACTGGAGTGGCAGCAAGCCTGGGAGCGTCGGCGAGGGATGGAGAAATACATCGAAACCTGTCGTAAGCAAGAGCAGGTCGCACAGGACGCGCAAGAACAGAAACTGTCCGATGAAGCAGCAGGCCGGGCTTTTTCGCGGCGTCGTCGCTGAATTTGTGCGGAATCAATGGTGATGCCATGCAAACTGACTGCGCTGAGCTATCCTTGTAAGAACTTGGGCGGCTTCAAAGCGAGCCGCTGAATCTTGAAGTGAATACCACCGGAGGTTTTGCGGATGCCCATCCATACCCGCCGCAGTCACGACGGTCAGGCTCTGATTATCAGAATTGAAGGGCGCTTCGATTTCAGTACGCATCAAGCCTTTCGCGATGCTTACGAGCATGGCGGAACGGATGTCCGCAACTATGTTGTGGATTTGTCCGATGCAACCTATCTCGACAGCTCAGCCCTCGGCATGCTTCTGTTACTGAGGGACTATGCCGGGGGTGACAATGCCAGTATTGCTATTGAGAACTGCAATAACGATGTCCGCAAGATTCTGACCATTTCCAATTTCGAGCAACTTTTCACCATTCGGTGATTGCTCAGGCCGCCGGAACCTTTCATGGATGAGCCTGCTGTAGAAAGTGGCCCGCTGAAAATCCTCATAGCAGATGACAGCGACAGCGATCGGCTGATATTGAAAACACTGTTGCGACGCCTCGGCCATTTGGTGCTGGATGCAGCCAATGGTGAGGAGGCTGTTGCGCTTTTTCGCTCCGGCGCACCGGACCTCGTTCTTTTGGACGCGATGATGCCTGCAATGGATGGCTTGGAGGCAGCGCAGGAGATCAAACGACTTGCCGGTGAGCGCATGGTTCCGGTGATTTTTATTTCCTCGCTATCGGAAGCGGAAGATCTGGCCCGGTGTCTTGAGGCAGGTGGCGATGGCTTTCTCAGCAAACCCTATAACCGGGTAATGATAAAAGCCAAAATCAACGCGTTTAACCGGATGCGCCTGATGCATCAGGCCTTGTCGGATCAGAGAGACCTGATGCATGAACGCAATCGGCAACTGCTCGAGGAGCAGTATGTGGCGCGGCGAGTCTTTGATAACGTTGCCCACACTGGTTGTCTGGACGCACCCAATATTCGCTATCACGCGTCTCCTCTTTCGGTTTTCAGTGGTGACGTGCTCTTCGCTTCGCCTCGCCCTGCTGGTGGAATGCTTGTTTTTACTGGTGATTTCACAGGCCATGGCCTACCAGCGGCTATTGGCGCCATGCCCGTTGCAGAAACATTTTACGGTATGGCAAGCAAGGGGTTTGATGGCTCCGATATCCTGCAGGAGATCAATCAAAAGCTCGTACGCATTCTGCCGAAGGATATGTTCTGCTGCGGAACGATGCTTGAGGCGGACTTCACACTCAGCCAGCTGAAGGTCTGGAACGGTGGTCTGCCCGACGGATGGCTGGTGCGCGCCTCTGGGGAAGGGTTTAGCTTGCCATCACGCCACTTGCCGCTAGGGATACTTAACGCTGATGAGTTCAATGCTGATATGGAGATCATCAGGACCCTGCCTGGAGACCGTCTGATACTGATGACCGATGGTGTGCTTGAATGCAGCAGCGAGGAGGGTCAGCCTTTTGGAGAACAGGGGGTGCGGCGTGCAGTCGAGAGTGCTGCTTCTGGCCAGCACCCATTCGATGCTCTTATGAACGCAATACAAGGTTTTACCGGGCGCCAGAAATTCGGAGACGACCTCACGCTTTGCTGTCTGGAAATGGTTGATCAGGAGGGACTGTCGGCGCTGCCCGAGGGAACTGCGCCTTCTACGCTCGCCGGGCCTACTGAGTGGAAGTGTGTTTATGAAATCCGGGAGCGCACCTTGGGGGAGTTCAGCCCCCTGCCACTTCTGTTGCACATCTGTATGGAGGTACCCGGGCTTCGGAGAAAAAGTGGAGAAATTTATACCCTGCTCTCAGAACTGTACAATAACGCTCTGGAACATGGTGTACTTGAGCTACCTTCAGAGTGGAAATACACTCCGGAGGGATTTGGCCGCTATTATTCTGAGCGTACCGCACGTTTGAGCATGGTGAGTGGCCATTACATCCGGTTCAGTTTTCATCACGAGCCCAAGCAGTGGGGCGGTCGGTTGAGGGTTGTGTGTGAAGATAGCGGCCAGGGGTTTGACTTCGAGAATCACCCGGTTCTGCAAGCCACGGAGATGGCGCAGAGTGGGCCCCGATATGCGGGGCGCGGATTGGTTCTGCTGAAACGGCTGGCTGAATCCATCAGGTTTCATGAACAGGGGAGCCGGGTGGATATTATTTATGACTGGTACTTTTAATCGGCATTTATACAGGAACAAGGGAGTTGGTCATGGTTGATAAACCACACCTTGATAAAGAAGCTTTGGCAGAGCTTCGAGACGTAATGGAAGATGAATTCGAGATGCTGATCCAGACCTACCTTGTCGATTCGAAAGAGCGAATTGATAGCCTGAAGGGGGCTGCGATGGCTGGGGATTCAGACGCGTTCGCTAAAACCGCCCACAGTTTCAAGGGCAGCTGCATTAATATCGGGGCGCCGCGCCTTGGAGAACTTTGTCGGAATGCGGAAAAAATTGGGCAGAATGAGAATCTGGCCGAAGTACCGCCCGTTCTCGAAGCAATTGAATATGAATTTCAGCAGGTTACCGAGGCATTTGGTGCTCTGATGGAGCGCGGAACAGGATAGGAACTTGGGGCCTTGGTAATGGCGGGCCTGGCAGAGACGGTGGCTGGCATCGCTTTTGCAGCTATTTGGGAAACAGCCTGAAAATCAGCTCTGAAACGGACTGAACAGTGCGACTTCCGATCAAAAGCGGCAAGAGGTTGCCATGACACAGATGGTTCTTCCCCAGACTCCAGCGCCCGGGGCTCAGAAAGATGCCGGCGCACCGAAACCTGATTCTGCTCGAGATAGTGGCGCGGATGAAAGCCGGTATGAAGCCGTCTCCCGTGCGGAGCAGAAACGTCTCGACAAACGGCAAGCCGACGCCAGAAACTCCGAGCGCCAAGAAAACTCGCAATCAGCAACTCGGGCTGATTCCGCGAGCAAAACCGCTGAAGCGGGCAAGCCAGATAAGCCGGCTTTGGCAGGCAAGGACAAAGCGGCTGATAAGCCTGGGGCTGGCAAGAATGCAGAGCCAGCCACTGAAATGGAAGCCGTTACAACTCCGCTGACCTTTGCGGAATTGCAGGCTCTGTTATTGCCTGCGGCCAGCCAGGTTGGGGTCGCTGGCAGTGCCGGAGGTACTGCTACGAGCAGCCCGGCCACTGAGCTTTTTGCCGGGCTTACGGGCGGTAAGCCAGGCCAGACAGGTCAGCTAATGAATGTCGGTAATGGTGGGGCAGTGGCTGGACTGCAACTGACCGACGCGCTTATGCCGGGTTCTGGAGAAAGTGCCAGAGTCGCTGATACCTCCAGCCTCTTCACCGGCACTCGATTGGAAGCTGCCATGGAGCTGGTTTCTCAACAAAGCACCCATAGTTCCGCCGGCAAGCTTGCAGCTGAAGCCCAGGTGCCTCTGAGGAGCTATGCTACATCGGTTGATGTTCCTGTAAACCATGCAGAGTGGGGCGACAAGCTGATGGGGAAGCTTAGCTGGCTGACAGCCAAAAATCTGTCGGTAGCCGAGATTCACCTCACTCCGCCTGACATGGGGCCTATGGAGGTGCGGGTTCGTGTTCAAAATGAGCAGGCTAACATTACCGTTCATGCGGCTAACCCGGTGGTGCGGGATCAACTTGAATTGCACTCGCAACGCCTGCGAGACATGTTGGGCGAACAAGGTCTTTCACTGGCTCAGTTCGACGTCTCTGATAATTCACAAAACCAGCGTGGAGAGCAGGGTTCAGGTGACGGAGAAAGCGCATCGTCGGGTTCAGGCGCAGAGTTCGCATCTGCAGGCGGAAGCGACATGGATAATCAGAGCGGCAGTCTTGACCTGAGCTGGAATGGCGCGGTTGACATTTTTGCCTGAATGGCCGAACCATCCTGCTGAGCGTTCCTCGCCAATCTGCTTTGCCCATCCCTTCATGCAACGCTAAACTGCGGTTCTTAGCGGGAGGAGTGGGCCTTCTGGCCCGCCCTTTGCAGTCAATCTCTAAAAGTCATGGAAAAGCATTTTCACTGACGGATTTCTGGCGAAAACACTATGGCAGAAAATAGCGCACCTGAGGCTGCACCGGCCAAGAAAGGTAAACTGAAACTGATCATCCTCATTACGGTGGGGTTGATACTGGCCATTGCCCTGTCGGTTGCGGGCACCCTGTGGTTTCTTGGTGGCGGATTGCCTGGAATGGGTGATGACACTGAAACTGAGGAAGAGGTGGCGGGTGAAACCTTCTCTCCAACTGTCTATCTGGAGATTGAGAAAGCCCTGGTAACAACAGTACAAGGTGAGGGCCGTCAGCGTTATGCGCAGGCCTATGTGGCTTTGGGAGCAACTGATCCACAAGCGCTTACCGCAGCCAAGCTACATTTACCTTTGATTCGAAGCCAGTTGGTTATGGTGCTTGGTAGCAGTGGCTTTACCGAACTGCAGACGCCCGAGGGTCGGCAAGGCCTGGCGGAAACTATGCTTACAACGGTGAACCAGGTGCTGGAGCAGGAAGGCGAGCCCGGCGTCAACCAGGTTTTGTTCAGGAACTTTGTAGTTCAATAAAGAATACGACAACGGGTGTAACAGCCCCCTGATTTGGGCAAGGCTTTTCAGCGGCAGGACAAAGTATGCAGGATTTACTGTCACAGGACGAAATCGATGCGCTCCTCCACGGCGTGGATGACGGTGACATTGATACGTATGAAGAAGCTGACGAAACCGGTGTAAAAAACTACGATCTGGCTAGCCAGGATCGCATCGTCCGCGGCCGGATGCCGACACTGGAGATGATCAACGAGCGTTTTGCGCGTTACACTCGCATCAGTCTGTTCAATCTTCTACGCCGCAATGCGGATGTCTCCACCGGTGGCGTCCAGATCATGAAATTCGGCGAGTACATTCACACTCTCTATGTGCCTACCAGTCTGAATCTGTGCAAGGTTCGCCCCTTGCGCGGCACATCCCTGTTTGTTCTGGACGCCAAGCTGGTGTTCAAGCTGGTGGACAACTTTTTCGGGGGTGAAGGGCGGCATGCCAAAATCGAGGGTCGGGAGTTTACGCCCACAGAAAACCGAATTGTTCAGATGGTGCTTAACCAGGTTTTCAAGGACATGCAGGAGGCTTGGCAAGCAGTCGTCAACGTCGATTTTGACTACCTGAGCTCCGAAGTAAACCCCGCGATGGCAAACATTGTCAGCCCCAGCGAAGTGGTGGTTGTCAGCACCTTTCACATTGAACTGGATGGCGGCGGTGGTGAGTTGCATTTTGCCTTGCCCTACTCAATGATCGAGCCAATCCGGGATGTTCTTGATTCTGGTGTACAGAGTGACGTAGATGATGTGGACGAGCGCTGGGTCAATGCGTTGCAGGAGGATATCAGAGAGGTAGATGTTCCAGTTAACACGACCGTTTGCCGCCGCAGGATTTCCTTGAGAGAGATCGCCAAGCTTAAAACCGGCGATATTATTCCCGTAGAGGTGCCTGAGTATCTGACCGTAACTGCCAATGGTATTCCCGTGTACAAGGCAACCATGGGAACACGGGACGGAAAACTGGCGCTTAGAATTCATGAGCGGGCGACGCGGCCCAAGTTAAAAAAACAACCGAAGGTAGGACGCAATGGCTGACGACAAAAAAGACGGTCAGGAGCTGAGCGAGGACGAAAAGCTGGCAGCCGAATGGGAGGCTGCCATGGAAGAGACTGGTGAGGAAGGGGCAGAAGAGTCCCGGGATGACGAGTGGGCCGAGGCTATGGAAGAGGCCGGGGAGAGCGGCGCCGGCGCTAAAAGCAATGTGCGAACAGCCCCGATGGAAGAGTTTGATGAGGTTTCAGCGTCGACTCAGGCTAGCGGGCCGCCACCGGACCTTGACGTCATTCTCGACATTCCTGTCAGTATTTCCATGGAGGTGGGGAATACCCAGATCCCCATTCGTAACCTTCTGCAGTTGAACCAGGGGTCGGTTATCGAGTTGGACCGGTTGGCCGGTGAGCCATTGGATGTTCTGGTCAACGGCACGCTTATTGCCCATGGCGAAGTTGTTATGGTTAATGAAAAGTTCGGTATTCGTCTGACCGATGTCATCAGCCCCGGCGAACGCATCAAACGGCTGCAGAAATAGAATGGTGATGAAAACCGCGGGTCTATTCTTGCTGCTTACAGCCATGCCGGTGCTTGCCGAAGAAACTTCCAGGGCAGTGGAGGGGAGCCCTGGGCGGGCACCTGACACACTTGGTACTCTGTTCAGCCTCGGTGCCGGCCTGGTTGCAGTGATCGCCGTGATATACGGGTGTGCCTGGATTATCCGTCGCATGAACGGGATGACGGGTATGAACAATAATGCGATTAAAGTTGTGTCTGTAATGGCGATCGGCGCTCGCGAACGGATCGCTCTGATTGAGGTGGGCGGGCAGCAGATTCTTTTGGGCATTACTCCATCGGCTATCCGCACGCTGCAGGTATTTGAAGAGCCAATCGTGGATGCGAGTAACCCGAATTCCGGAGATTTTGCCCGCCGCCTGCAAGGCATGATCGGTAAATCCTGGACAGCCCCGAACAAGGAATGAACAGGCCCATGATGGTGGCAACGCTTAGACAACTCATCCCGCTGTCTGTTCTGCTCGGCGGCCTGTTCTGGGCGCCGCTGGCACTTGCAGACCTGCCAGGCATCCCGGCGTTTACCGTACAGCCAGGTGAAGGTGAGGGTGTTGAGGAATACTCGGTAACTCTGCAGATTCTGGCGCTGATGACCGCGCTGACGTTTTTGCCGGCTATGCTGATGATGATGACATCCTTCACCCGCATCATCGTGGTGTTTGCGATTCTGCGCCAGGCGCTCGGCCTGCAGGCAACTCCCTCAAACCAGATACTGCTCGGCCTGGCCCTGTTTCTCAGTATTTTTATTATGAAACCGGTCCTCGAGGAGGCCAATCAGGTCGGGTTACAGCCTTATCTTCAGGAAGAAGTTACATCGCTGGAGGCGGTTGAGCTCGCCAGCCAGCCCTTCAAGAAGTTTATGCTGGAACAGACCCGGGAAGATGACCTGGCGTTGTTCATGCGTATCGCTGACGTTCAGTACGATACCGCACAGGATGTTTCCTTCTGGATTCTTATGCCTGCGTTCGTGACCAGCGAACTCAAAACTGCGTTCCAGATAGGGTTCATTCTGTTCATTCCGTTTCTGATAATTGACATGGTGGTCGCCAGCGTCCTGATGGCAATGGGTATGATGATGTTGTCACCCATCATTATCTCGCTACCATTCAAGATAATGCTGTTTGTTCTGGTGGATGGTTGGGCCCTGATTATGGGCACTCTGGCCGCCAGTTATGGAATATAGTCCGGTTATGGGAAAGGGGAGCAAGTCATGACTCCGGAAACCGTTATCGATATTCTGCGGGAAGCCTTGTGGATGATTGTGCTCCTGGCTTCTGTCATTATCGGGCCGGGGCTGGTTATTGGTTTGGTGGTAAGCACGTTTCAAGCTGCCACTCAGATCAACGAACAAACGCTCAGTTTCCTGCCACGGCTGCTGGTCACGCTCATTGTTATTATCGTGATGGGGCCATGGATGCTCACCAAACTACTGGATCATGCACACCGGCTTATATCCAGCATTCCCTTCCTGATTGGCTGACCTATGATCCCTGCCGAACTCAGTGCAGACGTGCTCGGCCAGTGGGTCGGGCAGCACCTCTGGCCATTGTTTCGTCTGGCCAGTTTTTTGATGGTTATCCCAATTTTCGGTACCCAGCTTGTGCCCGCCCGGGTGCGCCTCGGGCTGGCCTTGCTAATGACCATCCTGATTGTCCCCATGATCCCGGAAGTGCCGCAGGTTGAAGCCCTGAGTGCCGATGCGGTAATCATTACTTTGCAGCAGATCCTGATTGGTGTCGGGATGGGCTTTGCGTTGACAGCCCTTTGGCAGCTGTTTGTCGTTGCTGGTCAGATGATCGCGATGCAAATGGGTCTCGGCTTTGCGTCCATGGTTGATCCGGCCAACGGTGTTAACGTACCTGTGCTGTCCCAGATCTACACCATCACTGTGACATTGCTGTTTCTTGCCATGAACGGCCACCTGGTCGCGTTTGAAGTGTTCATTGAAAGTTTCCGATCCTTGCCCATCGGAATGGAAGGCCTGGGCCAATCCGGAGTATGGGAACTCGCGCATCGCATTAGCTGGATGTTTGCGTCTGCCATGTTGTTGGCATTGCCGGCCGTGACCGCCGTGCTCATTGTGAGCATTTCCTTTGGCGTAATGACCCGGGCTGCGCCCCAGATGAACATCTTCGCACTGGGCTTCCCGATTGGCCTGATTTTTGGATTGTTTGCTATATGGGTGCTGCACGCCAATTTTCTGCCGCACTTCGAACAATACACACGGCAGACCTTTGAGTTCATGAGGGGCCTTCAAGGACAACCCTGAAGCATGGCAGAAGAGAACGACAACAGTCAGGAAAAAACCGAAGAGGCTACCCCCCGAAGGCTTGAAAAAGCGAAGGAGGATGGCCAGACCGCCCGATCAAAAGAGCTGGCCACCATGGCCGTACTGATCACTGGCGCCGGTGGACTCTTGGTGTTCGGAACCCATCTGGGTGCTTCTCTGGAAGCTATCATGCGCGACAGCTTTACGCTGGAACGTTCTGCGATCTTCGACACCCGGCATATGAGTATTCAGCTGATGGCGTCTGCGAAAGAAGCTGCCTGGGCTCTTTCACCCATTCTTGCACTGCTTCTTGTTGCCGCTATCGCCGGCTCGATCGGTATTGGGGGCCTACTGTTCAGCGGCAAAGCCATAGCGCCCAAACTTAACCGCATGGATCCCATTAAAGGGCTGGGGCGGATGTTCTCCATGCGCTCCCTGATTGAGCTGGTCAAAGCCATTGCCAAAGTTAGCCTGGTTATGGCGTTGGCAATTCTCATACTGAACCTCCGCACCGAAGACCTGCTCGCCATCGCCGAAGAGCCTGCCGTCCCTGCTATGGAACACGTGCTCTGGACACTGGGCTGGAGCTTCTTTTTGCTCTCTTGCGCCACCATCATCATCGCGGTGATCGACGTGCCGTTCCAGATTTTTGATCATCAGAAAAAACTGCGAATGACCAAGCAGGAAGTCAAAGACGAGTACAAAGACACGGAGGGCAAACCGGAGGTTAAAGGCAAGATCCGCCAACTCCAGCGCGAAATGGCTCAGCGCCGAATGATGCAGGATGTACCCACTGCTGATGTTGTTATCACCAACCCGACTCACTACGCCGTCGCGCTCAAGTATGATTCCAACTCCATGGCTGCCCCTGTGGTTGTTGCCAAGGGCAATGATGAAACGGCGTTCAAAATCATGGAAATCGCCCGTGAGCATAAAGTCGAGATCCTCCGCACACCGCCTCTTACCCGAGCTGTTTACCACAACAGCGATATAGGCGATGAAATTCCCGACGGGCTGTACATGGCCATTGCCCAGGTGCTGGCCTACGTGTTCCAGCTCCGGCAGTTCCGCAAAGGGCGTGGGCCCAAGCCTGGGATGCCTGATTTACCGATTCCTTCTGACCTGCGTCGGGATATTTAGTTTGGTCCCTAGCTTTCTGGTTTTGGGGGAGGAGTGATGGTGGGTGGCCTTTTCAGGACACGCTACGAGCCCATCCATGGGCGCTTGACGGTGGCCGTCCTTGGCCACCGACAGTCCTGAAAAGGCCACCCACCACCACTCGGTAGACCTCACGATGTCGCTAAAGCTTAAGCGCATAATTATTGAGTGGTTGTAGTTTTGTTGGATATCTGAGGCTGAATCCACTGCTTTCAACACAGGGATTTTGTAGTCGCGGTATCTCGAAAGTTGAACAGCAGGTGTGCAGAACCCCTTTCCAAAAATGTTGGAGGCCATGGACGGCCGGAAACAAGCGCACATGGATGTGCTCGTAGCGGTTTTTGGAAAGGGGTTCTGCGCGCCTGCAACTATCGAATTTTCAGGCTACAAGCAGAGGGTAAGAGTTGAGAGGGGAACATCGCCACCAGTGCCCGAAGACACCAGTGGCTGGCATTAACGTTTTAGTCAGTCTTCTTTGTGCTCGTAAATAGCCTTGCCCCATGCCTCGCGGCTGCCCGGAAGTATCAGGTTCAGAATGATGGCCGCTACCGCACACAGGGCGATACCTTCAAGGTGGCCCAGAACCATGCCGCCGATGCCGAACACCAGGGTTACACCCACGATAACCAGGTTCCGCGCCTGGGATAGGTCAACCTGATGGCGGATCAGAGTGCTCATGCCTACAACGGCAATGGAGCCAAACAGCAGGCACAGGATGCCACCCATAACCGGAACAGGGATTGTCTGCAGGACCGCGCCGAACTTGCCTACAAAGGCCAGAACGATCGCTGTACAGGCCGCCCACCACATAACCTTCGGGTTGAAGTTACGAGTCAGCATCACCGCACCAGTTACTTCTGAGTAGGTTGTGTTTGGTGGCCCGCCCAGCAAAGCGGCAGTGCTGGTAGCCAGGCCGTCGCCCAGCAGAGTGCGGTGCAGGCCCGGTTTTTCCAGGTAGTTTTTGCGGGTAACGTTACCAATCGCCAGGATATCGCCAATGTGCTCAATGGCTGGCGCAATAGCCACCGGGATCATGAACAGGATGGCGCCCCAGCTGAATGCTGGCGCTACAAAGTTGGGAACCGCAAGCCAGGCTGCCTCCTGGACGGGGGTGGTATCCACAATGCCTGCGAATGCAGACAGGATATACCCAACTATTACACCAAACATGATCGGAATCAGGCGGAAGATACCCTTGGACCAGACTGATGCAATGATGGTCACCGCCAACGAGATCATTGCGATCCACAGTGCCGTTTCCTGCGGAATCAGTTGTACCGCACCATCGCCGGTGCGGCCAGAGGCCATGTGGACGGCCACGGGTGCCAGCCCAAGGCCGATCACCATGATGACGGGCCCGATAACCACTGGAGGCAGAAGGCGGGTTACGAACCCGGTACCACGCAGGCGTATCGCACCGCTGAGCAGGACATAGAGAATACCCGCTGCCATCAGACCGCCCAGAGTTTCTTCAAGGCCGAATTTGCCTTTGGAGGCGATAACCGGCGCGATAAACGCAAAAGATGAGGCCAGGAAAATCGGAATCTGACCACCGGTCACAATGTGAAATATCAGCGTGCCTACGCCGGCAGTAAACAGGGCGACATTGGGATCAAGGCCGGTAATCAGCGGCATCAGCACCAATGCGCCGAAAGCTACCAGCAGCATCTGGGAACCGGCAATCGCCTGCTTCCAGATGGGGTCTTTGGTGTGATCTTCCATCATCAGACGTCCTTCTGCTTGGTGCCGAAGATCTTGTCGCCGGCGTCACCAAGCCCGGGGAGGATATAACCTTTCTCATTCAAGCATTCGTCCACAGATGCTGTGTAGATAGACACATCGGGATGCTTATCCAGAACATTCTTTATACCTTCGGGCGCAGCTACCAGTACGAGAGCGCGGATCTCAGTACTTCCGGCCTTTTTGAGCACGTCGATGGTGGAGATCATTGAGCCTCCGGTCGCAACCATAGGATCAACAATCAATGCCATTCTCTGGTCCAGTTCACCTACCAGTTTTTCCAGGTAGGTATTGGCTTCGAGAGTTTCCTCATCGCGGATCTGACCAACCACGCTCACCCGGGCAACAGGGATCAGGCTCAGCACACCATCGAGCATACCAAGTCCGGCCCTCAAGATCGGGACGATCGTAATTTTTTTACCGTGGATCTGCTCCACGTTAACCGGGCCGGCCCAACCTTCGATGGTCTTTTCCTGCAGGTTGAAGTCTTTGGTAGCTTCGTATGTGAGCAGCGAACCAACTTCCTGCGCCAGTTCACGGAAGTTCTTGGTACTGATGTCTGCACGGCGCATCAGGCCGAGTTTGTGTCTGATCAGGGGGTGTTTTACCTCGTGGATCGGCATGGGCTCACCTGTTTTGGGTCTGATGGTATTGGATTGAAGGTGCAATTTCGCGATTGAGTGGCGCAAGGATACCGCATCTTAGAATGTGAGTCAGGCAGGTAAAGGCAGCTTGCGATTGAAAATCGTCTCACGGTGGTATGGATCTTGCGGTAACACTGTGAAAGATACTCCGGCGTCAGAATTTCGACCCTGAAAACGCCCTCAGAAACAGTGAATCGGAGAAGCTTCCGGCATGGACAGAGCTTTAGTCCTTAATAACGTCAAATCCCTGACGCGGGGAAACCTCGGCGTACCCGTTATGCTGATGGGCTTGCTGGGCATGATGATTCTGCCCATGCCCGCGTTTTTGCTGGACGTATTCTTCACATTCAACATCACGCTCTCGATCGTCATTCTTTTGGTCTGTGTATACGCGCTGAGGCCGATGGAGTTTGCGTCCTTCCCGACCGTATTGTTGGTAGCCACTCTACTGCGACTGGCGTTGAATGTGGCGTCCACCCGGATTGTGTTGCTGGAAGGCCATGAGGGCGGGGATGCCGCGGGTAAGGTCATCGAATCCTTTGGTGCCGTGCTGATCGGCGGCAACTACGCGGTTGGTCTCGTGGTATTTGCCATTCTGATGATCATCAACTTCCTTGTTGTTACCAAGGGCGCCGGCCGGGTTTCGGAAGTCAGTGCACGCTTCACACTGGATGCAATGCCGGGCAAGCAGATGGCGATCGATGCAGATCTGAATGCTGGCCTTGTGAATCAGGAAGAAGCTAAACACCGTCGCGCAGAGATAGCGCAAGAAGCTGACTTTTATGGCTCGATGGACGGTGCGTCCAAGTTCGTAAAAGGCGACGCGGTCGCTGGTTTGTTGATTCTGGCCATCAACATTATCGGCGGTGTTGCCATAGGCATGGTTCAGCATGGCCTGGGTTTCGGGCTCGCTATGGAGCGCTATGCGCTGTTAACCATCGGCGATGGCCTGGTTGCCCAGATTCCTTCACTGCTGCTTTCAACCTCTGCAGCCATCATGGTCACCCGGGTTACTTCCAGCCAGGACATGGGTGGGCAGATTATCCAGCAGATGTTCAACGCACCCAAGGCTCTGGCGATAGCGGCGGGTATTCTCCTGCTTCTGGGTCTGATTCCAGGTATGCCCCATGTTGCTTTTTTGGGGCTGGGAGGCCTCGCCGCTGCGGGAGCCTGGTTTATCTGGAAGAAAGATCAGCAGACTGTAGAGGAGGGTGGCGCTTTCCCGGGTCGGGGTGGTGCTGCTGTTTTGCCCGGCTCAGGTGGTCGGGATGTGCCACTGGCAGGTGACGCTGGCGGCGACGCGGGCCGTCAGTTGCCTGCGCCGGGAGAAACCCGGGAGCTGGGTTGGGATGATGTGGCAACGGTGGATATTGTCGGGCTGGAAGTCGGTTATCGCTTGATTCCGTTGGTCGATAAGTCCCAGGGTGGTCAACTATTGAGCCGCATCAAGGGTGTCCGTAAAAAGTTGTCCCAGGACATGGGCTTTTTGATGCCTTCGGTGCACATTCGCGACAACCTGGATCTCATGCCCAACGTGTACCGGATCACGCTGATGGGGGTAACGATCGCAGAGGCGGAAATACACCCTGATCGCGAACTGGCAATCGATCCTGGTCAGGTATTCGGAAAGATAGAGGGTATAGAAGGCAAAGACCCTGCTTTTGGTCTTGATGCGAGCTGGATCGAACCTGAAAAGAAAGACCAGGCACAGACACTGGGTTATACCGTGGTTGATGCCAGCACCGTTGTTGCAACGCACCTTAACCAGGTTCTGCAAAAGCATGCCCATGAACTGCTAGGGCATGAGGAAGTTCAGAAATGGCTGGATCAGCTGGAAAAAGTCTCACCGAAACTGGCGGAAGAGTTGGTACCGACGACTGTGTCCATCAGCCTTTTGCTGAAGGTGCTCCAGAACCTGCTTAAAGAAGAAGTCCCCATCCGTGATATGCGCTCTATTGCAGAAGCCATGGTGAACCTGCATCCGAAGAGCCAGGACCCCAGGTTGTTGACTACAGTGGCGCGTCAGGCACTGCGTCGAATGATCGTTCAGAGTATCTGTGGCAATGATCAGGAGATACCGGTGATCACCCTGGATCCGGACCTGGAACAGTTATTGCTAAAGTCTGTTCAGCAGAGTCAACAATCCGGCGGACAGGAAGATATCGGGATGGTTCTGGAACCCAATATGGTGGAAAAGTTGCAGCGTTCTTTGCAAGACAGTGTGCAGCGCCAGGAAATGCTGGGTAAGCCCGCCATCCTGCTGGTATCCGGGCCGTTGAGGCCGGTGTTGGCCAAGTTTGCCAGTTACGGTGTGGAGCGGTTGCATGTGCTTTCATACCAGGAAATACCGGATAACAAACAGATTACGATCGTGGCGTCCGTAGGCCAGTAAGCGTGCGGATGAAAGAACGGATAACGTCAATGCAGCGTTACCGGTGGAGGATGCAATAACATGAAAGTTAAACGATTTTTTGCCAAGAGCATGGCCGAAGCGCTGAAGCAGATCAGTGAGCAATTGGGGCCGGATGCTGTCATCCTTTCCAACCGTCGAGTAGATGGCGGCGTTGAAATCGTCGCTGCGCTGGATTACGACGAAAATATGGCGCGCCAGAGTCTTGGCGAAAAAGCCAGTGAGGCCACCAACGGCGCCCGACTTGGTGAAATGCAGGCAGAGCAGCACCGCCGTCTGGAAGATGAGCTGAGCCGGTCCCGCTCACGTATCCGTGATGTTCGTGAAAGCCGGACAGCGCGAACCCAGGGCTATGCCGAAGCGTCATTCGCGGAACTCCACGAAGCCGCGAGTGAGGGTTTTGACGAGCCTGCCGCTGCAAACGTCGCCAGTAATGCAGGTTATTCTGACGAGCTGGCCAGCATGCGTGCAGAAATCAGCTCTTTGCGTGATCTCATGAGCAGCCAGCGCGGTGAGCCGGAAAAGCCCGGCTCCAACGCGATCCAGCAACGACTTGCAGAGCGTTTGCAGGAATTTGGTCTGAGTCAGGATCTGGCAGGCTCGCTGTCACGTCGGCACAAAAGCGGAAAACTCGAGGACGGCTGGAAGCAGACCCTGAAAATGCTTGTTACCGGGGTGCGTACAGCCCGGCAGGAGTGGCTTGATGAGGGCGGCGTATACGCGCTGGTCGGCCCTACCGGCTCTGGTAAGACAACCACCATTGGCAAGCTGGCGGCTCGTTATGTTTTGAAGCATGGCGCCGATTCTCTGGCGCTGGTCACGACAGACCGCTATCGGGTTGCGGCACATGAGCAGCTTTTCGTGTTCGGCCGAATTCTTAATGTGCCGGTTCGAGTGGTGGACGAAAGCCACACTCTGGACGATATTCTTGATGAGTTGTCAGATCGCCATCTGGTGTTGATCGATACGGCAGGGCTGACCAGTTCTGAGAAAGGCTATCAGGAGCAACTTGCAGAGCTGGCCCGCAGTCACCATAACGTGCGTACGCACCTGGTGGTTTCAGCAACCAGCCAGCCGCGTATTATGAAATCCGTATGGCATTGCTATAAGATGGCAGGTCTCACGGGCTGCGTGATGACAAAGATCGACGAGGCGCTGACTCTGGGCGAATCTCTGGGCTTTGTGATGGAAACCGGATTGCCGGTAGCCTATTACACAGATGGACAAAAGATTCCTGGAGATCTGCACCACGCCGAAGCGGTTCCGCTGGTACGTTTGGCTGTCGAGCGACTTAAAGCGCTCCAGCAACAGGCTACTGCAGAACAGTTGTCGGGTGAAGAACGCCCCCGCGAAATGGCATGAGGTTCTGAAGGTCTGATTTGTTTCAGCTATGAGTCATATCCGGCTAAACGTTGCGAGAGATAATAACAGTTATGAGCAAAGCACATCCGGTACAGGTGATCGCAGTTTCCGGCGGCAAGGGTGGAGTCGGCAAAAGTAATGTGTCGGTCAATCTCGGCATTGCTCTGGCGCAGAAGGGTAGGCGTGTGGTTTTGCTTGATGCCGATCTCGGCCTGGGTAACATCGATGTGCTGCTCGGCATTACTGCCAACCGCACCTTAAAAGATGTGCTGGCAGGAGAGTGTGACCTCAGGGACGTATTGGTCAATGGCCCTGGCGGTATCAAAATTGTACCGGCGTCCTCCGGCACCCAGCGCATGACCCAGCTCAGCTCGATGGAGCACGCCGGCCTGATTAACGCCTTCAGTGAGTTAGGTGATCAGATCGATGTGCTTATTGTGGACACCGCGGCTGGAATTTCAGAGTCGGTGGTGAGTTTTCTCAGGGCCTCCCAGGAATTGCTTCTGGTGGTGTGTGATGAGCCTACATCGATTACCGATGCGTACGCCCTGATTAAACTGATGAATCGCGACTACGACACCAACCGTTTTCGCATCCTTGCCAATCAGGTGGGTAGCGAGCAGGAGGGTCGTCATCTGTTCGAAAAACTGACCCGGGTTACTGAACGCTTTCTGGATGTAGCATTACAATATGTTGGTATGGTGCCTTACGACGAAGCCGTAAAGAAAGCCGTTCAGCGTCAGAAAGCTGTGCTGGATGCCTATCCCCGGGCTAAAGCCTCGCTCGCGATCAAGGCATTGGCCGACAAAGTCGAAAGCTGGCCGTTGCCGTCATCTCCCCGCGGACATCTGGAGTTTTTTGTGGAGCGGCTCGTCGAAGTCTGAAACGGATCCCGTCAAACAATACCGGATACACGACATTGACGAAAAATCTGGGAATCTATCACCAGGCTGGCGTAAAAAGTTCTTCAGAACTGATTGAGACGCACGCCCCCCTGGTCAAGAAAATTGCTCTTCACCTTCTGGCCCGGCTGCCAGCCTCTGTGCAGCTGGATGACCTTATGCAGGCTGGCATGATTGGATTGCTGGAAGCTGCCCAACGCTACAGTTCAACCAAAGGCGCAACCTTCGAGACCTATGCCGGTATCCGCATCCGGGGTGCCATGGTGGATGAAATCCGTAAAGGCGACTGGGTGCCGCGCTCTGTTCACAGGAATAGCCGCCGGGTGGCCAAGGCGATCAAGGCTGTTGAAAACAGGCTGGGGCGTGAAGCCCAGGACGCCGAAGTTGCCGAAGAGCTCGGTATGGAGCTTTCTGAGTACCACGCCACTCTGGCTGATTCGAACAGCGGCAGACTTTTTAGCCTTGATGAGCTCAATGAATCCGGAGAGCTGCCGATAGAAGAAACAGAGACCAGTGATAATCCCCTGGACGGACTGGCTTCTGATTCTTTTCGGAGCAATTTGGCGGCTGCTATTGAGCAGCTGCCCGAGCGGGAAAAACTGGTTCTGAGCCTGTATTACCAGGAAGAACTGAACCTCAAGGAAATTGGCGCAGTGCTGGGCGTTAGCGAAAGCAGGGTCAGCCAGATTCACAGCCAGGCCGCACTGCGGTTGCGCGGCAGGCTGTCGGAATGGCGTCATGAGGATGGCGAATAGGCCCGGCTCAGGTTTCCGGATCGTACTGGAGTGTAGTATTTGGTAACCGATGCTTTACAACCGTCATAAAGATCAGACAATAAGTGCTTAAATTAGCGGCCTGCCAAAATTTGAGCACAAAGGTCACACCATTTCCGGGTGTTATTAACTGGAGGTCCCTTTGGACAAAAACATGAAAATTCTCATTGTGGATGATTTCTCCACAATGCGACGGATTATCAAGAACCTGCTCCGTGATCTGGGCTTCACAAACACGGATGAAGCGGATGATGGCAACACGGCTCTGCCCATGTTGAAAAGCGGCAAGTACGATTTCCTGGTGACAGACTGGAACATGCCTGGAATGTCGGGCTTCGATCTGCTCAAGGCCGTGCGGGCCGACGACAATCTGAAATCTCTCCCGGTTTTGATGGTTACTGCCGAGGCCAAGCGCGATCAGATCGTCGCGGCCGCCCAGGCGGGTGTTAATGGGTATGTGGTCAAGCCTTTTACCGCCGCCGTTCTCAAGGAAAAGATTGAGAAAATTTTTGAACGAATCCAGTAAGCAGAGATTGGATGGATCGTATGAGCGATAACAAAAAGATCCACCGGGGTCTTGAGCCGGAAGTGACTGAAAAGCTTCGGCACCAAGCGGCTGAGCTCAATCAATGCGTTGAAAGGGAAGACTATGTCCGTGCTATGGCCCTGATCAATGAAATGGGCGATGTTAGGGATCAGAGTCTTTACCAGGAAGTGGGTCGGTTGACCCGAACGCTTCATGAATCAATCCGTAACTTTCAGATAGATCCGCGCAGCCCCGAACAGAAGGAAGTTCTGTCGATGATGACAGATGCTTCAGACCGACTTGCCTACGTCGTGCAGATGACAGGTCAGGCCGCCAACCGCACGATGGATCTGGTTGAAGAAAGCATGCCCGTTGCCAACGCAATGCGCGATGAAGCGTCTGCCTTGCGTGATGAGTGGCAGCGTTTGCGCCGTCGTGAAATGCAGCCCGCTGAGTTTCGTGAGCTGTACGGCCGTATCGATAAGTTTTTTGTGGGCCTGTCCCAGGACGCCGACACCATTTATGGGAGTCTGTCTGAAATTCTTTTGGCACAGGATTTTCAGGACTTGACCGGTCAGGTCATTCAGCGCGTTACGACACTGGTCAAGGACGTGGAAGAGCAGATGCTCAGCCTTGTTGTCATGGCCAGCCATGTTGACCAGCTTACCGGGACGGTTCATCACATTGATGGCCAGGAAGTATCCGCTGAGCAGGGCGTCGGCCCGCAGATAAAGCCTGAAGAGCGTGAAGATGTAGTTTCGGGACAAAACGACGTAGATGACCTGTTGTCCAGTCTCGGTTTCTGAATATAAGAGGTTAACCCATGGCGTTTGATGCCGATGATGAGATTCTTCAGGACTTTCTTGTAGAGGCCGGAGAGATTCTCGAAAAGCTGTCTGAGCAACTTGTCGATCTTGAGCAGCATCCTGACGACAGCAATCTGCTCAACGCCATATTCCGCGGATTTCACACGGTTAAAGGTGGCGCAGGCTTCCTGCAGCTGGACGCCCTTGTTAATTGCTGCCACTCCGCAGAAAACGTGTTCGACATTCTGCGCAACCATAAGCGGCGGGTTGATTCGGAGCTTATGGACGTTGTTCTTGAGGTTCTGGACCATGTGAATGCCATGTTTGAGCAGGTGCGCAATCATGAGGAGCTGACGCCTGCGCCGGATGAACTAATTGCGGCGCTGGATGCTCTGGCTCTGCCTCAGGATGCGGCTTCTCACGAGGCTCCTACCCCCTCGAAGAACCGTCGGGAGCAGGCCTGGACGACGGTGACATTACGGATGATGAGTTCGAGCAACTACTGAATGCCCTTCACGGAGAAGCACCTGCCGCCGCAACAGTGCCCAGCCCGACTCAGGAGCCTGCAGCTGTCGGGAACGACGGGTCAGGCGACGACATCACCGACGACGAATTTGAAGCCTTGCTGGATGAGCTCCATGGCAAAGGCAGATTTGTAGCACCAACTGCTCCCGGCGCAGACGCAGAGGACTCGGCATCTTCGACAGGGCCGGTTGCGGGCAGCGATTCTGAGTTGATCAGCGACGACGAATTTGAAAAGTTGCTGGACGAGCTACACGGCAAGGGCGGTAGCCCGACAACCAGCGATGCAAGTAGCAAGCAAGCAGAGCCTTCGCAGGAAAAAACTGAAATAGGTAAGGCCGGGCAACCGGAAAAGAAGGTAGCCGCGCAGCCGGCTGACAGAGCGCCAGCTAAACAAACTACCCCGGCCCCAGCCGCCAGAGAACAAGCTCCGGTTGCAGAAACCACCGTCCGCGTTGATACCAAACGCCTGGACGATATCATGAATATGGTAGGTGAGTTGGTACTGGTCCGTAATCGGTTGCAGCGGTTGGGTTCTGCAAGTGAAGACGAGCATATGCACAAGGCGGTCTCCAGCCTTGATGTTGTGACTACCGATCTGCAAACCGCTGTAATGCAAACCCGGATGCAGCCTATCAAGAAAGTATTCGGTCGTTTCCCGCGTGTTGTTCGCGATCTTGCCAGGAACATGAAAAAAGAAGTGAACCTGGTCATGCATGGCGAAGACACGGATCTCGACAAAAACCTCGTCGAAGCCCTCTCGGATCCACTTGTTCACCTGGTTCGCAACTCAGTGGATCATGGTATAGAGGCGCCGGATGTAAGGGAAAAAGCCGGCAAGCCGCGACAGGGGACAGTTACTCTGTCTGCCGAGCAGGAAGGAGATCATATTCTTCTGTCCATCGATGATGATGGCGCCGGCATGGACCCGGACGTTCTCCGACGCAAAGCGGTAGAGAAAGGAATTTACGATCAGGACGCCGCCGATCGCCTGACAGATACTGAGTGTTTCAATCTTATTTTTGCTGCTGGCTTTTCCACCAAGGAGCAGATTTCTGACGTTTCCGGTCGCGGTGTGGGTATGGACGTGGTCAAGACCAAAATTGGTCAGCTCAACGGCCAGCTCAGCATTGTTTCAGAACTGGGCAAAGGCTCACGCATCATCATCAAGGTGCCTCTGACACTGGCGATCATGCCAACGCTGATGATCATGCTCGGTGATCAGTCGTTTGCGCTGCCGCTGGTGAACGTAGTGGAGATTTTCCACTTGAACCTGAGTCGCACCAACATTGTCGATGGCCGGGAATGCATTGTTGTTCGCGACAAGGTATTCCCTCTGTTTCATATAAAGCGCTGGTTGGTTAAAGGTTCTGCCGGCACTCCTGATCGCGAAAACGGTCACGTTGTAATCGTGGCCATGGGCACCCGACAGGTTGGTTTTGTTGTTGATCAGTTGGTGGGTCAGGAAGAGGTCGTTATCAAGCCGCTTGGGCGTGGGCTTCAAGGCACACCGGGCATGGCTGGTGCAACGATCACCGGTGACGGCCGTATCGCGCTGATTATTGATGTTCCCAGCCTGCTCCAGCATTACAGTTGAGTGCTCCTCCATAGCACCTGGGTGCTTTGCGGAAGCGGAGGGCCTTTCAACAACTGAAGGGCTCTGTGGGACAACGTATTTTTAGTTAGGAGAAACGGATGACAGTTTCTGTCCTGGTCGTTGACGATTCAGGGTTCTTCCGCAAACGGCTGACGGAAATACTGACTGCGTCCGGACAGATCCGGGTAGTAGGTGTCGCTGCGAATGGCCGCGAGGGCGTTGAGCTGGCGGAATCCCTGCGCCCGGATGTTATTACCATGGATTACGAAATGCCGATAATGGATGGCATTTCGGCCGTGCGCGAGATCATGAGCAAGCATCCAGTGCCGGTATTGATGTTTTCTTCTCTTACCTATGAGGGGGCGAGAATTACACTGGATGCACTCGAGGCCGGAGCAGTCGATTTTCTGCCTAAAAACTTCGAGGAAATTGCCCGGGATGGCAGCCAGTTGCAGAAAATCTTGATAGACCGCGTGCTGGACGTGGCCCGCAGCCGCCCGGCCAGCCGCGCACAACTTTCTCCAAAGCACTCACGACAGCCATCTCCACCTCATTCGCCATCACAATCGTCAGCGAACGCTCAACCGGGGCAAACTCCACGGCCCGCTACCACGGTTCAGGTGCCGGCGGCACCCAGACCTGCTGTTCCAGGCCGCACGGAGGGCGGATCGCCTGTTTCCGGGCCGCAGAGTACCATGTCCGGCAGAGCCTCTCGGAAGAGCCCGGCCAGACGCTATGCCGTTGTCGGTATCGGGACCTCGACCGGTGGGCCAGTGGCACTCCAGCGTGTGCTGGCGGCATTGCCCGCATCTTTTCCCTCGCCCATTGTGCTTGTACAACATATGCCCGCGAGTTTCACACCGGCGTTTGCAGAGCGGCTTAATAAACTTTGCAAGATAGAGGTGCGCCAGGCGGAAGACGGAGACATTCTGCGCCCCGGGCTGGCATTGCTTGCTCCGGGTGGCAAACAAATGATGGTAGAAAACCGTGGTGGCCAGCCAAGGGTGCGTATTCTGCCGGGGGGTGAGCGCTTGAATTACCGGCCCTGTGTAGATGTTACCTTTGGTTCTCTGGCCCGTTCGTTTCCTGGAAAAACCCTCGGAGTGATCCTTACCGGAATGGGGTCAGACGGAAGGGAAGGCTGCCGTATGATGAAACAGAGCGGTTCTCCAATCTGGTCGCAGGATGAAAAAACATCAGTGATCTACGGCATGCCCATGGCCGTTGCCAAGGCAGGCCTGAGTGATGAAGTTCTGTCTCTCGATGACGTAGGTCCACGACTGGTGGAGGGCGTTTGCTGATGGATGTTCTTAGCCTGCTTGGTGTTGTTCTGGCATTCGCCGCCATTCTGGGTGGCAACCTGCTAGAAGGAGGGGCGCTCAGCTCGCTGTTCAACGCTCCTGCCGCCATTATCGTTATTGGCGGTACGCTTGCCGCAACTATTCTTCAGACCTCCTGGCCCACATTGAAACGGGCTTCTGCTCAGGCTCGATGGGTATTTGTTCCACCGTACATCAATATTGAAGATGGCATTGGCAAGGTGATTGACTGGAGCGTGAAGGCTCGCAAACAAGGTCTTCTCGGGCTCGAGGGACTGGCTGAAAAAGAGCCGGAAAACTTTTCCCGTAAAGGCCTGCAGCTTTTGGTCGACGGGGCTGAAACGGAAACTATCCGTAGCATCATGGAAATTGATCTGGATTGCCGGGAACAGCGGGATCTGGAATCTGCGAAGGTGTTTGAAGCCATGGGCGGCTACTCGCCAACGATTGGCATAATCGGCGCTGTCATGGGGTTGATCCAGGTAATGACCAACCTCGAAGACCCCGAGTCCCTCGGGAGCGGCATTGCCACCGCGTTTGTGGCGACCATCTATGGTGTGGCTCTGGCAAATCTGTTGTTTTTTCCGATTGCCAACAAGCTCAGGGGGCTGGTTAAGGAACGTTCCAGGTACGAAGACATGATGATCGATGGCATTATCGCCATAGCCGAGGGTGAGAACCCTAAATCCATTGAATTGCGTCTGCGGGGTTTCCTGCAGTAATCACACCCGGTCCCTATTTATGCGGCGTCGCAGGCAATCACAGGACGATTTACACAACAAAGAGCGTTGGCTGATTTCTTACGCGGATTTCATCACGCTTTTGTTCGCTTTTTTTGTGGTGATGTACTCGGTGTCGTCGGTAAATGAGGGCAAATACAAGGTGCTCTCAGAAACGCTCACAGGCGTTTTCAATGCGCCTCAACGGTCCTTTCAGCCTATTGCAGTAGGCGACCAGCCGCAGCGTGCGGCGGTGACTGAATCAGAAGATGTTATTGCTCCTGCGGTAACTGAAGCTCCCCGCAATGATGAACAGGATACCCGGGAACGCTCAGATGATCTGCGTGACATGGCGGATCAGCTTGCACTGGAGTTTGATGACCTGATTAATCGGGGGGTGGTTACTCTCGAAACCAATGAACGTTGGTTGGCGCTGAACTTGCCTGACAGCTTGTTGTTTGGCAGCGGCGATGCCGAGCCGCACTACGATTCGTTTGAGGTGATCGAAAAAATAGCCAGGGTTCTGAGAGACCGGGATAACGCCGTAAAGGTTGAAGGCTTCACCGACAATCAGCCTATTCGTACTACCCGCTTCCCTTCCAACTGGGAACTTTCGGCGGCCCGTGCAGCGGCGGTTGTGCGCATGCTGGGTATGGAAGGCATTGAGCCTGAACGGCTGGCGGCGGTCGGGTACGGGCAGCACCAGCCTGTGGCGCGTAACGACACCGAGGAAGGGCGGCGGCGTAATCGGCGTGTTGTGCTTCTTATTTCTCGCGATGCCAGCATACGGGGCGTCATGCGCTAGTGTTCCGGTTCCGTTCAAGTTGTTCCGTCGCTGGCCGTTAAAACGGAATACAGCGGGTTTCAGTAGTTTGAGATAACGTATTTTCCGGAGAGAAAACGTGCGAATCTGGGCAGTAGCCAATCAGAAAGGTGGTGTGGGTAAAACCACCTCGGTAGTCGCTTTGGGCGGGCTGCTGGCAGAGCGTGGTAAGCGCGTACTGGTGGTAGATCTTGACCCCCATGGTTCTCTGACCAGCTGGTTCGGGTACGACCCTGATACGCTTGCGCACAGTGTTTTTGATCTGTTCCAACACCAGGGCAAGGTACCTGAAGGCCTTCCGGCCCAGCTGATTACGGATACAAATTGCTCCGGGCTTGCTCTGCTACCGGCAAGCACGGCGCTTGCTACGCTGGAACGCCGTATGGTTGGCGTTGAAGGTATGGGGCTGATTGTTTCCCGGGCTCTTGCTCAGTTGTGGGATGATTTTGACTACGTCATCCTCGATAACACGCCGTCACTGGGCGTACTTATGGTTAATGCACTGGCAGCCGCGCAGCATCTGGTAATTCCTGTGCAAACCGAATTCCTCGCTATTAAAGGTCTTGAGCGTATGCTGCATACGCTTGAGATGATCATGCGCTCCCAGAAAAACCAACTGCCTTACACCATCGTGCCTACAATGTTTGATCGGCGCACCCAGGCGTCGGTAAAGAGCCTGAATCAACTACGTAGAATCTACCAGGATGATTTGTGGAAGTTTGCGGTGCCAGTTGACACAAAATTCCGCGACGCCAGCCAAGCGGGCGTTATACCGTCAAAACTGGATGCACAGACTCACGGTGTTCGGGCTTACCGGCACCTGTTGGATGAGTTGCTGGCAAGGACTGGTTCATTGAAGGTACGTCAGCATGGCTGACGAAAAATTGACAACGCTGGCGGATCCAGCAAACGCCATCGCCAGTTATCTGGATGAATTGCTGCATACGGCAATGGACACAGCGTTGCTAGAAGAGATCCGCGAGCCGGAGCCTACGCCCGGATTAAAGCCTGAGCGGAAGCCGGCGCCAGTGTCGAAGCCGGTGTCGAGACCCGAACCGGCGCCCAGAGTGGAATTGCAGCCGCAACCGTTACGGGTGCGCGAGCCTGTTGTTGTGGAGGAGCCCTCGCCGGAAGCGTCACCGGAGCCTGCGCCGGATTCACCGGTATTGCGCCCGGAGTGGTCGGAGCGCCCGTTTGAGTGCCTGATTTTTACTGTGGCCGGCTTGCAGCTTGCGGTTCCTCTTGTTCTTCTGGGTGCTATCCACCGGATTGAAGAGGATATCCGACCAATTCCCGGCAGCCCGCGCTGGTATATGGGTATTCGTTCGAGTACTCATCAGAATTTGAGAATTGTGGATACGGCAGAGTGGATTATGGCTGGAAGGGTCCCGGCCAATGCCCGGGACAACTACCAGTTTGTGATCCGTCTGGATAACAGCGAATGGGGGCTGGCATGCGACGACGTAGCTCAGTCGTTCACTCTTAGCCCAGATGATGTGCGCTGGCGCACGGCGCGTAGTAAGCGGCCCTGGCTGGCAGGAACGGTTATTGAGCAGATGTGTGCTCTGGTTGATGTGAGCACCATGGCGAACTTGCTGGTGCGTGCCGAGCGCGAGCAGCACCTTGATCTGAGCTGACCGCTGGTGTCCCGTCGGGCCAGTTACTGAATGAAACGGTGCCGTGCTGGCACGGTTTGTGCCCTTGCTTATAGTATTGGGCACTGATGATGTTTTTTTGACGATCAGGTTGCCCGCGCTGGGCGGCCTAACAGGAGATACAGGTTATGGCATCCCCGAGCGGACAGCAAAGTCAGTCCCAGGACGATCAGGTACTGCAGTATGTGACTTTTCGGCTGGATAACGAGACCTATGGTCTGAACGTTATGCAGATCCAGGAAGTGCTGAGATACACGGAAATCGCGCCAGTACCGGGTGCTCCGGATTACGTGTTGGGCATCATCAACCTGCGGGGCAACGTGGTAACGGTAATCGATACCCGTCGCCGTTTCGGTTTGGCAGATGCAGACGTTACAGACGCGACCCGGATAGTGGTAATGGAATCGGCCGATCAGGTGATGGGTATCCTGGTGGATTCCGTAGCCGAGGTTGTGTACCTGAAAGCCAGTGAAATTGAGACTGCACCAAATGTGGGTAACGAGGAAAGTGCCAGGTTTATCCAGGGTGTATGTAATAAAGATGGTGAACTGATCATATTGGTCGAGTTCGACAAAATGCTGACAGACCACGAATGGGCTGAAATCGCAGGGTTGTGAACCGGAGTTGTACCGGTCGGATCTGATGATGGGCGCCTTCCGTGGTTAATAAACCGGAGACGTCCATCATGTTTGCTGAAATGCCTTCCTATGTTCCCTGGGTGCTGACTTCAGTCGCGCTTGCTCTGGTTTTTGTGCAGGGCCTGATACTTGGTCGCCAGAACCGACAACTGAAAGCCTCACTTAAAGAACGCTGCGATACGCTGGGCCGGGAGTTGCATGCCACTGCGAGCGGTAGCATGGGAGTGGGCCAGCGGCTTGTGGTATGCGAGCGACAACTGCATGAGCTGCGCTCAACCATGGATGAGATGCGTCAAAATGACCCTCTGCGTATTTCCTACGATGAAGCGTCGCGGCTTGTTGATCTCGGAGCAGATATCGACGATCTTATGAACACATGTGGGATATCCCGTCCCGAGGCCGAGCTGGTGTCAGCGTTGAAAAAACGTCAGGCGGCCTGAAAACTGAGCTGCTATGGACGTTGCTGAATGAAGAAAGTTTACCAAAGGGCCCATGAGGCCCTTCTTTCTGTATCCCGTCATGATTTTGTCACCGGTTCGGATCTGATTCCTTCCATAACCGGGCACTCTATTCCCCGCGAAGAAACCGTCAGCCATATTCTGTCCATCATGCCGGAAGTGACGCCAGCTGATAACGTGATGCATGTGGGAGGCGGCTCTGGTTATCTGGCTGCCGTGTTATCCCGTCTGGCTCATCGTGTTATCTATATTGAAAAAAACCCGGACGTTGCTGAAGCCGCGAGGGCAAGGTTTTTTCGTTTGGGCATGTACAACGTAGATGTTCTGGCGAAGCCTGCGGAAAGCGGGTTTGACATCGACCAGCCCTGCGACCTTGTTCTTTGCACCACGTTCATGGCAGATCGTGATGTTTTGTCGAGCTACCTCCGCGAGGGCGGCAATCTGATTTGCCTAGAGGGTAAGGCCGGACCAGTTCCCAGTATGGCGATGTTTGTAAAACGTGCAGACAAGCTTGAGCGTGTCCGCACGCTTGGCTGGGTGGATTTTAACCGGAACTCGGAACAGATTCTGATTGATCTGGGCGTGATTGATGAAGGTGTACTGGCGAAGGCGAAAGCCGAGGCGGCGGCAGAGAACTGCCGCGTGCTCGATGTCTTGCGTCGTAATCTGAATATCGAAGAAACCGACCTTTATCGTTCGCTGGCCCAGCAAAGAGGCATGACCTTTGTCGATGCCGATGGGCTTCTGCCAACGCTGAAGGTTGAACTGTTCCGGACCTTTTCCCGCACGTTTCTGGATTTGTCCCGAATCATTCCTGTGGCGCAAAGTAGTGGAAAAGTCTCATTTGTAACCGATGACCCGGATGCGCGCACCGATCAGCTGGAGCGTATGAGCCCCAAACGTGCCGTGGAGCTCTGGCTGGTTACGCCTACGGATTTCCGGAGAATCTGGTCGTCTTTGGATTTGTCGGCCAAGGGTAACCGGTTTGCTGCCGACGAAGCAGTGTTATCGACGGCCGGGCAGGGTTCAAGCCGTCACCGCGACAAACCTTTGGGTCGTGAAGCGGCTAACGATCATGTCAGTCCGTATCTGGTATCGGTATATGAGGCGATTCTGCTGGATGCAGTCAGCGAAAAAGCCAGCGACATTCACATTGAACAGTATGGTGAGCGGGTAAGGATCCGTTTGCGAGTGGATGGCGATCTTCGTGATCTGGGCCAGTACCAACTTACGCCCCGGGAAATAAAAGGTGTTATCAACGTTATCAAGTTGCGGGCAGAGCTGAACATTGCCGAGCGCCGTTTGCCGCAGGGTGGGCGCTCCCGCCTGCAACTGGGTGACATGTCCTACGACCTCAGGGTACAGACCCAGCCGTCGCTGCACGGTGAGCATGCGGTGATCCGGTTACTGCCGCAGACCGGCCGGGCCATGACGATTGCCGAACTGGGCATGTCGCCAATGATTGGCTCCCACTACCAGCGCCTGCTCGATAACCCTGCCGGCCTGGTTCTGGTCGTCGGGCCAACCGGTTCAGGCAAGTCCACAACACTCTACGCCGGCCTGCAAACGCTGGCAGACGATGGTCGCAGAAAAGTTATTACGGTGGAGGACCCTATCGAGTACTCCATTGATAATATCCAGCAAACCCGTGTGCGGGGCGAAATCGGTTTCAACTTCGCGGATGCCATGCGTGCTTTCGTGCGTGAAGACCCCGATGTGATTCTGGTCGGTGAGATCCGCGACCATGAAACGGCACTGGAGGCGGTTCGCGCATCCCAGACGGGCCACGTTGTACTTTCGACACTGCACTGCAACGACGCGGTGGATTCCCTGCAACGTTTGTACGATCTGGGTATCCACCCGAATTCCATTGCCGGTGAGCTGCTGGCCGTGATCGCCCAGCGCCTTGCCAAGCGAATCTGTACCCATTGCCGGCAGCCTGCAACACCGGACCCTGTCATTCTTGAAGAGC
The DNA here is from genome assembly GCF_030546935.1 of Marinobacter sp. 2_MG-2023. GTDB lineage: Bacteria > Pseudomonadota > Gammaproteobacteria > Pseudomonadales > Oleiphilaceae > Marinobacter. The sequence goes on along the minus strand of NZ_JAUOPH010000001.1, from coordinate 317,361 downwards.
TGTTCCCCAATGGCGCGCCGGATAACTTCCGTTGCTTTGAAGGTGCGGGTTGCGACAAGTGTAATGGTCGGGGAACTCACGGTAGGGTGGCTATTGTGGAATATATGGAGGTGGATTCTGATATCAGGAATGCTATTTCCAGCCAGCCCCCGATCGGAGAATTGCGCTGGCGCGCGTTGGATTCCGGCCTGATCACCATGAGAGACAGTGCATTGGATCATGTTATCGAGGGTATTATTCCTATGTCTGAATTGCCGCGTATTCTGCCCCGGGAGCGAATGGCGCCTGAAGTCCGTGGTGGCCGCAGGAGTCCGTTATGAGCGCAGCAAGCCAGCCGAAAAAAGCGGCGCAGCGGCAGCCCGCGGAAGTTGTTTTCAGGGATGAGCTGGAAAAACTTGCAGCAATGGATCTTGGTCCGGTGCCACCGGGTTGGCAACTGTCACCGAGGGCGGTTGAGAAATTTGTGTTGGGCGATGACAGCCTGGGTATTGAGCGCAAGTTTGTTGCGGATCGCGCCATGGTTGTCCGTATTATCATTTCTCTGTGTACGAGCAGGGGTTGTTTACTGGTTGGCGAGCCCGGCACTGCGAAATCCTGGCTTTCCGAGCTGCTTACGGCGGCCATATCCGGCAACTCGACTCTTGCTCTGCAGGGCGGTGCCATAACCCAGGTCAGGCAACTTCTTTACGGCTGGAACGAGGCAGTTCTCGCTGCCAAAGGGCCGTGTCTGGAAGCCCTGGTTCCAAGCCCGCTTATGCGAGGCATGATGGAGGGCCGGCTAGTTCGCTTCGAGGAAATTGCCCGCTGCCCTCAGGCTTTGCAGGATGCACTCTTGTCGGTGCTTTCTGACCGGGTTCTGGTGGTGCCGGAAATTTCCGGTGATGATGGCGTAATACTGGCTCGTGAAGGCTTCAACCTGGTAGCCACATCCAACAGCCTCGACGCAGGCGTTCACCAGATGAGCGCTGCGCTTAAACGCCGAATGGACTTCGAAGAAATCCGGCCGATCAAGAGCCTGTCGGATGAAATAGGTGTGGTTTTGCGAGAAGTGCGTAAGGCCAATGACCGCGCGGGTATCAGCGTGGATCTGGATGCAGAAGTCATTGAGTTTCTGGTTACCATGTTCCATGAGTTGCGTAACGGCCAGACCATGGATGGCCGAAGCACTGACAGGCTTGCGGGCGCAGCGCTATCCACGGCTGAGGCTGTATCCGTTGCCCATGCGGCGAGTCTCAATGCCTGGTATTACGGTGGCGGAAGCATGACGGTGGAGCAGTTGATGCACCACATTATCGGCTCGGCACTCAAGGATCATCCGGACGACCGCCGGCGCCTCAAGCACTATTTTGAGACCGCAATCGCACAACGCGAGGGTGAGGTCTGGGCTCAGGTATGGGCGCTGCGCTCACTTATCCACTAGGGGTGATGATGAAGGCGCGGTATTATCCCGGCCGGCGTCTTCGGGCGTTCGGCCGCGAATGTGGAAAGCGAAGGCAAGAATTTCTGCGATAACCCGGTATAGGTTTTCGGGGATTTCATCGTTCAGGGACAGGCGCGCGAGAATGCCGGCCAGCTCTGCATTTTCGTACAGGGGCACGTTGTGCTCTCTGGCGATTCTGATGATTTCATCCGCCAGTTCGTATGTTCCCGTGGCAGTTATCGTCGGAGCCTTCTCGCCGTCGTATTTAAGAGCAACGGCTGCGCTGGATGAAGGGTGTTCGTTTTGGTCTTTCATGCCCGTGTATCCACCAGTCTATGCTCCAACTTTGTTGCCGGATAAGAGGGGCTGCCCCGGCGGCACTCGAGATCGGTTACTTCCAGTCCCAGCTCCGTAAGACTTTGCCGCAGAAGCGGTAGCTCTTCGTTGACCTGTCTCAGCGTGTCCTGCTTTTCTGCCCACACCCGCGCGCTTATATCCTGCTGGCGCAGGGAAACCTCAAAATTCAGAGCTCCGGCCCGTTCCAGATCAATGGCAAGATTGAGGCGCCATTCGCTGATGGCTGCCCGCTTGAGTCCGCGATCCTTTGATGGCGATTCATCTTTATGTTGCTCTATGCGCAGTTGTGCCAGCCTGGGTTCGTTCTGAGGCGTCACCCAGGGTAAGTCCATGAGCATGGTAGAGGTCGGGGCAGGCGCATCAGCCCCGCCTCTCGCAGTGAGGATCTGGCTGTGCAACTGGTTAACCGTTATTCGGTTCAGCATACCGGCGAGCATTCGCAGTGTCTGGCCCACCGATGTGGGTTCTGAGTTGTTCGCAGGTGCCGGTGAAGCGGGCACCTGTGGGAACTGCAGCGGCGCCTGAACCAGCCCGGGGCTGGCCAGCGGTGATAGGCGGTTAAACGTGGTCGTGGCATCTCCGGTTTGCTCGGCCAAGAGCGCAGTAATCATGCGCCCGATAGCAAGCTTGAGATCCGGCAACGCGGGGGAGGGTGCCTGGGTAAGGCGGGACTCTGCAAACAACCCGCTTTCAGCCACCCACTGTCGTATTTGCTGCACGCTATTGTTCTGCGTGCCAGCTCCAGGCGCCAATGTGTTGCTGGCGGGCAGTCTCGCAAGTAATGTTTCGGCCGCCTGGCGGGCGGCTTCTGGCAGCGGCTGTGGGCTTCGGGCCCCGGGTAGCTGGCCAGGTGTCAGTTCGGGAATCACGCCCCGGTTCAGTGCTGTCATCAATTTTGCGAGGCCGCTGTCCAGGCTTTGCTGCCACGGCATACGCTGCGCCAGAGCCCGGGTGATGATTGCTTCGGGAGCTGCGGCCAGCTTTCCCATCAATTGCAGTTCATTGCCCGCACGCATCACTTTTACCCAGTCGCCCGGGGTCAACTCAGTCGCACCAATCGCGGCGCTTACCTGAAGTGATTTTCCTCGCACGTCCAGCAACAGGTCTGCATTACCACTGCCCTGGCGATTGATGACTTCTGCCACGCGGGCCAGTATGGTTTCCCGGTTTGCAAGCTGGAGCTGATCCAGTTGCTGTCTGGCAGAGAGCGTGGCGGTTTCACGGCCAATTTGACCAGCATCCCGGGGCTGCGCTGGTTGCGCAGTGGCCGGTGCCGGAGGAGTAGGAGGCTGTTGGCTGCTGGGTAGTTTCATCGCTGCTAACTTGATACCAGACAAGAGTAATCTGTAAACGCTTTAGTTATAATACGCCGCGCTGGCAACTATTGCTGTGAATACACCCGATGCAATTTGTGCATCGTCCTGACTTCGGGGCCCTGATGTCCGAGCCGTTACTACAGGCTGTCAATCTTCAGTGTGAACGGGACAAGCGGATACTTTTTCGCGAGTTATCCTTCTCCATACTGCCCGGTACGCTAACCCGTGTCGAGGGGCCGAATGGCTCCGGCAAGACAACGCTGCTGAGAATACTGGCAGGTCTGAATGATGCGTGGACAGGCGAACTCAAGTGGTGTGGTGCGCCGCTAGCCAGTCAGAGAGAGGCATTTCTTCGGAACATGCTCTATCTCGGGCATCGCCCGGGAATCAAACCCTTGCTTACACCTTTGGAAAATCTCCGGGCCCTGATGGCCGGTCGCAACCCTCTATCTGATGCAGCTTTGAGGCAGGCCTTGCAAGGTACCGGCCTGGGAGGCTATGAAGATGTGCCTTGTCGTAATCTGTCTGCGGGCCAGCAACGCAGAGTGGCTCTGGCGCGCCTGCTGGTTGCTGATGAACCCCTGTGGTTGCTTGATGAAGTGTTTACGGCTATCGACGCAGAGGGCGTCAAAGCACTCGAATCACTATTGCAACAGCGTGCAGATGAAGGTGGCGCCGTGCTGGTTACCACTCACCATGACCTGACATTGCCGGGCATGAAAAGACTGACTCTTGGCGCGGGAGGCTTGCCTGATGAACGCTGAAGCCCGCCCGGTGGTCCGGCTCGCCGGTAATAGTGTTGGTGCTCTGGCTGCAATGAAAGGCGTTTTTGTGCGGGATATGAAGGTGGCGTTCCGGCAGCGCCAGGACCTCCTCAACCCGCTGCTGTTTTTCGTTATGGTTGTTACTCTTTTTCCGCTCGGAGTCAGCCCGGAAGTATCATTTTTGCGTGAAGCGGGAGCCGGTATCCTTTGGGTAGCGGCGTTGCTTTCTGTATTGCTGTCACTGGATCACCTGTTTCGCCATGATTTTGACGATGGCACTCTGGAACAGCTTGTGCTCCAGCCGCAGCCGCTGTTTCTACTGATTTTGGCAAAAACCCTGGTGCACTGGATGCTTACAGGCTTGCCTCTGGTCATTCTGACCCCCGTTCTTGGTGTAATGATGCATCTCGACGGGAACTCTATTGGTATTTTGTGTCTAACGCTGCTGATTGGTACACCGGTACTGAGTCTTATTGGTGCTATTGGCGCTGCGCTGACCCTCGGATTGCGTTCGGCAGGGGTGCTCTTGTCTCTGCTGATCATTCCACTGTACATTCCGGTGCTGATTTTTGGCACGGGCACCGTTGCAGCAGCAGCGGAGGGCGCAACTGTGGGAGCCTACCTGGCACTGCTGGGTGCTTTTCTGGTGCTGGCGCTGACACTGGCGCCGTTTGCAGCGGCCGCAGCCCTTAAAATCAGCTTGTCGAACGGGTAAAACAAGGTAAACGTTAGGACGGTGACCATCTGATGTGGCAATTTTTTCACAAACTGGGTTCCCCAAAATGGTTTTTCGGGATATCCACCCGGTTCATGCCCTGGCTGTTGGCAGGTGGCGTAATACTATTGATGGCCGGGGTGGTATGGGGACTCGCCTTTGCGCCCGAGGATTACCTGCAGGGCAATAGCTACCGCATCATTTTTATTCACGTTCCGACAGCATTTATGGCGCAGTCGGTTTACATCATGATGGCGTCCGCGGCTCTTGTAACGCTGGTCTGGCGCATGAAGCTTGCCGATGTCTTCGTCAAGGCGGTTGCGCCTGTGGGGCTGGTTCTGACGTTTCTGGCCCTTTTTACCGGTGCTGTCTGGGGCAAGCCGACATGGGGCACCTGGTGGATCTGGGACGCCCGGCTTACCTCCATGCTGATACTGATGTTTCTGTATGGTGGTGTTATAGCGTTGGATCGTGCCATCAATGATGAGAAGTCTGCCGCCAGGGCGGTTGCGGTGCTGGTGTTGGTGGGGGTAGTGAATATCCCCATTATCAAATACTCCGTGGAATGGTGGAATACACTTCATCAGCCCGCAACATTCAAGCTCACGGAAAAGCCCTCGATGCCGGCGGAAATGTGGGTGCCGCTGCTGCTGTCCGTGTTAGGTTTGTACCTGATTTTTGGCTGGCTGGCCTGTGTTCGTATGCAGACAGAGATTCTGTCCCGGGAGCAACGAACTCGCTGGGTAAGAGAATTTGTAATGAAAGGGAGGGTCTGACCAATGGCATTTGATTCCTTTTCTGCCTTTATCGCGATGGAAGGTCACGGCCCTTATGTGTGGGCCTGTTACGCTGTGTTTTTCGTATTGATGCTGTTGATGATGATCGGGTCGGTCCGGAGCCGAAAGGCAATTGTCGAGTCCTGCCGCCGCGGTTACGAGTTTCAGGCTGACAAGAGTAAAGTAGCGGCGTCTCCGCCACCCTCCGCGTCTTTCGCGCGCGTGAACGTTTCCCAAGACTGACTGACAGGTACTTAAATGCATCCGATCCGTAAAAAGCGGCTGACCATTGTTCTGTTTCTTCTGGCAGGGCTTTCCATCGCGGTAGCGCTTACCACTTATGCGTTACGTCAGAATATCAACCTGTTTTACGATCCTACCCAGATTTCGGCTGGTGAGGCACCGATGGATGTACGAATTCGTGCCGGTGGCATGGTAGAGGCGGGCACGGTTGTGCGAGATCCGGACAGCCTTAAAGTGGTATTCCACGTAACCGATTACAACGCATCCGTTCCAGTTGAGTACGTGGGGATTTTGCCGGATCTGTTTGCAGAAGGTCAGGGCATTGTTGCGATGGGTAGGTTGAATAACGAAGGTCGCTTTGTGGCAGATCAGGTTCTGGCCAAGCATGATGAAAACTACATGCCCCCGGAAGTCGCTGATGCCCTGGAAAAGGCGTCAAAAAACGAGGGCTCGTCGATGCCCGCCAGCGCCCAACCGGCATCTTACTAAACACCTAAAAACCAACAGCCTGATTCCTGGAGAGCTTTGATGTATCCCGAACTCGGACAGCTTGCACTGATACTTTCGCTGTTGCTGGCGGTGCTACTTTCGGTTGTACCCCTTGCCGGATCGCTCACCGGCCGGGACAACCTCCAGGCGTTTGCCAGGCCTCTCGCAGCGGGCATGTTCGTGTTTGTCGGGCTGGCCTTCGCCTTACTTACCCATGCCTTTTTAACGGACGACTTCTCGGTTGCCTACGTTGCTAACAACAGCAACAGCATGCTGCCCTGGTATTACAAGTTCAGCGCTGTGTGGGGCGGGCATGAGGGCTCGCTTCTGCTTTGGATATTGATGCTGACCGGCTGGACTCTGGCGGTCGCCATTTTCAGTCGCCGTTTGCCTTCCATTATGGTTTCACAGGTATTGTCGGTTCTCGGCATGGTCAGTGTCGGGTTCATGCTCTTCATTGTTGTTACATCAAACCCGTTTGACCGTTTGCTGCCCAATGTGCCGGCCGACGGGGCGGACCTGAATCCGTTATTGCAGGACTTCGGACTTATTGTCCACCCGCCTATGCTCTACATGGGCTATGTGGGTTTTGCGGTAGCATTTGCGTTTGCTATTGCTGCATTGATCAACGGTCGCCTGGACGCCGCATGGGCCAGGTGGTCCCGACCCTGGACAACCGTTGCCTGGGCATTCCTGTCCATCGGTATCGCCCTCGGAAGCTGGTGGGCCTATTACGAGCTCGGCTGGGGCGGCTGGTGGTTCTGGGATCCGGTTGAGAATGCCTCCCTGCTGCCATGGTTGTCGGGCACGGCCCTTATGCACTCACTTGCAGTCACAGAGAAGCGCGGTGTATTCAAAAGCTGGACAGTACTGCTGGCTATTGTCACCTTTGCGTTGAGCCTGCTGGGTACCTTCCTGGTTCGTTCGGGCGTACTTACCTCGGTTCATGCGTTTGCATCGGATCCTGAGCGCGGTACCTTCCTTCTGATTTTGCTCGCGATCACTGTTCTCGCAAGCCTGATGCTTTATGCCTTCAGGGCTCCTGTGGTTCATGTGCGCTCCCGGTATGGCTCCCTTTCGCGGGAAATATTCCTGCTTTTAAATAACGTATTGCTGGTTTCTGCAACGCTGTTGGTCGCAGTGGGTACCTTGTATCCGCTGGTTCTTGACTTCTTCGAGCTGGGTAAAATTTCCATTGGTGAGCCGTTCTTTAATCTCACCTTCAGCCCGCTTGCAGTGGCAACCGGCCTTTTGCTTGGCGTTGGTACCTTCTCTCGCTGGAAGAAAACGGATGCTGGCTGGCTCGCGCGCAAGCTACTGTGGCCACTGGCAGTGAGCATGCTGCTCACCACGGCGGTTATGGTTGGCTATGGCGGCTTCACCCCTTGGGCGTTTCTTGGTGTCTTCACAGCGGTTTGGGTGACCATGGCTACGTTCTGGGATCTATGGGACAAATCCTCTTCGAGGAATGGCCGAATCCATGGCCTCAAGCGCCAGTCACGCAGTTACTACGGTATGGTACTGGGTCATCTTGGGCTGGCGATCACTATGGCTGGCGCAACTGTGGTCTCCAATTATGGTATCGAGCGTGATGTGCGCATGGTGCCTGGCGATGTGGCCGAGGTGGGTGACTATCAGTTCGTTTTTGTAGACATAGGTGAACGGCGTGGGCAGAACTTCACTGCGCAGTATGGCAGTTTCGATGTCATGCTGGATGGGGATCGTATTGCAGAATTGCACCCTGAAAAACGCCAGTACGCTGTAGGCATGAGCGTTATGACCGAAGCGGATATTGATGCCGGCCTTTTCCGGGATATCTTTGTGGCTGTAGGTGAAAGAATCTCTGACGACGCCTGGGCTATTCGGCTCCAGTATAAGCCGTTGATCCGTTGGCTCTGGCTTGGCGCCTTGTTTATGGCCGCCGGCGGGTTCCTGGCCATTTCAGATCGCAGGTACCGGATTCGTGATCGCGCCAATGAACCGTTAGCGACATCGCCGCCATCGAAAGCCCCTGCACAGGGTACCGCCGGAGCGGTTTCATGAAGCGTTTCTGGTTGTTCATGCCCTTGATCGTAGCCCTTGTCGTCGGTGTTGTGCTGTTTGCGGGGATTGGTAAAGATCCAACAAAGCTGGACTCAGCGCTGATTGGAAAGCCTGTTCCTGCATTCAGTCTTAAAAATCTGAAAGCGCCGGATGCCTCCCTCGATGAGAGCCTGTTTCGTGGCGAGATTACCCTGCTGAATGTTTGGGGGACCTGGTGCCCCGCGTGTCGGGATGAGCACGACGACCTGTTGTGGCTTGCGCGGGAAAAGAACGTGACGATTATTGGTCTCAACTACAAAGATAACCGCGACGATGCACTGGTTTGGCTGGACCGGCTGGGTGATCCATATCGTACGGTAATCTATGATCCCAAAGGCACGCTGGGTTTTGATCTTGGTGTTTATGGTGCACCGGAAACCTTCGTTATTGATGCCTCCGGTGTGGTCCGCTACCGCCATGTGGGAGTGGTCAACGGCAAGGTATGGGAAGAGATTCTGTTGCCGGTCATTAACGACGCACAGGAGAATGGCTGATGCTCCGTATGATCTGTTTTCTCATGGCTGTTCTTGCCTCAGGACTGTCTATTGCAGATGTATCCGCGGTCTACGATTTTGATACCCGTAGTGAAGAGCAGCGTTATCAGAACCTGATTGCGGAACTGCGGTGCCCGAAGTGTCAGAACCAGAATATTGCGGATTCAAATGCGCCAATTTCCAAGGACATGAGAAATGCGGTTTATCAGATGATGCAGGATGGTGCCAGCAACGAGGAAATCGTCGACTCTCTGGTGGGTCGCTTTGGCGAGTTTGTGAAATACAAGCCAGACCTCGATAGCCGCACCTTCATGCTCTGGGCAACGCCAGCGATTGCCGTTCTGGGTGGTCTCTTTGTGGTCGCGGGCGTTGTTGTTCGTTCCCGCCGGGCCGGCACGTCAGGGCCAGCACTGAGTAAGGAAGAGCAGGCCCGGATTGATGAAATGCTTGCAAAACCTGACCAGAACGATAACGGGTGATGCATGTGCAGAGCAGCCTTCTGACCTGGTAACAAAACCCGCCGCTTTATTCATTTTTGAACGTGTGACGATATCTTCATGACTGAAACTTTCTGGATTGCCGCAACGGTACTGATCATTTTTGCCCTGGCGTTTGTACTCTACCCCGTTATGTTCCATCGCCGGGACGCCCGGCAGCAAACGGATGTCAGAAACCAGAACCTGATGGCGTATCGCAGCCGGATGGCGGAGCTGGAGAAGGAACATCAGTCAGGCATTATTGATCAGGAAACTTACGGGCAACTTCGCGACGAACTTGCCGGTGCCATGTTGGACGATGTTCCGGAAAATGAAGCCCCGGCCAAAACCGTACCTGGCCGAAAGGCTGCCATTGGCGTTGCCCTGGTTTCCATCCTCCTTATTCCTGCGGCCACGGTTCTGCTCTATGACGAGTGGGGCGCAATGGAAAGGGTTGAATCTTTCATTGCCATGCAGGAACTGGGCAACACGGATGATGCCCGCGTTGCGCAGATGAATGAACTTACACAGCAACTGCGCGCGCGGCTTGAAGCCAGCCCTGATAACCCCGACGGCTGGGCCATGCTGGGCCAGACCTACATGCGTCTCGAACGACATGAAGATGCGGCCTGGGCATTCCGGCAACTGGCTGACAGTGTTCGCTCTGACGACGGCTCCCGGGCTGTAGCTCTGGGTCTTGCGGCTCAGGCACAGTTTTTCCGCAGCCAGGGTGCCATGACCGATGCGGTAACGTCTGCGATTGATGAGGCGAGGGCGCTGAACCCGGACGAAGTTAACTCGCTTGGGCTTTTGGGAATCCATTCATTCAGCCAAGGTAACTATCGTGAGGCGATCGGTTATTGGGAGCGTATCCAGACAGTGGCTCCCGACCATCCGCAGCTGGCTTCGATTCAGGGTGGTATCAGGGAGGCTTACGCGCGCCTGGGTGAACAGGCACCGGCTGAAAGTTCCGCACTCCCACAATCCGATGACGCAGCACAGGAAAGCGTAGGCGTAACCGTACGGGTAACGCTCGATGAAGCATTCAAGCAGGATATCCCGGAAGATACCACGCTGTTTCTCTTTGCCCGCGCTGCCAATACCCAAAGCGGACCGCCTTTGGCCGTTGTGAGATTAACGGCGGGCGCATTGCCTGTAGAGATACGCCTGGATGACCGTCATGCGATGGCGCCACAATCGGTTATATCGGGCGTAGAAGAGGTCGTTGTTACCGCTCGCCTGACCCGCTCCGGCGACATCAACGCACAGCCTGGCGATTGGCAGGGCAGTACGGACTCGCCTGTTGCCGTTTCTGCGGTTTCGGATTCGCCAGTAGCTCTAGTGATTGATCAGCAGTTGATTAACTAAGCTGGCGAGTAAAAGCCCATAGAGTTTTAAAGCACTTCGAGTTGCCGCCAGGCCTGCCCTTATACCGAGAGGTTGCCGGGGTAGAGTGGCGGCAAACCTGCTTCTGAAGGTGTATTGCCCGCTTTCTTCCTGGCTTTTTTGAGTGCGTCTGTCATGGCGCTACCATCCCACGTTTTATTGCTTCTCTCGCCGCCTGAGTGATTCCGGCTGAACAGGTGCGCCTGCAACCGGTCGAGCTCCTGCGCAACGTCTGCGGCTGGGCAAACGGCAAAAATGTCCTTTGCCGAGCGCAAATTATGGCCTGGCCAACGTAAGTTTGCCCAGCGTACTAGTAGCCCAGGTGTTGACGCGCGGCCTTCCTGTGCAGCATCGAGTAATTGTTCAAATACAGCGTCTTCGGTCTCGGCACCTGCAGAGCCAGTGTTGTCCGGTGCCCGGGGTGGGATTCTGCGAGTTCGCCACCAGGCCAACAGGGTCAGAACCCAGATTACGGCGAGTACTATGCTTGCCCATTGCCAGAACCTGCTGTTTTCAGGCCCAGCGCTCATGTCGATAGCCTCTAGTTCTCTGTCGATTTCCGTTGCTGTGTTCTGGCTATCGGTAGAGGGGGCAGATGGTATAGCTGCGCCATCTGCAGCCGTTACATTCAGGGTTTGGGCTGGGATTACGGCGACCTTTTCGCTGTTGGATTCTGTATCCCACCAGGGAACACGTATCGCCGGCAGTACGAGTTTGCCAGCTTGCACTGGAACCAGGGCTCGTGTCTGCGTGAGGGTAGAGGTAATACCATCGGGGCCGACGCTGGTGTTGCGCTGAGGTTCCTCGGGATAGCTGCGCAGCCCATCCGGCACAGAGTCAGGCAAGGGAGGCAGGGCTTCCGAAGGTAGGCCGTTTGCTTGCAGGCTGAGTGTCCGCGTGAGGTTGTCTCCGGTTTTAAGGTTCAGCGTTGGCGGCATGCCTGCTTCTGCGAGGCTAAGGCTGGTAGCTGGCAGCCAGGTGGAGCCGCTGAAATCTGCCGGTACATCTTTAACAGGAATCTCAAACAGTTCTGCACTGTCTCGTAAAAACCTGAGTGAGCCATCAGGATCTCTGGTCTGACCTTCAAAACGAATAGCGGGCAGGTTCAGAGATCCGGGTTTTTGTGGGAATAGCGCATAGCGTCTTTCTACCACCCTGTACCTGACACCATTACGCTCACTGGAAAGCTCGCGCTGCTTGCCCAGGCTTTCTATGATTGCATTAGGGTGCTGGGGGTCTGATAGCTCGCCACGGATAAGGTTGCCCCGGAAGAACAGCCTCACCGTCAGTATCAGTTGTTCCTGAACGTATACTTCCGCCTTGTCTGCCGCAAGTTCAATGAAGACGTCCCGATTGGCGTTCGCCTGCTCTGGAGGGTTGCCGTCGACCACTTCTATGGTTACCGGGCGGGATATGGAATCCTTGAAGCTAAGCGCCGGGATGACGATCTCTCCGGTTGATCTGGGTGAAAGCTGGTACGTCCAGGTTATTTCTCCGACCATGTCGCCGTTTATCGTGCGAATGCTGTACTGCTGATTGCGGCCAAGTATTTCAAAATCTGAAGACACCTTTTCAATATCTGGTGAGGGTAGGCTCGAGATGTCAAAATCGAAAAGGTTGCTCAGGTTGATATCAATTTCTGTGGTGCCTTTTACCGTCAGTGTCAGGACTTCGCCTTCGTAGAGTCGGGTCCGGTCTGGTTCGACGGTGAGTTCACTCGCATGTGCCGTTAATCCAGGCATCATCAACATTAGCAGCCAGATTGTCGGCATGATGAACCGTTTTACCATGGTGTATCGCCCTCATCAGATGGTGTCTGGCGTTCCTGATATTGCTGCAGAAATTTCCGCTGTAGAAGGCCGCCCGGGTTGTCTGGCACTCGTCGCAGCGATTGCTCCTGGCTCTGGGTCAGAGGCGTTTCGGATAGGGGTGGCGGTGCCTTTGCTTCTGCATTGCCGGCATCTGCGTCATTGCTCTCCCCGTTACTTTCTTCTGCGGAGGCAGGCTCTTGCTCGCCAGATTCTTCCTGCTCGCCGCTGTGCTCCTGTGTCTGATCATCACTTGGGGGCTGCTCAGATTCTTCGCTAGAATTCTGAGGTTGGCTCTGATCCTGGCTCTGGTTCTGATTGTTGCTGGATGAATCAGAATTGGGTTCCTGCTGCTGGCCTAGATCGTTGTCGGAATCGGAAGAGTTTTGATCGCTGCTGCTCTGATTCTGATCAGAGTTCTGTTTCTGCTGGTCGAGGAGATCCTCCACAAGCTGTCGGTTTACGCGAGCGTCTTCCATTTCCGGGTTGCTATCGATAGCGCTGTCATAGGCTTCGAGGGCTTCCTCCAGTTTGCCGGCCCGGGCGAGAGCGTTGCCACGATTGTAGTGGGCGAGGGGGGTGTTCGCTCTGGAGAAAGCTTCCGCTGCTTCATCGTAGCGTTCAGCCCTGTAAAGCGCAGAACCTTGCCATTCGGGTAATTCAAGCATGCTCGCCGCTGTGGCCGGGTCCTTTGAGATCAGTTCCGCCGCCCTCTGATCCTCCCGTTGCCAGAGGCCGCCCCAATCCATGGCTGTTGCGGGTTGTGGTATCGCTGGCAGGAGTACCAGGGCCACCGCAGTAAACGCGCTTCGGCGCCATCCGAGCAGTAATAAAGGCAGTGCCAGCCATAACAACCAGTAACCGTCGTCTTTCCAACGGTCGATCGTGAGCTCGGAGTTTGTGTCCTGCCATTCGTCTGATTCTTCGGGGCTGAGGCTCAGTGCCGCTATATCGATATCATCCAGAGTCATTTCATGGCTTGTGCCATTGTTGTTGCGGGCAAGCTCCGCCAGCGTCTCGAAGTCAGTTCGAGTTATGACGATCTTATCCTTGTCGCGGATAAAGCCGCGTCGTGCAAGGGGAATAGGGCCGCCGTCCCGAGTGCCGACCGCCAGCGTGCTCAGGGTGAACCCTGTGCCAGCCAGAGTGTTACTGATGGGTGCCAGGTAGCGTTCGGACACGCCATCGGTAATCAGCAGAATACGGCCTTTGCCGGGAGCGCCCTGATCCAGAAGGTCCCGGGCTCTGACAACAGCCAGGTCGGCACGATTGCCCTGAGCCGGCATAATAATCGGGTCGAGCACATTGAGCATGCCAGTAAGAGTATTACTGTCATCGGTCAGTGGCGCTACCACATTTGCATCCCCCGAATAGACCACTAGTCCGGTGAGGCTGCCGTCACGGATTTCCAGAATATCGCGGATCTTGCGCTTTGCACGGGTAAGTCGGTCGGGTTCTATATCTGTGGCCAGCATGGACAGAGAGAGGTCGAGCGCTATCACCAGACTGTCCCCCGGCTTTTTCAGGGGTGTGGGGGCTTCACGCCAGGCGGGCCCTGCGAGCGCAACTGCCAGGATAACGACTGCGCTGATTGCAGGTACAAGGGCGGAACCATGATTTTTTGCAGCGCCGCCGTAACGCCGGATCACCGGAGATAAAAATTGCTCGGGGATACGGCCGGACCAGCCGCTGTCGCCGGAGTTTTTCTTTTTCAAAACCATATAAAGCAATGGTGCAACCAGCAACAGCAGCAGCCAGAGTGGCCGAAGGAAATGAAAGTCAGCCATTGTTTACACTCCCGTCTGTCGGCTGACGGGCGCCGGTCAGCCGGCCGGCGATGCGGCGGAAAAGGAAGAGGCTTAACCACAGCAACGCAGCAAGGCCCGCTGGCCAGAAAAACAGTTCGCTAACCGGGCGATAGGATTTGCCCTCCAACTCGATGGGCTCCAGCTGGTTGATGGTTTCGTAAATCAGCTCCAACTCTGGCAGGCTGCGGGCGCGAAAATATTCACCACCTGTTTGCTGTGCCATTCGGGTCAGCAGGCCTTCGTCGAGATCTCTGGAAGGGTTTACCCTGCGTGAGCCCAGAAGCCCTCGCTGGATCATTGAGTCTGCGCCAATACCAATGGTGTAGAGGCGAATGCTGGTGGCAGCGGCTATCTCAGTGGCTTTGTCAGGCGAGATCTCTCCAGCGGTGTTGGCGCCATCCGTGAGCAACACAACGACCCGTTGCTCCTGGGGCCTGTCTCTCAAACGCTTGGTGGCCAGACCCACGGCATCTCCAATGGCGGTTGCACGACCGGCCATACCAATGCCTGACTCTTGTAGAAGCGTTTCGAGTGTTGCGAGATCAAATGTAAGAGGCGCCTGAACGTAGGGCTCTGTTCCGAATAGTATCAGGCCAAGCCGATCGCCTTCCCGACGGGCAATGAATTCGTTCAGTACCTTTTTGACGGCCTGCAGGCGGTTAATGCTGCGGCCCTGAAGAACCATATCCTGTTCTTCCATGCTGGGTGAAATGTCCACAACCAACATCAGGTCGCGTCCGGTTATGGGCATTTGCACTTGCTCGCCGACATGTTGTGGTCTTGCCAGTGCCAGCACGAGTAAAGACCACACAAGTAGCAGTACGAGAGTTTGCCAGCGAGGCACAGCGTTGCCCTGGCGGGTTACACCTGGCAGGTCCGAGAGCCAGTGGCCAACAGGGAGGACCGGAGCATCTACCGTATGGGCAGCCGGTTTTCGCCATTGCAGAAGTATCGGTGCCAGAATCAGCAGCAGGAGCCAGGGGTAAGCGAGACTCAGCATTTTTGAGCCTCCAGCCAGGTTCGGGCAAAGGCCAGAGCCTGGTCAGGCTCGGCCATGGGCTCTGGATGCCAGGGGCTGTTTACCAGTGCTTCGACAACGGGTTGATTTGAAACCCGGCCATCGGGGAGGTGGCGTAACAGGCAGGCAGCCCACTGCTCTCCAGACAGAGCTTCAGGGTGCTCCTCCGGATAACGCTCCCTTGCGATTCGCTTGAGCAGGGTGTTCAGCTGAGTAAACCAAACTAATTCTTTTGATGCTGTGCGCTCAAGATCGGCAAGCTCGGCTCTTGCCAGCTTCAGCCATCGGTTCCGGCGCCGGTGGCGATGCACCAGCCACGCCAGAGCCGCGATTGCGGTAAAAAGTGCAAAAGCCAGAACCCACCAGCCCGGCGCCGGCGGCCAGAAGCCTCCGGTTTGTGGCAGGTGAATATCCCGGAGTTGACTCAGGGGATCATCCGGCATCATCCAACCCTTCCTCCCGGCCCAAGTATGGATTGAAGACTTATAGCGGGTGCCTCGCGGGTTGAAACATCGGTTGCTCGCACGCCAGACAAACGGAAGCACTCTGCCAGTGCAGCTTCATGACGGGTGATCTTTTCCTGCCAGGCTCGTTGAAAGCTTTTGTTGGAGGCATCAAACCAGACCGGGCCTTCGGTTCCGGCAATGGCAAACCGGCCACTTTGCGGCAACTCCTGCTCCAGCGGATCGACAATCCGCAGTGCACTTACGCTGTTATGGCGAGCCAGCGCACCAAGCAAGGACGTGGTGTTCTCCGAGATACCAAGAAAGTCGCTGATGACAAAAATCCGGCTGCCGGTATGAGCAACCCTGCGAGCTTCGGCAAGGGCGATATCAAGGGTGATGTCTTGCGCTGAACCATCCAAAGATGTGTGTTGCTGGCTGGCAAGCGTGTCCAGCAGCCGCAGTACGGATTTCTTGCGCCGTGCCGGGCGCTGGACGGTCAAAGTGTTTCCGTTAAAAACAATGCCGCCTACCTGGTCACCTGCTGAAAGCGCTAGCCAGGCAAGGATGGCGGCAAGCTGGGCGCTGCGTACCTGTTTGAAGGCACCGGTGCTGGCAAAGAAAAGGGTGGGGCCAAGATCGCACAGCAACAGTACCGGGCGCTCTCGCTCTTCTTCATAAAGCTTGGTGTGGGGTGCCTGACGCCTGGCCGTTACACGCCAGTCGATGCTGCGGATGTCATCCCCGGGCTGATAAAGCCGCACTTCAGCAAATGCCATCCCACGCCCACGTTGCGATGATTGCTGCAAGCCGGTCTGCCGGGCTCTTGCCGGGCGTGCCGATGGCAGTTTCAACGCTCTTGCATCAGCTTGCAGGCGGATGAGTGCCTGCAGGCTGATGCTGGTTATTGCATCACTGTCGGTTGCGTTCATAGCCAGCCTCAGGCGCTCACTGGCACACGGGCAATCAGGTGCTCTATCACGGTGTCGGCAGTTACGCCTTCAGCCTCGGCTTCAAAGGTAAGCAGAATGCGGTGTCGGAGCACATCGTAGGCCACAGCTCGCACGTCATCGGGCGTTACATAGTCCCTGCCTTCAAGCCAGGCCATCGCTCGGGCACAGCGATCAAGAGCAATGGTGCCTCGCGGGCTGGCACCAAAGGCCGTCCAGCGTGCCAGCTCCGGGTCGAGTGCACCCGGATCCCTGGTTGCCAGTACCAGGGCCAACAGATACTGCTCAACCGGTTCGGCCATGAAGATGTCCGCCACTTCTGTTCGGGCTTCAAATACCTGATCGGCAGTCAAGCGAACATCAGCGGCGGGCTGGCCCTGTCGATAGTCGTTTCTGGCCAGATGAAGAATAGCCTGTTCCGCCTGTGCGGAGGGATAACCAATCACCACATGCATCAGGAAACGGTCAAGCTGGGCTTCGGGCAGGGGATAGGTGCCCTCCTGTTCGATGGGGTTCTG
Source organism: Marinobacter sp. 2_MG-2023 (assembly GCF_030546935.1). GTDB lineage: Bacteria > Pseudomonadota > Gammaproteobacteria > Pseudomonadales > Oleiphilaceae > Marinobacter. The sequence goes on along the minus strand of NZ_JAUOPH010000001.1, from coordinate 300,298 downwards.
GGTTGCCATTACCATAAAAGGCTGATCAAGCGGGAAGGTGCGCATGCCTACGCTGACCTGGCGCTCACCCATGGCCTCGAGCAAAGCTGATTGCACTTTGGCCGGTGCCCGGTTGATTTCATCTGCCAGGACCAGGTTATGGAAAATCGGACCGCGCTGGAACTCGAACAGCCCGGTTTCCGCGCGGTAAATTTCACTGCCCGTGACATCTGACGGCAGCAGGTCCGGGGTGAACTGGATGCGATGAAAGTCACCGGTCAGATGATCTGCCAGAGCCTTGATAGCTGTGGTTTTAGCCAGTCCCGGTGCACCCTCTACCAGAAGGTGTCCATCGGCAAGTAGTGCGATGAGAAGACGGTCAACCAGTTTCTCCTGCCCGATGATCCTTTTAGCTAAATGTGTTCGTAACTCGCCAAACGTATGCTGTAAAGACATTGGAAGTGATTGCTCTCGTGCGTAAGTAGTTGCCGCAGTTTTGGTGTCTGACCGGCAAAAATCAAGGGTTTGACTATGCTTATCTCACGATATCCCGATTACGTTTATTTCACACTATTTGAGGTCGCCCATGAATGCGCTGACAGTGGCCAGCAAAGATCAGTTTTTTGAGCTTTTGGCTGAAGAATTTTCCAGGAAAATCGCCAAGGCCGAAGCCAAGAAAATCAGCGAGTTTGTAAAACAACATTACGCCCATATTCCACTGGATGAGCTCATGAGGCGGCGGCTCTCCGATACCTACGGCGCAGCATTGGCAGCCTGGCAATTTCTGCAGAAACGCAGCGCCGAGGAAAGTCCTGTCGCGGTATTCAATCCGGACCTGGAGAGTGATGGGTGGCAATCCACTCATACCGTGGTGTTTATTCTGCACCCGAATATACCGTTTCTGATTGATTCTCTGCGTATTGCGGTTAACCAACGCGAAATCGGAACACACTCGATACAGCACTCCATACTTCAGGTAGAGCGTGACAATACCGGCAAGCTCAAAAAATTGCTGGCGACTAAAAAAAGCGATTCTGCCTCTGCTTATGAAGCTTTCATCGTTCTTGAAATCGACAGACATAGCAGCCCGGAGGACCTGAAAGACCTGGAGCAGACGCTGCAAACCGTTCTGCACGAGGTGAGAATCGCGGTTTCGGACTTCCCGGTTGTCACCGACAAGGTCAGCCAGGCCATTAAAGAACTGGATAATACGACTGCCGGCATCAACAGCGAGCAAAAGGAAGAGGCGCAGGCCTTTCTGAGCTGGCTCATGCGGGATCACTTCACCTTTCTTGGCTACGATGAGTATGACTTTGCCAGCGACAAGTCAGGCATGGTGGTTCGCCGTGTGGAAAATTCCGAGCTGGGCATTCTCCGCGTAAACAACGAGCGGCCAGACCGGGTTCGTCTCAATGAGCTGCCCCAGCGAACGCGCCAGGAGATGACGCGGGCCGATGATGTCTTTATTTTCGCCAAGTCCTCCCAGCGCTCGCGGGTTCACCGCCCTGCCTACCCGGATTATATCGCCGTCAAGAAGTTCAACAAGAAGGGCGAGGTGGTTGGTGAACGCCGCTTTCTGGGCCTATACACGGCTCGTGCCTACAATGAGCGCCCTGACGAAATTCCACTGCTCAAGCGCAAGTTCCAGAATGTCATGAAACGCTCCGGCTTTCTGCGCGCGGACTACGCAGGTAAGGAACTGGAACAGATTCTTACACTTTATCCTCGCGACGAGCTGTTTCAGATCGCCGAGGATGAGTTGCTGGATGTAGCAAAAAATATCCTGTACATACAGGAGCGACGCCGTATCGAGTTGTTCATGCGCGAAGATGTATACGGCCAGTTCGTTACCTGTCTCGCCTTTTTCCCGAGGGATATCTATAACACCGAGCTTCGCCTGAAGGTGGAAAAAGTACTCATGGACAGGCTGGAAGCTGAAGACATCGAGTTTGTTACGCACTTCTCGGAGTCTGTGCTGGCCCGGGTCCAGTTCACTATCCGTGTTCCCCAGGTCGAAAACCGCAAGCTGCCAATTGCAGAAATACGGGAAAAAGTGATCGAGATGGCTCAGTCTTGGCGCGACGGTCTTTCGGATTCCCTGAGCGAGACCTACGGTGAGGAGCAAGGTAATGAGCTCTATCGCCTTTGGGCCGCCGGTTTTCCCGCGAGCTACACCGAGATGTTCTCTGCGCGCCGGGCGGCTATAGATCTTGAACATATTTCGGCGGCTTCGACTCGCCAAGACCTGATGATGAGCTTCTACCGGGCGCTGGAAGAAGACGAAAGCACTCTGCATTTCAAGCTGTTCTACCCCGATGGGCAGTTGCCGCTCTCCGATGTGATGCCTATCTTCGACAATCTCGGTTTCCGTGTTTTGGGAGAACATCCGTTTGAAGTAACCGATCGCAACAATAAAACCGTGTGGATACACGACTTCACCCTCTACGCTCACAGCGGCAAAGTGGTGGATATCCACCAGATAAGGCCTATTTTTGAGGAGCTGTTCCATCGAGTGTGGTACGGCGAAGCGGAAAATGACGCTTTCAACCGCATGCTGGTTTCCTCATACATGAGCTGGCGGGAAATTGCATTGCTGCGCACCTATGCCCGCTATATGCGCCAGATCCGCTTTTCAAACAGCCAGACGTTCATCTCCAATACACTGGTGAACCATGTTGAACTTACCCGGATTTTGCTGGAGTACTTCGAGGTACGTTTCAACCCGGATCGATATCAGAGTGCGGGCAAAAGCCAGGCGGCCCAGCAGAAACTGGAAATTGAATTCAATGCGGGACTGGAGGAGGTAGAAAACCTCAGTGAAGACCGTGTGCTTCGCCTCTATCTGGAGCTGATGCAGGCGACGCTGCGCACTAACTTCTACCAGTATGACGAAGTAGGCGGCCCCAAGCCTTATATCAGTGTGAAGTTCGATCCTTCCGGAATTCCGGATATGCCGCTACCGTTACCTGTATACGAGATATTCGTGTATTCGCCCAGGGTTGAGGGCGTTCACTTGCGGGGTGGCAAGGTCGCACGGGGCGGTTTGCGTTGGTCGGATCGCTTTGAGGATTATCGCACCGAAGTTCTGGGCCTGGTGAAGGCCCAGCAGGTCAAGAACGCTGTGATCGTTCCAGTGGGCGCCAAAGGTGGCTTTGTGGCCAAGCGCCTTCCGGACTCCTCGGATCGCGAAGCGTTTCAGGCGGAAGGTATTGCTGCCTACAAGACGTTCATCCGGGGGTTGCTCGACATTACCGACAACCTGGTGGATGCGGGTATCCAGCCCCCTGAACGCGTGGTTCGTCACGATTCGGATGATCATTACCTGGTTGTTGCTGCGGATAAAGGAACGGCTACCTTCTCTGATATCGCTAATGGTCTTGCCGCAGAATATAATTTCTGGATGGGCGACGCCTTTGCCTCTGGTGGCAGCAATGGCTATGACCATAAAAAGATGGGCATTACCGCCCGCGGCGCCTGGGTTTCTGTTGAGCGCCACTTCCGTGAGCTGGGGGTTAACCCGGCTGAGGACGAATTCACTGCCATCGGTATTGGCGATATGGCAGGGGACGTATTCGGCAATGGTCTGTTAAGCTCCGAAAAAACCCGCCTGGTGGCCGCATTTAACCATATTCACATCTTTGTGGACCCGTCACCGGATGCAGCCAGGAGTTATAAAGAGCGCAAGCGCCTGTTCGAAAAGCCTCGCTCAGCCTGGACTGATTACGACACCAAGTTGATATCCAAAGGCGGTGGCGTATTCAGCCGTAACACGAAATCCATTCCGGTGAGCCCGGAAATCAAGAAGCTGTTGGGTATCAATTCTGATCGTGTACCTCCGAACATGCTGATCTCCCACATCCTCAAAGCTCAGGTTGACCTGCTCTGGATTGGCGGCATCGGTACATACATCAAAGGCAGCAGCGAATCCCACAGTGATGTGGGAGACAAGGCGAATGATGGTCTGCGTATCAACGGTGGAGAGCTGCGCTGCAAGATCGTAGGTGAGGGCGGTAATCTGGGTATGACCCAGTTGGGCCGCATTGATTTCGCCCTGAAGGGCGGGCGGCTGAATACAGACTTTATTGACAACTCTGGCGGTGTTGATTGCTCGGACCACGAAGTCAATATGAAGATCCTGCTCAATCGCGCCGTTGCCATGGGGGACCTTACGTCCAAGCAGCGGAATGTCATGCTGGAAGAGATGACAGACGATGTGGCGGCGCTGGTGCTCAAGAACAATTACCGTCAAACCCAGGCCATCAGCATTGCTAACGAGGATGTCGCAACTCGCCTCGAGGAATATCGCCGGCTGATGAATACCTTTGAGAGTGAAGGGAAACTTAACAGGTCGCTGGAATTCCTGCCCGATGATGAAACCCTGTCCGAGCGGAAGCTGAGCAAGAAAGGGCTGACTCGGCCCGAGTTGTCGGTTCTGATTTCCTATGTCAAAGGGGACCTGAAACAGGCTTTGATCGACAGTAGCCTGCCGGATGATCCGCTGCTTGCCCGTGAAATGTACAAAGTGTTCCCGCGGGAACTGACCAAGAAATTCTCGAAAGAGCTCGGTGACCACCAGCTGCGTAGGGAAATTATTGCCATGCAGGTCGCCAACGATATGGTTAACCATATGGGCATTACCTTTGTGGAGCGACTGAACCAGTCCACTGGGGCAGATGCCGCATCTATTGCGCTGGCATGGCTGATCACGCGGGACGTCTTCCGGATTGATAACTGGTGGGACAAGATTGAAGATCTCGACTTCCACATTCCGGCTCAACTACAGATGGACTTGATGCGAGACCTTATGCGCCTTATGCGCCGCTCTGTGCGCTGGTTGCTACGTAATCGTCGGGCAGAGCTGAGCATCCAGAGCCATATGGAGCGCTTTGCTGATAGCGTCTGGGCGATCACCTCAGGCCTGCCGGAGTACCTGGGTGACCAGGCCCGCAGTGACTGGGAGAAACGCAACGAGGCGCTGGTCGGCGTCGGGTTACCGGCGGAACTGGCGTCCGTCGTGTCCGGTACAGGATATCTGTATTCGTCACTGGGTATTATTGAGGCGCAAGAAGCCTCGGGCATGCCGCTGAAAACCGTGGCGAATTTGTATTATGAGCTGGGTGACCGTCTTGATCTGAACTGGTTTGCTTCCGCGATTGCCAAACTCATGCCCGCATCGCATTGGCAGGCACTGGCACGGGAGAGCTTCCGTGAGGATCTGGACTGGCAACAGCGTGCCCTGACCAGTGGCGTGCTCAATCTTGCAGCTAAGCCAGAAGATGTGCCTGCTTGCGTCGAGGGTTGGCTGCAGCGTCACGAGCACATGGTCGAGCGCTGGAAAACCATGCTGCTCGAACTCAAAAGTGTAAGGGAGCCGGAATACGCGATGTTCTCCGTGGCTCTCAGGGAGCTGCTTGATTTGGCACAAAGCACACTGCATCAGCCCCACAGTGACGGACCGTTGGAAAAAACTTCATGACATGATTCAGACAAACTGAGTATTGCGTTGGAGCCCTGATTCCCGTTCAATCCTGACCGGGAATCATGAACTGGAGATTTTTAATGGGTCAGCTTGACCATCTGCTGGAAAAAAACCGGTCTTGGGCCGATAGCATCAAGGCCGAAGACCCGCAGTTTTTCCATCGTCTGTCGAACCAGCAGGCGCCGGAATATCTGTGGATTGGTTGTGCCGACAGTCGTGTGCCCGCGAACCAGATAGTTGACCTGATGCCTGGCGAACTGTTCGTCCACAGGAACGTGGCGAACGTGGTGGTGCATACAGACTTCAATTGCCTGTCTGTATTGCAGTTCGCCATAGAAGTGCTCAAGGTTAAGCACATTCTTGTGGTTGGTCACTATGGTTGCGGTGGTGTCCGAGCGGCTCTTCGCAACGAGGGCTTTGGTTTGATAAGCAATTGGCTGAGGCATGTGCAGGACGTACGTGATCGTCATCAGCCCGTACTGGACGTATGTGGCAGTGAGCTTGACCGGGTTGACCGGTTGTGTGAACTGAATGTGGTTGAACAGGTTGGGCATGTGTGCCAGAACAATATTGTTCAGGAAGCCTGGAAGCGCGGCCAGCGTCTGAGTGTTCACGGCTTCGTGTATGATGTGGCAGACGGCATACTCCGGGATATGGGCTTATCGGTTTCCGATGCTGAAAGCTGGGAAACCATCAAGCAGAACAGTCTGGATGAGCTGATAGTGCGCCCGGTACGTTCGGGTCGCCAGCAAACAACTTAGTCTCCACCGCAAAACGGCACTATTCAACTCATGCAGAGTTTATCCGGCTCCGGCTTACCTAATTCTCATCAGGCACTGCTCAGAAACCGTAACCTGCTATCCGGTCGGGTAGCATTGCTGGGTGTCGCATCGGCACATCTGCTGTCAGAACTTCCTTTTAGTGGCCTTGCCTTGAGTGAGCACGCGGGTGTTTTCCACGCGCTGGAACGCCATGAAAACTGGCAGGCCTGCTTTGGTTATGACGCCCCGGCGCTGGCAGATAGCAGCTACGACAGCGTGGTGGTGTTTTTACCCAAGGCCCGTGCCGAGCTGGAAATGCGCCTGGCACTGGCGCGTTCACTGGCAGCTGAAAATGCCCGAATGATATTGATCGGTGAAAAGAAGGAAGGCATTGCTGGCGCCATCAAACAGCTTAAAGCCGTTGCCCCGCAGGCTTCCAAGATAGATAGCGCACGCCATTGCCAGGTCTGGCGTGCAGAGGCGATTAATCCTGTACCCGGATTCCGGGTTCAGGACTGGTTGGGCTGGAACAGAATCGAGTGTTCGGGAATAGCTATTGACGTTGCCGGCTTGCCGGGTATCTTCAGCCAAAATGGCCTGGATGATGGAACACGGATGCTCCTGGAAACGCTTGCAGAACAGCCGGTTTGCGGTGACCGGTTACTGGATTTTGCCTGTGGCGCGGGCGTTATTGGTGCCTGGACCCAGGCGCACCAGAGCGCTGAGGGGAAGCCTGTTGCCAGCGTTGACGGTGTTGATGTTCAGTCCCAGGCGGTTATCTGCGCGAGGGAAACCTACCGGCGTAACAGCGCCGCAGGCACGATTTTCGCGTCTGACGGCCTTTCCGGCATCGATGGCCTCTGGTCGGGAATTATCAGCAATCCGCCCTTTCATACCGGTGTAAAAACCGATACCTCCATGACGGAACAGTTTCTTCAGGACGTGAAGCGACACTTGCAGCCTGGCGGTGAGTTGCGGCTGGTGGCGAACAGTTTTCTACCCTATGAGGCTCTGATAAAACGCTATATTGGGCGCGTCGAACGTTTGCGGGAAGACAAGCGTTTTACCGTTTACCGTGCTTTCCGTGGTCAATAACGAAAAAAGCCCCAGGGGTTAGGGGCAAAAGGTCCGCTTCCGGTAACAACGAAGCTAACCGTGAAAGTTTTTAAAAAGAGCTCTCATTGAGAGAACACTTCTTGAAGTAACAGAATGAACGATAGGGTTATTTTTTAGAGTAATCAGCCTAAAATGGCATCTTTCTAGCGAATTCCCCTCTGGATGCCTGATATGACAACCGCTGTGCTGGATTTTCCCTGTGGTAGCCTTCTTCTGAGCCGTCCTGGCACAGATGATCCGAGCTTGCGCGCCTGGAACGCTGCCGACGAGCTGCTGTTGAAAGAGGCATGCACCCGGCTGGAAGTGTCGCCGGATATCAGGGTACTGATTGTGGATGATCAGTTCGGCGCCCTGACGCTGGCTTTGTCCCGGTATGCACCGGATGTGGTTGCCGATGGGGCTCAACTCAGCGGTGCGTTGACGGAGAATGCGGAGCAGAACCCTGGCTATTCGGCACCGGAGTATATACACAGCTGGTTGCAGCCTCCCGATAAGTCTTATGATTTGATTCTGCTGAAGATTCCCCGCGAAACCGACTACCTGGAGTGGTTGCTGCGCTGGGCTAATGGTGCGATCAAGCCGGATGGGACTATATTGGCCGCAGGAATGATCAAGCATCTTCCAGATCGAAGTGTTGATGTCTTTGCCAAAACTGTGGAAGTCCAGAGCGTGAGCCGGGCAGTAAAGAAAGCTCGCATGATGACCTGTGGTTGCGGTGAGGCGACGCTCAACGGCTGGCCCGGGATCTGGAAAGGCTATGACCTGGCGGGCAAACTGCACGGCAAAGAACTTCGTGTCGCCGCTATGCCCGCTGTTTTTGCGCGGGAAAAGCTGGATATAGGCACGCGGCTGATGCTGCCGCATCTGAAGTCTGCCCTGGAGCACTGCCATGCAGGTGCCCAGGTACTGGATTTGGCTTGCGGTAACGGCGTGCTTGGCCTGAGCGCTTTGGCTATGCGGCCGGATCTTGAAGTGACCTTCAGCGACGTGTCCAGCCAGGCGGTCTTGAGTGCCCGCAGTAATACAGAAGCGGCATTTCCCGATGTCAGGGGTGCATTTCTGCATGCGGATGGAATTGCCAAAGGCAAGGGACCGTTTGAGCGGATCCTGTTAAATCCACCGTTCCACGAGGGTGGTGTAGTCGCCGACCATATCGCTTTGAGGTTGTTTGAGCAGGCGTCGCAGAATCTGTCTGCAACCGGCCGCCTGATTATGGTGGGCAACCGGCATCTTGGGTATCACCGAAGTTTGCGGCGTTTCTTTCCGCAGGTGCGTCAGCTGGATGCTGATCCCAGGTTTGTGGTCTTCGAGGCCTGGCTGTCGTAACCCAATCGCGTCAGCGTATCCACAATGGTTTGTGTCTGGCTGTCGATTTCGATATTGACCTTCATGCCTTCTTCAATGACACCAAAGGTGGTAGCTCTCAGGGTTTCGGGAATCAGGTGAACGTTGAAGCGGTTGCCATCCACCTCACCAATGGTGAGGCTCGCGCCATTGATCGCAATGTAGCCTTTGGCAAAAATGTAGCGAGCCCACTCATCCGGCACTTCAAACCAGATCGTCACGTTGTTTTCCGGCCGCAGTATCTTAATAACATTTGCCGTTGTGTGAATGTGTCCCGACAACAAATGGCCGCCAATTTCATCGCCAATCCGCGCGGCCCGCTCAAAGTTGATCTTGTGCCCCGGCTCCAGGGTGCCAAGCGTTGTCAAACTCAAGGTTTCCTGCATGGCGTCGAAAAACAGTATGTTGCCGGTTTGGCGGGTAACGGTAAGGCAGGTGCCATTGATTGCCACCGATGCGCCAATGTCCACGCCTTCTGCGCTGTTTTCCGGCAAGCGGATTGCGAACGTACTCAATCCGGTCGCGGCGGCGACATCTTCAACAACGGCAATACCCTGAACAATACCGGTGAACATAAGCAGGCCTCTTATAGAGAGTAGAGAGCGAAAACGGACGGAAAGGATAGCGAGCAAGCTTGCCGTTGCCAAGTTCAGAGGCGGGAAGTGCCATCGGAAACATCATGGTTCAAGATCTGTGCAAGCCTGCCGATACATTTTTTAACAGATTTGTTTACCGAGATTCCATAACGCACTGGATATAACGTCATGGCTCAAAATCAGAATGCCGCAGAAACTTTAACTGGTGCCGCGCAGGGGGCTGTATTGCATCCCGGGCGGTCGGCGGACCCTGTTCCTGTCCCCGTCATTGAGCAGCCGGATGCCCATCAGGAAACCTCTGCAGCTGACTCCCCAAAAGAGGTCCTTGCGAACGCTGAGGACAGGTTGGCCGGCGATGTCGAAGCACAGAGCGCAGATCCCGTCCAGGTTGAATCCAGGCAGCGGACGCTTAGACTGATGTTGCGTCAGTGTGACCGCGTGCTATTGATGGATTTTGACTTGCTGGCAATGAATGACTGGCCAGATAATTTCAGTGTTGCGTCTGCACGACGCAGTCGTGACCTGTGGATCTTCAGTGCGCTGGTGGCGGCAGTTATATTCCTGAGTGGACTGACAGGTTTCGTGCCGGCCTGGGTTGCAGGAGGCGGCTTTGGTGCCTTCGTTATTATAATTCTGTTGGGTATCCCAGCCGTTCGCCGGATATACACCTCGGAGCCTTCTTATCTCGATTTACTGATCAGGCGCCAGCGTATGATACGTGATGCCCGGAAACACGCCGAGCATCTGGAGGGTAAAGAAGGACTTATCTGGCAGTGTGCACGCATGGCCGACTTTAATCCCGCCCTGAAAAATACCCGGTTCAGCAGGCTTTTGCGTTTGTCTGAGCAGAAAGCCCTGCCTCGAGCCTTATCCCGACGTGAGCATGTCCGGGTCTATCTGATTTATCTTCTTGAAGCTGAAAAGGCTTACAGTCGGGTTCAGGCTGCTTTTCTGGAAGGTAATCAGAATGCCATCGACCGCGGCTGGCAGGAAGCGGTGGCGGAGCCGGAGGAGAGAACTTGACATAAATGTGCTTCAAACGTATGTTTCAAACAGACGTTTGCTAGAGGCACTGAAAACAAAATGGCCCAGTCAGATACTGTTGACAGAATTCTTGATGCCGCAGAAGAATTGTTCGCTGAGCGTGGTTTTTCAGAGACTTCATTGCGGATGATTACCAGCAAGGCCAAAGTAAACCTGGCCGCCGTAAACTACCATTTCGGTTCCAAAAATGCGCTGATCCATGCAGTCTTTGGTCGTTTTCTGACGCCGTTCTCGGCGACGCTTGAAAACGCATTTGATGAGCTGGAAGCCCGCTGTAAAGGTACGCCCCCTACGTTGAATCAGACTTTGTGGGCTCTCACTGAGAGTGCCGTGCGCATGCCACAAAGGAATGAGAAGGGTATTTCGATTTTCATGAGGCTTCTTGGGCTGGCATATACCCAGTCACAAGGGCACCTGCGCAAGTTCCTTGAGCAGGAATACAGTCAGCCTTTCAGTCGCTTTATGCGGCTTTTAAAGGAAGCTACACCGCAGCTTTCCGCCGTTGATCGTTACTGGCGCATTCAGTTCATGCTTGGAGCTACCGCGTTCACCATGTCCAGCAGCGATGCCCTGCAGGACATTTTGCGGAACAAGTTGGGTGTAGAAACCACAGTACAGGAAATTGCCGCACGCCTTGTGCCCTTCCTTGCAGCCGGCATGCAGGCGCAGGATGCCTTGCTCGTTCCTCCCGCCCCCGACAAGATGCCGGTTGCCTGACTTGCACCCTCTCGGTTAGGCTTCCCCAACAGTCCCGGAGGGAGCCCAACCCGTTTTGAATCAAAGCAACTGCAGTGCCTGTTCAATCGATATCAGCCTGGATGACCAGAGCCTGTCTGTGCTTGGTGCAAACGGGCGCCTTATTGAACGCTATGCTGTTTCTACCGCGCTTAACGGCGCAGGTGAGCTCAATGGTAGTGGTTGTACACCGAGAGGTAAGCACTACATCCGCGCTATGGTGGGCTCCGGACTCCCAGAAAATACGGTTTTTCGAGCCCGTCGACCCACTGGCGAAATCTATACCCCGGAACTCGCAGCCAGGCACCCGGGTCGCGACTGGATCCTGAGTCGCATTCTCTGGCTTTGCGGTTTGGAATCGGGGAAAAATCGTGGTGCTGGTGTCGATACCTTCCGACGTTTTATATACATACATGGTACTCCTGATACAGAGCCTATGGGGCTGGCGCTTTCTCATGGATGCATTCGTATGCGAAATACCGACGTTATAGAACTGTTCGAGTGTGCCCGATCGGGTATGCCGGTTATGATCCGTTGAAACCAGATTTATGACAGCGACTAGAGGATTCCGATGATTGGCGAAATGATGTCCACCGTAAATGGCTGGATAGAGAGCTTTGGTGTGCTTTCTGAGGCGTGGCGCGCAGCCATTGTGGTTTTCGCGTTGGTGTTTGGTACGGCTCTGATTGCGTATATTGCCAGCCATATCATCCGTGCCCTGGAACGCAAGTTCTCGAAAACCAAGAATATCTGGGATGATTCGCTGCTTCATGCTACTCGTTCTCCGGTTGTGGCGTTCGTTTGGCTTCAGGGGGTTTATTGGGCCGCTGAGGTGGCGCACCATTATTCGTCGGCAGAGATCTTCACAGCTAACGAGACCCTGCTCCAGGTAGGCTTCATTTTTATCTTTGTTTGGTCTGTACTCCGGATGATCAAAGAAGTGGAGGGAATTCTCATCTCTCCGGTAAGAATGAAAAAGCCTATGGACTACACCACGGTTAATGCGATCAGCAAGCTGTCCAGAGCTGTGGTGTTGATTACGGCCGTACTGATCAGTTTGCAGTCGCTGGGGTATAGCCTTTCGGGCGTGCTTGCTTTTGGTGGCGTAGGCGGTATCGCTGTAGGTTTTGCGGCCAAAGACCTGCTGGCCAACTTTTTTGGTGGTTTTATCATTCACCTGGACCGGCCATTCAAAGTCGGAGACTGGGTTCGCTCACCGGATCGTAATATTGAGGGAACCGTGGAGCAGATCGGGTGGAGGCTTACGACCATCCGGACGTTTGATAAACGTCCTCTGTATGTTCCCAACGCTGCATTTACAACCATTGCGGTAGAGAACCCCTCGCGGATGACTAACCGGCGTATCTCAGAGACCATCGGAATCCGCTATGCGGATGTCAGTGAAATGGCAGCCATAGTTGCAGACATCCGCTCAATGCTGGAAGAGCACGAGGATATAGATAGCAATCAAACCCTGATTGTGAATTTTCTGGCTTTCAATCATTCATCGCTGGATATCATGGTTTATGCGTTCACCAAGACCACCCAGTGGGTAAGGTTTCACGAGGTGAAGCAGGACGTGCTGCTTAAAATCAGTGACGTTATTGTTGGCTACGGTGGCGAGATAGCCTTCCCGACACAAACTTTGCATATCAGTGATGATAGCCAGCTTCCGGAACGGGAAAGCACTCGTGGCAAGCAAGCTGAAGACCACAAGGAAGGTGACGGAGAGGAAGGTGATGGAAAGGACGGCGATAAAAAGGACAAGAATGAAAAACGGGCGTCGCGTAACAAAGACGACGCAGCCAAACGCCAACGTAGTCGTCGTCACGATACTCAAGAGGGTGACGTAGGCGAGCAATCGCGGGATGCGGGATATGGAGAAGAGGGTGGAGATTGATGTCTGAAGCCAGCGGTGCAGTTGGGATTATTGGTGGTACAGGCCTGACGACCCTATCGGGCCTGGAAATTTCAGGGACGCGAACCCTGGAGACGCCATGGGGGGCTCCTTCATCCGAGTTGACTGAAGGGCACCTCGATGGCCAGCCTGTTGTATTTCTGTCCCGACATGGCAACCCCCATAGAATACCGCCTCATGAGGTGAACTACCGGGCGAACATCAAGGCGCTTTACGACGCCGGTGTGCGCACGGTAATCGGCGTGAATGCGGTGGGCGGGATACATCCGGATATGGGCCCCGCCTGCGTGGTTATCCCGGACCAGATTATTGATTACACCTGGGGAAGGGCGGGTACCTTTTTTGAAGGGGAGCTGGAAACGGTTACCCACATAGATTTTACCTGGCCATATGACCAGTCCGCTCGGGACATCTTGATTAAGGCAGCGACAGCACGAAAGGTTCCGTTTACCGGGTTTGGCGTCTATGGAGCGACTCAGGGGCCGAGGCTTGAAACAGCAGCGGAAATACGGCGTATGGAACGGGACGGTTGTGACCTGGTAGGGATGACCGGAATGCCCGAAGCTGCCCTGGCTGCAGAGTTGGGCATGCGTTATGTGTGTCTTGGTCTGGTGGTGAACCGGGCAGCAGGGAAATCAGAGCACATCATTACAATGGAAGAAATCGAATTGGCCATCGAGCAGGGCATGTCTGGTGTGAGACGCATCCTTGAAATCTCGATGGCCGGCTTGGGAGCCCTTACTAATTTGCCTCAATCTTCCTGAAAAACACAAGAACACCTATGGTGGGGGAATCCAGGAAATGAATTTCCTCACTCCGCATCCTGCGGGTTTCGCGAATCCAGGTTAGCAGGTCCAAGGGTATGTCGGGCTTGATAGCCAGCTCTGCGTTTGCTGCAGTACTGCTATCGGAGGCCTGATCTGGATTTCCCTGGGCGATAGGAGAGGCCGCAACGCTTGCTTCTTGCCAGTGATTGAGATGAACGGCGACGTGCAAGTAGCGTTGCCGATCAATCGTGATATGCCCTTCAATCTCTCTTTGGCCTGCCTGTGCCAGCCAGTCCCCGATTTCCACCCGAAGCGGCTGACCTTTGTAGTTGGGTGGGAAGGCTTCGTACCAGCCGGCGGACATAAGCACCCGGTAACGCCCACTCGCTTCAAGGCGGTTTGCCGCGCTCCCCAGGTGAAGCTGGCTTCGAGGTTGGAGTTTAAGCGACGAGATCACGTTGCCGTCACCGGTTACGCTATAAAGATCCTTGTTGGTATCTGTCGGTGCCGCCACTTTTTGGTTAACCATGCGCTCGTTAACCGCGTCCGGATCGATTATGCGCTCCAGAATCACGAACTCTGCCCGGTAATAGTCATCGGGCGTTTGTTGCGCATGGCCCGCCATGGCGGTTGTGAGCAAGAAAGCCGTCAGTAGTGTGCGTGCCAGTAGCCGGCACAAGCGATTACCATCAGTCTGCAAGAGGTTGCTCCAGTTAATTCAGGGCCTTTTTCAGGCGGTAGCGGTGCTTGGTTCAGGCACCAGTTCGCCCAGCATTCCGGAAATTCCGTCGAGTTTACCATTGGTTGATGTGTCCTTCAGCCGAAAACGAAAGCTGTTGGCCCCTTCAAGGCGGTATGTGTCCGGTGAAGATTGCATTTTCTTAACCAGTATCAATGGATCCACTGGGGTGGAACTGCCAAATTCAAGGCGGGCCCACTCCTTTCCGGCGTCTACTTTAACTATGCCCAGAGCTTCTGCCTTGAGCCGGAGTTCGGTCTGCCGAACCAGATTTTTTGCCGGCTCTGGTAATAATCCGAAGCGATCAATCATTTCAACCTGAAGTTCTTTTAATGCATCGCGGTTGCTGACGCTGGCAATGCGTTTGTAAAGCATCAGGCGGTTGTGGACGTCTGGCAAATAATCTTCCGGAATCAGTGCTGGTATCCGAAGGTTCATTTCTGTTCCATGGCTGAGGGGCAGTTCCGCGTTGGGCGTTCGACCGTCGCGGATGGCTTTGACCGCCTCATCGAGTAATTGCATGTACAGGGTAAAGCCGATGCTTTCTATCTGGCCACTCTGTTCATCACCGAGCAATTCGCCGGCGCCCCGAATTTCGAGGTCGTGGGTAGCCAGCATGAAGCCGGCGCCCAGTTCCTGGGCTTCGGAAATGGCTTCGAGCCGTTTTTTGGCATCCGCAGAAATGGCTTTCGGTGGCGGTGTTAGCAGGTATGCATAGGCCTGGTGGTGTGATCGGCCAACGCGGCCGCGCAGTTGGTGCAACTGGGCCAGGCCGAATTTGTCGGCGCGTTCAATAATGATGGTGTTGGCGCTCGGGATATCGATACCGGTTTCGATGATGGTGGTGCACACCAATACGTTGAAACGCTTGTGGTAAAAATCCGACATGATTTGCTCAAGCTGTCTCTCACGCATCTGACCATGCGCTACACCCACACGGGCTTCCGGTACAAGACTCCGCAGATCCTCGGCAGTTTTTTCGATACTAGCTACATCATTATGTAGGACATATACCTGACCACCACGCAAAACCTCACGCAGGATGGCTTCTTTGACCATTGCATCGTCGCGCTGGCGCACAAAGGTTTTCACCGAGAGACGTCTGGCTGGTGGAGTGGCGATGATGGAAAGATCTCTCAGGTGCCCCATGGCCATATTGAGGGTTCTTGGAATGGGGGTCGCCGTAAGGTTCAGCATGTCGACTTCAGCACGCAGAGCCTTCAGTTTTTCTTTCTGTCCAACACCGAACCTGTGCTCCTCGTCGATGATGACCAGACCCAGATTCTTGAATCGGATATCGCCCTGAAGCAACTTGTGGGTGCCTATGACGATATCGGCTTTACCGCTTTCAATAGCCTCCATTGCCTTGGATGTCTGGCTCGAGCTACGAAAACGGCTCAGCAGCTCGACATTTGCCGGCGTATCCGAGAAGCGGTCGCGAAAGGATTCGTAATGTTGTTGGGCCAGTAGCGTAGTTGGAACGAGCACCGCGACCTGCTTTCCTGACCAGGTTGCCAGGAAGGCAGCGCGCATGGCCACTTCGGTTTTGCCGAAGCCGACATCGCCACATACCAGCCTGTCCATAGGCTTCTCGTTGGTCATGTCTTCAAAAACAGCCTGAATGGCAATTTGCTGGTCCGGAGTTTCCTCGAAAGGGAATCCGGCCGCAAAGGCGCGGTAGGCTTCTTTGGGATCTTCAAAGGCAAAGCCTTTGCGAGCCTCCCGGCGGGCATAGACGTCAAGCAGTTCGGCCGCAGTGTCACGAATTTTTTCCAGAGCCTTCTGCTTGGCGTTGCTCCAGCGTTCGGTGCCCAGCTTGTGCAGTGGCGCATGCTCTGTGTCTGTGCCGGCATAACGTGAAATCAGGTGCAGACTGGAGACTGGAACATACAACTTCGAGCCGCCGGCGTATTCGAGCATCAGGAACTCGCTGGATTCGCCTTCAACGGCAATGGTTTCCAGGCCCAGGTAGCGCCCAACGCCATGATCAATATGCACAACGGGTGACCCGATTCGCAACTCAGACAGGTCGCGATAGCCATCATCATTGGCCTCGGTGGGCTTGTCACGACGCCGGCGCTGTAGCACTCGTTCGCCAAACAAAGCCGTTTCAGTAATCAGGGCCAGGTTATGTTCTGGCAGCACCAATCCCTGCTCCATGGGCGCAATGGTGATGCCCAGAGAACCCTTGTCATCAGCGAGGAAGTCCTTCCAGTTCTCAAAACTCTGCGGCTTAAGCTGGTACTCGCCCAGATTTTCGACCAGGGCTTCGCGCCGGCCCGAAGATTCGGCACAAATCAGTATCCGCCCGGCAAAATCCTTTATAAAGCGTTTTAGCCGACCTGCAGGGTCGGCGGCCCTTGCGTTCATTGCGATATCCGGTAGCGCTTCACTGGCGCAATTCACCGTGCCGCTGCCTTCTGCGGTCCCGAGCTTTGTGGTTACTCGGGGGAAAGCTTTGAGATGGCCAAAGAGCTCGTCCTGCTGCAAAAACAGGCTTGCAGGTGGAAGAATCGGTCGCATTCGGTCATGTCGGCGGTCTTCATGGCGATTACGGGTTTCTGTATCGAAGAGGTTGACTGCTTCGTTAAGGCCTTCGGCTGTAAAGACATGGGTGGTGTCTGGCAAATAATCGAACAGGGTTGCGGTCTGGTCGAAAAACAGTGGCAGGTAATATTCGATGCCTGGCGGAGTGATGCCATGGGTGACGTCCTGATAGATAGGTGCGTCTTTGTCTGCGTTCGGAAACTGTTCGAACCAGCGGCCCCGGAAGGCGGATCTGGCTTCTTTGTGCCATGGGAACTCATAGGCCGGGAGGAGTTCAATGCGCTCGATCCGGTCGATGGAGCGCTGGGTTTCCGGGTCGAACGTTCGCAGTGTTTCAACTTCGTCATCGAACAGGTCGATTCGATAGGGCAGGTTAGAGCCCATAGGAAATATGTCGAGTATGGAGCCGCGAACCGCGTACTCGCCGTGTTCGTAAACGTTTTCAGAGTGCCGGTATCCCGCGGTTGCCAGCTGCATGCGCCAGTTGTCGATATCGAGAGACTGACCGGTTTCCAACAGCAGGGTGTTGCCCTGGAGATAGTCTACCGGGGGAAGCCGGTGCATCAGGGTGCGAGCAGGGACCACGATCACGCCATGCCGGATGCCGGGCAGCCGGTGCAAGGTGCGAATCCGCCTGGAGGTTATATCCTGGTGCGGTGAAAACAGATCGTAGGGCAGGGTTTCCCAGTCTGGGAGCGAGAGCAGCTCTAGCCCATCTGCTGTGACAGTGGCGCCGTCTTCTTCTGGTGGCAGCCCCAGAAAGAAGCGCATGGACTGCTCCAGCCGTATTGCATCGGCGGTGCTGCGGGTAATCACCAGAGTCAGCCCTTTGTGAGCCCGGGCGCTTTCACAGATAGCCAGGGCGTCGCTGCTTCCATGTAATTGTCCCCAGGTACGGTGATCGGCCTGTTTTACAGGAAATTGCGGCGCAATCAGCGTTTGCGGTGAAGCGGAAGTCGGGGCACCTTGATTCATGGGCAGCTGTTTTCTCCTGCAGTGGGTTGGTGGAAGGTTGTGGGAGCCGGTGAGGCCGCTATTCTAACGCCCACAGATGACGGTGTCATGGCGGCGAATGTACGATGTCCGTGCCAGTTCGTATTTGCCGTAAGACACTTTAAGTTGGATAATGCCCGACCTTGATTATTCCACGTGCGAAACATAGGGGTCCCTACCGTGAGTCACGAACAGATGAACCAGTGCTTGTCCAACTGGATGGACAGAGAATCCACTGCGGAGGCTATGATTCCGCTGATTGGCCGTCTTTACCGTAAAAACAATGTTGTTACCTCCGTTTACGGCCGCGCGATCATCAACCAGTCGGTTATCGATATTATCCGCGCCCACCGATTTGTGCGTCAGGTGGAGCACAGTGAGTTGTCCGTTCACGATACCCTGCCGATTCTGCAGGTTATGGACACTATGGACCTTGGGCGTGCTCACGTTGATATCGGGAAGCTGGCGGTAAAATTCAAGGAAGAAGGTGGTGATCTGGCCGAGTTTCTCAAAAGAGAAATTGGCTCTGTAGCAGGGCTGTATGCATCCCAGTCAAAAGAAGACGCAAACAACGAAACCAAAGACGTTGTGCTTTATGGTTTCGGACGCATCGGGCGTTTGCTTGCACGTATTCTGATCGAGAAGGCTGGTGGCGGTAATAATCTGCGGCTGAGAGCCATTGTTGTTCGTCATGGTGGTGCGGAAAGCGATCTGGAAAAGCGCGCCAGCCTGTTACGCAGAGACTCCGTCCACGGCCCCTTTGATGGCACAATTCGTGTGGACGAGGAAGAGTCGGCGCTGATCGCTAATGGTAACTTTATCAAGGTGATCTACTCGGACGGCCCGGACAAGGTGGATTACACCCAGTACGGCATTAACAACGCTATTGTGGTCGATAACACCGGTATGTGGCGTGACGAGGAAGGCCTGGGTATGCACCTGAAATCCAAAGGTGTCAGCCGGGTGCTGCTTACTGCGCCGGGCAAGGGCGATATCAAGAATATTGTTTACGGCATCAACAGTGACTGGATTACTGATGAAGACAAGATTCTGTCAGCTGCTTCGTGTACCACCAACGCCATTACTCCGGTTCTGAAAGCGATTTACGACGAGTACGGTATTGAAGACGGGCACGTTGAAACAGTGCACTCTTATACCAACGACCAGAACCTGATCGATAACTACCACAAGGGCAGCCGTCGCGGGCGAAGCGCCGCACTCAATATGGTGCTTACCGAGACTGGGGCGGCGAAGGCAGTCTCCAAAGCTCTGCCGGAGCTGAAGGGCAAGCTTACGGGTAATGCTATCAGGGTGCCTACCCCGAACGTTTCCATGGCGATTCTGAATCTCAACCTGAAGAAAGAGGTTGATGTAGAAAGTGTCAATGACTACTTGCGTGAGATGGCACTGCACTCGGAATTGCAAAAACAGATCGACTTCGTGAATTCTCCGGAAGTGGTATCTACCGATTTTGTCGGTTCCCGGCACGCCGGTGTCGTTGACGCTCAGGCGACAATTGCCGCAGGCAAACGCCTGATTCTCTACGTTTGGTACGACAACGAGTTCGGGTACAGTGCCCAGGTTATCCGGGTGGTGAACCAGATGGCCGGTATCGATTACCCCATCTTCCCGAAGCGTACACGCGACTGAGATTGATGCGCCTGAGTTGGCGCAGGCAACTCTGAAAACCCGGCGTCGGAAGGCGTCGGGTTTTTTATTAACTGTGGCTGGCTGCTGAGGGATTAGGCTCCGGTATAAACCTGTTCTCGTTTCAGGTGGAAATAGCTTGCCTTAGACTCTATAATTGGCGCGATTTTGGGTATGTCTGTCCCCCCGTTTCTCGACCGTTTCTGGGCCGCAGGGGGCGGATGATACAAATGCATCGAATAGTTTCTGATGATTGGATGAGGCTAATGATCAAGATCAAAAAAGGCCTGGATCTTCCCATCAGCGGCGCTCCCGAACAGACCATTACAGACGGCAAGCCGATTCGCCATGTGGCGCTAATCGGTTTTGACTACACCGGCATGAAGCCGACGATGGCTGTTCAAGAAGGGGACCGTGTCAAGCGCGGTACGCTGCTGTTCACGGACAAGAAGACCGAAGGCGTTCGTTATACATCACCCGCTGCAGGTGTGGTGAAAGAAATTAATCGCGGCGATCGTCGGGTTTTTCAGTCAGTTGTCATCGAAATTGATGGTGACGAAGCTGAAACCTTCGCCCGCTTCAGTGAATCGGATCTTGCTGGTCTGGAACGTCAACAGGTGGTTGATAACCTGGTCGAGTCCGGGCTGTGGACGGCGCTCAAGACCCGTCCTTACAGCAAAGTGCCGGCCATCGATAGCGCTCCGCATTCCATTTTCGTATCCGTCATGGACACCAACCCGCTGGCAGCTGATCCCACGCTTGTGATCGCAGAAAATGCTGCTGCGTTCGAGAACGGCCTGACAGTTCTGGGCAGGCTTACTTCTGGCAAAGTGTTTGTGACCGGTCGGCCTGGCTCCAATGTGTCTGTTCCAAAAGCGGACAACATTGACGTACAGCAGTTTGATGGCGTGCATCCCGCCGGGAACGTAGGCACTCATATTCATCACCTTGACCCGGTATCTGTCACCAAGAGTGTCTGGACTATCAATTACCAGGACGTGATTGATGTGGGGCAGCTTTTTACAACTGGCGAGCTGAACGTTGGCCGGATTGTTGCCCTTGGTGGGCCTAAAGCCTTGAAGCCGCGTCTGGTACGCACACGTCTGGGCGCCAGCCTGGCAGAGCTGCTTGACGGTGAAGTGGCTACAGATTGCGACGTGCGCGCGATCTCCGGTTCGGTTTTTGGTGGCCGCCGTGGCGAAGGGCCCTGTGCATACCTTGGCCGTTTTGCCAACCAGGTGTCTTTGCTCGAAGAAGGCAACAAGCGTCACTTTATGGGATGGTTGTCTCCTGGAGTTAACAAGTTCTCGGTTCTGAATATCTACCTGTCCAAGTTCACTGGCGGCAAGCTGTTCAATTTCACCACCACGACCAATGGTAGTGAAAGAGCGATGGTGCCGGTAGGTGCTTATGAGAAGGTTATGCCTCTGGATATCCTGCCTACCCAGTTGCTGCGTGCGCTGATCGTCGGTGATACCGAAATGGCTCAGAAGCTCGGCGCTCTGGAACTGGATGAAGAGGATCTGGCGCTGTGCACCTTCGTGTGCCCGGGTAAATATGAATATGGTCCGATTCTCCGTGAGAACCTGACCCGAATCGAGATCGAGGGCTAACACGATGGCTATCAGACAGTTTCTCGATGGAATCGAGCATCATTTTGAAAAAGGCGGAAAGTATGAGCGCTGGTATGCGCTCTACGAAGCTGCCGATACCATTTTCTACACGCCCAGTTCGGTAACTTCCACGACCTCTCACGTGCGTGATGGCGTTGATCTCAAGCGCATCATGATCACGGTTTGGATGTGTACCTTTCCGGCAATGTTCTTTGGGATGTGGAATATTGGCTTTCAGGCTAACAGCTTTCTGGCATCCAACCCTGATGCGCTGATTGCTGACGGTGGCCTGCGTGCTGCCTTTATACAGGCGCTTGCCGTCACAGGCTCTGGTGCTGGTGTCTGGGATAATTTCGTATACGGGATGGCGTACTTCATTCCTGTTTACGCAGTGACCTTCGTGGTTGGTGGTTTCTGGGAGGTTCTGTTCGCAACCGTGCGTCGTCACGAGGTGAATGAAGGCTTCTTTGTAACCTCTATCCTGTTTGCACTGATCTGCCCACCGTCTATTCCGCTTTGGCAGGTAGCTCTGGGTATCACCTTTGGTGTTGTAATTGGTAAGGAAGTTTTCGGTGGAACCGGAAAGAACTTCCTGAACCCTGCGCTGACCGGTCGGGCATTCCTGTACTTTGCCTATCCGGCTCAAATTTCCGGTGATACGGTTTGGACCGCGGTTGACGGCTTTAGTGGCGCCACGGCTCTGAGCTGGGCCGCTAGCGGCGGCATGGAAGCACTGGAAAACAACATCGGCTGGATGAACGCATTCATGGGCTCTATTCAAGGCTCCATGGGCGAAACCTCTACCTTGGCTGTGCTTATCGGTGGGTTGGCGCTGGTTGCAATGCGTATCGCCAGCTACCGGATTGTTGGCGGTGTCCTGATCGGTATGATCGGCATGTCTGTTTTGCTGAATGTCGTTGGTTCTGAAACCAATCCGATGTTTGCAATCCCTGCCCACTGGCATCTGGTTATGGGTGGGTTTGCCTTCGGTATGATGTTTATGGCGACGGACCCTGTCTCTGCGGCGATGACCAACACTGGCCGCTGGTGCTTCGGTATTCTGGTGGGTGTAATGACCATCCTGATCCGGGTCATCAACCCGGCCTTCCCGGAAGGCATCATGCTGGCAATTCTGTTTGCTAACCTCTTTGCTCCGCTTATGGATCATTACGTGGTTCAGGCCAACGTTAAAAGGAGGCTCGCTCGTGGCTAAAAGTAAAGAAACTGTCTCGAGAACGCTGATTGTTGCGTTGGTGCTGAGTATCGTCTTCTCCGTTGTGGTTTCTACGGCGGCGGTAGTGCTTCGTCCTGCGCAGATCCAGAACCAGAATCTGGATATCAAAACCAATATCCTTTCTGCTGCGGGAATGTTGCCTCAGGGAGCGGGTGCTGAAGAAATCGAAGAGATTTTTTCGCAATTCGAAGTGCGCCTGGTGGACCTGGAGACTGGTGACTACGTGGAACCGTCTTACGTAAATGTGCAGGATCCAATGAAGTACGATATGTACAAAGCCGCGTCGGATCCCGAGATGTCCACAAACATACCTTCCTCAGAAGACAAGGCAGGCATCAAGCGTCGTCCGAATATTGCCAAGATTTACACTCTGAGCGAGAACGGAAATCTCACGCGTGTGGTACTCCCGATTCATGGCTACGGGCTTTGGTCTACCCTGTATGGCTTTGTGTCTCTTGAAGGTGATCTGAACACCATTGAAGGTCTGGGTTTCTACGCTCACGCAGAAACACCGGGTCTTGGCGGTGAAGTGGATAACCCTCGCTGGAAGAGCCAGTGGGTTGGTAAAGAGCTTTACGGAGATGATAAAACGGAACCGCAAATTCGTCTTGTGAAAGGCGGAGTGGGTGCCAATGCTGCCGATAAAGAACACAAGGTCGATGCGCTTTCCGGTGCAACACTGACCAGTCGTGGCGTTCAGCAGCTGGTTAACTACTGGATGGGTGACCGGGGTTATGCACCGTTCCTCAAGAAACTTCGTGAAGGGGAGGTCTGATCATGGCTGACGTAAATGCCAAACAGGTTCTTTTCGAACCGATATTCAGTAACAACCCGATCGGACTACAGATCCTCGGTATCTGCTCAGCGCTGGCGGTAACCACCAGCATGAACGTTACCATCGTTATGTGTCTGTCTGTTATCGCTGTTACCGCGTTTTCCAACCTGGCTGTATCACTGGTTCGCACCCAGATTCCGGGGAGTATCCGGATCATTGTGCAGATGACCATTATCGCCTCCCTGGTTATTGTGGTCGATCAGATACTCAAGGCCTATGCCTATGAGATCAGCAAACAGCTTTCTGTATTTGTTGGTCTGATCATTACCAACTGTATCGTAATGGGGCGTGCTGAAGGCTTTGCCATGAAGAATGGCCCCTGGCTGAGCTTCCTGGATGGTGTCGGTAACGGCATGGGTTACTCGATTATGCTGTTGTTCGTGGCCTTTTTCCGCGAACTGTTGGGTGCTGGTTCACTGTTTGGGGTAACCCTGCTGACTCCGGTTAACGAAGGCGGCTGGTATATCACCAACGGTCTGCTGCTACTGCCACCGAGTGCCTTCTTCATTATTGGCCTGGCGATCTGGGGTCTGCGTGCCTGGAAACCTGAGCAGGTAGAAGAGCCGGATTACAAAATGTCCCGCCACACCCATAAGGAGGCGTTCTGATGGAGCACTATATCAGCCTGCTTCTCAAGGCTATTTTCATTGAGAACATGGCACTCGCGTTCTTCCTGGGTATGTGCACCTTTCTTGCCATTTCCAAGAAGATAGAGGCCGCTACTGGTCTGGGTATTGCCGTAATTGTGGTTCTGACGTTGACCGTTCCGGTTAACAATCTGATCTACAACAACATACTGCGCGAAGGCGCTCTGGCATGGGCAGGCTTGCCCAATGTCGATCTGAGCTTCCTCGGGTTGATTACTTACATTGGCGTTATTGCAGCCATTGTTCAGATCATGGAGATGATTCTGGACAAGTATATCCCGGCACTCTATTCCGCACTGGGCGTGTTCCTTCCGCTGATTACGGTTAACTGCGCCATCATGGGTGCGGCACTGTTCATGGTGGAACGTGACTACACCTTCAGTGAGAGTGTGGTATATGGCTTTGGTGCCGGCGTAGGCTGGGCTTTGGCCATTATTGCTCTGGCCGGTATCCGCGAAAAGCTGAAGTACAGCGATGTTCCGGATGGTCTGCGCGGTCTGGGTATCACCTTCATCACTGTAGGTTTGATGTCCCTTGGCTTTATGTCCTTCTCGGGGATTTCCCTGTAATTCATCCGGTGATTCGGTTTAACGAAAAGGCGAGACCATGTATACAGAAATCATACTCGGCGTGGTCATGTTCACCGTTATCGTTCTGGCGCTTGTGGCGATCATCCTCGCGGCAAGATCCAAACTGGTAAGCACCGGTGATGTGACTATCGAAATCAATGACGATCCGGAACATACCGTGAAAACGGAAGCCGGTGGGAAGCTTCTGGGTACCCTGGCTAACAACGGTATTTTCCTGTCGTCAGCCTGTGGCGGCGGCGGTACCTGTGCCCAGTGCAAGTGCAAGGTGTTTGATGGCGGCGGCGCTATGCTGCCTACGGAAAAAACTCACTTCACGAACCGTGAAGAGAAGGAAGGCTGGCGTCTGTCGTGTCAGGTTCCGGTCAAGCAGGACATGAAAATTGAGGTTCCTGAAGAGTTCTTTGGTGTTAAAAAGTGGGAGTGTGAGGTTGTTTCCAACCATAACGTAGCCACCTTTATTAAAGAACTTGTGTTGAAACTGCCAGAAGGTGAGGAAGTTGACTTCCGCGCCGGCGGCTATGTTCAGCTTGAATGCCCTCCATACGAAATTGACTTCAAAGATTTTGATATCGAGAAGGATTTTCACGGCGATTGGGACAAGCTGGATATTTGGCGCTACAAAGCGATCAACAAGGAAGAGACCATCCGCGCCTATTCCATGGCGAACTATCCGGAAGAGAAGGGTGTCCTCAAGTTCAATATCCGTATCGCTACTCCGCCTCCGGGTACTGATCACCTGCCGGGCATCATGTCCAGCTACGTGTTCAACCTGAAGCCAGGTGACAAGGTTACGGTGATGGGGCCGTTTGGTGAGTTTTTCGCCAAGAAAACCGAGGCGGAAATGGTGTTCGTTGGTGGTGGTGCTGGCATGGCGCCTATGCGTTCGCACATCTTTGACCAACTTAAGCGCCTGAATTCGAAGCGCAAGATCAGCTTCTGGTATGGTGCCCGAAGTGTCCGCGAGATGTTCTACGTGGAAGACTTCGACGGGCTTGCCGAAGAGAACGATAACTTCGAATGGCACGTTGCCCTGTCCGACGCACAACCCGAGGACAACTGGGACGGCCCTACAGGCTTTATCCATAACGTACTCTATGAGAACTACCTGAAGGATCATCCTGCTCCTGAAGACTGTGAGTTCTACATGTGCGGCCCCCCTATCATGAACGCATCGGTTATCAAGATGCTGAAAGATATGGGTGTTGAAGACGAGAACATCATGCTGGATGACTTCGGAGGTTAAACCTTTCAGATGACATTCCGCATGCTTCAACCCGCCAGGGCGGTCTTGACCAGTGTCTTTATGATGCTGGCCTTGGCGGCCCTGGCGGGTTGTTCGTTTCAGCCGGACGAAGAAGTCTGGGAAATCTCAGGCCCTGTGTTTGGCACCACCTACCACATCAGTGTTGTAGCACCGGAAGATCGTAAAAAGCTGGAAGTTCTTGCTAAAGGTATTGATGAAGCTCTCGAAGATGTCGATGCTTCCATGTCGACCTGGCGGAAAGATTCCGAACTGTCGAAGCTGAATCGTCGGGAAGATCAGTCGGACTGGGTTCCGTTATCGAAAGGACTTTATGAGGTTCTGGCTAAAGCCGATGAGATTTCACGGCTGACAGATGGAGCTTTTGACGTAACCATAGGGCCAGTGGTGAATCTCTGGGGCTTCGGACCGGAAGCAAGACCAGAACAGATTCCCTCAGAGCAACGTCTGGCTCAGGTTCTGTCCAGAACGGGTTACGAGCAGCTTGCACTCCGGGCCAGCCCGCCTGCAGTAAAGGCGGCTTTGCCCCAGTACATCGATCTTTCCGCCATCGCAAAAGGTTATGGTGTTGATGCGGTGGCCCGCTATCTGGATAGCGAGGGAATAGAGTCATATCTTGTCGAAATCGGTGGAGAGGTCCGTACCAGCGGGGCTAAGCCTGATGGCAATGTGTGGAGGCTAGCTATCGAGCAGCCGGTGGAAGGTGCTGAGCATACGATAAACCTGATTGTTTCTTTGCCTTCTCGCGCAATGGCCACGTCGGGAGACTATCGTAACTATTACGAATCGGAAGGGCGGCGTTTCTCCCATACAATAGACCCTGAGACCGGAAAGCCCATAACGCATAACCTGGCTTCTGTAACGGTTATCGCAGATGACAGCATGAGTGCAGACGCTCTGGCGACCGGTTTCACTGTAATGGGTTTTGAGCGGGCGAGTGCGCTCGCAACACGGGACAATATTCCGGCCTATTTTATTATCCGGACAGAAAACGGGTTTGAAGGGCATCAGACTCCAGCGTTTTCGTCCTACGTTACTCAGTAAGGGGAGGGCAGTATGGGTACCTTTCTTCTGGTTTTGTTGATTGTGGTTCTATTGGTTGCCGGCATGTCTGTTGGCGTGATTTTCGGGCGTAAACCGATCAGCGGTACCTGTGGCGGTATTGGTGCCCTTGGCATCAGCTCGTCCTGTGATATTTGTGGTGGCAACACCCAGAAGTGTGAAGAGGAAAACCAGCGCGTTGCTTCGGAGGCACTGGCTCCCGAGGAACTGGCTTATGATGCGACCAAAATAGGTCGCAAGTAGTAAACGCTGGTAGATTTCATAATCACAACTATTTTTTCCGACGCAAATAAGGAGTCAATGCGCGCATGGCAGAACATCATTACGACGTCGTCGTTATCGGTGCTGGTCCTTCCGGTGAAGGAGCGGCAATGAATGCGACCAAGCATGGCAAGCGTGTTGCTATCGTTGAAGACAAGCCCACAGTGGGGGGCAACTGCACCCATTGGGGAACGATTCCTTCCAAGGCTTTGCGTCACTCGGTCAAACAAATCATTACCTTTAACACCAATCAGATGTTCCGGGATATCGGAGAGCCTCGCTGGTTCTCGTTTCCCCGGGTGCTGCAAAGCGCACAGAAGGTTATTGGTAAACAGGTAAAGCTCAGAACCCAGTTTTACTCCCGTAACCGGGTCGATTTGATCAACGGCCGCGCGTCCTTCCTTGACAACAATCGTCTAGAGGTCCGTGGTAACAAGTCGGTTGAGACGCTGCACTTCAAGCAAGTCATCATCGCAACCGGCTCACGCCCGTATCTGCCGCCCGATCTGGATTTCAGACACCATCGGATCTACAACTCGGATACCATCCTGAATCTCTCCCATACACCGCGCACTCTGATTATCTATGGCGCTGGTGTAATCGGTTCAGAGTATGCGTCTATTTTTGCCGGGCTTGGTGTAAAGGTTGATCTGATTAATCCGGGTAGTCGCCTGCTGTCGTTCCTTGATGATGAAATATCAGACGCTCTGAGCTACCACCTGCGTAACAACGGTGTGCTGGTGCGTCACAATGAGCAATACGAATCGGTAGATGGAGATGACCACGGGGTGGTCCTCTCGTTGCAGTCGGGCAAGAAAATTCGCGCGGATGCGTTTCTCTGGTGCAATGGCCGGAGCGGCAATACCGATAGTCTGGCGCTCGAGAACGTTGGCCTGACGCCTAATAGCCGTGGTCAGCTGTCCGTTGATGAGCATTACCGCACAGAGGTAGAGAATATCTACGCCGCCGGGGATGTTATCGGCTGGCCAAGCCTTGCGAGTGCTGCTTATGACCAGGGCCGTTCTGCATCCTCGGATATCGTGCATGATGAGTACTTCAGATTTGTTTCAGATGTACCTACGGGCATTTACACGATCCCTGAAATCAGTTCTGTTGGTAAAACCGAGCGTGAGCTAACAGAAGCCAAGGTACCCTATGAAGTCGGGCAGGCTTTTTTCAAACATCTGGCAAGGGCGCAGATAACCGGCGAGGCGGTCGGTATGCTGAAAATCCTGTTTCATCGCGAGACCAAGCAGATTCTGGGCATTCATTGCTTTGGTGACCAGGCTGCCGAGATCGTTCATATCGGCCAGGCCATCATGAACCAGAAGGGTGAAGCCAACTCTCTCGATTACTTTATCAACACAACCTTTAACTACCCGACCATGGCGGAAGCTTATCGGGTAGCTGCATTGAATGGCCTGAACCGGATCTTCTGAGCGGGCTGATGCTCAGTTGGCGGGTAATGCCTCATTACCCGCCGCTGTGCTTTCCTGGCGGTCAGGCAGTGAAACGGCAGCACGTGCGCGGTTATCAAAAAACATGCGTGTGCTTGTGGGGTAATCTGTAATGATGCTGTTTACGCCCATGGCTTCCAGCTGAAGCATGTCCTGAATACGGTTAACCGTCCAGCAGGAGACATGCATTTCTCTTCTACGAGCATTCTCGACCAACTCTGGTGAACAAAGCTTCCAGTTGATACACAAGTAGTCGCAGCCTAAACGCGTTGCTACGCCAAGGGGGCGAGGGAAGCGCCGCTCTGCTACCAGCCCGGTGCGAATGCGTTTGTTTCTTCTGCGTATTTCTTTCAGAAACCAGGTGTCTGCCGACGTAATGGCTGCCGTCTGGTAGAGGTTACGGTGCTGGATAACTTCCGTTAAACGATTGCAGAGAATGTTTAGCCTGGCACGGGAATCCTTCTTTACCTCCAGCTGAAAATGCTCAATATCACCGAACTCATCAAGGAGGTCTTCCAGCGAAGGGATTCCGGTTCTTACCGGCCATGAAACTGTGTTGCGACGGGCGTCCATGGCCGCAAGCTCTGCTGCCGTATACTGGCTCACATGGCCTTTCTGGTCAGTCGTCCGATCGGTCGTCAGATCATGCACCAGCACAGGTTTGCCATCTTTCGATAGCACCAGATCCAGCTCAAAATGTCGAACACCCTGCCGGTAGGCGTGCTTGAAACCGGCAAGAGTGTTCTCTGGGGCTTCGCCTTTCGCGCCCCGATGTCCGTAGACGATCATTTTGATGATTCACCTTTCAGGCGTTGGTAAATGGCCTGGCGTTTTATCCAGGTATCGTGGCAGAGGTGTATATCTTCAAGATAGGCGGGTAGCTCGTTCATCAAGAGCGCTTGAGGGCCGTCTACAAGTGCTTTTTCCGGCTTGGGGTGGAAGTCCACCAGAACCATGTTGGCCCCGGCGATCACACCCTGTGCCGTTGCGTGCATAACGTCCAGAATGCCGTCTGGCGACTTCTCGCGAGTGCCCACGGAATGAGAAGGGTCGACGCAGACAGGCATGCGCGTAAGCCGTTTAACGGCTGGCACGTGAGCAAAATCCACCATGTTGCGGTGCGGTTGACCAGCTTCGGTCTTCATCCCTCGCAGGCAAAAAATGACGTTTGCATTGCCTTCGCTGGCAAGGTATTCCGCAGCATTCAGGGATTCGTTCAAGGTAATACCGAACCCGCGCTTGAGCAGAACCGGATAAGTACTCTGACGACCAATGGCTTTTAGCAGCTCAAAGTTCTGAGTGTTCCGGGTCCCTACCTGAAGCATGACACCCGTAGGGCGCCCGAGTTTCTCCAGGCAGGTATCGATTTCGTCAATGTGGCTTTCATGGGTGATCTCCATGGCGACCACCTTGATACCGTGTTTGCCCGCTTTTTCAAATACCCATGGTAGACAGCCTTTGCCATGCCCCTGAAACGAATAGGGATTGGTGCGAGGCTTGTAGGCACCCATGCGTGTGCAAACCTGGCCATTCTCTTCCAGGGCTTTCAGCATCATTTCTACATGCTCGGGCACGTCCACGGCGCAGAGACCGGCGAAGATATTCAGGTTGGACTGGTTGAAGTCCACGCCGTTATAGCTAAAGCCTGTCTGACGGTTGTCGTCTTTATGACGCCCCAGAATCCGGTAGTCGTCGGATATCCGAATGGCCCGTTCTACTGCCGGCAAAGCTTCGATTTCTGCCTTGTCGAGCGGTTTGGTGTCGCCCAGCAGATATATCTCGGTCAGACGCTGGCTGACGCCCTGTATTTCATGCACCCGCACCGATACGCCTGGCAGGTTCTCCAGAAAGTGCATCGTCTGGCGATAAGCTTCACTGTCCAGAGCTGTGTTGGGATGAAGAATAGCTAGCATGCGATTTCCTTTGTTATGTCCCGGTCAGGAGCGAGCACTCTCTGCCTTGTGTCGCGCCTGTATGAACTCCCGATGGTTAAGATGCAGCAGATCTGCCATACGGCGAATAAGGTGTTCTTCGTATTTGTCTACGCGGTCATCTGCGAGCGCAACCTGCCAGATATTTTCCAGCAGCGACTGTTTGCCTTCCTGATCCAGGTGTTCATTTATCTGCCCGGTAAATTCATACAGTGAAGTAGCATCCTCAGCATGGGCCAGTGCATCGTTGAGAATCTCTTCCGCTTCTTCCCGGGTTACCTGGTGGGCTTTTATTGCACACTCTACGATAGCCTTTAGTTCTCGTTCGTCTTCGTGGTGATCTACCCGCGAAAGCTGCACCATCAAAGCGGTTGCAGCGACCGCAAGCTGGTGGGCATCAAACTCATGATGCTCTGTTTTCGGTGCACTAAACAGTTTTTTCAGGCTCTCAATCATAATCGGACATGACCATTCAGGTGCATTGAAAATCAGGCCGCTTTACTGGCGAGCTGGCGAACCTGGTTCTCCAGCTCAATCTGGTCGTTGGTAAAGCGCCGAATGCCGTCTGCCAGTTTTTCGGTGGCCATGGCGTCTTCATTAGACTCCCAGCGAAACCGCTTTTCATCCAGAACTCCGAAACCGTCGGATGAAGTGGCTGCAGAGGCCGAAAGCTTTTGCTCCAGGGTGCCGGTGTCGTCTTGCAGCTCCTGCAGTAACGCAGGGCTGATGGTCAGACGATCGCAGCCTGCCAACATTTCAATTTCCCCGGTGTTTCGGAAACTCGCACCCATGACTACCGTGCTGAAACCATTGGCCTTGTAGTAATTATAGATCCGGGCGACCGATAGCACACCTGGGTCCTCGGCGGCGGGAAAACTATCCCGGCCACTGCTGGCGAGATGCCAGTCGAGTATGCGCCCAACGAAAGGGGAAATCAGGAATGCCCCTGCCTGGGCGCAAGCTGCAGCCTGCACAAATGAAAACAGAAGCGTGAGGTTGCAATGAATGCCTTCCTGCTCAAGTATCTCCGCCGCGCGGATGCCTTCCCAGGTCGACGCAATCTTGATAAGAACCCTGCTGGTATCGACTCCCTGCTGGTCGTAGAGTTCGATAAGGCGCCGGGCGCGCCTGAGCGTAGCCTCTGTATCGAATGACAAGCGTGCATCAACTTCCGTCGAAACCACACCGGGTATCAGACTGAGTATTTCCTGGCCCGCCAGAACCGCCAACATATCAGTTGCCACCGTTAACTGTTCGGTATCAGAGCCGCCTCGTTTCCGTGCCATCGTAACTGCTTTATCGAGCATAGGGCGATAGGCGTCGGAAGCAGCTGCCTTGAGCAGCAGTGATGGATTTGTTGTGGCGTCCTGAGGGCGCCATTGGGCAATGGCGCCAATGTCACCCGTATCCGCCACTACAGTGGTCATGGTTTTCAGTTGGTCTAGCTTGTTGGTCATTAGGGCTGTCGTCCGAGTTATTTTTTCGGTACATCCGAATCCCGGATGTGGATTGTGCTTCTACAATAGCGGGCTGAAAAGACAGGAACAAGACAGCAAAAAGTAAGGTGTTGGTAATAATGCCTTAAGGTCGCGGTCAGGCGTTCTCCGTCGTTTCAGTCACTGCTGGCTGAGCGGGCTCCCGGACCTTATCCAGAGCGGTCTGGATGACCTCCAGGTCGGCGCCCGGCTTATGAGCGTTCTCGCTGATATACCGGCGAAACTGGCGTCCACCGGGAACACCGTGGAAAAGCCCCAGGAGGTGTCGGGATATGTGACCGAGAAAAACACCGCGCTCCAGTTCGCTCTGAATATAAGGATACATGGCCCTGAGTGCGTCGTGGCGCGAAGCAACGGGAGCTTCGCTGCCAAAGAACTCCGGATCCACGCCCGCCAGAAGCCAGGGGTTATGGTATGCCTCGCGGCCCAGCATAACGCCGTCAGTATGTTCCAGGTGCTCGTGACACTCAGCAAAGGTTTTGATGCCACCGTTGATGATGATCTCAAGGTGAGGGTATTGCTGTTTCAGCCGGTATGCCCAATCGTATTTTAATGGCGGCACATCCCGGTTTTCCTTCGGGCTTAGCCCTTCGAGAATGGCTATACGTGCATGGACAATAAACGTACGACAGCCTGCAGCACTGACTTTGTCGACGAATTCACAAAGATCCTCCCAAGACTCCCGGCCATTGATACCAATGCGGTGCTTAACCGTGACCGGAAGGCTGGTGGCTTCGATCATGGCGCGAACGCCTTCAGCCACCTTGTCCGGATGCCCCATCAGGCAGGCGCCAATCATGTTGTTCTGAACCCGGTCGCTGGGGCAACCAACGTTCAGGTTTACCTCACTGAAACCGAATTGCTCCGCCAGTCGTGCGCAATGTGCCAGTTCACCCGCATCACTACCACCCAGTTGCAGGGCCAGCGGGTACTCGGCAGAGTTGTGGTGCAAAAAACGCTCCGTATCGCCGTGAATCAGCGCACCGGTTGTGACCATCTCGGTATAAAGCAGGGTATGCCGGCTCAGCAGTCGGGCAAGGTAGCGATATTGCGGAGTCGTCCAATCCATCATCGGCGCCACGCAAAAGCGGCGGGAGGGTTCAGACCCGATTCCACCAGGGGTTCCGGAGGGCTTTCTGGCGTTTTCTGAAGTTGCGTCTTTGATCATTAAGTGCTCAATTCTGACCGGTTGTGTGTGGCCACAACTCGAAGGCAGGTTTGTGGTCTTATGCTTTCACTCGAACGGGTTGTATGAGGGGACGATTCTATCAGGAAATCGGATTTGTTGGTTCCTGGGAGTATGAGTGTTTCTCGCCATAAGAATAGAGCGATTAGCGGAAATACGTGCAGATCCTTTGTCCGTTCAGTTCGTGGACACTCGTGGGGATATCGTAAAGATCGGTCAGAACCTCGTTCCGGATAATTTGTTCCGGCATGCCCTGGTAGGCCAGTTGGCCGCGACGCATGGCAATAATATGGTCGGAATAGCAGGAGGCGAAGTTGATGTCGTGCAGTACGACGACTACGGTTTTACCTTTTTCATCCGCAGCGCGGCGCAACAGTTGCATCATGCCAACAGCGTGGCGCATATCTATGTTGTTCAGGGGTTCGTCCAGCAGCACGTATTCCGTGTCCTGGCACATCACCATAGCCACGTAAGCCCGCTGGCGTTGGCCACCTGAAAGTTCGTCCAGATGGCGTTGCTGGTATTCTTCCAGTTCGAGATACTGGATGGCTTCGTCAATATGCTTTTGGTCTTCCGTGGTCAAACGCCCGCCAGAATGGGGGAAACGGCCAAAGGCAACCAGATCCCGAACGGTCAGGCGCAGGCTGGACTCATTGTGCTGGCGCAAGATTGACAAGCGCCTGGCCAATTCCGGCCCAGATGTGCGTGTTACGTCAAACCCGTCAATTTCCACCGTGCCGACGCTCATGGGTGTCAGGCGGCTAATCATCGACAACAAGGTGGATTTACCGGCACCGTTGGGGCCGATAATCGAGGTTAGCCCACCTTTGGGGATTTGCAGGCTGACATCTTCGACCACCAGGGTATCCTGGTACTTTTTGCTCAGCCCACGGGCTTCAATCATTGTTTGACTCCTCGCAACAACAAAACAATAAAAAGCACGCCACCGCACAATTCAATGATCATGGCCAAAGGCAGTCCCGAATTCAGTAGGTGCTCGAATACAAGCTGCCCGCCGACCAGGCAGACTATTCCTGCCAATACACTCGCAGGCAGGGTCCAGCGATGTTGGTGGCTGCCGGTTATCCAATAGGCGAGATTGGCCACCAACAAACCAAAAAACAGCATGGGGCCGACCAGCGCGGTGCTGATGGAGACAAGCACACAGATAGCCAGCATCAGGAGGGTGATGGTTTTTGTGTAAGGGATGCCCAGATTGATCGCCACGTCACGCCCCAGAATTAGTACATCAAGCTGATGGCGAAACCGAAACAGCAGTGCGCTACACAAGCCAACACCGATCAAGCCGACCCATAACAATTGCACGTTGATGCGATTAAAGTTGGCAATACCACTGCCTTGCTGAATGGAAAACTCGCTGGGGTCAAAAATTCTCTGGGCCAGTTCCGCCAGCTCCCGGAATAACAAGCCAGTGACCATGCCCAGTAAAATGAGCACATGCAGTCCACGGACCGAATCGGTGAATAACAGGCGAAAGATCACCAGAGCAATGCTTACCATCACCGCAACTTCGACAATGAAGCGCAACTCCACTGGCCAGCCAGTATTCTGCCCCACACCCCACACCAATAAAGCCAGTGAATGCACCAGCACATACAACACATCAAAGCCCATCAGAGATGGCGTTAAAATGCGGTTATGAGTAATGGTCTGAAACACGACTGTTGCCAGGCCCATGGTGATAGCAACCAGCAACATGCCCAGCAACCGGCTGCCACGGTGCTGGACGATAAAGCCCCAGTCACTTTGAACATTCAGGGTCATAAAGCCCACAATGCTCAGCACGGCCAGTACGGTGGTAAGGCTCAGCAGCAATTTGGCGCGCAGGTTCAGGCCCATTGTTTGCGCCCCCGTATCAGAATGACCAGGAACACCAGGCAGCCGGAGATGGCCAGAATATTAGCGGAGGGTATTTCGTAGGGGTGAATCAGTACGCGAGCCAGCAGATCTGCCACGAGCATTAATACAGCACCACCCAGAGCCACCAGAGGAATGGCGTGGCGCAAATGATCACCGGTAATTCGGCGAATCAGGTTAGGAACAATTAAGCCTATAAAAGGCAAGGCGCCGGCGATGACCACCACACTGGCCACCACCATGGAGACCAGTAAAACCCCCAGGGCAATCAACCACCGATAGTTAACGCCTACATTGGTGGCGAAGTCTTTGCCCATACCGATCACGGTAAAGCGATCCGCCAACAGCATCGCAAGGACGGTAATGCCCGCAGCAACCCAAAGCAATTCATAGCGCCCGCGCAGAATCGCCGAGAAGTCGCCGCTGTTCCAGGAGCGCAGGGCCTGCGCCAGCTCAAACTGGTACGCCAGCAAACTACTGCCTGCATGAATTACGCCTGCCAGAACCAGCCCGACCAGGGGCACAATCAAAGCCGACCGCAATGGGATACGTTCGAGTACGGCCAGAAACAGCAGGGTTCCGCCAGCAGCACAAAGGGCCGCCACGCCAAACTTCAGCCACAGGGCCATACCCGGTGCTGCTATGGCACAGAACAATACTCCGAGCGCAGCAGCATCCGCTGTCCCCATCATAGAGGGATCTACCAGGCGGTTGCGTGCCATCATTTGCAGAAGCAGGCCAGCGACAGCCAGAGAGGCTCCCGCCAGTACCAGGGCCAGGGTTCGCGGCCAGCGGCTGACGAACAGCAGCTGGGTGATCCGATCATCCGGCTGAGTGAACAGGTGCAGCAGGTTCATGCGGCTGGCACCCACATTCAGGCTGACAATGGCCAGCGCGAACACGAGTAGCGCCAGCCCCACCAGCCATGATGTGGTGGAGAGTCGGGTGGAGGTTGTGTTCATACGGTGGGTGCTTAGTTAGAGAACACTTCCAGCAGGCGATCGACGTTGCTCTGTAGCACTCTCAAACCGCTGTTATCCAGTAAATACCAACTGACCGGCTCCAGGTAAACGATCTGACCTTTTGCACCGGCTTCTGTGGCCTGAACCAGCTCGTTATCCATCATTTGTCTTGCGGCAACACCTTCACGGCCAATCGCTGCGTCCCTGTCCATCACGAACAACCAGTCAGGGTTTGCCTCCAGCAGAAACTCGTAGGAAACCGCCTGCCCATGACGGCCGACTTTCAGATCTGCAACGGCCGGCGTTACCCCGAATACATCGTGGATCATGCCAAAGCGAGTGCCAATGCCAAACGCACGCATTTTCCCGCCCGAGGTCAACAACGCCAGCCCGGAGCCCTGTTTGGCCGCCAGCGTTTGCAGTTGTTTCACGGAGGCTTTCAGTTTGGCGGTCAGTTCAGCAGCTTGCTCCTCCCGGTCGAAAATTTGCCCAAGGATTTCTGTGTTGCGCACGACACTTCCCAGCATGTCTTTTGGATCGGGAGTCAGGTCGAGAGTCGGGCCATATTCAGCAACCTTTTCATATTGACTACTGGCGCGCCGGCCCAGAATGATCAAGTCAGGTTTGAGGTTTTGCAATGCCTCGTAGTCTGGCTCAAACAGGCTGCCAATCTGAACAAAGCGGGCATCGTCGTATTGTTCGAGCATGGGCGGCATGATGTTGGAGCGGGGAATGCCCTGGGCTTCAACCCCCAGCGCAGCCATGGTGTCCAGGGTTGACCAATCAAGCACGGCGACGGTCTTTGGTAGCTTGGGTATCTGAGTTTCACCCTTTGCATGTTCAATCGTTAACAGGTCGTTTGCATACGCTGGTGCGATCGCGCCAATCAACAAAAAGCTAAAGAACGAAATCGTTCGGAATATCGAAAAAAGGCTCAAACGCATAATCAGCTCCTGGTAAATTTCAATAACCTGGCCCGGAGGGCACAGAGAAAAGCAGGGAGCATGATATGCGAATGATTTTGATTTGTAATCCGTTTTGTGAGATTTCCTTTTGGCAGCGCCCGGTTCAGATTTTCTCTGGATAACACGTATTACCTCTTGCTCCCACCACTGGTACCCTCCCGCCACCAGAACTTGGTTCGTCCCGACCTTAAAGGAAAGTTAAACGAATGAACTCGCACATACTGGCGGCAGTTCTCTCTGCTGTTTTCATGGGTACCATCGGCGCAATTTCTGTTTACGCCGATGTCAGCGCTGAAACGGTTACCTTTTACCGCCTGTTTATTGGCGCCGTTTTAATGGGTTGCTTCCTGTTGTTTACAGGCCAGAAAGATAAAATATTTACCTGGCCGGGTTTCAAGGTTTTGGTAACGGGCGCGTTCCTCGCATGCTTTGTCGTCTTTTATGTAATGGCGTTGAACTATACGAGCATGGCCAATGCGGTCATGTTGTTGTATCTGGCACCGGTAACCGCGTCCGCCGTTGCCCACTTTTTTATGGGTGAGCGGCTATCAGGGCCAAGTGCGGCGCTGATCGGAGTGGCGCTGTTTGGCTTTGCCATGATGATGGAGTTCAACTTTAACCTTACAGGGCGAAAGCAGGAATCGATCGGTCTCTTTTACGCACTGTGTGCCATGTTGTGCTATGCGGCCTTTATTCTGACCAACCGACTAATCCATGAACGGGTGCATGTGCTGACTCGCAGTGGCTTTCAGATGCTTGTGGGGGCCATGTGCGTGTTGCCTTTTATGCTTCAGCAGAGTGAGAGCATCGGCGCTGTGCAGTGGGGCTGGTTGATTGCAGCGGGTATCGTTCCGGGGTTCCTGGCTATAATGTTGGCAGTGGTCGCGTTAAGAGCGCTCCCGGCCGCGACCTTTGGTACCCTGGCTTATCTGGAGCCTATTACCGTAGTCGCGCTGGCATGGTTTCTGTTTGATCAAAGCCTGAATACGTTGCAGTTGTCCGGGAGTGCGTTGATTATCGTCTCGGGTGTGGCGCAGGCGGTGTTATCGCAGCGCAGTTCGCGCTGGGCCGCAGCAGGCCCTGAAGTGGAGGCAGGGTAGGATTTTTCTTGATTATTCTCCCAGATTCGCCACCCCAAACGGGATATGCACCATTGGAATGTCCCCAGCATCAGACTCCAGGTGGGAGCGTTGGTCATCAAAAAACATGTGGGGTTTGAGCACGTTCAGGATCCGGTCTTTTTTCATCCCACCCAGGAAGAAAACCTCGTTGGCATCCACGCCCCAGTGCTCCAGAGTTGTAATCACCCGTTCATGGGAAGGCGCATTGCGGGCCGTCACTATGGCGATTCTTAATACCCGCCGGTAATCCGGATCATCCAGTACTGCGCGGTCCTCCAGTTTTTGCAGATGTGAAAGCTTGCGGAATAAATCCGCCAGAGGGCCAGGGCTGTGGGGGATTTGTGATCGGGAGGACTCGTGTTCCTGAAAGTCTTCCAGGGAGCCTGCCTTGAATACCCGCTCTGAGGCATCGTCTGCTATCACTCCGTCAAAGTCGAAAGCAATCCGCAGTTCTGCATCGCCCTCATCATCGACTACGTGACTCGGCAGTACCGTGCCCGCCGGGTGGCCGTAATCGATGGCCTGTGACACATCCTTGGCATTAGCAGAAAGAAACAGCGAAGCATTGAACGCAGGAATATACGCATAGGGCGACTTGCCCTCCAGAAATGCCGCTCGGGTAATGTCCAGCCCGTGATGATGAATCGAGTGGAAAACCCGCTTACCGGTAATCACCGAGTTTCGTGACAGTAAAACCACTTCTACGGGGCATTGCTCCGGAAACTTCTGATTCACACTGAGAAAACGCTTTACGAAAGGAAAGGCGACGCCCTTGCGCAAGGGTTCTTCCAGATGCGCCTCCTGATATTTCCGATAGGCTTTTTCACCCTGTTCCCGGAAGACCTGGTCCGATCCGGAAAGATCAAACAGGGCGCTGGATGCAACCGCAATAACGAGCTTTTGTTCGATGGGGTAGGGCATCGGCAGGGCGTTCCTTTTTTTTGCGTATCAAAATGCAAATCACGGAGGATCGGGTCCCAGGCGTATTATGCAATACAGACCATTGTATGCGTGTTACCTGGTGATGATCTCACCAAACTGGTCTGGGTTATACGAGGTAAGATTGCAAAGTTCCGCAAGCGTCAGGCGCATCTCCCGCAGGTCGACGGGTTTCGATAAGTATGCGTTGAACGTTTCTGAAGTATTTTCCATGGGCTCTGAACTCAGTTCCTGTTTGCCCGAGAGCAGAATCACCGACACACCAGGCCGGCAGGATCGTGCAGCGTTCAGAACTTCGGCACCTGAAGCACCCGGTAAGTGATAGTCGGTAATGATAATATCGGGCACATTGCCGCCAGGCGTCACAGCTTCCATAAACATTTCTGCTGTAGTGAAAAGCTCTACCCGAAATCCCATGTTGGTGAGTTCGTCGTCTAATAGGTCACGAATCTGTAATGAATCCTCTACCACCCAGGCTATTTTGCCCTGGGCGTCAAAAACAGGCAGAAAATCATGCATCACCGGAAGTGCGGGGCTCACAAGCTGCTCGTTTCCGGCAATGTAGGGAATGGTGCATGTCGCAGTAGTTCCTTTGCCCGGTTCACTATCAAGATGAAGTTTGCCCCCCAGCTTTTTGGTCAGTTCGAAGCAGATGGCCAGGCCCAGACCAGCGCCGGGATTACTTTTGGAGCTTTGATAAAAAGGTGTATAGATTTTTTCAAGCTGATGGGGGGTTATGCCACGGCCAGTGTCAGTGACGCGGAAAACAAGCGATGGCTCACCGTCTTGATTGTTGTCGAATGCAATGGATAAGGTGATTTTTCCGTTATCAGTGTATTTCGCGGCATTGTCCAGCAGATTGAGCAAAACACGCTGCAGCTGGGTGCTGTTGCACTGGATGACCGTTGGCAATTCCGTTTCGATATTGAATTGAAAATCGTTATTTTGCTTGCCGGCGATAATGTGGGCTTGATTAACCAGATTGTCGATAAAAGCAATCAGGTAAACGTCCCGTAGTTCATCGTTATACGCTGTGATGTCCCGCGCATAGTCCATCAAGCCATCTACCAGATCCTTCATGTACAGTGCTCGGTCCTGGATAACCTGATTTGCTTTCTGGCGGCTCACTGCGTCAACCGCCTGCAGTTGCGCGTAGCCCAGGATGGCTGTTAGCGGAGATCGCAAATCATGAGTGATCTGTCCCAAAAAGTTCACTTTGGCTGTGTTGGCTTTTTTTGCCGTCTCTAGGGCATGGTTCAGTTCTTTTGTCCGGTTTTCGACGGCTTTTTCCAGAAGTTCGCGGCTTTCTGATTCTTTTACCCTGAGCGCGGTTGCAGCTATTTCCAGTTGACGTCTCTGCTGCCAGTTGTATGTGAGTATCAATGCCAGAACGATGAAGATCTCGACGTAAATTCGTACACCTGCGAAGGCAGAGGTGTAATAGAAATTGAATGTGTAGCCGAGCAACAAGAATGAAGACGTAACCCAGTATGCGAAGAGCAGGAGCAGTATCGGGATCTGCCCGGGACGCTTGGCTTGAAGGGTGGGGGGGATCATGAATGGCCAGCTTAAGGCATACAGGCCCGTGATCAGAATTCCCCAGCTGCGGATACTCACCCCATCCAGAACAAAGGTGAGACACGCTGTAACGACGGCAGATATGGCCGTCAGGGCCAGGAACCGGCGCCAGAATCGATGCTGGTGAAGCCCCAGCAAGAACACAGACGTTGTCAGGAACAGCTGTTCCGTAAACACCCATGCGGAAACTCTGAGATTGGTTGAGTAATTCTCAAGGACAGGCAGCAGGTATAAGCTGAAAAAACCATCCTTTTCTGTTTCAAATATGAACGCAATCAATAGCCATAGGCCAGTGATGAATAAGCCGGCGTTGAATTTGAGTGTCAGAACGGTCAGCAGCATTACGATGCATGCAAAAAGAACGATCTGAAATACCCGCTTTTCATGGATGCTTTGAGCGTATGAGGCTGGTTCCCAACTTTTCACACTGACAAAGGGGAGGCTGTCACTATCAATTTTCAGGAGAAGTTGCTGGGTTTCCCCTGCATTGAGCTGCACCGGAATAACGCTTTTTCCATTGCTTATGGTGCGATCCTGCAAGGGCTGGGCTAAACCTGTGGTTTTCTGCCAGAGGAGTGCCTTGCTGGTCGGGGAGAGAAAGAACGCATCTACCCGCGTCATTCTCCAGGGTTCCAGTACCAACCAGCGTGTTAAAGCCTGGCCGCTGCTGTTGTGTAGGGTGGCGTTTAACCAAGTGGTCGTGTGCTGTCGTGGTGCGTTGAAGGTATCTTCACCGGGGTGAGTCCAGTCGGTGGAGTTCAGGGCATCATGATAGTTCTGTACATTTCTGCTTCCAGAAATGGTTGTCATCGCGCCTGTGAGCTCATGATTGTCCGGCGCTGTGGCAAGGTCTATAGGAGTGCCTTGAGCTACGCTGGTATCGGCCAACGTGTGTGGGGTAATGCCAAAACACAATGTTGCGATGGCGACTAAAAGAACGGGTTTCCACAAGCTGTGAATCAAAAGAGCCTCTAAGGTTAGTTATGCTGTTGGCGAAACTCTCTGGGCGACGATTT
This sequence comes from Marinobacter sp. 2_MG-2023, assembly GCF_030546935.1. GTDB lineage: Bacteria > Pseudomonadota > Gammaproteobacteria > Pseudomonadales > Oleiphilaceae > Marinobacter. The sequence goes on along the minus strand of NZ_JAUOPH010000001.1, from coordinate 258,601 downwards.
GAATCGCTCTTTGAACGCGGTGGAAAAGTTGGCGCTGTCTTTAAAACCCACCTGGTGCGCTATATCTTGCACCGGGAGCCGGGTTTCTTGAAGAAGAATCCTGGCTTCCTTCATCCGCTCTTCTCTGAGGTATTCGTATACGGTTGCCCCGGCACAAACCTTGAACGCCATATTCAGTTTCTTGCTGTTCGTTCCTGTCAGTGTTTCCAGTTCATTCATCGATAGAGTCGACGACAGTGACCTGAGAAGGTGGGTGCGCGCTGAGTGGAACAGGATCGAATGCAGATTGTTTGTTGGTGGTGCATCTGTTTTTTGCGCTTCTTTATTATTCGCCGAGGATGCTCTGTTGCGCAAATGAATGACCAGTCTCAACTTTACTTCATTGAAATCAAAGGGCTTGTTGATGTAATCAACAGCACCGGCGAGTAGACCTCGAACTCGCTGCTCGGCTGCGGTCATGCAGGAAATAAACACTACCGGGATATCCCGGGTCCTAGGATCCTGAGTGATGATTTTGCAGGCGTCCCGGCCATTGCAGCGAGGCATCTCAGAGTCCATCAGGATGATGTCAGGTTGTCTTGCGCGTGCCTGTTCGATGCCCTCAAGGCCATCACAAGCATAAAACAACTGGCAACCCTGACGCTGGAGATATGCCGAAAGCAGCATGCGATCTGCTTCTTCATCCTCGACAATCAGGATCCGTGTGTGTCTCAAAGCACCCATGTTTGCCCTTTCGCGTTTTTCGGCGTCGCGTTTATAGGTCGAACCTTGCAAGAATTTTAACAGCACAGCATGCAGGGTGTTTGTTGCAAAACAATTTAACGGCGAAGTTTAGCCGAATTTACTAATCCCTCTAAAGTGGCCTTGTGATATCGGGCCAAAGATATTCCCCTCAAACACAACTTTTTTCGCGTAGGCAAATGTTCGCGATGAAAGCAGTGTTACGGTCAGTTAATTACGTCTCTCTGCGTTCGTCGCTCTGTATGAAACGCTATCAATTTCAGGCTGTTCCATGCCTTTGATGGTACTTCATAACTTGATGAGTGCGGGCCTTTTATCTAAATCACCAGCCTAACGACCTTATCCGTTGCTGAGCCAAAAGCTCGAACGGATTGCTTAGAGGATTTTATGGCCAGAACACCCTTTGCCGCCAAACTTGCCCTTGCGTATTCTTTGAGCTTTACAGCATTTATTTCAGCTGCAGAGAAGCCACACGACGACTTGTTAAGTGTTGTTCAGGAAACACTGGACACTAACCCGGAATTGCAGATTCGGTTGCATGCGTTCCAGGCCTCGACTTATGACCAGCGTGAAGCTTTCGGCGGATACTTGCCATCTATTGATGTAAGTGCGTCCGGTGGTATTGGCGCCCGTGACTACGATGACCGTGGTAGCTACAACCGCAATTATGCAGAAGTGTCGCTCACACAAATGCTGTTCGACGGATTTCGAGTGCGTAACGCCGTCGCGAGAGCCGAGCATAGTAGTCGTGCGCGCTATTACGAACTGCTGGATGAGGCAGAAACCAAGGCGCTCGAGGCCAGTGAGGTTTATCTGAGCGTTCTCCGCCACCGCGAGCTGGTGGCACTCGCACAGCAAAACGTTGCAAACCATCAGCGGGTGCAACGCCATGTGAGCGATCGTGTCGGTCGAGGTATTAGCAATCGGGCCGACCTGCAGCAAATTGATGGGCGTTTATCTCTCGCACGCTCTAATTTAATGACTGAGGTGGCAAACCTGCAGAGTGTTACTGCTCGTTTTCAGCGTTTGGTTGGTCGCTTCCCCGCCGAGAATCTAACCCCTTTCGAAGTAGAAGCGCAGGCTGTGCCTGAAGGGTTATGGCAGGTTCTAAAGACGGTCTATGCCAATAACCCGGCCTTGTTTGCAGCGTTTGAGGAGATTCAGGCTTCCGAGGCCTCTTACGGTGAAGCCAAGTCTGGCCGCTACCCAACGCTAGAACTGGGCGCTCGGCACGGTACCTATAAAAATAACAATAGTTTCGATACGCGATCAGACCCGCACTCCTATGGCGATGAAACAGTGATCGAGCTGCGAGCGCGTTATAATTTGTATCGCGGTGGCAGTGACCGCGCGGCCGAGCGCGCAGCAAATCGCCGAATCAGCCAGGCTGAAAGCATGCGGGACAAAACCTGCGTCGATTTGCGCCAGACTGCAACCATTGCACACAGCGATGTACTTAACCTTCAGGTAAAACTTGCCTCTTTAGCGAATCACCGCGAAGAAGCAGGGGGAGTGCTTGCCGCCTATCGCGAGCAGTTCGATATCGGGCGTCGTTCGTTGCTGGATGTACTCGACTCCGAAAACGAGTTTTTCCAGGCGGAGCGTGCTTATATCAACGGGACATACGACCTGGAAATCAACCGCCTGCAAACACTTCACAGTATGGGGCGGCTGCTGGATACCCTTGCCGTTGGTAGTGAAGAGCTTCCAGATCTTGGTGACATCAATCAGTCGGTTAACCCTGGCTCCAGTCGTTACTGCACGCTGCCCGATGATGGCGCCGCAAGCTTCGATCGCTACCTGCAAACGGCAGATACCGAAGAGGTCTTGAATCTGGGCAGCGATACGCTGTTCGACATCGGCAGTGCCGAATTCAAACCCGAGGCAATGGCTCGCCTGCAGCAGTTTGCCCGGCGTTTGCTGGAGCGTGGAACGGCGAAGTCCATCAATATTGTGGGTCATACCGACAGCACCGGCACTGATGCACTGAATCGTGAGCTATCTCTGGCCCGAGCAATAGCAGTGCGGGATGCTCTTGTTGATAGCGGTGTTACGGATACCGTTATGCTGGTCTCCGGCGTAGGTGCGTATCAACCCAATGCAAGCAACGACACAGCCGAAGGCCGGGCATTGAACCGCCGTGTTGAGGTGCGTGTTACTCATGCCCGTAAATAGGCATGAAAGGCTGTCATGGATCTGACCGATGACCCCTTAGGCGCTTGCCTGCTATGGCTGGCCGCTGAAAATGGCACTGCGACCAGCCACGATGCGCTGGTTTCAGGTTTGCCATTAGTGGACGGACGCCTGTCGCCTTCTGTATTTGCCCGCGCCGCGGAGCGGGTAGATATGAAGGTGACACTGGTACGGCAGCCCTTGAGTCGCCTTAACCGTCTGCTGTTCCCCTGCGTCGTCTTGTTGGAGGGTAACCGCGCTTGCCTGCTAACAAGCATTGACGTCCAGAAGCAGAAAGTTCAGGTACTGTTGCCGGAACTCGGTATGCAACCCCAGGAGCTGGAACTGGACAGCTTCAAAGACAGCTATACGGGGATCGCCCTGTACTGTCGCCCGGATTTTCGCCTGGATTCGAATAAGACAGGTGCAGGCTCCGCTGCTACAGATAAGGGTCATTGGTTCTGGAGTGTCATCAAGGCAAACCGGCCGGTGTATCGAGATATCCTGATCGCGGCTTTTTTTATTAATCTGTTCGCCCTGACGATGCCGCTGTTCGTCATGAACGTCTATGACCGAGTGGTTCCCAATCACGCGACGGATACACTCTGGGTTCTCGCTCTGGGTGCGCTTTTCATTATATGTGCCGACCTGGCTTTGCGGTTGCTGCGCAGCTGGTTTGTGGAGTTGGCTGCGAGCAGGGCTGATATTAAGGTGTCGGCCCGGATCATGGAGAGGATTCTGGGCGCCCGGCTTGAGCATGCGCCGCCTTCAGTAGGCTCGTTTGCAGCCAATGTACAGTCGTTTGAATCCGTGCGCTCGTTTATCGGCTCGATGACCGTTACTGCGCTTGTTGACCTTCCGTTCTTTCTGCTTTTTGTGATCATCATTGCCCTGATTTCGCCAGTGATGATGATTCCAGTGGTGATTGGCGCAACGCTGATTATTTTTTACGCCCTTTCGGTACAGGCGACCATGCACCAGCTTTCAGAAACCATGAGCCAGGCCAGCGCCCAGCGTAATTCGGGCTTAATTGAAAGCCTGGTTGCTGCGCCCACGCTCAAGAGCTTCAATGCCACAAGCCGCATGCAAAGTGCCTGGGAGCAGTCTACCCGGTTTTTGTCTGGCTGCTCGGGGAAGCAGCGCATGCTCGGTATGTCAGTTGGTGCGGGTGCGTCCTGGGTACAACAAGTTGTCTCGGTAGTAATGATTATCACCGGTGTTTACCTGGTGATAAGTGGTGATTTGAGCCAGGGCGGGCTCATCGCAGCTTATATGTTGTCGTCCCGTGCCATGGCGCCTGTTTCGCAAACAGCCTCGCTATTGACTCAGTATTACCAGGCGGCCACCGCTCTGACATCTGTTGAGCAGATCATGGACGCTGAGCAGGACCGAGATCCCGGAAAACAACTAATCAGTCGGGGCAAGCTGCGCGGTGAAATAGAACTGCGCAACGTCTCTTTTCAGTATCCGGATGAAGATCGTGACGCTTTGTCTGAAGTTTCACTGCATATCCGGGCGGGCGAGCGAGTGGGGATTCTTGGCCGTGTGGGCTCCGGCAAAAGCACACTGGAAAAACTCATTCTGGGATTGTATCGGCCAACCTCTGGAAGCCTCCTGATTGATGGCGTGAATATAGAGCAGATAGATCCGACGGAGCTACGCCGCAATATCGGTTACATCCCTCAAGACGTTCAGTTACTCAGTGGCACTGTCTACGACAACATTACGCTGGGCATAGAGCACCCAAGCAACGAACGTCTGATGCAGGCGATCAATATTTCCGGCCTGAAAGGTTTGGTGGGTGATCACGCCGATGGTTTATCAATGCCCGTCGGAGAAGGGGGTAATCGTCTGTCGGGTGGGCAGCGTCAGACTATTGCGGTGGCCCGCGCTGTTATGGCCGATAGCAGCATTTTGTTGCTTGATGAGCCCACCAGTGCCATGGATAGCATGTTGGAGAACCATGTAAGCAAGGGCCTGAGCCAGCTTGGCCAGGGCAACACGTTGCTGCTGATAACTCATCGCACCGGCTTGCTGGACCTGGTTGATCGACTGATTGTTATGGATGCTGGCAAAGTCGTTGCCGACGGCCCGAAACAGAGCGTGCTTCAGGCGCTTCAGCAAGGAAGTATTCAGCGGGGGGCGAGATGAAAGACAAGCCCGACGTTGTAGAAAAAACGGCTCAGAAGCACGTTGAACAACAAGCATTTGAACGTTTGCAGTTGGCAGACGCGGTAGGCGCCCGGGGCAGGGGCTTCATTGATCGCCTGTTCCGGCCGTTTTTCTCAGCGTTTCGCAACAACTCAAGGCAATGGCCCGACGATGCAGACCAGGCAATGGAGCAGCAGAGCACCCTCCGTGCCCGTAGCCTTCTATATGGTATTGCGCTGACCTGCATCGGGTTGATCATCTGGGCTGCGGTTGCTCCCATAGATGAAGTAACCCGGGGGGAAGGCAAGGTGATACCGTCGCGGCAACTGCAAATCATACAGTCTGCGGATGGCGGTGTTATCGACGAACTTTTCGTTGAGGAAGGCGCAACGGTGAAGCAGGGCGACCTTCTGGTGCGCATAGATCCCACCCGCTTTGTTGCCAGCTTTCAGGAAGGCAGTGTGCGGGCGTTTGCATTGGCGGCGAAAGTTGAGCGGTTGCGGGCGCAGATCAACAACGAACCACTTCAACTGAACTTCAGCGAAGCTTTAACCGCCGAGCAACAGCAGGTTCTGCGCCAGGAGCAGGGTTATTACCAGGCCAGTCTGAAAGAGCTGAGCGATCGGCTCTCTGTCGCGCGGGAACAGCGCGCCCAGCGGCAGCAAGAGCTGGGAGAAGTTCAGGCGCGGTTGTCTGCGGCAGAGAAGTCTTACCGTATGTCGACGCGGGAGTTGCAGGCCACTCGGCCCTTGTTAGGCTCTGGTGCTGTTTCCGAAATAGAAGTTCTGCGCTTGCAGCGAGACCAGGCTGCCGCAGACGGTGAGCAGCTTCAAGCGGCGGCTCGTGTCAGGCAGGTCAAGGCCAGCATCAAGGAAGCGGACTCCCGGCTACTAGAGATTGAGTCTACTGCGCGTAACCAGTGGCGCGCGGAACTTAGTGATGCCAGTTCCCAATTGAACAGCCTGGAGAAGAGTGTTGCGGGTCTGGCGGATAAGGTAAGGCTCTCTGAAATTCGATCTCCCGTGAACGGCACAGTTCAGCGGGTACTCCTGAATACTATTGGTGGGGTTGTTCAGCCCGGGAATGCAGTTGTTGAAATTGTGCCCAGTGACGATCGCCTGCTTGTCGAAGCCAAAATAGCGCCCAAAGATATTGCCTTCCTGCGCCCCGGGCTACCGGCCACTATCAAACTGCATGCCTACGATTTTTCTGTATACGGCGGCATTTCCGCAACGCTCCAGCACATCAGTGCCGACACCATTACCGATGAGCGCGATAACACCTTTTACCTGGTGCGTGCCGTCACCAATGACACAGATTCGGCGCAGAAATTTTCTGTTATTCCCGGGATGACCGCTCAACTCGACATCATGACTGGGAAGAAAAGCATTTTATCGTACCTGCTAAAGCCTTTACTGCGCGCCAAAGCCAATGCTTTGAGCGAACGCTAAACCAGATTCTCTACATGCGCGCATGCTGCATGAATAGCTACTTTGTGAGGTCCTTATGACTACTCTGGCAATTGTTGTTTCACTGATCGGACAGGCCTGGGCGGAGAACGCGAACGGCGAACGTCGTTTACTCAGCGTGGGTGATCAACTTGGCGTTGATGAAACGCTGATCATGGAAGAAGGCGCACGCGTTGATTTGGACTTCGGTGATAACCAGCAACTGACGTTTGTGGGTGAGCAGCAAGTCTCAGCCGACCAGCGCGGCGAGTTCATGGAGCAGAATGAAGACGTGCGGCCTCAGCAGTCTTCAGACCAGGCGCCGGCGGATGCGAGCCCCACGCAATACCAGAGTGCCACGCCAGAAGGACATGGTTTTGTTCAGCTGGTTCGTATTGGCGAAATTATCGAAGCGGATGGTTACACGCCGGTGACCGTTGCGCGCATTCAGGAAGTGTTGCGGCCATTCGGTATGAGCCTGCCGCAATCAACGTTTGTACGTGATGAGATACGTGATCACCAGGGTTCTACTGACCGTCACGAAACAAATAATGACTACCCTCAGACTGGCTCTAAGCTCCCAAAACTGAGCATTTCCATCGATGTGATTGCTGGCAACGATATCGTAGACGCAACGGAAGCCGGGCAGTCTATTACTCTGACAGGGACAGTGGGCGGCGGAGTAGAACCAGGCGATCGTGTTACTGTAACTGTCAACGGCCAACTGTATGAAACAACCGTTAATGCAGATGGCAAAACCTGGCAAGTGGATGTGCCGGGCAGTGAGTTGGCGCAAGACAAGAACGTTCAGGCAACCGTTGCCAGTGTAGAGCCAAATGGTACGCCTGTTTCTGAACAGGCGGAGCGGCCATATGAGGTGGACAGTGTTGCACCAGCAATTACGGTTGAGTTGGAGCCAGGCTCTGGCACCAATGGCGGATACAACGAAGACGACACGAAAGACGGCAAAGTCACTGGCACAGTGACTTTCGACCCCGACACCACAGAACCTGGTGACACCGTCATAATCACCGACAAAGACGGTGAAGTGATTATTGAACGCCCGGTCACCGAGGATGACATCACCAATGGCATTATCGTCGACGTGCCTGTGTCTGAGGGACAGACCGATGTCGAACTCAACGTTACCATCACCGACCCTGTTGGCAATACCGGCACCGGATCAGACGCCAAACCGGTGGATAATGTTACCCCGGGTGTAGATGCAGTGCTTGAACCGGGCTCTGGCCCGAACGGCGACTACAACGAAGCCGATACGCAAGACGGAAAAGTTACGGGTACGATCACCTTTGATCCGAGCACCACACTTCCCGGCGACAAGGTGACAGTAACGGATATCGACGGTAACCCGATTGCAGATAACAACGGCGATCCGATCGTGGATTACGAGCTTACCGAAGACGATATCAACAACGGCATTGTTGTGGACGTGCCCGTCGCGGAAGGCCAAATCGATGTTGAGCTGAATGTTGAAGTCACCGACCCAGCGGGTAATACCAGCACAGGTTTCGATAAAAACCCGAAAGATAATATAGCCCCGGAAGTAATCGTAGAACTTGAAGACGGTTCTGGCCCTAATGGTGCGTATAACGAAGACGACACCAGCGACGGTAAAGCTACCGGCACCATCACCTTTAAGCCCGGCACCACTGAACCGGGTGATACCGTCAAAATCACCGACAAAGACGGCAATGTGATCATCGAACGGCCGGTCACCGAAGATGACATCAGCAATGGCATTACCGTAGATGTGCCGGTCAGCGATGGCCAGACCAGTGTCGGCCTGAACGTGGAAGTTGTTGATCCGGCGGGCAACACCGGCAACGGATCGGATACTAAGCCGGTAGACAACGTTACGCCGACCGTTGAGGTTGAACTAGAGCCGGGTAGCGGCCCTAACGGCAGCTACAACGAAGACGATACCAGCGATGGCACGGTTGAAGGCACCGTCACGCTGGACCCCGGCACCACCAAACCGGGCGATACGCTGGTGATTACCGACGGCCAGGGCAACGAACTGATTAACCGCCCGGTGACCCAGGACGATATCGACAACGGCATCTCTGTAGACGTGCCCGTCATGTCCGGTCAAACCGAAGTGGAACTGAATGCCACCGTTACCGACCCGGCGGGGAATACCAGCGACGGTAAAGACGAAAACGACGTCGATAACGTCGGCCCAGGAGCAAGCGTGGAACTGGAGCCGGGCACAGGCCCGGGTGGCAGCTATAACGAGGGTGACATCACCGACGGTACGGTCACGGGCGACATTACTCTGACGCCAGAGACCGTTCCCGGCGATACCCTGGTGGTCACCGATGGCAACGGCAATGAGCTGATCAATCGTCCCGTCACCCAGGACGACATCGACAACGGCGTCAGTGTGGAGGTACCGGTAGAGCCCGGTCAGCCGGACGTTGAGATCAATGTTGAACTGACGGACCCCTCGGGGAACACCGGCACGGCGACTGACAACAAAGACGTGGATAACGTTACGCCCACTGTTGAGGTTGAACTCGCAACGGGCTCCAGCCCGGATGGAAGCTATAACAAAGACGATGCCGATAACGGCACCGTTGAAGGCACCATCAACCTGGACCCAACGGTCTCGGTCGGTGACCACCTTGTAGTCACCGACGGCAAAGGTAATACGCTGTTTGATGCCCCAGTGACACAAGCCGATATTGATAACGGCATTACCGTTCAGGTTCCCATTGATGGCAACGACACCGAGCTCACCCTGGACGCTGTGATCACCGACGAAGCTGGTAACACCAGCAATGCATCGGACGATAAACCGGTCGATGCGGTGACACCCACGCTGACGGCGGAGCTCGAAGGCGCCGGCAGTGATGGCGTATACAGCGTTGACGAAATCACCGACGGTAAAGTCACCGGCAAAGTAACGCTGGATCCGAACACCGTTGAAGTGGGCGACCGCCTGGTGATTCAGGATGGTTCCGGCAGCGTCCTGATCGACCGCCCGGTCACGCAGGACGATATTAATGATGGCGTTAGCGTCGACATCTCCGTGTCATCCGGTGACACCGAGGTAGAGATCAGCGCCACCGTTACCGACCCGGCGGGTAATACCAGTGACGATGCCGATAACAAAACTGTAGACAACGTTACGCCGACCGTTGAGGTTGAACTAGAGCCGGGTAGCGGCCCTAACGGCAGCTACAACGAAGACGATACCAGTGATGGCACGGTTGAAGGTACCGTCACGCTGGACCCTGGTACAACCAAACCGGGCGATACGGTGGTGATTACCGATGGCCAGGGCAACGAGCTGATTAACCGCCCGGTGACCCAGGACGATATCGACAACGGCATCACGGTAGACGTGCCCGTCATGTCCGGTCAAACCGAAGTGGAACTGAACGCCACCGTTACCGACCCGGCGGGCAACACCAGCAGCGCAACTGATAGCAAACTCGTAGACAATCTCGCGCCGGATATCAATACGCCTATCGCTGACCAGAGTGATCTCGATGCGGATGTGATCAACCTGGATGTCAGCGGAAACTTCAATGACATCGTTGATGGCAGCGACATCAGGTACAGCGCCAACGGCTTGCCCGATGGGCTAACCATCGACCCAGATACCGGCATTATTAGCGGCACTATCGACAAATCTGCCAGTCAGTTTGGCGGCAACGGCGAGCATACTGTCACCATCAGTGTGACCGATCAATCAGGAAATAGTGCAGATACTGAGTTTGCCTGGAGCGTGAGCAATCCACTGCCGGATGCTGTAGACGACGCCATCACAGCTGTTGAAGGCATCACGCTTACGGTTGATAGCGCCAACGGTGTTCTGGCCAACGATTCCGACCCTGATGGCGATAACCCGCTGGGTGTTACCGAATTTGCGGTAGATGGCCAAACTTATAGCGCGGGCGATGCAGCAACGATTGCCGGTGTTGGCGAGCTAACACTTAATGCTGATGGCAGTTATGAGTTTGTGCCTGAGCCTGATTATAGCGGCACAGTGCCAGCAGTGACTTATACAGTCTCTGATGCCGATGGCGGCACGAGCACTGCGGATTTACATATCACGGTTGAGCCCGTACTGGACATTACTTTGAGCGCGCCGGCGCAGGTTAATGAAGGCGATAAGATTACTGTCACCGCAACCGTTGAAACACCGGTGCAGGACAATCCGCTCTATGTCATTTTGGACAATGGCCAGACAATCACCATTCCGGTGGGCCAGACCAGTGGCAGCGCAGAGGTAGATAGCCGCCTGGATGACGCCTACACACAAGGCAGTACGACGGCAGAGTTTGAAGTGGTCGGCGCAAGCGGTGGCAGCGAGCATATTAACGACTCAAGCTTTGGCAGCGCAGCCAGCACGGAAGTTGTCGATAACAGTGATGTAACGACCGTCAGCGTTTCAACCGCGGATGTCACTGAAGATGCCACCGGCGTTACCTTTAGTTTCCAGCTGAGCAACCCACCACAAACGGGCGAAACCATTACGCTGACGGTCGACGTTGCTGGCACTGAGCACACCGTAGTCGTTGATGCCAATGGCGGTGGCGACTTGTTTATCAACACTCAGAACCCGGACGTTTACCTTGATCCTGACAGCGTGACTGCAGAAGTTACCGCTATCAATGGTGGAAACTTTGAGGCAACAGATCTGTCTGGCGCCACTGCCACAGCGCAGATCGCCGACACGATCGATGCCGTTACCGCGAAGTTGAGCGTAGACAGCACAACAGTGAATGAAGGCGAGTCAGACTTGGCCTACACAGTCACGCTGATGGATGCCAATGGCAATGCAGTAGATGCCAAAAACGATATAACAGTGACCTTGTCAGATGGCAGCAGCATCACCATCGCCGCTGGTAGCAGCAGTGAGAGCTTTAACTTAGCGGTGCAAAGTGATGATGTTTATGTGGATGGCGAGACCATCAGTACTGCCATTACTGATATTAGCGAACAGAATGCGGGGGCCGCTGATAGTTTCGAGAACCTGACCTTCAATGGCGCTGACGTAAATACGGTGGTTAGCGATACCATCGATACCACCAGTGTTAGCCTGACTGCTGGCCCTGGTCTGACGGAATCCGGTGGCACGCTCACCTATACCGTGACCTTGGGCGGCGAGGTGCGCGCAGGTGACGACCCCGTTGAAGTAACGTTCAAAGACCTTAATGGCGATGATCAAATCATCACCATCGGTGGTGGGAACACTACTGGCACCGTGGATGTGATCATCCCGCCGAGTCTGTTTGAGGGTGTGTATACAGACGATCCACAAGACATTGTGGTGGCTACAGATGTAGCGGTTAGTGGTGGTTCCGATTTTGAGAACCTGGGCGCTCCGAGTGTGGGTACGGTTGAAATTACTGACAGTATCGACATCACCACTGCCACGCTAACGTCTAGCGGCAGCGGCGATGAAGACAACGGTTCCATTACCTACACCGTTAACCTGGATAACGCGCCGCAAGCGGATCAGTCGTTCAGTATTACCTTGAGCAATGGTCAGACAGCCAGCATTCAGGTAGCTGCCGGCGCAACCAGCGGTGAGGTTACCTTTGGCTGGGGCACTGGTGCTGTAGCTGGCACCCAGGCGTTGGATGGTTACCCGGATGGCGATGTTTACGTAGAAGATGACGTTGCCCTGACCGTGGATGATTTCGTTGCCGATGGTAGTGGCGGCAACTTCGAGCAACTCGATGTGGTGAACGACAGTACGGACATCACCATCTCTGATACAGATACACCTGTCACCATCACCCTGAGTGACATTACAAGTGAAGAAGGCGAAAGCCAGACCATCACCGCAACGGTTGATCACCCGGTTACAGAGAACGATCTGGTCATTAGCCTGAGCAATGGTGAAACCATCACCATCGCCGTGGGCGCGACCAGTGGTACGTCTGATCCGTTCCAGGTTCAGAGCGACGACGTTTATGTAGATGGAGAAACCTACGACGTCTCCATCGATAGCGTGACTGGTGGAAACTTCGAGCAAGTCGTTGATACGGATACGTCAACGGTGACGGTCACCGACACCATCGACCCTGTATACGCACAAATCACCGTCGACCAGGACTCTGTCCTTGAAGGTGGCACGCTCAATTACACCGTTAATCTTGTCGATGAAAATGGCGACCCGGTTAACGTTGAGTCTGGAAAAGACGTAACCGTGAACCTTGACTGGAGTGGCGCAGCCGCCAATACGGGTGACGTGGATGCCTTGCCCGCCAGCATTACCATTACCGGCGGCAATGCCTCAGCGAGTTTCGAAGTTAATACTACCGCGGACATGACAGCTGAACTGAGTGAGCCTGTCACTGCCACAATTGAAAGCGTTGTAGATAATGCCGGCATAGATCCCGGCTTTGAAAACCTGCAAGTAGATTCAGGCAACGACAGCGCCACCGCCCACATAGTAGACGCCCCGACCATCGAAGTGCTGGACGATAACGGTGCTGCTGATGGCCAGCTCACCGTGCATGAGCAGGGCCTGGACACCGGCGATGGCTCAAATACTGTCAGTGGCGTACTGCGTGTTACCGCACCGTCCGGACTTGATTCCATCGAAATTGGTGGGCAGGAATTCACCCTGGCGGACATCGAAGCTCTGGATGGCACTCAGACCATCACAGTTTCCGGCCACGGCGAGATCACTCTGAACAGCTCTGCCATGGTGGAAACCGCCAATGGTCAACCCACTGTGTGGGAAGTTGATTTCGACTACAAGTTAACCGACGCACAAGCGCACAGTGCCCAAGGTTCTGATGATGCACTGAAAGATATTGATTTAACAGTGACTGCCACAGACCCGCAGGACGCCGCTAACAGCGTTATCGGCTCTGGCAGCCTTGGCGTATTGGTGATTGATGATCTGCCCGAAGTGGATCTTACTGGCGTAGAACTGGACGAAGCTCAAGTGAAAGAAGCGCAAATTGGTGCGCAAGGCGCTGAGGCGACCGTTAATTTCTCCGGGGCTTTCGATATTAAATATGGCGTCGATGGAAACAACGGTGTCGCTTATGAATTGGTGATTGATAACAGTGCTTCTGGCCTTGTGGATACGGCCAGTGGTGATGCAGTCATGCTTTTTGACAATAGCGGCGTAATTGAAGGTCGTAATGACAATGGCGATGTGGTTTTTACCATCACAGTGGATGCGGCGACAGGCCAAGTAACACTGGTTCAAAATCGCGCTCTGGAGCACGAGGACCCGCTCACCCCGAACGACTTCGTTAAAATCACCAACGGTGCGATTGACCTGAAAGCCACGGCCAAAGATGGCGATGGCGATGAGATCAGCAGTACCGTCAATATTGGTGACCGGTTCGTATTTCAGGACGATGGCCCGGCTGTCAGCGGTCAGCCGACCGCGACAAATGTTGATGAAAAATACCTCGATTCAGGCAGTGAAGCAGGGCAGGGCAGCACCAGTGTTACAGCGTCCTTGCCGATAGATACCGGTGAAGACGGCATGGGCAGCCTGACGTTCGCTACGAATCAGATTGCACTGCAAACCCTGCTGGCGAGCACGGGTAACTCAGGCATTACGATTGATGTAACCGATGAGACCCTTATCGCTACCCGGGGAAGTGAAGAAGTATTTGTCGTAACCCTGAATAAGGATACGGGTAAGTACACCTTTGAGCTTAAAGGTGCGCTTGCGCATCCGGTTTCCGTCAACGGAACCATGGCAATGGAGTTCGCCTATCAGGTGCAGGATGCCGATGATGACTCAGCCACGGGCACCTTCGTTGTTAACCTGGTGGATGATGTGCCGAAGACGAGCGTATCTATCACTACGGATGAAGATACAGCTTATGGGCCCTTTACCACTTCGGCGGACTCAACTCAGAGTAATGTCAGCATTCAGGATACTGATGATAATCCGGCCACAAGTGAAACCATCTTGCCTGATGGGTCGGCTATCCCTACCGGAACCCTTGGATACGATGTGGGTCATGGCGTGGTTGTAGTAGACACCGATGGAAAACTGACCTATTACCCAAATTCTGACTACAGCAATGAGGGATCTACGGATAACTTCCAGGTCACCATCACCAATGATGACGGTTCGACCACAGTGACCGAGGTGGATGTAACCGTTAACCCGATCTCCGACGCACCCCCGCTTGCAGTGGATGACGAGAATATCAGTACGAAGGAAGATACTGCAGTTGCGCTGGGCCTGAACGCCCCTGTGATCGTGGATAATACGGATCAGAACAGCACTGGCACCGCAGGAGACAATCCTGAGCGTCTGGGTGAGATTACCCTGAGCGGCCTGCCCGAAGGGGCTGTGCTCACTTATGGAGCAAACACTTACACGGTAACTGCCAGCGGAAGCGTGACTGTTAAGCTGAGCAACCTTGCCAGTGGTGATCATCTGTCGGGCCTGACGACCGACCTTACCATGAATACAAATGATTTTGAGGGTATGACCGTTACTCCGCCCGCTCACAGCCACGAAAACTTCACCGTGGAGATGAGCGCCACCAGCTATGAAGTGGATGCCAGCGGCAATAAGCTGGCCGCTGTGGATGGTGCCACCAGCACCACTGAGGTGGAAGTTCGCGTACAGGCGGTGACTGACGATGCCGAGCTGGTATTTGATAACACAGCGACCAGTATCGATGACACCGACAGCGTTGTATACACGGGTAACACTGAGGCCGATGTCACCCTCAAGGAAGATACCACCTTCGACCTGACGGACATGCTCAGCGCTTCCTTCGATGATCTGGACGGCTCGGAGGTACGTTCCATCACCATCACCAACCCAGCGGGTAACGGCACCATTACCGTAGATGGCAAGTCCGTGGCTGCCGATGAAAGCATCACCATTGATGCCGGTGGGCAGACCGGTGGCATCGACAGCTTCCCGGAAATTCAGATCGGCGGAGCCGGTGATTTCAGTGGTGACCTGAATGGCATTACCGTGTCCATCAACGCCCAGGACAAGGATGCCGATGGCTGGGGTGATGGCGCTTCAGCAGAACATGAAGGTGAAAATGGCGTTGCAGAAGCGGTTACCGACAATAACAGCGTAACCCTGAACCTGCATGTCACTCCGGTAGCCGGGGATGTAAATACATCCAGCACTCAGGAAACCGATGAGGATACAGCGGTCAATTTCCTGTCCGGCATTCGGGTAACGGATGACAATGATGGTACAGAGGTCATTACGAAAATCAGTTTCGATACGCCAACGGAAGGAGGTACCTGGACTCTGGGCCAGCCTTCCAGCGGCAGTGGCAGTGACTGGACGCTGACAGAAAGCGGTGGCACCTACACAATTACCTTCGATGACGGCCTGACAGAAGCCCAGCGCGAAGCCATTCTGGATGAGTTTACCATCACCCCGCCGGGACACAGCAGTCTCGATGCGAAGATCGCAGTGGAGGTAACCTCTAAAGATACCCAGACGGTGAACGGCTCGTCGGTCACCAATGAGGCTCCAACCAATCATGATGTTGCTATCACCGTAAACCCGGTTGCCGAACGCACTGATTCCGATACTGATGGCCAGGCAGGCAATGATGTTGATATGACCTCTGGCCATGAATACACCACCACCGGAACCGAAGACCAGTGGTTCACTCTGGGTACAGAGGGTGGCTTCAAGTTGGAAACCGGCTGGAATGTTGAAGATGACGAGCAGCTATTTGCTGCACTGACCCCTGAACTGACAGCCCATAATGCTATCCAAACAGACCCAGCGGGATCGCAGTTCAGTTACACCGATGGGTCAGGTAACACGATTACCCAAACCTTTGGTGGTGATGCTGTACGTGTGCCGGCGGAGTATCTGGATACGCTGCAATTCAAGGCTCCGGAAAACTTCTCCGGCCAGTTCAAAATCAACGTGCAAGCCGTGACTGTGGATACCGATGATGATGGTGAAGAAACGGTCGAGGCGGTCAGCGGCCATGCCGAATTGACTAATGTTCTGATCAAACCTTCAGCCGATACTCCGACCACCACCGTTACGGCGCGAGTTAACGGTAATGAAGACGAAAGTGTACCGCTGTCCATCCGGCCCAGTAGTTCCGACGACTCTGAAACCTTTAATGTCACCATCGGTGATATACCTGATGGTGCTGTGATCACCTATGGCACTGAATCCTTCAATGCTGATAGTGGCAGTGGCACCATGGCAGATGGAACTGGATACGAGGTGGTGAAAAGCGGCGATTCCTGGAGTCTGAAAATTACAGACTTTGATCCGGATACGGGCGCTAATATGACCCTGACGCCGCCGGAGCACTCCAACAAGCCATTTACTCTGAATGTAGAGACGGTTTCCGTGGACACTCTGACCGTGGGTGGTACGTCCTATGATAGTGTTTCCACTCCTCCCTTCGAGCTGTCCATCAATGTCACCCCCAAAGGGGTGGCAGACGAAGCCAACGTGGAAGTGGTGGACCCATCCGCTCAGAGCTTCACCGAAGCCGGTGTGGACAGCGATGGCGGTGTGATGCTGACAGAGCTTCTGAAGGACACTCCGTCACTGGTTGATACCGATTCCGAAACCCTGAGTTTCAAGCTCTCCGGCCTGCCGGAGGGCTTCAGTGTGGTGGATGTCAGCGAGGAGGGAGGGCGAGTCACCTCACTGGGCAATGGAGAATGGGTCTTTGCAGCTGACGACCTGAATAATGTCAAAATTACCACCCCGGCCAATTTCAGTGGTACTTCCGATGCCTTCACCCTGGCTGCGGTGACCACCGAAAACGATGGTGATTCGCTTACGGAAAACCATAGTGTCCAGATCAAAATCACCCCGTCCCCGGAAGCGACCATGAATCTGAGCACTGGAGGGGTTGAGGATACTCCTGAAAAACTGGATTTCAGTGCCCAGCAGCAGAACGGAGAAATCGGGGAGACCATTACCGAAGTCTGGATCAGCAAGGCTGACCTGGATAACGCAGGCGGCTATACCCTGACCTATGGCGCATCAGGCAGTGAGCTTGAGGGTACCGAGTCGGGAGTAACGCTTGAAGGTGGCTGGTACAAGCTGGATAGCACCGCCATGGACAATATCTACCTCAAGGGTAATGACAACTGGCACGGTGACGGCAGCTTTACCGTTCAGTACACGGTTGAAGATCCGGGTGATGATGGCACCGTATCTCCGGCATCCGAAATGTTCGGGTATCAAACCTACAACGTTAGCGTAACCGCAGTCACCGACCAGCCGGATCTCACGGTGACGTCTGATGATATTTCCATGACCTCAACAGGTGATGCAACCATCAACCTGAATATCGCCAACGAAGGTATCAATGGCGGTGACTATGATGGCAGTGAGAAGCTGACTCGTATCCTGCTGGATAATGTGCCCGAAGGTGTCATCGTTGAGGGAGCCGATTTTATCGGGGGAAACCAATGGTTGTTTATCACCGATGACAGCTTTGATTCAGCGCTGACTCCGTCGATTAATCTTAAAGTACAGTCGGAAGCGGGAGGTCTGACTGATCACGAAATCTCTATTACTGTCATCACGAAAGATGCAGACAATGGTAAGGAGGAGCCAGCCAGTACAACGGTTAAACTGACAACCAACTTCCCGGGTGGTGAAGGCAGTCAGTTACCTGCTGAGATAGAGGCATGGAAGCAAACCGACTTTGATCCCACCGAGGACACCGCCTTTACACTGAGTGATGCCTTTAACGGTGAAATCCAAGATGGCGTTACCGATAACGGCTTCAATATCACTTTGTCCAACCTGCCCGAGGGCACGGTGGTAACCGGCATGACCTCAACTGTTATTGATGGTCAAACGGTGTGGACCGCTTCCGGTACTGGTGGCAATGCAGACCTGCAAACGCTGATGAGCAACATTACCGTGAAGCCGCCAGTCAACTGGAACCAGCACGATGGGGATTTCGAGTTTGACGCCAAGCTGACCACCTATGTGCCCAGCGGCCTGAGGAGTGATGCCAGCGTTGAAGCTGTCTTCGATGCGGTACAGCCGGTCAGTGATAAGCCGGAGATCAGCATTAGCGCACCGGCGGTGGATGAAGGCAGCGATCTGACCTTTACCATCAATCTGTCCAATACGGCGGACAATCCCAACTGGACCCTGGTGGGTGATAAGCTCTACCTCCAGCTGGATGAGTCAGGCATCGATGACAACGGGGTGCTTAAACAGGGCGGCACAACCCTGAGTACTTCTGCGGTCAGTGGTGTCACCGGGGTTTCTGATGGTAGCTACTATGTGATCGATGTAACCGACCCGACCAGCTCCATTGAGCTGACCTACACCGCTTCCGGCGAGCATGTGAGCGGCTCCGTTAGCCTCTCGGCTTGGGCGCAAGGCCAGGAAGACGGTTCGACTGAAATAAAAACTGGTTCATCGGTACAGACCGGCGTAATCACCCCGGTCAACAGCGGCTATAACTTCACGGTAGAAAATGTCAGTGGAACAGAAAACGCCAGCCAGTTGGCGGAAACTGACAAGTCCAATGTGATTCAGCTGAACGTGACCAATGTTGGCCTGCACGACAGCGACGACTCCGAAGCCCTTGGTGCGGTATTGTTGAGTAATGTCCCCAACGGCTTCCTGGTTTATGTGGGCGACAGCGCCGAAAGCGCAACCGAGGCCGCTTTGTCCAATAACGCCGGTGGTGACGGTACGACCAACACCTGGCTGCTGGGGAATGGTGAAATCCCGGCCTATATCGGCATTATGCCGCCCCAGTACTGGAGCGGTACGGTCAGTGGCCTGAAACTTCAGGTCACCTCGAGCGAAGATGCCCTCTCCACCGAGGAGGTTAGCGAGCAGACCTTCAACCTGACAGTGGGAGCCCAGGCCGATGGCCTGACCCTGGCCCCCACCCCCAGCTTTGGCGAGGAGGGGGATATCATCCCGCTCAACCTTAACCATGAGCTGAAGGACCCGGGTTCGGCAGGATCAGGGGATGAATCTACAGAAACCCTGACCCTGGAGTTCTCCGGGATGGGCGAACATGCCGCCTTCTATCTGGGCAATACCCTGATCAGCGGTACCGCTCAGGTAGCCGATAACGGCGGTGGCAGCTACACCATCAGTGGATTGACCTTGGCAGAAGCGGAAACCCTGGGCTTTGTGCAGGCAAAGGATGATCTAAGCAACGTGCAGGTCAGAGCGCAGACTGCAGAAACGGCCGGTGGAGATCCCTCTGCCTGGACCGACTGGAAAGATATAAGCATCAGCGGCGTGACTGAGCAATATTCCACCTCTGGCGATGACACCCTGCTCTGGACCGGTGAACGCATCGACGGCTTCGGTGGCGAGGATACGATTCAGCTCCGCTTCGGCGAATCTGTCACCAGCACTGATCCCACTGATGCCACTGATCTGGCGAACAACCTGAACAACATCGAAACCATCGATATGCAAGGTTCCGGCGATAACAAAATCGAAGGCCTGAAAGCGGAGGATGTCATCGCCATGACCGATGAGGACAATCTTTTGAAGATTATGGGCGATGCCAACGATAGCATTTCGCTCGACGACAGCTGGGCGAAAGTCGGTCAGGGTGGTGGCTACGACGTCTACACAGCTTCAAATGGTGGCAATGACGCAACCTTGCATATCCAACAGGACGGGGTAATCGTTGATTAGCGACTGGCAGCGTCAAAACCTACGCTGGATAAGCGTTTTGTTTGAAGGAGCAAAGGAAGTGTAAGATTGCGTAACTTGCTGGCTATGGTATTACAGTAACGAACGATTCAATATGGGGCCTAAGGATAGGCAAGACACGGCCCGTTAGCTCAGGAGGTTTTCACATGGCTACGCTTAACAAACTGCGCCGCGATCACGGCAATATGGCTCGGTTGCTGTACGTGCTCTCGCTCCGGCATACGACGCTGGAGGAGGGCGAGCGCCCGGACTTTCGTCAGATACGCGAGATTGTGGATTATATTCTTGATTATATGGATGGCTTCTTGAAGCCTCTGGAGCGTCTGTATAGTGAGAATCTGCTGTCCGGGAAACCCGATGGTGAGGCGTTGAGCCGTCGAATGACTGAAGACTATCAGGCCTTGCATAAGCGCTTGAAACTGCTTTCCGAGACGCTCGATATGATCCTGATGGATGCTGTGGTGCCTATGGAACGGTTTATTGACGATTTCAAAGCCTATCTGGATGCTCACCAAGCGTACCTGAAGGCAGAACGGGAGAAATTGTTTCCGTTCCTTCGTTTATACCTGACCGATGCAGAACAGCAGGAGTTATTGGAAATGCTGCCGGATAGTGCGCAGTCCAATCTGTCGAGGCTTCGTGAGGACTATCCTGAGCTTTATGCTGAGTTCAAGGAAGCACCGTCGCCGTTTGCCTGAGTGCCTCGACCAGCTCGCTCAATCGCCTGTCGCCAGGTGGCTCTGAATCAGTTCGGCCAACTGCTTCACTGGTTCTGAGGGCCGGCCGGCTGGCCGGTGCAGGGCAATCTCCACGTGTTGAAGTGTGGGCATGCCGCTACGCTCATCCAGCACTCGCAACTGGGGTGTAAGCATGTTTCGGGTGATAACCGCAACTGCCAGCCCAGCTGCGACTACGGGCATCAGGCCCGTCATGGACTGGCTCGAGTAGGCCATTCGCCAATCCCGCCCTGCGTTCGTTAACGCCTGTTCGGCGACGTCCCGGAATACATCGGCTCCCGGTGAGTAGAACGCCAGAGGTATCGGGTCAGTCAGCGATGGCTGGGCGTTGGCGCCGACAGCCCACATAAGGGGCTCGCGCCGGATAACCTCACCGCCAGGTGAGCGCGCCTGCCGGGTCACCACAGCCAGGTCCATGTTTCCTGCCTGCACCTGTTTTACCAGCTCAACGCTTGACCTGCAGGTAACCTGCAGCTGCACTGCAGGAAACTGCCGGTTGAAGTGAGACAGTACCGAGGTCAGCAGGAAGGCATAGTCTTCCGGAATGCCAAGGTTCAGCTCCCCGGAAACCTGGCGCTGCTGCACATCATCAATAGCTTCACTGTTTAGTTCCAGCATTTTTCTGGCATACCCCACCAGCTTCTGGCCTTCCGCCGTAAACCGTATGCGCCGCCCGTCTTTTTCGTGCAACGGAACACCGAGAGCAGCCTCAAGGCGGTTCAACTGCATGCTCACGGTGGATTGTGTGTATGCCAGTCTTTCCGCTGCGGCCGTCACGGTTCCGGTGTCTGCGATGGTAACCAGAGTCAGAAGCATGTTCAGGTCCAGAATCCGGTTTCTCAATGTATCAGCCCTTGTGATGTGTTCTATCAAAAATAATTGATTCTGTGATGAGTGGTCAGTGTATAGCCTGTAGCTGTCGAATCCAATTCACCCACAGCAACAGGAGCCACGACGGTGCGCATATTGACTAACCCCTCCCGCCCATTTTTCATCAGTATCATTGCCGCGCTTTTTGCCGTTGTGCTCTGGGCCGGCGCGCCTTTGCTGGTGGACATTGCCAGTTCGGTGCCGCCCTTCCAGCTTACCGCCATCGCGTTAATCAGTGGAGCCATAGTGGCTTTGCCGGTGAGTCTTCGTAAGCGGCGCCATCGCGGTGGCCAACCGGTTCAGGCGCCGGTTTCCCTGAAGTGGAGGCTGGCGATTTATGGGCTTTTGCCGGCCTTGATACTCGGAGCGATCGGTGGCTATCTTACGGGTGTTGGCATGGCGCCGACGGCAGAAGCGGCATTGATAACTTACACCTGGCCTGTGATGTTTATTGTCATCAGTCAGTGGCTATTTCATCGCCGCCTGCCGTTGCCTGTTTTGTGTGGCGCTCTCATTGCATTTTCTGGCGCTGCGGTATTACTTTCCCCGGAAACGGAGAGTGTGGGGCATTCGCAATACCTGGCAGGTTATGCGTTGGCGCTGATGGCCGGTTGCTGCTGGGCCCTGTATTCGTGGATCTGCCAGGCGGCACCTGTTGCGATTGCGCCGATGATGCCGGGGCTGTTTCTGCTAGCGGCGTTCGGCGCTGCAATCGCCGATGTTCTTTCTGGTAGCCCCTTCGGGTTGCCTTCAGGCCTGGCGCTTGTTGCAGGTGTCGCGCTTGGAGTCGGGCCCTATGGGCTTGCGATGATGGCCTGGGACCTGGCACTTCGCACCGGGCCGACCGCGCTGGTGGGTAGCCTCGCCTATGGTGTGCCTGTTCTGGCGGCTACATTTCTGGTGATTGCCGGCGTGGCGGCTCCGGATTGGCGATTGCCCCTGGCCGCGCTGCTGGTGGTTGCCGGGTCTGTTGTAGCGACGATGAAGCGGGGCAACGGCGCTCTGAAATATTAATCCAGAAGTACTAAACTGCGGGCTGGTGGATTCCTCAAAGCTGCTGCCCGGTGACCTATTAAAAGACCAACCCTGAAAAACGCTCTTAGACGGCCGGCTGATGAAGCCGGCCAGAACTTCGTAGCTTTGTGTGTATCGCTCACATTCTGCTTCGTTGTCTACTCGATGCTGCTCGTAACCGTGCCGGTGTACGGGCTTGAACTCGGCGCGTCCCCCCTCATGTTGGGTGTCATTCTCAGCTCCCAGTATCTGCTTCCCTTTTTGCTGGCCATTCCTCTGGGCGGCGTGGTGGCGCGCCACGGAGGCCGGGTTACACTGCTGGCCGGCGCGCTTGTGATGACCGGGGGGCTGCTGTTGATGCAGATTCTGCCCGGGTATTACGGGCTCATTGGTGGCCAGCTGCTAATTGGGCTGGCACACCTTCAAATGGTGTTATCGGCCCAGACGATCATTTCTTCATTGGCGACCGGGCCTAAACTGGAAGGCTATTTTGGCTGGTATTCCACCTGGCTGTCTGGCGGGCAGGTGGTTGGCCCTTTACTGGCTGGCGGCTGGATTCATTGGGCCGGCGGCGTCGACAACCTGTTCCTGGTTATGGCAGGCATTGCTTTGTTGGGTTGGCTGTCGGGGCTAGCGCTGACCGGAGATGCAACCCTGGGCATATCGGTGACCCGAAAACAGACCGGATTCCGCGCTCAGGCGGGTCTGATTCGCAATAATACCGGCGTTCAGGTTTCCATCGCGATTACGGTTGCGGGAATGTTTGCTTTGGGCGTCTACGGCAGCTATCTGCCTGTTTATCTTGATAGCCTGGAAATGAGCGCGGTGATGATTGGCGTGCTGGTTAGTTTGCGATCGGGCGTGTCCATGGTGATTCGCCCGTTTATTCCAAAGATCATCAGCGCTGTGGGCGGGCGCGAAAAGGCAACGATTCTGGCGCTTTGCACTTTGTCTGGCGGCCTGGTCTGTATGGGGTTCGCGGGCAACGCGCTGGTTATTGGCCTTTTGTCCGTTTTGGTAGGGCTGGGCGGTGGACTTACGCAGCCCCTGTCGATGGTAGTTCTGGCTGAAAGCGTTGAGCGCGAACAGAGGTCGGGAGCATTGGGCATGCGTCTGATGGCCAATCGGGCTGTTCACTTCGTGGCGCCGCTTATGTTTGGTGCGGTTCTCGGTGTTAGTGGTTTTCGTTTGTCCTTTGGGCTTTCGGGCTTGTTTATAGCACTGGTTGTTGCAGTGCTGATGTGGCTTCAGGGCCAGCAAAGATTCAGGTAGGGCCTCCCAGCGGAACTGTCTGGGTGTTTTTGATCTCCCGCAGTACAAAGTTGGAATTTACCTGCGCGATGCCCTGCAGGGTGAAAATCTTTTCGTTCAGAAAACGATCGTAGCTGGCCATATCCGGTACGATCACTCGCAATACAAAATCTGCATTACCGGTCACCGCGAAACACTGAAGTACCTCCGGGTAGCTGCTCACCTGTTGTTCGATCTCTGCCGTGCTGTCAATGGTGTGGCGTTGAAGGGATAGGTTGATCAATACACAGAGCCCCTGTCCGATACGTTCCGGCGCCAGGTGCGCCGTATATCCGGTTATAACGCCGGATTCTTCAAGCGCTCTCACCCTTCGCCAGCAAGCTGCCGGTGACAGGCCCACCTCTTCCGCCAATTGCTGGTTACTGATCCGCCCATCGCTCTGAAGTATGGCAAGAATGCGTTGGTCTAGTTTGTCCAGCTCTACGTGTTTCATTTGGTAACACCTGATTTTTATCAAAGGATATTCGGTTATATTGTCAATTATCGAACATCCTTTCGCAAACTCTCGGTATTTCCTTCCAATTAGCAAGCACCTTTTGCCGACTTCCCTCTAGAATTTTGGTTATAAAATCGACAAAAAGGAGGGCGTCATGTCCGCCGATCTCTCTCGACCAGACAATTCTCAACTCGACAATTACAGCCTTGAAGACCGATACCTCAGAGACTCAGGGCGGGTATTCCTGACAGGCACCCAGGCACTGGTGCGCATACCTTTGATGCAGGCTGCCCTCGATCGCAAGTTGGGCCTGAAAACCGCGGGCATGGTGAGTGGTTACAGGGGGTCGCCCCTGGGCGCATACGATCAGGCGTTGTGGCAGGCGAAAAACTACCTCGACGAGAGTCGCATCGACTTTGTGCCTGCCATCAATGAAGACCTTGCAGCAACCATAATGCTGGGGACTCAGCAGGTAGAAACCGATGACGACCGCCAGGTGGATGGCGTGTTCGGGATCTGGTATGGCAAGGGGCCAGGAGTTGATCGCGCCGGTGATGCGCTGAAGCATGGCACCACATACGGCAGTTCGCCCCACGGTGGTGTGCTGGTGGTTGCCGGGGATGACCATGGTTGTGTGTCTTCCTCTATGCCGCACCAGTCTGATGTGGCATTCATGAGCTTTTTCATGCCCACAATAAATCCGGCCAACGTTGCCGAGTATCTGGACTTTGGCCTCTGGGGTATTGCCTTGTCCCGTTACAGTGGCTGTTGGGTGGGTTTTAAAGCAGTTTCGGAAACGGTAGAAAGCGCTGCCTCGGTTGAGCTGCCGCCGCTGCCTGAGTTTGTTACCCCGGACGATTTCACTCCGCCTGAAACCGGTCTGCACTATCGCTGGCCAGACCTGCCGGGCCCGCAGTTGGAAACCCGCATCGAGCACAAACTGGCGGCTGTGCAGGCGTTTGCCCGGGCCAACCCTATCGACCGTTGCCTGTTCAATAATGCTGAGGCGCGCTTCGGCATTGTTACCACCGGCAAAGGCCATTTGGATCTACTCGAAGCGCTTGACCTGCTGGGCATTGATGAACACGGCGCCCGTGAGATGGGGTTGGATATCTACAAAGTAGGTCTTGTGTGGCCAATCGAGCGCCGGGGCATGCTCAACTTTGTTCATAGCAAGGAAGAAGTGCTGGTTATCGAGGAAAAACGGGGCATTATCGAGAGCCAGATCAAGGAAGCTATGTCTGAGCCGGATCGCCCCGGCGAGGTTCTGATTACCGGTAAACAGGACGAGCTGGGCCGGCCCCTGATTCCCTATGTTGGCGAATTGAGCCCCAAATTAGTCGCCGGTTTTCTGGCCGCCCGCCTTGGGCGCTTTTTCGGCGAGGACTACAATGAACGCCTGATGGCCATCAACAGCATGAGCAACGCTCAGGATCCGGGTGGCGTAAAGCGTCTGCCGTATTTCTGTTCAGGTTGTCCTCACAATACTTCCACCAAAGTGCCGGAAGGTAGCAAGGCACTGGCCGGGATCGGTTGCCACTTCATGGCCTCCTGGATGGGCCGCAACACGGAATCCCTGATCCAGATGGGTGGCGAAGGGGTCAACTGGATCGGCAAGAGCCGTTACACCGGTAATCCTCACGTGTTCCAGAATCTGGGGGAGGGCACCTATTTCCATTCGGGCTCCATGGCCATTCGCCAGGCCGTTGCTGCCGGCATCAACATCACCTACAAGATTCTGTTCAATGATGCGGTCGCCATGACCGGTGGTCAGCCCGTGGACGGTCAGATTACCGTGCCGATGATTGCGCAGCAGGTTGCCGCAGAAGGTGTGCGCCGGGTTGTGGTGCTCAGTGATGAGCCGGAAAAGTACGATGGCCACAAGAAACTCTTCCCGGATGACGTAACCTTCCACGACCGTTCAGAGCTGGATAAGGTGCAGCGAGAGCTGCGCGACATTTCCGGTTGCACGGTACTGATTTACGATCAGACCTGCGCTGCGGAAAAGCGGCGCCGGCGTAAGCGGAATCTGTACCCGGATCCCGCCAAGCGGGCGTTTATTAACCATCACGTTTGCGAAGGCTGCGGCGACTGTTCCGTGCAGTCGAACTGCCTTTCTGTGGTGCCGCGCCAGACGGAGCTGGGCCGCAAACGCAAGATCGACCAGTCCTCCTGCAACAAGGATTATTCCTGCGTTAACGGCTTCTGCCCGAGTTTTGTCACCATCGAAGGCGGCCAGTTGCGCAAATCCCGGGGTATGGATACCGGTTCTGTTCTCACAGGCAAACTCGCGAATATTCCAGAGCCAGCTCGGCCAGAACTCACAGGCTCCTACGATGTGCTGGTGGGTGGCGTTGGTGGCACAGGTGTCGTAACCGTAGGGCAGCTCATCACCATGGCGGCGCACCTTGAAGCCAAGGGTACTTCGGTGCTGGATTTCACTGGCTTTGCCCAGAAGGGTGGCACGGTTCTCAGTTACGTTCGCATGGCGCCTTCCCCGGATAAACTGCACCAGGTCCGGATCAGTCACGGCCAGGCGGATGCTTTGATTGCCTGTGACCTTGTCGTTGCATCGTCCCAGAAAGCGCTGAGCGTTCTGCGTCCGGATCACACCCGTGTGGTTGCCAACGAAGCGGAACTGCCTACCGGTGATTACGTGCTGTTCCGCGATGCGGACATGAAATCTGAAAAGCGTCTGGACCTGATCCGCGACGCGGTTGGTGATCACAATTTCGCGCGGTTGGATGCTAACGGCATCGCCGAGAAGCTGATGGGCGACACCGTGTTCTCCAACGTGATGATGTTGGGCTTTGCCTGGCAGCGGGGTTTGTTGCCGCTGTCGCAGGCTGCGCTGATGAAAGCCATTGAGCTGAATGGCGTTGCCGTCGAGCGCAATAAGGAAGCCTTTGGCTGGGGCCGGGTTGCGGCGACAGACGTGAAGGTTATCACCGACCTGTTGACTACCGGCCAGGCGAGAGTAGAAGAAGTGAAAGCGGAGCCGAGCCTGGACGAGCTGATCAATATTCGCCACAAGCATCTGGTGAACTATCAGAGCCGCCGCTGGGCAGATCGCTATACCACGCTTGTAAAACAGGTGCGTGAAGCAGAGGAAAAGCTGGGTGAGACCAATAATTTGCTGACCCGCGCTGTGGCGCAGCAGTTGTATCGGTTTATGGCGTTCAAGGACGAATACGAAGTGGCCCGTCTGTTCGCCGAAACCGACTTCATGAAGGAAGTGAACAACACCTTCGAAGGTGACTTCAAGGTTCACTTCCATCTGGCGCCGCCCATCATGAACCGGGGCACTGATGCCCAGGGCCGGCCCAGGAAGCGTCAGTTTGGCCCCTGGATGTTCCGGGTATTCAAGCTGCTGGCAAAGTTCCGCGTGCTGCGTGGAACGCCTGTCGATCCGTTCAGCTATTCGGCCGATCGCAAGATGGACCGCGCCCAGCTGAAAGAGTACCAGCAACTGGTTGAGCGGATTGTCAGTGAATTGGACGCCAGCAATTACGATACCTTCTTGCAGCTGGCGGAACTGGGCAGTGAAATACGAGGCTATGGACCGGTGCGTGAGCAGGCGGCCGAAGCTGTTCAGGAAAAACACTCACAGCTGATCAAAGCGCTGAATACCGGCCGGCCGACACTGATTCGAACCAGCCAGGCAGACCACAAGGAGGCCGACCATGTTTGAGGCGCTTGAACAGTTACCTCAGGACCCGATTCTGCAATTGATGCAGACGTTTCGTGCGGATACCCGGCCCGACAAGGTGGACCTGGGGATTGGGGTCTACAAGGACGACGAAGGCAATACGCCCATTATGACTGCGGTTCATGAAGCTGAGCGGCGTCTGCTGGAGGGTGAAACCACCAAGAGCTATGTCGGCCCAGCCGGAGCGGCAGGCTTCAACGATGCCATGGCGCGTCTTATTCTGGGAGGCAGCAACAGCCTCATTCGCGATGGCCGCACATCGGTTATTCAAACGCCGGGCGGTTGCGGGGCCTTACGCATGGCAGCAGAGTTTCTGCGGTTGTGTCAGCGGGACACCACGGTGTGGGTCAGCACGCCCACCTGGGCGAACCACATGCCATTGCTGGGCGGCGCCGGCCTGAAAATTCGCGAATATCCCTATCTCAATCGAGAGACATTAACGGTAAATTTCTCCGCCATGCTCGACACTCTGGAGAGTGCCGAAGCGGGGGATGTGGTTCTGCTTCACGGATGCTGTCACAACCCCTCCGGCGCGGATCTTACGTTTGATCAATGGAGAGCCGTTACCCAACTGATCCTGCGTAAGGGGCTATTGCCCTTTGTGGATATGGCTTACCAGGGCTTGGGCGAAGGGCTTGATGCAGATGCCGCAGGCCTGCGCTATCTGGCTGGCCAGGTTCCGGAAATGGTGGTTGCTGCCTCCTGCTCCAAGAACTTTGGCTTGTACCGGGAGCGCACGGGGGCCCTGGTGTTAATCTCGGCTACCGAGGCCATTAACAAGGCGGCAACCAGCCAGCTGCTGAGCGTTGTTCGCGCCCACTACTCCATGCCGCCGGCCCATGGTGCAGCGATCGTTGAAACCATTCTGGACGATGACGTATTGCGCGCCGAATGGCAGCTTGAGCTGGGTGGCATGTGCGAGCGAATTCTGGGCCTGCGGCATGCCTTTGCGGATGCCTTGGCGCCTGTGGGTGATTTTGGCTTTATCTCACGGCAGCGGGGTATGTTCTCGTTTCTTGGCATCACTCCGGAACAGGTTGGCCGGCTGCGGGAAGAACACGGCATATACATGCTGGAAAGCAGTCGTGTGAACGTGGCTGGTCTGAATGAACGGGTGTTGCCGCAAGTTGCCAGCGCCATACGCAGCGTCATGTAGCAGCCCGCTCCCCCTTTTTAAGTATTCAATCAGAGCCTCTTTCACAGAGGCTCTACATTATGACGATCCGACAAAAACAACTATTCGGAGAACGCAATGACTGAATCGGTTCATCCCCACCAGCAGGCCAGTAACCTCTGGACCTCTAAAATGGCCTTCATTCTGGCTGCTGCCGGCTCTGCCGTCGGGCTGGGTAATATCTGGAAGTTTCCCTATATCACGGGTGAAAATGGAGGCGGTGCTTTTGTACTGGTTTACCTCGCCTGTATTTTCCTGATCGGTGTGCCGGTGCTTATTGCAGAAATCATGATCGGCCGCCGTGGCGGTCAAAGCCCAATTGCAACCATGCGCTCCCTGACGAAAACCGAGAACGCATCTAAAAGCTGGCGCATTATCGGCTGGAACGGTGTGGTTGCTTCTTTCCTGGTGCTTTCTTTTTATGCGGTAATCGGCGGCTGGTCTCTGGTTTACATCGGAAAAGCAGCGCTTGGCCTGTTCGTTGGCGCGGATGCAGAAGCTATCGGCGGGCAGTTCAATAATTTGCTGGCGAATCCCTGGGAATTGTTGCTCTGGCATACGGTCTTCATGGCCATTGTGGTGTTTATTGTGGGGCGGGGCATTCGGTCTGGCCTGGAAAAAGCGGTCAATATGCTGATGCCATTGCTGTTCGTTCTGCTGATCGTGATGGTGTTTTATGCCATGAGCAGCGGCAGCTTTGGTCGTGCTGTCAGCTTCATGTTTTCACCGGATTTCAGCCGCCTTACCGCCGAAGGTGTTCTGGTCGCCCTTGGTCATGCTGCTTTTACGCTCAGTATTGGTATTGGCGTGCTGATGGCCTATGGCTCTTATCTGCCCAAAAACGTCAACATCGCCAGAACTGCCATGACTATTGCGGTGTTGGATGTCAGCGTGGCTTTGCTTGCAGGGCTTGCCATTTTCCCGCTGGTATTTGCCAACGGCCTTGAGGCGGGCGCCGGGCCGGGGCTGATTTTCGTGACTCTACCCCTGGCCTTCGGTCAGATGAGTGGCGGGCTTGTCTTTGGCGCTATCTTTTTCGCGCTTTTGTTTGTAGCCGCTATCACTTCGGCCATTTCCATGCTGGAGCCGGTTGTTGAATGGCTGGAAGAACACAAGGGTGCAAGTCGGACCAAAAGCGCCGTAGGCGGAGGACTTGCTGTCTGGTTCATTGGTATTGGCACTGTATTGTCCTTCAACCTCTGGAGCGATGTGCATCCCCTGGGCTTCCTCGGCTTTTTCGAGGGTAAAACGGTATTCGACCTGCTCGACTTTCTGGTCTCCAACCTCATGATGCCTTTGGGTGGGCTTGCGATTGCCCTGTTTGCGGGCTGGGTTATCCGTCGCGAAGGGCTGGCTGAGGATGTTGGTCTGAAAGGTGGTGCCTTCAAGGCCTTTATGTTTGTGCTGAAATTTGTGACACCGGCGGGTATCGCGATCGTGTTTCTTTATAACCTGGTGTGATTCAACTCTGCCGGTACTCTTTGGGGTGCCGGCAGGGAATACTCTTTACACAAAGCGAGCGAGGTGGCCCGGGCAAAGTCAGTTATGATCCGTATCCCATGAAACAAATGCCCATCTAAAATCCTCTCCGCCACGATGCGCACGCTCTGGGTCTGAATGATACCAGCCTGTCAAACGTTCTTTTTCAGCATCGCTCAACTGGCCCAGAGCGGATTCCGCTTTCGCCAAAAACTCATCAACATTCGCCGCTCCCGCAAGACGGCCTCTGGCTTCAATATAATCCAGGCGGGGGTAACGCCCCATCTGATAAAGAATGTTCAGTATGTATATGAAATCCGGTATTGGGCACACTTCCCGGCCAATGGCTTTGAGAAGGCTGCAGTCGATGAACCTGCCGCCAACAAGATTGGTGAGGCAGACCCGTTTGCGGGCTGTTTGATGGAGTTTTTGCAGGGCATCCGCCATGTCCATCACCGCCGTTGAGCGGGAGGCGATCACCAGGTCGCACTGGGGGATGTTATCCCAGCTGTCTTCCCAGGCGCATTGAATCGTGCGGGTATTGTTAAGGCCGAGCGCAAGAGCGTTGTCCTGAAAAGCCTGCAACATTCCTGCACTGTAGTCCACGCCCGTAACCTGCTTCATTTTAGGCGCCAGTGCCAGCCCGATGGCGCCTGTGCCGCAACCCATGTCCAGCAATGTGTCGCAACCGCTCAGGTTTGTGAGGTCGATAAATGCCTGACTGTAGGGGCTGTCGATGGGCGTTTTCGGCATGCTGGCCGCTTTGGCATCCCATGCGCTGGGGGGCTTTTCTCTGCCGCCGGCCTGAGCCATCTGGTCGCGGTATAGCTGCCCGAAATCAATGTCTGAGATTGTCATGGAATATGCGTTTCCTGCTCAACAGATGCCGATACTGTAACTGTTTCAGTTATATCAACCAATGTACGGTAGGATTCATATAAAACCGGTAACGGGTCAGGAGATAGCCCGCAATGCGCATTGCATGGAAACCGATCGGATGGGGAATATTCGCGGTATTGGTGCTCACCATACTGTCCGGCATTCTGGCCGCCCGCCATCTCTTGAACGAGACGCTGCAACAGAATGGCATTGAAACGCTTGAATGGCAGGGGCTGCGCCTCTCGTTCAGTGGCGTGTCTGTGCGTGAACTGGAACTCGTGCAGTCCTTGCCGACGCGAAAACTTGAATTGAAAAGCAGGGAGCTGAATTTGGGGTGGAGGAGCCCTGAATGGGGAGAGGGGTGGCTGCCGCAACTAACGGCGCTGACGGCAGGATATCTTGAGCTGGATTGGCACACGAAACCCGGAGAACAATCTGCGGGTGGCCAGCAAGAAGAGAATCAGTGGCCGCCAGAAATGCCCAGCTGGTTACCTTCGGAAATCACTGTTCAGCAGTTTAGGGTGACTCTGCCGTGTGAAGCAGGGCGTTGTCCTCTGACCGGAGGCCTGTCGATTACCGGCCCTGAATCCGGTTTGGTTCCAGTCACTGCCAGTGTACACCTTGACCATGACGGCCATCAGGTCGCTTTGCTGGCCACGCTTGATGGTGTCTGGGATACGGATCTGGATTTATCTGCAGAGCTGGCGATTGATGGCACTCGCTACCTGTCTGCAACGTCTGGCTACCTGAAACAGGGCGTTAACGGCCTGGTGTCCTGGCGCGGCTCAGTGGCGGTACCCGATTTACCGCAGACCGACTGGTTACTGGCCTGGCTGCAAACCTGGCAGAGCATTCCCGCGGATCAGTGGCCGGAACAACCTGAAACCGGGTCTATGGAAGCCAGCTGGGAGTTGCAGGGCCCGGGCGACGAGAACTTTCTGGCGTATGTAACGGGGAGCGCCAAGGTTCAGGCACAACTACCGCAGCCCTGGCCTGCGCCCGGGGTGGGAACGATCGGAGGCAATCTGGAAGTCGCTCTGAAGGCAAATCAGGGCCGATGGCAGCCCGAAACTCTTCAGGCAGATCTTGTGCTGAGCCATCCGGCAGCGTGGATCCGAACGGTGCCAGAGCTGATGCAACCAGACTCGCTAACCTTGTCGGTACGGCCAGCCCCTGCATTGGCGCCGCTTTCCGCTATCTTACCTACAGCTCCGGGAGAAGCGCCTGAGGCGAAAATGCCACTGAACGTGGAGCTGAACAGCCGTGGCGGCGCAAATGTTTCTTTACGTTCCCATCTTTCGGTAACGACCAAAGCGCCGTGGATGATGCAACTGGGCGAAACTCAGCTTAATGCAGCAATGCCAGAACTTGAGGTTGCAGGCTGGCGACTGACCAAACCAAGGGTGGAAATTGCGCTGACCGGTCAGCTGGACACCAACAGCGGGACATTGAGATTTGCTGAGTCCACGTTTTTTGAGGTTGATAGGTTAGAGCCGGTTTCCGGAAGTGCTTTGGCATCTGCGAATGAGTCGCTGCTTAAAGGCCTGCGCGCGGAACTCGGCAAAACGACGTTGAATGCAAGCTACGCGATAGAGAAGAGCCAGCTCGACAGTTTACATCTTGAGGGGCCTGTCAGCCTGGATGCCAAAGAGGTCAGGCATCCGCAATTGTTGTCACAATCCTGGCAGTTTAATGGCAGGGTTGAAAGCGATCTCGCTCATACCGATGTTGCAGGTGTTCTGGGGGCCGATGCAGGGACTACGATAAACCTGGACCTGAAGTTTCCATACAGTGGGCTTTTAACACTTGAGGGCGAGACGAGGGTGAGTGGCAAGCAGGAAGCCGAGGCGCTGTCTCGAATTTTTGCAGCCTGGCCATCCCTGCTTACGGTATCGGGCGGCACGGTCAGTGCCAATGCCACATATAAGCAACCGAAAGCCGGTCCGATGCTGCTGGATGGGAGGTTTGTTTTTACCGATTGGAGCGGTATCTATGATCGAACAGCCTGGAGCAAAATGAACGGCTCTGCGGAGTTTCGGTTGGAGGAAGACAACATCAAGATATCCGTGCCGGAATTGACCGTGGAGGAGGTGAACTCCGGGCTCCCCATCGGCCCCTTGCTCTTGGCCGGAACCTACGAAGCACCGCTGGCGCAACTGGCTGCAGGAACCTTGGTGTTGGCGCAGGCCAATACCAATGCCCTGGATGGTAAGGTACGCATTCAGCCGGGCCGCTGGAATCTGGCGCAGGCACCAGTGACGATTCCTGTTGAGCTCACGGAGCTCAGTCTTGCCTACCTTTTGCAGTTATACCCAACCGAAGGGCTCGCAGGCACTGGTATTCTAAGCGGCACCGTGCCCGTGCTGTTCGACCCTGCGACCGGGATAAGAGTAGAGAGTGGACGCATTGCTGCCCTGGAGCCCGGCGGGCGGTTACAGTTGACGGCCGAACGGCTGAAGGCGCTAGCCAGCCAGAATGATTCTATGAAGCTGGTGGCTCAAGCCCTTGAGGATTTCCGTTACTCGGTTCTGGACAGCGGTATTGATTACGATGAGAACGGCACTCTGGTTTTGGCGCTTCATCTGAAAGGCAACAGCCCGAACGTTGGTGAAGGCCAGCCGGTGGTGTTGAATATCAATCTGGAGGAGAACATTCCGGCGCTGCTCCGGAGCCTGCAACTGAGTGGCAAGGTTAACGATGCTGTGACAGAGAGAGTCAAAGAGTTATTCAACAAGCGGGAATGAAATCCTGACCATGGGTCAGGCGACCTGTTAGAGTGAAGGCTAACAAAGGAGTAAAACGATATGACGCAATCTGGTTCCAGGTGTTCCCGGCGTGTGTTCGCCCTGTGTGCGGGTCTGACGATGGGTGGTCTGCTGGCAGCTTGTACCCCGACCGTTCAGGTAGCCGCGCCCAAGGAGCCGATAACCGTGAACCTGAACGTGAAAATCCAGCATGAAATTTACGTGAAGGTTGATAAAGACGTAGACGAACTGTTCAGTGAAAAGGGCCTGTTCTGATTGTCTTGGCATTCTGTATTTAGCGAATTATTAAGGAGTTGAACATGACGTTATTTACGCGATTCAGTGTCCTGATTCTAGCGCTTTGCCTGGCTCTGCCGGCAATGGCCATGAGCCTGGATGAAGCGAAAAATGCCCTCGAATCTGCCAAGAGCGATGGCTTGGTGGGTGAGACACCGGCGGGGTATCTGGCTGCTGTAAGCTCGGACCAGAGAGCGAAAGAGATCGTGAGTGCTATTAACGATGCCCGGCGCGAAGCCTACAAGGCCATCGCAGAGAAACACGGTATTGCAGTAACCAAGGTAGAGACGGTTGCTGGCCAGAAAGCGGTTGAGAAGACGCCATCCGGGCAATACATCCAGGTGGATGAGCACTGGATCAAGAAGTAGAGCGAATCATGGGTGGTTTGGTCGATTTATAACCAACCGATCTTAATGCCGGGTAAGCATCTGCCGATAACCATTACATATACATCCTTTCAGGAGGAGAAAGTTATGGTAGCGCCAATCATTGGTCGCGGGCCGGATGTGACCGGTCGAGTGAATACGGGCCCGGGTGAGGTCAGGTCTGCAGGCCAGGTTTCCACAGAAGTACGTGTCGATAAACAGACTGAGATCCGCACGCCAGCGGACGCAATCAACGTTATGCGCGTACGCATGGAGCAGAGACTGCAGGAAGCCATGGGCGGCCAGAGCAAAGCCGTATCGGGTGCCGATCAATACGCTGCGCAGGCGCAGCCTCCTTCCGCTTCTGATGTTGCTGGCGTGATTCTAGGCTTTGTGCAGAATCGCCTGCAGCAAGAGACAGACGCCGGTGCAGATCTTGAAACACTGGCAGGCCTGATGGAGCAGGCAAGGGCTGGAATTGAAAAAGGTTATGCCGAAGCGCGGGAACAGATTGTGGCCCTGGGCATGATGAATGAAACCCTGGGCGCAGAAATCGACGAGGGTTTCGACCTTATCCAGGACGGCCTCCTGAATCTGGAGAAACTGTTTTTAAGTGAAGGATCTGAAATGGATAGCCCAACCGACGTGGGTTAATCAGACACCTTTGGGAGGCCTTGCCTGGCCAAGTCCTCTGCCAGATTGTTCCACCTCACCTTAAATCGGATAAGCTCGATGTAAGGTGCACTTGCATAAGCTATGCTGTTGAAAAATACCTTCTTTCATCGTCGGACCCTCCCATTATGTTTGATGCTGACTCGACAGCTTTCGAAATTTTTCCATGGAACCGAAATTTCGAGACAGGTATCGAGAAGATTGACGATCAGCACAAAGTGCTCGTCGAGATCCTGAACCGTCTTGCCTGGCACTTCGCGTCCAGTGCGTCGGAGCTTGATTTTGGCCATATCCTGGATGAACTGCTTTCTTACGCTGCGTATCACTTCAAAACCGAGGAAGACATCTGGAAATCGGTGCTTGGGCAAGAGGAAATGGTAAAAAACCATCACGATGGTCATCAGCTGTTCTTTGTGCAGATTCAGATGTATCGCTCCAGCAATGAGCCGGAAGAGAAGGTAATGGGGGGGCTGTTCGATTATCTGACCCGCTGGTTGGCGTTTCATATCCTTGAGTCGGATCGCAGGATGGCCCTGACAGCCAAGGCGCTTGAACGCGGTGTTCCCATGTCAGAGGCGAAAAGAGAGGTTGACGGCCAGCTGAGCGGTTCGGTCTCCGTGATGGTCTCGGCCTTTCTCGAAATATACGGCAAGCTCTCCGCCAGCACGATACAGCTTATGCGAGAGAAAATGGCGAGGCTCAGGGCCGAGAATGAACTGGCAGGTTTACAGAGGGAAAAAATTGATGCGGCTCTGGAAAGGCAGGCTTCGGACCACGAACGCCAGCTCCAGTTTCTTGCTTATTCAGATCCGCTTACCGGCCTGATGAATCGCAATGGCATTGTCAGGGAAATCCGGAGTGTCATGCAGCAAAGTCATTTGGAGGCTGAGTCCGTCGCACTGGTCTCTATTGATCTGGATAATTTCGGCAAGGTCAATGCTCGTTTCGGGGAGGAATATGCCGACCGGCTCCTTGGCCTGCTTGCGAAGCGTTGGTCAGATGTCCTGGCGCAAGGTGGACAGCTTGCCCGCATCAGCGGAGATGAGTTTGTGGTGTTGCTGCTGGATAGCAGAAAGGTCGAGGCCCAGCTCCACACCATGAGGCTGACGGCTGAGCAACCGTTTGTTTTGAGTGGTGACAGCGTCTCAATGGGTTTCACGGCAGGTGTTGCTCTGTTCCCCCATGATGGCGCTTGCGATGCCGATACAGTATTGAGGCAGGCGGATCATGCGCTGTTCCGCGCCAAGCAGGAACAAAAGGGCGGCTGGCTGTTCGTGGATGCGAGTGAGCAGCGTCAGTCTGCCGAGCGCCAACTCCTGCTGGCGGATATTCGAACCGGGCTGGCTGATAATCAGTTCTGGTTAGCGTACCAGCCCAAGGTAAACATGCGCTCGGGTGAGATTATTGGTGTTGAAGCGCTAATCCGCTGGGATCATCCCGTTGAGGGTATGTTGAGCCCGATTCATTTTTTGCCGGCGCTGGAGCACCATCCGCTAAACATTGAAATTGGCGAGTGGGTTATTGAAGAGGCTTTCAGGCAGATGGCAGTCTGGGATAGCGAAGGGTTGCATCTTGATGTGGGCGTTAACATTGCGGCGATGCATCTCCAGCAGCCGGGCTTCGTGGAGAAACTCGAAGAAATTCTCGCCCGATATCCTCATGTGGCTCCGCAACGGCTTGACCTCGAAATACTCGAAACGGCTGGACTTGGCGAACTTGATAAGGCAAGCAGCATTATTTGTAGCTGTGAGGGCCTTGGCGTTACCTTTTCTCTTGATGATTTTGGTACCGGGTATTCGTCGTTATCCTATCTCAAGCAATTGCCAGTGAAGACCTTGAAAATAGATCAGGGTTTTGTGAGAGGCGCACTGTCGAATGAGGACGATATTTCCATTCTTAAAGGTATCATCGGATTGTCCCATGCCTTTGACAGGAAGCTTGTTGCAGAGGGCGTAGAAACCCGCGAACACGGCGAACTTCTGATTAGCCTTGGTTGCTATTATGCACAGGGATACGCCATTTCCAGGCCGATGGAACCGGAGAAAATGGGCGCCTGGAAAGATGAATGGAAAACCTACCCTGAGTGGTCTTCTGGAGAAAAAATATAACAATGATTACACCTGCAAATACAACCGATAACCGCCAGCTTGCCAAAGCTCGTTTGCCGCGGATGATGTTCGACTACTTTGATGGTGGTGCTTTCTCTGAACAGACACTCAGAGAGAACACGACAGACTTTCAGAACCTGCATTTTCGTCAGCGTGTTATGCGGGACGTATCCAGCGTTTCGGCTGCAACGCAGATCCTGGGACAGGCTGCGTCACTGCCACTGGTGTTGGCTCCTGTCGGTCTTGCCGGCATGCTTGCGCGGCGAGGTGAGGTTCAGGCTGCCCGCGGAGCAAAGAGCAGTGGTGTCCCGTTTTGCTTGAGTACCGTCTCGATCTGTTCACTGGAGGAGGTTGCCGGGGCGGCCGGCGCGGACAACTGGTTCCAACTATACGTACTGAAAGACCGGGGTTACTCCGAAGCTCTGCTCAATCGTGCACACAAGGCTGGTTATTCCACTCTGGTGTTTACGGTGGATCTTCCGAAGCTCGGTGTACGCTACCGCGACGTGCGTAACGGCATGAATGGGGGGCTTTCTCCCTGGGGAAAAGTTCAGAAGTTGTCCGACATACTTTCCCATCCTCTCTGGCTTTGGGATGTGGCCATCAAAGGCAAACCCCTGACCTTTGGCAATCTCGCCGATGCGGTACCCTCGGGTCGCAACCCTGAAGACTTCAAGGCCTGGGTAGACCAACAGTTTGATGCATCTGTTACCTGGAAAGATCTGGATTGGGTGCGCCAGCATTGGCCAGGCAAGCTGGTAATAAAAGGCATTATGGACCCGGACGACGCCCGTTCTGCAGTGGATGTCGGGGCTGATGGAATCGTTGTCTCTAATCACGGTGGGCGGCAGCTGGATGGTGCGCCTTCAACTATTTCGGCATTACCGGGTATTGTTGAAGCGGTGTCAGGAAAAACCGAGATTCTGTTTGATGGCGGTGTGCAATCCGGGCAAGACATTGTGCGGGCACTTTGCCTGGGTGCAAATGCCTGTCTGGTAGGCCGCGCATGGGCATATGCGTTGGCGGCAGGTGGAGAAGAGGCTGTCTCCCGGATGCTGGATAACTTCCGGTACGAGGTAGAGTTGACACTTGCACTCTTGGGTAAAAATTCGGTAGAACAGTTGAACGCGGGTGACCTTGTCTGATCAATAGAACGGAGGCTTGATGATGGAAATTCGAATCAAAAGAGCTTACGAAGAATCTGCGCGTTCCGATGGACCACGCATACTGGTCGATAGACTATGGCCCCGCGGTGTTGCCAAGGAAGATGCCGAACTTGAAACCTGGCTGAAAGGGCTCGCCCCGTCTTCCGATTTGCGCAAGTGGTTTGATCATGACCCTGAAAAATGGGGTGAATTCCAGCAGCGGTATCTGAAGGAGTTGAAAAAAACTGACGCGGCTGATGATCTGAAAGAGTTGCAGTCGATCGTGAACGCCCACAAGCGAATAACACTTGTTTTTGCCGCAAAGGATACCGAGCACAACAACGCGGCAGCCCTTCGCGACTTTCTCAAGAATGGTGATCTATAACTGGTTCAAAGCCTGTTGCAGGTCTGCGATCAGGTCATCCGCATCTTCGAGCCCAACAGACAGTCGCAGCATTCCGTCAGTTATTCCGCGGCGCTCGCGCTCCTCTCGGCTGATGCCGTGGTGACTGGTGGCGCAGGGTTGGGACACCAGGCTTTCGACGCCTCCCAGGCTGGTAGCTAACAGAAAAACCTTAAGGCTGTCGGCCACTTTTTCAGCCTGTTCGCGGCCTCCCTTTAGCTCCAGCGTCAATACCCCGCCAAACCCCTCCATTTGTTGCGAGGCAAGGCTGTGATCGGAAAAGTCGGGTAACCCCGGGTAGAGTACCCGCTTGATTGCCGGGTGATTTTGCATCGCACAGGCTACTGCCATAGCGTTCTCATTATGCTGTCGCACTCGCACAGGTAGGGTTCTGAGGCTGCGTGAGAGCAGAGCTGCGGTTTCCGGTGCCAGTATCTGGCCGAGGTTTTTGCGCCACTGGGCAATGGGTCTGACGTGGTCAGCGGAGGCCATAACGGCACCCGCGGTGAGGTCGCTGTGGCCACCCAGGAATTTGGTGGCACTGTGGATACTGAAGTCGGCACCCAGCAGCAGAGGACGCTGATTCACTGGTGAGGCAAATGTACTATCGACTGCAAGAAGGGCGCCTCTGGAGTGGGTTCGCTGTGCCAGTTTCCGGATATCCAGTATGCCCAGTGTCGGGTTGGCCGGGGTTTCACAGTAAACCAGCATGCCGGGCATGTTGAGAACACTGGCCAGTTGTTCGCATTCGTTCTTCAGCAGGAAGGTAACAGGAATACCCAGAGGCTGCAGGTGATTGATCAGCAGCTCCTGGGTGCCGCCGTAAAGGTCACCGATACAGACGATGCCGCTGCGTCCGTGAGCAAATAATGTTGCTGAAATGGCCGCCATGCCAGAGGCGAAGGCCAGCGCATCTTCTGCGTCTTCAAGGCTCGCCAGGCCTTGCTCAAGCTCCCGGATGGTGGGGTTGCTGCCCCAGCGTGTGTAAAGATTTCCCTGTGTATGCCCCTCAATTACGTTTCGCAGCGAGTCTGTGTCCGCAAATCGGTAAGTGGTGGTGTTGTACACCGGAGAATAGGGGCTGCCAAGGCTGTCTTTATGGCGGCGGTTATGAATAATCCGGGTTGCTTTACCCTGTTTCGTTTTGGGATCGGGGTGCATGGGTTCTTCCTGATGCTGAATATGGCGCTCAACCGGATGTGGCGGCTTAGTGGGATTTATTCTGGCAGGCCCGGTTCAGGCTGACCACTGGGCGAGATGATCAGTGGCAAGAGACGTTCTGTCAGTCCAAGTTCGGAGACGGTTTAGGGGCCATCTGATATCCTTGACGATTGCCTGGCTTACGAGCCGGACGGGTCCCCGTAAAAATCACTGATGCTGGAGTTTTCGATATGCCGGTTATGGTTCAGGCGTTGGTGCCTGTTTTTGCGCTGATAGTGCTAGGTCATCTGTTCCGGCGCTGGGCATTCCCATCAGTTGAGTTCTGGCCACAGGCCGAGCGGTTTACCTACTACGTGCTCTTTCCTGCCATGTTGGTCTACAAGCTTGGCCAGGCTCGCCTGCCGGCTTCTGCCTACGGCGATACGGCCATGCTGATTGGTTCCATGTTGCTGGCGATGACTGTGTTGTTAGTGGTTGTGCAGTTTTTCTGGCGCTGGGACGGTCCCGTCTTTTCTTCGGTCTATCAAGGTGCAATCCGGTTTAACTCTTATGTGGGGCTAGCGGCAGGAGGGATGTTGCTGGGTGACGAAGGCCTTTCTCTGACCGCGATCGCTGTCGCCGTCATGGTGCCGATGTTGAACCTGATGTGTATTCTTATGTTTTCTTTGGTGGTAACCCAGGGCCCGTTGAGAATCAAGCCGGTGCT
The DNA here is from genome assembly GCF_030546935.1 of Marinobacter sp. 2_MG-2023. Classification (GTDB taxonomy): domain Bacteria; phylum Pseudomonadota; class Gammaproteobacteria; order Pseudomonadales; family Oleiphilaceae; genus Marinobacter. The sequence continues at coordinate 217,240 of NZ_JAUOPH010000001.1, read as the reverse complement.
ACGCGCCATTGTGTCGAATCCTCTGATTATCGGGTCGGTCCTAGGGGTAGTCTGGAGCTTTTTCGAGATTGGCTTTCATCCGCTTCTCGCGGGCACGCTTGAGCCTTTGAGTAATCTTGCGCTGCCGATGGGGCTGATGACAGTTGGCGCAGGGCTTCAATTGAAGGCCCTGCGGGGCGGGTCTGCGCCCTTTATTCTGTCATCGGTTCTCAAACTGCTGCTTTTTCCGCTGATGGCAATGGGGCTTGCCGTTCTGCTCGGGCTTGAAGGCACCCTGGTGCAGGTAGCCGTGCTTCTGGCCACCCTGCCAACCGCGACATCCGCCTATATTCTGGCCAGGCAGTTAGGCGGTGATGCGCCGCTGATGGCGGGCATAATCAGTGGTCAGACGCTTCTGGCCATGGTGTCTGTTCCATTAATGCTCAGCATTCTCTGGTAAGCATTTGAGCACGGCATCGGCGATGCTTTGCTGGAAAGCCTCGTAGCCGTTTGCGGTTGCAGCTATGTCGGTCGCCAGTGGATCCCAGCTGCTGAATGTTACATCCAGTCCCTCAGTGACTGAGTGCCACCACTGACGGTTGAATTGCGGCTCGGTCAGCAGGCATGGGTGGTTGGCACTCCGCAGCGTCTCTTGAACCTCGGCTATGTGTCGTGCTCCCGGCGAGAGTTCCGGGTTGAGCGTCAGGACGCCTTCAACGTTCAGGTTGTAATGTTCTCCGAAAGGGGTGAAGGCACTGTGATAGGCAAACAGGCTTATATCCTTCAAGGGTTCCAGTTGCTTCCGGATTTGCTCTTCTTTCCGTGCTACGGAGGCTTTGAATTTTTCCAGGTTACGATCCAGAGTCGTTTGGTCTGCACCGTCCAGTTGGGCCAGAGCATCCCGGATACTTTCTGCCATGGTAATCGCCATTTGGGGGTCTACCCAGATGTGTGGGTCTTCTCCGTCTCCATGATCGTGCCCATGCCCATGATCATCGTGGGTGACTTGTTCTTCTTGTTCGTGATGAGCCTCGTGTTCGTCATGCCCTTCGTGCTCGTGATGTTCTTCGTGGTCGTCATGGTCGTCGTGGTCGTCATGGTGGGCATGGTCGTGATCTTCTTCTGTACTTTCGACATCTGAGCTCATAAGTGCGACTGAGCGTTCACCAAATTCACTGCCTGTCAGGAGTCGGGTCAAAAACGTCTCCATTTCGGGGCCAACCCAGAATATGACATCTGCGCTTTCCAGCGCCCGGCGCTTCGAAGGTGTCATTGAATAGTTGTGCGGGCTGGAGCCCGGGGGTACCAGTGTAGTTGTGTGCATGTCATCTGTCGCAACTGCGCGTACCAGAAGCTCCAGTGGCTTGATGGAGGTAAGTATCTGGGTATCTGCAAGCGTGTTACTTCCGTAAAGGAGGGCGCTGGCGCTCAGAGTTATAGAAAGAGCTGTTTTGGCGATGCGCATGGCTATCTGAGTCCTACTATGTGGTTGAAACGTTATAATGTAACACCAAACATTAAAAGTTCGCAAAACCTCATTTGACTTGGCGGGTGGCCGTGCATTGATGCGCTGGGGCCATGCGAAATTATGCCCGGGCCGGTATAATGCCGGGTTTATCACACGGCCACTGATTTTCAGGAAGGTTTCATGACTGTACGTACCCGAATTGCTCCATCACCTACCGGTGACCCACACGTTGGTACCGCCTACGTGGCCCTGTTCAACCTCTGCTTTGCCCGGCAACACGGCGGGCAGTTTATCTTGCGTATTGAGGATACCGATCAGGCACGCAGTACTGCGGAATCTGAACAGGATATCCTCAAGGCACTGCGTTGGCTGGGCCTCAATTGGGACGAAGGCCCTGATGTGGGAGGTCCACATGGCCCCTATCGCCAGTCTGAGCGCAAGCATTCGTACGCTCAGTACGCGGAAGACCTGGTGACTGCCGGCCATGCTTTTTATTGTTTCCGTACGCCAGAAGAGCTGGATGCGATTCGTGAAGAGCGCAAGGCGCAAGGCCTGAACCCTGGCATCAAGGGCAACCTTGAACTGTCCCAGGAAGAGGTGAAACGTCGCCTGGATGCGGGTGAATCCTACGTGATCCGTATGAAGGTGCCCGATGAGGGCGTCTGCGAAATTGAAGACATGCTCCGTGGCACCATTGAAATAGACTGGGCACAGGTGGACTGCCAGATTCTGCTGAAATCAGATGGCATGCCGACTTACCATCTGGCTAACGTGGTTGACGACCATCTGATGGAAATTACCCATGTACTGCGTGGCGAAGAATGGATCAACTCTGCGCCCAAGCACAAATTGCTGTACCAGTATTTTGGCTGGGAAATGCCCGTGCTGTGTCACCTCCCGTTACTGCGCAATCCGGATAAAAGCAAACTGTCGAAGCGTAAGAACCCCACGAGCATTAATTTCTATGAGCGCATGGGTTTCTTGCCGGAAGCCGTTACCAACTACCTTGGCCGCATGGGTTGGTCCATGCCGGATGAGCGCGAAAAGTTTACTCTGGATGAAATGATCGCAAACTTCGACATCCAGCGTGTCTCTCTTGGCGGGCCGGTTTTCGATGTGGAAAAACTTCGCTGGCTCAACGGCCAGTGGCTGCGTGATGAGCTTACGGAAGAACAGTTTATTGAACGCATGCGCCAATGGTGGTTCAACGAAGACGCACTCAAGGCGTTGGTGCCGCATATCAAGGGCAGGGCGGAAGTCTTCTCTGATGTGGCGCCTATGGCGCAGTTCATGTTCTCGGGCATGCTTAATCTGAAGCCGGAAGACTTTGTTCACAACAAACTGGAAGAAGGCCAGATTAAACGGGTGCTCCAATTTACTTTGTGGAAGCTTGAGGCTCAACGCCATTGGAGTAAGGACACAATTTTTGCCGATATAAAATTCCTGGCCAAGGCTATGGATCTGAAAATGGGCGACTTCATGTTCTCTGTGTTCGTTGCAATTGCAGGCACGCCGAACTCCTGGTCTGTTATGGACTCCATGGATGTGCTGGGCCCGGATATGACCCGAGCGCGTTTGCGGCAGGCTCTTGAAGTGCTTGGAGGTTTCTCCAAGAAAGAAACGAAGAAAGTGGAAAAAGAGTACGCAGCATTGGGTGCTTAATAGCCACTTTGGTGAAGAAGTAAGCGGTCTGGACAAGGATGTTCAGAAAACTGGAAAAAAGTGGGGTGAAAGGTTGACGCCCATGGGGTGGATCCTTAATATACGCATCCGTTGAGGGGCCATAGCTCAGCTGGGAGAGCGCAACACTGGCAGTGTTGAGGTCGGCGGTTCGATCCCGCCTGGCTCCACCAATTTCTAGTCCCCTTCGTCTAGTGGCCTAGGACTCCGCCCTTTCACGGCGGCAACAGGGGTTCGAACCCCCTAGGGGACGCCAATACGGCTTGACGGTTTAGTCCACCGGATAGCCATCAAAAAAACCGCCTTCGGGCGGTTTTTTTGTGCCTGTTTATAAATGGATCGGGCTGATTGCCAGAGACCGTGAGCAGGGCGCCGCCTCCCAAAACACGCCGTAAACCCATCCATGGGGGCTTGGTGTTGCCATCCCTGGCAACACACAGTTTTGGAAGGTGGCGCCCTGCTCACTTGCCTCTGGAGTGGCCGGCATTAACGAGAGGCTAGGGCTCCTTTGCCAACGCCCTCATAAGCTTTCACAAGGATCGTGTCGGCAGGGAATTCTGATTTCAGCTGGCCAGCAATGTGCGCGGCAATCAATTCAACCGTGGTGTCAGTGGCCATCATATAAACACGCTTTTCCGGCAGGGTCAGGGCAAACTCGCCCTGGTTGGCCTCGTACTCAAAGGTGATGTACGGGACGCCGTTTTCCGCTACCTGCCTGCGCGCAACGTCTTCTTCAGACCCCACGTAGATATCCTGCCAAAGCCTGGCCCAGGAGCGCTCCAGGTCATAATCTCTGCGTCCGTTCCGATCGATGCGAATAGGTGAGCGGTGGCCGTGTGCTATGCGCTGGCAGTTACCCAGGTGCTTTTTCAGACCGTGAACGTAATGGTAGTAAGCCCCATCAATTTCCTCTTCCCGAAGATTGATTTCCACCGAAGTCACATTTGCCGGTAGTACCGCCATCAGCTCACGCTCAAGCAGAGCCGCTACTGCCGACGGAACAACCCGCTCTGCAGAAAGCCATACGATGGCTTCATCCGGCGAGCGGTGCACTATGTGGCTGCCGTCAGTTAGGGCCCAGGTGAAGGTGTCGGGTGTATCCTGGTTCCAGGAGAGGCCTTCGTAACCGCGGGGTATCACCAGCCTGTGATCCACACGCTCATCAATGATGCGCTTTATGGTGCGCTTTACGTTGCTGAAATCGAATACCATGCCCTGGTCATCAAGCTCGCCTCCCAGTACAACGTCGGCAATCCAGCTTTCCCCCACTAATCCCCGGGTGGGGTCCAGGTAAGCGAAATCGATAACGGTGAGGTTGTCTACAAACAGCTGGTTCATTAAGTTTCCGAGCGGGTATGGTTGAATGATGTGGGGATTCTAGCAAAAATCCGGAATGAGTGACCTGCCAGCGTATTAGTCTGAGCTTATTCTCGCCACTGATTCCATTTGTCTCATTTTATAAGGAACGAAACCATAACTGCTTCTCGCCATAATCACGATCAGGAGTTTCCGGCACTTGTTCTCGCGGCGGGTGCTTCCAGCCGTTTTGGGCGTCCCAAGGCTATGATGGCCCTGAGTGAAGGGAACGGTCAGAGCCGCACGCTTCTGGATCACGCCATTGCTCAGGGCAGGCTTCTTAGCCGGGATGTTCATGTAGTGTGTGGCGCCTGGTATCCATTGGTTCGCTTTCGTTGCCAGGCGCAGCCGTCTCGCTGGGTCCACGTGGCAGACTGGCACAAGGGGATGGCGGCATCGCTTTCGGCAGGTATTCGCAGCCTGGGACCCTATGCAAAAGGTGCATTTGTATTGTTGGCGGATCAGCCGCTGCTGGACCACCATGCTCTTGCAGCGTTTGGTGAAACAGCGCGGTGTTTTCCGGACCAGGCTCTTGCAGCAGACTACGGGAGCCGCCCGGGCGTTCCGGCTTATCTGCCTCGCTGGTTATGGCCTGACATTCTTGCGCTGGAGGGTGATCGGGGAGCGGGTCAGTTGTTGGTTGGAGCAAATGCGACGAGGCTGGCCATTCCGGGTGTTCATGACGATATAGACACTCCGGATGACTGGCGCAGGATTCGCGAGGAGTTTACCCGAACAGGCCTGCAAGCCAGGCAATCCCAAGGCTGAATACCCCAAGGCTCAAAGTCAGGCCAATGGTATATATTTTGGATGACGCAGAACGCTGCTGAGCGACAAACAAGTCAATAGTACGCTGGGCAATATCTTCAGCTGTCTCACGGGAAACCTCGTTAGCCTGTTGGATGGCTTCAGATTGCAGCGTTTGCCAGAACTCGGTGTCTATGGTCTGCACGCTGGTAATATGATCTTTCAGCTCCGCCATATGGTCACTGGTGAATCCGGAGTTACGTGAGAGCTCTTTTTTAAGGCCTGCCAGCTCCCTGCCCAAGTTAAGGTTTACCTCACCCGCAACCTCGTCTCGAAGGTTGCGGGTGCGCTCATCGATCATCTCGCTCATCGAATTCAGGCGCGCTTCCATGGCGCTTTCCTGTTTGCTTCGTGACTCGTCCAGCGCCCGTTTCAGATGGTCAAACTGCTCGTCAAACAAAGAGCTCAGCAACTCATGAAGGCGGTTGTTGATGTGCGTTTTGACGGCGGAGCGTGAAATCTGTTCAATCAGCTCGCTGGTCAGCGGAACAACACTGGTGGGAGCGCTGCCGTTTTGGGTAATCTCCGGATGGGGCTGCTCTGGTGGAATTTCCAGCGCTGCATTATCTGTCATGTCGTGAAGGTATTCGTCGGTGTCGGGCTCCGGGTCAATCCGGGGTGCCTCGGGAAGCGCGCCCTGGAGAAGATCACTCGCCAATTGGTCCAGTACCAGGCCCAGTCCATCAGGCTGCGTCGGCTTGGTAAGGATGTTGTAGACGCCGAAGTTCATGGCTTCTTTCGTGAACGATGAGGATTTCTGGGACGTGCACATTATGATGGGGATGCTGGAAGTGTCCGGGTTACCTTTTATGGCTTTGGTAGCCTCCACGCCGTTCATCCCGGGCATGAGGTGGTCCATGAAAATGACATCCGGGTGTTCGCCGGTGTTGAGGAGTTCCAGGGCCTCTTCTGCAGAACTGGCCATGCTTATATTCATGTCGCGGCCTTCGAGCAGTTTGCTCAGGGCAAACCGGGCTACTTTGGAATCATCCACCAGAAGAGCATTTTTGATCGCCATCTAACTACCTCAAGCTGTTACTTCAATCACGTTGGTTATCGGGCCGCTATTACCAGCCTTCCAGTGTCGGGCATTGTGTTGCCCGATAGCTTTTGTCCCGATAACACACGCCGGGCTCTGTGGTGCGGGCCGTGAATATTTCGCCGGCCGCTGTGGTCAGGCGAACCTGCCCGTAGGGCTCACCGTGGCGGAACGTCGCCTCGATGGAGCTGCCATTCGGGTTGCGCAGCAAACCGTTTCCGTGGAACTTGCCTTCGATGTACTCGCCTTCGTATTTCTTTCCGTTGGCGAATACTTCCGATCCGTCACCATGGAAGGAACCATTGGAAAAATCGCCTTCGTAGTGGCGGCCGTCGGGGTAGGTGAGAGTGCCTCGCCCGTGAAAGTCGCTGTTGCGAAAGCTGCCGACATATAACATGCCGTCGGCTGTGGTCAGAGAACCGTGGCCGTTAAGTTGGTTCTGCGACCACTCCCCGGTAAGAATATCACCGTTTTCAAGTGTGAGCGTGCCCTGGCCGTGAAATGCATCCGCACTGAATTGGCCTGTATAGCGGGAGCCATCCGCATCGCGCCATACACCCTCACCGCTACGCCTGCCGTTCTCCCAATCGCCCTCGTAGCGGGAGCCGTCCGCATACCAGGCGGTACCTGTGCCGTGAAAAGCACCATCAACAAAGTGACCTTCGTACCGGAGATTGTCGCTATCTATATAGGTTCCGTCGCCGGTTTTCACGTTACCTCGCCATACCCCGTTCTGATGATCGACGGAAGTGTAGGCTTCCAGTTTGCCGACCAACGTCAGCTCCTTGCCTGCATTGAGAACGACGCTTTGCTGCCAGGGCTGGAAACCGTTTTTAGTTATGGTGATGTCATATTTCCCCGGGGCCAGCTCGAGGTCCAGGCGCGTTGCACCATAGGCTTTGCCGTTGATTTCAACCTGATCATCTGCCACGTTTGAGCGCAAGGTAAGTGTGCCTGTTTTTGGAGCTGGAACAGGCTCTGAAGAGGACTCGGCTGTATCGGCAGCGTGGGTGTTCAGGGTTTTAGGCAGTTCGGCTGAAGCAATTGCCGGGGGGGCTTCCGCCAGTTCGGGAATAAGGAATGGCTCAGTGTTTACCTTAGGTGGCTCGTATACAGCTTCAGATTCGGCTGGAGGCACTGAAACAGCTTTAACGACAGCTGTTGATGTCTGCGCAGTATTTTCAATCGTAGGTGCGGCAGCTTCAACGACCTCACCACTGGGCTGATCATTGCGAATCGAAGCAAAGCCAGCTGTCACCAAGAGCATAAGAGCCAGGGCATTCAGAAACAGAAGTGGTCTGAAGTCGACCATGGTGGAACCTCTTGATCCAGCACTTTTCACATTGATCGTCGTTTTATCTTACCCAGCGCAGGCCGGGTTATGTAACTGAAAGTGCCTGAACTTGTTGAGAATGCTGGGCAAATCACATTTTCGCTGGAAGTTGTTCATGATTGAGCTGTTCCCATGCCCTCATGTATACATCGGCTTCGTATTCGTAAGGTGATTTGAACGGGGTTAACACGAAATCGAAGATCAGAAAGAAAAAACCAACCGATGCCCAGGCGATGGAGAAAGTGCTGAGGGTTGTAGCCTGTACTTCAGGATTCGAGTTTACAAAATCCTGAAGCAGGGGGATGAGGTCGGACGCCAGAACTACCGGGTTGAAGCTGGATAGCACCAGCGGCACCCAGAAGGCCATGAATACAGGGAAGAAGCCAAACGACCAGAGGATACGCCGGGCCAGGTATATGGCAACTTCGCGCCAGAACCTCTGTCGTAGTTCAGGGGATTTCCTTATGCGCTCTAGATACCGGCGTCGCTCCGCCCAATAGGCTGCGACTTCGGGAGCCTGCTCGGCTTTTGCTGGGCCTGAACTTGCTGGGCCTGGAGTTGTGCTCATGGATCAGTGGGCTACCTTATCGCTTGGGGACGGATGCATGATAATCGATACTACGTGTTACCCTACAATTCTCCAATTGTTTAACGACAGGATAGTTTGAATGGCTGCAGTGATCGACAACGCAACCCATCCGGCTTTTGAGAAGCTTCGCAGTCACCGGATTGATACGCTTAATCTCGATGTTGAGGAGTATCGTCACAGGAAAACCGGTGCCCGCCATCTTCATCTCGCGGCGGATAACGACGAGAACGTGTTTTTTGTGGCGCTCAGAACCTTTCCGATGGATTCTACAGGCGTTGCCCATATTCTTGAACACACGGCCTTGTGTGGCAGTGAACGCTATCCTGTCCGCGATCCCTTCTTCATGATGATTCGTCGTTCCCTGAATACGTTCATGAACGCCTTTACCAGCAGCGACTGGACGGCATACCCCTTCGCGAGCATGAATCGAAAGGATTTTGATAATCTGCTATCCGTTTATCTGGACTCCGTGTTCTTCTCCAAACTGGATCCGCTGGATTTCGCACAGGAAGGCCATCGCCTGGAGTTTGAAAAGCCGGATGACCCCAGTACGGAGCTGGTATACCGGGGAGTTGTTTACAATGAAATGAAAGGCGCCATGAGCGCGCCCACCTCACAGCTCTGGCAGAACCTGAGCAGCCATTTGTTCCCGACAACCACCTATCATTACAACAGTGGTGGCGAGCCGGATCAGATTGTTGATCTGAGCTACGAGGATCTTATCCGCTTTTACCGGCATCACTATCACCCCAGCAACGCAATTTTTGCCACCTACGGAAATATTCCTGCCCATGAGCATCAGGAGCGTTTTGAAGAGCTGGCACTCAAGCGTTTCGACCGGCTGGATATTGAACTGCCTGTGCGGGATGAAAAGCGCATGTTCGCGCCGGTTCGTGTTGAGCAGGGCTACGGGGTAAATGAGGGCGAAGACACGGCCAGCAAAACCCATATCGTAATGGGTTGGCTGTTGGGCCATAGCTTTGATCTTCAGGAAAACCTCGAAGGGCAGTTGTTGTCGGCTGTGTTGCTGGAAAACAGCGCCTCTCCGCTGATGCGCGCCCTGGAAACAACCGACATTGGTCAGGCTCCTTCACCAATGTGCGGTCTGGAAGATTCCAACCGTGAAATGACGTTTGTTTGCGGTATTGAAGGCAGCGAGCCCGAGAAGCAGGGCGATCTGGAAGTCCTGATCGAGAGCACGCTGAACAAGGTGGTCGAAGAAGGCGTCAGCGAGGAGCGCCTGGAGGCGATTCTTCATCAGCTCGAACTGCATCAGCGTGAAATTGCCGGAGACAGTTTCCCCTATGGTCTTCAATTGATCATGAGTGCCATTGCTCCCATGGTTCACGGCGGTGACCCTGTTGAATTGCTGGATCTGGAGCCGGTTCTGGCTAGTCTCCGCGAGAAAATCCATGATCCGCAATATATTCCGAACCTGATACGTCGCAAGCTGTTGGATAATCCGCACCGGGTAACGCTTACCTTGCGTCCGGACGACAAGCTTGACGCACGGCGCCAGCAGGCAATCCGCGAAGCACTTGCAAAACGCAAGGCTGAGCTTTCCAGTGAGGAAGTTGCCCATATCGTTGATCGCGCCAAAGCGTTGGAAGAGCGCCAGATGCGCAAGGATGATGACTCGATTCTGCCGAAAGTGGATCTGACCGACGTACCGCTGCAAATGCCGGAACCTGAAGGTCGCTTTGATGGTGATATTTCTGCAAGCATATTTGCACGGGGCACCAATGGTCTGGTGTACGAGCAGGTTGTGGTGCCTCTGCCGGATCTGACGGAAGAAGAACTGCTGCTGTTACCCTACTACGGTGCTCTGATTTCAGAGGTGGGTTGCGGCGACCTGGATTATCTGCAAATGCAGGACCGGATCTCGGCGGAATCCGGTGGTATAGGAGCCTCGTTTTCGGCTAAAGCTCGCATTGATGACGTCCAGAACCTTTCAGGCTATGTGATCTTCAGCGGTAAAGCGCTGTCCCGCAATCGTACAGCACTCACCAAGCTGCTCCGGGATGTTTACACCAGTGCCCGGTTTGATGAAAAAGATCGCATTCGTGAAATTGTTGCCCAGATTCGTGCCCGCCGAGAGCAGGCGGTAACAGGCAGCGGTCACGCTCTGGCTATGGGGGCTGCAGCCCAGGGTATGAGCCCCGGAGCCTGGCTGTCCTTCCGGCTGGGTGGTCTGGCTGGAATCCGAGGTACCAAAAAGCTTGATCAGTCCTTGAAAGATCCTGCTGCGCTGGACGCTTTTTGTCAGCAACTGGCTGGCTTGCACAAGAGAATCAGTGAGCAGGCGCGAGAGTTCCTGGTCATTGGTGAGGATGAGCACCTTCCTGCGCTGATCGACGACCTTAAAACCTGCTGGGGCAGTGAAAAGGGCGTTGAATCATCTCGTTGGAGCATGGAGCCGGTGAGCTTTGTAACCCGTGAAGCCTGGCTGACATCCACGCAGGTAAACTTTTGCGCCCGGGCCTATAGCACTGTGCCAGTTGACCACCCGGATGCAGCCGCACTTACGGTGCTCGGAGGGTTCCTGCGCAACGGGTATCTGCACAGAGCCATTCGGGAGAAAGGCGGTGCCTATGGCGGCGGTGCCGCCCAGGACAGCGTGAATGGCAACTTCCGGTTCTTTTCTTATCGGGATCCTCGTTTGGCTGAAACCCTGGATGATTTCGACAAGGCGTTGGCCTGGCTTCAGGAAACTGATCACGAATATCAGGAACTGGAGGAGTCTATCCTTGGGGTGATTGGTCAGTTGGACCGCCCCCGTTCTCCGGCTGGCGCTGCGCGCCACGCGTTTCATAACAAGTTGTTCGGGCGCAGCCCGGAGCAGAGAATGCGTTTCCGTGAGAGGGTGCTGGCGGTAACGCTGGATGATCTGAAACGGGTTGCGCAAATCTGGTTGGCTCCGGAAAAGGCAAGCACAGCCGTTGTCACCGGGCCTGAAAACCGTAATCTTGTGACAGAGCTTGGTCTGGATATTCAGGAGCTGTAGATAAAAAGCTGGCAGGCCAGTTATGGCCTGCCAGCTTCCCAAGAACTATTCCAGATACGATTCTTTTCCCAGAAATTACTGCTATCGGTTTCGCTTCAGGCCGGTAGCAACCATGATGCGTGTCGAGATTTCTTCGACTGAATACGCAGTCGTATTCAGGAAAGAGATGCGCTCTCGCCGGTACATCAATTCAATCTCTTCGATTTCGTGCATGCATTGCTGGATGGACGAATAACGGGAATTTGGTCGACGCTCATTACGGATGGTGGCTAATCGCTCCGGCTCAATCGTCAGGCCAAAGATCTTTTGTTTATGGGGGCGTAGAGCTTTTGGCATCTGCTGATCCAGCAGATCCTCCTCGGTAATCGGGTAGTTGGCGGCTTTAACGCCATATTGGAGCGCTAAATACAGGCAGGTGGGTGTTTTGCCGCTGCGGGACGCACCGACAAGAATCAGGTCTGCCTCATCGTAATGTCGCGTGCGTGCACCGTCATCGTTGTCCAGTGCAAAGTTCACTGCGTGTATGCGCCGCTCGTACACACCTTCATTATTGATCGCATGGGACTTGCCCACGGAATAGGATGAAGAAGACTGTAATTCCTGTTCCAGAGGGCTCAGGAAGGTTCCAAAAATATCCACCATGAACCCCTGGGCATCCGAGATAATTTCACGGATTTTGCCGTCCAGGATTGTGTCGAAGATCAAAGGCCGGGTACCGTCGGTTTCAGCGGCGCTGTTAATGCGTTTGACCATATCCCGGGCTTTTTCAACATCGTCAATATAGGGTACGGTAATACGCTCAAACTCAATTTTTTCGAATTGGGCCAGTAGGCTGTGACCGAGGGCCTCGGCGGTCAGGCCGGTGCCATCGGAGATAAAGAAGGCTGTACGTTTCATGGTGTTGGTCCGGCTCCCTAGGTAAAATCCGATGGTTACAGTATCATACACGCCATGCTCGATACTCCGCAGTGGTTGTTATCCGATTTTTGCGCTCGATACCGCTGGCCCGGTTTAATTCTTAGCCTCACAGATTCAAGGGAGACACGCTTTGGAAGATTACATAATCTGGTTTGATCACCTGGGAATGTCCGATGTTGACCGGGTAGGTGGCAAAAACGCCTCCCTCGGTGAAATGATCAGTAATCTCGCCAATGCAGGTGTAACGGTTCCTGGTGGTTTCGCCACCACGGCTCATGCTTACCGTGAGTTCCTGGCCAAAGATGGCTTGAAGGGCAAGATTGATAACGTCCTCGACACCCTCGATATAAACGATGTGAACGAACTGGCCAGGGTAGGTGCGAAAATTCGCCAGTGGATTATCGAAACTCCCTTTCCTGATGCACTGGAAGTCGCGCTCAAGGATGCCTACGCGCAAATACTCAATGGCAACGACCAGATGGCGGTCGCCGTGCGGTCGTCAGCAACGGCTGAAGATCTGCCCGATGCTTCGTTTGCCGGTCAGCAGGAAACCTTTCTGAATGTGGTCGGGCTTGAGCAGGTTCGCACGTCGGTTAAAGAGGTGTTTGCCTCTTTGTTTAATGACCGCGCGATTTCTTACCGTGTTCACCATGGTTTCGACCACAAACTTGTAGCCCTGTCTGCGGGTATACAGAAGATGGTGCGTAGCGAAACCGCCTCAAGCGGCGTTATGTTTACGCTGGATACTGAATCCGGCTTCCGGGACGTTGTATTCATTACAGGCTCCTATGGCCTTGGTGAAACAGTTGTTCAGGGTGCCGTTAACCCGGACGAGTTCTACGTTCATAAACCCACACTCGATGCCGGCCGGCCAGCCGTTTTGCGCAGGAACCTCGGCAGCAAAGCCATCAAGATGGTGTATCACTCCGAACCCGGTGAAGGCCAGCTTGTTGAAACCGTTAAAGTGGACCCGGAAGAGCGTGGCCTGTTCTGTGTTTCAGATGCCGAAGTCGAAGAGTTGGCCCGGCAGGCCATGATCATCGAGAAGCACTATCAGCGCCCAATGGATATTGAATGGGCCAAAGATGGTGATGATGGGAAAATTTATATCGTGCAGGCCCGTCCGGAAACGGTTAAAAGCCGGGCTTCTGCCAACGTAATGGAGCGTTACCTGCTGAATGAAACCGGCACCGTGCTGGTGGAAGGCCGCAGTATCGGCCACAAAATTGGTGCCGGCCCGGTCAAGATCATTACCAGCATAAAAGAAATGGATCGCGTGCAGGCTGGTGATGTGTTGGTGACTGACATGACAGATCCGGATTGGGAGCCTGTTATGAAACGTGCTTCCGCGATTGTTACGGACCGTGGTGGCCGGACCTGTCACGCCGCTATCATTGCCCGCGAACTGGGTATCCCCGCAGTAGTGGGCTGTGGTGATGCAACGGAAGTCCTGAAGGATGGGCAGGAAGTAACCGTGTCATGCGCTGAGGGCGATACCGGGCTGATCTACGAAGGTGCTCTGGACTTCGAGCTGCGTGAAAATACCGTGGACTCCATGCCCAATATCCCGTTCAAGATTATGATGAACGTAGGTAACCCGGATCGTGCTTTTGATTTCCAGTCCCTGCCTAATGAAGGGGTTGGTCTGGCCCGTCTTGAGTTTATTATTAACCGCATGATTGGTGTGCACCCGAAGGCCCTTCTGAACTTTGAAGGCTTGCCGAGGGATATCAAGCAAACCGTCGAGAAGCGTATCTCCGGTTATAGTTCTCCGGTTGATTTTTACGTCGACAAACTGGTTGAAGGTATTTCTACTCTGGCCGCCGCCTTCTGGCCGAAAAAGGTTATCGTGCGGTTGTCTGACTTCAAATCCAACGAGTATGCCAACCTGATCGGCGGTACCTTATACGAGCCGGACGAAGAAAACCCGATGCTGGGGTTCCGCGGTGCTTCACGTTATATCTCGGAAACCTTCCGTGACTGTTTTGAGCTGGAATGCCGTGCGCTCAAAAAAGTACGCGATGTAATGGGTTTGACCAACGTTGAGGTTATGGTGCCTTTTGTGCGCACTGTCGGTGAAGCCGAGCAGGTGGTCAAACTTTTGGCTGAGAATGGTCTCAAGCGCGGAGAGAATGGTCTTCGTGTAATCATGATGTGCGAACTGCCGGGCAATGCGTTGTTGGCCGAGAAGTTCCTGGAGCACTTTGATGGTTTTTCTATTGGTTCCAATGACCTCACTCAGTTGACCCTCGGCCTGGACCGTGACTCGGGCATTATTGCGCACCTTTTCGACGAGCGGGACGAGGCCGTTAAAATACTGCTTTCCAGTGCTATTCAGGCCTGTAAAAAAGCAGGCAAGTACATCGGCATCTGTGGTCAAGGACCATCGGACCATCCCGATCTTGCAAAGTGGTTGATGAATCAGGGCATTGATACTGTATCCCTTAACCCGGATTCGGTGTTGGATACCTGGTTCTTCCTGGCCGATGAAAAAATCGACTGATTTAACTCTGTACGTAAGGAGAGCGATAAGGTGACAACGATTATTACCCCGGATTTGTGTGATGAGTTTCCGGAAGTTGAAGTGGTCGCACCTGGCTTCAATAACTATGGTGGTATAAAGGCCTTCGGTGGCGAAATCGTTACCGTAAAGTGCTTTGAAGACAACTCTGTGGTGAAAGAGCAGGTTGGCTTGCCTGGCAATGGTCGCGTTATGGTAGTTGATGGTGGCGGTTCCATGCGCCACGCGCTACTGGGCGATATGCTCGCTGAAAAAGCGGCCAGCAATGGTTGGGCAGGGTTGATCATCTATGGGTGCGTGCGGGATGTTGACGAGATCGGCAAAACGGATCTGGGGGTCCAGGCGCTGGCTACTTACCCTCGGAAAAGTGAAAAGCGCGGGCTAGGCGATCTGGATGTGCCTGTGACATTCCATGGCGTGACCTTCCGTCCGGGCCACTATGTATACGCTGATAACAACGGCATCATCGTGTCAGAAAAGCCGTTGGTTTAACTGCCTTACCCCTGGTTTTTCGGAGCCAGGGGCAGGCGTGAGGGGAGGTTAGCGGGTGACTTCGCTGATATTGGTTCCCAGCAAGAAACCCTCACCCTCCGGCTCGCACCGGATTACCTCGCAGATCGTCTCCAGCGGAGGGAACTGATCGTTGCTCGGATGGAGCACCGTGCTCAGCTCTTCCCCCACCATTACCGGGTTTCTTACAAGCAGCTGCATTCCTGTTGCGCTCAGATCCTTGCAGGTGCCTGTAAAAACATTTCCCTTGCTGTCGGTAATCTCGATTTCCGACTCAACCTGCATTCGATGAAAGTCACGCTTTTCTGAATAGTCCTTCATAGCGTTTACGCCCAGTTATCGGTTTTTCTTGTCGGTTTGAGCATCGGAATAACCAAAGCGAGGAATACCCCTCCGAGCACGAGACCGGCGCCTACGAGCATGAAGTCTGATTCTTTGCTGGCTTCCAACCGCTCGTTCTCTGCGGTTAACACTTCCAGATCGTTACGCAGCTTCTGATTCTCACCCAACAACTCGCCGTTCCGACGCTTCAGGTTGATCGAATCTGAAGAAATGCTCTTGATGCGCCTGAGCTCTTCCTGTAACTCCTCGGTGCGGGTAGATAAGGTAGTTTCCGCGTTACTCAATGAGTCTCTTTCATTGGATACTTCTGATAGCTGCGCTTTTAGAGAGGATAGCTCAGTTTGGGCCTGCTCAAGTTGCCTGCTTACAGTTTTCAGCCGATCTGCGGCAATCGGCGTATCGCTGATGTACTGGCTTGAAACCCAGCCGTCGTTGCCTTTAGGGGTACGCACGCGGGTATAGCCTGAGTCTGACGTTTCAATAACTTCCAGAGCGGTGCCGCTGGGAACCGCGTTCTCAATGATGCGGTATTGGGAGCCGGCACCGGACCTGACAGGAAGATAAAGCTGGTCATCAACCCAAACGGTTCTTGCCTGAGCAGCGGCAATAGAAGACAGGATAAAAAGCGCACTGATGGCAAGGCGAAAAAGCGTCACTGGCAATATTCCCACGGTGTTCAGGTTAAAAGGGTGGTTCTGGAAGAGAGTAACTACTAAAGCAACAATTTTGTCACAGATCTGCGACCATTCAAGCGCGCTGTCATTACAATAAGCTCATGGATCAGGTTCAGTTGTTTCAGGGCAGTACAACTTTAAAGGGCTTAACCGTCACTTTCTGATAAACGCCAGCATCAACATAGGGGTCGCTGTCTGCCCAAGCCTGTGCTGCACTCAGGGAGTCGAACTCGGCAACTACGAGGCTGCCCGAGAAACCTGCTTCACCCGGATCAGCCGTATCGACAGCAGGGTGGGGCCCTGCTACCAGGAGCCGACCTGCGGCCTTGAGTTGCTGCAGTCGTTCGAGGTGGGCGGGTCTGGCTGCCTGGCGCAGAGGCAGGCTATTGTCGATATCTTCACTGATAATGGCGTAGTACATACTGCTCTCCGGTTTTGTGGCAGCTACCGATTAATAATGCATGCAGCGGAATGGCTGATACACTGTTGCTCCTGGCCTGCGTAAGCTGGTTCAGGCGCATACTGCCACTCACTTCACGCTGGAATTTCTGTGACTATACCGCAAGACCCTGTTTTGTGCATTGATCTGCATTGCCATAGCACCGCATCAGATGGTGCGCTCACGCCTACGGAGTTGGTGGTCCGCGCTGCGGATCAAAAGGTCACGCACCTTGCGCTCACAGATCACGATACGATTGATGGCCTGGAAGAGGCGCAGGCTGCAGCAGAAGCCAATGGTGTAGTACTGGTTCCGGGTATTGAGCTTTCCTGTTTATGGCGGAGCCATACAATCCACATCGTTGGTCTGGACTTTGATATCAGTAATACCCATTTCCTCGAGGCACTGAAGCAGCAGAACCGCAATCGCTGGGCAAGGGCTGCCATGATTGCTGAGCGTCTCAACAAGCTTGCCATTCCGGATTTACTTGATCGTGCCGTCGCCGAATCCGGCGGTGATGTTCCCGGGCGCCCGCACTTCGCGAAAGTAATGGTGGAAGCAGGTATCGTGAAAAATGCCGCGCAGGCGTTCAAGCGCTATCTGGGCAGTGGAAAGGTGGGTGACGTCAAGGCTTACTGGCCAGAGCTGCAGGAGGTCGTGCAGTGGATTAACTCGGCCGGCGGACTCGCTGTGTTGGCTCACCCCCGGAAGTACCAGCTTACTGCAACGAAACTCCGGGATCTTGTTGCTGATTTCCGGCGAGCTGGAGGGCAGTCTATTGAGGTGTCCACGTCAGGACAATCCAGTGGGGATCTCGGGTTTCTGGCTGAGCTGTGTAGGCGGGAAAAGCTGTTAGCCTCCCAGGGCAGTGATTTCCACTTTCCGGGGGGCCCCTGGTGTGAGCTTGGCCGGATTATGAAAATGCCAGACGGGCTGGAGCCGGTCTGGCATCATTTCAGGCAGGTTCCTGGCGTTGACGCGCGAGTTTAATCCGGCGCGTGGAACAGCAGGTACAAGTCAGTTAGCGAGTCGGGGATAGCGTCGGCCATCTGACGTGACAGTTTTTCGCTGTTGCGGACGTTCTGGAAGTCTTCGTCGTCAAAAAGACCCGACAACGTCAGCATGGGCACCATCAGGTCGGCGGTGTCCTGTTCGCTGGCAGCATCCAACCACTCATCCTCGTTTTCCAGGAAGGTGTCCACGAAGCCCGCGCACCAGTTTTCCAGAGCGTTAATCGGATCACCATCCTCCGGTTCTGGTAGCTCCAGAGCCTGGCCCATATCCAGCGCCTTGACCATGCTGGCTGCCAGCTGTGTAACGCACTGACGGAAGGTTTCAGGAATTCCACCGCCGGGTGTCTCATCGGTGCCTGTAACCAGGCGAAACACCGTTTCGACACTCAGCTTCGTTGGCCCTACAACGCTGGCGCAAACTGCGCCATGGAAGCCGAAAAAGTCGAGTGCTTCATCCCCCCATGGCTCGGCAAAGAGAATGTCTTCCAGAGCTTCAATGTCGGAATCGGACAACATCCTTTAGTTACCCCCGGACTTTTTTGCTTCTTCAGCTGCTCTCTGGCGTTTACGAACCTCGCGCGGGTCGTTGTAAGCGCGACCGGGTGTTACCGGAGCCACCGCTTGTTCTACAGGCTTTTCTGAAGCTTCAGAAGCAGCCTTGGTCGGTTCGGCCTCAGGCTTGTCTTCAGGTGCTTTCTCTGCAGATTTATCCGCTGCTGGCGTTTTTCTCCGGCTTCTGGCGGGTACTGACCTTTGCTTTTTCGCAGCAGGAGCGGCTTTGCTCTCGTCTTCAGAAGAGCTTGCTTCGGCGTTTGAAGGTTCTTTTTCGTCTTCTTTGGCTAAAGGCTTCTCGGGCACCACCGGTGCTTTCTCTGCTTCGGCTGCCGGCTTTTGTTCAGTCTCGGCTGAAAGCGAAGGCTCTTTTTCCACTGCTGAGGGCTTTTTATCCGCAGCTGAAGGCTCTTTTACCGCAGCTGAAGGTTCTTTTTCCGGGGCTGAGGGCTCTTTACCCGGGGCTGAGGGCTTTTTATCCGCGGCTGAAGGCTCTTTTTCAGGAGCTGAGGGCGCTTTATCCCCGGCAGCGGGTTTACTCGCCTCAGTAGCCCCACTGACTTTATCGGCCGGTTTCGGAGTGGTTTCTGCGGTCGTCTCCTCGCTTACCGCAGCTTTTGCCTCAGGCTCAGGTGTCTTGGCCTTGGGTGCTGCTTTCGGCTTGGCTACCGGTGCTTCCGCTTGCGCAGTTGGTTCTGCCTGAACGGGGGCATCGGTAGGGGCCTTGACTGCGGGCTTAGGAGCTTCCGGAGCCTCTTGTTCTTCAGGTTTAGGTGCCGAGGCCAGTTTCGTCTTGTCAGTAGCAGCATCGGCGTTAGCCGTGTCAGTGACGGTCTCGGTTTTTTGTGCCGGTTTAGGCTCAGCGGATGCCTTCTGTTCCGGTTGCTTCTTTTGGCTCTGTGAGGCCGCTTGGGATTTTGCGCTGGCTTGATCTGCGCTCTTTTCCGTCGCGGTAGGTGTTTTCACATCCGCACTGGCGTTATCCCGGCTTCTTTCAGGCTGAGTATCTTTCTGATGCTTCTCATTGCGTGCATTCTTGCGAGCTGCAGGGCTGGAAGCGGGAGCCTCGGACGATGAGCCGTCCCGATTACGTGGGCGGCGCGGCTTACGACGGCTTTCATCAGAACCGGATTTTTCGGTTGTCGGTGCCTTTTGACGGGCTTCCTGCTGATTTGTGTCTTTTTGATCGCCGTTATTTCTGTTGTCGCGCTGGGGCCGGTTGCGGTTTTGGCCGCGGCTCTGGCCTTCTTTACGCCCGTCCCTGCGATTATCGTCACCACGGTTGTCAGAGCCTTTGTTCTCGGCGCCTTTATTGGCATTCTGGCGATTCGGGTTTGAACGGTTCTGATCGTCGTTGCGGTTGCGTCCCCGCGAGCGGTTATCATCGCTGCGGTTTGCCTGGTTATTGCCCTGACGGCGCTCGTTACCGGTGCGATTGTTGCCGCTAGAGCTTTGGCCATCACGCGCTACGCGTGTTTTGCGACGATCCTGGCGCGCTTGATTACGCTGGTCTCCGCTTCTGGCTTCTGAGTTGTCACGGGCATTGGTCGGCTGCTCTTCCTCATTGTTAAAGAAGCACGCAATCTTGCGACCAATGCGACGGAACAGTCCGTCGTCCTGCTCTTCAGAGACGTTGACCTCTTCAGCTTTTGCAGTCGGTGCGGCGGCGCTCGGGCGAATAGCTCTGACTGCCGCCTGCTCACGAACTGGCTTTTCTGCTGCGGGAACTTCAAGCACCTCTTCTTCGCGCTCGCTGTATTCCTGCGCTACCTGGTGGCTTGAAATATGCTCTGGCGCTGTTTCATCATCGCGCATACGCAGAATTTCAAAGTGCGGTGTTTCCATATGAGGAACCGGCACAATCACGACGCTGACTTCCTGGCGCGCTTCGATATCCGCGAGTTGTTTGCGCTTTTCGTTCAGCAGGAAAGTAGCTACTGATACTGGCACGATGGCCCGTACTTCGCCGGTCTTTTCTTTAGAGGATTCTTCGTAGATCAGGCGCATAATGCTCAGCGCCAGAGATTCGATACCACGAATTGTGCCCTGGCCTTCACAGCGGGGGCACACTTCGCTACGGGTTTCGCCCAACGAAGGTCTCAGCCGTTGGCGGGACATTTCGAGCAGGCCGAAGCGGGAGATTTTGCCTACTTGAACCCGGGCCCGGTCGATTTCCAGCGCTTCGCGCATCTTTTGCTCGACTTCGCGCTGGTGTCTTGCGGGGGTCATGTCGATAAAGTCGATTACAATCAGGCCGCCCATATCGCGCAGGCGTAGCTGGCGGGCGATCTCTTCTGCTGCTTCCAGATTAGTCTGGAAGGCAGTTTCTTCTATATCCTGGCCTTTGGTGGCTCGGGAGGAGTTGATGTCGATAGACACCAGGGCCTCGGTAGGATCGATAACGATAGAGCCGCCAGAAGGGAGCCGGACTTCCCGCTGGAATGCAGTTTCGATCTGGCCTTCTATCTGGTAGCGGCTGAACAGGGGGATTTCGTCCTTGTACAGCTTGATCTTGTTCTCGAACGTAGGCATGACTGCGCGGACGAAGTTCAGTACGTCCTCGTAAACGCTTTCTGAGTCGATCAATACCTCTCCGATGTCCTGGCGAAGGTAATCACGAACGGCACGGATAATGACGTTGCTTTCCTGGTGGATAAGGAAGGGCGCTTTGCGCTCTCCTGCTGCCTGGGTAATGGCTTCCCAGAACTGCACCAGGTAATCGAGGTCCCATTGAAGTTCCTCGGAGGTACGGCCAATACCCGCGGTGCGCACGATGATGCCCATGGACTTGGGCACCTGCACGCTGTTCATCGCTTCCTTGAGTTGGGCTCGTTCTTCGCCTTCAATGCGACGTGAAATGCCGCCTGCGCGAGGATTGTTGGGCATTAAGACGAGGTAGCGACCAGCAAGGGAGATGAAAGTGGTGAGGGCGGCGCCTTTATTGCCACGCTCTTCCTTGTCGACCTGAACGATCACTTCCTGGCCTTCGGAAACCACTTCTTTGATATTGACCTTGCCTTCGATCTGTCCCGGAGATTTTTTAAAGTAATCTCTGGAGATTTCCTTCAAGGGAAGGAAGCCGTGACGATCGGCGCCAAAATCAACAAAAGCTGCTTCCAGGCTTGGTTCTACACGGGTAATGCGCCCTTTGTAGATGTTTGATTTTTTCTGTTCACGGGAGCTGGATTCGATATCGAGGTCGAACAGGCGCTGGCCGTCAACCAGGGCGACGCGCAACTCTTCTGGGTGAGTTGCATTAATAAGCATTCTTTTCATGGAAAGAGGATTTTCCTGTCGTTTAATTTTGACAGAAAACCAGTGGGCGTCGCATCTGCGAAGCAGGATGTGCGTGCCGCGGGCCCCGCTGAATCAGAGGCCAAGCGACGGACAGACGGATCATACCCTGTTGGGGTAAGATCCTGTTGATCTGAGACCACCGCCGACATCCCTAATGCCTGCTGGCAGGGAAGTGTCGCGTAGGGTTCGTGTCTGTTGGCGCATATAATCCGTTTTCAGGTTCACACAAGTGCCTGGGTCTCACGTCTTATTCGTAAGCTGGACGGCCCGGCCTTGCATGGCAGTGAATCTTCGCGATATCGCCCGGCGGTTTTCCGCACGGTTGCAATCATTCCGGTGCCAGTTCGCCGTTTTTTGAGCGGGTATTCCCTGGCGCTTCGGAAGCATTTCTTGCGCCGGGCCCGATAGTGATTGGGCGTTCGGCGTTCAAACTCTTGAATAGTGTCGGTATACTTCTGCCGCTCCGGCTTCTGACTCGAATTGGTCAGGCCGTAGACAAACGACAGATCACGCCGGAATATAACAGCATTCAGGGAGTCGTTCAATCCCGCTCGTATCACCAGCTATACCACCCGAGAAAGGAACCTTATGTCCCGCAAATCTGCTACCGGAAAGCCTACAAGTGCCAGGGTCAGAAAACCGGTGTCACGCCCGGGCAGTAGTGCCAATGCAAGGCAGGGAAGTGGCGGCCGAGAAGTGGTTCAGCAGGGGGTTCTTTGGGTCACGGTTGACGAAGATAATCATGGGCAGCGCCTGGACAATTTCCTTCTGGCGCAGCTTCGTGGCGTGCCCAGAAGCATTATCTACCGCATTGTCCGCAAAGGTGAGGTGCGTGTGAACAAAGGGCGGGTGAAGCCCGACACACGACTTGCGACGGGTGACCAGGTGCGCATTCCACCGGTTGTTCGCAAGGAGAAGGCTCCTCAAGCCGCACCCGGTAGCCGGGTGCAGGGCGTGGTCGAGGCTGCTGTTGTATTTGAGAATGATCAGATGTTGGTCGTCAACAAGCCATCGGGTATTGCAGTGCATGGTGGCAGCGGTCTCAGCTTTGGCCTGATTGAGGTGCTGCGAGCCGCTCGCCCGGAGGCCCGCTTTCTTGAGTTGGTGCACCGCCTTGACCGAGATACCTCCGGGCTCGTGATGGTAGCCAAAAAGCGATCAGCGCTTCGTTATCTGCAGGATGAACTCAGGCAGAGGCGGATTCGTAAACACTACCATGCCCTGGTAGCTGGGAGTTGGCCAGACAAGTTGGGTCGGGTTGATGAGCCGCTGTTGCGGTATGAGATGCCAAATGGCGAGCGCAGGGTAAGGGTGGACGAGGCCGGAAAGGCCTCGCTCACAACCTTCCGATGCCTTGCGCGCTATGACGGTTACAGTCTGGTGGAGGCATCGCCGGTTACCGGTCGCACCCATCAGATTCGCGTTCATAGCGCCTGCGCGGGTCATCCGATAGCGGGCGATGATAAGTATATGGATGATGTTAGTCTGAAGGCATTCCGGTCGGTGGGCGGTCAGCGCCTCATGCTGCACGCCAGGGCTCTTGAGCTTTTGCTGCCTGTTACAGGGGAGGCGGTTAGATTCGAGGCGCCTTATGATGAAGCATTCAGTCAAGTGTTGAGTAGGCTTGAAGCGCGTGCAATGGGAGCAGGTTGATGGAAGTTAAAGTTGTAATTTTTGATTGGGATGGGACGCTTGTCGACTCCGTAGATCATATTGCGGACAGCCTGCATCGGGCTGCCACTGAGCTGGGGTATCCTGCGCTGGAGAGAGAGGCCTATCGTGACATTATTGGTTTGGGCATGGTTGAGGCTCTTGAGCGGCTTTACCCGGGTATCACTCGCGAAGAAATGACGGCTATCCGGGAGGGGTACGGGAATTATTTCTTCCGCAAGGTTACGACGCCCCAGAACGTGTTTGAAGGTATGGCTGATGTGGTAGCAGATCTTCGTGGTGCCGGGCGAGGGTGTTCAGTGGCCACAGGTAAAAGTCGTAGAGGTCTGGAGTCAGCACTTGTTTCCAGTGGGCTGGGAACGCATTTTGATATTACACGCTGTGCCGACGAAACCCGGTCCAAGCCAGATCCGAAAATGCTTGAAGAGATACTGTTCTTCTACGGCGCTGAGCCTTCGGAGGCCGTTATGATCGGCGATACCCGCTATGATCTCGAAATGGCCCAGCGCATTGGTATGCCCTCTATTGGTGTTGAGTGGGGGGTTCACAAGCGTGATGTGCTTGGTGGGTATGCTCCCCGAGCCATTGTTGATTCAGTGCCGGACCTGCGTAGCGTGCTCGGTTTGTAAGCCAATTTTAGTGATTTAATTTCTGACAGGGAAAAATGCATGAGTGACTGGGATTCCGACAAATCGCCAGAATGGGGTGATAAGCCTGCAGAGCCTCGTCCAGGCAGAAATCAACCGCGTTTGCCGCCCGAATCGGGGCGTGATTGGAGGTTGATTGAAAAATTGGTGATGTCTCTGCAGTCCGAACAGCGGCGGAGTCGGCGGTGGGGGATCTTTTTCAAATTTCTCACTTTTGCGTATCTGTTTGCGTTGCTGGCGATTGTCTGGTCGCCGTTTGGGGGTAGTCTGGACGCAACCGTTGGTAAGCATACAGCGGTTGTTGAAGTGAACGGTCCTATCGCTGCAGACGAGCTCGCCAGTGCGGACAACATTGTGGGCTCGCTCCGTTCAGCCTTCGAGCAGGAGGACGCTGTGGCGGTTGTTCTTCGCATCAATAGCCCTGGTGGAAGTCCGGTACAGTCGGGTTATGTTTACGATGAGATCAAGCGACTGCGGGAGGAATACCCGGGTAAGAAGCTTTATGCGGTGATCTCAGATATCGGGGCATCCGGTGCTTACTATATTGCATCTGCGGCAGATGAAATCTATGCAAACCGGGCGAGCCTGGTGGGTTCTATCGGTGTCGTGGCAGGTGGTTTCGGGTTTACCGGCGCCATGGAAAAGCTGGGAGTAGAGCGTCGGCTTTATACGGCAGGCGAAAACAAGGCTTTTCTGGACCCCTTTTCGCCTCAACAGGAGCAGGAGGTCGACTTCTGGCAAAGCGTTCTGGAGAACACTCATCAGCAGTTCATAGAGGCAGTAAAGGAGGGGCGTGGTGATCGCCTCGCAGATGACGAGCGCTTGTTTAGCGGTCTGGTTTGGAGTGGTCAACAGGCGTTGGAGTTGGGGCTTATCGATGGGCTTGGCAGCACTTCACATGTTGCGAGGCAGGTGGTTGGCCAGGAAGATCTCGTCGACTACAGTCATCGGAAAGGTGCGCTGCGTGACCTTGTCGACCAGTTGGGGGTGTCTTTTGGTCAGGGAATTGCCGGGCAACTGGTTGAATCTCGACTGGAGCTGCGTTAGAGCGGCAGGGTTCAGGCTGGCAATTCCGGGGCAGGCTCAAGCAGCGGGTTTCTGCCCCAGGCTCTCAGCATGTCTGTCAGGGTGATTAATGGTAGCCCGATCAAGCTGTTGGGGTCCTGGCCTTCTAGTTGCCGGAACAGGGTAATACCCAGGCCCTCCATCTTGAAGCTGCCGGCACAGTCATAAGGTTCCTCTTTTAAAAGGTAAGCGTCGATTTCCGGGGCAGTCAGGTCCCTGAAATGGACCTTAAAGTGATCGCAGGAAGTTTGCAGTTTTCCGCTATTTGCATCGAGCAGCACCAGTCCGGTCATGAAGTTAACGTTCTGGCCGCTACTTCGGGCTAGTTGTTCGCGGGCATTCTGGTGATTCCCGGGCTTGCTGAGCAGGGTGCCGTCTGGCAAGGCGGCCACCTGATCTGAGCCGATAATCCAGTGTTTCGGGTAAGCGGAGGCCAGGGCTTTGGCTTTCGATGTGGCCAGGCGGATAGCGAGATCTTCTGGCGCCTCTCCATCAAGGGGTGATTCATCAATATCCGGGCTGGCGCTGGAGAAGGGTAGGCCGAGCCTTGTTAGCAGTTCTTTGCGATACCGCGATGAAGACGCCAGCAGCAGAGGGTTTCGGAGCATGAGGTTGGTCCTTGCATGGATTGTGCACCATTTTTCAGTGCGCTTATCGTAGAATACACCTACGGAAACCGGAACCCCTGATCAAAACCCGACGAAGTCTTTGACAGCAGCGAGCTTGGCCCCTAGAATTGCGCGCCTATGTCAAATGCGTCTAGTGCCGAATTGCCGAAAATAGTCGACCCGTACCGGTTGGCGGAGCATAACAGTGTGCTGGAGGGAGAAATTCCTATCAGTGCTTTGTCTCGTTTCCGTGAATCTGTTTTAGGGTTCGAAGACAGTGCCGCTTGTCGTGTGAAATTGTCCTTTTATCAGGATAGCGAGCGCCGCCGCATCGTCTCTGGTGAATTGGAGGCTCCGGTTAGACTGGAATGTCAGCGTTGCATGGGGTCCATGGATTCTGTGCTGGCCTCCACGTTTACACTGGGGCTGGTCACGAGCGATGAGCAGGCAGAACGGTTGCCAAAGGATCTCGAGCCGTTTCTGACGGCTGATTTCAGTGCAGACCTTTGGTCTATGGTGGAGGACGAGTTGTTACTGGTTCTGCCCCCGTATCCGCTTCACGATCGGAACGAGTGTCCGGCAAAAGAAGATCTGGAAGCCTACGAGCCAGACCACGCCTCGGCAGAGGCCGAGGCGAAGTCGAAGGATAACCCGTTCAGCGTGCTGGCGGGTCTCGGAAAAACAAAGCATTAATACGGGCGTGGGTATCTTCACGGGTGCCGGCGCAATTAAACGAACACACGTTACTTGTAACGATATTCAAGCAAAGTTTACGTTAACAGGTCAGGAGTATAACCATGGCTGTACAGAAGAACCGTAAGACCCGTTCCAAGCGTGGCATGCGCCGTGCCCACGATGCTTTGAGCCCTGTTGCTCTGAGCACAGATTCAACAACTGGCGAAGTTCACCGTCGTCACCACGTGTCCCCTGATGGGTTCTACCGTGGCAAGCAGGTAATCGAAGCCAACGACGAGTAATCTCGTTGCATAGCCGCATCAACACTCAGACGGGTGGAAGTACGGTGAAGCCGGTCACCATAGCGGTTGATGCTATGAGTGGCGATCGGGGGCCTGCAGTAGTGGTTGCCGCGGCTCTCGAAGCGGTGCGTGAAAATAAAGCCTTGAGTTTCATTCTGGTGGGAATCCGGAGCGAGCTCGAGGCTTTTTTGCGTGAAGGGCACCCGCGAATTCGTATTGTGGAGGCTGCGGATGTTGTCCGCATGAATGAGCGCCCCTCCCATGCGTTGCGACACAAGAAAAATTCTTCCATGGCCATCGCCCTGGGGTTGGTTCGTGATGGCGAGGCTGAGGGTTGTGTCAGTGCCGGAAATACCGGGGCTCTTATGGCTTTCGGTCGATCCATTATTCGTATGTATCCTGGTATTGAGCGCCCGGCAATTGCGAAACTGATTCCCTCGCTTCGAGGACGGTGTCATGTTCTGGATCTTGGCGCCAATGTGGATTCCAGCGCAGAAAACCTTTACCAGTATGCCCTGATGGGCTCTCTTATGGCCTCAGCAATCTGCAGCCAGGGTGAGCCGCGAGTTGCCTTATTGAACGTTGGCGAAGAAGAAATAAAGGGTAACGAACAGGTTCGCCTTGCCTCTCACATGCTTGCCCAGTGCGATTCTATTAACTACATAGGGTATGTGGAAGGCAGCGATCTGTTTCGCGATGTTGCTGATGTTGTGGTGTGCGATGGTTTTGTCGGCAATATTGCGCTGAAAACCGGCGAAGGTGTTGCCGGGCTGCTTATTGAGCTCATGGAGCAGGCGTTCACTCGCACGCTTTACGGCCGTTTTGTGGGTGCTCTGGCCCGCCCTATCGTCGGGCGACTCCTGCGGCTGATGGATCCCTCCCGTCATAATGGTGCCAGTCTTCTTGGTCTGCAGGGTGTGGTCATAAAAAGCCATGGCAATGCCAACGAGCGTGCCATGCTGGCTGCTATCCGGCAAGCCGTGCGAGAAGTCGAACTGGAAGTGCCTCGGCGTATCAATGAGCGCCTTGATGACCTGATGCTCTGACTGCCTCAGACTAAAGTCGTTATCGCATTTGCGGCAGACTCGCGCAAAATCAGGCCAGCTTGTACTATTGGCTAATCTCCTGAAACTCCCATTGACGATAAGATCCCGCTTATGAAATCAGCCTTTATATTTCCCGGACAGGGCTCCCAGTCAGTTGGCATGCTTTCCGCGGCCGCTGAGTCTTGGCCCATGATCAACAAAACCTTCGCTGAAGCTTCTAATGTGCTGGGCTACGATCTCTGGCAGCTTTGCCAGAAAGGGCCGGCAGAAGAGCTTAACCAGACGATGGTTACCCAGCCTGCACTTCTGACAGCAAGTATTGCATTATGGCGTCAGTGGCTAGTCGCAGGGGGGCCGAAACCCGATTTTGTTGCTGGACACAGCCTGGGTGAATACAGTGCTCTTGTTGCCGCTGAAAGCCTGGATTTCGTGGAAGCTGTCAAGTTGGTGCGTCTGCGCGGTGAGCTCATGCAGGAAGCTGTGCCCGCCGGTGAGGGTAAAATGGCAGCCATTCTCGGTCTTGAAGATGCTGACGTTGTATCAGCCTGTGAAGAGGCGGCTAACGGTGACGTCGTATCAGCCGTGAATTTTAACGCGCCAGGCCAGGTGGTTATTGCCGGCTCCGCGACTGCTGTTGATCGGGCTATCGAGGCCTGTAAATTAAAGGGCGCGCGTAAAGCCATGCTTTTGCCGGTTAGCGTCCCATCACATTGCGCGTTGATGAAAGGCGCTGCCGAGGAATTGGCTCAGGCACTTGATGAGGTGCGCTTTAATGATGCCGTCACACCGGTTATACAGAATGTTAACGCTGCAGCCGTAACAGATTCGGCTACACTGAAAGCCAATCTTCTCAAACAGCTGTATTCCCCGGTGTTATGGACCGACTCGGTTCGTGCTCTGGTGAATAGCGATGTTACTGTCGCAATTGAGTGTGGTACCGGTAAAGTGCTTGCCGGGCTGGCCAAGCGAATTGACCGTGGGCTCGCTGTTCACGGGATCGAAGATCCCGAGGCTCTGACAGCTGCACTTGCGGCATTTGAACCGTCTTGAAGAAAGGGAGTTGCACATGTCTCTGGAAGGCAAAACAGCACTGGTAACTGGTGCTACCCGAGGAATTGGTAAAGCTATCGCTCTGGCGCTTGGAAAACAGGGCGCAGAGGTGGTTGGCACCGCGACCAGCGCCGAGGGAGCAGCGTCCATTACGGATAGCCTTCAGGCTGCAGGTGTTAGCGGTTATGGCATAGTGATGAATGTCGCTGACCCTGAAAGTATCGAAACGGGGCTGAAAGAGATTGCCGGGAAATCCGGCGCACCTCTGATTCTGGTGAATAATGCGGGTATAACCCGTGATAACTTGCTGATGCGTTTAAAGGATGATGACTGGGGTTCGGTGCTCGAAACTAACCTTTCAAGCGTGTACCGTACCAGTAAAGCTGTTTTGCGAGGCATGGCAAAGGCCCGGTGGGGCAGGGTTATCAATGTCAGCTCGGTGGTCGCCAGTATGGGAAACCCCGGGCAAGCTAACTATTGTGCCGCAAAGGCCGGCGTAGAAGGCTTTACCCGTAGCCTGGCTAAGGAAATGTCGAACCGTGGCATTACTGCTAACTGTGTCGCGCCTGGATTTATTGATACAGATATGACGAAAAAACTGGACGACGGGCAGCGTGAGGCTATGCTGGGAATTATACCTGCTGGTCGCCTGGGTCAGCCTGAAGAAGTGGCGGCTCTGGTTGCGTTTCTTGCGTCTGATATTGCCGGCTATGTGACTGGTGAAACCATTCACGTAAATGGCGGAATGTACATGGGATAAGCTCCGGTTCCGGGGCTCGTGCGCAACCCCTTGTCGCACAACATGTTTAACCGAATCCCTGCTTGTCTGCAGGTAGGGTTTACACTAAACTGGCAGCAATTGAGTTGCTTGGTTGATACACAAAGTGAGGATATTATGAGTACAGTTGAAGAGCGCGTGAAGAAGATTGTTTGTGAACAGTTGGGCGTTAAAGAGTCCGAAGTTCAGAACTCATCTTCTTTTGTAGAGGATCTTGGCGCTGACTCACTGGACACCGTTGAGCTCGTCATGGCACTGGAAGAGGAATTTGAAACTGAAATTCCGGATGAAGAAGCCGAGAAGCTTGCCAGTGTACAGGACGCGATCGACTATATCGTCGCGCATACCTGATACTCTGCATTTAAGTAAGTCAGGCAAAAAGCCGTCCTTGTTATTCAGCGAGGGACGGCTTTTTTATTGCCTGAGAATTATCCGTGCTTCGGGTTCATTCAGTAACAGCGGAAGTTGAAAGAGCAGGTGAACGGCTTACGGGTAAATGGTATGGGTAAACGGTATGGGTAAACGGTATGAGTAAACGGCGGGTTGTGGTCACTGGCATGGGTATGTTGT
Source organism: Marinobacter sp. 2_MG-2023 (assembly GCF_030546935.1). Classification (GTDB taxonomy): domain Bacteria; phylum Pseudomonadota; class Gammaproteobacteria; order Pseudomonadales; family Oleiphilaceae; genus Marinobacter. The sequence goes on along the minus strand of NZ_JAUOPH010000001.1, from coordinate 187,307 downwards.
CTCCTTTGGGAAACGATGTGGCTTCTTCCTGGGAGGCTATTCAGGCAGGTCGTAGCGGAATTGGAAAGATCGATCGCTTTGATGCCTCCGAATACAGCACCCGTATTGGTGGTGCGATCAGGAATTTGGATCTGGCCCCCTATCTTTCCACCAAAGAAGCCAGAAAGCTTGATGCGTTTATTCATTATGGTCTGATTGCGGCCCAGCAAGCCGTCGATGACAGTGGGCTTACTGAATATGACGAGCTGGATCGTGACCGTGCAGGTATAGCAATAGGTTCAGGTATTGGTGGGCTGGAGTATATCGAGAAGAGCGTGTTGACGATGGAGAAATCGGGCCCACGCAAAGTATCACCGTTTTTTGTCCCGGCGTCCGTCATCAACATGATTTCCGGAAATGCCGCAATAAGGTTTGGTTACCGGGGGCCAAATATCGCCATTGTTACCGCCTGCACCACGGGGACGCATAATATTGGCTACGCCGCCCGAACCATTGCTTATGGCGATGCAGACGTGATGCTGGCCGGTGGCTCTGAAATGGCCACAACGCGCACAGGCATAGCTGCATTTTCATCCGCCCGGGCACTGTCTACCCGTAATGACGAGCCTGAGAAAGCCAGCCGGCCGTGGGATAGAGACAGAGATGGATTTGTGCTCAGTGACGGTGCCGGGGTGCTGGTACTGGAAGAGCTGGAGCACGCTAAAAAACGTGGTGCAACCATCTACGGTGAGTTGGTCGGATTTGGTATGAGTGATGATGCCCACCACATTACAGCGCCGCCGGAAGATGGAGAAGGCGCTGCACGCTCCATGAGCAATGCGCTGCGGGATGCCGGCTTGGAGCCTGAAAGTGTCGATTACATCAATGCACACGGAACATCGACGCTTGTGGGCGATGTGGCTGAAGTTGCGGCGGTCAAACGTGTGCTTGGTGACCACGCAAGCCGGGTGGCCATGAGCAGTACAAAGTCCATGACTGGACACTTGCTTGGTGCGGCGGGCGCCGTGGAGGCGATTTTTTCCCTGCTTGCGATACGTGATGGCGTATTGCCGCCAACCATCAACCTCGATAACCCGGCTGAAGGCTGCGATCTCGATCTTGTGCCCAATGCCTGCCGTAAGGCAGATGTCCGCGTGGCTTTGTCCAATTCATTTGGCTTTGGCGGCACCAACGGTACTTTGATTGTCAGCCGCTACGAAGGCTGAGTAGGTATGTTCAACCTGCGTTGGGCTGATGAAGGTGGTTTCCCTGCCCGTGACCGGGGTGCAGCTTACGGGGATGGCTTGTTCGAAACCATAAGAATGCACGGAACTCGGGGTGTGCTGCTTTCCCGTCACCTTGACCGGATGGTTCGTGATGCGGGGCGGTTGGGTATTCCGGTTTCTCTGACAGAGCTTCGAAAAGCCACTACTGCCGCAATCAGCCGTTATTCTGGCCGGTATGCGAGCGAGCAGGAAGACGGCGCCTGGGTACTCAAATTGACTCTTACCCGCGGAGAGGGTGGGCGGGGATATCGACCGGGCCCGGGAGTCAGCCCGAATCTTATGGTATCTGCCGGGCCAATGCCTGAGGCTCCGACGGCCTCTGGTGTTGCGGTTGACTTCTCTCGGGTACCCCTGACAGTAAATTCGCTTCTTGCTGGGATCAAGTCGCTCAACCGGCTGGAACAGGTTATGGCTGCCCGGGAGATTGAGGGTGATCTGTTCGAAGTCATCATGTCTGACAGTGCCGGTAATCTGGTTGAGGGCACTCGAACCAATCTACTCTTGAAAATGTCTGACGGCTGGGTGACACCGCCTGTAAGAAGCCTTGCTGTCGCCGGTGTGCTGCGGCAGTGGGCGCTGGAAAGGCTCAGAGCCAAGGGGGAGCTTGTCGTCGAGCGTGATGTGAGTGTCGAGGATGCATTGGGGGCTCATTGCCGAGGGCTTTTTCTCCTCAACAGCGTTATCGGAGTTGTACCTGCGCGCAGTCTGGCGGGGCAGGATTTGCCTGTCGATGATGGACTTGCGACAATCTTTAATCCTCTCGAACTGCTGGAATAATCCGTTTGTTTAAAAAACTTTTGATTGCAGGAATTTGCGCTGCTGTGCTGGTTGGCGCGGGCACTGGTTTGTGGGTCTGGCAAGGGCTGGGTTCGCTGTCTAAGCCGGTAGTCCTGGCTGAACCGGTTTTGTTCAACGTGCCTGGCGGTACGGCTTTCAGTGGGGTTGCCAGGCAGTTGGAGACGCGTGGCCTGATTAAAAAGAGCCTTTGGGTGCGTATTTACGGTCGCTTGTTTCCTGATCAGGCAAGAATCAAGGCCGGAGAGTATGAGTTTACTGACGGTATGACCGTGGAAGCGATGCTCGGCAAAATGGTGGCAGGTGATACCAAGCACTGGTCTGTGCAGTTTATTGAAGGCTGGACGTTCAGCGATATGCGCGCGGCGCTTTCAGCAACCGAGCGTCTTGAGGGGCTTACCTCGGAGTGGTCGGATGCACAGATTATGGAAGCCGTCGGGGCGGAAGGTGAGCATCCAGAGGGACGCTTTTTCCCGGATACTTACCTGTTTACGAGTAGTGAGTCTGATCTCGACCTGCTCCGGCGATCGTTCCAGCGTATGGAGGGTGTTCTTGCGGAAGAGTGGAAAGAGCGGGAAGAAGGTCTGCCATACGACAATGCCTATGAGGCGCTGATCATGGCCTCCATTGTTGAGCGCGAAACCGGCGCTCCCCATGAGCGGGGGCAGGTTGCAGGAGTGTTTGTCCGGCGCCTGGAAAAAGGTATGCGCTTACAAACAGACCCTACCGTGATTTATGGCATGGGCGACAAATACAAAGGCAAGATCGGCAGTCGGGACTTGCGTGCTCACACGCCTTATAACACCTATCGCATTAACGGTCTTCCGCCTACACCCATAGCATTGCCGGGGCGCGAGGCAATCCATGCTTCGTTGCATCCGGAACCGGGTGACACCCTCTATTTTGTAGCACGCGGCGATGGCACCCATAAGTTCTCCAGAACATTGGCAGAGCACCAGAAGGCGGTGCGGGCGTTTCAGCTGAATCGGCGGTCCGATTACCGGTCTTCACCCGCTCCTGAGGTGGAGGAAAAAGAATGAGTTCAGCTGGTCGGTTTATTACCTTTGAGGGCACTGAGGGTGTGGGTAAATCTACCCAGATTTCGAATGCAGCCGAAACTCTGAAAGCGGTTGGCGTTGATTGTATTGTTACCCGTGAGCCAGGTGGCACGCCTATGGCTGAAGCAATTCGTGAGTTGCTCCTGGCCCCACGGGATGAACCTGTTAACGATCTCACCGAACTGCTACTGATGTTCGCTGCCAGGGCACAGCACCTGCATACGCTTATTCTTCCGGCGCTTGAAAAGGGGCAGTGGGTCCTCTGTGACCGCTTTACCGATGCAACTTTCGCTTACCAGGGCGGCGGGCGGGGTGTTCCGCTTGAGCGGATTGCGCTGCTCGAAAACCTGGTACAGGGAGACGTGCGCCCCGATCATGTGGTCTTGCTGGACGCACCGGTTGAAACCGGCATGACCCGGGCCAGGAATCGCGGACAGCTGGATCGCTTTGAGCAGGAAGCTGTGTCTTTTTTTCAACGTATTCGCGATACCTATCTGGCCCGTGCTGCTGCCGAGCCAGCTCGCTACAATATCGTGGACGCTGCTGCTCCATTAGAGGCTGTAAGTGCCCAAGTTAGTGAACTTATGTGCAAGTTCCAGTCAGATCTGCTTTAATTGAGTCATATTCTCAATTAAAGGTTCCGGTCGCGTCTATGCTGGATGCCCGTTTGCTCAAACTGCCAACCGCATCTCATCAGCACCGCCATGAGCATCATCAGATAGTGATTGGTGTTCGGGGCGAGGCGGATTTGAGTGTTGACGGAACCGGATCTCACCTTGATACCTGGAAAGCGTGCCTGGTTCCGACGGAAGCAAGGCACGACTATTGCGGTGATCACCAGAATCACGTGATGGTTATCAACCTGGACCCCTCAACCCCTGTTATTACTTCACCACACCACGCAGACTATGAACGTATGGTGCGTGTCTTCGAAAAGCCGCGTACGATTCATATGGACAGTCGTTTACAGGGGCTGGTTCAGTTTGCAGCCGGAGAGTTTGATCGTTCTCCCGGTAATCTGGCAATGCATGGCCATCTTGCCGCCAGTATCCTCTACTGTATGGCAGACAGGGTTGTTGACCGCAAGGTGAGCGTACCCAGCCGCCATAGCCTTAGCCCGGACGCCATGCAGACTTACATAAGGGACAATCTCCATCGAAAAATTACGGTGCAGGAATTGGCCAGTGAGGCCTGTCTGAGCGTAAGCCGCTTTCATGAAGTTTTCCGTGACGTGGTCGGAACCACACCCCACCAATTCTTGTTACAGGCCCGTCTGAATCAAGCTATGAACCTCCTTGCCTCGACGCAACTTTCTGTGTCGGAAATCAGTTACCGGGTTGGCTTCTCTTCACAAAGCGCTTTGACCAATGCTCTGAGAAAACACAAGGGGACGACCCCTACGAGGTTGCAAGTTCGCGATAACGTTGCCTGATCTGCTTTGTGAGTATCTGACTCCCGTAGAATTCCATAAAAAAATCGTAGGATTTTGTAAGCCGATAATACGTAGTAATACTAGGCTTGTTATGTCAAATATCATCCTGCCGGGCTGAGGGTTGTTGCGGTCGCAAATTGGCAACACTTGACTATAGTTAAGGTCGAGTTTGCGATACCTTGCCTCTCTCAGATTCGGAAGGCATTCCAGTACACAAGAAGAATGACACAGTAAGCTGACGCACCTGTCAGGTCTGTGCTTTGTGAGCAGATATTGTCTGCTCTTTAAACCGGAGGAACCCCATGGCTATTGGTGTATGGATTAGTCTGATTGGTTATTTTGCGCTCATGATCGCTATTGGCGTTTATGCGATGCGCACATCTACGTCTTCATCGGAAGACTATATGCTTGGTGGCAGGGGGCTTAGTCCGAAAGTAGCGGCTTTGTCTGCTGGTGCTTCTGACATGAGTGGCTGGTTGCTTCTGGGCTTGCCGGGCGCCATGTATGTCTCGGGTCTGGCTTCTGCCTGGATCGGCGTTGGTCTGTTTGTGGGTGCGTTCTTTAACTGGGTACTTGTTGCACCCAGGCTGCGTGCGCAAACCGTTCACTACGGTAATGCTTTAACTATTCCGGCTTTCCTTGCGAACCGTTTTCCTACCCAGGCACTGCCATTGAGAACAGTGTCGGCAATCGTTATCGTCGTGTTCTTCGCTGTTTATACCGCATCTGGTCTGGTAGCGGGTGGCAAGCTGTTTGAAAGTGCATTCGCTGGAATCTTCAACTTTGGTGGTCTGAGTGACTACAGCGTTGGCATCGTCATTACACTGGGCGTTGTATTAGCCTACACGGTTGTTGGCGGGTTCCTGGCCGTGAGCATGACCGACTTTGTACAAGGTTGCATCATGATGGTTGCGCTGGTTCTCATGCCGGCTGTTGTTCTGTTTGGCGAAGGCGGTGGTGGTTTCGCTCAGGCAACCCAAACACTGAATGAGGTAGACCCCAAGCTCCTATCCTGGACTCAAGGGCTAACATTTATCGGGTGGCTCTCCGCTGTAACCTGGGGTCTGGGTTATTTCGGCCAGCCACACATCATTGTTCGCTTTATGGCGATCCGTTCTGTGAAAGAGGTTCCTGCTGCCCGTAACATCGGTATGTCCTGGATGGCAATTTCACTGATTGGCGCAATTGGTCTGGGTATTTTCGGCCGAGCTTACGCGGTGCGTAACGGGATGGACATTGCCGACCCGGAAACCATCTTTATCATTCTTGCGGACCTGCTTTTCCATCCGCTAATCACGGGCTTCCTGTATGCAGCTCTGTTAGCCGCGGTAATGAGTACCATTTCCAGCCAGCTGCTGGTGTCTTCGTCGTCCCTGACAGAAGACTTTTATCGCTTGTTCCTGCGTAAGGAAGCTGGCGACAAGGAATGCGTAAACGTTGGTCGTGTATGTGTAGTGCTTGTAGGTCTTGTTGCCTCCGTTATCGCCTCTGACCCGAACTCACAGGTTCTGGCTCTCGTAGGTAACGCCTGGGCAGGTTTTGGTTCCGCGTTTGGTCCGCTGATCATCCTGTCTCTGATGTGGTCGCGTACCAATGGTGCAGGTGCGCTGGCGGGTCTGATTGTGGGCGCAGGCACCGCAATGATCTGGGTGTCGCTGGGCTGGAACGGTGAGTTCATGGGTGGCCCTGGCGTCTATGAGATCATTCCGGGCTTCATTGCCTCCTTTATTGCCATTATAGTGGTGAGTCTTGCAACTTCCGATGCAAACGAGTATCAGGCGGTGGATCACACCTAAAAACGTTTAACGTTTGATGTTGAAAAGGGCTCCTCAGGGGGCCCTTTTTTCGTTTATGAGGCAGGCTTTAAGGCTGGGCTGGTAGATCCGGTAGCATGCAGCTATCTTTAGATGGTTAGCCTTCAAGATGTGAATCAGAACAATGATAAAAAGGATCCGCTTCATGAGTAAAAACAGTGTTTTGAAATATGCCTCGGGGCTGTTAACAGCTGCGGTGGTTTCTTTTTCTGCCGGCGTTCAGGCGGAAGGTAATTATGTAATGGGCACAGCCACAACGGGTGGAACCTATTATCCCGTAGGCGTCGCTATTTCAACGCTCATCAAAGTCAAGCTTGAGCCTTCAACCAGTATATCGGTTTCGGCGATCAGCTCGGCCGGCTCCGGCGAAAACCTCAAGCTGATGGATGAGGATCAGATTCAGTTCGGTATTCTCCAGGGGCTTTATGGTGCTTATGCCTGGAATGGGTCAGGGCCGGTTCCCAAGGCTTATAAAAACCTCCGTTCCGTTTCCATGCTTTGGCAAAACGTGGAGCACTTTGTCGTGACCAAAAAAGTCACGAAAACTGGGACGATCGAAGACATGAGTAACCTGTATGGAGAAAGCTTCTCCATCGGGGCCAGAAACTCAGGTACGGAAGGTTCCGGCCGCTTCATTCTCGGAAAGGTTGGTATCGATCTGGAAAAGGTAAACCTTGCGTATCAGGGCTATGGTCCGAGTGCTGATGCTTTGCAGAATGGCAATATTGACGGTATGAACATACCGGCAGGTGTGCCTGCGGCTGCCGTAACACGGGCTTATGCCAATATGGGTGATGAAATCACGACCCTGGACTTCACCCCGGAGCAGGTTGCTCAGGTCAACAGCGATTTTGAGCTCTGGACAGCATACAAAATTCCCGCAGGCACCTACCCAAACCAGGATGAGGATATCAATACTATTGCTCAGCCGAATATTCTGGCCGTCCGCGATGATGTGCCGGAGAAGGATGTTTATGAGATTACCAGGACAATCTACGAAAACCTGCCGTTCCTGAACAATATTCATCCGGCAACGAAAGCGATGGCGTTGGAAAAGGCTATTGCGGGCCTGCCCATGCCGCTCCATCCCGGTGCAGCACTTTTCTATCAGGAACAGGGATTGAAGATTCCTGATCGTTTGATTGCACAATAATGGTTGTTGGTAATACAGAGCATGAACCTGCTGCTACGGTTCGTGATGAAAGTGCCAGCGAGGCGAGCGAGCGTCTGGAGCACCGGCTGATCGGGCCGGTGATCTTCTGGCTTGCTATCGGCACGGCGCTCGTTCATCTCTACTTCAATACCATCTCAACAATGTCGGAGTTGTGGAGTTCCGCCTTGCACTTCGGCCTTTTCGGTCTGATATGCACACTGACGACTCCTATGCTCAAGGCAGGTTCAACCGGCGGGCGGCGGCTCGTTCTGGGTGTTGATGTGGTCTTGGGGTTTGCTGCGCTTGCCTGTGCTTTTTACCTGATTATGTTTGAAGACGATCTGTATCAGCGCGGATTCAGTTTTGATACAGGTGACTGGGTTGTCTCCATTGTATCTGTCGGGCTGATACTGGAACTGGCTCGCAGAACGGTTGGCTGGTTTATTCCCCTGCTTTGTGTGGTTGCACTGACGTATGTGGCCTGGTGGGGCCAGTATGTGGATGGCATTTTCAATTTCCCCGGCCTATCCTGGGAGACCGTTCTTTACCGCTCTTATATCGGTGGTCAGGGCATGCTTGGGTCCATTGCCCGGATTTCCTGGACCTACGTGTTCATGTTTATTTTATTTGGTGCCTTCCTGGTAAAGTCCGGGGCAGGGGACTTTATTATAGAGTTGGCACGCTGTGCCGCAGGGCGGTTTGTCGGTGGCCCCGGATTCGTAGCGGTGTTCGCGTCCGGCCTTATGGGGTCGGTCTCGGGCTCCAGCGTCGCGAACACGGTTTCCACCGGCGTCATTACTATCCCGCTGATGCGTAAAGCCGGTTTCCCGGCACGTTTTTCTGCAGGCGTTGAAGCGGCGGCCTCCACCGGTGGCCAGCTGATGCCGCCAGTGATGGGAGCCGGTGCGTTTATCATGGCTTCCTATACCCAGGTGTCCTATCTCACCATCATTGGCGTTGCTGCTTTGCCTGCCCTTCTTTATTTCATTTCGGTGGCAATGTTTGTGCGCATCGAGGCCAAGCGCAGTCACGCGGTCAAGCTCGAAGACGATGCGGCGCCCTCACTCAGAGAGGTTCTCAAGGGGGGGTGGCATTACCTGTTGCCCCTGGTCGTTCTCGTTGCCGCTCTTGTATATGGATTTACGCCGACCTATGCGGCGGGAATTGCAATCGTTTCAGTGGTGGTGGCGTCCTGGCTATCAAAACAACCGATGGGCGTTGCGGATATTCTCGATGCTCTTGCGATGGGGACACGAAACATCACGACTACCGCGATCCTGCTGATTACTGTGGGCCTCGTCGTTATGGTTGTATCCACCACCGGCATCGGCAACACCTTCTCACTGATGATTACCGATTGGGCCGGTGGGAGCCTGCTGATAACGATTTTTCTGGTTGCCCTGGCTTCGCTGATTCTGGGCATGGGATTACCGGTAACGGCTGCTTATATCGTGCTTGCCACCCTGTCTGCACCGGCTATCTATAACCTGATCGCGCAGAGCCAATTGGTTGAACTGATGGTTAACGGTAATTTGCCAGATCAGGCCAAAGCCATCTTCATGCTGGCTGCACCCGAAAAACTGTCGCTGCTCGACGCGCCCATGGATGCTGTAACCGCTCAGCAGATGCTCTCTGTGGTGCCGGATACTTTCAGCAGCCAGCTTCTTGAGCAGGCATTATCGGCGGAGGCTCTTTCCATGCTCCTGGTGGCTGCCCATATGGTCATCTTCTGGCTGTCCCAGGATTCAAACGTAACGCCGCCGGTCTGCCTCACAGCTTTTGCCGCTGCAGCGATCGCGGGCACGCCTCAGATGCGCACCGGGTTTACCGCCTGGAAGTTGGCCAAGGGGTTATATATTGTGCCGCTTCTTTTTGCATATTCGCCGCTGATCACCGGAGACTTCACCGAAATGATCCGGGTATTCTGTTTTGCTCTGTTTGGTATTTACGCGATCATTGCCGGGCTAGAGGGCTACCTTGAACACAAACTAAATTGGCTTGTACGGCTATTGATGTTTCCACTTGGCGCCCTGATGCTTTGGCCCCATGGACAGATATTGGTAGACGGCGCGGGGCTGGTAATTTTTCTTATTGTTCTGGTTTGGAGCAGCCGTTGCGGGAAGCGTTCAGCTATCGTAAATGAGGCTGGCAAACCGGGAATTTCGAGCTCTACATGACTGCAGTTGAAGTAACAGCATTGCTCGCACTGGGCGGTATTGCCGGATTTATAAACGTACTCTCAGCGGGAGGTTCTATGTTGACCTTGCCGCTGTTGATGTTTCTTGGGCTGCCACCGCAGGTCGCAAATGGCACTAACCGGGTTGCCATCATTCTGCAGAGTACAACTGCAGTGGCAGGCTTCAGGCGTATGGGTCATGGAAATCTTCGGGTCAGCCTACATCTTGCTGTTCCTGCGGTTCTGGGCTCTTTACTGGGTGCCTGGGTAGCAACCTGGGTTGCGGACGCGATATTCGAGTGGGTGCTGATCATTGCCATGATCGGTGCTTCAGTGTTCATGCTGTTGCCTCAACCGAGGCTGGACACCAACCCGCTGACGCCGGACCGGCTTGGGCCGGTGATCTATATTGCCATGTTCCTGATCGGTGTCTATGGAGGCTTTATTCAGGTAGGTGTAGGGGCGTTGTTTATTGTGGTTTTATATCGAATGCTGCGCATTGATCTGCCCCAGGTGAATGTGTTCAAAGTGTCGATCATTTTGCTTTATACCTGGCCGGCGTTGCTGATTTTTGCCCTCAACGACCAGGTGCGTTGGGGTATGGGGCTGGTATTAGCGATTGGTAATATCACTGGCGCATTTGTGGCGGTTAAAGTGAATCTGAGTCAGAAGGGGGCGCTCTGGGTGAAGTGGATTACCCTTGTGATGGCAGGCGCGATACTGATCCGGCTTGTGGTCTATTAGTTCAAAGCTTGTTTACCGGTCATAAAAAACGCCAGCCCGGAGGCTGGCGTTTTTCGTGGAGCTGAACCTTGAAGGTCAGGACTTAAGCAACGTTCGCTTCAGACGCCTTCGTGGTGTAGTTCTCCATCTGGTCGAAGTTCAGATACTTGTAAATCTCTTTCGACATGCTGTTCAGATCTTTGGCGTACTCCATGTACTCCGCAGGGCTTGGGAGTTTGCCAAGTATCGCGCCCACAGCTGCCAGTTCCGCCGATGTCAGGTACACGTTGGCACCATCGCCAAGACGGTTCGGGAAGTTACGGGTTGAGGTAGACAGTACAGTGCTCTTTGCAGCCACTCGTGCCTGGTTACCCATGCACAGTGAACAGCCTGGCATTTCAGTACGTACACCGGCCGTGCCGTAGATGTTGAAGTAGCCTTCCTCCATCAACTGTGCCTGGTCCATTTTGGTCGGAGGAGACATCCACAGACGTGTTTTCAGAGGCGACTTGTTCTGATCAAGCAGCTTGCCAGCGGCACGGAAGTGGCCAATGTTGGTCATGCATGAGCCGATGAATACTTCGTCGACCTTGTCGCCAGCTACTTCGGACAGGAAGCGGGCATCATCCGGATCGTTCGGGCAGCACACGATAGGCTCTTTGATATCAGCCAGGTCGATCTCGACAACGTGAGCGTACTCAGCGTCCTTGTCAGCGCGCATCAGCTTCGGATCGGCAATCCACTCTTCCATCTGCGTGGCACGACGTTCAAGTGTACGTGCATCGCCGTAACCTTCGGCAATCATCCAGCGCAGCATGGTGATGTTGGAGCGCAGGTATTCAGCGACAGATTCTTCAGACAGGTTGATGGTGCAACCCGCTGCAGAGCGCTCAGCAGATGCGTCAGAAAGCTCAAATGCCTGCTCAACGGTAAGTTGTTCAAGGCCTTCAATTTCCAGAATGCGACCTGAGAATTCGTTGATCTTGCCTTTCTTCTCAACGGTCAGCATGCCCTGTTTGATGCCGTAAAGGGGAATTGCGTGTACCAGATCACGAAGAGTGATGCCTGGCTGCATTTCGCCTTTGAAACGAACCAGCACAGACTCTGGCATATCCAGTGGCATAACACCGGTAGCCGCGGCAAACGCGACCAGGCCAGAACCGGCCGGGAAGGAAATGCCCATCGGGAAGCGGGTGTGTGAGTCACCACCGGTGCCAACAGTATCTGGCAGCAGCATACGGTTCAGCCATGAGTGGATGATACCGTCGCCCGGGCGCAGGGAAACGCCACCACGGTTACGAATGAAGTCCGGCATGGTGTGCTGCATTTCAACGTCAACAGGCTTCGGGTAAGCCGCTGTGTGACAGAAAGACTGCATAACCAGATCAGCCTGGAAGCCCAGGCAAGCCAGATCTTTCAGCTCGTCACGGGTCATCGGGCCAGTGGTGTCCTGGGAGCCAACGGTCGTCATGTGTGGCTCGCAATAGGTGCCCGGACGAACGCCTTGGCCTTCTTCCAGTCCACATGCTTTACCAACCATCTTCTGACCCAGGGTAAAGCCCTTGGTGCCGGCTTCAGGATCGTTCGGAAGACGGAACAGATCTGTTGCGCCCAGGCCCAGAGCTGCACGAGCTTTCGCGGTCAAGCCACGACCGATGATCAGAGGAATGCGGCCGCCAGCCTGAACTTCGTCCAGGATAACGTCAGACTTGAAGTTGAATTCGGAGATGGTTTCACCGGCTTCGTTCAGGATCTTGCCTTCGTATGGACGGATTTCAATCACGTCGCCCATGTTCATGTCGTCTACAGGTGCTTCAAATACCAGAGCGCCGGCATCTTCCATGGTGTTGAAGAAGATAGGAGCAACTTTGTTGCCGATACACACACCGCCAGCACGCTTGTTCGGCACACCAGGAATGTCGTCACCGAAGAACCACAGAACCGAGTTGGTGGCAGATTTACGGGAAGAACCAGTACCTACGACGTCACCAACGAAGACAACAGGCAGTCCTTTGGATTTGATTTCGTCAATCTGGCTCATCGGGCCAGTTACACCTGGCTCCTCTGGCTTCAGGCCATCGCGTTCCATTTTATAGGCGGCGCGGGCGTGTAGCGGGATGTCCGGACGGGACCAGGCATCGGGCGCAGGGGAAAGGTCGTCAGTGTTGGTTTCGCCGGTTACCTTGAAAACCACCATTTTGGTGCTCTCGGCAACCTTGTTTTTGTTGGTGAACCATTCGGCGTTGGCCCAGGATTCAACAACGGATTTAGCAACTTCGTTGCCGGCATCCATTTTTTCTTTGACGTCGTTGAATGCGTCAAACATAAGCAGGGTGTGCTTGAGTTCTTTGCCTGCCAGTTCAGCCAGTTCAGCGTTGTCGAGCAGGTCAACCAACGTGGCAATGTTGTAGCCACCCTGCATCATGCCCAGTAACTGGACTGCTTTTTTGTTGTCGATCAGTGGAGATGAAGCTTCACCTTTGACAATAGCGCTCAGGAAGGCTGCTTTTACATACGCTGCTTCGTCTACGCCTGGTGGAATACGGTTTTCCAGCAGATCAACAAGTGTTTCTTCTTCGCCGGCCGGCGGGTTCTTCAGCAGCTCAACCAGAGCAGCGGTCTGTTCAGCGTTCAGCGGCTTCGGCGGAATATTCAGAGCCGCACGTTCTGCAACGTGTTCACGGTAGGCTTCTAACACGATATGGACCCTCATCAGTTGGTATGTCCCGCGCTTTGGCAATACGCCTGGCGGGAGTTCTTTGGCGGAAAGACCTTAAGTTGGCGCTGCATTCTATAGGAAACCCCTTATAAAGTTAAGTTGGACAGAGGTCGGAGAAGTCTGTTAGCTAGGTTATAATCGCGCACCCAATTTATTCACGTAGTTACTCACCATGAACAGCAAAACCGACACGATGGCTCAGGCCTTGCAGGAGATCCACGACTTTTTGCCTTGCGCAACGCCTCAGCGGTGGATTGACGACGCGCTTGCCAATCAGGATCTGATGCTGATCGACCATGCCCATTGCGAGAAAAAGGCGGCATCTACAGCGCTCAGCCTTATGTACCGGTATGTCGATAACACCGACCTGCTTAACAAAATGTCTCGTCTGGCCCGGGAGGAGCTTCGTCATTTCGAGCAGGTTCTGGCCATTATCAACAAGCGGGGAATATCCTATTGCCACCTGACTCCGGCGCGCTACGCAGCGGGGCTGCGTAAAGACGTGCGCACGGATGATCCGGGTCGCCTGGTCGATGTAATGGTGGTAGGTGCAATCATTGAGGCTCGTTCATGCGAACGCTTTGCTGCACTTGTTCCGTTTCTGGATGCAGAGCTGGCGGGTTTCTATAGTAGCCTGCTCAAATCCGAAGCTCGTCATTACCGCGATTATCTGGCTCTGGCAGAGCAAGCAAACGGTGAACCTGTTGACGCCAGGGTTGCAGAGTTTCTGGCTATTGAAAAAGAGCTGATTCTCGAGCCAGATAGCGAGTTCAGGTTTCACAGCGGCCCTCTTGGCTAGGGTCTTTCAGGCAAGCGCACGGCAAAGGCTAATCCAGGCATCAATTCCCGCGCTCCGGTATTTCTGCCGGTGCAAAATAAAATAGAACTGGCGCTCAAAGTTCCGGTTTAACGGTGTTTTGAGAGGCATCAGGCTGCCACGCTTGAAGGCGTCGGCAAGCACAACTTCCGACAGGCATCCTATACCGAGATCAGCTTCCACGGCTCGCTTGATGGCTTCGGTATGCTCCAGTTCCAGCAGTACGTTCAGGTCCGGAAGCAGGCCGTGCATGCCCCGTTCGAAGGTCTGTCTTGTTCCGGAACCCTGCTCTCTCATAATCCAGGTAGCGCTCCGAAGGTCTTCGTCCGAAATTTCCTTCTTCGCTGCTAATGGGTGGGTAGGCGAGCAGAAGACCACCAGTTTGTCACCGCGCCAGGGTATAACCTCAAGTTCTGAGGATTGCAGCTCGCCCTCAATCAGGCCGATATCCAGTTCAAAATCTTTGACCCGACGAGCGATGGTGCTCGTATTGGCTACTTCCAGCGAAACGCGTGGCCGGGTAGGGGTATTCATGTATTGGGCCATAACGCCTACGGCCAGATAGTTACCGATAGTCAAGGTGGCGCCGACTTTCAGGGCACCTACTTCAGAATGTTTGCTGAAGGCCTGTTCGAGTTCGGTTGCCTGAGCAAGAACTGCTTCCACCTTGGGTCGGTAGAGTCGCCCAAGTTCGTTCAGCTGCAGGCGTTTGCCAACACGATCGAATAGCTGGATGTCGAATTGGTTCTCCAGCTCTTTGAGCGCGCTGCTCGCGGCAGACTGGGACATGGCCAAAGATTCCGCGGCGCGGGTAATGTTTTGGAAGTGAGCGGCCGCCAGGAATACTTCGAGCTGCCTGAAGCTGTATTTCATAACAAAATGCTCTAAATCGATGTACCCGAATAAGGTTATGAGAATAACCCATTTCATCGATAGGTTAGAGATGGGGTAGACTTTAGGCAATTCATATTTGCAACATTCGCCGCCGATAACAAACCGGACAGGCCAGAGGTTTAAATGAGCAACCTGATAAAAGAAACTGTAACCAGCGTGCATCACTGGAACGATACTCTGTTCAGCTTCAAGACCAGTCGTGATCCGGGGTTCCGGTTCAAGAATGGTCACTTTGTGATGATTGGTCTGGAAACTGAAGGTAAACCGCTGATGCGTGCCTACAGCATTGCCAGCGCCAACTATGAAGAAGAGCTGGAGTTTTTTTCTATCAAGGTACAAGACGGTCCGCTCACTTCGCGTCTTCAGAAGATTCAGGTAGGGGATGAAATCCTCGTTAGCCGGAAGCCTACGGGCACGTTGATTCTGGATAATCTGCTGCCCGGCAAGAATCTCTGGCTAATCAGTACTGGCACCGGCCTTGCGCCATTTATGAGTATCATCAAAGACCCGGACGTATACGATGCCTTCGATAAGGTTATTCTGACCCACGGCGTGCGATATATCTCGGAGCTTGCCTATCAGCAAGAGATTGAAGAATTGCCGGAAAATGAATTCTTTGGAGAGATGGTCAAGGGCAAGCTGGAATACTACCCCACGGTTACCCGCGAGCCGTTCCGAAATGAGGGTAGACTTACCCACGCAATGCAGAGTGGCAAGATAACCGGTGATTTTGGTCTACCCGACTTAAACCCTGAAGATGATCGGTTCATGATTTGTGGTAGTCCGAGCATGCTTAAGGATACCTGCTCCATCCTTGATGAAATGGGCTTCAAGGAGGCCAGAGGTGGTGACATGGGGCACTACGTGATTGAGCGGGCTTTTGTGGAAAAGTAAACCCCTTACATTCTGGCTTGAATTTTAGACCCGAAACCCGGAGCGAAAGCTTCGGGTTTTTTTATGTACCCAGAAACTAAGCGTATAGTATCTGGTTTTAACCATTAGGAATTTTGCATGTTCTATTATGAACTTCAGCCCCGATTCAGCGACACAGATGCCCTTGGTCACATCAGTAATACAACGCTGCCAGTATGGTTCGAACAGGCCAGGATGCCTTTGTTCAGTATCTTCCATCCGACGCTGGATTTGAAAACCTGGCCTCTCATCATTGCTCGCGTTGAAATCGATTTTGTCGCGCAAAGCTATTGGCACCTTCCGGTCGAGATTCGCACAGGCGTCGGAAAAATCGGCAACAGTTCGTTTCAGGCTGTTCAGGAAGCCTGGCAGGATGGCAAGCAGATTGCGCGAGGCCAGGCCGTTCTGATCCACTTCGATTATGGAACTGATAAAGCAGTCCCCATCCCTGAGGAAATTCGCAACCAATTGGCCAACCACCGAATCGAGTAACCAATGGCATCTGAAACCGATCCTTCTTTGCAAAGCATGGCGGACGAAGTGAACTCGGTCATCCGGGCTGAAAAGAACCGGGGGCGATTCACTGTTGTGATCTGGGTTGTGCTTGGTGCGGCCCTTATCGCTGGATTGGCATGGTGGTTGTGGCCAGAGGATACTCACATACAGTGGCAGACTCACAAGCTCGACAGAGCTGATATGGTCCTCACTGCCATGGCGACCGGGAATCTTCAGCCCAAGAGTGAAGTGTCGGTCGGCGCCGAAATTTCAGGTTTGGTGAGCGAGGTTCTGGTTTCAGAAAATGATGAAATCCAGCGGGGTCAGGTTCTTGCTCTTTTTGATACTGAAGAGCTTGAAGTCGCACTGCTGCAAGCCGCCGCGGGCCTTGAACTGGCACGTGCGTCTCTCGCCGAGGCCGCAGCTACTCAGGAAGAGGCCTTGGTAGATGAACGCAGAACGGAGTCTCTGGTGCAGCGGGGAACCTCGCCCCAGGCAACGCTGGATAAGGCCGTTGCCACCCGGAAGCGTGCTGTCGCGAGATCCGCCTATGCCCGGGCTACTGTGCGCCAGGCTGAAGCGACGGTTTCTCAGGCTCAGACGCGACTGGAGAAAGCTGTAATAACGTCTCCTATTGATGGCGTGGTGCTTCAGCGGAGTATCGAACCAGGCGCGACAGTGGCTGCAAACTTCCAGACACCTGTACTTTTCTTGCTGGCTGAGGATCTGGGGCAGATGGAACTTCATGTCTCGATGGATGAAGCGGATGTGGGCTTGGTGAAAGCCGGCCAGCTTGCGACATTTACCGTGGATGCCTGGTCGGGCAGGGAGTTTGAGGCCGAGGTATTGAAGGTTTACCTTTACCCCACGGTTGAAAACAATGTTGTTACCTATACCACTGTGCTGGCGGTCGACAATTCCGAGCATCTCCTTCAGCCGGGTATGACTGCCACTGCAACCATCAACACAGGGCAGCGCGATCAGGCGTTGAGGGTTCCAAACATCGCTTTCCGTTTTACGCCCCCCACAACCGACGCAGAGGGTGGAGGTATGTTCAGTCATCCGGCGGACCGCTCAAGGGGGAACGCGTTGGCCTCCTCAAATACTCTCTGGGTGCTTGAGGGCGATAAGCCCCGTCGGGTGCTTGTCCGCAGCGGCTATACCGATGGCCGGTACACGGAAGTTCTGAGCGATGAGCTGTCCGAAGGCGACGAAATACTGACCGGAATCGTGAGCGGTTCCGTTGAGTAACAGCGCCCGTTTCGGAAATCATGACCCGGATGCGCGTGATTTGCCGCCGGCTGTTATTCGCATGCGTAACATCTTCAAAATCTATGGAAGCGGATCTGCTGAGGTGAGAGCGCTGGATGGTGTTGATCTGACCATTCGAGAGGGGGAATTTGTCGCAATCATGGGGCCGAGTGGCTCGGGCAAATCTACCTGTATGAACATGATTGGCTGCCTTGATGTGCCTTCAGCCGGCGAATACCTGTTCCGGGGCGTAAATGTCGGTGGTCTGGACCGTGACGAACTCGCTCTCTTACGCCGCCATTTTATGGGGTTTATTTTCCAGAGCTTTAATCTTCTGCCAAGGGTCACCGCGCTGGCTAATGTCGAACTGCCTTTGATCTATGATGGCGTCCGGCGTTCAGAACGCAAAGCCCGGGCCAGGGAAGCGTTGCGAATTGTTGGCCTCTCCGGGCGTGAACCTGCCACTCCCAATCAACTTTCCGGTGGCCAGCAGCAAAGGGTAGCCATTGCCCGGGCGCTGGTCACTGAGCCGCCTGTATTGTTGGCGGATGAGCCTACCGGGAACCTGGATACCGGCATGGCAGATAGCATCATGGTGCAACTGGCTCAGATCCGCGCTGAGCGCGGTATCACGATTGTCATGGTCACCCATGAGCCGGACATCGCCCGGTATGCCGATAGAGTCCTGTACTTCGTCGACGGAAAGCTCGTTAAGGATGGAACCCCGGACGAGGTTTTATCATGAGGTGGCTGGACATCTTTGTCATGGCATTTCAGGCAATCGTGCGGAACAAGCTGCGTTCGTTTCTGACGACGCTGGGCATCATCATTGGTGTCGGTAGTGTGGTGGCCATGGTTCACTTGGGCCAGTCCGCTACTCGCAGCGTTACTGACGAGATTGCCAGCATTGGCTCTAATCTGCTGTTCGTTATGCCGGGAACTGCTCAGCGTGGTCCGGGGGGAGTGCGCACTTCAGCTGAGCCTTTTGATCTTGAAGATGTAGAGGCCATTGCACAGGAAGTACCGGAAGTTCTTGTAGCACCTGCAATTACCGTCAACCCGACGGTGGTCATCGGCAACGCCAACGAGACGATCCCGGTCGTAGGAACAGATAACAATTACTTTGTTGTGCGCAATCACGGGATTGCATACGGCAGGGCCTTCGATCCCGACGAACTGAACGCCGGGTCAGCAGTGTGCATTATCGGCACCACTTTGATTGATGAGATGTACCTCGGCCAGGAGCCCTTGGGAACAACGCTTCGAGTTGGGCGCACCGCCTGTCGGGTGATCGCTGTGCTAGAAGAGAAAGGGCAGTCCATGGGGCAGGATCGGGACAAAACGATTCTTATGCCAGTCAAGGCGGTGCAACGACGATTGCTGGGGAGCCTCGATGTGCAAACAATTTTTGTGTCGGCGCTCATCGATGGAAGCACTGGCAGAGTCCAGAAAGATATCGAATCGCTGCTTCGCCAGCGTCGCCATATTACCTCCCCGGAAGATGATGATTTTTATGTCCGCGATACTCAGGATATTGCAAATGCTTTGGCGAGTACTACCAATACCATGACCATTTTGTTGGGTGCCATTGCCGCCGTTAGCCTTCTTGTGGGTGGTATAGGGATCATGAACATTATGCTGGTGTCGGTTACCGAGCGGACGCGGGAAATAGGTATTCGCCTGGCAATCGGCGCGAGAACCCGCGATGTGCTGACCCAGTTTCTGGTCGAATCTATAGCTTTGTCGACTCTGGGTGGAATTATCGGGCTGTTACTGGGTATTGGAGGTACCTGGTTGGTAACGTCCCGCCTTGATATGCCGTTTTTACTGGCGCCAGGCGTTATGTTGCTGGGGTTTTTCTTTTCTGTTGCGATTGGTGTTATTTTCGGGTTTTTCCCGGCGCGCAAAGCCGCAAGACTCAATCCTATCGACGCCCTTCGCCATGAGTAGATATAAACGACGTTCTAATGAGGTGATGACTTGTTTAATAAGGCGCTCGGTCTGATTTTTCTGGTTAGCATGTTGGTGCTTTCCGGTTGTGAATCCGAAAACAATACTGGAAATACCGAAGCAGAAGCGGGTGACACGAATCCTGCTGCTCTGGCTTCCAGGGAGACCTCCGTCGATATTTCTATTGCTCTGAAGCCTGCACAGATGGACTGGGTTGGTCAGAAAATATTTCAGAATGAATGCGCAGGCCAGTTTCAGTGCCTTGTTCACTGGAATGACGGGGAGGCGTTTCCTTCGCTGGGTATTGGCCACTTTATCTGGTACCCGGAAGGGGTAAATGAGCGATTCGTAGAGAGCTTTCCAGCGCTGGTTGAATATATGAAGCAGCGCCAGGTCAACATCCCTGGATGGTTGAGAGAGCTCGAACCGTTTGATGCTCCCTGGCCAGATAAGTCATCGTTTGAGGCTGTCGATGACTCCGTAAGGGTGGCTGAACTTCGTGAATTTCTGGCGGGCACGCAAGGTATTCAGGCAGAGTTCATCTTCCGACGTGCCAAATCCTCGCTGGTGGAGATCGTCGAGTCTCTACCTGAAGATCGCAAAGCTCAGGTAAGTGCCGATCTGAAAGCGCTGAGCCGTACGCCCGGCGGCACATATGCATTGATGGATTATGTCAACTTCAAAGGGGAGGGGCTCTCACCCTCTGAGCGCTATGACGGCGTGGGCTGGGGGCTCAGGCAGGTGCTTCTGGCCATGGAGCCCGACCCGAACGTAGTAACGCTGGCACGATTCCGTGAAGCAGCCGCACAGGTTCTTACCACAAGGGCCAACAATGCCGACAATCCAATTGAAAAAACACGCTGGCTGAAAGGGTGGCTGAAACGCCTGGAAACCTACAAGCAACCGGACGATGTTGTCAGTTCTGCAGAAAAAACCGGTATAAATTAGTTACATTTCCGAACTTTGATCTACCTTGTAATAACAAGGCTCCTTCGTGATGTCTCAAAACGGTGCGTATTGTTTGGCGACGCGTGCCATTTTGGGGCCGGAATAGTATCTCAACTGCTCCGGAATATTGGTTAGAGCCTGGAACGTAAGAAGAATTCATAATAAACAATAACTTGCCCTGCGTGGCTCGTAATTTGCTGGGGTAGTTCCCCGGCAGTTATTACGAAGTAACCAGCAAACGTTCGGAGAAACGACAATGAAGAGCATGAGATCGGTAGCCTTTGGAATGGCCTGTGTTGCAGGTGCCCTGACGACCACAAGCGTTTTCGCGGCGACAACTCTGGAAAGCGTAAAGGAAAAAGGCCACCTGCAGTGTGGTGTGACCAGTGGTCTCCCCGGGTTTTCCCAGCCGGATGAAAAAGGTGCCTGGACTGGTATCGACGTTGATACTTGCCGGGCAGTAGCTGCAGCTATCTTCGGCGACGCCAAGGCAGTGGAGTTTACTCCTTTGACGGCCAAGGAACGTTTCACTGCGTTGCAGTCAGGTGAGATTGACATGCTGTCCAGAAACACCACCTGGACCCTTACCCGTGATGTCTCGTTGGGACTCAACTTTGCGGGCGTGAACTATTACGACGGTCAAGGTTTCCTTGTAAATAAAGACATTGGCGTGGACGACGCGACGCAGCTTGATGGCGCAACCGTGTGTATCCAGGCTGGCACGACCACCGAATTGAATCTCTCGGATTATTTCCGGACCAAGGGTATGGAGTTCAAGCCGATCGTATTTGATACATCGGAACAGACTGTCCAGGGTTTTGCGGCCGGTCGCTGTGATGTGTTGACCTCCGATCGCTCCCAGCTTGCGGCTTTGCGCTCCAAGCTCACCGATCCGAGTTCCGCAAAGATCCTGCCGAACACCATATCAAAGGAACCTCTTGGCCCCGTTGTTCGTCAGGGTGACGACCAGTGGTTCAACATCGTCAAATGGGTTTTGAGCGTTCAGATCAACGCTGAGGAACTCGGCATTACCATGGCCAATGCGGATGAGATGCTGAAGTCTGATAACCCTAGTGTGCAGCGCCTGTTGGGCACCGACGGCGATATGGGGGCCAAACTGGGGCTTCCGGATGATTTTGGTCACGCCATTGTGAAACAGGTGGGTAACTACGCGGAGATGTACGACCGTAACGTAGGACCTGACACTGCTCTTGGTCTTGAGCGTGGCATCAACGCCCTCTGGACAGATGGCGGCATTCTGTACGCACCGCCGGTACGCTGATACCTGAAAGGCTGCGTCGGAGGTGTTCATGTAACGCCTCCGGCGTTAACTCTGAAGCTGTGTTTTGCAGGGAAGCTTTTCGGGATGGTGCATGAAAAAACAAACTGTTAATTCCAGACCTGCCGGGCCGAAGCCCTGGTACGACCCGCGGGTTCGAGCTCTTTTTTTTCAGGTTATTTCGCTGGCCGTGGTTTTCTGGGTCGGCTGGGTGCTTATCGATAATACACTCTCCAATATGCAGAGCCGGGGCATAAGTACCGGTTTCGGGTTTCTTGGTGAGTCTGCCGGCTTCGGTATTATCATGCACCTGGTGCCATTCGACGCCACCATGAGCTACGGACGCACATTTTGGGTAGGTTTGACCAACACACTGTTGGTATCTGCCATGGGTGTGGTGGCCGCAACCATTCTGGGGTTTGTAATTGGTGTTGCACGCCTGTCCAGTAACTGGTTGGTGGCCAAGATCTCGCTGGTGTATATCGAGGTCATTCGAAACATACCCCTTCTGCTACAGATATTTTTCTGGTACTTCGCAGTCCTGAGCAACCTTCCGTCGCCGAGACAAAGCGTGGAGGTTGGCGGAGCGCTGTTTCTGAACAACCGGGGTTTGTATTTGCCCGGGCCGGTAACCCAGGAGGGTTTCGGGTTGGTTTGGGTGGCAATTCTGGTAGCCATTGTTGCGGTTGTGGGCGTCCGGATGTGGGCGAAGAAACGTCAGATGGCAACCGGGCAAATTTTCCCCACATTCAAGGTTAGTGTCGCGATTCTGATTTTGCTGCCGCTCATGGTGTTTTTCAGTGCAGGCCAGCCGCTGGAATGGGATGTGCCTGCGCTCAAAGGATTTAATTTTGGCGGCGGGATTACGTTGATTCCTGAATTGGTAGCCCTTTGGATTGCGCTTTCTCTCTACACTGCCAGCTTTATCGCGGAAATCGTGCGGTCGGGCATCCTGTCGGTCAGTCAGGGGCAGACCGAAGCGTCCAAGGCCCTGGGTTTGCCAAACGGGCTTACCCTGAGATTGGTGGTTATTCCCCAGGCTATGCGGGTAATCATTCCGCCTCTGACCAGCCAATACCTGAACCTTGTGAAAAACTCCTCACTTGCAACCGCCATCGGTTATCCGGATCTGGTTGCTGTGTTTATGGGCACTACGTTGAACCAGACAGGTCAGGCAGTGGAGGTGGTGGCGATCACCATGGCTGTGTACCTAACCATCAGTCTGCTGATTTCGCTGTTCATGAACCTGTATAACCGGGCCGTGGCCATCAAGGAGCGATGATGACTGAACCGATGATGAAACCCCCGAAAAGAAACCTCGGGCCAGTCAAGTGGATGCGGACGCATCTGTTTTCCAACTGGTACAACTCCTTGCTGACTCTGGCGGTTGGCTATCTGCTTGTCACAAGTGTGGGCCCGTTGTTGAACTGGCTGATACTGGACGCGACTTTTCTAGGCAATGGCCCGGACGACTGTGTCGGGGCGGGTGCCTGCTGGTTGTTTGTGAAGCAGCGCCTGAATTTCTTTATTTATGGCTTTTACCCGGATGAGCTTCAGTGGCGGGTCGATGTCATGTTCGCTCTGCTGGCGGTCGCGTTTGTGCCCCAATTTATTGAGCGCTTCCCTGGTCGGAAATGGCTCGGAATCTTCGGTATTACTGGCTTGCCAATCATTGGCTACGTGTTGATTCCTGGTGGCGTTCTTGGGCTGGAAGAGGTGGGGAGCTCGAAGTGGGGCGGCTTGATGCTCACGCTTATTCTGGCTTATATCGGGATTCTTGCCTCGCTGCCGATCGGGGTTCTGCTTGCCCTCGGGCGTAGGTCGGACATGCCGATTATCCGCGGCCTTTGCGTGGTGTTCATCGAAGTCTGGCGAGCGGTGCCTTTGATTACAGTGCTGTTCATGGCTTCTGTGATGTTACCCCTGTTTCTTCCGGACGGAGTCAGCTTTGAAAAGCTGGTGCGAGCGCTCATTGGCATCACGCTGTGGCAGTCGGCTTATATGGCGGAAGTGATCAGAGGCGGGCTTCAGGCTATTCCGCGGGGTCAGTACGAGGCGGCGGGTGCCCTGGGGCTGGGGTACTGGCGCAAGATGGGGCTGGTCATTCTGCCCCAGGCACTGAAGCTGGTAATCCCGGGTATCGTGAACACATTCATATCACTGTTCAAGGACACCACCCTGGTGTTGATCATTGGTTTGTTCGACATTCTTGGTGCCGTTCAGTCGACCATAGCGGACCCCGCGTGGCAGAACGTTGCAATTGAGGGGTATGTCTTCGTGGCTTTCTGTTTCTGGGTCTTCTGTTTTGGCATTTCGCGCTATAGCCAGAACCTTGAACGCAAGCTTGATACCGGTCACAAAACCTGATGGTGAGACTATGACACAACACACCGAATCCACGGACGTACAGGCTGAGAATAAGCCGGGCATTATTCGAGTGGAAGGCATGCACAAATGGTATGGCGATTTCCACGTTCTAAAAGACCTGAACCTGACGATTGATCAGGGGGAGCGCATCGTCATCTGTGGCCCTTCAGGCTCAGGAAAGTCTACGTTTATCCGCTGTATCAACCGTCTTGAAGAGCATCAGCAGGGCAAGATTATCGTCGATGACGTTGAACTCACCGATGATGTCCGCCACATTGACAGTGTTCGCCGGGAAGTAGGGATGGTGTTTCAGCACTTCAATCTCTTTCCCCACCTCACGGTGCTGGAGAACTGCTGCCTGTCACCCATATGGGTGCGCAAGGTACCCCGACGGGAGGCAGAGGCAGCCGCCATGGAGTATCTTGAGCGAGTGAAAATTCCGGACCAGGCCAACAAGTATCCGGGGCAGTTATCGGGAGGTCAGCAGCAGCGCGTGGCTATTGCCAGGGCGTTGTGTATGAAACCAAAAATCATGTTGTTCGATGAGCCTACATCGGCGCTTGACCCGGAAATGATCAAGGAAGTGCTGGATGTCATGATCGAGCTCGCTGAAAGCGGCATGACCATGATCTGTGTGACCCATGAAATGGGTTTTGCCAAAACGGTTGCGGATCGGGTGATCTTCATGGATGGCGGCGAAATTGTCGAAGAGGCGCCACCCAGTGAATTTTTCGGTAACCCGAGGGAGCCGCGGACTCAGCAGTTCCTGCAACAGATTCTGCAACACTGACCGGGTAGGGCGCCCTGCCGGAGTCCTATTGGCCGGACTCGGGCAGGGTGCGAACATGAATGTCCCGCTGCGGAAAGGGTATGCGGATACCTGTATCCTTCAAGGCTATTGTGATTGCGGCGTGTATTTCGTGGGAAAGTGGCATGATGTCGATCAGATCTTTGACAAAAGCCCGGATTTCAAAGTTGATACTGCTGTCTGCGAGCCCAATACAGAACACTTCAGGCCCAGGGTCGCCCACAACTCGTGCGTTGTTGTGGGCAACGTTGATGAGTATGTCCTGGACTTTATCGACATCGGATCCGTGCGCAACGTCAACGCGAAGGACGACACGAGTAATCGGATCCGAAAGCGTCCAGTTGGTAAGATCTTCGGTAACAAAGGTCTTGTTTGGAATGATCTGTTCCTTTCTGTCCCAGTCGATAAGGGTTGTTGCGCGAATGCGAATGCGTGACACCGTGCCGGTGATGCCGTCAATAGTGACCGTATCCCCCACGCGGATCGGGCGCTCAAACAGAAGAATAATGCCCGATACAAAGTTCGCCACTATCTCCTGAAGGCCAAAGCCAAGGCCCACGCCCAGGGCAGCAATCAACCACTGCAGTTTCGACCATTGAACGCCAATTACCCCAAGACAAATGACCACACCCAAAAGTACCAATATGTATGTAGTGATGGTGGTGATCGCGTAGCCTGTGCCAGGCTCAAGGTTCATCCGGCTCAGTATCGTCACTTCCAGGGTGCCGGGAAGGTTTTTCGCTGCCAGAACTGTGCCCGCGGCTACCAGTATGGAAAGCAGAACATCTGCGAGCGTGATAGGTAACGGGTCGCCCCCCTGCAGGTCGGTAGCAATCGTCCAAAGTGTGATGTCGTTGAACAGTTGCAGGGCTGGAATAACGCTGGCCCAAAGGAAAAACAGGCCGGTCAGCGCTAGTGCCGAGACCATTATACGAAGCAGCGAAGAGCTCTGTTGGCTAATATCTTTCAGATCCATTTCGGGCATGTCCAGATTCTGAAGCGTGCCGTCGCCGGTAGAATCAGCCTCCTCTCTGGCTGCCGCCATCTTTTGCTCGGCTGCTCGCTGGTCCCTTAAGCGCTCAAGGGTGAGCCTGCGCTCGCGAACGGACAGCGCTCTTAAGCCCACATAGTAAAGCAGTGAATTAAAGGCGAGCCAGCAGATCGTTATAAATATGTTTCGTTCAAGTTGCAGAGCAGTGTAGTGATAGCCGATCAGGGATGCCGAAGCCAGTACCAGTGGGGCTGCAACCGCTATGACGTGGAGCATAAGCAACAGGTTACTGCGAGGTTTATCGGCCCGCACCGCCCTCATGATGTGAAATGCAAAGACGGCCAATGCAATGGACACCAGAGTGAATAGAAGGCGCCCAAGGCTGTCGTCAAATTGGGTGCCTTCAGGTGTTGAACTTGTCGACGTAGTGATGACGGCTACCGGTATGACAAACGCCATCAGCAACGGCAATTCTCGACGAATAACGCGCAAAGAGTTGGCGTTCCAGTGGAAGTGGCTTTCTCCGAGGCCCTGCTTGCGAGCAACATTGCGGATGAAAGCCAGCAAAAACATGATAAACGCAGCGGCTGTAAAGCCTTTTGAAAGTGCGGCATAGAAAGCATTGCCTTCCATGAGCAGTAAGGCCGCAAGAGAAAAACCAAGTACCCCGGGCAATGCCAGCAGTACGCTGTTGATCAGTGCCGCCAGGGTAAAAGCTGTTCGATCGTGGCCAACGTTTCCGATATAGCGGCTGTTGGACACCAGGTTACGTTTAAGGGTCTTGCGCTTTACAAGCAGCACGATGAGTAGCAATGCCACGAGTCCCGCGCGTGCTCCGCGCTCGCTGATTGAATCGTTCATGGCTTTGCTCAATGACGCGAAACTCAGTTGGGAGATAAACCACTTCGCGGATTCGTAGAGCTCCCTGGCGGTGTCTTTATCGATAGCAGACGCACTGGGGAGCCAGAACAGACGTTGCTGTAAAAGCTTCTGATACTGTACAACCTGATCCTGCAGGGCGGTGACCGTGCTGTAGTATTCATTGAGCACGCCGATGTGTTCGGTAACAACTTTGTGTAGTTCACGCAACAAGGCTGAGCGGTGGCTACGCAACTGGCTACGCGCGTCTCCATTCGGTTCGGTAATAGCCTCAAACTCCTCCAGTCGTAGTTGCTCTTCTCTTGCCTTAGAGAGCTTGGTCTCGATTCCTTCAATAAGATCACTGGCGATACTCTGCCTCTGCAGGCGCTCGAGACGTTGTTTTAGCAGGTTGGCGTAACTGGCGGTAAGGTTGAGCCCGGCCTTTTCCAGACGTAGCTCAAAACTTTCGTATTCATCCGTGAGGCGGGTCAGGACCGAGTCAGCGTAATTCAATCGCTCCCGACTGTCCCTTACAGCTTCCTGGCGCTGCTCAAGCGATGTTTGCAGCGCATGAGCCTGCGACTGAATATCCGAGTTGTCTGCGGCCGGCAGTTTAATTTCCGGTGGCGCATCCGTAGCGGCCTCCAGCTCTGGCTGTACCGCCGGGCGCGCTTCTTCTGCCTTCTCCGGCGCCTCTTCAGAGCGCTCGGCCAACGCCGGCGCGGTGGAAAAGCACAGCAGCAGAGCCCAGAGCCAAAGTGTGGCAGTAAATGCAGAACGGATGGAGCCTTGCGTCATGAACGTGCGTTCCTTGCGTGGGTTTTCGCGGTTGAGTTTCAATTCACGATAAGCCTATTTTAGTCGATATCAATG
This sequence comes from Marinobacter sp. 2_MG-2023, assembly GCF_030546935.1. Classification (GTDB taxonomy): domain Bacteria; phylum Pseudomonadota; class Gammaproteobacteria; order Pseudomonadales; family Oleiphilaceae; genus Marinobacter. The sequence goes on along the minus strand of NZ_JAUOPH010000001.1, from coordinate 159,726 downwards.
CAGCCAGCTCTGGAGTTTGGTCGCCAGTAGCTGGGTGCTGCTGAGGCTTTCACGTTGCTGGAGAATTTCTGTCAGCAATCCCGGTCGATCGGTAATAATGCTATCCACCCCCATATCGATGAATCGCCTCATCTCGGCCGGTTGGTTTACCGTCCAGACATGAAGCTCGTTTCCAGCACGATGGGCTCTGGCGATCCTTGCCGGCGTTACCCGGTTTGTGCGCAGCGCCAGAATGTCGTAGTTGTCTTCCCACAGAGGTCCAATCACAAACTGTGCAATTAACGCAGTTCTGAGCCCCGGTTCTGAGCGCTTTACCTCCTGAAGGGTCACCCAGTCCGCCGCTGCGATGATGGTTCCGTCGACCGCATCCTTGTGCTGAAGGAGCTTTACGACGGTTGATGTGAGATGCGGTGTGTTCCGGTCTGGCTTTAACTCAATAAAGAGCTTCGTGCGGCCACGGGCAGTTTCCAGAGCCTGTTTCAGAGTTGCGACCCGTTCACCTGCAAAGTCCGTGCTGAACCAGCTTCCGGCGTCAAGGTTCCGGATATCCTGGTAGCTAACTTCACTGATTCGTTGTTTTAAACCGAATATCCGGTTCATATCGGCATCATGCCAGAGTACCGGAACGTCGTCTGAGGTCAGCTGTACATCGATTTCAACATAGTCGGCACCATCTTCGATTGCCTGCTCGATCGCCTGTATCGTGTTCTCTGGCGCCTTGAATGCACTGCCTCGGTGCGCGGTTACTGCAACGTCATCTTGTTGTTCCAACGTAGCAATCACAAACCAGGCCTGCCCCAGCGCAAGCATGATGACAATGAACTCGACGGTCCAGGCTTTTAAGCCAGCATTTTTCGGCGCAGTGTCGAATGCGGATTGAGGTGTTGGTTGGCCTGCCAGCGGGAGGTGTTCTGCAGGCAGGCTGTCGCGCGCTCTGTGGTAAAGATTGAAAACGAATGTGCCGTAGACCACTGTGCCCAGAAACGTGATCATCATGGTGATCAGAATGTAGGTCGCAATAAAAACCAGGAGCACGGCGACCAGTATGTCGGTGTCGGCGGGTAAAAAAACAAATAGGCCCGTGGCGAGCCGACCGAAGGTAAACGTGACCAGCACCGGCATTAACAACAGAGCAGCCAGCCCGAAGAGCAGCACGCCGCTGGTTACTCTCATCTGGCCCTGAGTGAGACGACGGCTTTCCCGAAGCGCCCCGGTGGCGGACAGGTTGTTGAGCATCAGACAAGGTACTGCCAGTATCCAGCGCAAGTAAAGACGGCCGTTGCAGTAGAGGGTTCCCAGGCATGCCAGCGTCGTGCAAGCGATAAACCACCAAAGTTCAGGGGGCTTCTCAAGGCGCAACAGGTAGGGGTCATATAAGTCGATCAGCCATGTCCATGCGAACCCGACAAAGGCCAGGAAGGGCGAGGCAACGAGCAACTGACCGAAAACCTGAAGCATTGATAGCTTAAGCAGTCTCCCGAACGTGCGGGCGACGCCCCAGAGTGCGCTCAACGCAGTCCGGTATTGTTGGTGTCGGGGTGCTGCCGCGATGAGGATAATCCCGGCCTGTTGCAACAGGAAGATCAACGCCGAAAGGTTAAGGCTCACAACCACCCAGAGCATTCCGCCCGGCGAAACCAGAAATTCAACAATGCCACCTGTACTGATAGCCCCGTCTCCAGTTACCGGCCGCATGACTGCCAGAGCCCAGGTGAGGGTTGGGGTAATGACTGCCAGCGCGAGGCCGGAAAAAAACAGATAGTAAGTCAGCAGCGCCCGGCGATGGCAGTGGATAATCTTCAGTGTGCTGGCTATCAGTGGTTTCATAGATAACAGCTGTTGGGGTTGAGAGTGCTGGTTCGCGGGCCTTGCGTGCTAATCATCTGGTGTCAGCTTGGTCGCGTTTTTGAACAGTGTCAGGCGTTCGTCCAGCGTCAGAAAAGGTGGACTGTCTGATTCCTTGAATGATCCGAAGACCCGGTCGGGGTCGAATGTCCACGAAGTACAGCGAGCCAGCAACTCCGTGCATGCAAGCAGTTCGCCCCGGTCCCGGAAAAAGTACTTGAGCCCGGTATAGGTGTCTGCCAGGAGTATGTCTCGCTGCTCTTTGTCATTCACGGCCAGCAGGCTGCGGCCAATCATATCGCCTGCGTACATGCCCCGACCGGTCGCATCCAGAACAGTCATGGGGATATCCAGTTGTGCCGTGATGGCGCTCTCGTTCGCATATCCGGCCAGATCCCGTGGGTCAGGCGGGCGCACAGCGAGCATTCCCAGGTTGCTGTTCAGAGGAAGCGTTTCATGGTCTGCGCGCACAAAACCTCCCGACTCATCGGAGGTCAGTATGACCAGGGTATTATCCAGGGTTCCGTTGCGTGTCAGCTCTTCAAGAAAATGCCCGAGCGAGGTCTCCATTACTTTCATGGCGTCTCGTCGTGCTTGCTGGGGCTGTAGCAACGGAGTGTCATCGGAGCTCTCTGCATCTTCCGCGCGCGCTTCTTCGAGTTGCTCTTCTGCTTCTTCGCCTATATCGAAGGGGTGATGTGTGCCGATGTTAAGGAGAGTCACAAACCAAGGGGAGTCGCGTTGGTCGAGGCGCTTCAAGCGTTTCGCAATATTGGCGAAATATACTGGATCTGCCGGGCCCCAGCCTTCTATATCTTCGGCGTTATCGAACACCTCGGCGCCGGTGACATCGAGGAAGCCCGCTTTCGGCATAAATTTGTCTTTCTGCATGTAGTCTGTTGGCGCTGCCTGCCAGTAAGCGGTGTGATATCCCGTGTGGCTTAGTTTGGCAGGAAGACAATCCGGCGAGGCACGCTCCTCAGTCACGTCCGAAAGCTTTGTAGCGACTCTCCGGAAATCCGGATAACGGCCACACACGATGGAAAACGTACCACGATCTGTCTGTCGCTCCAGGCTCAAATGATTGCGATACATCCGGAACCCCTGTGCTTTCAGAGTGCTTTCAAGGTTCTCCAGAGTCACCAGAGGCTGGAGCCCGTGGTACTGGCTGATTTCGGGAAAATAGCCGGCCGACAGCCCTTCAATCATGATCAGCAGTACATTAGGAGGGTTGTCTACAGGTGCGCCCTTGACCCGCTGATGGAAGAAATTGAGCTGTGTCTCGGGGGTTTCCGGCGGCGGTCCGACAACCTCGACGGCTTCATCGCTGATTGCAGTGCCCAGGGGGGTGATCACAGTGCCGGGGATCTGAGCCAGCGCGCTGGCGACGACGTTGTTCGCAGGTGTTGTCAGGCTTGGGAACGCCGCTGTGTATACCAGGAGCGCTCCAGCGCCAAGTGCGAGCAAGCCGGCAGTACCACGGGGCGGTCTGGGAACCAGCGCCAGATGCAGCCGGTGCAGAAGCCATGCGAGAAAGAGATAGAAAGGTAGTAGGGCCAGATATGCGTTGATCAGACTCCCACTTATGAAGGTAGGGTCGATACTCTTGGCCGCGAAAGCCAGTTGAAACAAGGTACCGTGTGCAGCAAGGTGCATGCCGGCAACATAAACAGCACAGCCAAGTAAGATGACCATGATAATACGCAGGGGGCCGCGTGCCATTGTCAGCAGAATTGCGAGGATAAGCGCACCGATCAGGTCGCCTCCGACCATTCCGATGGGGCTGGGCCACACGCCACTTTGCATAACCAGAGCGGCTCGGATCATCAGTAGCCAGCACCAGGCGAGCCCAAGGGTGATCAAAAAACGGCGATCTGAAAGGATCGCGAAGAGTCTCATAATGATGGGTGTCCTGCATACAGTGTCTTCATACAGTATGTGTCGGACGTGCAGGCATTCAACTATTGAGCCCCGTCGAAGGGGCTCTGTGTCGCAGATTTAATTGCTGGGAAAGGTTATCGGGAACGATCAGAGCGACGCTTTTTTCAACTCATGCGTTAACCCGGGTTTTGCTTCCAACCACCACAGGTGTTGCCCCCAGTCCCCTAGAACGATTCGTTTTGCAGCTTTTCCGTTTACTTCCAGGCTGTGCTCGGCAGGCCTGTGGGTGTGGCCATGGATCAGTAACGGCACATCGTAGGCTGCCATAACGCGCACCACTTCCTCTGGCGTTACATCCATAATGTCTTCGGCTTTGCCTCGGTTTGTTGCCATGCTCATTTCCCGGAGTTGCCGGGCCATTTGCTGGCGGTCTTTGAGAGGGCGGGCCAGAATGAGTTTCTGCGTTTGAGGGTTGCGCATGTTAGCGCGGAATTTCTGGTACTCGACATCGGCGGTGCAAAGGCTGTCACCGTGCATCAGCAGGGTAGGCGTACCGTAAAGATCAATCAGCGTGGGGTCGTCCAGTAATGTCGCGCCGGCCCGGGCGCAAAAATCCTCGCCCAGCAAAAAATCGCGGTTACCGTGCATCAGGTATATTTCAGTGCCACTGTCACTGAGTTTGCGTAGCGCAGCTGCAATCTGGTTTTGTAGCGGGGTGCGTTCGTCGTCGCCGATCCAGGCTTCGAAAAAGTCTCCCAGAATGTATAACCGCTCTGCGCCCGGAGCGGTTTTATCCAGAAAGCCAAGAAACGCCCCGGTAATGTCGGGGCGTGACTCTTCCAGATGTAGGTCGGAGATGAACAGCGTGTTCACGCTGCGTCTCCGTCCTCTAGAACAGTGGCTTTTACAATTACCACGTCTTCGTGAGGAACGTCCTGGTGGCCTGCGGCCATAGTGGTTCGTACAGCACGGATGGCGTCCACTGTCTCCATTCCTTCCACTACCTTGCCAAACACGCAGTAGCCCCAGCCTTCAGCATTTTTTGCGGTGTGGTCCAGAAAGCCATTGTTCTCAACGTTGATGAAGAACTGGGCAGAGGCCGAATGCGGATCCATTGTGCGGGCCATGGCGACGGTGCCCTTCATATTGCTGAGACCATTGTCAGCTTCGTTCTTGATGGGTTCACGGGTTTTACGCGCGTTCATGCCGGGCTCAAAGCCGCCGCCCTGAACCATGAAGTTGCTGATTACCCTGTGAAAAATCAGGCCGTCATAAAAACCGTCACGAACATACTGCTCAAAGTTTTTCGCGGTTTCGGGGGCTTTTTCGTAATCCAGTTCGATCTTGATATCGCCGTGATTGGTTGTCAGCAGAATCATCAGGGTTTCCTGTTCGTTGAGTTTTAATCGGTTAATGCCAGTATTGTACTCAAGAGTTTCCGGCGATGCATGAGTCCGGCCCTGATTTGTGAGTATAATAGCCGGTTTCCGACCCACTTCTTTTAACAGAGATTGTATGAGCGCCGAGTCGAAGAAAGCCCATAACTTTATTCAGAGCCTGATTGAAGACGCCATTAACAAAGGTGAGCACGTCGGTCAGGTGGTGACACGCTTCCCGCCTGAGCCCAATGGCTACCTGCACGTTGGTCACGCGAAATCCATCTGCCTCAATTTTGGTATTGCCGAGACATTTGCCGGCGAGTGCACTCTTAGGTTTGACGATACCAATCCGGAAAAGGAAAGCCAGGAGTACATTGACGCCATCAAAAAGGATGTGAAATGGCTGGGCTTCACCTGGGCGGGCGACGTGCGTTACGCCTCTGACTACTTTGACATCATTTATGGCTTTGCCGAAGAGCTCATAGAGAAGGGTAAGGCCTATGTGTGTGCGTTATCTGCTGACGAAATGGCGGAATATCGTGGCAGCCTGAAAGAGCCTGGCAGAAACAGTCCCTACCGTGATCGTCCGGCTGATGAAAGCCTTAAGCTGTTCCGTGACATGCGTGATGGTAAGTATCAAAACGGTGAGCTGGTGCTGCGGGCGAAAATTGATATGGCGTCGCCCAACATCAATATGCGAGATCCCATTCTCTACCGCATTCGTTACGCTGAGCATCACCAGACAGGAAATAAATGGTGCATCTACCCGATGTACGATTTCACTCATCCTATCTCGGATGCCATGGAAGGGATTACGCACTCGTTGTGCACGCTGGAGTTTGAGGACCACCGACCGCTCTATGACTGGGTTCTGGATAACATCAGTGCTCCCTGTCAGCCGAGACAGATCGAGTTTGCCCGTCTTAACCTGAACTACACCATCACCAGCAAACGTAAACTCAAACGCCTGGTGGATGAGCACCTTGTCGATGGCTGGGACGACCCACGAATGCCTACCATTTCGGGCATGCGTCGCCGGGGCTACACTCCGGAATCCCTGCGTACCTTCTGCGACATGATCGGTGTGAACAAAGCTGGCGGCACAGTGGATATGGGCATGCTGGAGTTCGCCATCAGGGAAGATCTGAACACCCGCTCGCCCCGCGCCATGTGTGTGATGCGTCCTTTGAAAGTCACGATCACCAATTACCCGGCGGACAAGACCGAAACCCTGGTATTGCCGGTACATCCGCAGAACCCGGAAATGGGGCAGCGCGAAGTCACCTGGAGCCAGACCCTCTTTATCGACCGGGAGGATTTCGTGGAAGAGGCACCGCGCAAGTGGAAGCGTCTGGCACCAGAGCAGGCAGTTCGCCTGCGTGGCGGCTATGTGATGACGTGCAAAGAAATCGTACGGGATGCCAGCGGCGAGATCGTGGAGTTGCGTTGCGAATACGATCCAGCCACGCTGGGCGTGAACCCCGAGGGTTATAAGCCTAATGGCGTTATCCACTGGGTATCTGCGAGTAACAGTGTGGATTGTGACATCAACCTGTACGACCGATTGTTTAACCACGAATCACCGGACAGCGACAAGGAAGGCGACTTCGTTGACCACATTAACCCGCAATCACTTGTGGTGCTCCAGGGCGCGCGGGTCGAACAGAGTCTGGCTACACCTCTGACGGACCTGCCGTACCAGTTCGAGCGGGAAGGTTATTTTTTCTGTGATCAGGAACTGACCGCCAAAGCCGGTAAGCCGGTATTCAATCGTACGGTTACCTTGCGGGATTCCTGGGGTAAATGAAGAATGAAGAAGGGTCAGCATTCGGGAGACCAGCTGTGATCAGGATTTACAACACGCTAACCCAGCAGAAAGAAGCCTTTACGCCAATTGAGCCGGGCAAGGTTCGCATGTACGTGTGCGGAATGACGGTTTATGACTACTGCCACTTGGGCCACGCCCGAGTGCTGGTGGCTTTTGACGTGGTAACACGCTATCTGCGCGACCGCGGTTACGATGTAACCTATGTGCGCAACATAACCGATATCGATGACAAAATTCTGCGGCGGGCTGAGGAAAACGGGGAGCCGTTTACTGACCTGACAGAGCGCATGATTGCCGCAATGCATGAGGATGAGGCCAGGCTGGGAGTGCTGCCGCCCAGCGCCGAACCCCGTGCGACGGATTATATTTCCGAAATCACTGCCATGATCAACACACTCATTGAATCTGATCATGCTTACGCTGCTGATAACGGAGATGTATATTTTTCCGTTGAGTCCTTCAAAGGCTACGGAAAGCTCAGCAAGAAAAAGCTTGAAGACTTGCTTGCTGGCGCGCGCATCGACGTACACGAAGCCAAGCGCAGCCCGGCGGATTTTGCCTTGTGGAAAGCCGCCGGCGAAGGCGAAGTGAGCTGGCCGTCTCCCTGGGGTAATGGACGCCCTGGCTGGCACATTGAGTGCTCTGCCATGTCAACCCGTTGTCTGGGCGATACCTTCGATATTCATGGCGGTGGGCCGGACCTGTTGTTCCCGCATCATGAAAATGAAATTGCACAGTCCGAATGTGCGACAGGGCACACTTTTGTGAATACCTGGATGCATGCAGGTGCGATTCGAGTGAACAAGGAAAAAATGTCCAAATCTCTGGGCAATTTTTTCACCATCCGGGAAATTCTGGAGTCTTATCCGTCCGAAGTGGTGCGTTTCTTTCTGGTTTCCAGCCACTATCGCAGCCAGGTCGATTATTCCGAGGATAACCTGGCTGAGGCGGGTCGATCGCTTGCCAGGCTATATCACTCGCTGCGCGGCATCACGCCTGCAGAGTCCGGACAGTTGCCTGAGACCGAGTATGACCGGCGTTTTGCCGAGCTTATGGACGATGATTTCAATTGTCCCGGGGCGATTTCGGTCTTGCATGCCCTCGCCAACGACATCAATCAGCATCGTCGCGAGGGTAGGGATGATGAGGCACGAGACGCAGCCGCTGTAATGATCAGGCTTGGCGCGGTTCTCGGCCTTTTACAGCAAGATCCGGATGCCTTTTTTCAGGCCGACTCCGGCAGCGAGCTGAGCGCAGAAGATATTGAAGCGAAAATTCAGGCTCGTGCCGATGCGCGCAAAGCCAAAGATTTCGCCGGTGCTGACCGCATTCGCGATGAATTGGCAGAGCAGGGCATTATTCTGGACGACTCCCGCGAGGGAACGAGCTGGCGGCGCAGTTAACGCTATTACCAAGGTCGTGTTGTATTCAGGGAAATGACCTTATAAGGAACTTCCCGTATAATGCGCCTTCGATTTTTCAGGCCCGACCGCTGAGCGGCTTTCGGGACAGGTCTAACCCACTGAGGCTAAGAACGATGACAGAGCGCGTACAACTCGGCGGCATTCAGGTCGCAAAGAACTTGTATGACTTCGTTAATAACGAAGCAATTCCGGGCACCGGAGTGGATGCAGAAAAATTCTGGACGGAATTCGACAAGATCGTCAACGATCTGGCGCCGCGCAACCGGGAATTGCTGGCAAAGCGCGATGCAATCCAGGAAAAAATGGACAGCTGGAATCGCGATCACAAAGGTCAGAAGCTGGACATGGCTGCCTATAAGTCCTTCCTGAAGGAAATAGGCTACCTGGTAGACGAGCCAGCGGATTTCCGTATATCTACTTCTAATGTTGACCCCGAAGTTGCGACCATGGCTGGCCCGCAGCTTGTGGTGCCTATCATGAATGCCCGCTTTGCACTGAACGCTGCAAACGCACGCTGGGGTAGTCTGTACGATGCGCTTTACGGCACCGACGCGATCTCTGAAGAGAACGGCGCTGAAAAAGGCCGTGGCTATAACCCGGTGCGTGGCGCCAAGGTTATCGAGTTTGCACGTAATCTGCTCGACAGCTCCGCGCCTTTGGCAGCGGGCAGCCACAAAGATGCAGCTCTGTACCAGGTTTCAGAAGGCAAGCTGGTCGTCAAACTGCAGAACGGTGATGTAACCGGCCTGAAAGATGAGTCCGGCTTTGTAGGCTACACCGGCGCTGCCGATGCGCCCACAGGGATTCTTCTGGTGAAGAATGGCATGCACTTCGAAATTCAGATCGATGCCAGCCATCCGATTGGGAAAGACGACGGAGCGCACGTAAAAGACGTGCTGATGGAATCTGCGCTGACCACCATCATGGATTGCGAAGACTCCGTTGCAGCCGTAGATGCCGACGATAAAACACTGGCTTACAGCAACTGGCTGGGCCTGATGAAAGGCGATCTGGAAGAGACTTTCGAGAAAGGTGGAGAACGCCTGACCCGGAAAATGAAAGCGGATCGCGAATACACCGCCGCCGATGGTGGCTCGTTGAAGCTGAAAGGTCGCAGCCTGATGTTTATTCGTAACGTCGGGCACCTGATGACCAATCCGGCGATCCTGTTGAAAGACGGCAGTGAAGTGCCCGAAGGTCTGATGGACGGTATTCTGACTTCGCTGATCGCCATTCATGATCTCAAGGGCGACGGTCGCTTCCAGAACAGCACTTCCGGTTCTGTGTACATTGTTAAGCCGAAGATGCACGGTCCTGAAGAGGTTGCGTTTACTAACGAGTTTTTCGGTCGTGTTGAAGATGCGCTTGGCCTGCCACGCTTCACGCTGAAAGTCGGTATTATGGACGAAGAGCGCCGTACCACCGTGAACCTGAAAGCCTGCATTCATGCGGCCAAGGAACGTGCCGTGTTCATCAACACCGGTTTCCTGGATCGCACCGGAGACGAAATGCACACCTCCATGGAGCTTGGCCCCTTCATTCGCAAAGGCGAGATGAAGCAGGCAGCCTGGATTGGTGCTTACGAGCAGTGGAACGTTGATATCGGCCTGGAAACCGGCTTCCGTGGCGTGGCCCAGATTGGTAAAGGCATGTGGGCCATGCCGGATCTGATGGCCGATATGCTGGTACAGAAGATCGGTCACCCGAAAGCAGGTGCCAATACGGCCTGGGTACCTTCGCCCACCGCTGCAACCCTGCACGCAACTCACTACCATCAGGTGTGTGTTGCAGATATTCAGAAAGAGCTTGAGAGTCGCCCCCGTGCCAACCTGGATGACATTCTTACTGTGCCGGTTATGGATGATCCGTCCAAGCTGACTGCAGAAGCTATTCAGCAGGAGCTGGATAACAATGCCCAGGGTATTCTCGGCTATGTTGTACGCTGGATTGACAGCGGCGTGGGCTGTTCCAAGGTCCCCGACATCAACGATGTCGGCTTGATGGAAGATCGTGCCACCCTGCGTATTTCATCGCAGCATCTGGCAAACTGGTTGTATCACGGTATCTGCAACGAGGCACAGGTTGAAGAGACCATGAAGCGCATGGCGCAGGTTGTTGACAAGCAGAATGCCAATGATCCAACGTACCGGGCAATGGCGCCGGACTTTGCCGACAGCATTGCCTTCCAGGCCGCTATGGATCTGGTTCTCAAAGGCCGCGAGCAGCCCAGTGGTTATACTGAGCCGTTGTTGCATGCCTATCGCCTGAAGGCGAAAGCGAAGTTTGGCCAGTAAGATTGGTCTGCAGTATAAAAAAACCCGCTTAGGCGGGTTTTTTTACGGCTGCTCGGTAAGCATAGAAGCGGTTCGATTACTCCTTGTGGAGCTCATTCGCCGCATACAGGGTATTCTGCAGGAGTGTTGCAATCGTCATCGGGCCGACGCCACCAGGAACAGGCGTAATGTACGCAGCCCGCTCTGAGGCGGCTTCAAAATCCACATCGCCCTGAAGTTTGCCGTTTTCCATTCGATTGATGCCCACATCAATTACTGTGGCGCCGGGCTTGACCCATTCGCCTTTGATAAGGCCTGGTTTGCCCACCGCAGCAATAAGAATGTCGGCGTCACGAACATATTTTTCCAGATCAGGTGTGAAGCGGTGACATACGGTGGGGGTTGCGCCTTTGAGTAGCAACTCCATCGTCATCGGACGCCCAACGATGTTGGATGCACCCACGATTACGGCATGCTGGCCCTTGTAAGGGGTGCCGACGCTGTCCAGCAGGGTAATCACACCTGCGGGAGTACAGGGCCGCAGAGCCGGCTTACGCTGGACCAGGCGGCCGATATTGTATGGGTGAAACCCGTCCACGTCTTTGTCGGGGCGGATTTTCAGCAGGATAGGGTCTGCATCCAGATGTTGTGGTAGAGGAAGTTGCACCAGGATGCCGTCGACGACGGGGTTTTCGTTAAGCTCGTCAATCAGCGCTTCCAGGGTCTGCTGGGTGGTGTCTTCCGGCAGGTCGTAAGACAGTGAGAGGATACCCGCGGCATCGCAGGCTTTGCGTTTGTTGCCCACGTACACTTCCGAAGCCGGGTCGTTGCCCACCAGCACTACTGCAAGACCAGGCGCACGCAGTCCCTGGCGGATACGGGCTTCTACGCCGGATGCGACTTGTTGGCGGACTTCGGCAGCAATTTCTTTTCCGTTGATCAGTTTGGCGCTCATGATTCGTCTTGTAGGTTGGACATTGGTAAACGTAAGAGGACTTGTATTGTCTCACGCCTGCAGGCTTACGCCAATCAGTGAACTCTGGTGAATATTGGCGGTTTAGTGATCAGTGAAACGTTAAAACAGCGGATTTGTAAGAGAATTTCAATTTCCCTGTTGACGGAAGCATTTGGCGCCAGTAATATCCGCACCAACTTTGCTGATGCACGTGTTGTTCAGTTCAGACGGGGTATAGCGCAGTCTGGTAGCGCGCCTGCTTTGGGAGCAGGATGTCGGGAGTTCGAATCTCTCTACCCCGACCATTTTCTGAATGTTCAGCTAGGCGAACGGTCAAGCGCCCGTAGCTCAGCTGGATAGAGCATCGGCCTTCTAAGCCGAGGGTCGCAGGTTCGAGTCCTGCCGGGCGCGCCATAATAGCCGCCGGCTTGATCGGAACCGCAGCCAGCAAAGTTAAGAAACAGTGGTTTGTCGAATGTACCGCAAGGTATATCACGATGTGGTGGGCGTAGCTCAGTTGGTAGAGCTCAGGATTGTGACTCCTGCGGTCGAGGGTTCGATCCCCTTCGTCCACCCCAATTTCTTTAAGTGTTTTCCGCTTTATCAGGTATTACGATTGTAGCGGCCGATACTCTGCTTGTTTCCAGGTTTTTTGCTCCGGTGGTGGAATTGGTAGACACGATAGGTTTAGGTCCTGTTGCCGCAAGGCGTGGGGGTTCAAGTCCCTCCCGGAGTACCACTTTGAAGGCCCTTAGAGTTTCTCTGAGGGCCTTTTTTGTTTTAGTGCGTTCGTGAGTGCTCGAATTTTTCCTGTTGTCCAGGTTTTCCCCCTTTGTTTTTCTCTTTTTGCCCCCAACTCACGTATCGGGTCGTCGATCCAGTCGCGAACTCTGAAACTACACGAGGGAGGTGATTCTCTCGTCAGGGCAATCCGTGATAAACTATCGGCTTTTAATTTTGGGTCTTTTCCGGGGAATCAGCTCTGGAAAGGACTTTTGGTTTTAATTTCATTCATATACCGAACCCGAAATTTGAGGATTTTCCATGCAAGTGTCTGTAGAAACGACCTCCAACATCGAGCGTCGCATGACGATTGGTGTGCCCGCCCAGGAAATTGAACAGGCGGTCCAGAAACGCCTGCAGGAAACCGCGCGTACTGTGCGCCTTAATGGTTTCCGTCCAGGCAAGGTGCCCATGAGCGTGGTCAAGCGTCGTTTCGGTGACAGCGTGCGCCAGGAAATTGTTGGCGACATCATGCGTGACAACTACATCAAGGCACTGCAGGAGCAGGATATTAATCCAGCGGGTTGGCCCAAGCTTGAGCCAAAAACCATGGAAGCAGGCAAAGACCTTGAGTTTGTTGCTGTTTTCGAAGTTATGCCGGAAATTGAACTGGGTGATCTGAGCAAGGTTTCCATTGAGAAGCTGACCTCTGAAATTACCGACAAGGATATCGATACAATGATCGATAACCTGCGTCGCCAGCAGGCCACCATGAAGTCGGTCAAGCGTAAGTCCAAGAACAAGGATGTGCTGACCATTGATTTCAAAGGCTCTATCGACGGTGAAGAGTTCGAGGGCGGTGCCGCTGAAGGCCACAAGCTGACCCTGGGCTCTGGTCAGATGATTCCGGGCTTCGAGAAAGCCATCGTTGGCGGCAAGGCCGGCGAAGATCTAGAAATCGAAGTGACTTTCCCTGAGGATTATCACAACGAAGATCTCAAGGGTAAGCCAGCCAAGTTCGATATCAAGATTCACGAGGTTGAAGAGCCGCAGCTGCCTGAGTTGGATGCTGAGTTTTTCACCAAGTTTGGTATTGAAGCCGAAGATGAAACTGCATTCCGTGAAGAAGTGAAAAAGAACATGGAGCGCGAGCTTAAGCAGGCGGTATCTAACAAGGTCAAAAATGACGTTGTAGACGGTCTTCTTGAGACTACGGAAGTCGACATTCCTTCAGCATTGGCTGATCAGGAAATTGATCGCCTGCGTCAGGACGCTGTTCAGCGCTTCGGCGGCCAGGTAGATTTCCAGCAACTTCCGAAGGAGATCTTCCAGGAGCAGGCTGAACGTCGCGTGAAAACCGGTCTGTTGTTCCAGGAAGTTGTAAAGGCGAACGACCTGAAAGTGGATCCGGCCAAAGTTGATGAAAAGATCCAAGAGATCGCGTCAACGTATGAACAACCAGAAGAAGTGATTGCGCATTTCAGTGGCAACCCTGAGCAGAAGAGCCAGATCGAATCTTCTGTGCTGGAAGATCAGGTTGTCGACTATGTGCTTTCACAGGCCAAGGTCACAGAAAAGAAGGTCAAATACGAAGAAGCCATTCAGGCGGGTCAACCCCAGCGCTGAGTTTGGTGGCGTAATAGTGACGGAGCCGGATCAGTTTCTGGCTCCGCTGGCCGAACAGAGTTAACAGCCGGCATGTCCGGCTGTTTTCATCTTGGCTTGCGGCTGGCAAAGTATAAGATGCAAGAATATTGAAGATGCCGTGGTTAAACGCTACGTCCCATTTGTCCATAAGGAGTTCAGGCGTATCATGACGCAGAATCCATTTGATGGTCCCGCAATGGATGCCAGGTCTGCCCTGGTGCCAATGGTTATCGAGCAGACTGCCCGCGGGGAGCGTTCGTTCGATATTTATTCCCGGCTGCTTAAGGAGCGGGTGATTTTCATGGTTGGACAGGTGGAAGATCACATGGCCAACCTGATCGTGGCGCAGCTTCTGTTCCTGGAATCGGAAAACCCGGACAAAGACATCCATCTGTACATCAACAGTCCTGGCGGTTCTGTGACTGCGGGTATGTCTATCTACGATACTATGCAGTTCATCAAGCCTGACGTATCCACACTGTGTGTAGGTCAGGCTGCCAGTATGGGCGCCTTTCTTCTGGCTGGTGGTGCTGAGGGTAAACGTGCGTGCTTGCCTAATTCCCGGGTAATGATTCATCAGCCTTTGGGAGGTTATCAGGGCCAGGCGACGGATATTGAGATCCATACCCGCGAGATACTCAAAATTCGCCATACCCTGAATTCCATTCTGGCCCATCACACCGGTCAGGATCTGGAAACCATCTCCAGGGATACGGATCGTGATAATTTTATGGATCCTGCACAGGCGAAAGAGTACGGGCTAATTGACTCGATACTTGATAAGCGCGTGCCGAATAAATAATACTGGAAGTAATTGCATCACCCCTGGCTGGCGCTTGGATATCTTAAGCGCCAGCAAAACGAGATCAGAGGTATTTCAATGGCAGATGAAAGAAACGGCAGAAGCGACGATAACGGCAAGTTGCTCTACTGCTCGTTTTGCGGAAAGAGCCAGCATGAAGTCCGCAAGCTCATTGCAGGGCCCTCGGTGTTCATCTGCGACGAGTGCGTAGACCTGTGCAACGATATTATCCGTGAAGAGATTCAGGAAAACGCACAGGAGGAGCCGAGCGATCGTCTTCCGACGCCGGCTGAAATCCGCAATACGCTTGATGAGTATGTCATCGGTCAGGATCGCGCCAAAGTTGTACTCTCGGTAGCGGTTTACAACCATTACAAACGCCTTAGGTACGGTGAGGGCAAGGGCGATGTTGAGCTTGGTAAGAGCAACATTCTGCTGATTGGCCCGACCGGTAGTGGTAAGACGCTGCTGGCAGAAACTCTGGCGCGGATGCTTAATGTTCCCTTTACTATTGCTGACGCCACAACGCTTACAGAAGCTGGTTATGTTGGTGAAGATGTTGAGAACATCATCCAGAAACTGCTCCAAAAGTGCGACTATGATGTAGAGAAAGCCCAGCGAGGCATTGTTTACATTGATGAAATCGACAAGATTTCACGCAAGTCTGACAACCCCTCCATAACTCGTGATGTTTCGGGTGAGGGTGTGCAGCAGGCGTTACTGAAATTAATCGAAGGCACCGTTGCCTCAGTACCTCCTCAGGGCGGTCGCAAACACCCGCAACAGGAGTTTTTGCAGGTTGATACAGGTAACATGCTGTTTATTTGCGGTGGGGCATTTGCCGGCCTGGATAAGGTAATCCGCGACCGCACTGAAAAAAGCAGTATTGGCTTCTCAGCTGCAGTGGCTGCCCGCGATGACTCCAAAAATATTGGAGATGTCGTGAAGAATGTCGAAACGGAAGATCTGGTCAAGTATGGCTTGATCCCGGAATTCGTTGGTCGTCTGCCAGTGGTTGCCACCCTCAACGAGCTTGATGAAGATGCGCTTGTCCAGATTCTCACTGAGCCGAAAAACTCTCTGACCAAGCAGTATCAGAAGTTGTTCGATATGGAGGGAGTTGAGCTGGATTTCCGCGACGAGGCGTTGCGCGCTGTTGCCAACAAGGCTTTGGAGCGTAGAACCGGTGCCCGTGGCTTGCGCTCGATTATGGAAGCTACGTTGCTCGACACTATGTACCAGATACCGTCGGAACACGATATATCCAAGGTTGTGATTGATGAGAGCGTTATCCGGGGAGATTCAGAGCCCTTCAAGATATACGCGAACACGGATCACGCCAAAGCTGTGCCGGATGACTAAGGCGGCATGCACTGTTGAGTGATAAACAAAAAAGGGGCGGAAACGCCCCTTTTTTGTTGGTTTGTATCAGCAAACGCCAGTGCTGTGTTGTTTGGTAAAGATATTGCAATTTAAACAGCTGCCCCAATGAAGGGTGATATGCTGAATGAAACACCGTCAGAGGATTCCTTATGACCCGGACACCCGAAAATATCGTGCAAGAATACCCGCTGCTGCCTCTCCGCGACGTCGTGGTGTTCCCGCACATGGTGGTCCCCCTGTTTGTGGGCCGCGAGAAATCCATTCAGGCTCTGGAAGCCGCGATGGAAGGAAGCAAGGAAATCCTTCTGGTTGCCCAGCGGGATGCCGCAACTGATGAGCCCGGCCCCGATGATGTGTTTGAAATGGGCACGCTTGCTACCGTACTGCAGTTGCTGAGGCTTCCTGACGGCACAGTTAAAGTGTTGGTTGAGGGTAATGCCCGGGCTGCAATCAGTAATATTACAGAAGCTGACTATTTGTCTGGCGGCGCAACGCTGATGGACGAAGAAGGTCTGCCCGAGCGCGAGGAAGAAGTGCTCCTGAAAACGCTGATGGATGAGTTTGAAAAGTATGTGAAGCTGTCCCGCAAGGTGCCTTCGGAAGTCTCTAATGCCCTGACCGGCATCGAAGAGTTGGAACGCCTGGCGGACACCATGGCTGCACACCTTGAGATGCGTATTCCGGAAAAGCAGGAACTGCTGGAAGCCCTTAACGTTAATAATCGTGTAGAGCTTTTGCTCGGCAAGCTGGATGGAGAAATTGACCTGATCGAGGTTGAAAAACGCATCCGTGGCCGCGTTAAAAAGCAGATGGAGCGCAGTCAGCGCGAGTACTATCTCAATGAGCAGATGAAGGCTATCCAGAAAGAAATGGGTAACCTTGGCGAGGGTAATAACGATTTTGAAGAGCTGGAACAGAAGCTTGAAGAAGCCGGCCTGCCCGAAGAAGCTCGTAAAAAGACAGAAGCTGAGCTGAACAAGCTGAAGATGATGTCACCCATGTCTGCGGAGGCCACGGTTGTACGTGGTTATATAGACTGGATGCTGGCCGTTCCCTGGAAAAAACGCAGTCGGGTGCGCCACGACATTGAAAAAGCGCGTGAGATTCTAGACCAGGACCACTACGGCCTTGATGAGGTCAAGAAGCGCATTCTCGAATATCTTGCTGTGCAGAGCCGTGTGAAAAAAGTTAAAGGTCCTGTGCTTTGCCTTGTGGGGCCTCCTGGTGTTGGTAAAACATCCCTTGGTCAGTCTATTGCCCGGGCCACCAACCGCAAGTACACCCGGATGGCTCTTGGTGGTGTGCGTGATGAAGCCGAAATTCGTGGCCACCGCAAAACCTACATTGGCGCGCTGCCTGGCAAGTTGTTGCAGAAGCTATCCAAAGTGGGCGTAAAAAACCCGCTGTTTCTGTTTGATGAAATCGACAAGATGGGCATGGATCATCGTGGTGATCCCGCGTCTGCTTTGCTGGAAGTTCTGGACCCTGAGCAGAATCATACGTTCAACGACCATTATCTGGAAGTGGACTACGATCTTTCCGATGTCATGTTTGTATGCACGTCCAACTCCATGGACATTCCGTCAGCCCTGCTGGATCGCATGGAGGTTATCCGGATTCCGGGTTACACCGAAGACGAGAAAGTGAACATCGCGTTGCGGTACCTGTTGCCCAAGCAAATCAAGGCAAACGGACTGCGCAAGGATGAGCTCACACTACCCGAGGAAACCCTACGGGATATCGTGCGCTATTACACCCGGGAGGCCGGTGTTCGAGGCCTGGAGCGGGAAATCGCGAAAATCTGCAGGAAGGTAGTGCGAGAGCACGTGGTCGCCAATGAGAAAGCGACCATGGTTATTAAGCCAGAGTTGCTGGAGCATTACTCGGGTGTTCGCAAGTTCAACTACGGGCTGGCGGAAGAGACCAATCAGGTCGGCCAGGTAACTGGCCTGGCGTGGACCCAGGTAGGTGGTGAGCTTCTTACAATTGAATGCGCTCTCACTCCAGGTAAGGGCAGGGTTGTTAAAACCGGCTCCCTTGGTGATGTGATGCAGGAGTCGATTCAAACGGCCCTTACGGTCGTCAGAAGTCGCGCTCCGGGGCTTGGTATTGCCGATGACTTCCATGAAAAACACGACTTGCATGTGCACGTACCGGAAGGCGCAACTCCCAAAGACGGTCCAAGTGCCGGTATTGGCATGTGTACAGCACTGGTTTCTGCACTGACCAAAATTCCAGTTCGTGCAGACGTTGCGATGACCGGTGAAATCACGCTCAGGGGTCGGGTTCTGCCCATCGGCGGGCTGAAGGAAAAGCTTCTCGCGGCGCATCGGGGCGGTATAAAAACCATTGTTATACCTGATGAAAATGTTAGGGATCTCAAGGAGATACCCGACAACATTAAAGAGTCGCTGGAGATAATTCCAGTCAAATGGATTGATGAAGTTCTTGATATTGCTCTGGCTTATGCACCTGAGCCACACAAGGCAGGTAAAGGGTCAAAGGCGAGCTCAGGTAAGCCGCATGACGATGAAAGTGACAGTGCAGAACGCATAAATACACATTAAACCCTGGATGAGTTGTTGACATGCCAGAGAGCCCATTGGTATAACTGTTTCGCCGTGAAGCAGCCAATACCAAGGGCTCCCGCGCAGTATGTGCCTATTCCGAACACCGGTTGAACGCCGAAAGGAATAAGAAAACCGAAGAATGGAATTCTCCGACCGCTTATGCGATAGTCGAGAACGTCCGAGAAAAAACAATCCAACCTAGAACATCTTCAACCTGAAAGCGAAGGGGTTTAGTGTGAACAAGTCCGAACTTATCGATGCAATTGCAGAATCAGCAGATATTTCCAAAGCAGCCGCTGGCCGTGCTCTGGACGCAATGACCAACTCTATCACCGGTGCCCTCAAAAAAGGCGATCAGGTTACTCTGATCGGTTTTGGTACTTTCTCCGTGAAAGATCGTGCTGCGCGCACTGGTCGTAACCCGCAAACTGGCGCCGAGATCAAGATCGCTGCGTCAAAAGTGCCCGGGTTCAAAGCAGGTAAAGCTCTGAAAGACGCCGTTAAGTAACGGTTCTTTCTCCGGCGGCTCCCGTTAAACGGAGTCGCCAAGAAGAATTCAAGGCGCATTCCAACAGGGTGCGCCTTTTTACGTTGAGAGCACCAATAGAGGCTCGGGAGAAACATGCTTCAAGATATACGGGAAAATTCCCAAGGAACGATTGCCAAGATCATAATTGGTCTGTTGGTCGTGTCCCTCTCCATCTGGGGAATGGACGCCATTGTTGGGGGCTTCTCCGGCGAACCGGAGGTGGCAACAGTCAATGGTGAGGATATTACCGAGCGGGAGTTCCTGCGCGTGGTTCAGATGGAGAGCCAGCGTCGTCTTTCCGCTATGGAGCGTCCCGATCCCGCCATGCTGAATGAGGATCAGATTCGCAAGGATGTGCTTGACTCCCTTGTCCAGGAGCAGGTGCTTATTCAGGATGCCAGCGCCCAGGGGCTTGCACTCACTGATGCGGATATCGATGCTCTGATTACTCAGATGCCGCAGTTTCAGGTTGATGGACAGTTTAATCGTGATCGCTTTGTGGCTTCCGTGCGCAACCTGGGTATGGGTGTAGGCGAATTCCGTGAAGCCATGCGCAAACAGTATGTAGTCAATCAAATTCGTGGTGGCATTATGCAAAGCGGCCTTGTTGCCGATGCAAATGCCTCACAACTTCTGCGAATCCAGAACCAGACCCGTAACTTCCGTGTTGTTCAGATTCCTGCCAGCGCGGTTTCTGAAGGAGTTGAGGTGACTGACGCAGAGATTGAGGCTTTCTACCAGGAAAACAAAAATGCGTTTAGTCAGCCAGAGCAGATAGACGCAGCTTACATAACCTTATCCCTGGGAGCCCTGGCTGAAAAAATTGAAATTAGCCAGGAAGAGCTTGAGGCCTACTACGCACAGCGTGCTGGCGATCTGGCTCGTGAAGAGCGTCGTGCATCTCATATCCTGATCGAGGATGGCGCGGATTCCGAGCAGACCATGGTGGCTATTCAAGAGCGCCTGGAAGCCGGCGAGAGCTTTGAAGATCTGGCCCAGGAACTTTCGATTGATACTGTGTCTGCAAAAGAGGGCGGTGACCTTGGCTTTGCCGGGCGAGGTGTCTACGACGAAGCTTTTGAAGAGGCTTTGTTCGCATTGGAGGAAGGTGAAGTTTCCGGGCCTGTGCAGACAAGTTTTGGCGTACACCTGATTCGCCTTGACGACGTTCGCCGATCAGAAGTTCCTCCCATGGAAGAGCTTGAGCAGCAGCTTCGGACCGAGCTCGCCCGCGAACGTGCTCAGGAAAGGTATGCAGAGGTGCGTTCAGAGCTTGCTGACTCCGCTTATGCTGCAGATGACCTGATTGGGCCAGCCGAAGAGCTTGGGCTGGAAATTCGTGTGGCTGAGGCCGTTACCAGAGAGGGTGGCCAGGCACCGTTCGACCACGCTGGGCTTGTTCGTCAGCTTTTCTCGGAAGATGTTATGGAGAGTGGGTATAACACCGAGCTGATTGACGTGGGCGATAATGTTTCCGTCGTTGCGCGGGCCCGTGAATATCGCGAAGCCCAGCAACTGCCCCTTGCGGATGTGCAGGACAGCATTCGTAGCAACCTGGAAGACCGTAAGATCCGGGAAGCGCTGAATGAGCGTGCCCAGAACATCCTTGCCAGCCTGGAGAAGGGTGAGTCTCTTGATTCGCTGAACGCGGGTGATTGGGAGCAGTTTGAAAACCAGGCCAGGGATGCTGGAGGTGTGGAACCGCAGGTCGTACAGACCGTATTCTCGCTCTCCCGTCCGGGTGACAGCGGTTCGAGCTATGGCATTGCAATGACACGCAGCGGTGTTGCCGTTATTGCCCTGGACGCAGTGAACGAGGGTGATGCAGAGGGCAGCGATGCCGACCTGGGACAGTTGCGCAGGTTCATGGCTTCCCTTGAAGGACAGCGTGAATACGCAGCGTATCAGCAGTTCCTAAGGAGCAACGCTGAAGTATCCCGGCCATAACCAGGATACTGCATTAACAAAAAACCCGGACAACGCAGGTTGTCCGGGTTTTTTGTTGCCTGCTGAACTTCTCGTCAGTCAAGGCTTGATGGGTAGCGTGTAGGCATCAGGCTGTCTTTGATTTTCTTGAGATGCCCCAGAAAGTCGGTACCGCGCTTGAGTGTTACGCCGGTGGCCAGAATATCTATAACAGTAAGGTGGATAATTCTGGAAGACATTGGCATATAAACCTCTATGTCTTCTGGTGCGGTAACCTCCAAAGCAACGGTGCAAACGTCTGCCAACGGAGAGTCCGGAGTTGTGATGCCGATAACGGTTGCGCCATTGTCCCGGGCAATCCGGGCGATATCGACGGTTTCCCGGGTGCGTCCCGTATAGGAAATCATCACTATGACGTCTCCAACACTGGCACCTGCAGCAACCATGCGCTGCATGAGGGCGTCATCATAGGACATGACTGGAAGGTTAAAGCGGAAAAACTTGTGTTGTGCGTCAAGCGCAACGGACGCTGAGCCCCCCATGCCAAAAAAGTTGATTTGTTTTGCCTGGATCAGATAGTCAATGGCGGTTGCCAGTGCGCGGGGGTTCAGCGCCTGACGGGCCTTGTCCAGGTTGGCGATGGTGCTCATCATGATCTTGTCGGCAAACTCTGCAACCGTATCTTCCGGCTCTATGTTCTGCCCGATATAGGGTATGCCCGTAGCGATGCTCTGCGCGAGCCGGATCTTGAAATCCGGAAAACCTGTGGCCGAAAATCCACGGCAAAACCGGTTTACGGTTGGTTCGCTGACGTTTGACGCTCTGGCCAGAGCCGCAATGCTGTACCGGGTGGCTGCGCTGGGATCCCGCAGAATAGCCTCTGCTACCTTGCGTTCCGACTTGTTAAGCGTGTCTAGCCGTGACTGGATATCTTCCAGTAGGTTCTCGTCACGATGCGACTGGTTTACAGCCATCAAAGCTACTCCCTCAATCTTTGGTGGGATGGTTGTTCAACTCGAGCCGATTATACCGGGATTTCAACATGTTTTGGGTAGTAAACGTATCAATAACCCGATATTGCCCTTGGCTTAATCCATGGGCAATGTCATTATTTGGATAAAATTACTACATTTATGCGTGAATACAGCTTGGTTTTCTATGGCTTGATTCACCAGAGAGGCGTGCCCGATGGTCAACAGGATGATTAACCGCTGCGACATTATGTTGTTCGGGGCTCTGGGCGATCTTGCCCAGCGCAAGCTGTTTCCTGCGTTCTACCAGTTGGAGCGAGCTGGTCTTCTGGCTAGCGACAGTAGAATATTGGCACTCGCTCGTCAGGACCTCGACACCACAGAAGTTCGTGGCCAGTTGCTTCAAAAGCTGAAGCGGAATGTGAAGGCAGAGGAATTTGACCTTTCAGTAGCCGAAGCCTTTTTGCAGAGGGTGGAATATCAGGTTCTGGACTTCCAGGATGAAGATGCGTTTGGGGTTCTCAACAGTTGGCGCGAGGGTGGAAGCCATGAGAGAAGTAACGAGCTGATTGTTTATATGGCCACCCCGCCAGCGATGTACGGTGTCATTGCCCGAAACCTCCATTCAGCCAGTTGTTGCACAGAAAAGACACGTGTTGTTGTTGAGAAGCCCATAGGTCATGACCTTGAGTCCTCCAAGGTCATAAACGATGAACTCGCAGAAGTCTATAAAGAAAGCCAGCTCTTTCGGATCGACCATTATCTGGGCAAAGAGACCGTTCAGAACCTGATTGCTCTGCGCTTTGCCAATAACCTTTTTGCATCTCAATGGGACCAGAATCATATTTCTCATGTGGAAATAACGGTTGCCGAGAGCGTGGGTATTGAAGGTCGCTGGGGCTATTTTGATAAAGCGGGCCAGATCCGGGACATGATTCAGAATCACATGCTTCAGTTGTTGTGTCTGATTGCCATGGACCCACCCTCCGATCTGTCCGCCGACAGCATCCGTGATGAAAAGGTGAAGGTACTTAAAGCTCTTCGCACAATTACACCGGACATGATGGAAAGTTACGTTGTGCGGGGCCAGTACACAGCGGGCACCAGTATTGGGAAGCCGGTCCCCGGATACCTCGAAGAAGAGGGGGCCAACAAGAGAAGTGCAACCGAGACGTTTGTGGCTCTGAAAGTGGAAATCGATAACTGGCGTTGGTCGGGAGTTCCATTCTACATACGCACGGGTAAACGCCTGCCGGAAAAGCTGTCCCAGATTATTATTCACTTCAAGCCGGCCCCCCATTACATTTTTGATCCCGACCAGAAGCACCTGGCGAATAACAAACTGATCATCCGTTTGCAGCCGGATGAAGGAATGTCACTCAAAATACTCACCAAAGATCAGGGTTTGCACAAGGGCATGCGGCTGCGTCAGGGGCCACTGGAGCTGGCGTTTTCGGAGACCTTTGAGGCCGACCGGATTCCCGATGCATACGAACGTCTGTTGTGGGAAATTATGAAAGGGAATCAGTACCTGTTTGTGCGGCGTGATGAAGTTGAGTATGCCTGGCGCTGGGTGGACCAGATTATCCAGAACTGGAGTGACGGAGGTGATCCGCCCAAGCGATATGCCGCGGGAACCTGGGGACCGGTTGCTTCTATTGCGATGATCACTCGTGATGGAAGGAGTTGGTATGAAGATGCCTGACATAGTTTGGCCGGCCGGTATCGAGGCTCATATTGGCGAATCGGCGCAACATGTAGCGCTGGAGCTTGCCGATGCAGTCGCAGAGTTTCTCAACGCCCGGCTTTTGGTAGCTGAGCGGGCAAGTCTTGCGGTTTCAGGTGGGTCCACCCCTCTGCCATTTTTTCATGCATTGTCCCTCAAAAGCCTGGATTGGGGCAGGGTGGACGTTGTTTTGGCAGATGAGCGCTGGGTGGATGAAACCGATGCGGTCAGTAATACCAGGCTGGTAAAAGAAAACTTGCTCCGGAATAACGCAGCCGTTGCGAAGTATTTTCCTTTGAAGCAGAGCGGGAATACTCCTCACGCAGGTGTTGAGGCAGTCAGTGCCGGCCTGGCGACTCTGACACGTCCGTTGGATGTGTTGATTTTGGGTATGGGGAATGATGGTCATACGGCGTCCCTGTTTCCGGATGCCCCTGAACTTGTTCGTGCCATGGATCTAGAAAGCCGGGAATTGGTTGCGGCGATGACACCGCCATCACAGGGGCAATCACGCATCACACTGACCTATGCTTTGATGTGTGAGGCCCGTTTTACGGCGTTACACCTTAAAGGCAATGATAAGCTAGAAACGCTGAAGCGGGCTTTTGCTCTGCCGGAGGATCTTCTCGCAATGCCGGTGCGCGGCTTCCTGAATCCGGGCTTACAGGTCTTCTGGAGCCCTTAAGACCTTTAAAATCACGTATGGAGAGAAGCATGAGCCAGATATCGGATTTTCAGCGGGGTCGGATCAGATCTGTCTTGGAGGCTTCACCTTTGATGCCTGTTATCACTATAGAGCACCTGGCTGAGGCGGTACCATTGTGTCAGGCTCTGTTTGATGGCGGGATTGGTGTGATGGAGATAACCTTGCGGACAGAGCACGGGCTCAAGGCGATTGAGCGTGTACGCGAAGCCATACCCGAGGCCTGGGTGGGTGCTGGAACGGTGACGTGTGTCTCCCAGTATCGCGAGGCAGTAGCGGCCGGTGCCCAGTTCATAGTGACTCCCGGAGTAACGGATGAGCTTTTGAAATTTGCTTTAACCGCCGAGGTGCCTCTTTTGCCCGGTATTTCAACAGCTTCCGAGCTGATGCTCGGTTACGGTTTAGGCTACCGTGAGTTTAAATTTTTTCCTGCAGAAGTGGCGGGAGGCACCTCCGCACTGAAAGCCTTTGGGGGCCCATTCCCGGATGTGACTTTTTGCCCGACGGGTGGGATCCGCCGCAACACTGCTAAGGACTACCTGTCCTTGCGCAATGTGCAGACTGTTGGTGGCAGTTGGCTTACGCCCGCGGATGCTATTGCGAATAAAGATTGGGCTGCGATTGTCGATATCGCCCGTGATAGCCTTTCCGAGATCAGCTGATCTCGGAACCAACCCGAACAATTTTCATAGTGTTGGTTCCGCCCTGGGCGTTCACGTAGTCACCTTTGGTGATAACTACCAGGTCGCCCTTGCTTACCACGTTCCGATTAACCAGCTCTGATATGGCCAGCGCATTGGTTCGCTCATTCGGAATTTTTGCCGAATCAAACGGAATCGTCTGAACACCACGGTACATCACAACCCTGTGTTGCGTGGAATGGTGTCGGGAATACGCGAAGATTGGCAGGCTGGATTTGATGCGGGACATCAGCCGGGGCGTCGCGCCTGTTTCCGTCATGCAAATGATCGCCCGAACTCCGTTCAGGTGGTTTGCTGCATACATGGCGGACAGGGCAATGGCTTCATCAACAAGCTCCATGCTTTCGTGAATCCGGTGATTGGACTGGTGCATCGTCGGGTGTTTTTCCGCGCCGATACAAATACGCACCATTGCTTCTACAGCTTCTACCGGGTAATCGCCTACTGCCGTTTCTGCTGACAGCATAACCGCATCTGTGTAGTCCATAACCGCGTTCGCCACATCAGATACTTCAGCGCGGGTCGGCATGGGGCTGGTGATCATAGACTCCATCATTTGTGTTGCTGTAATCACAGCGCGATCCAGGACCCGGGCCCTGGCAATGATGTGCTTCTGTACACCCACGAGCTCAGCGTCACCGATCTCAACGGCGAGATCGCCGCGGGCCACCATCACAACGTCGGAAGCTTCGATAACTGCGTCCAGTGCTGCCACGTCGTGTGCAAGTTCCGCGCGTTCGATTTTGGCAACCAGGCCGGCATCTGACCCGGCTTCTTCAAGAAGCCGGCGGGCTGTGTGCATATCTTCGGCTGTTCGGACAAAGGATACCGCAACATAGTCGGCTCCAAGCCGCGCAGCCGTCACGATATCTTGCTTATCTTTGTCCGTCAGGGCATCGGCGGAAAGCCCGCCGCCACGCTTGTTCAGGCCCTTGTTATTGGAGAGTGGGCCGCCAATCAGAACTGAAGATGTGATGCTGTGATCATCGACCGACTGCACTTCCATTTCGATACGACCATCATCCAGAACCAGAATGTCTCCGGGCGAAACATCTTCAATGAGCTGCTCATAATCAATGCCTACACGTTCGTCTGTGCCGGCTTCCTTGTCCATGGCGGCATCCAGGACAAAAGTTTGCCCTGCTTTAAGGATAACTTTATTGTCAGTGAAGCGGGCAATACGGAGTTTAGGCCCCTGAAGGTCTGCAAGCAGGGCTACAAAACGACCTTGAGCTGCTGCTGCCTGGCGAACCCGTTGTGCACGCTTGATGTGCTCGTCGGCGCTTCCATGAGAGAAGTTGAGACGGGCTACATCAATGCCAGCGGCTATAATGTCAGCCAGAGATTCCGAAGAGTCTGTAGCGGGGCCTAGGGTAGCGACAATCTTGGTACGCCTGAGCATGCTGTTATCCTTCAAGGGTTTGATAGGTAGTAAATGTATCAACAAATTATGAATTAATTGTGACGTTAGGGTGATGATAGCAAAAAAAGAACGTAAAATTACTTCCAAATATCATTAAATCTGCCTTGGGCAAAGGAGTCTGATATGCATGCTGTCGTAGACAGAGTCACCCGGCGAATCATTGATCGCAGTCGACCATCCCGGCAGAATTATCTGGCTCGAATGACTGAGCTTAAATCCCAATCCCCCCATCGCAATTCTCTTTCCTGCGGTAATCTTGCCCATGGTTTTGCGGCTTGTCATCAGGATGATAAAAACACTCTGAAGCTGATGAATAAAGCGAACCTGGCCATAGTGTCGGCATACAATGACATGCTTTCTGCACATAATCCCTATGCCACATATCCGGATATTATCCGCGAGGCTGCTCATGGGATGGGGTCCGTAGCCCAGTTTGCCGGCGGCACACCCGCTATGTGCGATGGGGTGACCCAGGGGCAGCCTGGCATGGAACTCAGCCTGTTTTCACGGGATACCATCGCCATGAGCACGGCAGTGGCACTGAGCCACAATATGTTTGATGCCACTGTTTTGCTGGGTATCTGCGACAAGATAGTACCCGGGTTGCTAATTGGTGCCCTCAGCTTCGGTTATCTGCCCAGTATTCTTGTGCCCGCTGGTCCTATGCCCTCAGGGCTGCCAAACAAGGAAAAACAGCGTATCCGTCAGCTTTATGCAGAGGGAAAACTAGGAAAAGATGAACTATTGGAAGCTGAAAGCAAATCCTACCATAGTGCGGGTACCTGCACCTTTTACGGTACGGCCAACAGTAATCAGCTTCTGGTTGAAGTGATGGGGCTGCATCTACCGGGAGCTGCGTTTGTGAATCCGGGCACGCCATTGCGGGACCAGTTGACGCGTGCAGCAACGGAGCAGGTTATTCGGTTGTCGAGGCCTCAGGGCGGCGAACTCGGTCTTGGCGATATGGTTGACGAGAAAAGCATCGTCAATGCGCTGGTCGCGCTTCTGGTGACCGGAGGTTCCACCAATCACACGCTGCACTGGGTTGCGATTGCTCGTGCCGCCGGCATCATCATTGACTGGAATGACTATGCGGAGCTGTCTTCCGTTGTTCCATCCATGACCCGTATTTATCCCAACGGTGAGGAAGATGTAAATGCTTTTCATGAGGCCGGAGGCACGCCATTTCTGATCCGTGAACTCCTGGATGGGGGTTACCTGCACAACGACGTAGAGACTGTTGTCGGTTACGGCCTTGAGAGATACACCCGGACGCCTGAGCTGGACGGTGGTGCACTGGTCTGGCAGCCCGCTCCGGAAAAAAGCCGGCACCCCGATGTATTGAGTACAGTATCGGAGCCGTTCGCGCCCGACGGCGGGCTAAAAGTCCTGGATGGCAATCTCGGAAGAGGCGTTATAAAGGTATCCGCTGTTGCCCGGGAACACTACAGGATCGAAGCTCCCGCTGTGGTTTTTAACGACCAGAACGAACTGAAAGCTGCCTTCGATGCGGGTGAGCTGAACAAAGACTGCGTGGTTATTGTCCGCTTCCAGGGGCCAAGGTCCAATGGCATGCCCGAGTTGCACAAGCTCACTCCCTATCTTGGGGTGCTGCAGGATAGGGGGTTCAGCGTTGGCCTGGTTACGGATGGTCGCATGTCCGGTGCGTCGGGCAAGGTTCCGGCGGCTATTCACGTTTATCCCGAAGCCCTGAATGGTGGGCCCCTTGCAAGAGTTCGGGACGGTGATCTGATATGCCTCGATGCGGAAAAAGGCGCCTTGTCGATTATTGCTGATGAGGCGGACTTTGCACAGCGTGAGCCGGCCAGCCCGGATTTATCCCGGTATCACCAGGGCTATGGCAGAGAGCTGTTCGGCTGGATGCGGCGTGCGGCAGGTACGTCTGAAGAAGGAGCCAGCGTTTTCTGGAATCACGAAGCATGACACAAGGCGAATACTCTCTGGTCGGTGATGTCGGTGGTACCAATGCGCGGTTTGCGCTGGTGGAGCGGGGCAGTGTTGAGCTGTGTGCAATCGAAACTTTGGCTTGTGATGATTACGCTAATCTCGATGATGCGCTCTCATGTTATCTGGACAAACGCGGTGTCGACGGAGTCCGTGAAGCTTGCCTTGCAGTTGCCTCACCGGTTCGCGGTACCAGGGTGCAGATGACCAATAATCTCTGGCGCTTTGATATCGAAGAGATCCGCACGCAGTTTGGTTGGCAGACGTTCAAGGTTATCAACGATTTTATGGCCATGGCCCTGGGCGTGCTCCATGTTCCGGAGGGGAAGCTGGTGCATGTCTGCGGAGGCCCGGGTGACAGGCGTCGCCCCAGGTTGGTGATGGGCCCTGGTACGGGCCTGGGCGCATCGGCTCTGGTGCCGGTCAGAAGTGGATGGACGGCGTTGACAACCGAGGGCGGGCATGTCGATTTTGCGCCCAGGGACGATACCGAGATGGCAATCCTCCGGATACTCCAGGCCAGGTTTGGAAGGGTGTCGGTGGAACGAATACTGTGTGGTCAGGGGTTGCTGAATCTATACCAGGCCCACGCAGCCATTCAGAAGGTCTCGGCGCCGCTGGACGCGCCGGAGAAAATAACAGCCGCGGCGCTGGAGCGGAACGATCCCCTTGCGTGTCAAACCCTCCAACACTTCTGTGAATTGCTTGGCCGGACAGCGGGCGATGCTGTCCTGACGCTGGGAAGCTCCGGTGGTGTCTATCTGTGCGGTGGTATCTTGCCGCGGATTACGGATTTTTTTCTTGCAAGCCGATTCCGGCGAGGCTTTGAAGACAAGGGGCGCATGCGCCCTATACTGGAATTTACACCGGTTCACCTGGTAGCAGAGCCCTATACCGGGTTGTTGGGTGCCGCTGAAGCTCTGGGTAATCCCGAAATATAAGGCCATACCCCGGGCGTTTATGCGAAAAATTACCCTCTGGCAACAGCGTTCACAGATAGTGGATCAGCGTTTTCTGGTCGAATCTGTACTGGCGGTTATACACGCCGTTTTCCGCGCGCCGGCCGGCTGCCAGAACCATGGTTACAAGCCCTTTACGGGGCAGCTTCAGGAGTTTTCTTACCCGGTATTCGTCAAACCCCTCCATTGGACAGGAGTCGTAACCGTGGGCGCGTAGCGCCAGCATCAGGTTTTCTGCTGCCAGTGCCGTGGATTTCGTGGCCCAGACCTTCATTTCATTTATTGAGTAGGGCCCTCGGGGAACCGGACGCTTCAACCCGGCTATGAGTCCTGCTGTTTTCTTGGCTGCGCCCAAAAGCCCAAGTGGGCCCTGGTTATAATGGATGGGTGCGATCTTTTTGTAATACTTTTCAACAACGGAGGGCAGCTTTTCCTCTTTTGGCCAGTCTTCCAGTGCAAGGCGGGCGTGTTTGCGCCAGGTGTCCGGGCGCGCAACAATCGCGATCAATACCGGAGCGGTTCTCGCCGCGTTTTGTCCCAGGCAGGCCTCGGCAAGCTTCTCTTTTAGTTCGGGTGTTCTGACGACAAAAAATTCCCAGGGCTGCAGGTTGCTGGAGTTCGGGGCCAGTGTGGCCAGTTCGAGGCAGTCCTCAAGCACCGCATCCGGAATGGGCTCGTCCTTAAAGCGCCGCACGGAGCGCCGGCTTCGAACGACCTTTCGGAATTCTTCAACATCGATCTCCGGCAGAGGAAGAGGGCCTGCTTTTGCGTTCATGTATACTCCCAGGTATGCCACGGTGGGTACTCAATGCGGCCACTCTGTTGGCTTGCCGCATTGTCATCAGAGCTATAAGGTTACGGGAAATCCCTTCATATGCAATTGCCCTGGTGACGTTGATCCCATGACGGATATTCTTGCTCAGCTGCCTTTTGATGAACTGGTTCGGGAGGTGCGCGCCTGCACGATTTGTGCAGAGAGTCTGCCATATGGCCCGCGACCGATTGTGCAGCTGTCACCGTCGTCGCGAATTCTGGTGGTGGGGCAGGCCCCGGGAAGGCGGGTACATGAAACAGGGCTTCCGTTTAATGATCCAAGTGGTGACCGTCTCCGGCGGTGGATGGGCATAACGCGAGAGACCTTTTACGACGACCGCAAGCTGGCCATTTTGCCCATGGGGTTCTGCTACCCCGGAACGGGAAAGTCCGGCGATCTGCCACCTCGGCCTGAATGCGCCCCAGCGTGGCGAAGCGTTTTGCTTGAGCGCTTAACCAATATCGGCTTGACTCTGGTTATAGGCCAATATGCTCATGCCTGGCACCTTCCGAATGGTAAAAAGTCGGTTACTGAAAACGTCAAAAACTGGCGCAAATATTGGCCGGACCTCCTGCCCATGCCTCACCCCAGCCCGCGAAACAATCTTTGGTTGCGCCGGAACCCCTGGTTTGAAAAGGAGGTGATTCCCGAGCTTCAGAAACGGGTGTCCGAGCTTTTGTCTGAGTCAGACAGGTAGGCTTCCAGTGCCAGGGTTTGCGCTTCCGATGCATAGAGCCCCTGCTTCGTACGGCGCCAGAGTATATCTTCGGCTGTCCACGCCCATTCCTGAGCAATAAGGTAGTCGACCTCTTTCTGGAACAGGTTGCCGGCAAAAAGCGTCCCCATATCTTCAATTGAAACCGCGCCGGCAAGCAGGTTGCGGCATTCTGTGCCATAAGTCCGTACGTAGCGCTGTGTCAGTTCCGTTGGCAGCCAGGGGAATTCGATTTTCAACTCCGCCAGAAGTAGCGTTTTACTGGTGAAGTCCCCGCCCGGCAACACGGCATTCCCGGTCCAGGGCTTACCTGCCTGAGGGAAAAACTCACAGACCTTGTCTGTGGCAACCTCTGCAAGCTTTCTGTAGGTAGTTATCTTGCCGCCAAAAATAGAGATTAGTGGTGCCAGGCCCTGGTTGTCATCGACTTCATAGGAGTAATCCCTGGATGCTTTCTGTGCATTTTCCTCACCTTCATCATCGATGAGCGGCCTTACTCCGGAATAGGACCAGACAACGTCTTCGTTGCTCGTCTGACGCCTGAAATAGGCGTTCACAATTTTTAGAAGGTAATCGGTCTCTTCCTGAGAAATGCGGGCAAGCGACGGATCGCCTTCGTAGTCGACATCGGTTGTGCCTATCAGGGAAAAGCGTTCTTCGTAGGGAATCACAAAGACAATACGTTCATCTTCATTCTGCAGTATGTAGGCTTCGTCGCCATTGTTGAGGCGAGGAACGACCAGATGGCTGCCTTTCACCAAGCGAATCTGTTTTGGTGCGGGGGCTGCAATCGTCCCGGCAAAGAGTGCACTGGCCCAAGGCCCTGCTGCGTTTACCAGTATACTTGCTGACACTTTAGTTACAGACTCAGAAAGACTGTCCTGCAGGGTGATCGTCCAGGTTTTATTGTCACGGGTTGCCTGAGTACAGCGAGTCCGGGGCCGGATAACGGCACCCATCTGCTGGGCCTTACGAGCCATGAGCACAACGAGACGGGCGTCATCGACCCATCCATCAGAGTATTCAAAACCCTTGGTTATTTCGGGCTTCAGAGGACTGTCACTGCCAAACGTAATGGACCGGGAGCCAGGGAGCAGTTCCCGCTTTGCAAGGTGGTCATACAGAAACAGGCCTGTCCGGATCATCCAGCCGGGGCGCAGATGTGGCTGGTGGGGAAGACGAAAGCGCATGGGCCACATGATATGCGGTGAGTTTCGCAAAAGAGCTTCACGCTCTGCCAGAGCTTTTCGCACCAGACCGAATTCATAATGCTCCAGGTAGCGCAAACCGCCATGGATCAGTTTGCTACTGCTGGAGGATGTCGCCGAGGCCAGGTCATGCATTTCGCAGAGCAGGACTCTTAGCCCCCGCCCTGCGGCATCCATGGCAATTCCGGTGCCATTGACGCCACCACCAATAACGACAAGGTCGAACGAGTGCTGCTGCAAAGAGGAATCTCCATCAGAGAGTTTTTACAGCAGCCATTGTGCCTGAAAATCAGGCAAGGTTGTCACAAAGTCAGCGGTTTGCCGGCCTCTTTACGGCGAGCCTCCCATTCTTCCCGGGTCTGGGCGGCATTATCACCCGACATGGAATCGATGATACTGAAGTAATCCGAGCCGTATTGATCGGCCATAATAGTTTCCCGCGGTTTGATTTTGACCACGTAAACAGACTGGACATTCTGGTGGTCAAAATCGCGCCAGTACTGTTCATCTTTGAGGAAGGAATACCTGTGGCCTTCGAGGGCGCGAATCAATGCCCGGGTATTGGTGGTTCCGGCGCGTTCAACGGCACTCTTGTACTGATATACAATGCTGTAGGCGGAAGCCGCGGCGGTGGAAGGCCGCATTTCGTAACGTTGGGAAAAGGCTTCGACAAACTCCTTGCCGCGGGGATAGTCCAATTCATAAGGCACATTCCACACCCAGGGGCTACCTCCTACGATACCTTCCATAATGGTGGGCCCTACCTGGCGTGCCATGCCCAGGGTGAGGTTGGGCACAACAACCTGCATCTTTTGGGTCAGGCCCATTTCGTAAGCTGTGTTGAGAGCACGGACCATGTCATCACCAAACAGCACCAGCATCAGCACTTTGGCACCACTGGCGTCTGCCTGCTCCAGGGCACTCTGGAAGTCGCTCACCAGGGCGCGGGGAAAGGGTGTTTTTACACCAGGATGGCGTTGAGCATCTTCGGTGTCAGAAAATTTGCGTACGGATTCTTCAACCGACCAACCCCATGTATAGTCTGCCGTGATGTAGAAGTAGCCTTCATCGGCGTGATTACGCTTCAGGTACTGGCTGAGAGCCTTGGCTGTCATCCATGCATTGTAGGGTTCCCGGAACATATGGCTGTGGGCCTCGCTTCCGGTCGTCGCGTTGGAGTAGGTGAGTGTGCCGAAATAAAGTTTGTTGCGCTGGCGGGCGGCTTTTCCAGAGGCTATGGCTACAGCGCTGGATACGCCACCGAAGACCATTTGAGCTCCTTCCCCATCAATCAATTCAGCTGTGTTCTCTGCGCCCTTGGAGGGGTCTCCACGAGTGTTCCGGATAACCAACTCGAGGGGCTGCCCCAGAATGCCGCCTGTTTTGTTGATTTCGTCGACGGCCAGGAAAGCACCCAGCCTCTGTTGCAAGCCTTGATCTTTGTAACGGCCGGTTTGCGGATAGTTAAGGCCAATTTTGAGTGTTTCGGCGGCAACTGTGCTTGCGCCAAGCAATAGCAGGCAGGCAGTGAAAAGTGCGTTTACGGGTTTCATGAAGTCTCCAGTGACAGGGCACGGCCAAGCGGTTGCCACTTAGACTCAGTACTCTGAATATTATTGTTTGTTTATTGGTCGTGAAGAGGGTTAGTTTCTTAGCCTGTGGCCAAACCGGCAATCAGACTAAAGTGGAAATTTGCGTAAAGTATTGTACGTTTGCACGCGCGCCGACATGAGCCATACTGCGAATGCACACCCAGAATGACCGGGAAACAGAGGAACCCAGGCACAGGAGCCTTTCATGGCGGGTAGTAATGCACAAGACGAAACGATCACCTGGCAGACAGGCCACTGTTACCTCGGTGAAATTCTGGTTGCGAGCACCCAGAGCGGTGTTTGCGCCGTGCTGCCGGGTGGGTCTCGTGAAGAACTGGTCATGGAACTGGCTCGTCGTTTCCCGAATGCCACGCTTGAGCACGCAAATAATTCCCGGGCGGATTGGTTTGCTGAGGTCATGCGCTATCTGATTGATAGTCGCAGGCCGCTAGCTGTGCAACTTGACCTCCGCGGCACAGAGTTTCAGTGCAGGGTCTGGCGCGCGCTGCAGGAGATTCCGTCGGGAAGCTCGTCAAGCTATGGTGAAATTGCCCAACGCATGGGGATACCCACGGCCTCGCGGGCAATAGCGGGAGCCTGTGCTGCCAATCCCCTTGCTGTGGTTGTGCCCTGTCATCGGGTACTTCGTGGTGATGGTAGCCTTTCAGGGTATCGCTGGGGGATAAAGCGCAAGCAGGCGCTACTGAGTCATGAGCAGGGGTTGTCTGAACGCTGATGGAAAAATTCGATTCCATAAACCGTCTGATTTGTTTTGCGCCCTTCCGTTTTCGAGTGTGTGCGTGGGTATTTTTGCTAGCCCTGTTGCCTACTGCGGTCCAGGCGCAATGGTACAGGTATACGGATACCGCGATGACAACACCGGTAGAGTTGGAGTTCTGGTTCAGCGACCGTAGCGCTGCTGACGCTATTGCCGAGGATGTTCTGGCGGTGTTCCATCAGGTAGACCGGAGCATGAGCCGATATAAGGATGACTCCGAACTCTCAGCCATTAACCGCCGTGCCGCAGATAAACCGGTCAACGTAAGCCCCGACCTTTTCTTGGTACTCAAGAAAGCGGGCGAGGTGGCGGAACTCAGCGATGGTGCTTTTGATGTTAGTTTCGGGTCCGTTGGCTTCCTTTACGATTACCGTGAGCACCAGCAGCCCTCCGAAGAAGATATCCGCTCAAAGCTTGGTCATATCAATTATCAGGATATTATCCTGGACGAGGCAGAGCGCACGGTATTCTATCGTCAGCAAGGTCTGCTCGTTGATTTAGGGGGTATTGCCAAAGGCTTCGCCGTCGATCTCGGTATCGAGCGCTTGGTGCGGGCAGGTGTTCGTCACGCCCGGCTGAGCGCTGGCGGTGACCTGCGCCTGTTAGGCGATAAACGCGGGAGCCCATGGCTTGTGGGCGTGCGTGACCCTCGGTCCGGGGAGCGTAATGCGGTTGTGCTGCCGTTGGCTAACGTTGCGATTTCCACGTCTGGAGATTACGAGCGTTTTTTTATCAATGATCAGGGTGAGCGTGTACACCACATACTGTCGCCGGGCACCGGGAAATCAGTGCGCGGCGTGCAGAGTGTTACGATTATTGGAGACGATGCACTGACAACGGATGGGTTGTCTACAGCGGTCTTTGTGCTTGGGCCGGAGAAGGGGTTGGAGATGATTGAGCGGCTGCCCGGCATTGATGCGATTATCATTGATGATAAACGGGTGATGCATTTTTCTGAGGGCCTGGCGCCTCCCGAATCGTGACGTCGATTCAGGAGGCCCGGTTATCGCGATCTTGCTCTATGGAGTAGGCGTTTTGGGTGGGATTGTACCGCTGACTACATTTTCAAACGCGATCAATCTGTCCCGACTGTCTGAATTGCCGAGGCCATGCCCCATGAACTTCGAAGCGAAATCATTCTGTTCACCATGCAGTGCCATGTAATTAAGCAAAACGGTTTGCACCAGCTGATTTACATTGTTGGCTGCCGGGCTGGAGGCGGTTTCCACGGACGCATCCGCGCGCATGAAGCCGACCTGGTTACGGATGGGGGTCGGGCGTCCGTTTGGGTTGTAAACCAGGAAAAAGGAGGCGGCCGTTTGCTGGTTGTCGCCTGTCCACTCGCCTTTACCCCGTCCATCCGGTGAATCATCCAGGCGGCCATTACTGGAAACTGAGCCATCACTGAACACGTACAGCATTAATGGTACTCCCAACCTTGCTGCGTATTCGAGGCAGGCGCCCATGCAGCGGCCTGCAAGTTCGTCCCGTCGCTCGCCGGTTGCCCTTTCACCTGTGTGGTAGTCGTAGCCACCCATAGTAACTGTGCCTGCGCCAGCATAGCCGCTGAGAACCAGCTTCATTACAGAGGCAGTTTTCTGGAACTCACGATTACTATTAAACTCAGTGCTCGAGAATATTCCGCCGGGCCCAACGATGTCCGTATCGGCCACCGGGTCCAAAGATGACGGGTTGCCAAAGCGGGCAGCCAGGTCGGCACTCTTGACGTACCCACAGCGAACCAGGTCTTTAACAATATCGTCTGTCGAAATGCCGGTGTCCATCCTGTGCATTTTTTTATCACTGATGCGCTGGATAGACTCCATAACCGCCACCGCATCGCCCTGATCCAATATGCCAATCAGATCGCCAACGTCGACCAGGCCGGTTACGTCCGATGGCCTGTCAATCTTGGTAGGTCTTGCTTGCGGGTTGATCAGGTCCATAGGTGCCAGAGAGTTACCTCCCGAGTCGGTGCTTTGCGAACCAACCAGAGAGAGCAGAGAGCCATCCGCACCGGCTCTGTGAATTCCGTACATGGGGTTGTGAGGGTTGTTGCCGGTATCGTTCTCCGAACGGGCCGCGATGATCGCGCCGTTAGTTGCGGCGCGGGTGCCGGCACTGGTGCTCTGTTGAATACCGCGCAGAAAGGCGCTGTCTGAGTGAAATGCCAACCCCAGTTCTTCATTCACGAACGATGGATCGTTGGGCAGCATGTCACCGGGCAAGCCCAGCTTGCTGTAGCCAGCGGTACTCAGAAAGTCCTTCTGACCACCGGATTTCCCCATTAGCACATTGGAGCCGGCAATATTTGCACCTCCGGCCAGATCGAAACAGATAAATGGTATCTTGCCGGCCCCCTGGACTGCGATGCCACAGCCACTTTTAAGGCTTTCCAGGTCCGGGGAAAGCGCAACTGCAGCCTGTGCAGGGCTGGAGAACAGGCTGAACACCGAGGCCCCGAACACCGTTGCGGTGCCTGCCATCATACCCTGGGCAATGAACTCCCTGCGGGAGCGTGGCCGGGAGTGGTCGCTGTGGAAGAGGGGCTCGCCATTGGCCAGAGGCCGTTTACGGGATTTACGAATGAACATGAGCGTTGTCCTCTACTGAACCAGGGTTGTGGCGCTGCCAAGCACAGCGGCACAGCTTGCTTTAACAATTGTTTCGGTACGGTCTTCGGCGCAACCGTCTACTCCACAGTCAGACAGCTTGGCTATCAGGTCGCCCACTTCCGTCTCAACTTCCAGTGCGGTAGGTTGGGTAGATAGATTGACACCCACGAAGCGCTCTAACAGCCGGTCTGTTATAAGGCTCTTACCACCGTGCTCAAACGCTGTTGCGGGAGGAGCAGAAAAATTAAAACCGGGGAAAAAGTCCGCTCTGGCTTGACCGTCCGATATAAGAGCATCGCAGTACTGAATGGCCATTTGAGTGACAGCCATCTGGTGCGAGGACAGGAAGCCATCAATATTCTCAATGGTGGGTAGCTGTTGTTTAACCGTGTTGAAGGTGCTGGTAACAGCGGCCTGAGTTTTGGAGACGCCGGTCATGCGAGCCATAGATTCGTTGATCTCGTCGAAGGTTTTCAAACCAATGCTTGATGAAGCTGGCAGGTCGGCCGGTGAAGCCGTCTGTGGCAGTACAGGCTCTGTACGTGAGTATTCCTCAGAGCCCAAACGATCAAATGTCAGGAAAAATTCATCGCTTTCAGGCCCGTTTTCCAGGGCGATAATGGTGCCTAGTCTTGATAAGGGCTGGCCCGTTCCGGGCTCATAGAATTCGCTATCCAGAACCAGATCCAGATTGGCCCAGGCTTGACCTACGGTGGCCTCTTTGCCGTTTATGCCGAGACGCATCCCCTGGAGCGGAATGTTGGAAGGCTCAACCGTTTCATCAAGGCTGATAAAGAACGGGCTGGTGAATCGATAGCTGAAACTGTCAAACTGACTGACTTCGAAAACAATAAAGCTGTCGTTAAGTCCAACAAGTTCAGACACGCTGAATAGCAAGAAGAACTTCTGGCCGACGCCCACTTCAAAGTTGGCCTGAATCTGAGACGGGGTCAAGGCCCGGTCGTGGATGGCCACCATACGGATGGCCCCCTGCCAGGCTGATTTGCCATCGGTTTCGTTACCCAGAACCAGTGCAAAACTGTTGTCCCACTCTGAGAGCAGGCCGGCGTCATCCGGGTCTATATCACCGGACTGTTGACCATTTACGAAGATCTGTCGGCCTGTACCGAGGGAATAGTTCACAACAACATGTTGCAGGGTGGCCTGCAGGAGTTTGTCGCCGTCTTGCGTTGCGAATGGAGTGTTCTCGTCGCTTGTACTGCTGCGGTGCAGTACTTCATAGCGCTGCAGAGACTGGCTCAGTGTCATGTTACGAGTGCTGGCAGAGCCGGAATAGGTGACGATTCTGGCGTCTTCCTGCGTGATATTGCCGGGGGCCACCCAGGCCTCGATGGCGTATTCGCCAGTACCGGTCAGCAAGGTGTGTAGTTTGCGACTGTCTGCGGTAGAGCCCTGAGCTTTACCTGCTGGCACAGTGCCGCCCTGGTCCGTTTGCACGGCCGGGCCCATATCTACGCCCCATCCGCCGACCCAGTCCACATTTCCGCTGAGCGTCAGGTTCAGGGCGGGGGATACACCACTGGTATCGAACGCGGTCTGGCCATCGCCAGCCTTGAATTCGTAAAGGGCAATGATGTTGTCTTCAAAGCGTCCGCCGGCATTTGCCAGCAGACCAT
Organism: Marinobacter sp. 2_MG-2023; assembly: GCF_030546935.1. Classification (GTDB taxonomy): domain Bacteria; phylum Pseudomonadota; class Gammaproteobacteria; order Pseudomonadales; family Oleiphilaceae; genus Marinobacter. The sequence continues at coordinate 120,754 of NZ_JAUOPH010000001.1, read as the reverse complement.
CGTTGTCCAGAACCAGTGCTTTACTGGTAACCAGATCCGCGTCTACTGGCTCGAGTTCCTGCTCTGCAGAAAGCGCCAGAATAGCTGATTCCATTTCCGCTGCATCGCTCTGACAGTCTGCTGACCAACAATTGTGGGCGTCAAACGCGAGTCGCACGACAAACCTGGAGTTTTCAGGAGTGGCCAGGTTAATCCGGCTCTTGGACTGCTCGTAGGCGGTTTCGATATTGCTGCTGGCAATATAGGGCGTTTGACCGCTATCGCCATGGCAATCACTGCAGTATTTCTCGAGTAAGGGTTTGTAGACGTAAGTTTCAAAATCTTCTGGGTCAGTAGGGAAGGGAACCGTATTTCCCGGGTCTTTGATGGCAGGTGCACTAAGCTCGATAGTCTTGGCTGAGTTTGATGTTCCCCCGGCCCAGTTCGATATGTAGGTCGTAAGAATATCAGCACAAACTGCATCACTGCTTGTCCAGCAATTGTGGCCGCCGGCAACCTTGGTCACCATCAGAGATTGGGAGGGGTTCGACAGGCTCACGACGGAATTGGCCTGGGAGTAGGCAGTGTTGATGTTCTCACTGTCAACGAATGTGGGTGACTGCCCTCCGGTGCCGTGGCACGAACCACAACGGTTGTCTTGCACTAGGTTGTCCCAGACGCTGAGCTTGAAGTTCTGCACGTCATCGCTTGCCGGGGTGGGCCCGGTGTAGCTGATAGAGTCTGAGCTGGAGGCGGTATTTGGTAATGTCTCTGTAGATTCACCGCCGCATGCGCTGAGCAGGAATGTTGTTATTACCAGTGTAGCGATCGTTGCCACAGAGCGCATAGCGTTTCTCTGATTACGGATTTTGGTTGTCATGGCGCTCTTACTCCCCGGCACAGTAAACGGCTGATTCGGCGAATACCTGCTTCAGATCGAAATTGCTAGCCTCGAAGCTGGCTACCATCGCTGAGACCTGGTTATGATCGATACTGTCCGAAGGCGGACGCAGGCATACGTTTGTGAACACCTTTTTCACCTGGCACTCAGCGAAAGCCTTTGAGTGAGCCCATTCCTCGCCAAGACTTTTTGCACCATTTCCTGAGCCGGGCAAGGCGTCATCCCAGCCCAGGCGACGATTAGCTCCCTGTCGCCAATAGTTGTCCCACTGCTCATCAGGTGTCACATAGCCCCCCTCAAACGTGGCAGAGTTAATATGGTACTTGGCCTTCACCCGCGATTGAGTCTCAGGATCAATGTCGTTGACCGTGTTATAAACCAGCCTGCCAAGGGCCCCGTCCGGGTCGCTGTCCTGGTTGTATTCGTAATCGTAGTAGGCGAAAGCCTGTGTCATCGGATCCATGCCTGTGTGGCAGCCCACGCAGTTATTCAGGAAGACCCGGCTGTCGCCGCCAGGGCTTCGGGAAACATCCTGACGAATCCTGTCCGTGGGCAAAGAAGTATCTGCAACTTGTTCCAGATCGCTGCACATGTGGTTGATCAGGGTAAAGCGGAACATGGCCCGGTTGGTGCCGGCACTGAAAAATGCTCGGGCTGCTGCCCGGGAGGTGATAACACCGGCGGTAGCGTCGGGCGGAAGGCCGTTAAAAGTGGATTGGTTTACCCGCTGAAGGGCGTCCTGCAGGGGCTCGCCGCTCTCTTCCAGTTCTTCGTAGTGGGTGTTATTAGAGGGTGAATAGGAGGGCAGTCCGAGCGCTGAGTCACCCACATAAAGCACGTCGCCAAACAGGACTTCGCGAAAATCTGCTCCATCCCGCACCAGGCCGATTACGGTTGCTGTGTAATCATTAAGCGGCACGAACGGGGTCATGGCCTCATTGGTCCATGGCGCAGCGAAATTTTTGATAGTTGCGTCGTAGAAGGCCGGATCATCCATTGCGAGTCTGGCGGCTTCAATAGGACTACCCCCGGTAATGTAGCTTTCCATGTCATCAAGAACCTCGGCGGATGGTGGCACGCCTGCAATACGGTCGTGAATCCGCTTGGCCTGTTCCCGCGCTCCTGCGCTCGCAGTAACCGCGTAGGTTGCGGTCAACAGAATCAGGAGTGACATACTGCAGGCCTTGAATGCGCTCGGGCGCATTCTTTCTGGGGCTTTCATGTCGCTGTCCTCGATGGCTTTGTTTTTTGGCTTCGGCACAATAGGCCAATTTGACAATTGTTAATAGTTTATACTTGCAATTAATATGGATTTTTGTGGGGTACGCCACGTAGTTACATTTACTTACGTAAAACCCGTAGAGCTATAGTGCGGCACAGACTTAATTTATGTCATGAATTTCATTCGCCGCAGGGCAATTACGTAGTTTTTTTAGCGGAGCCAGGGCACGTGCCTCATAAACCGAGCGAGATTATCAGGTCACTGCTCTGCCTCAGCATGGCAGTGGCACTTACCGGCTGTCTGTCCAGCACTGACAGCCAGCAAGCGGATCCCGTGGTGGTTGAGAATCCGGTTGCCTATGTGAAGCGGCCATTACTTTTCGACGACAACAGCGGAGCGCTGATTGAAGATAACCTGGCAGATCCTTCGGGGTTTCGTCCGGGGGCGCGTCTATTTCTGAAGTCCAGTGCGGCGATAGATGCTGACGCTGTTGATATCTCCTCCAGAGCTTTTTCCGGCGCAGGGTTTCTCGACGACTCTGGCCGCCTTCGTTACGACGTAAAAGACCTGCACGTTTCCCATGATGGTGAACGCGTTCTGTTTGCCATGCGGGCACCTGAAATCGAAGGCGCCGATGAGGAAGATCAGCCCACCTGGAACATTTGGGAATATGATCGTACAACTGATCTGTTACGCAGAATTATCGTTTCAGACGTAACGGCCAAAGCCGGTCAGGATGTGGCGCCCGCCTATCTGCCCGATGGCCGCATTGTGTTTTCATCCACCCGGCAACGTATCTCCAAAGCGGTATTGCTGGATGAGGGCAAGGGCCAGTTTGCCGGCCTTGACGAGAACCGGGATGCGCCTGCATTCGTGCTTCACACCATGGATGACGACGGCGAAAATATTCAGCAGATAACGTTCAACCAGAGTCACGACCTTGATCCACTGGTTACTGACGATGGCAGTATTGTATTCAGCCGTTGGGACAACGCGGGTCAGACCCGTAACAATGGCGTCAATCTCTATAAGGTGAATCCCGACGGAACCGGGCTTACTTATTTATATGGACGCAATTCTCATGATTCCGTGGAGGGGGCGAACAACGTTCAGTACCTGAAGTCCCGGAAGACCGAGTCTGGCGATTTGTTGGTGCAACTGCGCCCGTTTGAAAGCGACGACTATGCGTCGGCTCCAGCATTGGTGGATATTGAAAACTATGTTGAAGCAGGGTTGCGCATTGATGGCAGCGCCGGTTCGGGGCAGCGCCCTCTGATTTCAGGTATTTCGCTTGACGGTGAGCTTTCATTGCAGGGCCGCTACGGGTCTATATCACCATTGATGGATAGCACTGGTCGATACCTCGTAAGTTGGACGCCCTGCAGGCTCACAGAGGTCTCATCAAACCGGATCGTTAACTGCACAGAAGAACGCCTGGTTTCTGCTGACTATGTTCCCGCGCCCCCGGTTTATGGTCTTTGGCTACTGGATGTAGCAAGCGGTACTCAACGGCCCGTGGTGGAGCCTTCAGAGGGTGAGCAGTTTGATGGGGCTTTGCTGATGCGTGAGCGCCCGTTGGAAGGCTTCATTTCCGATGCCCAGGTTGTTGATGATGCTGCACAGTTGGCCGACGAAGGCTACGGTATTCTGCATATACGAAGTGTATATGACATGGATGGCGTAGATACGGCTCCGAATGGGATTGCAGCAACTGCCGACCCTGTCCAAACTACGGCGGCAGAGCGCCCCGCAAGGTTTTTACGCCTGGAAAAACCGGTATCCATGCCCGATGAGAATGTATACGACTTTGATAACAGCGCCTTTGGTCGCAGTCGCAATCAGCTCATGCGGGAAATTCTGGGCTACGTCCCGATTGAGCCAGATGGCTCAGTGAAAGTAGCTGTGCCCGCGAACGTTGCCTTTGCGGTCAGTGTATTGGATGCCGAGGGCCGACGAACCAGTGACCGGCACCAGAACTGGCTGTCGGTTCGCCCCGGCGAAACCCTGGAATGTCAGGGCTGCCACGACGCCGGATCGCCTGTCCCCCATGGCCGACCGGGCGCCGGCCCGGCACCTGTCTGGTCGGGCGCGAGCACAACGGGTGCACCTTTCCCTAACACAGATTCAACACTGTTCGCTGATATAGGCGAGACCATGGCCGAAGTTTATTCCCGGGTAAACGGTATCCGCGAGCCATCGCCTGACCCAGTGTACTTTGCAGATGAATGGGTCGATTTTGCTAACAGCGTTGCGGATCTTTCTCTGGCATACGAAGAACTGGATACTCCAAAGCCGATTTCCGGTGTGTGCGAAAACGACTGGGCCGCCAATTGCCGCACGGTTATCAATTATGAATCGCACATCCATCCGCTCTGGGGCCTGAATCGGGAAATTCTGGGTATGGTCGCCGGTCAGGAAGAGGTGATTGATGATTACACTTGCACTGGTTGCCATACCAACAGTGATGCGGCAGGCGCCGATGCTGTGGCGGCTGCACAACTGGATCTCACAGATGGTCCCTCAGACGCCGAGCCATTGCATTTCAAGGCTTATCGAGAACTGCTGTTTCCGGATAACGAGCAGGAGCTCACTCCAGGTGGTGTGCTGGTGGACACAATGATTGATACGGGGGATGTCCTCAGAGATGAAAATGGAGACCCGATACTGGATGAAGTAACTGGTCTGCCAACGCCCATTTTTGCGCCGGTTGCGGTCAGAGAAAGCATGTCTGTGAATGGCGCTTTGGCCAGTACCCGATTCCGGGCTGTATTTGCCCCCGGCGGAACACATGAGGATTTCCTGTCCGCTGCCGAACTCCGCCTCATATACGAATGGCTCGACATAGGCGCCCAGTACTACAACAACCCCTTCGACGCCCCGGAAGACTGATCAGGACTGATACCAGAACCATGCCCATTGCCTTTCTGATACTGACGCTCTGTTTACCTGTAACTGCCTGGGCCGGCTGGTTGTGGGGTGAGGATGAACCCGCTTCCTTGGTTCAGGTTGTGGAGCCTTTCGTTGAGTGGCGAACTGGCCCGGCGGTGGGGTATCCGGTTTTTCACAGCAGCGAACAGGGTGAATGGCTCACGCTTCTACAGCGCAAGACTGGCTGGATGAAAGTCCGGGATGAAAAAGGTCGCGAAGGCTGGGTGGCTGTGGCGGCTATTGCGCAAACCCGGGACGCAACAGGTGAGTTTGTCGATCTCAAGGTGCCGGATCTGGAGTCATTCAGTACCCGGAGCCTGGAAACCGGGATCATGATGGGTGAGTTTGAAGGGGCCTCGGTAACCTCTGGTTATGGAGGCTGGTGGTTCACACCCAATCTGGCCGCAGAATTGTGGGGTTCACAGGTGCTGGGCAGCGCCTCGGAAATACTCATGGTGAACGCCAACCTTGTGCACCAACCGTTTCCTCACTGGCGGGTTTCACCGTTTTTCACTCTTGGCGTGGGCCATATATGGGTGGATCCGAAAGCGACGCTCGCTCAGCCTGAGGAACGTGACAACCCTATTGGCCATGCAGGCCTGGGCCTGCGTGTCTACATCACAGATCGTTATTTTATCCGGGCCGAGTTCAAGGACTACAAAGTCTTTACCAGCCGATCAACCAACGAAGAAGCGACAGAATGGAAAATCGGACTAAGTATCTTTTTCTGACCGGGTTTTGCCTGGCACAAATCATGACGTTTACGCCTCAGACCTTTGCGGCTGATGAGACAGAGCGTGATGACCGGCCTTTGATCGAACCGGATGTAAAACCGGTGCCGGTAGACGAAGCGCTGATTGATACGGAGAACTTCGAGGTAGGAGCCTTTGTAGGGGTGCTCAATATCGAAGATTTCGAATCATCAATGGTTTACGGTGGCAAGCTCACCTATCACTTGAGTGAGTCGTTCTTTTTCGAAGCCGGAATCGGTTTTGCGGAGGGCGGTGAAACCAGCTTTGAGAATCTGGCTGGCAACGTGCAGGTACTGACTGACAGTGAGCGCGACTACAGCTATTACAACATCAATCTCGGTTATAACGTCTTGCCTGGTGAGGCATTTCTTACCGAAAACTATGCCTTCAACACCAACTTTTATCTGATTGCCGGAGCGGGCGCCACTGATTTTGCCGGCGATACCCGTTTCACCGTGAATGTCGGCGCCGGCTATCAGATTCTGCTGACAGACAGTGTTGCGATTCATCTGGGTGTGCGCCAGCACTACTATCGCATTGATGTAGTGGGTCCCGAGAAGACGTCTATAAATACCGAAATCAGTTCCGGATTGTCGGTCTTTTTCTGAGTACAGGAGCCTTTGAAATGAACAACCCGGTTACAGCCATTGCATTGGCACTCGCCCTTTCGGGCGCAGCATTCACGGCCCAGGGGGACGCTATAAACGTCCCGGCCCCGGATTTCACGCTGGAAAGTCGCTCCGGAGACAATATTCGGCTTGAAGATCACCGTGGTGAGGTGGTGATGCTGAACTTCTGGGCGTCCTGGTGTGGGCCATGCCGGCAGGAAATGCCTTTGATGGACGATATCTACAGTCGCTATCAGGATCTGGGTTTCACGATTCTTGCGGTTAATGTCGACGAGAACCGCGACGAGGCGTTGCGTTTTCTGGATAAAGTACCAGTGAACTATCCGATCCTTTACGACCCGGAAAGCTCTGTAAGCGAGCTTTACGAAGTGCCCGCCATGCCGACAACCGTGATGATCGATCGCGACGGCAAGGCCCGCTACATTCATTACGGTTATAAGCCCGGTTACGAAGACGAGTATGAAACCCAGATCAGGGAACTGGTGCGAGAGTGATTCCGGGGCAGGTAGGCGTTATGAGCAAATCAACCATCATCATCCCGTTGCTGTTGGTGTTGTTAGTGTCAGCAACCTCCGGCTGCAGTTCTGTAAAGCCCTGGGTGAAGCCTTATGAGCGAGATCGGCTGGCTGATCCGGTGATGAACCTGAGCCGCCATGGTAAGGCAGATTCCTACATGCACCATGTTTACCAAGCACGGGAGTCCGCCCGTGGAGCAGAAGGTGGAGCCGGAGGTGGTTGTGGTTGTAACTGATCGCTCACGCCCGGCGCGTGCGGCCTGGTTTTTTCTTACCCTGGCGGTTTTCTGTTCGTTTACGCAGGCCGCTACCTTACCGGTCGATAACGTGGATGTGCTTTACCATCGCTACGACGGCGGCGGTATGGTGATTGATGGGCCCTCAGTGCTGGTGCGCAAGAGTGCCGGGCCTCAGGTATCCGTGACCGGGCAATACTATGTGGATACGGTGTCGGCGGCTTCTGTCGACGTACTTGCAACGGCCAGTGCCTATACAGAAGAGCGGACCGAATACACCCTCGGTGTCGATTATCTCTACGATCGCGCGATCATGAGTCTGGGCTTTACCAACAGCTCAGAGAACGATTACGAAGCAAATACTGCCTACTTTACGGTTAGCCAGGAATTCTTCGGTGGCATGTCGACCGTTACTCTTGGTTATGCGAGCGGTTGGGATGAGGTCGGCCAGATTGGCAACTCCAACTTTAACGAAGATGCCGATCGTAGAAATTACCAGCTGGGCTTTAGCCAGGTACTCACCCGAAACATGTTGGTTGGCCTGGACCTGGAGGTGGTGACAGACGAAGGTTTCCTGCAGAACCCATACCGTCAGAACCGCTACCTGGACCCTAATGACGCCACCTCGTTTCTCTATCAACCAGAGCGTTATCCGGAAACCAGAACCAGCACCTCGGTGGCTGCCCGGGCGATTTACTATCTACCTTATCGGGCATCGGTTCATGGCGAATACCGGTATTTCAGTGACACCTGGGGGATTAGCGCCCACACCTTAGAACTGGGGTATGTGCATGCGTTGAATGAGCGTTGGTCGCTCGAGGGCTCGATTCGCTATTACCGCCAGGGTGAGGCCGACTTCTACAGCGATCTTTACGCTTATGAAAACTCGCAGACTCACCTGGCAAGGGATAAAGAGTTAAGTTCCCTTTCGGGCACAACTCTGGCAACCGGCGCCGTCTACGAATGGAAGCAGCCTTCGTTGCCCGGCATCAAACGTGTGCAGGTCAGTTTGTTGCTGGACTGGCTGAACTTTGACTATGACAACTTCCGGGATGTCACAGCGAGCGGTAGCTATCTACCGGGCGAAGAGCCTCTCTACTCATTCGATGCGCTGGTTACCAGAGCATCGCTGATTCTCGAATACTGAGTTTGCAGGAAACATGATTATGACGGATTTTTTCAAAACCCTGTTGGCTGGTGCATGCGTAGCAATGATGCTGTTCATGAGTGCAGCGGTGCACGCAGAGTCAGGCACGGCTGAGGACAGCCAGGCCGTTGCGGAACGCGTAGAGGACCTGAAAAAGAAAGTCATCGGCCTTAATCGGGATCTTTTCATTCTGGAAGAAGACCTTCTATTCCCGGCCAGCACCCAATTTGCAGTATTCCTCAGTGTTGATGCGGGTGAGTTTCTCAAACTGGACGCAGTGAAGCTGAAGGTGAACGGCGATATTGTGGCATCCCATCTTTACACAGATCGCCAGGTGTCAGCCCTTGAGCGTGGCGGCATGCAGCGCTTGTTTATCGGCAATCTGAAAACCGGTACCCATGAGGTAACCGCGTTTGTGGAGGGTATCGGGCCGGATAATCGTGCCTATAAGCAGGCAGCGAGCCTGGCTTTTGAAAAGGGCACTGACACCGCTGCTCTGGAGATTCGTATTCAGGATCGTTCCTCAGATTATCAGCCCATGGTTTCCATCGTGGAGTGGGAGTGACACGACCTGTGGCATTGATCGCAAGGGTATTTCATTCCGGTTTGGCGGTGCGCCTGGCAGCCGCCGCAGCGTTCATGCTTGGCGCACCGGCACTAACTGCTGACGACGCTCCGGAAAGGGCCGGCGATCCGGTATATGGTTGGGTGTTATACAACTATTACCAGGGCGATGCCTTTGATGCGCTGACATTGCTGGATGTGGCGCGAGAGCGCGGCGGCATCGTTGGCCATGGCGCCTACCCGGAACTAGTCGAAGGCGGGCTTATGCTCTCTTATGGCATGACCCGTGAAGCTAGCGACCTGTTCACCCGACTGCTTGAAGAAACGAATACCGCGGAAAACGATGAAACTGATAGTAAAAAACCGCGTGTAAGCCTGACGCCTGATGTGCGAAGCCAGGCCTGGTTTTATCTGGGAAAAGTGTTCTATCTCGAAGGAGAGCAGGGCCCAGCTTTTGAGAGCCTTCAGCGAGTAGATGCAGATGTTTTCGAAGAAAGTGATTCAGGGCTTTACCCGGAATGGCTTTATCTGAGAGCCCGGCTAGCCATGAAATCCGACGCCTTCGGTGATAATGCTCTGGTCGAGAGCCTGCGACAGCAGCTAGGGAAATCAGGCTTATGGGCGCACTACCTGGGCTACAACCTGGCCATGGGTGAGATTGCCGCCGGAGATGTCACGGGAGCACAGCAAAGTCTGAACACCCTTATTGCCGATATGGAAGATGAGGATCCAAAGGAAGACCTGGTTGCCGAGCATCGTGCGTTACTGGATAAAAGCCGGTTGTCGCTTGCCAGGCTCTACCTTAGAGACTCCCGCTTTGATGATGCCCTGGCACTCTTGGGCGCTATGCCTCTGGATGGAGTGTTTTCCGACAGAGCCCTGTTTGACTATGCGGTCGCTGCCGCCGGTCAGGGCCGGATGCAGCGGGCTCTCGATGCACTTGATGCCCTGTCGCAGCGCACGCTGTTTCTAGCCTGGAGAGAGCAGGTTCCTTATGCCCGAGGTTATGTGCTGGAACAGATGAATCAGCCGCGCAGGGCGCTGAACGCGTTTACGCAGGCTGCTGAACATTACGAAAACCGGGGAGAGGAGCTGATAATAGCCCGGCGGGCACTGACCGAAGAGAATCTGATGGCGCGGTTGAGTTTTCTCCGCGACAGCGATGACATTATTACCGATGCCTATGGGCGCCCCCGGGTAACGCCTGCTGATTTCGGGCTTTCGGAGGTGCTCGCAACAGAAGCCTTCCAGCAGGCTTTGGGGGAACTCAACGAACTCTACCGGATGCAGGCTTTGCTGGCTCAGCGGGAGGAGCAGCTCAGCACCTTTGAAGCCATGCTCGAGACACGAAAGATACAGCGCGAACGCCGAAGCCGTGAAGCACGCTATGAGCTTGAGCGACAGCAAGCAGACGATTGGGTGGATGCACAGAATTCATTCCGTACGGATATTGAATCCGCACTTGCCAGAGAAGACGCTGAATTTTTCATGACAACGGAACAGGAAGACTTGAAGGCGCGGCTGACTAAAGTTGCGGCGACGCTCGCGCAACTTCCGGTTGATCAGAACACGGCCAGACAGCGAGCGAGCTATGAGCGGATGCAAGCCTATTTCGACTGGACAGTGGCGAACGATTACGGCGTCAATCGTTGGGAAGCCCAGAAACAGTTGCGCGAGCTGAACCGGGAAATGGAACAGTTTCGGAATCAAAGAGCTGCTATCGAAGCTCTGATTTCAGGGGACGCGGAGCATGACGAACTTGCCCGCCGGCTGATCCGCAAAGCTACCGAACTTCAGGAACTGAAAGCCCAGGTGCAAGGTGCATTGCAGCAGGCGCGGGGCATTCTGATGAGTCGGTTGGATGAAGCGCTTGAGCAACAGAGCAGTGAGCTACGTCGCTACCTGGTTGCATCCCGACATGCCCAGGCGCGGCTGGCGGATCATCTGTTTCGGGAAGGCCAGAGTGCGGAGGCTGCTAATGATTAAAATGCCTCTCCAAACTCTGCGACACGTCCAGCGCTCAGCTTTGGCTCCGGCAAAAATGCTGGTGCCTGTGTTTTGTGCGCTGCTGGCTACAGGATGCCAGGTACTTGGGTGGGGGCAGGGTGACGACGAAATGCCAGCAGCGCGGCCCGGAACTCTGGCGTCTATAGGTACGGCAGGCACGAAGAGTGAGGCAAATCATGTTGCGGTGGAGGGCAAACCTGATGAAAGTCTGCAGGAGGCCGTTTCCCTTGAATCAGTGATGCGCAGTTACCGGGATTTACTTCCGCTGGTGGATGACCCCGTCAAGCAGGTCACCATCCGGCACCGTCTCGCCGACCTCGAGTTCGCGCGGGCCGAGCGCATCATGACAGACACCGCAGAAGATGATCTGTCCGGAGCGATTGCGGCCTACACCAACCTGTTGGCGGAATATCCTGAGCGTGAGGGCAACGACCAGATTTACTATCAGCTATCCAGAGCCTGGGAGTTGCGCGGCATGACCGGCGAACAGCTGGTTGCTCTGGATACCCTGGTAACACAGTATCCGGATTCGGATTACTGGCTCGAAGCTCAGTTCCGGCGTGCTGATATTCTCTTTATCAATGGGCGATATGCTGAGGCAGAGCAGGCTTTTGATGAGGTTGCTTCCGCCGGTGGTGAACGCGCCAGCAGCAAAGAAAGCGCCGATCCGACCTTTTTGATGAATGCCTATTACATGAAGGGTTGGAGCCAGTTCAAGCAAGGTAATTACCAGCAGGCACTACTCAGCTACGTCGAAGTGCTGGATTTGATTATGCCGGGTGCACAGGATGCAGAAGCGTCCGACCAGCGGTATAAGACGCTCACGGAAGACTTGTTCCGGGTTGTCGGCCTCTCACTGTCTTATCTTGACGGCGCAGAGACTTTGCAAACTCTGTTTCGGGAGACGGGTAGCCGACCCTATGAAGTCCTCGTTTACGACCGCTATAGCAAGCTGCTGATCGAGCGTGAGCGCTACAGCGACGCCGTTGAGGTATTTGAGGCATACATTGACGAGCATCCGGACAGCCCCTGGGCCCCGCGCTATCACATGCGGATAATCGATACTCTTGAGCTGGCAGGCTTTCAGAAAGTCATTCCTGATCGCAAGGCTAAGTTTATCGAGCGTTACGGGATCTATAGTGCTTACTGGCCGCAGGCTGAACCCGAGACTCTGGCCTACATCGAAACCCAGCTTGAAATCCTGCTGCCGGAACTGGCAGATCGCCATTATTTGCTGGCAGGCGAAGCCAGAAAGGAACAGCAAAGCATCCCGAAGAGCGGGAATGGTGAACCTGGCATCACCAGGAAACCCGGGCCTGGAGCGGATGAACACTATCGCCAGGCTGCTTCTTATTATGCGGAATTTGCAGCTACGTTCCCGGATCATCCCCGCACTCCTGAGCGCTTGTTTCTGTTGGCAGAAACCTACATCGAATTGCAGGAGTGGCCGGATGCCATCCAGGCATTTGAACGCGTGGCCTATGATTATCCGGCTGCCGGCAAAGTATCGGAGCGGGCCGCAGAGGCTGGCTATGCCTCGGTTCTGGCATTTCGTGAGTACTCGCAAACCTGGCTGAATGAAACCAGCGCTGATCTCTTCGCCCTACAGGAAATCCAACAACTCAATCGCCTGAGATTCGTGAACGCCTTCCCGCAGGACCCCCGCGCTCCGGGAGTGTATTACATAGCCCTGCAGCGGGAATTTGATCAGCAGAACCTGGAGGAGGTCATTCCTATGGCCGCTCGGCTGGCAACCTGGCAGCCGGCTGCAGACCCGGCTCTGGTTGCAGAGGCGCTGCTGATGGCAGGACACAGCCAGTTTGAGCTTGCGCGTTATGGTGAGGCCGAACAATCCTACCGAGACGCTCTGGCCATGATGTCCGTTGAGGATGAGCGGCGGCCGGGGATACAGGAAAACATGGCGGCGTCTGTATTCCGCCAGGCAGAGCAACTGGCAGAGGCGGGCAATATTGACGCAGCTGTCAGTGAGTATTTGCGGGTGGGGGCGGTAGCGCCAGCATCTGTGTTGAATGCCAATGCCCAATATGACGCAGCATCTCTGTTAGTGAGCGCAGCGCGCTGGGATGAGGCCATACAGGTACTCACGGGCTTCCGTTCACGTTTCCCTGAACACGAGCTGGTTGATACGGTTCCGGCAAAGCTGGCGTTCGCCTATCGGGAAACCGGGCAGTGGGAAAAAGCCGGCGACGAGCTCAATCGCATGGTTGCCATGGCGACCACGCCAGAAGAGCGGCGCGAGAATCTGCAGATTGCAGCCGAGCTCTATGATCAGGCCGGAAACGACGGCAAGGCAATCGATACCTGGCGCGAATATGCCAATAACTACCCGGATCCGGCACCTGAATATATGGAAGCTGCTAACCGGCTGGCGGAGCTTTACGAGTCTCGTGGCGATATTGAGCGCCGTAATTTCTGGCTAAGCAGGCAGATGGAAAAAGTTGATGAGAACCCTGAAGCTGCAGATGATCGCATGCGCTACTTGGCAGCATCAGCCTCCGCCACCTTCGCCCGGGAAGCGCTGTCTTACTATGACAGTATCCGACTGACACTACCCCTGAACGAGAGCATGGTGGCTAAAACAGATGCGCTGGAAGATGCTGTGCAGGCCTATCAAACCACGGCAAGTTACGGGCTATCGTCATTTTCAACGGAAGCAGGCTATCAGATCGCCCATATCTATAGCCGTCTCGGTGCCGATCTTATGGATTCCGAGCGGCCGGAGGGCCTGAGTCAGTTGGAGCTTTCCCAATACGAGTTGCTGCTTGAAGAACAGGCTTATCCCTTCGAAGACAGTGCCATTGATATTCATGAACAGAATATCCGACGTGCCCGTGAAGGTATCTTCGATGAGTGGGTAAAGCGCAGCTATGAGTCGTTGCGTCGTTTGCTGCCCGGCCGCTACAACAAACCCGAAGTCACAGCCGGAGCGGTTCATGATCTGGGATAAAAAGCTGAATGCGATGGTTCTGAGCCTTTTGGTACTGTCTGGCTGCGCGCTGGGGCCGGAACGATCAAACACACCGGATAATATGGCAGACGCCACAGAGGAATCGGAAGCACTTCTGAAGCAAGCCTTTTCCGAAGCCGTCGTATTAATGGAAAACGGCGATACCGAAGATGCCAGGAACCGTTTTGAGCAGATTGCGGCGCAACATCCGCAACGCACCGGCCCGCTGGTGAACCTGGGCGTGCTTGCGTTTCAAGAGGGTGATATCGAGCTGGCCCAGTTGCGATTCAATGAGGTGCTTGCCCTTGATCCGGCGCACCCGGTTGCGCTCAATCATCTCGGCGTTATTGCGCGTAACGCCGGTAACTTCCCAACCGCCAGGCAGCGGTACAGTGAGGCCCTCGCGGCGAATCCGGAATATTTGCCTGCGCTTCTGAACCTTGCGTTTTTACTGGATATTTACCTCGGAGAACCAGAGCAGGCGCTATTGCTTTATGAACAGTACAAAGCGCTTGCCGTCGAGCCCGATCCGAGGCTGGACGATTGGATATTCGATGCAAAAAACAGAATCTGATGTAAGGAGCCGATCATGAGACAACTGGGTAAGTCAGTTCTGCTGGCTCTTGCTTCATGGGTTGCTCTGCCGGCAGCTCAAGCCCAGGAGACAGGGATAGTTACCATCGAGGGCACCCGCATTCGGGGCGACCAGGAGGTACCTACGGTGATGTACATAGTGCCCTGGCAACCACCGGAGGTTGATGAACTCCGGGCGCCAGACGAGCAATTGATGGTTGAACAAGCTTTCTCACCTCTGGAGCGCTACGAATTTCAAAGACTTGTCCGCTACCATGAGGCGTTCAGTAGCGAACCGGTTGAAGTGAAACAGGGTAATTAGTGAGACGTATGTCACAGTGTTTCTGTGCCCGAGTGCAAACTACAACAAACCGCAACAAAGACTTCCGCAAACTTAACCCCTTTGGGGTAGAGCAGCGCTTAGACTGACTCAAAAACCGGACCATGGAGTGCCTAGAAAATGATCGATACCGCCGTTCGCTTCTTTCAGGAAGGTGGCTTTTTTATGTTTCCGATTGCCGTTGTGCTGATTATCGGACTCATTGTAGCCATTGAGCGATATGTATACTTGTCTGCCCAGAAGATCACGAATCGCAGAGACTTCAATCGCCTTCATCAGATGATTGCAAAGCGAGATTTCAAAGGTGCACTCAATTACGCCCAGGAATCTGGCACTGCCATGTCAACAATGATCGGTTTTGGCTTGCAGCGACTGGCTCGCCGACAGGGACGTGAAGACATCGAGTACGCCATGGAAGAGGGTCTGCTTGATGTTATGCCTCGCATTGAAAAGCGGACCCAGTACCTCGCAACACTAGCGAACATTGCAACACTTTTGGGTCTTCTGGGTACGATCATCGGCCTGATTGCAGCATTCACCGCTGTTGCAGCTGCAGACCCTGCGCAAAAGGCCAGCCTGCTCTCCCAGAGTATTTCAGTGGCCATGAACACCACTGCATTCGGTCTTATGTCGGCTATTCCTATGCTGTTGATTCATTCTGTCCTGCAAACCAAAACCAATGAAATTGTCGACAGCTTTGAAATGGCGGGCATTAAAGTGCTCAACCTGCTCAGCGATGGTTCTGGCACGCGTCCTGGTTCTGCATCAGCAGGGCAGGCTACATCACCCAGTGCTTCGTCTGCAGCGCCGTCCGGCGCTCTCGCAGGCGCTACCGCCCGTACTCCGGCCTGATAATCAGTTGAAGGATTTCAGGCTATGAGACGGAAGCATCGTCGATTACAGAGTGAGCCGGATCTCGATATCACGCCCTTCATGAACCTTATGATTGTGCTGGTGCCGGTGCTGCTTTTGAATATGGTGTTTGCTCACACCAGCGTTCTGGAGCTCAACTTCCCAACGGGTGAAAGCCTTACCCCGGATCAGGCTGAAGAACTGCAGATACAGGTGGTTATCCATTCGGACCGACTGGTGGTCGCTGATAACCAGGGTGGGGTCATCAAGGCCATTGCCCAGAACGATGGCGAGTATGACTTCGTTGCGCTCAAAGACGTTATGAAAGAGATAAAAAGCCGAGTTCCTGATAAGAAAGATATTATTATCATGCCCTCGCAGGAAACGTCATATCAGGCGCTGGTTTCCGTAATGGATACGGTTCGCTCCTATGATGCGGTAGTCGCCGGTAACCTGGTTGAGGCGGAACTGTTCCCTGAAATCTCACTGGGCGATGCGCCGACAGTAGAGGCTGGAGAGGCGCTGAAAGAAGGGGGGCAGTCATGAAAGAATCTGCAAAAGCCCGCCGCCTGAAGCGCCACCACAGACGAAACAAGAATCAGAGCAAGATGAACCTGGTGTCACTGATGGACATCTTTACGATTCTTGTGTTCTTCCTGATGGTAAATTCTTCATCTGACGTGCAGGTGCTCAACCAGAACAGCTCCATCAAGTTACCAGACTCGTCAGCGGTGCAGCCGCCCGGCGATGTGCTCGCGCTGACCGTAACCGACCAGGATATTCTGGTAAACGGGCGCGTGGTCATCAAACGCGATGTATTGCAAGCACTGGATGGTCAGGTTGAGCCAGGTTTGAAACAGGAACTGGACTATCAAGCCAGCCGTTCAGGCCAGCCAGAGCCCGAGGCAGGGCGGGCGATTACCATTCTGGCAGACCGTGAACTTCCCTACGATTTGCTCAAGAAAATTATGTCTACCTGTGTGGACGCTGGATACGCAAGTATATCTCTGGCGGTGAACCAGCGTGCAAAAGAGGGGGCCGGAGCATGACGGATTACCGGTACGGATTACCCTGGAGTCACGAGCGGGGCGAGCGCAGGCGCTTGCTATCCGTGGCGCTGGTTGTCGCGCCGCTGTTCGTGATCTTTGCAGGTTACATCACTTGGATCGATTTGCCGGAGAGGGACCGGCAGGAGCGCGAGGCTTTGCCTCCGCAGCTGGCCAAGCTGGTTATTGAAAAAAAAGAACCGCCTAAACCGGTTGTGCCCGAGCCAGAACCAGAGCCTGAGAAAAAACCCGAAGAGAAACCGGTTGAACAGCCCAAGCCTGAACCGGAACCAGAGCCGAAGCCCGCACCAAAGCCGAAACCTGAGCCACCGAAACCCGAGGTGAAGGAAAAGCCCAAACCCGAAGCCGTCGCCCAGGCTCGTGAAAAAGCCAAGAGCACGGGAATTCTTGCGATGGGCAATGAACTGTCCAAGCTTAGCGAGTTGGCCAGTTCGGTGAAGCTTGACGCGCCGGTTACGCGCACAGCTAAATCCATTACCCGGAAATCAACAGCGGACACGCTGGCAGCCCGCGCCACCACAAATGAGCGCAGTGCTGGTGTGAGTGACGCAACACTTGAGCGTGAGAGCCGTCAGGTCGTTCTGGAAGAGCGCGAAAGAACGGAAGTTGCAGAAACTGAGCGTGTTGCCGAGGTCAAAGAGGCCGTCCGCCGCGAGAAGCAGGAAACCGCTTCCCGAACACGCAGCAAAGAAGAGTTGCGACGTACAATGGATGCCAATAAATCGGCTATCTACAGCATTTACAACCGGGAGCTTCGTCGCAAGCCATCGCTTCAGGGCAGTATTACGCCTGAGCTGGTAATCGAATCCAGTGGTGCCGTGTCGCAGTGTTCTGTGGTTGAGTCAACGTTGGGTGAGCCTGGCCTGGAGAACAAGATCTGTAATCGTCTGCGGCTTGTAGACTTTGGTGCCCGGCCAGGGGTCGACCAGACGACGATTCGTTACCCGATTGAACTGCTGTCTGGCTGATAATTACTGTCCGGCGAACGGCCTGAGATTAAGCCGTTGGTGCCGGACAGCATTTGTTTTCGTCTGAAGCTTATTTGGCGGCTTCTGCCGCCGTTACCCGAACATAGCTCCCCGGGGCGTCCTCCAGCACGGCAAGCTTGCCGTCCCCGGGTATTCTGGCGGCAACCTGTTCACCTGCGTGTTGCTGAATCCACTCCAGCCAGTGTGGCCACCAGGATCCAGCGTGCTCATCCGCATTTTCGAGCCACTCATCGGCATCCGGCGTCATGGAGTCATTTGTCCAGTAGCCGTATTTTTCTTTGTACGGAGGGTTTATGACGCCTGCAATATGCCCGGAGCCAGACAGTACGAAATGCACATCCCCTCCATGAACCAGTGCACCCTTGTAGGTGGACTTCCACTTGGCAATATGATCCTGACGCGCTGAAAGAAAGAACGACGGGACTTCTATCTCCGCGAGGTTAATGCTTTCGCCAGCAAAGCTGAGAGAGTCGGGCTCTACCAGGCGGTTATTGAGATACATCTCCCGCAGGTAAAAACTGTGCATTTTTGCGGGCAGATTGGTGCCATCGGTATTCCAGTACAACAGGTCAAACGCTGCAGGTTTCTTTCCCTTGAGATAGCTGTTTGTCCAGAACGACCAGAACAGCTCGTTTTCCCGTAACAGGTTGAAGGTAAAGGCCATGGCACGGCCGTCGAGGTAGCCCTTTTTGTCCAGCATCCGTTCTATGCCACGGATTGAGTGCTCGTTGATAAACACGCCAATGCCACCCGGATCGGAGAAGTCCAGCAGGCTGGTCAGGTAAGTAGCACTGACAACAGGGTCTTTCCCTTTCTTCTTCAACCAGGCCAGGGTGGAGCCCAAAAGAGTGCCCCCGATGCAGTATCCCAGGAGGTTCATCCTTTCTTCGCCGGTAGCGGCTGTGACAGCATCCATGGCTGCCCGCGGGCCTTCCAGCATGTAGTCGTCCCAGCCTTTGTCTCTAAACTCAGGCCCGGGATTGCGCCAGGATATGATGAAGACTGTCTGCCCCTGATCCACAAGCCATTGAACAAAGGATTTCTTGGTGGTCAGGTCAAGAATGTAATACTTGTTGATCCAGGGCGGCACGATAAGTAAGGGTCGCTTGCTGACGGTTTCCGTGGTCGGCGTATACTGGATGAGCTGTATCAAATCGTTCTGGAAGACTACTTTGCCAGGCGTGGTTGCCAGATTTTCGCCAACCTCGAATGCAGATCGATCGGTCATGCCGACGTTGAAAAGTTTCGGGTTCTGGCGGAAATCATCGATGAACTGTCGCCCGCCATCAACCAGATTCATACCCTTGCGCTCCCAGGTTATTTTCAGAGCTTCTGGGTTTGATGCCAGGAAGTTGGAGGGTGCCAGCGCGCTCGTGAGTTGGCGAGCGTAGAAAAGCATCTGTTCCTTGCCTGCAGGCGGAACGCCTTGCATGTTCTCTACCCAATCCAGAAAAGCGCGGGAGTTAATCAGGTAGGCCTGGTGCAATACATCGAACGGCAGGTGTTTGTGCCATTCTTCCGCGTTAAAACGCCGGTCATCGATATCTGGTGGTGCAACCGGGTCTTTCTCAACCCCGGTCAGCCGGGAGAAAGTGTAAGAGCCTAGATCCGCGTGTTTACGGGCCAGGTCCAGCTCTGCTCCTACAAAGCGCCACGGGTTCAGCAGAAGGTCTTTTGCCATGGTGCGATAGGCATCTGACATTTCTGACATGGTAGAGATTTTCGCGTGATCCATAACGCCGGTATCTCCAACCAACTTTTCGAGGTATTGCTGCCCGTCGCGCACCTTTGTTTCAAATGTACTGACTAACCGATTAGCGGTTTTTCCCAGCTTGTTCAGACCCAGCATTTGCAGCTCCTTTGTTCTGATTGCGGGTAAAGTACTATTCTCTCCTGAGTACATTGCCATAATTGTGACGAACATCAATCTCGCGAAGGGCTTAGGCGCTAATGTTGTCTATATGGAGTCCGCGACAGGTCTGAAACACCAGGAGATGTGAAATGAGTAATCGCAAAGCAGAGCTTGAAACCCTGAGAGCCGATCTTACTGCTCGGCTGGAACGCTATGAAGCCCATCAGCAGCGCAAAGAAGGCGCTTTGGACAAGGATTCCGAGGAACGTGCTCAGCAGACACAGAACGATGAAGTCGTTGATTCGCTTGAAGAAGAGACCCGGGCCGAACTGAGTCAGATAAAAACAGCACTCGAACGAATTGAGCATGGCGTGGGTGACGAGTGTGAAGTCTGTGGTGAAACTATTGATCCTCGACGGCTTCAGGTACTGCCTTACACCACCGTTTGCGTTGCATGTGCAGAAGGTTAGACTGATTTTCAGAATTAAAAATCAATAAAAATAAAAAAGGAGTCAAACACTGTGAGCCAGTATGACACGCTGATTATCGGAGGGCGTTATTTCGATGGTACGGGTGCCGCCTCGCGTATTGCTCATGTTGCGGTTCTTGATGGCAGGGTGGCTCGGGTATTTGAAGAGGAGCCGGACCCTGCCCTGGCGAGCAGGGTTATTGATGCAAGTGGCTGTTGGGTAACGCCGGGATTCCTGGATACCCACACACACTATGATGCCGAATTACTGGTTTCTCCTGCGCTTTCGGAGTCGGTGCGGCATGGTGTAACAACGGTGCTGATAGGCAGCTGCTCTCTCAGTATGGTGTGTTCGGCGGCGGAAGATGCCTCAGACATTTTTACCCGGGTCGAAACAGTGCCGCGGGAAAAAGTGTTGCCGATTCTGCAGGCGCACAAGAGCTGGAGCACGCCAAAGCAATGGGTCGATTTTATCCGGAATCACCCTCTGGGGCCCAATGTAATCAGTTTTCTCGGTCACAGCGACCTTCGAACAGCAGTGATGGGGTTGCACCGGGCAACAGATAGGGAAGTAAAACCGAGCCCACAGGAACAGCAGCGGATGGAAGACCTGCTGGAAGAGGCGTTGCAGGAAGGTTTTCTGGGCTTATCGACCATGTGCCTGAAATGGGACAAGGTAGATGGTGACAGGGAATGGTCCAAGAGCTTGCCCAGCACCTATGCCCGCTGGAACGAAGTCAGCCGGCTTAATCGTCTGCTGCGCCGGTATGACCGTGTGCATCAGGGTGCGCCTAATGCCGCTAACCCCTTACAGGTGACACAGTATCTTCGGGAAACCCTGGGCTGGTTGCGCAAACCGCTGAAAACAACCCTCATTGCGATGATTGATCTTAAGGGCAACCCAACGGTCAGACCCATGGCCAGCCTGGTGAGCCGGATCGCAAACAGCTTTGGTGGAAATTTTCGTTGGCAGCTTTTACCTACCCCTTTCAAGGTCTATGCCGATGGCATGGACATAGTGTTGTTTGAGGAGTTCGGTGCTGGCGAGATGGCGCTGGATCTTCGAGACCAACTTGAACGAAATGAACTGCTCAAAGACGAAGCGTATCGCCGAAAATTCCGTAAGTTCTATCGGGAAAAACTCTCGCCGCGAGTCTGGCAGCGGGATTTTGGTGATGCCGTTATTCTCGATTGCCCGGACCATAGTGTGGTTGGCCAGAATTTCGCTGAGTTGGCGTTGGAGCGCGGTATCCACGTGGTGGATTTCTTCCTCGATATGGTTGTGACCCACGGGCGTGCACTGCGCTGGTATACCGTAGTAGGGAATCATCGTAAGGATCGGCTAAGTAAAATGGTTGCCCAGCCTGATGCTCTGATCACGTTTTCGGATGCAGGGGCACACATCCGTAATATGGCGTTTTACAACCTGCCTTTAAGGTTTCTCAAGCTGGTTCTCGAAAGCGTGGAAGAGGGCGAGCCCGTGATGTCTCTTGAACGGGCGGTGCATCGCCTGACAGGCGAGCAGGCGGACTGGTTCGGAATAGAAGCAGGTCGTATCCGGGAGGGTGACCGCGCAGATATTACCGTGCTGGATCCAAAAGGTCTCGACCAGAACCTGGAGGACGTCGAATGGGCAGAAATGGAAAATTTTGACCTCGACCGAATGGTCAATCGGGTGCCTGGCTGTGTAAAGCACGTATTGATCAACGGTCGGCTTGCGGTGACGGAGGGGGATCTTGGCTCTGAGCTTGGCAAGAGTTCCGGTTTTGGCCGGTTTCTGCCTGCCGGATATCGCTCTGGCGATTGAGTTCAGGCATTATTCGGCTCCGAATGTTCCGAAGAGGAGTGGAGTGTTTGCATGACTGAACAACAGATGAAGGAAGAGGCGGGAGGTTACCCCAGAAGTCGGTTTATCGGCCTGGTTCTCGGCGCCGGATTTCTTCTGATGACGGTAATTCTACCGCCACCAGAATCCATGTCGGTGGAGGCCTGGTCGGCAATGGGTCTGATGCTACTGATGGCAACCTGGTGGTCAACCGAAGCTATCCCGATTCCCGCAACCGCTCTGCTGCCTATTGTGCTTGTGCCGGGGCTTGGCCTCGGAAGTATCTCTGAGGCAACCTCTCCCTATGCGCACCCAATTATCTTTCTGTTCCTGGGTGGTTTCACTCTGGGTCTTGCGATGCAACGTTGGAATCTCCATCGTCGTATTGCCCTGATGACGCTGAAGGCCGTTGGCAACGAGCCAAAGCGCCAGATTGCAGGTTTCATGCTGGCGACAGCGTTTCTGAGCATGTGGGTCAGCAATACCGCGACTGCGATCATGATGCTGCCTATTGGTTTGTCGGTTATTGGCATGATGGGTAATGGCGAGCCGGAGAACGTACAGCGTTATGCTACGGCACTGCTATTGTCCATCGCATACTCCGCCAGTATTGGGGGTATTGCTACGCTGATAGGGACGCCTCCCAATGCGCTACTGGCAGCTTATCTCAACGAGACTCAGGGAATTTCAGTCGGATTTGCCCAGTGGATGCTTCTCGGCGTACCAGTTGCAATCGTGATGCTGGGTATCGTCTGGTGGTGGCTGACCCGCACGGATTTTGGTCTGACGGCGCAGCAAGGTGCCGGCTCGGCTATTAATGATGAGCTCACGGCAATGGGCCAAATGAGCCGCGGTGAGAAACTGGTTGCGGTCGTGTTTTTACTGACAGCCAGTGCCTGGATTTTCCGGCCCTTACTGTCGGCCAGCGTCGCGCCCTGGTTGACGGATACGGGGATCGCGGTATCGGCGGCCATTGCCATGTTCATCATTCCGGTCAATGTGCGCCAGCAGAGTTTTGTACTTGATTGGGAAACGGCCAAAGGCATTCCCTGGGATGTTCTTTTGCTTTT
Source organism: Marinobacter sp. 2_MG-2023 (assembly GCF_030546935.1). Lineage (GTDB taxonomy): Bacteria > Pseudomonadota > Gammaproteobacteria > Pseudomonadales > Oleiphilaceae > Marinobacter. The sequence goes on along the minus strand of NZ_JAUOPH010000001.1, from coordinate 97,869 downwards.
CGGTGGAGGTTTGGCCATGGCGGGTGTTATCAGTAGCTCCGGTTTGGCAGACTGGATTGCCTCGAGCATGGGTGCTGCAAGCGCATTACCTGTGATCGTCATGGTCATGCTGGTTGTTACGGTGATTATTTTCCTCACGGAGGTGACCAGCAACACGGCTACAGCCGCAGCTTTTCTACCATTACTCGGGGCGCTTGCACTGTCGCAGGACGGCTCGCCGTTGCTCCTGACGGTCTCTGCTGCCATTGCTGCCAGTTGTGCCTTTATGATGCCGGTTGCGACACCGCCCAATGCGATTGTGTTCTCCAGTGGGCACATGAAGATCCGCGATATGATCCGGGCAGGGTTTGCGCTGAACATTGCCGGCATCGTGGTGGTGACTCTGCTGTGCTACCTGCTTATGGACATGATTTTTACTATCTGACAGTCGGGCAGGCGCGAGATGCCTTGCGCCTGCTCTCCCGAACTTTTACCACCTGCGTCACCCCAAGCCCCTTTTCACCTGCCTTCCATAGATACGAAGGGCAGCGCGCTGCTGCACCGCCAGATTTGAGGCACAGTTATCTTTAAGCCCCCTGCTATTTCGGTATCTTACCGTAACAATATGTAACCCGATAAAGTCGCATTTAATAAAAACAGGGATTTCGTCCGACATGCTGCTGGTGCTCGCTGGATCCGTTCTTACATTTGCCATGGTGCAGGAAGCTACTGTGGTAGAGCCCTACGAAAGGGGGGCCGTTGTTATTGAACAGCAAGTCGATTCCAGTCCTGCAAAGCTGAGTACCGATTTTCGTATTGAGCCGCTGGTGGAGCAGAAATTTCGCAATATTGTGCGTCAGGCGTATGACTACAGCTGCGGTAGCGCTGCGCTGACAACCGTTCTGAATTTCTATCTCGGCCGCACGCTCTCGGAGCGTCAAGTGATGGAAGGTCTGCTGCATTATGGGGAAAGTGAGCGCATCGTTTCGCGCCGGGCTTTTTCCATGCTTGATATGAAGCGCCTTGTCACCGCACTGGGTTATCCATCGGGTGGTTTCCGCGCGACAATCGACGACCTGATTGACCTGGACCACCCCGCAATCGTCCCTATCCAGCATGCAGGCTTTAAACACTTTGTTGTGCTCAGAACCATACGGGACGGCCGTGTATACCTTGCAGATCCTGCGGTTGGAAACCTGTCTTTCACGCTCGCCCAGTTCGAAGAAACGTGGGATGACAATGTGCTTTTTATTGTTTTCCCGAGCAGTGATAAACCCCTGGATAACCTCGAACTAAAAGAAGAAGACCTGCGTTTTATAGATGATCAGACGATGACGCTGCTGGCACTGGAGCGCATACCGGACTTCCACGAGGCCACGGCCCGGCGCGTTCAGAATTTGCTTGAGCGCCAGAAGAACAACCTCGACGGCAGTGTCGAAAATACCCGAAAACAATTGCACTACCGTCGCAATTAACGATTTCCAGGCGGCTTGCCTGGTTCAGGATCATAACCAATAAAAATTAAGGGAGTCAGGATGAATCGTTGGTTTGTGCGAGGTCTTATCCTTGTTTCCGCGACAGGTTTGCTTCCGGGCATGTCCCTGGCGCAGGACGGAAATGTAGATCAGGCGAGGGACGCACTCGCGAAACAGGAGGGAGATAAAGACTCGTCGCGCCAGCTTGAGGAAGTTTTTCAGGCGGCCGAAAAGAACTATTCGCTTCAGAAAAAGGGCACTCACTCCCTCAACTATTCGTTTGATTACTCCTATACGGCAGATCAGAGACTGGATCTTGCCATCACCGACGGCTCCGTACGCAACCTTGATGTGGTGCCCTCGGCAACCCATAACTTTACCAATTCATTCTCGTACGATTATGGCTTTCTGGATAACCTCACAGTTGGCGCCAGGATTCCCCTGGTCGTTAAGTACGATACTGAAGACGAACTGAATTTGTACGATTTTGGTGACATCTCCTTTACCGGACGTTGGCAGCCGTTTGCCTATGTGCCGGGCAAGATGTCGACGACCCTGTTCGGGACGTTTACCACCAAGACCGGTGTAAGTCCCTACGAAATAGATATCACCGAACAGCTTTCAAGCGGCAGTGGGTATTACTCTCTTGGCGGTGGGTTGAGCCTGTCAAAGGTGCTTGATCCGGTCGTTGTATTCGGCTCCTTGAGCGCAACCTACAACCTGCCAGCGGAGGACCTGCAGCAGGTTCGCGGTGCGCGCCTGCTGCAAGAGGTTGAGCCAGGTTTTGGTATTTCGGGCTCTGCCGGATTCGCCTATTCACTTTCCTACGACATATCCCTGAGTATTTCAGCGCAGCTGAGCTATAGCGATGAAACTATCCTGACCTTCTCCAATGGCGAACAGGCCATGGCGCAGGACCAGATGACAGGTTTCCTGAGCATGTCACTGGGAACCCGGGTCAGTGATACCACTATCGTGAACACCAGTCTTGGTATCGGCCTGACTGAGGACGCTCCGGACTTCTCCCTGGGTGTGTCCCTGCCCATTAATTTCTCCGGCCTCAAAGAGTGATTGGCGCCGCTGACGATTTAACGGGAAGGGAAAGATTTTATGGGACATAACAGCTACCAGCGGCAGATTCTTGCGGCAATGGTCGCAACGACACTTTCATGTGGAGCACAGGCTCAGCTCGCACAAAACCTGACCATTCACCCGAAGGCATTGGCTTTAGGCAATGCGGTTACGGCAGACCCACCCGGAATCATGGCGATTCACTACAACCCGGCGGGCCTGACAAAGCTTGAAGGTCGTCAGTTCGAAGTGAATCTTATGAGCATCTATCTGGATATTGATGCCGATTTCACGGCTCCGGATGGGTATGAGATATTTGGTATTGATGGTCTGGAAATCGATCCGGATACAGGCGAGCAGAGGGATCCTGTTGCCAACTCCCACAGCCATACCAACAACGTTGCGCTTTATGTTCCCGGGTTCGGGATTCTTCGCACCCCTCCGGGCCCGGCGATAGCACCTTCGGGTGGATTCACGATCAATCCTCCGGGTTCAAAGCTGACCTTCGGTACCGCTTTTTATATGCCGCTCGCTGCAGGTTTCTACCGCGATACAGATGATCCCGGCCGCTACCAGCCCCAGGCAACGGCCTTGCAACGTACTACGTACCTGTCGCCAACGGTTGGCTACAAGATCAATGACGAGTGGTCAGTGGGCGCCGGAATCCATTTGTCCCATATGGGTATTGCCGCGGATCAATATATGCGGGCGCCTAATATGTTGCTGGGCGTGGCAGAAATTCTTCAGGATGCGTTCAACTGTGAAAGCGGCGACGAGCCACTGCAGCCATGGTTGGCGCTTTGCGGCGGTAACGTTGGCCCCTGGGACGACATCGGCGCCTTGAGTATCAACGTTCAGGAAACACTTTCGCCCACCTATACGCTTGGCGTGATGTGGGATCCGGTAGACTGGTTTTCCTGGGGGGCAAGCTATACCTCCGAAGCCGAAATGAATATGAAGGGCACTTTCGAAATCGAGTATACCGATGACTGGTCCGGGTTCTGGCAGAGTGTTAACGGATCGGTTCTGGGTGCGATTACGTCGGCCATTCTCAGTCTGCCTTCCGGCGCCCCTCGGGAAGCCGGTAATGTCAGTATGGATCTGGTCTATCCCCAGCATTTCCAGACCGGTATCAGCGTGGATGTACACCCCAAACTAACTCTTAACGCCGATATTGGGTGGACAGATTACGCGCAGTGGGATGCGTTTCTGTTTCGCTTTGACCGGAACCTGGAATTCCTTAATGCTGCACGCATTCTGTCTCCGGACAACGCCACGCCTAACACCCTCAAGCTGCCCCTCGGGTTCAAAAGCCAGTGGAACTGGGCTTTTGGTATGGAGTTTCATGCTTCATCCCGGCTTGACCTGAGAGCAGGTGTTGAGATCCGTGATTCGGTGATACCGGATGATCAGCGCTCGGTGATGGCACCGTTTGGCGGCGCCAACCTCTATAGTGTTGGTATGGGGTACCAGTGGGATAAAAATACTGAAATTGATATGAACCTCAGCTATTTACACTCTGTTGAGAGTATTCCGGCAGATACCAGTTGCAACCTCAACTGCGATAACATTACTAATATTATCTATAACCCCTACGCCGGGCTGGATGTTAAAACTTCATTGCGAGTTGTCATGGCCGGTTTAAGTTTCAGAAAGAAATTCTGAGGACACTCTGTGTTGCTTTCAAAAAGGGCGTCTGAGTGAACGCATACAAGGTACGGAGAGCTGTTATCTGCGCCGCTTTCGGGGCTTTACTGGCAGGTTGTCAGGTTGGTGGCTCTACGGTGTCAGACCGAGAAGGCTATTTTACCTGGGTAGATGAACAAGGTCGCGTACGTTACTCGCCCAAGGGCGAACCTGAGCGGAGCCCAGACAGTACCGAATTTACGTCTGCGAATTACCCCGATGCGGAAGAACTGAGGCGCAAAGGATATGTGCGTGAAGAAGATGGCCAGCCCTATTTCACCTGGCGTGATTCCGAGGGTAACGTCAGAACCACATACTATCGACCGGAAACCCCGAAAGACGGCGAAAAGGAGGGTGATGAGCCTCCCGCCGGGAATACTCCCGCAACGGTCTACCGCGCCGGCGACATGCATTTGGCGCTTGAGACCGTAGATGGTCGCGACCCCGATGCCTTTGCCATTCTGGGAATCGAAGAGAGTAGTGAAGGTTACCTTGAGCATTTTTCCGACACTTGCTGCCAGGCAATGGATGCGCAAGATCACGAATCATGGCAGGAAGGGCGTGAATTCGGTATCCGCCTGACCGACGACTCTCCTGTTCATCAGTTTCTTACCGGAGCAAGCCCCTATCAACTGATTGCTCTGCCACGCGGAGATAAATTCGAAGCCCGGATTTTGCGCTTGCGTTCGTACGCTTCCAAAGGCGTTTTTGTGCCTTCGGTAGTTTTTCTGGACAGCGAACTCAACCCTGTTCGTTTGGTGACGGATCTGGTGTCGGATTTTGAGCCCGAAAACTGGCATCGCCTTGGCTATCTTGAAGCCCGGATTCCCGTTCTGGTATCCAAAGAGGAACGCTGGATGGTGCTCTTTACCCGCCGCCAGGATCTGGAAGGGCAAACAGTTATCGAAACGCGTCATGGCCCCCGCAAAATACCACATATAAACACCGGCGAGTTCGGGCTGATCATGGTGGAGACTGAGTAGTCGATTCAGTCTTCCGGTTGGCTGAGATCCAGCCACTGCTGTGAAAGCCAGTAGAAGCTCCCGTCTTCGGCAGGATGGGTACAGTTATAACGAAACCGCCGGCTGTTGAAGGGTTCCGGAGCCTTGATACTCACTCCCTTATCTGTGGCATCAAATTCTATGCGCCCCATACCTGAGGCAAAACACGTCAGCCTTTCGGGTTGAATTGCGTCTGAAGGTGGCAATGTCAGCGTTGGCGGGTTGGAGGTTACAATGCCATCGGGCAGCTTGTTGGTATCTATAGGAAATGCCTTGCTGTTCAACTTCTCTTCGAGTCCGTCAAGTTTTCCGTAAGCGTTAGCCATGGGAAATCTCGGTAGGCGGGTCTTGCCCGATAGCGGGCCGATAGCTCCCGATTGTTGCCCGAACCCGAACCAGCCACGCTCCGCAACCTCCGCCTCCAGTGCTTGATCAAATTCGCCATAAGGGTACGCGAACAGAGGCGCGCTTGTTCCAAGCTGTTTCTCAAGAGTTGCCTGCGCATAATCCAGGCTATGGGTTATCCGTTTTTTCCAGTCTTCTTTCGCTTCATCGGGTTTTCTCGCCAGGTGTCCATGCCCGGCGGTATGATTTGCAATGGTAACGCCGCCGCGCTCAGCAAGCTCCCGTAACTGGTCCCAGGTCATATAGCCGTGGCTACCGACAGCTTGGGTATCAACGAAAATGGTGTAGGGCAGGGAGCTTTCACCAAGGATATCTGCGCCTTCGCTGAAAACCGACTCGTAGGCATCATCGAAGGTAATAGCGATGCGTTGGCCAGCTGGCGGATTTCCGGAGAACACCGTTTCCGTTGCAGAGGGCAGATCGACAACCTCAATACCGAGATCCCTGATCAGTTCAATCTGAGCCTGGAACAGGGATACAGAGGTACTGGTGGATGGCGGTGTGGCATCACTGATGTGATGATACTGGAGAACGACGAGGTCCGCTTTTGTGCAAAAACTCCCCAACATGAGTGACCACAGGGCTACAGGTTTCCAGAGTTTTTGTCGTCTCATGTCTGCTCCATCATCTGACTGAAATGTGTTTTCAGAACGGAAAACGCCTCATTGAGTGTCTGGATTGCCTCCGTTTCTCCACCCCGGTCCGGGTGTGCTTGCATCACGGCGCGTCGAAATGCCTGCTTTGTTGTCGAGAAACTGTCTGGAACTGCTTCGAACCCGAGAGTATTTGCAGCGGCCAGGACTTCCGGGCCTGAGGGGGCTGCGCCTTGGTAGCCAGCCCAGAACCTCTCCATCATCTGCTCAATCGCATTTTTCGGAAGTTCGTACTGAGAAAGATCCAGATAGAAACTCCGCAGGTTATCAACAGCGTCGGGCAGACCGTCGCCGCTGACTGTTTTCTGACAGTCGATACTGATTCGCATGGGTGAGATGGTCAGGCTTTCGCCGGCCTTAGCCAGAGTATCCCTCAGGCGATACAGCACATGAAAGAGTAGAAAGTGTACTGGATAGAGCTCGCTGGGGTTATTGAATTCGAGGTCTCCAACCAGGCACCAGGGCGCACGTTGCAGCCGCTTGATCAGATTGAGTTCGTCTGTGCCATTGGGAGACACGCGGAGTTCATGCTCAACGGCAATCAGCAGGTGCTGGATTTGCTGTTCAAGCATTTCGCCAGACTCGATTAACGGGGTCTGACCGGAGCGCTCAGGGGACGCCGGAGTGTTCTTCACGCTCCCGGCTCGACCGTAATACTGAAAGTAAACATGGCTCTAATGTTAGGGCAGTGGCCGCTCACAGGGAAGAGCTGCTAGCCGCTCCAGTCCGCCGATAAACAGAGTTGTTGAAAAACAGGTCGCCATTGCAACCTCTTCGTCGCCCCGTTCCGGATTCTCGTGAACCCGCCCTGCAAGCACCAGGCTGGCTTCATAGGCGACTCCAAAGAATGCAGTACAGAGGTAATCCTGGTCTACGTCGGGCAGAACTTTTCTTTCCACAGCATCCCGTACATCATCTTCGAGGGAAATCATGATCAGTCGGAGGATACCGGAGCCAAACAGCTCGTTCAGTGCACGGTCATTGCGGTGAGCCAGTTCATAAACCAGGGGGTCCCGTGCGGTTGCGCTATAGAGGGCCAAATATGAGCGGTGAATAAATTCTTCTGCGGTATTAGCTGTGCGGCGGGATTGAATCAGGTGCTCATTCAGACCACCCAGAAAGTCAGCCAGTAACGCGGCAAAGATATCCCGCTTGCTTCGGAAGTAATTATAAAAGGTGCCAGAGGCCAGATCTGTCTTTCTGATAAGATCGCGGATAGTGGTATTTTCGTACCCGAGCTCTTTAAAACAGACGCGTGCAGCAGACAGAATGGCCTGGCGGTTGCGCAAGCTGTTCTGTTCCCTTTTACCCATAACTTCTTTTTTTGAACTCAACATATCCATTGCTGTGTCCTGTCCATGAAATGCTGTGATGCGTATAATCTGGTGACCATTTTCCCGATGAACACGGTCAATATGCTCGACGCTACAACAGAAAGCTCAAATCAAACCCCTGACGCTGAATACGAACGTTCCCGGAAAGTAGAGCAGAATAAGCTGCAGAAACGACTGCGCCGGGAAGCTGGTCAGGCGATCGCTGACTTCTCGATGATTGAAGCAGGCGATAAGGTAATGTGTTGCCTGTCTGGTGGCAAGGACTCTTATGCCATGCTGGACATCCTGCTCAACCTGAAGAAAAGTGCGCCGGTTTCATTTGAGCTGATTGCAGTCAACCTCGATCAAAAACAACCGGGTTTTCCGGAAGAGATTCTACCGGGTTATCTTGCTGAGCTGGGTATCGAATACCACATCATCGAACGGGATACCTACAGTATAGTCAAGGACAAGGTGCCTGAGGGTAAAACTACCTGTGGACTATGTTCGCGGTTGCGCCGCGGTATTCTATACAATTTCGCGGAAGAGCAGGGCGTGACCAAGATTGCGCTGGGGCACCACCGCGACGATCTTCTGGAAACTCTGTTTCTCAATATGTTCTACGGCGGCAAGCTTAAAACCATGCCGCCGGTGCTGCATAGTGATGATGGCCGGAATACGGTCATTCGTCCGCTGGCTTATAGTCGTGAGAAAGATATTGCCCGTTACGCTGAGCTGAGGCAGTTTCCTATTATTCCCTGCAATCTCTGTGGTTCTCAGGCAAACCTGCAACGTCAGGTTATCAAGGATATGTTGCAGCAGTGGGATAAACAGCACCCTGGACGGCTTGAAAGCATGTTCGGAGCCTTGCGCAATGTAGAGCCATCACACCTTGCCGATACCAGCCTGTACGACTTCGGTGGCGGCAAACGCCCAGGCTCGTCAGGTGCTACCGTGCAGGCGGCCATGCCGACGCAGGAGCCAGAGCAGAACTTTGGTCGCCTGGATGTTTTGAACATCTGAGAAGAGGGCTGTGAACTCGGTTGCAAGTTGAGCCAGGAGATCTGGTTTAATGGGCGATTACAGACATTACCGGCAGCGTCCATAGCCCGAAAAGAATCAACATGGCTCCGGTGAATTTACGGAACATCTGATTGCTTTTCAGACCACTGATCCAGCTTGCTGCATAGCCGGTCGCCAGCATGGAGGGCAGGGTTCCCAGCCCGAAAAATACCATGGTGAGCGCAGCCGAGCCCACCGTCGGTTGTAGAGCCGCCCAGCCAAGGGTGCTGTATACGAGCCCACAGGGTAACCATCCCCAAAGAGCTCCAAGGGCAAGTGCCTGGCCAGCGTTATTGACTGGAAGGAGGCGGCGGGTAATCGGCGACAACCGCTTCCAGAGTGGAGCTCCGATACGCTCTACATAACGGATACCTTGCCACCATTGCCCCATGGATAGCCCCATGAATATCAGCAGCAAGCCCGCAATTGTGCGCAAGGCGAGGCCCAGTTCGGTCCATTGATTCGCGGCGGATGTACTTAATAGTGCCACCAATGTTGCAATCAATGCATAGCTTGCGATTCGACCGGAATTGAAGGCCATTAGCAGCAGGGACTGACGCAGGCGAAAACCCTTTCCGACCGGCAAAGCCATGGAAAGAGACGCACTAATGCCCCCGCACATGCCCAGGCAATGGGTGCTGCCTAACAGGCCGATAATGAATGCACTGGGATAGCTAAGATACAGTTCCGGGTTCATGTGCGGCCAGGTTTTTCCCCGGTACTATTTTCCTGTTCCCCGGTTTCTTTTGCACTGGCGTCCTCATCAGGCTGCGCCTCCGCCCGTTCACGCTTATCTGTGCGTGCTTCGTCCGGGATCATGTCTTTGTCGTCGTCATACAAAATGCGGTGCGCCGGCCCCTCAAGGTCATCGTACTGGCCATTTTTGACTGCCCAGGAAAACAATAGCATGCCCATCACCACCAGGATCAGCATCACCGGGACCAGGAACATTACGATTTCCACGGAATAAACCTCATAGTTAGGGACAGGAGTTTACGGTATCAGGGCGTTGCTTGTGCGCCAAATTTCGAATCTTCTTTCCGCAGTTTGCCGAGACTTTCGGAGCGGTTTTCTGTGCCGAGGCGTAACGCATTCAATACAACAATCAATGAGCTGAGTGACATACCAATTGCTGCCAGCCAGGGCGGAACCAGGCCGGCGGCTGCCAGCGGAAGAGCGCAGACATTATATACCAGCGCCCATGTCATATTCTGGCGGATGATTCGCCGTGTACGGCGGCTGGTATTCAATGCTGCCACCAATTGCATCAACTGTCCGTTCAACAGAACCGCATCCGCTTTTAGCTGAGTGAGATCCGCTGCGGTGCCCATGGCGACAGAAATGCCGGCTCCAGCCATGGAGGGGAGGTCGTTCAGGCCGTCTCCGACCATCATAACCTGACGCCCTTCGGATCTCAGCTTGTTAAGGACATCCAGTTTTTCCTCCGGCGAGGCCTGGCCGATCGCTTCGTCGATGCCCAACATGTCAGCAATCTGCCGGACATGGCCGGACCGGTCACCGCTCAGAAGAATCGTTCGAATGCCTGCGTCCTGTAAAGCTTTAATCGCTTGTGCGGCGTCTGTCCGCGGCTGGTCATCCAGGCGGAAACAGGCCAGCCACTCATCATCTGACGCCAGCCAGATTTCCATACCTGTATGCGCTTCAGACTCAGGTTCCGACGCGCTCATGTGTTGCGCTACGAAATCTCTGTGGCCAATAAAAAACGACTGGTCACCAGAGCGGCCCGAGAGACCGCCACCCAGGTGGTTGCTCACATGATCGATGCTCGCTGCCGGGCGGTTGTGGAACACCCTTGCAATCGGATGCTCTGAATGGCGCTCGAGGCCGGCTGCCAATCGCAGACAGGTATCTTTGTCCTTGCTGCCGACAACGTGGATATCAATGAGGCTCAGCTCGCCCCGGGTCAGGGTGCCGGTTTTATCGAAAACCACCGTATCGATAGTATTCATGGTCTCAAGCGCATGGCCCCGGGTGGGCAGAAACCCGAGACGCCGTAATTTCACGGTAGCCGAGGTTATAGCGGTAGGGGTTGCGAGAGAGAGCGCGCAGGGGCAGGTCACGACTAGAACCGAAAGTGTAATATCGAACGCATTGTCTGCTCCCGCAAGCCACCAACCGAGCCATACGACGGGTGCAAGAATAAGCACCCGTCCGACAAACTTGCCGGCAATGCGGTCGGCCATACGGGCGACGGGGGGCTTTTCAGATTGCACGCGATCCAGTATTCGCAAGATGCCCGAAAGGCGCGTCTGGGCTCCGGATTTTTCCACCTTAACATCCAATGGGTTTTCCCCATTGATGCTTCCGGCATGGACCCTGTCACCAGATACGCGGGTTTCCGGCAGGTACTCGCCGGTCAGTGCGGATTCGTTGAGAGTGGACTGCCCCCGAAGAATAACGCCATCTACCGGGAGAGTTTCGCCAGGCCTGATTCGAACTACGTCTCCTGGCTTTACCTGATGGGCTGGTATGATTTCAGTGTCTTCGCCGTTCACCCGCGTTGCAACGGTGGGGTGGAATCCTGCCAGCGCGTTGCCTGTGAGCCCCGCACGATATCTGGCCTGCACCTCAATATAGCGGCCGAGCAACAGAAAAAACGTGAACATACAAACGGATTCAAAATAGACCTCTTCACCGCCCATGACGGTGACCCAGGCACTGGCAAGGTAAGCGAGCCCAATTGCGATTGCTACAGGCACATCCATGGTCAGATGACGGGTTCTGATGTCGCGTTTTGCATTTTTGAAAAAAGGCGCAGCGCTGTATAACACAACCGGCGTGGCTACCAGCAGGCTGAACCAACGGAAAAACGACACAAACTCCGGCGACAGACCACTGATCAGTTCAAAGTAAAGAGGGAAAGCCAGCATCATGCTCTGGAAACTGCCAATACCGGCAATGGCCAGCCGGATCAACATAGATCGGTGTTCTGCTTTCAGCTGATCTTCAACTGCATCTGACTGATAGGGGCGGGCGGTGTAGCCGAGTTCGTGAATGGCGATCAGCAAATCACTCAGCGCAGCTTTATCCTGAGCCCATACGAGTCGCGCCCGCTGGGTTGTATGGTTTACAGAAAAGGAGAGCACGCCCGGTTGATTTTTCATATGGTTTTCCAGCAACCATATGCAGGCAGCGCAGGTAATGCCTCCGATCAAAAGCTGAGCTTCCTGCCCGCCTTTAACCGGAGCAACGAAGGCTTGCTGTACAAGGGGATGATCCAGCTCTCTGAGACGGTCCAGCTCGGAATCGGTCAGCTGACGGGGTGTGACAGCTGTTTCTGTGCGGAGCTGATAAAAGCCGGTCAAACCTTCGTTATAAATGGTTTGGCACACGGCCTTACAGCCCTGGCAGCAAAAAAAGCGGGTCTGGCCATCAATCTGGAGTGTAATCGGCGGCTCACCGCCTGCCGGTTCGCCGCAATGGAAGCAATCCAGGGGGGTCACCCTTGCGCGGAGCCTTTGGGACCCATATGAAGGTTGGCTTTGGCGGGCAGCCAGGCTTCACCTTTCAGGCGCCATTGATTGTCCGGTCCGCGGAGGTCGTAATACCATCGGCCATCAATATCTTGCAGCATGGTGCCAGTATAATGGCCGTTTCCGTCACTTCGGAACTGAATGGTTCGATCCTTTTGTGACAGCGTTGGATGAAACAGATTAAGCACCACATAGGGGAAATCCGCAGGCCCCTCCTGAGTGTTAACGTTCAACAGGATGCTGCGGTCCTCGAACACCATATCGGCGCTCAGACCCATGTCTTTGGCAGCCTGATCACGGGCTATTTCAAGGTTGATGCCCCGGCCTTCCTTTGAATAATCATCGGTAACCATCGTATCGTCCATGTTCGATGCCACGACCAGCATGAACATACTGAAGGTAATTGCCGATAGCGGCGCTATGGTCAGAAACCAGAACCAGGGCTGCCGATACCAGGGTGCTACAGGTACTTCTTGCTTCATAGTGCTCAGTCTCGTTTTTTACGGGTTTCCAACAGCGACCAAGTGGGTCACTGAGTTGGACCGACAAATCGACTTTCGGTTTCCAGCTTCAGTGAAGAATCCGTTTCAGACTGCGCATGGAAAATTATTTCGTTATTTGATTGTGGAATGGACTCCGGTGGTACGTCCACAACGGTTGGCAATGAACGGTTTTCGCCGCTGTCTACCGTTATCTGCACCTGCGTCAGAATGCGAATGCCATCCAGGCCCGCTACAGACAAAGTAAAGGTCTGCGGAACTTCTGACATGTTTGCAATTTTCAGGGTGTAGGAATTCTCAATACGTCCCTCGCCATTAAAATTGAAAAGTGCGCCGCGATCTCTCAGAGCGTCCATTTGCGCCGGTACACGGGTTGCGATCACAAATATGATCGCAGTGATCATGGCGGTCAGAACTGCACCATAACCAAATGTACGGGGCCGCAGAAGTTTCGAGGGCTTCCCTTCGAGCTCGTTTTCGGTGGTGTAACGAATCAGCCCGCGAGGGTAGTCCATTTTGTCCATGATTTCGTCACAGGCATCAATACACAGGGCGCAACCGATGCACTCATACTGAAGGCCGTCACGGATATCGATACCTGTAGGGCACACATGCACGCATTGTCCACAATCAATGCAGTCACCAAGGCCAACTTCTTCTGGTTTGACCTCCTTCCGACGACCACCACGAGGCTCACCGCGGTTGGGGTCGTAGGACACGATGCGGGTGTTCGGATCGAACATGACGGATTGAAAGCGGGCATACGGGCACATGTACAGGCAAACCTGCTCACGCATCCATCCCGCATTCAGATAGGTGGCTACGGTGAAGAAAGTCACCCAGAAATAGGCCCAACCGTTTGCCTCGAACGTGAAAATGTCAGCGATCAGCTCACGAATCGGGTAGAAGTACCCGACAAATGTCAGCCCGGTCATGAGAGCAATGACCAGCCATATTGCATGTTTGGCTGATTTCTTGATCAGTTTTTCTTTGGAGTTAGGTGCTTTGTCCAGTTTCATGCGCTTGTTGCGACTGCCTTCGATGCGCTCTTCAACCCACATGAAAATGAATGTCCACACTGTTTGAGGACAGGTATAGCCACACCATACTCTGCCGAACAGGGTGGTGATAAAAAACAGGCCAAAGGCACAGATGATCAGCATGCCTGAAAGCAGGAAAAAGTCCTTGGGGTAGAAAGTAACCCCGTACAGATGGAATTCCCGGGCCGGCAAGTCGAAGTGAATCAGCGGGTTTCCGTCGAGCGTGAGCCAGACGAACAGAAAGTACATGCCCATGAGCAGTAGCAGGCTGATCGTACGGATACGCTGGAACAGGCCCGTAACTTCTTTGACGTAGATTTTCTTGCGACTGGCGTATAGCTCTACGGTTTCTTCTGGCTTCTTTTTGCCCGAGGGTTCCGAGGAGGGATCAACCTGTTTGACAGGGATTTCATTGCTCATGGGTATCTCCAGATGGAGTCTTAATTCCGGCGCAGGTGCCTTTGCAGGCTGGCTGGTGCTGATCTTTTCAAGCCTGTGCCCGCACGCAGACACAGGGTTGAACAGACCAAGCCGGGCTGGATGCCCGGCAGGAAAGTCAGTTGGAGAGGCTGTAAACGTACGCAGCCAGAATTTGAATCTGATCGCCGGACAGGCGACCACCTTGTGCAGGCATCTCGTTCTGGCGACCGTGTAGAACAGTCTCTTTGATCCACTCGTAATTGGAGCCATACAGCCAGACGTTGTCTGTCAGGTTAGGTGCGCCAAGCGCTGCCATTCCCTTGCCTTCCGGGCCGTGGCAAGCGACGCAACCCTGAGCAAATACAGCTTCACCGGCAGCAGCGGCATCGGCATCTTTTTCCCGACCACTGAAGCTGAGAACATAGTTGACCACCTGGTCTACCTGTTCGTTGGTCATATTAGGCATCACACCTTTAGCTGGCATATTGCCCATTCGACCATTATGCAGGGTTTCCAGAATAGCCTCGGGAGTGCCGCCCCACAGCCAGTCACCATCGGTCAGGTTGGGAAAGCCAACCTGGCCACGAGCGGCAGTGCCGTGGCAGACCGCACAGTTGTTTGCAAACAGGCGTTGGCCGATCTTCAGTGCCTCTTCGTCCTCTGCAAGCTCTGGTACCGGGGTTTGACCGTATTGGGCAAAGATCGGACCGTACTGCTCTTCAGCGTTGGCTACTTCTGCTTCCCACTGATTGGTTGATGTCCAGTTCAGGAGACCCTTGTAGTTGCCCAGGCCCGGATAGAGGGCGAGGTAGCCAAGGGCGAAGATGCAGGTAGCTACGAACAGATAGAACCACCATTTCGGCAGTGGATTATCATACTCTTCGATGCCGTCGAAGGAGTGACCCATAGTACGGTCGGTTTCCACATCGGTTGTCTGGCTCTTACGGGTTGCGAAGAGTAGCCAGGCACAACCAAAAACGGTACCGAGCACGATCACACTGATCCAGATGCTCCAGAAGGTACTCATTGTTTTTTCTCCGTTTTTTCCTGTTCAAGAGTACGCTTTTCCACTTCGTCATCATCGAATGGAAGGTGGGCAGCTTCTTCATTTGCCTTTTTACGATGGGCGCTGAACGCCCACCAGATGATGCCGATAAAAACCGCCATCACTAAAAGGGTATGCATGCCGCGTAACTCGTTAATGTCCATCAAATCACCGTTTTTCTGAAAGTACGGTGCCCAACTGCTGCAGGTATGCGACCAGGGCCTCGATTTCAAACGTGCCTTCCAGTTCACCTGCTGCCGCTGCGATCTGCTCGTCAGTGTAGGGCACACCCAGTGTTTGCAGTGTAGAAAGCTTGGCTGCAGTGCCTTTGTGATCTACTACATCTTCGAACAGCCACGGGAATGCAGGCATGTTGGACTCGGGGACCACGCTGCGCGGGTTATAAAGATGCTGACGTTGCCACGCATCCGAATAACGACCACCAACACGGGCCAGGTCTGGCCCCGTGCGCTTGGAACCCCACAGGAACGGGCGCTCGTAGACAAATTCGCCCGCAACGGAGTAGTGCCCGTAGCGCTCGGTTTCCGCGCGGAACGGACGGATCTGCTGGGTATGGCACACGTGACAGCCTTCGCGGATGTAGATGTCACGACCTTCGAGTTCCAGTGCCGACAGCGGCTCCAGGCCTTCGATGGGCTCGTTGACGCTCTTCAGGAAGAACAAAGGAACTACTTCCGCCAGAAAGCCACCACTGATGGTCAGGATGATAAATACAATCATCAGACCTAGATTCTTTTCTACAATTTCGTGTTTCATCTGGTCTCTCTCCGTTACGCCGCCTGAACTGCGGCGTTGTCCTGGGCAGCAGCTTCTTTCTGGCGCACGGTCATGTAGACGTTATAAGCCATGAACAGCATGCCGGCGAGGAAGATGACACCGCCAAGGAAGCGCACGAAGTAGCCCGGGTAGGATGCTTCAAGGCTTTCCACAAAGCTGTAGGTGAGGGTGCCGTCATCATTGACTGCGCGCCACATCAGGCCTTGCATGATGCCGTTGACCCACATTGCAACGATGTACAATACGGTGCCGACTGTCGCCAGCCAGAAGTGCACATTGACCAGGCTTGTGCTGTACATTTCCTTGAGGCCCCAAAGCTTGGGAATCAGGTGGTAAATTGCACCGATACTGATCATTGCAACCCAGCCCAGAGCGCCGGAATGCACGTGGCCAATGGTCCAGTCAGTGTTGTGAGACAGCGCGTTGACTGTCTTGATGGACATCATCGGGCCTTCAAAGGTGGACATGCCGTAGAACGACAGGGAAACCACGAGGAAACGCAGGATAGGGTCGGTGCGCAGTTTGTGCCACGCGCCAGAGAGGGTCATCATGCCGTTGATCATGCCACCCCAGGAAGGAGCAAGCAGGATCAGTGACATGACCATGCTGGCGGTCTGGGCCCAGTCAGGAAGAGCAGAGTAGTGCAGGTGGTGACCACCGGCCCATACGTACGTGGCGATCAGTGCCCAGAAGTGAACAATTGACAAGCGGTACGAGTAAACCGGGCGTCCGGCCTGCTTGGGAACGAAGTAGTACATCATGCCCAGGAAGCCTGCAGTGAGGAAGAAGCCTACGGCGTTATGGCCGTACCACCACTGCATCATTGCGTCGGTTACACCGGCATAAGCGGAGTAAGACTTGAATGCACTGACTGGCAACGCCAGGTTGTTACCAATATGCAGTACTGCAATGGTAATGATGAACGCGCCGTAAAACCAATTGGCCACATAAATGTGTGGAGTGCTGCGTTTGGTAATGGTGCCGAAGAACACCAGAGCATAGGTAACCCAGACCACGGCAATGGCAATATCAATCGGCCACTCCAGTTCTGCGTATTCTTTGGTGCTGGTTAAACCCATTGGCAGGGTAATTGCCGCAGACACGATGATCGCGGTCCAGCCCCAGAAGGTAAAGGCTGCAAGTTTGTCAGAAATCAGGCGTGTCTGGCAGGTGCGCTGAACCACATAATATGATGTCGCAAACAGGGCACTACCACCAAAGCCGAATATGACGGCGTTGGTATGCAACGGTCTTAGACGACCGAAATGGGTAAACGGCAGATCGAGGTTGAGGGATGGCCAAACCAGTTGTGCTGCAATCAACACGCCCAGCGCCATGCCAACAATACCCCATACCACTGTCATGATGGCGAATTGTCTCACCACCTTGTAGTTATATGTCAGGTTCGGATTTTGTGTGCTCATAGCCTTACCAATGGGTTCAGAGTGGGGAATTATGCGGGCGCAAGTATGGAGAAACCATTAGCTGTTTGCAATGACGCGGATCAACTCCTGACATTCATCAAATGCGCCCGAATCAGTAGCATGGCGTTGTTTTGGAACGCTCTGCAAGCTGAGGCTCTATGATAGCGCCGGAGGAGTTCAAGTTGAACTTTGTAAAATTGATTAAGAGCAAAGACGCTCCCCTTTATAGGGAGAAATTGCTTTATTTTTAGGCAGTAACGGCTTGATTTTGCCACGGGCTTTAGTTTCGTAGAGAGCATGGCCGGCCCGGTCTGTGCTTATTCTGGTCAGACACCGCTTTGTTCTAGTACCGTTATGGTTTCATCCTTGTCCATCATCGGCACCAGTTCTGCCATCAGATTGCGACGATCAGCAGACTGGTACCAGCGGGTCCAGTCGGCCTCAGAGCGCCAGTTGGCAAGAGTGATGCGATGATTGGCATCGTGGCTGTCAACCAGTGTTTCGCCGGAAATAAATCCCGGGGCGGCCACTGCTCGTTGCAGAACCCTGCGGGAGCGTTCCTCGTAAGCAGTCTCAAGTGATTCCGCTATATGTCGTTCAATCAGAACCCGGATCATGTGAACCTCCAGCTGTTTTAATGGTATAAACAGTAATTTAGCACGTATTTTTGAAAATACAGACTGAATAGAAGGAGGGGGTTTGTGAGCGCTGTGGAATATGACGCCGAGCTGGATGCGTGTGGGTTGTTTTGCCCGGAGCCTGTGATGATGCTTCATAATCGCATCAAGGACGTGGCGCCGGGGGGGGTCCTGAGAGTTACTGCAACAGATCCTTCAACGACCCGGGATGTGCCGAGATTCTGCCAGTTCCTGGGGCATGAATTGGTAAGTCACACGGAGCAGGGTGAGCGCTTTATTTATTACATACGTCGTGGCGCCTGAATCGATTTCCCCGGCGGCGTAAGTGCTCAGGTGGCAGGGCTGAGGCCGTTGATGTGGTTCAGGAACTGATCCCTGTCCATCTCTCCCAAAACCCGCTGTTGAGTCATTTCTGTACCAGTGGTGTCGTAAAACAGAATGGCTGGTGGCCCGAACAACCCCATGCTATCCAGCATTGCCTGCTGGGCTGGCGTGTTGTCTGTCATATCAATCTGCAGCAGTGTGAACGAGCTGAGCGCGCGAACGACACTGGCATCACTGAATACGTTGCGCTCCATGACTTTGCAGGAAATGCACCAGTCAGCATAGAAGTCAAGTACCACTGGCCGGCCATCTTGTCTGGCCTGTAACAACATGGCCTCGATTTCGGCAGGATTTTCTACCCGGGTAAAATCAGCGTGGCTGGTGTCGGATGTGATAGCCGAGCCTGATGGCATGATCGTGCCGGTTTTGGCTATGAATGGGTCCAGCGGGGCCAGTGGGTCATTGGCACCACCAATTGCCCCTGCCAGCAGGGCGAGACCATAGGCAAACAAGATCAGGCCGAGGCCTTTCCGGGTACGTTCCCAGCCGGCCTTGGCTGCGTCGAAGGCGCCCAGTTGAACGCCGGTTATGGCTAGCAGTCCGCCCCAGAGTGTCAGCCCCAGCCAGCCCGGAACCAGGCGCTCAATCAACCAGATGGCAACGGCAATCAGCATAACGCCATAGAAATGCTTGACGGTGGTCATCCAGTGCCCTGTCTTTGGCAGAAGAGTCCGCCCACCTACAGCCACCAGAATAAGCGGGATGCCCATGCCGAGCCCAAGAGATAAAAGCGCAATGCCGCCAATCACGGCATCCTGCGTTGTGGAGATATAAAGCAGGCTGCCAGCAAGCGGTGCTGATACGCAGGGCGATACGATCAGCGCGGAGAGGGCACCAATGCCGAAAATGCTGACAACCCGGCCGCCGGTTAGTCGTTGGCTTGCGTCATTCAGAGGCTGGCTGATAAAGCGAGGGAGCTGAATTTCGAACAGGTCGAACATGGACAGTGCGAACACCACAAACATTAACGCGAAAACGCCGAGTACCCAGGGTGACTGAAGTTGAGCCTGCAGATTGAAGCTCGCGCCGAGAAGTCCGGTCAGTACGCCGGCTCCTGCATAGGTCAGAGCCATTCCCAGTACATAGCTGCCTGAAAGTAACAGGGCATGCCCGGTTGTTCGCGTGTTCTGCCCGGACACCAGTGATGAAATGATCGGCACCATCGGCAGGACGCAGGGTGTGAACGTCAGCCCCAGGCCCAGCAGGAAGAAAACACCGGCAATCATTAAGGTCGACTGCTCTGAAAGAAAGCCTGCAAGCCCGGTTGCAGAGTTGGTGTCTGTTTGGGGCGCAGTGTTGCTCTGCTCCGTTTGCTGCGAGCCAGTGCCGGAATCCTGGCTCTGGTAAAAGAGTACTTCGCGGGTTTGGGGCGGGTAGCAGAGGCCCGCTTTGGCGCAGCCCTGGTATGTGACTTCGAACCGGGCTTCGCGAATATTGTCAGGCAGCGTTACCGGAACCCTGGCTGTGACAGGGTCAAAGAAAACGGTGGTTTTGCCAAAATAATCGTCTTCAGTTTCGGTTCCCTGGCTTGAGAACTCCATAGCGCCAGTACCGACGCGATCATCCAGCGCTTTGATGCTGATACGATCCTGATAAAGATAGTGCTCGGGTGTTATGTCCCAGGACAGTACAACAGCATTGCCGTCGGTGGTGTGGCTGAATGGCAGAGCCTCATCTACCGGGAGAAACTGACTGCCCTGTCCACCGAAAAGGGAGCTGTTGTTGCCAAAAGCCCAGGATGTATTTGCCGCTGCAAGCAGAAGTACCAGTAGAAGGTAAAGGCTGAATGGTCGCGAGAGACGGTGGATACTGCTGGACATGGTGGGTAGAGCTCTCATGGAATGCACGGTTTCCCGGTTTGGTCTTGTCGAAAAGAACAGACGGCGATATTGGGCAAGCGGTCTGTCCGGTCATGTTCAGGAAGCCAGTGGACACGGTAGCCCAGCGAAAGTTCCCTCTGGCAATAGGCGCGTTAAAGTCGCACAATAGCTTCCCAATGAATCACAGTACAAACGATCTTATCATGCTGTTTAATGACCTGTTCCGGGAAGATTTCCGGACAACTCTGGTCAGGGGCGGCGAAGAACCCGAATACTTGCCTGCAGGCAGTGCCACAGAACTGGCGCAGGTTGTTTTTGCTCATGGCTATTATGCCAGTGCTTTGCATGAAATAAGTCATTGGTGTATTGCAGGTGAGCACAGGCGCACACTTCACGATTATGGTTACTGGTACTGTCCGGACGGCCGGACACCCACGGAGCAGCGATATTTCGAGCAGGTAGAGATAAAGCCACAGGCTATCGAGTGGCTTTTTTCAGTAGCCGCAGGCTCGTGCTTTCACATCAGCGTGGATAATCTGTCCGGAGAAGGTGCGGCTGATGAAAGCAGCTTCCGGCGTGAAGTGCTTGCTCAGGCAGAAGACTATCTGATCAAAGGTCTTCCTGAGCGTGCGCAGTCCTTTTTTGATACGCTGAAATCGTTTTATGGAACCGGTGATACCTTCAAGGCTGCCTGGCATGATGATGTGGGGCGTGTGGTTCCTTTTTATTCCGCAAAAGAACATTACGAGGCAAACTGAGACTCCATGACATCTGACCCAAAGCACACCGGCGATCTGAGATTCAGCGACCTGAATCTGGACAAGCGCCTCCTGGACGCCATTGCTGCCATAGGTTTCGAATACTGCACACCGATACAGGCAGAAACTCTGCCTTGGACGCTGGCGTGTGAAGACCTGATTGGTCAGGCCCAGACCGGGACCGGTAAAACGGCAGCGTTTCTCATTACTGCTATTCAGAGCCTTCTGGAGACGCCGATACCCGAAAGCGACCGTTTTGCTTCTGAGCCCCGGGTGCTTGCGCTGGCGCCGACCCGAGAGCTTGCCATGCAGATCGCCAAAGACGCCGAGGCTCTGTGCAAGCATACCGGTCACAAAGTAGTCACGGTTGTTGGTGGCATGCACTACGATAAGCAACGCGAGCAACTGCACAACGGCATTGTGGATATTCTTGTTGCCACCCCTGGCCGACTGATCGACTTCCTTGGTTCGCAGGATGTGTTTCTTGACCAGCTCGACATCCTGATCCTTGATGAAGCGGACCGGATGCTCGATATGGGGTTCATCCCTGATGTGAAGCGCATTATCCGTAAATGCACCCCGAAGGATGAGCGTCAGACGTTGCTGTTCAGCGCGACGTTCAACCAGGACGTTCTGAATCTCGCATCCATGTGGACGAGTAACGCCGAGTTTGTGGAAATCGAGCCGGAGCAGAAAACGGCTGAGCGGGTTGAACAAACGGTTTACATGGTGGGTGACGACGAGAAACTACCTGTGCTGGTGAATTATCTTAAACGGCCGGAAGTAGAAAAGGCATTGGTATTCGCCAATCGAAGGGATCAATGCCGAGATCTTGAAGAGGATCTGCGCAATCAGGGCGTTAAAGTAGCCCTGATGTCTGGTGAGATCGCCCAGGCCAAACGCCTGAAAACCCTGGATCAGTTCAAAGCAGGCAGTATACAGGTGCTAGTGGCTACGGATGTTGCCGGGCGTGGTATTCATGTGGATGGCGTTACCCACGTTTTTAATTATAACCTGCCAGATAGTGCTGAAGATTATGTACATCGCATAGGGCGTACGGGCAGGGCAGGAAAAACCGGTGTATCTGTCAGCTTTGCGGGCGAGGACGATTCATTTGGCCTTCCGGCTATTGAGAAGTACATCGGCCAGAAGCTCAAAACAACCGTTCCGGAAGAAGAGTTGATGGCCGAAATGGATAATCCGCCGATTACCCGTAAGCGCGGCCGCCGCCCCTCTCAGGGGCAGGGCGGACGAGGGCCTGGTGGACGCAGCCCCAGGCCACGCAGGAACTGATTCGACGGGAATTTACTATGTTGATCGTCGCAGATGAGAATATTCCGCTGCTAGAAGCTTTTTTTGGTGATATCGGTGACGTTCGTCGTGTCTCTGGCCGGACCATGAGCGCTGAGGACGTCCGCGACGCCGATATGCTTTTGGTGCGCTCTGTCACCCGCGTGAACCGGGCACTACTTGAAGGCAGTGCTGTGCGCTTTGTCGGAACCACGACGATCGGAACTGACCATGTTGATCTGGACTGGCTTGAGCAAAATGGCATCCGTTTTTCAGCGGCTCCTGGTTGCAATGCCAACAGCGTTGCCGAATACGTGCTTTCAGTTTTGTCTCTTTATGCAGAGCGTTGTGGTCTGGAAGACTGGTCGCGGCTCTCGGTAGGTATTGTCGGGGTCGGGAATGTGGGTGGTGAGTTGGCAGACAAGCTCAACCGACTCGGTTTCAGCATCAAGCTCTGTGATCCTCCACGCGCTGAACGTGAACCGGAAGGTGAGCATTCCTTTGTCGATCTCGCTGAGGCGCTCGCGTGTGATGTGGTTTCAGTGCATACCCCTCTGACCCGTGACTCTGCTCATCCCACGTACCATATGATTGGTGAACAGGAGCTTGCCGGACTCACGTCTGCACAATTGTTGATCAATGCCGGGCGAGGTGAAGTTATCGACACTGGGGCACTGTGCGAAAGGCTGGGGCAGGCCAAGGCTCCTGTGCTGGCTCTCGATGTCTGGGAAAATGAGCCGCAGATAAACCCGGAATTGGTAGACAAAGTATGGCTGGCTACGCCTCATATCGCGGGCTATAGCCTTGAGGGCAAGGTTCAGGGAACGGAAATGATATATCAGGCGATGAGCAGGTTTCTTGGGCTGCCGACGCGTA
The DNA here is from genome assembly GCF_030546935.1 of Marinobacter sp. 2_MG-2023. Classification (GTDB taxonomy): domain Bacteria; phylum Pseudomonadota; class Gammaproteobacteria; order Pseudomonadales; family Oleiphilaceae; genus Marinobacter. Next base: position 74,737 of record NZ_JAUOPH010000001.1, on the reverse strand, counting down.
AGCAGGCAGGCCAGTTTCTGCCGGAGCCTGCCCTCAGTAAAGTTTCATTTACCCGAGCGGCTGAAGAGTGTGCAGCTATCCGGATAGCGTTACGGGCCTGCTATGACCCGCGACAGGACGATGCGCGTCTGAGGCACATCATGAAAGCGCCGGAAGATGAGCGTGGTGCCGAGTTTGACCGTCTGCGGCGCGATTATCCGGTTCGCCGGGAATGTTCCAGTCTGAAAGTGCAGCTCAAAGGTTCCAGCAAATCCTTGCAGGACAGCTTCCGTGCCATCGGCTTCAAGTTGAAAATCTGAGAACTACGCAAGGTTCGCTTGCTGCAGTGCTGCAATTCTCTCGTCAAGAGGTGGGTGCGTCATGAACAATGCGCCCAGACCACTGCGTGCTCCCCGATTGATGCCAAAAGCCTGTAGGCTATCGGGCATTTGATCCGGTACTTCGCTTTCCTGTTTCAGGCGGACGAGAGCGCTGATCATGGAGGCGCGTCCTGCCAGTTGGGCGCCAGCGATATCGGCGCGGTATTCACGCCTGCGGGAGAACCAGAATACGATGGTGCTGGCGAGGATGCCCAGTACCACTTCCGCCACCATGCTGACCACGAAAAAACCGATGCCGTGGCCGTTGTTATTCTTGAATACCACTCGGTCGACGAAAGAGCCAATTACCCGTGATGCAAAGATCACGAAGGTATTCACAACTCCCTGAATCAATGCAAGTGTCACCATGTCTCCGTTGGCAACGTGGCCGATTTCATGCCCCAGGACTGCCCGGATCTCTTCTTTGCTGAACCTTTGCAGTAGCCCCTCACTGACGGCAACCAGGGCTTTGTTCTTGTTCCATCCCGTCGCAAAAGCGTTGGATTGGCTTGCCGGGAATATGGCCACCTCTGGCATCCCAATACCTGCGTTTTTCGACATTTCCGCGACAGTTTGCACTAGCCAGCGTTCGGCAGGGGTGCGGGGAGTGTCAATTACGCGAGCTTTGGTGCTCCACTTGGCGAGAGGTTTTGATATAAGCAGGGAAATAATGGCACCTGCGAAACCGAATACAGCCGCAAACGCCAATAGGGAGCCGTATTGAATACCATTCTGGGCGAGGTAGCTGTCTACGCCCAGAAGCTTCAAGGTAAAACTGGCGACAAGAATAACCGCAAGGTTGGTAGCCAGAAATAACAGAATGCGCATGGTGTTTTCCTGATATGTTCGATATGAAAGCCGGGTCTCAGACAGCTAGATAGGGTCCGGGTTCAGCGCTTCAACGATATTACAGTGATTTAATGGCTAGGTCTGTCTGCAAAGAGTGTCGCACGCAGGGCGTGGCCAATACGTACAGAATGGCGACTTTTCAAGGCCGTACGCACCAAATGGATGTGGCTGGAAAGATCCTCTCGCAAAGAAGGCGGTAACGGCGTTTCTGTGTCGTCTTCTGGTCCTTTGAGCTCATCCACGAGAGCCTCCGGTGCCGGGGAGCTCAAACGAATGAACGCCTCTTTCGAGAGAACGGCCTGGTCGAGGGCTTCTTGGCGAATGGTATCGACGTAGCGAAGAAACCCTTCTTCGGCCAACCATAACAGAGCACCAAAACAGGCCATATGGCGTTTGCTGTGTAAACCGAATTCATCCGGTTCATCGGGGCCTGCAATATCTTCTACAAACAGGTTCACCCTTCTGGGGAAGGCGCTATATAGCTGCGTCAGTGCTATGGCTGCGTCTTTATAGAACTCTTCAACGTGGATGTCAGCCATGTGTAGTTTCCTTTGCCGCCATTGTCTTTATTGACTGTATTTGGAGAGGAAGTTACCTAGCCGACCCATTGCATCTTCCAGCGTGTCCTTGCGCGGAAGGAACACAACACGCAGATGCTGTTTATCGTCCACATTGAAGGCAGAGCCCTGAACGAGCAGAATTTTCTCCTGAAGCAAGAGATCGAGGACCAGTTTTTCATCGTTCGCAATCGGAAACTTTTTCGGATCCAGCTTTGGAAATAGATACAGGGCGCCCTGAGGCTTGACGCAGCTTACCCCCGGGATGTCATTGAGCATTCGCCAGGCGGTATCGCGCTGCTCGAAAAGTCTGCCGCCGGGTGCCACCAGATCATCTATTGACTGGTAGCCGCCCAGGGCTGTCTGTATGGCGAGCTGCGCAGGTACGTTTGCGCACAGGCGCATGTTTGAAAGCATGTCGATACCTTCAATCAGATCTGTGGCCAGGTGTTTGGCGCCACTAACGATCATCCAGCCCGAACGATAGCCGGCTGCACGGTAATTCTTGGAAAGCCCGTTATAGGTGAAGAACAGAACGTCATCAGCCAGGGAGGCTGTTGAGATGTGCTGTGTGCCGTCATAGAGAATCTTGTCGTAAATCTCGTCAGAGAGCACGATCAGGTTGTGCTTGCGTGCCAGTTCAATGACCTGTTCCAGTAGTTCCTGGCTGTATACGGCCCCCGTGGGATTGTTGGGGTTGATCAGCACAATGGCACGGGTACGGCGGGTTATCTTTTTACGGATATCATCTATATCGGGAAACCAGTTCTGTTCTTCATCGCAGTGGTAGTGCACGGGCTTGCCGCTCGAAAGCGTGACAGCTGCTGTCCAGAGCGGGTAGTCCGGCGCAGGAATGAGAACCTCGTCCCCGGTATTGAGCATGGCCTGCATGGTCATCACGATCAACTCACTGACGCCGTTGCCGAGAAAAATATCATCAATATCGACTTTATCGATACCTCTTTGCTGGCAGTAGTGCATAACGGCCTTGCGGGCCGAAAACAGCCCTTTTGACTCAACATATCCCTGTGCCTGGTGCATGTTGTATATGACGTCCTGCTGGATCTCTTCGGGAACGTTCAGGTCAAAAACGGCGGGGTTTCCAATGTTGAGCTTGAGTACCCGGTGGCCTTCCTCTTCCAGGCGGCGCGCCTCTCGCATTACTACGCCACGTATTTCATAACACACGTTATCCAGCTTGGCGGATTTGTAGTAGTTCTGCATAAGACCCGGGCTTCCTCAGTCGGTAAACGTAAAACAGGCGCCTGCGATTCAGGCAAACCACTATTCTAGCGGAGGCAGGGCCAACGGCAACAGAGGAATTGTGATCAATTATGGCGAGGTAGCTCTATATTCCATAAATTAATACTCGACAAAACAATTGCATGTGCCGATAGTCGTGTACACTCTCTGAATAGGTTGTGCGCAATTTAAGTGTGTGCGCTTAAAATCCTGCCTGTTGCGGGCATGTATTTAACTTTTTTAGGAGAAGCCTGTGGCTGGTAACTCGGTTTATGATTTTACGGTTCGAGACATCAAGGGCAACGAGAAGAAGATGGCCGACTATCAGGGCAAGGTGCTGCTGGTCGTGAATACAGCCAGCAAATGCGGTTTTACGCCTCAGTTTGAGGGTCTTCAGTCGTTGCATGCAGAGCTCGGGGAGCGAGGCTTTGAGGTTCTGGGGTTCCCCTGTAACCAGTTCATGAATCAGGACCCTGCTGACGAGGATGCCATCAGCCAGTTTTGCAGTCTGAACTACGGCGTGGATTTTCCTATGTTCTCAAAGGTCGATGTCAACGGAGAAAGTGCGCATCCTCTGTTCAAGTTTCTGAAGGCAGAGGCGAAAGGGCTTATGGGGTCAGAGAAGGTAAAGTGGAATTTCACCAAATTCCTGATCGGACGCGATGGCACGGTAGTGCGTCGGTATCCACCAACGACCAAGCCTGAAAGCATCAAGGCAGATATTGAAAAGCTGCTAGTGAGCTGACTTGTGGACGACATCCTCGCACTGGATAACCAGATCTGTTTCAGTCTGTACGCCGCCAACCGGGCGATTACGTCGCGGTATCGCCCGTTGCTTGCAGAGCTGGATCTGACCTACCCGCAGTACCTTGTCATGCTTGTTCTCTGGGAGCGAGCCCGAGCAGGTCAGGTAACGCGGGTTTCTGACCTTGGAGCGCGCCTGCGGCTGGATTCGGGTACGCTTACTCCTCTGCTGAAACGCCTGGCTTTGCGAGGGCTTATCCTCAGGGAGCGCAGTGTCGATGACGAACGTGTGGTGACCATATCATTGACCGGGCAGGGCGTTGACCTGAGGGCTCATGCTGCACAGGTGCCACAGAAGCTACTCTGTGGTCTGGACGTTGCGCCCGAACGGTTGCTGGCGCTGAGGGATGAGCTTAATGCAGTACTAAGGGCTATTGAGGCTCAGGAGGCGGTGCCCAGCGCATAATGACGGCGTTCAGTTGGCTACGGTTATATGGCTTTGTAATATAGTCGTTCATCCCGCAGGCAAGACAGTCATCCCTGTCGCCTTGCATTACATTGGCGGTAACGGCTATCACAGGCAGGGCACGCCACTCCGGTTTTTTGCGAATCTCTCGCGTTGTTTCAAAGCCGTCCATTACCGGCATCTGGCAGTCCATAAGCACCAGATCGTAGTGTTGTTGCTCCAGAGCCTCAATCGCCAACTGACCGTTATCGGCTACGTCAGCACGATGCCCCATTTTCTTCAGCAAAGTGCTTGCGACCATCTGGTTCACTTCGTTGTCTTCGACTACCAGTATTTTTAGCGAATGCTGGGGTGGTTCTGCTGATGTTTCTGTGCTGCCATGAAGTTCAGCCAGTCCGGAAAGCCGCAGGTAGTTCGGTTGAAAATCCTCTTGAGACCCTCCGGTGGACAAATTGCTGTAGACCGGCAAGGGCAGAGTGACGGTGAACCGGGTTCCCTCGTGTTCCTTTGACTCCACATCTATTTCACCATGCATACGCTCAATGAGCTGGCGGCACAGCGTCAGGCCCAATCCGGTGCCTCCGTATAGCCGTGTGGTTTGCGTATCGGCCTGGGTAAAAGGAGAAAATATACGGCGAAGGCCTTCTTTGCTCATACCTATGCCGGTATCGCTCACATCGAGGGTCAGCACACCTGCTGAATAGCGAGCGTTGATGCTCACACTCCCCGAATCGGTAAACTTGATGGAGTTGCTCAGCAGGTTGTTCAGTATCTGACGAATACGGGTCGGGTCGCCGAGAAAACTAAGCGGAAAGCCCGGTTCTGTTTCTGCAATCAGATCGATTCCTTTCTTGCGTGCTTGCTGGGTATGCAGCATGGCGCACTCTTCAATCAGCCCATGCATATCAAAGGGAATGTTCTCCAGCTTGAGCTTTCCAGCCTCAACTTTGGAGATGTCCAGAATGTCGTTGAGTATTCCGAGCAGGCTTTCACCGGCAGAGAGTGCGATCTGCAGGCGGTGGCGCTTGGCGGAGTCCTGTTCGCTCTCCAGAATAAGCCCCAGCATGCCAAGTACGCCGTTCAATGGTGTGCGTATTTCGTGGCTCATGCTGGCCAGAAAGTTGGCCCGGGCCCTGGCTCTGCGCATGGCGTCTTCTTTGGCTTTTACCAGAGCCCGGTTGCCCCGTTGCAGAGCCTGGTTTTTCTCCGATATTTCCCGTGTTCGACTTTCGACTTCATGCTCCAGTTCGCTGGAGTAGTTTTTCATGGCCGTTTCCGCTACACGGAGTTGGGCCAGAGTGAAATCTACGGTTTCGAGATGCTGATTGATGATCTCAACCATTGTGCCGATCTCGTCCTGCTTATGGCCGGCAGGAATCGGCAAGCGGATTTTTTCCGGGGATCTGGCTTTGACCTCGTTCAATGCACCTATAACGCTGAGCATTGGTCGGGTAAGGATCAGGTAGAAAATACCCAGTAGCGAAGCGGAAAGAATGAGGCTTTTCAAGAGCCCGCTCACCACAGTGTAAGTCGCTCGTTGCAGGAACTGCAGGCCATAATGGAAAGTGTCAATCGTCACTACAAGCTGACCCAGAGGTAGGTTGTTTAGCTGAGAGACACGAAGTTCCCGGCTGAAGACCCTGCTTGAGCCCAACAGTTTGTCGCTGATCCAGCGATAGGGCGAATCCGGACTGCTCTTGCTGGCCGCTGCCATAGTGCTGTTTTCACTATCGACAATTCTGGCGTCGATGGTGGCCGGGTGCCGGAGAAGGCCGTCGAGCAGCTCTTCAGCGAGGCGTACATCAATGTTGTAGGCAATCTGGGAGGCCGGACTGTGGCTGATTTCAATCAGCGCCTGGATGTCTTCTTCCATGGATTCGCGGGCGCTAAAATAGTCCAGGGTGATCTGTATGACGTTGAGCACCAGCCCTAAAAGCATTGCGATCAGCACGGTGTCGCGGGTGAGCCGGTAGGAAAGCCGGTGTCTGAAGCCTCTGGTCACTGGTGTTACTGTCCCTGTTTGCGGGTAGCTGATGATCTGCCGGACTTACGAATTCAGTCGTCGTAGTCGGCTTTTTTCTTCCAGTCTTGCTCGTGAAGAAAGCTGTCCCACTGTTTGTCCATGTTTGACTGGGGTTCTACGGATGCGCTGGCGTCGCCACCTGCGCTCGCCGCTTCCAGTTCTTTTATCCGGGTGCGGAAACTCTTGACGGCTCTCATGGCAAGTGGGTTGTCCCGGGACTTACCCATTTCGGTGCTGGCAAGATGGTAGGAGTGTATGGCTTTTCGTATCTGATTCTGGCGAATCTGGTCGCGGGCCTGAAAAACGTGAAGGTCTGCGTGCGTTTTATGGACCAGAAACAGTACATGCTTCAGATTTTTCTTGGCAGTTGCACCGTCTATCCGGCCACCTTTGTGCATGGCTTCGATCATCTTGAACAGATTTCGCAGTAGCTCTTTGACGTATGCGGATTTTTCCGGAGAGTCGATCCTTACCGGCGGTACTTCATCCCGGTTTTCCTTAATCAGGATTTTCCTCTGTGTTATCGCTTCGCGCCATTGCTCGGTCGGAAGCCCGGATTTAAGCGCCGCAAGTTCATTGCAGACATCTTCCATACGCTTGAGCAGTAACAGCTTGAGATCTGATGTGAGATATTGCCCTGGCAACTCAGAGAGCAGTCGGTTGCATCTTTTGTAGCTGTCCTCAAGCGCCGTTGTTTTTCGAATACGCTCGATCCTGGCTTTCTCGCGCATTTGACTGATCACAAGAACGATGATCGAAATCACAACGATGGCCGACAGGACAAGGACAATGGTTATGGCATTCATGTTTGGGTAATGCTCCGGCTTTTAGGCGAGTCATGCCTGGTTCAGGGCTCCGACCTGATATGCCGATACATCCGGCAACTGTCAGAAAGGTTAGCAGAAATTTGACATTGAAGCTGAAATCAAATGTGAAAGATCCGCTTATTATATTTATTTTGTGAATCAATGTTATTCTGTATATTGTTTTGGTGAATGGGCGCTCGGGTTGCGACCGCCTGATTGCTTTTAGCCAGCTTTGGAGTTGTTCATGGATATCTCCCGTATCGACCTCAACCTTCTTGTGTACCTGGACGTGTTGCTCAGGGAGCGCAATGTCACCAAAGCAGCAAACCATCTTGGCATTACCCAGCCCGCCATGAGTAATAGTTTGCGACGTTTGCGGGACCTGTTCAGTGACCCTTTACTGGTGCGCACGAGCGAGGGCATGACAGCAACAGAACGAGCGCGTGAACTGCAGCCCATGGTCAGAGGTATCCTCTCGGATATTGAGCAAGCAGTGCAGGAGAAGACGCCGTTTGCAGCACTGGAGAGCCAACGGGTATTTCGTATCATGGCCAGTGATTATGCTGAATCCTGTCTTATGCCCAGGGTTTTGAGGCGGATTCGCCAGGAGGCGCCACACGTCACGCTGGATGTACTGACTCCGAGCGATGTGAGTTTTCTGGATGTTGAGCAAGGGCGCCTTGATATGGCGATCAACCGGTTCGACAAGATTCCCCAATCGTTTCACCAAAAAACGCTCTGGACCGAATATTTCGCCTGTCTGATGAATGCCCGAAATCCAATACTGAAGGAGCCTTTCACACTGGATACTTACCTTGATGCCAGCCATATCTGGGTTAGTAAAACCGGATTTGGTGTCGGTGTAGGGGTAAATCCGAAAGACGTTCAACGCCTGGGTTGGGTTGATGAAGCTTTGTCGAAAATGGGAAGCAAGCGGCAGATCTCGGTGTTTACCCGGCATTATCAGTCGGCTATGTTGCTGGCGGAGCAGCACGACCTGATAGCTACGCTTCCATCCCGGGCGGCCTGGCTGCAAAAAGATAACACTAACCTGGTAGTAAAGATCCCGCCCTTCGATATCCCGCCTTTCGAGCTTAAAATGGCCTGGAGCCCTTTGTTACAGCACAACGCTGACCATCAGTGGCTACGCCGGTTGATTTCAGACGTTGCGGAAGAGGTGGATGAAGAATTTGCACCTTTCGGGGCTCGCTTCGAACCTGAAAGCGCCCCGTTGAAGCATCCGTCAGAGCGGTAGTTCGCGCAGCTCAAGGGATTGGCGCCCGGCGTCCCACATGCGCTGGAAGTTTTCCGCCAGCAGCTTGACGCGCCCGCTGTCGGAAAACCCGGCAAACCCGGATGGGGTAGTGAAGTCATGTCGATAGACAACACCTTCCCTGTCTGCGATGAGGAACGGCTGGTCTTCATGGGGATAGTCACCATTGACCAGCCTTAGCTCTATACGGCTGGGTAAGCGGCGCATCAGTTCCACCAATTGGTGGCGACGTTTGATCAGAGGCTGGTCATCATGGATGAGCAAGCGAACCTCGCTAAGCCTGTGGCGCCGTGCCAGGCTGGATATCAGCTCCCTGAATCTGTAGCGGTCGTAACGATCATGGTCCAGCACGCGATCATAGAGCCATAGGCGCTGGCCAGCCTGGCCAACCATGGAGTCCATGAGTTCGAGCATGCTGTTTTCACTGTCGAACAGCCAGGGCTGGGTGTCGGTGCCGAGTAGCATTGGGCGGGGTCTATTGCCACCAGGTTGCTGTGCAATAAGTGCGGGAGCAAGGCAGCGCATATCCAGGTGAGGTATGCCTGCGTCATCATAGGCCTCTGAGCATATGTGGAACCCTGCGCGCTGGTAGAAAGGGACCGCATGTTGTTGGGCAGAAAGTTTCAGTTCCTGATACTGCCCGGCAGATTCAGCTATCAGGTGCTGGAGCAGGGCTTCACCAATTCCCCGTCCCCGGAATTCCGGCAGTATGGCCATGCGCCCGACGTGGCCGGTTTCGCTCAGTGTTGAGAACAGCCGCGCTACGCCAGCCGGCGTATTGTCTGGCATAACTGCGAGAAAATGATCAGCAATTTCGTCTGTATCGTCCCATTCAAGCTCAGGTGGAACACGTTGCTCTTCAACGAACACTTTCTGGCGGATATCCCGAATATGCCCCGGGGCAAGCTGCCAGCTGTATTTTCGAATCCGGACCGTCATAGCATCACTCGAAATACACTGAACCCTGATTATAGAGGTTTGTTAGCAGGCCAAGCAGAGCCGGGTCGCCGGCAAACTGGGCCAGGGCGCCCATGTCGATGCGTGCTCCCGCGCACAACAGAGGAGCCAGCGGGCGAGCATCACCTTTGAGCAGAAACTGCTCACCGTCTGCAAAAAGGGCGGTTACGTCGTTCTGTTCATGGTAGGCAAAGCGGGAACCTTCGTTCCACCGTAGTTGCTCGCCGGCCCGAATGGCCTCGGCAAAATCTTCATCTGAGGCAGGCTCATCCGCCGGCACCACAACATCCATATTTTTAGGAGCGGTTGCATACTGGCCAAACCACAGCGCCAGCTGGCGTTTATCTTCAAGTTTTTCAGTCAGAACGGATTGCAGGCGGTCAATAACGCCTGGTGCAATCGTGCCCGGGTTGTCCTGAACCTGAAGGTCCGGGTCATTCATGTGATCTGAGGCATCCGATTGGTTACACAGGAAGTCGGTGAAGCCGGTAAGCAGGTCCTCAATAGTCGGCGCCCGAAAACCTATCGAGAGTGTAATGCAATCGTCTTCGGCTATGCCGTGGTGGCCAATGCCCGGAGGCAGGTAAAGCATATCGCCAGGCTCAAGAGTAACGGTTTCTTCACCTTCCCAGCTGCTGAGAATACGCAATGGCGTGCCCTCCACGCGGGGCGAGGATTGGTCGCAACGGCCACCAAACGTCCAGCGTCTGTGCCCCTGGGCCTGAAGCAGAAATACATCATATTGGTCGTAATGGGGCCCTACGCTGCCGCCCTTGGGCGCATAACTTGCCATGATATCGTCAAGGCGCCAGTTGGGCACGAAGCGGAAGTGTTCGAGCAGGTCAGCGACCTCGGGGACCCAGTGATCAAGCCCTTGTACCAGCAGGGTCCAATCCTTGTCGGGTAGTTGGCCGAAGCGTTCTTCTGAGAAGGGCCCGTTGTGCAACTGCCAGGGCTTGCCGTCATCGTTTTCGATGACGATGCGTGATTCCACGCCTTCTTCACAAGCAAGGCCGGCCAGTTCGTCAGCGTCGACCGGGCACTGAAATCCGGGAAACGCCTGGCGGATGACAAAGGGTTTCTTTTGCCAGTAGTCCCTCAGAAATTCAGAAGGCGAAAGTCCGCCAAGCATATGCATTGTTGTGCTCCCTGGGTTCAGATGTTGCGGGCCTGATCGATGGCGTTACCAATGTAGTTGCCTGGGGTCAGGTCCATCAGTTCCGCTTTGGCGCTATCGGGCATCTCCAGGCTTTCCACGAAGCTTCTGATAACTTCCGGAGTCATGGCCTTACCGCGAGTCAGTGCCTTGAGCTTCTCATAGGGCTTCTCGATGTTGTACCTGCGCATCACAGTCTGGATCGGCTCCGCAAGAACTTCCCAGGCCTTGTCGAGGTCGTCATTCAGGCGCGCCGGGTTAATTTCCAGTTTGCTCAGACCTTTCAGGGTGGCTTCGTAGGCAATAAGGCTGTGGGCAAAGCCAACGCCCAGATTGCGCAGTACGGTGGAGTCGGTAAGGTCGCGTTGCCAGCGTGAGATCGGTAGCTTGGCGGACAGGTGGCCAAGCAATGCGTTGGCAATCCCCAGATTACCCTCGGAGTTTTCGAAATCGATCGGATTGACTTTGTGGGGCATGGTTGAAGAGCCTACTTCGCCTTCAACAGTCTTCTGCTTGAAATAGCCCAGTGAGATGTAACCCCACACGTCCCGGTCGAGATCGATCACGATGGTGTTGAAGCGCGCGACCGCGTCGAAAAGTTCGGCGATGTAGTCGTGAGGCTCAATCTGTGTGGTGTAAGGATTGAAGTCCAGGCCCAGGCTTTCGATAAATGCCTGGGCGTTGGCGGCCCAGTCTAAAGCAGGATAGGCAGAGATGTGGGCGTTATAATTGCCAACCGCGCCGTTGATCTTGCCCAGAACCTCAATCTCACGGATTTGTTTCATTTGTCGGCGCAGGCGATAAACAACGTTGGCGAGTTCTTTGCCGACGGTTGTTGGTGATGCTGTCTGGCCGTGTGTACGGGAAAGCATTGGCTGTTCAGCGTGCTCCTGGGCAAGCTCGCCCAGTTTCTCGACAACCCGGCCCATTGCGGGCAGCAGGCCGTTATCCAGACCCTCGCGAAGCATCAGGGCGTGGGAGAGATTGTTGATGTCCTCAGAGGTGCAGGCAAAGTGAACAAATTCGGTGACCGCATGCAGCTCGGGAATATCGGCGATTTTTTCCTTGATAAAGTACTCAACCGCTTTTACATCATGGTTTGTTGTGCGCTCGATTTCCTTGATGCGCTCGGCATCCTGCAGGCTGAATTCACTGATCATCTGGTCCAGAAAAGCGATGGCCTCCGCGGTAAATGCTGGCACTTCAATGATTTCGGGGTGGGCCGCCAATTGCTGCAGCCATCGGATTTCGACCGTCACGCGGTTCCTGATCAGGCCATATTCACTGAAAATGTCACGGAAAACGCTGACTTTACTGCCATAGCGTCCATCGACCGGGGAAATGGCGGTCAGGGCGTTGAGTTCCATCGAAAACCTCACAAATAATCAAAGAATCGGTTCAGAAAAAAGGAGGCACCATAATACACCAGCGCCGCCGGTGAATCAGTGGCAACCAATTACTTATCGAATGAACGGTTCGCTTGCTCTGCAAGTTCCCGCGCATGTTGAATCACCTTGCGGCGTGACATAACCAGTTGCCAACGGCGACCGCCGCTTTGTCTCCAGAGCACCGCCGAACGAATACCTGCCAGCAGGAGCGCCCTGACTTTCGCAGCATTCTCGTCTCGTTGGAGCAGGGAGGGGTTACCGCTCACCTGAATACGTAAGCGGAAGGTGCTGATGGTATCCGTGTAAATAGAGGCCAGGTTACTGATCAGGTTTGTGTGGACATAACCAAAGTGGCTGGCGGTGTGCCTGGCCTGTTCAATACGGCTGCCGATTACGTCCATCATGTCACTTTTTCGGTTGAGCTTCGATTCCAGGTGAATCAGGTTGAGCACATAACGCAGAACCTCAACATCCTGCTGTTTGCTTTGTTCGCTCATAACCGTTGAAAGCGTAACCAACCCTTCTCGCACATCGGTCAGTTCGCCGCCGTATACGTCGAGCGTTGTTGCAGGATTTGTTGCAAAAAGCGAGCGCAGGCATGCCTCCAGGCTGGTTTCGTTGCAATGCCCGTTGTTGGCGATTTGCTGAACCAGATTGGCAGCCTGGAATACGCCCGCCAAAGCCAGCGTCTGATCGTGAAGCGACCGGCTCATTGGCTGGCTTCCTGAGTTGAATCATTGTGAGAAAGGCGCGCCGGGAGAGGTTCGTCGTCACGCCAGGTCTCCGTGATCACACCGCCTCCCAGGCAATTGTCATCAATATAGAAAACCACAGATTGTCCGGGCGTGACAGCGCGCTGGGCTTCATCAAACACCACCTTCACGCCGCCTTCAATGACCGTTACCTCGCAATCCTGGTCAGGTTGACGGTAACGGGTTTTCGCTTTGCAGCGGAAGGATTGCGCTGGTGGCTCGCCGGCGACCCAATCGATCGGATCGGACAGCAAGCCCCGGGAGAATAGTAGGGGGTGATGCTTGCCCTGAACGGCAGTCAGTACATTGTGCGTCAGGTCCTTCCCGGCGACGTACCAGGGGTCGTCGCCAAAATCACTGAGCCCACCAATACCGAGTCCCTGACGTTGACCAATGGTGTGGTACATCAAACCTTGGTGTCGGCCAATCTTTTTGCCTTCAGGGGTTTCAATATCACCGGGCTGCGCCGGCAGGTACTGTTTTAGAAAGTCGCTGAACTTGCGCTCGCCGATAAAACAGATACCGGTGGAGTCCTTCTTGTCATGGGTGACGAATCCTTGCTGCTCGGCAATCTTGCGCACTTCCGGTTTTTCCAGCTCACCAACCGGGAACAGGGTGCGGGCGATCCGGTCTCCGGATACAGCGTGAAGGAAATAACTCTGATCCTTGTTGGCATCCAGACCTTTTAAAAGAAGCGCTTTCCCGGATCCGTCATTGAGCGGCCGCTGCCGTGTATAGTGGCCTGTGGCGATGTAATCCGCTCCGAGTGTGACTGCATAATCCAGGAAAGCCCGGAACTTGACCTCTTTATTGCAAAGGATATCGGGGTTCGGGGTGCGACCAGCCTGATACTCGGAAAGAAAGTGCTCGAAAACGCGATCCCAATACTCGGCGGCAAAGCTTGCGGTATGGAGTTTGATACCCATCGCATCTGCAACAGCCTGCGCATCGGCCAGATCGGTCATGGCGGTACAGTACTCTGTGCCGTCGTCTTCATCCCAGTTCTTCATGAACAGGCCTTCGACCTGATACCCCTGGTCTTTGAGCAACCAGGCTGCAACCGACGAATCGACACCGCCAGACATGCCAACGATAACGTGTGTGTCTTCCGGGGAGCGAGCTTCGGGGGTTGGATTTGTCATGACAGTTCCGGGCACCGGTGAAAAACGCGGGAGTTTACCATTTTGTGCCGGTTACGTCTGCGGATTTGCAATCACATCCAGTGGGTAACATCGACCTTTTCGGTAATCCTCTATACATTTGATAACCAGAGGGCTGCGGAGCTTGTCGCCCAACCGGCGTATGTCTTCCAGTGACAACCAGTGGGCGGCAATTATGTCGGCGTCCAGCTCTTCGGTTACCCGTTTTCGAGCTTTTCCTGTGAAGCAGAAACGATAGTAGGTTACGCCATTGGACGGGGCTTTATAGGTGTAGAGCCCGAGAAAGTGTTCCGGTTCAATCTCCCAGCCGGTTTCTTCGAGCGCCTCCCGTCGTGCCGCATCAATAATGGCTTCGTCTTCTTCGACATGTCCGGCTGGTTGGTTAAAGACAACCCGTCCGCTGCTGCGTTCTTCAACCATCAGGAAGCGGCCATGCGCATCTTCAATAACCACGGCTACTGTGGCGTGAGGCGTCCAGGTCATGATCTTCGGGCCCTCTGTGGCACCTTGGCAGGGCGTGCACGCATCGGACGCTTTTCTGGCTGGGCTGCGGCAGGCAGATTAACCGTAAGTTTTCGGTGTTTGCCTGGCTTTAGTCCATGCAGCGTCCAGTCGCCAATACGATAGCGGATCAGCCGCAACGTTGGAAATCCGACAGCCGCAGTCATACGCCGTACTTGTCTGTTACGGCCCTCAGTGATGGTCAGCTCCAGCCAACTGGTAGGTACGGTCTCTCTTCGGCGCACGGGAGGAACTCTGGGCCATAACTCCGGATCCTCAAGTTTGCGCGCCTGAGCCGGCCGGGTGCGGCCATCTTTAAGCTTAACGCCTGTGGAGAGCTCTTTTATGGCGCCTGGGGTGATCTCACCTTCGACCTGTACCCAGTATGTTTTCGGCATTTTCAGAGCTGGTGAGGCTATACGATGCTGCAAGGCGCCGTCACTGGTCAGCAGAAGCAGTCCCTCGGAATCGTAATCCAGTCTCCCGGCCGGGTAGACCTCCGGAATGCTAATCCAGTCCGCCAGGGTGGAGCGACGCTTCCGCCCGGCGGATACAGCCTCATCCGTAAACTGGCAAAGTACCTGAAAGGGCTTGTTAAAAAGGATGAGTTCAGCCATGGAGGCGTCTCCCGGGCAGGTTTAAAGAAAATCAGCTGAAAGAGTACGTAGAAATGCCTGCGTTTGAAAGCGCAAGGTAAAGCCTGTGCTTCGTTTTACCGGCTTGAGAGCACCGTCCCGCCGGCACTATCCGGCAGGGTTGCTCAGTGGCAGAAAGCCGACGTGATATGGCTGTCAGGCGTTTGCCGCGCGGGAAGGGTAATCTCCGCCATCCGCGTCTGTGGTTCGGGTCGCCTGTTCACTGGAATCCGAGGTGTTTGCCTGGGTCTGCGCCCCGGCCTGCTCCTCGGGTACGATGTTCACGGCGTGCACACCCTTGTCGCTGGGTTTCTTATCGAAACTGACTGCCTGACCTGCTTTTAACGTCTTGTAACCGTCCATCTGGACTGACGAAAAGTGGGCAAACAGGTCGTCACTGCAGCCATCTTCTATGATGAAACCGTACCCTTTGGCATTGTTGAACCACTTTACTTTGCCTTTTGGCATGATGAACTCCCCTGTTCTTTCACTGTCACTTGTTGTTGTTCAATTAATTGCGTCTAGTGCTGACCAGCCCTGAAATCGCGTATTTTGTCAGGTCCCTGTTACATGAACCTCTCATGTATTTACATTATTTAACACTACAATCTAACTGTCGGCGAAACCTGTAGTCGAGTCAATAGCTTCTATTGCTGTAATGTGTGGTTGAACAGAGTCCGGAAGCGGTATCATGGACGTATAGGTAATTATCTCATCCTCGGGCAGGGATCTGACTTGAAAACCCGGGGTCTGACAACCACATTTATAAAAGGCACCGATAAACGGTAAAGAATGATGCGGACTATCGAAAATTCTCTACTAATATTAAACCAGGGAGAAGATGAACAGCCGGGGCGTCACGATGACCTCAGCGTTGCTCCCGAAAAACCTGCGCTGAAGCGTCCATCTCAGTACAAAGTGATGCTTCTGAACGACGATTACACACCCATGGATTTTGTTGTGGATGTGTTGACAACATTCTTCGGGATGAATGAAGAAAAGGCGACACAGGTGATGCTGCTCGTCCATACGCAGGGAAAGGCTGTATGCGGGGTGTATACCCGGGATATCGCGGAAACAAAGGCGGCACAGGTGAACCAGTATTCCTCGGAATGCGACCATCCGCTCCTTTGCGAGATTGAATGTGCGGACTGACAGACGGCGGGGTGGCCCATGCTGAGCAAAGATCTTGAAATTACGCTGAATACGGCCTTCAAAAGTGCCCGCGACAAGCGTCATGAGTTCATGACGGTGGAGCATTTGATGTTGGCCTTGCTGGACAACGAATCGGCGGTTGGTGTGCTCAAAGCTTGTGGGGCAGACCTCAAGCAGCTCCATGACGAGTTGGTCGAATTTGTTGACTCCACGACTCCGTTAATTCCGAGCAGCGACGACGAGCGCGAGACTCAGCCGACGCTTGGTTTTCAACGAGTGTTACAGCGCGCGGTTTTCCACGTGCAATCCTCCGGTAAGAAAGAGGTTACCGGTGCCAACGTTCTGGTTGCCATTTTTAGTGAACAGGAAAGTCAGGCGGTGTATGTGCTCAAAAAACAGAGCGTTGCACGCATTGATGTCGTTAACTTTGTATCCCACGGTATTTCAAGGGTGCAAGGAGCGGAAGATCAGGATGGGCACGAGCAGATCTCTCATGACGAAACCGGTGAAGAGGGTGGCCAGTCCAAACCACTGGAGAATTATGCAACCAACCTGAATGAGCAGGCTCGTCAAGGGCGCATTGACCCTCTGATTGGCCGTGAGCATGAGGTTGAACGAGTGGTGCAGATTCTTGTGCGCCGTCGCAAGAACAATCCCTTGCTGGTCGGTGAAGCTGGTGTGGGTAAAACTGCGATTGCAGAGGGGTTGGCCAAACGTATTGTTGATGGCCAGGTGCCGGATATCATCGCTGATGGCGTGGTGTACTCTCTGGATCTTGGAGCCCTGCTTGCCGGAACCAAGTACCGTGGCGATTTTGAGAAGCGTCTCAAGGGGTTGCTGGCTGATCTTAAAAAAGAGAAGCATGCGATTCTGTTCATCGATGAAATCCACACCATTATCGGTGCCGGGTCGGCGTCAGGCGGCGTAATGGACGCCTCGAACCTGCTCAAGCCGATGCTGAGTTCAGGCGAAATTCGCTGCATTGGCTCCACCACATACCAGGAATTCCGGGGTATTTTCGAGAAAGATAGCGCGCTGGCCCGGCGTTTCCAGAAAATTGATGTCAACGAGCCCAGCGTTGAGGACACCTATCAGATTCTCAAAGGGCTGAAACCGAACTTTGAGAAGCATCACGATCTCAAATATACAGACCAGGCACTGCGCGTGGCTGCGGAACTGGCGGACCGATACATTACAGATCGCCACTTGCCGGACAAAGCCATTGATGTGATCGATGAAGCTGGTGCGCGCCAGCGCCTGATGCCCGAGGACAAACGCCGGAAAACGGTGGATGTCTCCGAGATTGAGGAAGTGGTCGCCAAGATAGCCCGTATTCCACCCAAGAACGTATCTACCAGCGACAAGGACCTGCTGCGTAATCTCGAGCGGGACTTGAAGATGGTGGTGTTCGGGCAGGATCCGGCCATCGAATCCCTGACAATGGCGATTAAACTTGCCCGCGCAGGTCTGAAAGCTCCGGAGAAACCGGAAGGTTCCTTCCTGTTTGCAGGCCCTACAGGTGTTGGTAAAACAGAGGTGACCAAGCAACTGGCGAAGGCGCTCGGTGTCGAGCTGGTTCGATTCGATATGTCCGAGTATATGGAGCGCCACACGGTGTCCCGTCTGATCGGCGCGCCTCCGGGGTATGTTGGCTACGACCAGGGTGGTTTGTTAACAGAAGCCGTAAACAAGCATCCACACTGCGTTCTGCTGCTGGACGAAATTGAGAAGGCTCACCCGGAAGTCTTCAACCTGCTGTTGCAGGTGATGGATCACGGTACCCTGACCGATAACAACGGGCGCAAAGCGGACTTCCGTCATGTCATTTTGGTGATGACAACCAACGCCGGGGCTGAAAGCATGGCCCGTCGCTCGATGGGGTTCAGCGAGCAGGACCACAGCAGCGATGGTATGGAAATTATCGGCAAGACCTTTACGCCGGAGTTCCGCAACCGCCTGGATAGCATTATCCAGTTTGGCGACCTGCAAAAAGAGACCATTACTTTTGTGGTCGACAAGTTCCTCACCGAGTTGCAGGCGCAGCTGGATGAGAAACACGTGGTTCTGCATGTGGATAACGAGGTCAAGTCCTGGCTGGCAGGCAAGGGTTACGATGTAACCATGGGCGCACGCCCAATGTCCCGTCTGATTCAGGATAAGATAAAACGTCCGTTGGCAGAGCAGATTCTGTTCGGACGTTTGTCCGAGAAGGGCGGAGATGTGTTCATTCACCTCAAGGGCGATGAGCTGGTATTTGACTATGAGGACGAGCCTGCGGAAGCCGTTTGATTCGGCTACCCGAAAGGTTTTAAGGCCGTCCAAAAAAAACCGCTGCATTCGTGCAGCGGTTTTTTTTATGCTTTCTGGCAGTCGCTAGTGTCTTAGCGGGCGCGGTACACAATCCGGCCTTTGCTCAGATCGTAAGGCGTCAACTCAACCTTGACCTTGTCGCCGGTCAGGATGCGGATGTAATTTTTACGCATCTTGCCAGAAATGTGAGCGGTAACAACGTGGCCGTTGCTCAGCTCAACCCGGAACATGGTATTTGGAAGGGTATCAAGAATAACCCCTTCCATTTCAATAGCATCTGTCTTCGCCATTCAGTAAAAACCTCTATTTGGAATACTTTCCGTAATTTTAAATTGCGCAATTCTGCCTGATTTGTAGCCGTTTGGCAAAGTGAGTTGCGTGGCAGAGCAGGAAAAAGGGTGCCCGCGGCATCGATTTTCAGGCTACTTGCATCCCGAAACTGGCACCTAGGTGACATCTAGAGCTCGCCAATGGCCATTCTGTAGAGCCTCTATAGGCTTGAAGCGAGTTTTGTAATTCATTTTCCTGCACTGTTTTATCCAGTAGCCGAGGTACAGGTGAGGGAGGTTGCGCCGTCGGGTCTCCTCGATTTGCCATAGCACAGCATAGGTCCCAAGGCTTCGGTATTCAAAAGCCGGATCGAACACTGTGTATATGGCCGAGAGCCCGTCATCCAGCGCATCCACTGCCGCCAGGGCGACCAGCTCCCCGTCTATCCGCATCTCCAGAAACCAGGAATCCGTAGATCCCTCTACAAGAAAAGAGGTGAACTGTTCTCGAGAGGGAGGGTACATGTCGCCATCTTTGTGCCTCAACTCAACGTAGTTGGCGTAGAGCGTATAGTAGCTTTCGCTGAACGCTGCAGGTACGAGCTTGCACTCCAGGTCACTGTTCTTTTTAAGCACCCGCCTCTGACTGCGGTCCGGGCGGAAGTCGTTTACGTTTAGCCGAACCGGGATACAAGCGTTACAGAGTTCGCAATGAGGGCGGTAATAATGGGAGCCGCTGCGCCGGAAGCCTAGTGACGTCAGTTGGCTGTAGAGCTTTTTATCAACGTGCGCCTGCGGATCAACGAACATGGTGGTCGCTTCGCGATCGGGAAGGTAGCTGCAATCGTGGGCCGGTGTTGCAAAGAATACCAGGGTTCTGAGACTACTCATTCATGCCTCCGGCCTGCGCCATTGCCATTGGAATGTCCAGTCGGGCTGATCCGGTTTTCGGTCTGCGTATGTATCGATTATAGATAAAAACTCGCTTCTGGGTATGGTGTGTGCGCCCATAGTGAGAAGGTGGTTGCTTTCTACCTGGCAATCTATGACTTGATAGCCCCAATCTTGCAGTTGGTGAGCCAGGTGAACCATAAGCACTTTGGATGCATTCGTTTCCAGAGAGAACATGGACTCACCAAAGAAGCATTGCCCTATGGCGATCCCGTACATTCCTCCGGCCAGCTCACCCTTCCGGTTCCACACCTCGATGGAGTGGGCAATTCCCTGTCGGTGAAGGTCAGAATAGCTGGCGATCATATCGTCGGTTATCCATGTGCCTTCGCTGCGGGTGGAAGCGCACAAGCGAATGATGCGGCCAAAGGCCTGGTCCGCGGTGACGTGAAATCGCCCTTGATTCAGGGTTCTGCGAAGGCTACGAGATATGTGGATGTCTTTGGGGTAAAGCACGCAACGAGGGTCTGGAGACCACCAGAGTATCGGCTGCTCTTCGCTGTACCAGGGGAATATGCCGCTGCGATATGCGAGGATCAGGCGCTCTGAGGAGAGGTCACCGCCCAGGGCGAGTAGGCCATCCGGGTCATCGAGGGCTTCTTCGGCTGGGGGGAACCAGAGTTGGTCGGGGTCTAGCCAGGGTAGTGAGGTCATCCTGTTCTTCGGCTATCACTCAGTTCGCTTGCTTGAGAGTGTCAGCCGCAGGGCAGGCCGTTCTGAAACACGCTGTGGATACGTTCCCGTACGCTTGGCTTCGCCATCCATGGCTTCGCACAGTTTCAGAACGGCCAGCTCTCCGGCTTCGTCAGGCTCTTATTTCGCCTGCTTTCAGTCTGTCTTAATCCTGCTGATCCAGGAATTTCTCCGCATCCAGTGCGGCCATGCAACCGAAACCAGCTGAGGTCACAGCCTGGCGGTATATGTGGTCTGCCACGTCGCCTGCGGCAAATACGCCGGGGATGCTGGTTTGGGTGGCCATGCCCTGCAAGCCTGAGTTGATCTGGATGTAGCCGTTTTCCATGTTCAGTTGGCCTTCAAAGAGGCTGGTGTTCGGTTTGTGGCCAATCGCAATGAACACGCCAGCCAGGTCGAGTTCCTGGGTGGAGTTGTCTTTCATGCTTTTGATGCGCATACCAGTCACACCAGTGCTGTCGCCCAGAACTTCGTCGAGGGTGTGATCCCAGACGATTTTAACGTTGCCGTTTTCGGCTTTTTCAAAGAGCTTGTCCTGCAGGATTTTCTCGGCGCGCAGGCTGTCACGGCGATGAACCAGGGTGACTTCTGCGGCGATGTTTGAGAGGTACAGGGCTTCTTCTACGGCGGTGTTACCGCCACCGATAACAGCAACTTTCTGTTTTTTATAGAAGAAGCCGTCGCAGGTTGCACAGGCCGAGACGCCCTGGCCTTTGAATTTCTCTTCAGACTCCAGGCCCAGGTACATGGCAGATGCACCGGTGGCGATAATGAGGGAGTCGCAGGTATATTCGCCGCCGTCGCCCTTGAGGCGGAAAGGGCGGTTTTTAAGGTCGGCTTCGTTAATGGTGTCGTAAACGATGCTGGTTTCGAAGCGTTCGGCGTGTTTGAGCATGCGCTGCATCAGTTCCGGGCCTTGTACGCCATCATTATCGCCGGGCCAGTTGTCGACGTCGGTGGTGGTGGTGAGCTGGCCGCCAACTTCAATACCGGTGATCAGGGTCGGGTTCAGGTTCGCCCTCGCTGCATAGACGGCAGCGGTGTATCCGGCAGGGCCGGAGCCGAGGATGATCAGCCGGGAATGCTTGGTTTCGCTCATGAATGTCTCTCACTGATTTGGTACGTGTCAGGCTTTTTCAGGGCCAGTATTACGAGGAAGACGAAAAGGCTATCACGAAAGCAGCAGACTGCCATTTGTTTTGGCCAATTCCGCTGATAAAGCTTAGCTATTCATGCCAATACGGATACGGTGGTCAGTAGTTGGCGTATGCGCTCGGCGCTTTTGCCGGATTCACCTTGCTCAAGACGGTGTTCGGCAACCGATGGGAAGACGGCCTGAATATCATCGGGTAGAACGTGTTGGCGGCCTTCCATCAGGGCCCAGGCTTTTGAGGCCCGGAGCAACCCTAGCCCGGCTCTCGGTGACAAGCCATAAAGCAGCCCTGGCATCCGGCGGCTCTGTTCAAGCAAGCGCTGGATGTAGTCCAGCAGGGCCGGGCTTGCCGTCACGCGGTTTACTTCATCCTGCAGCTTTGCCAGGTCGGCTTCTGAAAGCAGTGTGCCGAGCCGATCGGTCATAACCCGGCGATCTTCACCTTCCAGAAGTTCTCGCTCGGCTCTGGGATCAGGGTAACCCAGCCGTATCCGCATCAGGAATCGATCGAGCTGAGATTCCGGTAGCGGATAGGTGCCGCCTTGTTCCGTTGGATTCTGGGTTGCGATAACGAAGAACGGGTGGGGTAGCGGGCGGGTTTCGCCTTCGATGGAAACCTGACGCTCTTCCATGGCTTCCAGCAAGGCGCTCTGTGTTCGTGGAGAGGCCCGGTTGATCTCATCTGCCAGCACAACCTGAGCAAAAATGGGCCCGGGGTGGAATACCAGGCTACCGGCTTCTTTGTCGTACATGGAATAGCCCAGCACATCGGCTGGAAGCAGGTCGTTGGTGAACTGGATACGCTGGTAGGTGAGCCCCATAACTTTGGCCAGAGCGTGGGACAGCGTTGTTTTTCCCATGCCGGGAATGTCCTCAATCAGCAAGTGCCCCCGTGCCAGCAGGCCGCAGAGGGCAAGGCGCACCTGGCGCTCCTTGCCAAGCAGAATCTGGTTCAATTCGGAAACAACAGTGTCTACCCGGTTCTTCATGCCGTTTTCAGTCCCTTACTCTTTTGAGAATGTCGCCATAGGCGTCGATACGTCGGTCTCTAAGGTACGGCCAGATGCGTCTAATCGATTCACTGCGGTTGCGATCGAGTGTAACGCTCAGGATGCACTCGGTGCTGTCGTCGGCCCGGGCCATAAACTCGCCCTGGGGGCCGCAAATAAAGCTGTTGCCCCAGAAGCGGATACCATCGGAGTGCCCGGTGGGGTCAGGTTCGGTACCAACCCGGTTGGGAGCGACTACCGGGAGATTATTGGCCACAGCATGGCCGCGCTGAACGGTCACCCAGGCCTCTAGTTGGCGGGCCTGTTCGTCCGGGTCGTCAGTGACGTCCCAGCCGATGGCTGTGGGGTAAATCAGTATCTCTGCACCTGCAAGAGCCATCAGGCGGGCTGCTTCCGGGTACCACTGGTCCCAGCACACGAGAACCCCCAGTTTGCCCACGGATGTCTCTATAGGTGAAAAGCCGTTCCGGCCATCGTTGAACTGTGCATCACCTGGTGTGAAATAGAATTTCTCATAGAAGCCAGGGTCGTCCGGAATATGCATTTTTCGGTACAGGCCGGCGATCGAGCCATTGTTCTCGATGACTACTGCGGTGTTGTGGTAAACGCCGTTCATGCGGCGCTCGAAAACAGAGCCAACGAGCACGACACCCAATTCCTTTGCGAGGGCCGAAAGCCGTTCAGTGGTAGGGCCGGGGATGGGCTCGGCCAAGTCGAATATGCTGGTGTCTTCTGTCTGGCAAAAGTACTGAGTTGCGTGAAGCTCCTGCAGGACAATCAGCTGAGCTCCACCTGCGGCCGCTTCGCGAACCAGCATTTCAGTTGTTGCCAGGCTGGCAGCCTTGTTTTCGCTACATGCCTGCTGAACGGCGGCGACCGCCAGGAGGCCCGAGCGCGAAGATTGGTCCGGGTTGTGTCTCATAAAGTAACGACTCCTTTCGGAATCTGCATGGTGACGCAATGCAAGCTGCCGTGTTGTTGCACCAGCGCCCGGCAATTTATCGGAATGATTTCCCGGTCAGGGAAAATCTTGCTGATGATGCTGATGGCTTTCTCATCCTGGGGCACTCCATAAACTGGCAGCAGAACAGCACCATTGATGATCAAAAAGTTGGCATAGGTCGCCGGCAGGCGTTCGTTATCGTCGCCGAATATCGGGTCGGGCCACGGCAGAGCGGTAAGCCTGTATGGCGTCCCGTCTCGCTGGCGGAATTCCCGAAGGTCTTCTTCCATGGCAGCCAACGCACTGTAGTGTTCATCGGCGACATCTGGGCAGGCCACGTAGCAGATATGATCCGGCGCGCAAAAGCGGGCCAGTGTGTCAATGTGGCTGTCGGTGTCATCCCCTGCCAGATAGCCATGGTTAAGCCACAGGATGCGTTCTGCGCCCAACATTTCGGACAGCGATTGCTCAATGGCTCCGCGATCCATGGAGGCGTTCCGCGACGGCGTCAAAAGGCATTCGCTAGTGGTGAGCAATGTGCCTTCTCCATCAGACTCAATGGAGCCGCCTTCCAGTATGAAATCCACTGTTTCCATGGGAGCGGTGCCGAACACTCCGAAATTGGCGAGATGGCGATTGAGTGCATCGTCCTTCTCCCAGGGGAATTTGCCTCCCCAGGCGTTAAAGCGAAAATCCAGCAAGGTGGGTGTGTTATCGGTGAGCACGGTTATGGGGCCATGGTCGCGGGCCCAGGTATCGTTTGCTGGTGCCGGCACGGCATACACTCGCCCCGGCAGCCCTTGTTGGCCTGCCCAGGCATTGAGATCGCGCTCAAGATCCTGCAGTCGAATCACATGTTCACAGCTGATGACCAGGTGCTCAAAGCGAAGAATAGAGCGGGAAACTTCAAGAAATACCGGTTCAACTTCATCAAGCATCCCTGCCCAGTCGGTACCGGGGTGGGGCCAGGTAAGCACAACGGCGCTTTGGGGCGCCCACTCAGCGGGCAGCACGCGTAGGGATGTCACTTTACAGTCACCTTAAAATTGCAAATGCCGCCATTCTATAGAAAGGGCGGCATATCGTCAGGGTGTTTGCCCAGAATAGCGGGCGAGAAAATCGCTATGCTTGATAGTATCAGCGCTTGGATGACAGTACCGAGTGAATAACGCGGTCATTTTCGAAATAGACCACAAACTTACCATAATGCCACTGACTGATCGGGGGGTGCCCAACAGGGCCTTCGACGCTAGCCGGTTCGCCCCATGAAGCTTTTACTGAGTCTTGAGTCATGCCCGTCCGGGGTACGCTTTGCTGGCTTCTATCTGCCTGGCTGCCAACGGGTACGCGAAGCTCTTCAGCAAACGCGCCGGAAACCGGTGCCAAAGTGAGTAGTATTGCCGTCGCCAGTGTGCCAGTCAGGGCTCGCTTTACTGTCATTTAGGGTTCTCCACTAATACTGGGGTCTCCGGTACATGCTCCGGGGACATGGATAAAACGTAATATCCGAGAAAATCGGTTAAAAGTCACATGTTTTCGGCAGTCTACTCTTTTTGCCGCTGGCGAATCTGCCACCGCATCACATGTCGGGCTATTTGTTGGCGATCGCTATCCTGAATTCGGATAAAACCGGTATGAACCCTTACTCTGCCTGTTTCATCAGCCTGTACATCCAGAACCTGGGCGATCGCGCGGGGTTGGGAAAGTTCGGGCGGCAAGGTCATGTGAACGGCCAACCTGTCACCAGTCTGCCATGCTTGCGGGCTGGCACAAAACGCAAGTCCGCCCTCGCTCAGGGTGACGTCCTGCCAGTCCCCAGGTTGCAAGGGATTTTGCTGAAAGGCCATAATGCGCGCAAGCGTATCGAGCTTGCCATTCAGTGACTTCACCAACCCTGTGAGTAAGCGATCCTGATCCGCAAGGCTGGCAAGCTGGGATTTGATGTCCTGATCCAGGCGCCTGAATTCTGCCTCCAGGATTTCGAGGTGATTGTCGTTAAAAACATTCTCCTCGAGCCCGGCTGACGGCAGGAGTTTATCGACTTTCAGGCCAATCCGGTCTTCGATTCGGTAGAATTCCCGACGCTCAGGCTCATAAGCGGTCGGTTCGGACAGTGTGTCTCGGGTGTGCATTCAGGACTCCGGGATCAAGAATGATGGCCATTAGTAAAAGTTTAGCAGTTTCCCGTCATGCTGAAAGGCTGCCGGGAATTCCAGACCACGATTGACCCGAAGGTAGCGACAGGCACCTCTTCATGTTCAGACCCTTATCGTTTTATATCGGCTTGCGCTATACCGCGGCCAAACGGCGTAATCACTTTATTTCGTTCATCTCGCTCACATCCATGATTGGATTGATGCTTGGTGTTGCCGTACTGATTATCGTGTTGTCCGTGATGAACGGATTCGATCGCGAACTTAAACAGAGGATTCTCGGCATGGTCCCCCATGCCATTATCCAGGGAAGTGGACCACTGGACGATTGGGAGACAGTGGATGCTCAGGTACAGCAGCATCCCAGGGTTCTTGCTGCAGCTCCGTTTATTCAGGGTCAGGGAATGGTTACCGGTGGCGGTGACGTACGCGGAGTGATGCTCAATGGCATTCTTCCGGAGGAAGAGCGTACGGTTTCGATCATTGAGAACCACATGATTGACGGGAAACTGGACGATCTGGTTTCGGGTGAGTTCGGGATTATCATCGGTCGCACTATGGCGGCCAGCCTGCGCCTGCAGTTAGGTGACAAAGTAACCGTGGTATTGCCAGAAGCCTCGGTAACACCGGCCGGGGTCTTGCCACGTCTCAAGCGCTTTACGGTTAAAGGTGTTTTCAGTGTTGGCGCCGAACTGGATGGCAATTACACGCTCATCCACATGGAT
This sequence comes from Marinobacter sp. 2_MG-2023, assembly GCF_030546935.1. GTDB lineage: Bacteria > Pseudomonadota > Gammaproteobacteria > Pseudomonadales > Oleiphilaceae > Marinobacter. Next base: position 48,507 of record NZ_JAUOPH010000001.1, on the reverse strand, counting down.
GATGCAGCAAAACTGATGCGAACCGGCGGTAAAGCTGAAGGTGTGCGGCTACTTGTTGATGACCTCTTTGCTGCGCCCAAGGTTGCGGAAGAAGCGGCCAGAGAGCTTTCTGGCCGATACTATATTTCGGACTGGACACGCACCCATGGCAACCTGTTCCAGGCCATTCGCATGGAAAAAACCATGATCGGCCTGCTCTTGATGTTTATTGTGGCGGTGGCAGCTTTCAATATCGTGTCCACACTGGTCATGGTGGTAACCGACAAGACAGCGGATATTGCGATTTTGCGTACTATGGGGGCGACACCCGGTCGCATCATGAGAATTTTTATTGTGCAGGGGGCTGTGATCGGAGTATTCGGAACATTGATCGGCACCAGTCTTGGTGTTCTGGGTGCTCTTAACATCAGTGGGTTTATTTCCTGGCTGGAGGGTGCACTTGGGCACAAGTTCCTGAGTGCCGATGTGTATTTCATCAGTTATCTGCCTTCCCAGTTGCAATGGCAGGATGTGGCGGTTATTAGCGGCGCAGGCCTTGCCATGAGCTTGCTGGCAACCATTTATCCGGCTTGGAGAGCGTCGCGGATAGATCCTGCGGAGGCTCTGCGCTATGAATAAGGAAAACCGTGACATGAAGGATGTTCCGCTGGTAATCGATTGCCGTCAGGTAACGCGGACTTACACTCAGGGTCCGGAAAAACTGACCATCTTTTCTGACATCTCGCTAGAGGTCACACCGGGTGAAACCGTGGCAATCGTGGGGAGCAGCGGTGCAGGCAAAACAACGTTGCTGAATCTCCTTGGCGGATTGGACAAACCGTCGTCCGGAGAAATTTCCATCTGCGGCAAGCACATTCACCGTTTATCAGAGGCTGGGCGTGCGCGCTTTCGCAACCGTCATCTGGGCTTTGTCTACCAGTTTCATCACCTGTTGCCGGAATTTACAGCGCTTGAGAATGTCATGATGCCGTGTGCCCTTGGCGGCGTAGCCGTTAGCGATGCACGTTCGCGCGCCCAGACAATTTTACAAAGGGTAGGGCTTGCAGAGCGCTTGGAGCACAAGCCCGGTGAGCTTTCAGGTGGCGAGCGACAACGTGTAGCGATTGCCCGTGCTCTGGTTAACGAGCCTGATTGTGTGCTGATGGACGAGCCCACGGGCAATCTTGATGAGCATACAGGCGAAGGCGTGCGGGAGCTTATAGAGTCTCTGCGCGATCAGTTCGGGATTGCCTTTGTTATGGTTACTCACGATATGAAGATGGCCAAGAGCCTTGGTCGGGTACTGAGGCTGGAGCAGGGCAGGCTGGTTCAGGAGGCCTGATCGCGCGATGCGCGCCGTAGCTCCTTACGGGCTCGGCGACGCAGTTGCCAATCTGTGCGAATTTTTCGACGCCATATGAACTGTATTGCCAGGTACGCCAGGCATGCTGACATTGTCGCTATGATCAGTGAACCCAGGTAAAGCGGGATGCCGATGTCGAGCAAGCGCTCGCTGATCCACGACCATGAAAGCTGAAAATCAAAGCTCAAGACCGGCCGGTTTAGAATCCAGGCGCCTATTTTATAGTTGAAGTAAAACATGGGCGGCATGGTAATGGGGTTGCTGATCCAAACCAGCACCACAGATAAAGGCAGGTTGGCGTTAAACCAGATGGCAAAGAAGCCTGCTGCAAGCATCTGGAAGGGCATGGGAATAAAGCAAAAAAAGACACCGATCAGAAATGCCCTTGCGACACTGTGACGGTTTATGTGCCATAGGTTGGGTTCGTGAAGGATATCGCCAAGAAAATCAAGCGATTGCATCGCTTGCACCTTCTCAGGTGATGGCAGATATCGTTTCATGAACTTCTTCGGCATTGGGAAGCTCTACCTTTAAGTAGAATGAAACTCCGGCGCCAAGGATGCCGCCGACGGATAAAATCATCGGGAGGACAAGGATTGTCCGGTAGCTCTTTCAATGGCCCTGGCCGGTCTGGTTCGCAGGGCTCTGTCTTTCGTGCAGTACTGTGCGCCTTCGCATTTTCCTGCGGCGTCATCTTACTTTATAGATTGACGGTGTTGCCACCTCCAGTGTGGCTGCTCGTGTTCACACTTCCAACTTTATTATGGTTCTTGCCGAATCATCTGCGGCCATTTACGCTCGTGAGGGTCTTTTTGTTCGGCCTCGCTTTGGGTGTTGCCTGGTCGGGCTTGTGGGCGTATGAGCGCCTTCAAGAGCGGCTTCCCTCCGGTTTTGAAGGTCAAAAAACGGCCATTGCCGGTTACGTTTGTGATCTTCCCCAAACCGGAAGTTTTGACAGTATTCGTTTCAGCTTCTGTGTAACCCGATGGTACGGGCATTCACTGACCCCGGCGCCTAACAATACGCTGCCTAAAAAACTACGTCTCGCCTGGTACGGTCAGCCTGAAGGTGCTCTTCCGGATCACCGCTTGCGCCTGGAGGTTGTACTCAAGCAGCCCCATGGCACTCTGAATCCTGAGGGTTTTCGCTACGAAGACTGGCTATTTCGGAAGGGCTATCGTGCGACTGGCAGCGTGCGCAGTGCCCAGCCGGATCCCTCTGTAACCTGTTCACTCCAGTGCCAGTATCACCGTTTTCATATCAGGCTGGCGCAGTGGGTTGACGACCAGTTCGCAGAGGCTCAGTACCATCCATTGTTAGCGTCGCTGCTAATTGGCAATCGCGGGCACCTATCGTCCCGGCATTGGGAAGTGCTCAAGGCAACCGGAACCATACATCTTGTGGCAATCTCGGGCCTTCATTTGGGGTTGGTCGCACTGGGCACGGGCTTTGTGGTGCGCCGGCTCTTACTGGCAGTATCGACCTATTGCCTGAGCGAAGGCTTCGTGCGTTTCGGGGTGTTCCTGGCCGTTGTTCTGTGTTGTACGCTCTATGCGCTAGCTGCAGGTTTTACGGTGCCCACCCGAAGAGCGCTTGTCATGGTGACAGTCGGGGGCTGGTTGCTGCTGATGGCCAGGCAGGTGTCTGCCTGGCATTCCATTATTGTGGCGCTTGGGCTGGTTCTCTTGCTTGATCCCTTCGCTCCCCTGGACCAGGGTTTCTGGTTATCTTTCGGAGCGGTTTCTGTTCTTGTTTGCGTCTTTGCCGGCCGTTTGGGCGGTACCGGCTGGCTCGCTGGCCTTGTTCTCGCGCAAGGCGCTGTGTTCGCGGGGCTCTGGCCGATCCTTGAAGGCATGGGGCAGGGACAGCCGGTTGCTGGGTTGCTTGCCAATGTTCTTGCAATTCCCTGGGTCTCGCTGGTGGTGATGCCGACACTGATTGCTGGCGGACTTGCGGTAGCTCTTTTTCCCGGCTTGTCGGGCCTGATTATTCCGGCAATGGATGGGGTGCTTGGGGTGATCTGGAGCTTTCTCGCATGGGTTGCGGGCATTAGATGGCCCGATCTTGGGGGGACTCTACCGGAGATTGCCGGCCTGGCTTTGCTGGTCATGCTGGTAATTACCGTTCCAATCAGGTTGTTTCGCGCTGCAGGGGCTGTTTTCGTGCTGGCGTGGGTGGTTTTAGCCAGCGGGCCCTCGGATACCGGAAACCCTCGGGTCTCCAGCCCCGAAGTGCGGATATGGGATGTCGGTCAGGGGCTCTCGGCGATGCTTCGAATTGGGGATAAAGTAGTGCTATACGACACGGGTCCCGAAGTGGAAGGTGTTTTCTCGGCTGTAGAGTCGGTACTTCTGCCCAACCTCCGGGCGCTGGGTATAAGGCGAATTGACACGTTGGTTATAAGCCACGCTGATAACGATCATTCAGGCGGTATCGGGGTGCTTGTTGATGCATACGACATAGGCCGAATCCTGACTGGTGAGCCTGAGGCTGTTCGGGAAAAGTTGGAGCGGCACACTAAGGATCAGAAGCTTAAATCGGTACAGGTACAAAGCTGTGGCGGCGGAGAAAGCCTGACAAGCGAGCTGTCGCTTTACTTCTGGCAGGCAAACGACGGGTTGACCGGCAATGATGCGTCCTGTGTTCTGACTGCCCGGCATGAGACGTCCGGCATTGAATGGATTTTTCCGGGCGATATCAGCGCGGCAACAGAGTCTCTGTACCTGCAAGCTCGAGAGAGTACATTGGCTGCGAAGCGTCCGGCGGAACTCGTAATGATTGCGCCTCATCACGGCAGCAAAACCTCATCTTCCATTGCCTGGGTCAGTGCACTAAACCCGGACAAGGTGGTTTATACCGCCGGTTATCGCCACCGTTACGGGCACCCTCATCCGGACATAACAGCCCGTTACCGGGCGGCAGGTGCTGAGGCATTCAATACAGCCTGCTCGGGAGCGCTTACTATGACGATTACTGGCGATACCATTAAAATTGAGGAAACTCGAAACCAAAGCGCGTTCTGGATCAGCGGTCCGGGCCAGGCCAGAGATCAGTGTAAAATACTGTGACATTCCGGGTGTGGCCTCGGCAGGCAGCTATGCTAAAGTAGCGCGGCTTGTAAACAATCAGGGAGATCAAGCGTGTTCGAGCTGTTGAAAGCTGGTGGCATTCTGATGGTGCCAATCGTTGCCTGTTCCATTTTGGCGCTTGCGATTATTCTGGAGCGTTTCTGGACGCTGAGAGCATCCAGGGTTGCACCGCCTCAGACAATTAATGAGCTGTGGCGCTGGATCAAGAAAAAAGAGCTTAATGGCCGAAAGCTGAAGGCGCTGCAAAGCTCTTCGCCGATGGGTCGTGTTCTCGCTGGCGGCCTGATCAATGCCAAGCATGGCCGTGAGATCATGAAGGAAAGCATTGAGCATGAGGCCAGCCAGGTCATTCACGATCTGGAGCGCTTCCTGAACCCCTTGGGCACCGTTGCAACAATCACCCCTCTGCTTGGTCTTCTGGGTACCGTGATCGGCATGATCAAGGTATTTGCTGAAATCCAGCTTGCCGGTGTAGGGAATGCCGGAAACCTCGCCGGTGGCATCTCCGAGGCCTTGATTACTACGGCGGCCGGTTTGAGTGTCGCTATCCCGGCATTGATATGTCACCGATATTTTATCAGGCGGGTAGACGAGCTGGTTGTGGGCATGGAGCAGGAAGCTATCAAGCTTGTTGAAGTTGTTCATGGCGACCGCGAAATCGACGTGGAAGGGGCCTGAGCACCGTGAAGTTCACACGCCAGAGAAGCCAGGAAGTCGGAGTAGATCTGACGCCGCTGATCGATGTGGTTTTCCTGTTGCTGATTTTCTTTATGGTCTCTACGACGTTCACTCGCGAAAGTCATTTGCAGGTGGAATTGCCTGAAGCCAGTGGTGAGCCCGCTTCGCCCGCGGAGTTGGAGCAAATCGACGTGGTGATCAACGCAGAAGGTCAGTACGTGCTAAACAGCAAGACCTTAGTCAATAACCGCCGTGAGACCCTGGAGCGGGGCGTGAAAGAATTGGCTGAAGGTGACACCGGTCTGCCGTTTATTATCACTGCGGATGCCCGTACTCCCCATGAGTATGTTGTAAGAGCGATGGACGTCGCAGGTCGCCTGGGGTTTTCCAGGCTGAGCATTACCACCGAGCGTGAGGCAGACAACCAGTGAGTCGTGCTGAGTCGCTATCTGATCCCAAAAGCCTCAAGGTTGGTGACAGCTGGCCGACCTACAAACGACTGCTGACATATGTAAAGCCCTTCTGGCTGGCATTTTCTCTCGCTGTAGTTGGCAACGTAATCTATGCCGCGGCCTCCACTGGAATGGCAGCCGCCATGGAGTATGTCATCGCCGCCATCGAAAACCCCACGGATCAGAATCGTTTGCTACTGACGTTTCTGATTGTCGGGGTGTTTTCTTTCCGTGGTGTCGGAACATTTATGAGCCAGTATTTCATCAGTTACGTGGGACGGCAGGTTATCAATGCGCTTCGCAATGATGTATTCAATCGTCTGATGACACTCCCATCTCGTTATTTTGATGAGAACGCGGCCGGGAGGCTGGTATCAAAACTGACCTTTAACGTCGAGCAGGTGGCGGAAGCTGCAACCAACGCTATAACCATAACGCTGAGGGAAGGCCTGACAATCATAGGTCTGCTCGGATTCATGCTCTACACAAACTGGAAACTGACGCTGGTATTTCTTGCCGTTGGTCCGTTGATCGCAGCAGTTGTCAGCTATGCGAGCAAGCGCTTTCGCAAGATCAGTCAGCGCATTCAAGGCTCTATGGGCGATATCACCCATGTGGCGTCGGAGTCTATTGCTGGCTATCGGGTTGTTCGTACTTTTGGTGGAATTGAGTATGAAAAACAGCGTTTTCAGAAGGTTAACGAGAATAACTTAAAGCAAAGTCTCAAGATGGCTTCCACCCAGGCAATCAGTATTCCGGTGATTCAGACGCTGGTGGCAATTGCGATTGCAGCGCTGGTTTGGACCATGCTTGCACCAGAGATACGCGGCGAGATGACAACAGGTCAGTTGGTGGCGTTTATCACGGCTGCTACAACCATGGCCAAGCCAATTCGTCAGGTTACCTCGGTTCACGCCAAGATCCAGAAAGGCGTAGCGGCCGCCTACGATGTATTTGAAACGGTTGATGAGGTTCCGGAGCAGGATCCGGGTTCCTATGCGCCCGAACGCGTCGATGGGGATATCGAGTTTGATAGGGTTTCCTTCCGATACCGGGATCAGCTCGACGATGTGCTGAAAGATGTTTCTGTCGAAATTCCGGCAGGGAAGAGTGTGGCGCTCGTGGGGCGTTCAGGTAGCGGGAAGTCAACAATGGTGAGCCTGCTGCCAAGATTTTACGAGTACACCGATGGCGATATCAGGATAGACGGGCATTCGCTTAAAGACTTTTCTCTCAAGGCGCTGCGATCCCAGATTGCCTTGGTCACTCAGAACGTTGTGCTGTTTAACGATTCTATCGCTGCCAATATAGCTTACGGGGCCCTCAGGAATTGCTCCCGGGATGAAATCCGGGAAGCCGCTGCGAAAGCTCATGCATTGGAATTCATCGATCGCATGCCGGATGGCCTGGATACCATGATCGGAGATAACGGCGTCATGCTTTCAGGCGGACAGCGACAACGCCTGGCAATTGCCAGAGCATTGCTTAAAGACGCGCCTATCCTGATTCTGGACGAGGCGACATCAGCATTGGACAGCGAATCGGAGCGTCATATCCAGGAAGCGCTGGAAACTGTTATTCAGGGTAGGACTACGCTGGTGATCGCCCACAGGCTCTCGACCATTGAAAAGGCAGACCGGATTCTTGTTATGGAGAACGGTCGCATTATTGAATCTGGCGCTCACGACGAGCTTCTTGCTCGTAGCGGTGCCTATGCTCAGCTACATCAGATGCAATTCCGTGAGCAGTCATGACTTCTCTCATAGAGCGCCTTTGGTACGGTAAGGGTCGCCCACTCCTTATTCTGTCGCCGTTTTCCTGGATGTACCGGGCGGTCTCTGAAGCGCGGCGGCAAAAAGCCCGTGATACATTCTCAAAGAAGCTGCCTGTTCCTGTCGTTGTTGTGGGTAATATCACCGCAGGCGGTACGGGGAAATCGCCGTTAACGGCCTGGCTTGTCGATGAAATCCGGTCTGCCGGTTGGCGCCCGGTTATTCTCAGTCGTGGCTATGGCGGCAAAGCGACAGGCTATCCGCTTCTGGTCACCGAAGACACCCTGCCGTCGCTTGCAGGGGACGAGCCCGTGATGCTCGCCCAGGCAACCTCTGTGCCGGTTGTGGTTGATCCCGATCGCCGCCGGGGTGCTGCCTTTGCGCTGGATAATGCCCTGGGTGATGTCCTCATTAGTGATGATGGCCTTCAGCACTATCGGTTGCCGAGAGATATCGAGTTGGCTGTCTTTGATGGCGCCCGCGGTTTAGGAAACGGCGCCTTGATTCCGGTCGGGCCTCTGCGTGAACCCGTCAGCCGTCTGAATAGCGTGGATTTTGTTGTTGTGAATGGTACTGACACCGCCGATGAAAACGGTCTTGTCCCATCACACGCGTTCGGGGGCATTAAACATCCGCAAATGTATGCCATGAGGCTCAAGCCAACGCGCCTGGTAAACCTGAAAACAGGTGAGACCAGATCACCCAAAAGCCTTCAAGGTCAGAAAATTCGTGCAATCGCGGGCATCGGAAACCCCACGCGCTTTTTCGATACACTCAAAGCCCTGGGTGCAAAATCAATTGCCGTGCCTTTTCCTGATCATCATCGTTTCCGCCCTGAGGATCTCGGCACAGAGCCCGGTCACATGCTAGTGATGACTGCCAAAGACGGGGTCAAATGCCGTGGCTTCGCCCCGGATAATGCCTGGGTGCTTTATGTTGAGGCTGAATTGCCAGCGGCGTTCTCAGAAGCCGTCCTTGCGAAATTGCGGGCGTGCTGCGGGCCATCGACTTCTTAACTGTCAGTGAGACTGAACTATGGATAAAAAACTCTTGGCCTTGTTGGCCTGCCCGGTCTGTAAAGGTGATCTGAAGCTCAATGAGGCCAGAACTGAGCTGGTTTGCTATCAGGACGCCATGGCTTTTCCTATCCGCGAAGGCATTCCTGTCATGTTGGCCACCGAGGCCCGCACTCTTTCTACCGACGAACGCCTTCACAAAAACTGAAACAGCTCTCTGCAGGATCGAATCCCCATGTCTTTTACGGTTGTGATTCCGGCCCGATATGCCTCTACCCGTTTGCCCGGTAAGCCACTGCTTGATATCGCCGGCAAGCCGATGATCCAGCACGTATGTGAGCGAGCGGCCGAAAGCCGGGCAAGCCGCGTCGTTGTTGCGACCGATGATCCGCGCATCCAGGTCGCCTGCGAGGCGTTTGGTGCCGAAGTTGTGATGACGTCATCCAACCATGTCAGCGGTACCGATCGGCTGGAAGAAGTTGTGCGTAAACTCGGTCTCGATGCAGACCACCGCGTTGTTAATGTTCAGGGCGATGAGCCCTTGATCCCGCCACGTTTGATAGACCAGGTTGCCGATAACCTTGAGCGCTACCCGGAGGCTGCCATCTCAACACTCTGCGAGCGCCTTCATGACATCGACCAGGTTTTCAACCCGAATGTTGTAAAAGTGGTGTTTGACCTGGATGGCATGGCGCATTACTTCAGCCGGGCACCCATTCCCTGGGCACGTGATCACTGGAGCGATATGCGCGAAGGTAACCTTTCGGGCCTGAATGCTGGCGCTGCACTCAGGGATGGTGCCGGGTATTTCCGGCACATAGGTATTTACGGATACCGGGCCAGTGTACTCAGTCGTTTTGTCAGCTGGTCACCGGCACCTGCTGAACAAGTGGAGTCATTGGAGCAGCTTCGAGCACTTTATAATGGTGCCAGGATTCACGTGGAGGTAGCGGCCGGTACGCCACCGGCAGGCGTTGATACCGAAGCAGATTTGCAGCGGGTCAGAGCCTGGATGACCAAAGCTGATGAGAAGGGAGAAAACGGGGTATGAGTAAGCCTGCCAGTGTGCTTTTCGTGTGTCTCGGTAATATCTGTCGTTCTCCAACTGCAGAAGGCGTTTTTAGAAAACTGGTAGAGCAAGCCGGATTGCAGGACCGTATTTATATCGATTCCTGTGGTACCAGTAACTGGCACATAGGGAAGGGGCCAGATCAGCGGTCACAGGAAGCTGCATTAAAGCGTGGCTTTGACATAAGCGCGCTCAAGGCTCGTCAATTCACAGAAAAAGACCTGGATACCTTCGATTACGTGGTTGTGATGGATCGCCAAAATCTGGCTGATGTGAAAGACATCTGGCACCAGAATGGTGGTACGCAACCCAAGTTGTTTCTGGAATACGGCCGCTCCGGCCTGGCTGAGGTTCCAGACCCGTATTTCGGTGGCGAGGACGGGTTTGAAGAAGTGCTTGATCTGATTGAAGAGGCAGGTGAGGGCTTGCTCCGTAATATTCAGGAGCGTCTGGCGTGAACCAGCATGCGGAGTTGCAGGAAAATGTCGGGCTTACAAAGCTCAATACTCTGCGCGTATCCGCAACAGCACGATATTACATGGATGTTGTGAGCCTGGATGATTTACGGCGGGCACTGGCGTGGGCGGAAAAGAACGAGCTCGAAACCCTGGTGCTTGGTGGTGGAAGCAACCTTGTTTTTGGGGGTGACTTTAGTGGCCTCGTTATCCGTATGCAGATAGCTGCGCGTCGTTGGGAACAGGTTGACGACACCGGGGCAACCCTTGTTTTGGGTGCCGGTGAGAGCTGGCATGAAGCGGTGTTGTATGCCGCGGGTGCAGGGTACAGGGGTATTGAAAACCTCGCTTTGATACCGGGTACTGCTGGCGCAGCGCCGGTTCAGAATATAGGTGCTTATGGTGTCGAGCTATGTGACACGCTGGTTTCAGTGACGGCACTGGACCGCAAATCCGCTGAAGTTGTTTGCCTCGATAACGCGCAGTGCGGTTTTGCTTACCGTGACAGCCTGTTCAAGCGCTCGCCTGGTCGTTACATCATTACCGAGATCCGGCTTCGTCTGTCTCGCGAGAAACCTTTACAGCTTGGCTATAAAGACCTTCAAGAATATCTGGGGAACACGCTTTCTCAGGGGCTGGATGCGCTGACAGTTGCCGAGGCCGTGATGGCTGTCCGTCGTCGCAAGCTGCCGGATCCGGATATTATTCCGAACGTTGGCAGCTTTTTCAAAAACCCCGTGGTCTCTTGCGAGCAGTTCAGCCGGTTGCAGGCCGGTCACCCTGGTGTCGTCGGCTACCCCCAGAAAGAGACAGTCAAGCTGGCAGCAGCCTGGTTGATAGATCAGAGTGGATGGAAAGGTTACCGTAATGCCCGCGTTGGTGTTCACAACCGTCAGGCGTTGGTGTTAATCAACCATTCGGGTGGGTCGGGTCAGGATGTGCTTGAGCTGGCATCAGATATTCGCCAGTCGGTAAAGAAACGTTTTGGTGTAGATCTGGAAATGGAGCCGGGCATCGTAGGCGGCTGAATGTCCATACCTGAACACGCAGCCGCCCGCCAGGCGGAACCAGGGGTTATTTGACAGGCGATGCCTTGGTGAGGAGCGGGAGTGCGTCCTCGATTGCGATGTCCTGCTTGTCCGCGTCTCTGCGCCCTTTGTACTCGAGAGTGCCAGCGGTAAGCCCGCGATCGGAAATCACGAAACGGTGAGGGATGCCGATCAACTCCATGTCTGCGAACTTTACACCGGGGCGTTCCTTGCGGTCGTCCAGCAGCACGTCATAGCCTGCCTGCGTTAGCTGCTCGTAAAGTTTCTCACCGGCTTCGGCCACAGCAGGTGTTTTATGGGCGTTGAGCGTAACAATGGCCACCTGGAACGGAGCAATCGCATCGGGCCAGATAATGCCTTTGTCATCGTGGTTCTGTTCGATTGATGCGGCAACAATGCGGGAAACGCCAATACCGTAGCAGCCCATGTCCATAATCACGGTTTTTCCATTTTCATCAAGTACCGTGGCGTTCATAGCGGTGCTGTATTTGTTGCCCAGTTTGAAAATATGGCCAACTTCAATGCCTCTGCGTATCTCTAGTGTGCCTTTGCCATCGGGGCTGGCGTCGCCTTCTACAACGTTGCGGAGGTCTTCAACCCGGCCAAGTGGCATATCCCGCTCCCAGTTAACGCCAGTCAGGTGGTAGCCTTCCTTGTTGGCGCCGCAAACGAAATCCGCCACGTGAGCTGCACTGCGATCCACGATAACCGGCACTTGCAGGTTTATCGGGCCAATAGAGCCCGGTTTGCAACCAACGGCCGCTTCGATCTCTTGGTCGGTTGCCATGGTTAGAGGCTCTGCCACTCCTTCCAGGTTCTCCGCCTTGATTTCGTTCAGTGTGTGATCGCCGCGCAGTATCAAGGCGATAAGGCCCGCATCGCCTTCGCCGTCTGATTCGGCTTTAACCAATATCGTTTTTACCGTTCGGGCAGCGTCAATACTGAGAAATTGTGAGATAGCCTCAATGGTACGCTGATCCGGGGTTGCTACTTCCTGAAGCTCTTCTGTCGGTGCAGCACGTTCGCCGGATGGGGCAACCGCTTCGGCCTTTTCGATGTTGGCAGCGTAATCGCTCTCTGTGCTGAACACTATGTCGTCTTCACCCGACGAGGCGAGAACGTGAAACTCATGGGATGCGCTGCCACCAATGGCGCCTGAGTCTGCCTGAACCGGACGGTAGTCCAGGCCCAGGCGGTCGAAAATGGCGCAGTAGGTGCGGTGCATAACCTGGTAGGTTTCATCCAGGGATTCTGCGCTAACGTGGAAGGAGTATGCATCCTTCATGATGAACTCCCGGGCGCGCATAACCCCGAAACGGGGGCGGCGTTCGTCGCGGAACTTGGTTTGGATCTGATAGAAGTTAGCGGGCAGCTCCTTGTAGCTTTTCAGCTCATTGCGGATCAGATCGGTAATAACTTCCTCGTGGGTGGGTCCGAAGCAGAATTCACGGCCATGGCGGTCGTTCATTCGCAGCAGTTCGCCACCGTATTGCTCCCAACGACCGGACTCCTGCCACAGTTCCGCAGGCTGAACTGCAGGCATGAGCACTTCCTGCGCGCCGCTCTTGTCCATTTCTTCCCGTACAATCCGCTCAACCTTGCGCAGGGTTCTCAGGCCCATGGGCAGCCAGGTATAAAGGCCTGCCGCCAGTTTTCGGATCATGCCGGCGCGCAGCATCAACTGGTGGCTGATAACCTCAGCGTCAGAAGGTGTCTCTTTCTGGGTTGCAATCAGGTAACGGCTTGCTCGCATCGTGGTTTCCGTTCATTGGTGTTTCATAGAAGGGTGTTTCGCAAAGTGTTGGTTATTGTACGGAGCCGACGGCATAACGTACAGATGGCAAGTGTGGTTATCGGGCAAGCGTATTCGGCTTCAGGACAGATACCCAAGAGGCAGGGCGGTGCTGTCGATAACACGCTTTAGTACGAAGCTTGAGTGAACACCGCTGACGCCTTGGATCCGGGTAATCCGGTTGAGCAGAAAATGATGGTAATGATCCATATCTGGCACCACCACTTTCAACATGTAATCTGCATCGTGCCCGGTAACCAGATAGCACTCCAGAACCTCAGGGTATTCGCCGACCTGTTCTTCAAAGGCTGCGAAACGTTCAGGCGTGTGCCTGTCCATTCCGATCAGGATAATGGCGGTCAGGGAGAGCCCCAGTTTTTTATGATCAAGAATCGTTACCGTGCGCACTATGATCCCTGCGTCCTCAAGCGCCCGAACCCGCCGCAGGCACGGAGAAGGAGATAGCCCCACTTTTTCTGCAAGCTGCTGGTTGGTGAGGGAAGCGTCTTTCTGGATCTGGGCCAGAATACGCCGGTCGGTTTTATCAATTTGAACAAGTATTTCGGGCTTTAGAGACATAAAATGGCCGCATTGAAGAGATTGTTGGAATATATAGCCCTAAAAGTACGTTTTCGGCCTCAATTTAGCAACCAAATGCCCCGAGGAACAGGTTAAGCTAAGTCATATTGATGCAAACCCGAGAAACGTAACGGAGTACCAGGATATGGCTTTTGATCATCGCAAATACCCAGCCTTCCGGCCGATAGCAAAAAAAGATCGGCGCTGGCCCGATAAGGTTATCGAAAAGGCACCGACCTGGTGTGCTGTGGATCTCCGCGATGGCAACCAGGCTCTGGTAAAGCCCATGAATGTGGCGCAAAAACAGCGTATGTTCGATTTGCTCGTAAAGCTGGGTTTCAAGGAAATCGAAATCGGATTTCCTGCGGCTAGCCAGCCGGATTTTGATTTCTGTCGTAAGTTGATTGAAGAAAATCGTATACCCGACGATGTGAAAATTCAGGCGCTGACCCAGGCCCGGCCAGAGTTGATCGAACGTACATACGAGGCGTTGCGCGGTGCTCGTAGCGCGATTGTTCACGTCTACAATTCTACGTCGACTGTTCAGCGGGAGCAGGTGTTCGGGCTGGATCGTCGGGGCATCTGTGATATCGCTGTTCGCGGCGCTCAGGTAGTCAAGGATTTTGCGGCGCGCTATCCGGACACCGAATGGACGTTTCAGTATTCCCCGGAGAGCTTTACCGGAACCGAGCTGGACTTTGCTGTTGAAGTTATCGATGCGGTGACAGAGGTATGGCGCCCGGACGAGGGGCAGCCGGTTATCATTAACTTGCCTGCCACTGTAGAAATGGCTACCCCAAACGTGTTCGCCGATCAGATCGAGTGGGTTTGTGACAAAATTCTTCGTCGCGAGCACGTCAGCATCAGTGTGCACACCCACAACGACAGAGGGTGCGGTGTTGCTGCTGCAGAGCTTGCTGTTATGGCCGGTGCAGACCGTGTTGAAGGAACGTTAATGGGCAACGGAGAGCGTACAGGTAATATGGACCTGGTGACCATGGCCATGAACCTGTATTCCCAGGGTATTGATCCTGAGCTGGATTTGTCCGGTATGTCGGAGATTACTGAGGTTGTTGAGGCTTGCACTGAAATCTCGACTCATCCACGCCACCCCTACGCTGGCGAACTGGTCTTTACTGCATTCTCCGGAAGTCACCAGGACGCGATTCGCAAGTGTCTGGCGCTAAGAAAAGACGGAGACACCTGGAATGTGGCTTATCTGCCAATCGATCCGTTCGATCTGGGCCGCCGATATGAGGAAGTTGTTCGCATTAACAGCCAGTCGGGCAAGGGCGGTGTCGCTTATGTCCTTGAACGGGATTACAACATCAGCTTGCCACGCTGGTTGCAAATCGAGTTCAGTAAGGAGGTTCAGAAGGCTGCAGAAACCAACGGCGGCGAAATTGACTCAATGTCCATTCACAGCCTGTTCGAACGACGCTATTTGAAGGTCCATGACGAATGGGCGCTGCGTGCCTATGATTTGCACCGGGATGACCAAGGCGTGCGTGCTGAAGTTACGTTCGGTTTTGAGTCGGCTCCTGTGCGCCTTGAAGGTCGCGGTCTCGGTGCGGTGGAGGCGGTTTCTTCTGCGCTCGAGAACCGTTTCGGGTTTAAAATAGCGGTAGAAGCGTATGACGAATTTGCCCTTGGAGAAGGCACAGGTGCCAATGCTCTGGCTTGTATACGCCTGACTGCAGACGGAAAGCATTGCAGTGCTGCTGCGCTGGCCGAGGATACCACTTCCGCAACTCTGCAGGCGCTGTTTTCCGCCGTCGCTCAGGTTTCAGGGCAGGTGGGAGAGATAAAGCCCATTCAGGAAAATATAAAAGAGCGTGCTATAAGCGCTTGATATGAATATAAAAACGCCGGCAAAAATGCCGGCGTTTTTTCTCATGCCCGTGAGGGGCAGAGGGCGAACGGTGTAGCCTCAAATTGGGGTTACGTTCTCCGCCTGGGGGCCTTTGGGGCCCTGTGTGACGGTGAACTGCACCTGCTGACCTTCTGTCAGGGTGCGGAAACCGCTCGAGGTAATAGCACTGTAGTGTACGAAGACGTCACTACCGCCATCCTGAGCTATGAAGCCGAAGCCCTTTGATTCATTAAACCACTTTACTGTGCCTGTCTTTGTATCGGACATTGATCTTTCCTGTATTTCTGAGATTTCCCCCCCACGGGGCACTGAAGATTTTCCACAGCAATTTCAGTATAGACCGAGTTTGGGGGTCGTCAATGTTTTTTATTCGCTTTTAAGTCCTTTTAAAACAATGCTTTATATTTTTTTGGAAGAGCCTCGACCGAACTGTTCACTGATCTCCTCCAGGATCGCCGGATCATCGATGGTGCTTGGAACGGCGTATTCCTCGCCATCAGCAATCTGTCGAATAACCCGGCGCAGGATTTTGCCGGAACGGGTCTTGGGTAACCGATCGACCACCAAAGCTCTGCGGAAACACGCGATTGCACCAATTTTGTCCCGGACCATCTCAACAAGCTCTTCTTCCAGCTCATCATGATCGATAGTAGCGCCGTCTTTGATCAGCACCAGGCCAAGCGGAATCTGACCTTTCATGTCATCGTGCGCGCCTACCACGCAGCATTCTGCTATAGCCGGGTGAGACGCGACCACTTCTTCCATTTCGCCGGTTGAAAGTCTGTGACCTGCAACGTTAATCACGTCGTCGGTGCGCCCCATTACAAAGACATAGCCATCCTCGTCAATAAAGCCGCCATCCCCTGAACTGTAGAAGCCGGGAATGGGGTCGAGATAGCTGTTCCGGAAGCGCTGGTCATCACCCCAAACGGTTGTCAGGCACCCCGGAGGCAGTGGTAGTTTGACCGCAATCTGACCCTGTTCGCCCGCTGGCATCTGACTGCCATCAAGGCTCACAACCTGCACGTTGTAGCCAGGGGAAGGAACGGTTGCCGAGCCCGGCTTGGTTGCCATGGTCTCGATTCCTACCGGGTTGCAGCATATCGCCCAGCCGGTTTCGGTTTGCCACCAATGATCCAGTATCGGGAGCTGAGTGTGCTCCCTGAGCCACTCATAGGTTGGGGGGTCCAGGCGTTCACCGGCAAGGAAGATACTGCGCAACGAACTGATGTCGTAACGTGAAAGCTGGTCTGCTTCGGGGTCTTCTTTGCGCACGGCACGGAAGGCCGTAGGCGCGGTAAACAGAAGATTAACACCGTGATCCTGAACGACCCGCCAGAAAGCCCCGGCATCGGGTGTCCTGACCGGCTTGCCTTCATAGAGTATCGTTGTGCAGCCTGCGAACAATGGGGCATACACAATATAGCTATGGCCCACTACCCAGCCCACATCCGACGCTGCCCAGAAAATGTCACCCGGGTTGGCGCCATATACCAGCTTCATGCTGTATTTGAGAGCGACAGCGTGCCCACCGTTATCTCGCACAACCCCTTTGGGTTTGCCGGTGGTGCCGGAGGTGTAAAGCACGTAAAGCGGGTCGGTTGCTTTCACTGGCACGGGATCTGCCGGCACAGCCTCTGCCATCAAATCACTCCAGTCGTGATCCCGGCCATCCAGCATCTTGGCCTGCGCCTGTGGACGTTGGTAAACAACGCAGAAATCCGGCTTATGTGAGGCTTGCTCAATGGCTTTATCGACGAGCGGTTTGTATTCAATTACTTTCGTTACTTCGATGCCACAAGATGCTGTAATCACTGCTTTTGGTTGAGCGTCTTCAATTCGTACCGCAAGCTCATGTGCTGCAAAGCCCCCAAAGACCACGGAGTGGACGGCGCCTATACGGGCGCAGCCCAGCATCGCAATAGCCGCTTCCGGAATCATCGGCATATAGATGATGACCACATCACCTTTTTTGATTCCCTGAGCTTTCAGGGCACCAGCAAAGCGGGCGACCTCATTTGTCAGTTCACTGTAGGTATAGCTGAGCTTGGCACCTGTAACGGGGGAGTCGTATATGAGAGCTTTCTGGTCGCCTCGGCCAGCCCGGACATTGGCGTCCAGTGCTATATCGGAAGTATTGAGTGTGCCGTCGGGAAACCACTGGCCATGTCCGTTGTCGGTAGCTTGCCAGATAGTTTCCGGTGACTGTGCCCAGTCAATTTGACCTGCTTGCTCACGCCAGAACTCTTCCGGTTTATCAATGGATCTCCGGAACTCAGAGTTGTAGTCCATACATTCTGCCTCGTTGTGCCAGTTGTTATTCTGTTTTCAGTAGCTCCAACTGTAGGCACTTTGAGGCAGTGATCCAGTAGACCATTGGCTTAGTCCCCGGCGTTTTGGGATTGCCGGTTATCAGTATTTGCAGATTTTACTTCGGCCTCGAGAGTTCCGTTTGCCAGATGCGCGGAGATCCGGTCGCCGGTAGAGACATCGCTTGCATTACGGACGATGTTGTCATGCTCATCGCGAACGATAGCGTAGCCGCGTCCCAGTGTAGCCAGCGGGCTCACAAGGTTCAGGCTTGCTGCCGTGTACTCCAGCCGTTCCTGGAGTCTGGCCAGGATTTGCTGGAGAGCTTTGTCCAGCTGTGAGGCAGACCGTTCCAGTGCTTCGCGACTGGTTGCAAGCTGTTTGCCGGGAGATTGCATGGCGAGTCGTTGGGCCAGGTGGGTTCTGCGCACCTGTGAGCGGTCCAGGCGTTGTGCCATGGCCTTGCCCAGCCGAAGTTCGAGATCATCCAGGCGCTGAGCCTTTTCCAGTAGTTCCCGTCGGGGATCGCGCAAGCGCGCGGCAAGATGCTCAAGCCTTGTGTTCAGTCGCTGGAGTGCTCTGCGGGCGGCATTTGCCAAGCGGAACTCCCGGTCATTGATTTGCCGGAGCATATCTCGCTGGTCGGGCGATACTTTTTCCGCGGCGGCGGAGGGTGTCGGTGCCCGAAGGTCCGCCACAAAGTCTGCGATAGTAACGTCAGTCTCATGGCCAACGGCACTCACGGTAGGGATGGTGCAGGATGAGATTGCACGTGCCACAGCTTCTTCGTTAAAGCACCAAAGATCTTCCAGGGAGCCACCGCCACGCCCGATGATCAATACATCGGCCACGCCATGAGCCTGAGCGAGCCCAATAGCCCGAACAATTTCTGCGGTAGCTGGCTTGCCCTGCACGCTTGTCGGGTAGAGCGTAACCGGTATAGCAGGACAGCGCCGCGCCAGAACCGTAAGAATATCGTGTACGGCTGCACCCGATGGAGAGGTTACAACGCCAATGTGAGCAGGCAGTGTAGGGACGTCTTTTTTTCGTCCCGCCTCAAACAGGCCTTCGGCCTGTAGTTTGCGCTTTAACTCCTCGAAGGCCTGCTGCAAGGCGCCAAGGCCTGCGGGCTCAATATGTTCAACGATAATCTGGAAGTCGCCCCGGTTTTCGTACAGGGTTACTTTGCCGCGAATACGAACCTGGTCACCTTCTTTCGGTATATCGCGAATACGCTGGTTCAGCCCTCGGAACATGGCACAGCGAATCTGGCACTTACGGTCCTTCAGCGAAAAATACCAGTGGCCGGATGAAGGCCGTGAAAAGCCTGATAACTCGCCTTCTACCCAGACCTGCATAAAACTGGATTCCAGAAGGTGCCTGGCCTGGTGGTTAAGTTCGCTGACGCTCAGCGCTCTGGGCCGGGTGTCCTGAAACAGGTTGTTCACCAAAAACTCCTGACCGGCTTATACGCAATAGCCGAAAATAATGAATGTAAAGTGCTGGAATTTCAATCGCATGCGGTTTGTAGCGGTGAACTGTGCAGTTTACTGACCTGCGACACCTCTTTATAATAGCTCGATTACGCATTTTACTTTGCGGCTGCACCCTTTTAATGGATAAGTTCCATCAATAGGTGCCGCACGGAAGGTTCAAATTTAGCACGTTCAAAAGGCCTATCCCAATGCTGCGAATTGCCGAAGAAGCTCTCACATTTGATGACGTTCTGCTGGTGCCTGGTTATTCCGATATTTTGCCCCACCAGGCGGACCTGCGCACCAGACTGACCCGGAACATTACTCTGAACATTCCGCTGGTGTCTTCGGCCATGGACACGGTAACGGATGCGGAGTTGGCGATTGCCATGGCGCAGGAAGGCGGCATTGGCATTATGCACAAGAACATGAACCCGGATCAGCAGGCTGCTGAAGTACGCAAGGTGAAAAAGTTCGAAAGCGGCGTGGTAAAAGACCCGATCACTGTAAGCCCGAAAAACACTGTTCGTGAGCTGGTAGAAATCACCCTGGCGAACAACATTTCCGGTTTGCCAGTCGTTGACGGAACCGAGCTGGTTGGCATAGTTACCGGCCGGGATATCCGTTTCGAGAGCAGTATGGATACACCGGTGCATCAGATAATGACACCGAAAGAGAAGCTCGTGACGGTAAACGAGGGCGCGAGCCTGGACGAAGTCAAAGAGCTGTTGCATCGCAACCGTATCGAAAAAGTACTGGTGGTAAATGACGATTTTCAGCTCCGGGGCCTTATTACCGCGAAAGATATCCAGAAGTCCAAGGATTATCCGCTGGCATGTAAAGACAGCCAGGGGCGTTTGCGCGTAGGCGCGGCGGTTGGTACCGGAGGGGATACAGAAGCCCGTGTAATTGCTCTGGCCGATGCTGGCGTGGATGTGATTGTTGTTGATACTGCTCACGGCCATTCTCGCGGCGTGATTGAGCGTGTTCGCTGGATCAAGGACAACTACCCTGACGTACAGGTGATCGGCGGCAATATTGCCACGGGTGAAGCGGCTGTGGCTCTGGCCGATGCTGGTGCTGACGCTGTTAAAGTGGGTATTGGCCCCGGATCTATCTGTACCACCCGCATTGTGGCGGGCGTAGGTGTGCCGCAGATTTCGGCAGTCTCCAGCGTCGCAGAAGCGCTTAAAGACCGGGACGTTCCGCTGA
Source organism: Marinobacter sp. 2_MG-2023 (assembly GCF_030546935.1). Lineage (GTDB taxonomy): Bacteria > Pseudomonadota > Gammaproteobacteria > Pseudomonadales > Oleiphilaceae > Marinobacter. Next base: position 28,344 of record NZ_JAUOPH010000001.1, on the reverse strand, counting down.
TTGCTGATGGCGGCATACGCTTCTCCGGCGATATTTCCAAAGCTATAGTTGCTGGCGCCCATTGTGTGATGATCGGTAGCCTGCTTGCTGGTACCGATGAAGCACCTGGTGAAATTGAACTTTATCAGGGGCGCAGCTACAAGGCGTACCGCGGCATGGGCTCATTGGGTGCCATGGGGCAGGGCTCCAGTGATCGTTACTTCCAGGATGCCAGTAAAGGTATTGAGAAGCTTGTGCCGGAAGGTATCGAGGGCCGTGTTGCCTGCAAGGGGCCGATGCGCAATATTATCCACCAACTAATCGGTGGGCTGCGTGCATCCATGGGCTATACAGGTAGTGCAGATATAACAGAGATGCGCACCAAACCCCGCTTTGTGCGCATTACCGGCGCCGGCATGCGTGAAAGCCATGTACACGACGTCACCATTACCAAAGAAGCGCCAAACTACCGCGTCAGCTAAGAGCAGACAGCCTGGGTGCGGCTCCGACCGGAGCCGCACAGTTTATTTTCTTCGAGGATTCTATGGCCCATAACATTCACGACCACCGTATCCTGATTCTGGATTTTGGTTCCCAATACACTCAGTTGATTGCCCGCCGCGTACGTGAAATCGGTGTGTATTGTGAAGTTCGCGCTTTCGATATCACTGACGAAGAGCTGCAGGCGTTCAACCCCAAAGGCATTCTGCTGGCCGGTGGCCCCGAATCGGTCACAGAACTTGGTGGCCCACGTGCGCCTGAAGGGTTGTTTGATCGTGGTATTCCGGTGTTGGGTATCTGCTATGGCATGCAGACTATGGCCGAACAACTGGGCGGACGGGTAGCCAGCTCCGAAAAGCGTGAATTCGGTTATGCACAGGTCAAAGTGCGCGCCAAGGGCCCGCTTCTGCAGGACATTACTGATCACCTGACAGCCACAGGTGAATCCCTTCTGGATGTGTGGATGAGCCACGGTGACAAGGTTGTGGCCATGCCTGAGGGCTTTGAGCTTTTGGCATCAACTGAGAGTGCGCCTGTTGCCGCCATGCAGGACCTGTCGCGTAATCTTTACGGCCTGCAATTTCATCCGGAAGTGACCCATACACTGCAGGGTAAAAGGATTCTTGAGCATTTCGTGAGAGACATCTGTGGCTGTGAAGCGCTATGGACTCCCGCCAAGATTGTCGACGACGCAGTACAAAAGATCCGTGAACAGGTTGGCTCCGACAAAGTGTTGCTGGGCTTGTCTGGCGGTGTGGATTCGTCTGTAACGGCAGCGCTTCTCCACAAGGCCATTGGTGACCAGCTTACCTGTGTATTCGTGGACAACGGTTTGCTTCGCTTGCACGAAGGCGACCAGGTGATGGACATGTTCGGTAGCAGCATGGGCGTCAAAGTCATTCGCGCCGATGCCGAAGAGCGTTTCCTGACCAACCTGAAGGGTGTTAGCGACCCGGAGCAAAAGCGTAAGATTATCGGTAACACCTTTATTGACGTGTTCGACGAAGAGGCCACGCGCATTAAAGATGTAAACTGGTTGGCCCAGGGCACCATCTATCCCGATGTGATCGAGTCTGCAGCCTCTAAAACCGGCAAGTCCCATGTAATCAAATCGCACCACAACGTGGGTGGCCTGCCCGAAACCATGAAAATGAAACTGGTCGAGCCGTTGCGGGAACTTTTCAAAGACGAAGTTCGCCGAATCGGGCTTGAGCTGGGCTTGCCATACGATATGGTCTATCGCCATCCATTCCCGGGGCCAGGTTTGGGCGTTCGTATTCTGGGAGAAGTGAAGAAGGAATACGCCGATATCCTGCGCCGCGCCGATGCTATCTTCCTCGAAGAACTCCATCGTGCCGATCTGTACCACAAGACCAGTCAGGCCTTCGCAGTGTTTCTGCCGGTACGGTCGGTTGGTGTAGTGGGCGACGCTCGTCGCTATGAGTGGGTGATTGCACTGCGTGCCGTGGAAACTATCGATTTCATGACCGCGCGCTGGGCGCACTTGCCGTACGAACTGCTGGAAACAGTGTCGAACCGCATTATTAACGAGATCACCGGTGTTTCTCGGGTGACCTACGACGTGTCTTCAAAACCGCCAGCGACAATCGAGTGGGAGTGACCAGCATTAGTCAGTAGATGACACCCGATTTCATTGCTTAAGGATGAGCAGGAATCTCGGGCCCAACCAGCTTGGCAAGTTGCTCAAGAGACTCCTGTCGGTTTCTTGTTGGTCTGGCATGAGATTCTCCTCGGAGGTTGTTGTTTACATTGCTGGCCATTCACTAACGGTTGTTGTCCTGCCCCAGCAGCTCCCGCACAGGACGGATCTCTACGCAGCCGTAGCGTGCCGGTGGAATTTTTTCCGCCAGGCGAATGGCTTCATTCATGTCCCGGGCTTCAAGCATGTAGAATCCGGCCAGTTGCTCTTTTGTCTCTGCGAAGGGTCCATCGGTAATCAATGGCTTGTTATCCCGCATGCGCAGGGTGGTAGCGGTGTCGGTGGACAGCAGAGGCGCGCCATCGAGAAAGTGGCCGCCTTGGGTTAATCCCTCAACGCACTCGATGCATTCGCGATTGAGGGTGTCCCAGTCCTGCTGGGAGAGTTGCTGCATTTTCTTTTCGTCGTAATACACTAAACATAAGTATTTCATTTTTGGCCTCATGTGTTTTTTGTTATCTACTATTAGTCTCGTTCAGGAGCAACCGTCGCCCGGTGTTAAGCTCTTCTTGTGCCTACGAGAGCAAACAGTGCACCCTGTGGGTCGATACCTCTGGCGATAAAGTCTCCGCCGGGAATTTCATCGGGCCCGTTTAGAATTTGCCCGCCGTTCTTAATGGTAGCCTCGCAAGCGTCATCAATATCCACGCAGCGAAAGTAGTAGTGCCACATGGGTGTGGGTGTTTCGTCAGTTGTGGGCATCAGGGCACCGATTACACCGTTGTGGCGGATAAATTCGTAGACACCCATCGGCCCCATCTCCAGCTCACCATCTTTGCTCCAGCCAAATTCGGTGAAGTAGAAATTTTTTGCCGCTTCGGGGTCGGTGGTGACCAGTTCATTCCAGGCGCAGTGGCCGACGCGGGGCTTGTCGAAAGCAAAAGCCAAGCTGGTTTCATCGCTCAGGCTCCCCATTACATAAAATGGCGTGCCCTGCGGGTCGGTCACCATGGCGATACGCCCGCCCCGGGGAATATCCCTGGCCGGCATTTGCAGTTGCCCGCCGGTGGCGAGGATGCGGGCAAGAGTCTGATCCACATCGTCCACGCCGATATAGCCCAACCATAAGGGCCTGGCGCCGCCCTGTTTCATTTCGTCGGTTAACTGCATCAGGCCGCCAATATCGTGATATTCGCCACTGTCTTTATCCTGGGCGTGGAGAATCCTGTAGTCCATACCCGCCTGACCGCTATCCGTAGCCTGCCAGCCCAGTAGTGCACGGTAAAAAGAGAATGCCGCATCACAGTTGTCGGTTAATAATTCGTACCAGATAAACTCGCCATGTCGATTGCGCATGGGATTCTCCTGCAATTGCCAGTGAATGAGCGGTGACTATCTTTCGAGTGTTACCACGGGAGTAAAGCCACCGAAGATCATGCGCATACCATTAAAAGGCATAGGGTTGTTCTCCGGGTTGATGCGCGGGTCGGTATCCATTGCCGCCATCATTTTTTCCATCCCGGCATCTCGGGTGGCTTTATCTGGCCATTCGATCCAGGAAAACACCACCGCTTCGCCGTCTGCTACCTGTACCGCCCGGCGAAAGTCTGTGACCTTGCCGTCGGGCACGTCGTCTTCCCAGCATTCGAGAACACGGGTGGCGCCCCATTCCAAAAAAACCGGGTCGGCGGTTTCAGCGTGGCGAATAAACTTTTCTTTATTGGCTTTGGGAACAGCCAAAATAATTCCGTCGATATAACTCATGTTTCGGTTCCTCGGGTTGTTGGTGGCACCTGGTACCAATAAGCCCTAAGTAGTCGTTGAAGCACCTTGGAAATCGACAGGACAGGGCAAATTTTTTAAGTATTGTTTCCTTATGCGGAGATTGTCTCAGGGCCCATCCACATGGCTTTCCATAGATGGCCATCCGGATTGGCTAAGCATTAACCCATGGTCCTGAACAGGATTGATGTCTGCAGTGCCGCCATGGACGGCGGCCTTATTCATAATGTGGCGGCTCAGTGACACGCAGAGCATTACTTCGCTGCTACTGGAAAGCGGGATAGGACGACTGGTGAAGTGACGCCATTTATCGTGGGTGAATAACATGACGAAAATTATGTCGGTCATTGCAAGAGCCTCCTTGGCTATGGGTCAGTATTAGTGTGTTGTTACCTCATAGTCGTTGGTTGACCCGCAGTTTCGACAGTGTCGAGAAATTTATTTAATTATTTTGCAGTGTGCTCAGGCGCTGTTGCAGAAAGCGGCGCTCCGGCTCCTGCTGTGTGAGATCCAGTGCTTGCTGATAGCAGCAGGTCGCTTCCTGTGACAGCCCCATTCGGCGAAACAGGTCCGCGCGGGCGGCGTATAGCAGGTAATAGTGTTTTAAGTTCTTCAGCCCCATGAGCTTATCGATGGCCTCAAGGCCGGCCTCTGGTCCATCGCGCATGGCTAGGGCGGCGGCGCGGTTAAGCTGCACCACAGGGGAGGGGTTGATGCGGAGAAGAATATCGTAAAGACCGGTGATTTCCGCCCAGTCGGTCTCCTTTGCGCTCGGAGCCTCGGCATGAACGGCTGCGATGGAAGCCTGTAGGGTGTAGATCCCCGGTGGGCCGGCCTTCAGCGCCTGTACCACAAGTTCACAACCTTCGCGGATCTGTGCGCGGTTCCATAGGCTGCGATCTTGTTCCTCCAGGGGAATTAAATCACCGTTGGCGTTGGTGCGACCTGCGCGTCGGGCATCGTGTAACAGCATGAGCGCCAGCAGGCCGTCGGCGTCGGCGTGGGGCAGTAAGTCGCTCAGCAGTCTGCCGAGGCGAATGGCCTCCGCCGATAAATCTCGCTGGACCACCTTGCCACCGCTGGACGCCGAGTAGCCTTCATTAAAAACCAGGTAAATAACCGGCAGGACCGCTTCCAGGCGCTTTGGCAGTTGTTCCGGCTCAGGCACATCGTAGGGAATTACCGCATCACGGATTTTATTTTTTGCCCGCACAATGCGCTGGGCCAGGGTTGGCACAGGTACGAGAAAGGCCGCGGCAATGGCCTCGGTGGTCAGCCCGCAAACCTCTCGTAGGGTCAGTGCGATACGAGCCTCCATGGCCAGGCTGGGGTGGCAGCAGGTAAATATCAGCCGCAGGCGATCGTCTTCAATGGCATCATCGTCGTCCGGGAGCTCGGTTGCTAATTCGGCGCTCAGTGTGTGAGCAAAAGCTTGCAGGTGATGATCCTGGCTGGTGTTTTTTCGTATCCGGTCGATAGCTTTAAACCGACCGGTAGATATCAGCCAGGCCCGGGGGTTGTCGGGAACACCATCGCGTTGCCACTGTGCAAGGGCCGCGACAAAGGCGTCCTGCATGGCTTCCTCAGCGAGGTCGAAGTTTCCTTGCAATAGGCGTATTAAGGTGGCCAGCACCCGGCGGGATTCGTTGGTATAGATTGTTGTAATACGCTGTTCAACGGAAAGGGATTTCATACTGCAGTCTATAATCCGTGGTGACGATCGTCTAGGCAGCGTCGATTTCTGCATCCATGGAACCGTAATCTAACGTATGCGGCGGATTTTTTGCCCTAAAGTGTGCTGGAAACGCGAACCTTAACCATAGCGAAAAGCGGGGTAGGGGGCGACTGGTGAGATCTGCTTTTGCTTCGGTAGTGATGGTGTACAAAAGCGTTGCTCTGCCCTTTATCAGAGCAACGGGTGTCATATTTATTGTTATTCCGGAAGAGGAATAAACGCCTGCTCGTCGCCAGGAACCTTGGCAAAGCGGTTAGCCTTCCAGTCGGCTTTGGCTTGTTCAATCAGTGACCTGTCGCTTGCGACAAAATTCCATTCCATATAGCGTTTGCCCACTGGTGCACCACCGACTATCGCCAGCATGGTATCGCGCTGTGCAGTCACTGTGATGCCGGACTCATTGCCAAAGATTGCCATGCTGTGTTCGTCCAATCTGGTCTCGCGTAAGGCCACTGTTCCTTTGACAATATACAGGGCCTTTTCCTCCGCTTCGGGCAATACGAGGGTTTGCCCGGCTTTCAGGCGCGCCTCTATGTACAGGGTTTCAGATAAAGTTTTTACCGGCGAGGTGACGCCATAAGCGCAGCCCATCATGACTCTTACCGGCACACCGTTTGGTTCCGCCTCGGGAATTTCAGTCTTGTCATAATGGAAAAAACCAGGCTCGGTTTGCTCCAGGTCAGTGGGTAATGCAAGCCATAATTGCAAGCCGTGAATATTCTGCGGGCCCGCTTTAATCTCGTCGCGCTGGCGTTCAGAGTGCACAATGCCACGACCAGCCACCATCAAATTGATGTCTCCGGGCAATACCCGCGCTTCAGTGCCGAGTGAATCCCGGTGCAGCATTTCACCTTCAAACAGGTAAGTGACAGTTGCAAGGCCAATATGAGGATGAGGTCGCACGTCTATGCCCTGATTTTTTTCGAAGTGAGCCGGGCCCATATGATCGAAAAATACCCAAGGGCCGACGCTACGACACTCCTTGGTGGGCAGGGTACGGCGCACACGAAAGCCACCCAGATCTTTATCCTTGGGTTTGAGTACCAGCTCTAACGCGCTGCAGCCACTGATAACGCTGCAATCCTGAATCAGTTCAGAGGCGAGATTACTCATAATCAGCTCCTATGAAAACCTGTGAAAACCTTTGAAAAAAAGGGGGCGGGGCACCCTTTAGTCTGGCACGAAAACTCAGTCTTCGCTGGTTAAAGCGGTGAAGCTGGTACTCAGGTTGCGATAGTCGGGGGGGGGGTGGTTGGAGAACAGTGCTCCTAGCCCTTCTATATCGTTTCGCCAGGCACAATGCAGCTCACAGGCCGTGCCAAACCAAGTCATCGGTTGTGCCCTGGCTTGTGTCATGCGATCCCACGCCGTGTCACGGGTCATCCAAAAGAAATTATCCATGTGGTGCTACTCTCTCGTCGAGGTCTATTACCTTCAGTTAGAGCGTTGATTGGTTTCTTCCATGACCTTGTAAAGTTATGGGATAATAAGTTAATGATTATAGTGCATTATTTCTGTTTTTTGTTGTCGGGTGGTGACAGGCGTTTGCTGGAAGATGTCGAGCAATCGAGAAAATGGAATATGGCGAAAAATGCCCTCTTAGCAGGAGGCTTTTTTTGTGCGTGGTAAAAAAATGGTTAGAAATGGTTTACAAGCTGTGACTATTTGACCATACCTGAAGGTAAGAGGCGTCTGTTAAGGTTCGGTATAAAGCGCTAAAACGAGTCATCCTGTGTATTGTTTTAGTCGAGTGTTTAACGTCTATAGTTCATTTAGCTAGGAGACAGGCAGATTAGCAATATGACAAACCGCCAAGCAGCTACCAGAGATTCTGTTCATCAATTATTTGATGCTGTTGACGCCATATCTGTCCAGGGGTACGACGAAGAGCGCAGAGTTGTCTATTGGAATGTAGGTAGTGAGCTGCTTTATGGTTACACGAAAGAAGAGGCTATCGGTAGGAAGCTGGAGGAGCTGATTATTCCTGGCAGCATGCGCGAGGAGATTATCGCCGCACATAAAGAATGGGTCGATAAAGGCGTTGAAATCCCTGCTTCAGAAATTATTCTTCGAGATAAAAACGATCGCGATGTAAATGTTTTTTCCAGCCACGTAATGTTTTTTGATGCCAGTGGCGAATGCGAGATGTATTGCATCGATATCGACCTCGCCGATGTTAAAAAAGCAAAAGCCCAAGCCACCTTGAGGGAAAATTTGTTAAAAGCAGTTTTTTCCGCGACACCAGACCTGTTTTTTCTGATGTCGGAAGAGGGGGTAGTAATAAACTTTCACGCTGGCGATAGTAAAAAGCTCTACGCTATGCCGAATAACATTATTGGGAATAATCTTTCAGATTTGTTGCCTGATAAAATTAAAGAAAACCTTAGTGTAAATACTAAAAAAGCTATTGATTATGGAGATGTTGTAAGTTTTGAATATGATTTAGAGTTTCCAAGTGGTGTTAGTTATTTCGAAGCACGAATTAGCCATTTGAAGGATAACAAGCAAATTCTGATCATCGTTCGCGATATTACCGAGCAGCACAACTCTGCTGAGCTCATTCGTAAACAGGCTTATTTTGACGCTTTGACATCGCTACCGAATCGGTTTCTTTGCCTTGATCGTTTATCGCAGATGATCCGGGATATGGAGAGAACTTCTGAAAAATTTGCAGTTCTTTTTCTGGATATAGATGATTTCAAAAAAGTTAACGATTCGCTTGGTCATGAAGTAGGCGATAAGCTGCTCATTGAGGCTGCTAATCGATTAAATCAGGCTGTTCGGAAATCAGACACCGTAGGTCGTCTAGGCGGTGACGAATTTATTATTCTGCTACGATCGTTAACCGATTACGCTGAGACCGTAACTGTCGTAGAAAACCTGCTCAAGATATTCAGAGAGCCTTTTGGAATCGATGGGAGGGAGCTTGTTCTGACAATAAGCATTGGCATTGCTGTTTATCCCGATAATGGGGTCAGTGCGAATGATTTGTTGAGAAATGCCGATACCGCAATGTATCAGGCAAAAGCCTCAGGGCGAAATACGCATTCGTTTTTTACAAAAGACATGAACGACATGGTCTTGCGCCGCCTTGAGGTCGAAGATCAACTACACGGCGCGTTGGAGCGCAACGAGTTTGAGGTTTTTTATCAGCCCAAATTTGATCTAAAAAACAAAAGTATTATAGGTGCAGAAGCGCTTCTACGCTGGCACAGCCCAAAACTGGGTAATGTCGGGCCAGATGAGTTTATCCCAATTGCAGAACATACAGGTTTAATCGTGCCTATTGGGAAGTATGTAGTTGCTCAGTCAATTAAGTTTTTAGTTGAATGGGAACGCGTTAGTCAAAGAAATTATACGATGGCAGTCAACCTGTCTCCGCGCCAATTCAGGGATGAGGAGTTGATCGGTTTCGTAAAGAATAGCCTTGATTCAGCGGGCGTGAGTCCCGAGCGGTTGGAGTTCGAGATTACCGAAGGCGTTCTAATGATCGGAAAATCCTATGTAGATGACGCGCTACACCGACTCCATGACCTGGGTGTACAGCTTTCCATGGATGACTTTGGGACAGGATACTCCTCGTTAAGTTATTTGCGGCAGTACTCATTTGATATCCTTAAAATTGATCGTAGTTTTATCAATGGAATAACTTACAAAAGCGAAGACCGCTCACTGGTAACTGCAACAATAGCGATGGCCCATAGTTTGGGGTTATGTGTTGTGGCTGAAGGCGTTGAAACACGAGAGCAACTTGATTTGTTGGAAGAGCTTGGGTGTGACATTGCGCAAGGTTTTTACTTAAGCAAGCCCGTACGGCCTGGAGAGTTGATCGATTTTCAGTACACGAAAGACCAGTAATGAAAGCCAACCGAAGCGGTTGAAGACTGCGCAAACTTTTCCGAAAGCAATGTGTGCCGCTTCTTTTCGAAGCGCAATGAGGAGATAGATGGAGCGCTGGCGAATTTGTCGGGTGGCTGGTTCGCGCGGGTAACTGGCGACTCACCGGGCATCATCTCTCAGCAGGAAAGCCATCTTGATCCTCCCTCCCGGAAGCTGGACCTTCCTCGCGAATCCGGTTGGCTTTGATTGCCAGGCCGAATAGCACTGGCACCAGAATGGCCAGAGTCAGAATCACGTGAATTGCCCCTTCGGGTGTGCCTGAATGAGTCCAGTAGGCAGCAATAGCCCAGGGTGCGACAGCACGTGCAAGCGACATGGGAACCAACATGATTCCATTAATTCTGCCATAGTTTCGGCGAGACAGAAGTTCGGGGACAGCCATGCCGCGAACGATCGTGAATATGCCATTCGCGCCACCATAGAGCACACACAAAACTGCAAGGCTTAGGGTAGAAGGGGGGGCTTTGAGTAGCCAAATGGCAAGAGGAAATGCCAGGCCGGTAAGCAAGCCAAGATGTTTTATTGTTATTTGCCTGAATAGCAAGATGAAAATTCTGGCGCCTACCTGGGCCGGCCCGATGAGTGCAATGGCGAAGACCACGGACTGAGTATCCGCTGACAGGGCTACGAGTAGTGGATAAATGTGGTAGGTGAATCCGGAAAACATGGCCATGTAAGCGCAAAACGACGCTGTCAGTAGATAGAACCCCGGGTTTCGGAATATCGGAAGAATATGATTTCCCGCCGACACTGACACCTTGTGGTCTCCTTTCTCTTGAATGTCGCCGCTCGGTATGGCCCACAGGTATAGCGGTGCAGCGATGGCTGCATTGATGGCCGCCAAACCCAGCAGAGCCCCACGCCATCCCAAGGTGTCCAGCATGTATTGCACCAGGGGTACAAACAGGGTGCTGGAGAAGCCTGCCCACAGAGTTATTGTGGTGATCGCCGAGCGTGACTGAAGGGTGCCGAGTTGGCGCACGGCGACCGCAAATGCGGGTTCGTAGAGCAATGCCGCTTGCAGCATTCCCAAGGTAACTACCACTGCATACAGAGCGGGCATGTTTGTTACGGCGGACCAGAACACGAGGGTTATGGAGGTGGCGGCGGTCGCCCCAACCATAACCTTGCGGCCCTGGCCTTGATCGATAATGGCGCCGACAGGGTATGCAATCAGTGCTGCCGCCAGTAAGCCCAGAGTGGCGGCGCCATAGATGTCGTTGCGGCTCCAGCTCATGTCCTTGGCCATGGCTTCAGCGATTAATGGGAAGCTGTAATACAAGGCTCCCCAGGACACGAGTTGGCCAAGGCCTAGCGCAGCAACGAATCCGCGCCTGGACGGTGTGGGGTTCATCCTTGGCAGGTCGCTGCCGGGCATGGTTGGACTGTTTCGGGGATGTCGGTGCATCCAAGTGCGGCGACTGCGGAAAGAACCTGTTTGTATCCTGTCCTTAACAGGAACGTGGGCGCACGCCCGTAGCTTTTGATACCCAAAATGAAAAGTCCGGGCTCCGGGTGAGACAGTTCTGCCGCACCATGCTCGGGAACCGAGCCGCAACTGTGCATGTTGGGGTCGATCAAAGGTGCGAGGCGCGTAGGGCTTTGCGTCGCGGGATCAATCGCTGTTCGCAGTTCGGCAAGTAGGCTGAGGTCGGGGCGAAAGCCGGTTGCAGCAATAATGCGATCCACCGGCGGCAATTGGATAGAGCTGGTTTGCACGACCAGCTTGTCGTCTTCTTGCAGGATGGCGTCGACTTCAACGTTCGTGAAGACTTCAATTCGCCCTTGTTCCAGCAGCTCCTGAATGCGAACTTCCAATTGCCGCCGCTCTTTTAGCTCGTCGTTCTCCGGTGACCGGACGACGTTGGGCGCGGACGCACCCCGCAAGCCCCAGAGAATGCGTGTGTCTGGGCTTTGGTCGGCAAGCAGAACTAAATCCTGTAAAGCATTAAACGCGGAATGGCCACCGCCAATTACAAGCACCGACTTGTTGGCGTAGTGATTGCGCCTGGAACCAAGAATATTGGGAACACCATATGCGATCGCATCCGCTGCAGCGCTTTCCCCCAGTGCGGGGATACCATGAGCCCCGAGCCAGTTGGGTGTTTGGTAGGTGCCGGAGGCATCAATCACCGCCTGTGTGAGAACGTCGCGTTCACCTTCAGGCGTGCTCACCCGTAGTACAAACGGGGCCGTATTTCGTCCTTCGGTTCGTAGCACGTCATGGTGGAGTCGGCTGACCTGCCTGACCTGGGCATTCAGATGCACGTGGGGGTTAATGTCTGGGTGCGCGGCCAGAGGTGTTACATATTTCTGCAGCAGCTCCTGTCCCGTGGGGAAGGTATCCGAAGCAGGCGCATGCCAGCCGTCTTGTTCAAGTAACTCGGCTGCTGCGGGGTCAAGGTTGTATGACCAGGGTGAAAACATTCGCACATGTCCCCAGCGGGCAAGATTGGCGCCTGCCTGCGTTCCGGCTTCAAAAACGATAGGGGTATATCCTTGATCAAGCAAGTGAACGGCTGCACTCAGGCCAATGGGGCCGGCGCCAATGACAGCAACAGGCAGGTGATTGAATTCGGTGTGCATGTGGGATTCCTCGGTAAGCAAGTTGTTAGTAACAACTAAATGGTTAAAATAAAGTGAGCTATGAGCCCAGGCGAGCTCTTGCTGTGACGGTCAATTGGCGAATCAACGTCAGTGCCCCATCAACGATTTCTGGCGGTAAATCCTTGATCATTGACGTCTCTTCCGAGACCAGGTCCTGTCGTATCGTTTTATACAGTTCCTCGCCGGCCGGTGTCAGCGAGAGCTGAATTGCACGCTGGTCTGACGGATCGGTCACTTTAAGTACGTACTTCTTTCGTAGCAGTGAATCCACCACGCGGCTGGTAGTGCTTTTGTCCAGGTACATCTCTGCGGCTAAAGCCTGAAGCCTCAAAGGGCCGCGCTTTACAAGTGTTTCGAGCGCATAGCACTGAGCTACCGAAACGTCGTGGTGGCAGATGCAATCCCGGTCCCGAAACTGATGGACCCGAATAAGCTGGTTGATGGCTTCGTAAAGCTCTTCGGCGCGATCCGCAGAGGATGGCATAGCGTTAGGCTCTTCCTGATATGTTGTCAGTAGCAACTATAATCAGGAGAGCCTTGTCTTGCAAGTTTCGGTTATTCTGCAGTCAGCAGCATTTTGATGGCTTGCTCCTCCGCTGCATTGCTGAAGATATCGTATGCTTTTTCGATATCGTCGAGCTTGAAACGGTGGGTTACCAGGTCTGCCGGTTTTACGCCGCCGCTTTCAACAAATCGCATCAGCACAGGAATGGTGTCGGTGTTCACCAGTCCAGTGCGCAGGGTGATGTTCTTGATCCACAAGTCCTGTAGCTTGAATTCGACGCTCTTGCCATGTACGCCGATATTGGCGATGTGACCACCAGCGCGGATAATGTCCTGGCAAATATCGAAAGTTTCGGGAATGCCGACGGCTTCCATTGCCACATCCACGCCTTCACCATTGGTCATTTCTTTGATGGCTTCGATTGGATCCCTTGCAATTGTGTCTGTAGCGCCAAGCATTTTTGCCATGGCCAGACGATTCTCGTCAGGATCGATCATGATGATCCGAGCTGGTGAGTAGAAGCGGGAGGTCATCAGGGCTGCCAGTCCTATAGGTCCGGCGCCGACGATGGCCACTGTATCTCCGAGTTTGACTTCGCCATTGAGGGCGCCAATCTCATGACCGGTGGGTAGAATGTCGCTGAGCATGACGGCCGCAGCTCGATCCATTTCTTCGGGTAGTACATAGAGGCTGTTGTCGGCGTGGGGTATGCGCACATACTCGGCCTGGGTGCCGTCGATCAGATGGCCGAGAATCCATCCACCGTCGCGGCAATGCGCGTAAACACCGCGTTTGCAGTAGTCACAGCGACCACAGGAAGTGACGCAGGATATCAGGACTTCATCGCCTACCTTGATATTGCTTACGCCTTCACCGACTTCTTCCACAACCCCCAAGCCTTCATGGCCAAGAATGCGGCCCGGCGTTACCGCGGGTACGTCCCCTTTCAGAATGTGCAGATCTGTGCCGCAAATGGTGGTGTGAGTGATGCGAACCACTGCGTCTGTTGGCTTATCGATTGCGGGTTTTGGCTTGTCTTCCCAGCTGCGTTTGCCGGGACCGTGAAATACCAATGCTTTCATGACACTTTCTCCTTTAACGGCCGAAGTTGCCAGTACTGGCTGCAACTATTCAAAGCATGCACGCGCAGTGTTGTTGGTCCTTGATTCATATCAATACATCGGCAAATGAGTCGGGAGGTAAACAGCTGCAAATAAAATTCTGTTTTTATTCCTTGGCCAGTTTCACATAAGCGCCAGCGAGCGGGCCGCTTGGTTAAAAAAGCGAATAATGGTATTTTCTTGGCCCTTCACTGCCATGCCAGCAGGTGGCCCGCAGGGATAGTTTTCAGTAGAGCCGCAATTATGTCGGAGTTAGAAAAAGACGACGAATACTGGATGGCCCGGGCACTGACACTGGCAGCTCGCGGGGCTTCTCAGGGGGAGGTCCCGGTCGGCGCCGTTGTTGTCTGTGAAGGCAAAGAGCTGGGTGCAGGTTTTAATGTGCCAATTACCGGATGTGACCCGACAGCCCATGCCGAGATGCGGGCGTTGCGTGATGCCGCGGCAAGAGCAGGAAATTACCGACTGACCGGCGCAACCCTTTACGTCACACTAGAGCCTTGCACCATGTGTGTCGGAGCCATTGTGCATAGCCGTATCAGTCGGCTTGTTTACGGTGCGAGCGAACCCAAGGCGGGTGCTGTTAAATCGGCCCGGCGAACACTGGAGGAGCCGCATTTGAACTGGCAAGTAGACGTGGTGGGTGGCATCCTTCAGGATGATTGTAGCCGGATAATCAGTGATTTTTTCAGCCGCCGGCGGTCGGAGATCCGGCAGCGGCGTAAACAGAATTCAGGGAAGGAGTAGTTCTGCATGAAAGTTCTAGTAACCGGTGGAGCCGGATACATCGGCAGCCATGTGGTGCGCCAGTTGGCTAAAGCCGGGCACGATATCGTTGTGTTCGATAACCTCTCGACCGGTTACCGATGGGCTGTCACGGCGGGTGAACTGGTAATAGGGGATCTGGCGAACGAAGCCGAGATTGATCAGGTATTTTCCAAGCACCGGTTTGAGGCGGTTTTGCACTTCGCCGCCAATATTGTGGTGCCAGAATCTGTTACCAACCCGCTGAAGTACTACAGCAATAACACCCGTAATACGCTGAATCTGCTTAGGGCTGTGGACAAGTACAAAGTGCCGTTCATGGTATTTTCCTCAACGGCTGCTGTTTACGGTATGCCTGAGCAGACAGTTCTTACAGAAGACCTTCCTCTCGCTCCGATCAACCCTTATGGCGCGTCCAAGATGATGAGCGAGCGGATGATCACAGATCTCGCCGCGGCTTCTGACCTGAATTATGTTGTGTTGCGTTACTTCAACGTCGCTGGAGCCAACCCGGATGGTTTGCTCGGGCAGGCGACACCGGAAGCGACGCACCTTATCAAGGTGGCCTGTGAGTGTGTAACCGGGCAACGCGACGGCATGAGTATATTCGGTACGGATTACGACACCAGCGACGGTACCTGTGTCCGCGATTACATTCATGTGGAAGATCTCGCCAGCGCACACGTTATGGCCCTTGAATATATGGCTAATGGTGGTGAATCAAAAATCATGAACTGCGGCTATGGCCGCGGCTTCACCGTGCGTGAAGTGATCGACGTGGTGCGCAAACAGTCCGGTAGCACTTTCCCGGTGACCGAAGTCGGCCGCCGAGCGGGTGACCCGGCTGCGCTCATGGCAGATAATGCACTCATTAAAAAGACCCTGGGCTGGCAGCCTGTCTACGACGATCTTGAAACGATTGTCGGTACCGCGTTGGCCTGGGAAGCAATCTGGCAGAAGAAAAAAGCTGAAGTTGGCCAGTAAGAATCTATTTTAACTTTCTGATATGTCGGGATTTAACGGATGAAAATAACGATTTTTGGTACCGGTTATGTCGGTCTTGTTACTGGAGCCTGTCTGGCCGATGTTGGGCATGACGTACTCTGCATGGACGTTGATCAGGTAAAGATCGACAAGCTGAAGAACGGCCAAATTCCCATTTATGAGCCTGGCCTTGAAGACATCGTCAAGCACACGGTTGAAGCAGGGCGTCTGGCGTTCACCACTGATGCTCAGGAGGCGGTCCAGCACGGTAAACTTCAATTCATCGCAGTGGGCACGCCGCCGGACGAAGACGGTTCAGCAGACCTGCAGTATGTCACCGCAGTAGCCAGATCTATAGGGCAGTACATGGACGACTATAAAGTCGTCGTGGATAAGTCCACCGTTCCGGTTGGCACAGGCGATAAGGTTAAAGCCGCCGTTCGGGCCCAGCTCGATAGTCGTGGCCTGGAGCTGGAATTTGACGTGGTGTCCAACCCGGAATTCCTGAAAGAAGGGGCGGCGATCAACGATTTCATGAAGCCGGATCGTATTATTATTGGTACCGACAGTGATAAAGCGGCGGATGTGCTTCGGGAAGTCTACTATCCGTTCAACCGCAACCACGATCGCATGATCTTCATGGATATTCGATCTGCAGAGCTGACCAAGTACGCGGCTAACTCCTTACTGGCGACCAAGATCAGTTTCATGAATGAAATCGCAAACCTGGCGGAACGACTGGGTGCTGATATCGAAGCAGTTCGTCGTGGTATAGGTTCTGACCCGAGGATTGGCTATCACTTTATCTATCCCGGTTGTGGTTACGGGGGGTCCTGTTTTCCCAAGGATGTACAGGCCTTGGCCCGCACGGCGAGCGACTGCGGTTACGAGGCGCGTTTGCTGAATGCCGTAGAGGCGGTTAACTACGCGCAGAAGCACGTGCTTTTCGACAAAATCAGCCACTATTTCGGGGGTGATCTGAAAGGTAAAGTCGTTGCGATCTGGGGGCTGGCGTTCAAACCCAATACAGACGACATGCGTGAAGCCTCCGCCCGTACCCTGATGGATGACCTTTGGAGGGCGGGCGCTACTGTTCAGGCGTTTGACCCGGAAGCAATGGAAGAGACTCAGCGTATTTATGGTGACCATGAAGGCCTGGCTTTGTGTGGTACCAAAGAGCAAGCTCTCAGGGGTGCAGACGTGCTGGCAATCTGCACCGAGTGGAAAGAGTTCCGCTCGCCTGATTTCGCCGCTGTTGCGTCTGCATTGCGTGAGCCTGCTGTATTTGACGGCCGTAACTTATATGAGCCGGAAATGCTGGAGCGTCACGACCTGATTTACTACGCCATCGGGCGTGGCCGTAACCAGTTTCATTGCTGATTAGTCAGGGCAGGGGGCAACGATGAGTCAGGGTCAGGAATACAGGCTTCACGAGCGGTTGGCTGCAGATACCATCAGCCTTGGGCGCAGTGGACTGTGTGACATTCGCCTGATGAATGATCAGACCTGGCCCTGGGTTATTCTGGTGCCGGCATTTGCCGGCATCCGTGAAATCTATGAGCTGGATCCGGAGCAGCAGCACCTGCTGATTCAGGAATCCTCTGCGCTTAGTCGTGGCATGATGGAAGTGTTTGGCGGAGACAAGATGAACGTTGCTGCGCTCGGGAACATGGTTCCCCAGTTGCACCTGCATCACATTGTCCGTTTTGAGGGTGACCCGGCCTGGCCCGGCCCTGTGTGGGGTAAGCAGCCGGCAGTCCCTTACGATGAAAGCACCCTGGCAGAGGTTCTGCGATCTCTCGCGCCTGTTCTGTCAGAGTTGGGTGTCAGCTGAGTAATTGCGTCTGCCAGGTTCGCTTACCGAATCGATGCATGCTTGGCCATCATTTGGGAGCCGATCAGAATCATTCGAAGTTCGGTTTTCAATTTTATCTTCAGTTCTTCCCGTTCTTTTGGCGTGGCGTCCAGCGCTTCCGCTCCCTGGTTGAATACCAGTGTTACCATGGCTTCGGCAACTACTCGGGCATCAGCCAAAGGCTTGTGCTGCTCTTCGGCAAAGCGTCGAAGGTCGTCGGCAAGCTCTGTCACAAAATGATCAATCTCGGCTTTGATGGCCGTCCGAAAGGGTTTGGAGCCGCCGGTGCGTTCCCGGAGCATTAACCGGAATACGTTGGCATTGTTGCCAAGATATTCCATGAAAGTCTCAACCGAAGTGGAGATGGCGCTACCGTCCCGGGCAATCCTCTTGCGCGCCTGGCGCATCAGTTGCCGCAGGGCTACCCCGCCTTCGTCGACCAGTACCAGCCCTAGCTCATCCAGGTCGGCAAAGTGTCGATAAAAGGATGTTGGTGCGATTCCAGCCTCTCGAGCGACTTCCCGCAGGCTCAGACTTCCGAAGCCACGATCCGCACTTAGCTGGTTTAGTGCTGCGTCCATCAGCGTGCGTCGGGTAGCAAGTTTCTGCTCGGCTCTGGTTGACAAGGTGGTGGCTCCAATGACGTGTGAATGCCGCATTCTAGCGATCTGCCTGTTGCTAGTCACCTGAACCCTTTTATTCCGGTCCAAACGCGCCTGATTTCCGGCGCCAATATGTTTATAATGACGGGCTTTTCCAGTATGGTTCCTGCCTGTTTACAGAGCAGGCCAGATTGGCGTAACAAGCAAGTGGGCAGGGCTTTCCGAAACACGCTGTAAATACGTCCGTGTACGCTCGGCTCCGCCATCCATGGCTCCGCACGGTTTCGGAAAGCCCTGCCCACTTGCTTGCCAGACATCATCATTTACCTCAAACATCAGACACTACGGGAACCGGTATGCGCAGTCATTATTGCGGTGGGATCAACGAATCTCACATTGATCAGGAAGTTACACTTTGCGGATGGGTACACCGCCGCCGTGACCATGGTGGGGTTATCTTCCTGGATCTGCGCGATCGGGACGGTATTGCGCAAGTCGTAGTAGACCCGGACACCGAGGAAAGCTTTGCGCTGGCAGAAAAAGTACGCAGCGAGTATGTGGTGAAAGTCACAGGCCTTGTACGTCGCCGTCCTGCCGGCACAGAGAACAACAACATGCCCACGGGGCAAGTCGAGATGTTGGGTAAGGAAGTTACCATCCTGAACGCAGCAGCTACGCCACCATTCCCGTTGGATGAGCATGTGGATGTAGGTGAGGATGTTCGCCTGCGCTACCGCTTTGTCGATCTCCGTCGCCCGGAAATGCTGAACCGTTTGCGCTTCCGTTCACGGGTAACCAGCTATATCCGCAACTACCTCGACAGCAACGGCTTCATGGATGTGGAAACACCCATCCTGACCCGTGCGACGCCAGAGGGCGCGCGGGACTACCTGGTACCAAGCCGTACCCATGAAGGCTCATTTTTCGCACTGCCGCAATCGCCTCAACTGTTCAAGCAAATGCTGATGGTGTCGGGCGTGGATCGTTACTACCAGATTGCCAAGTGCTTCCGTGACGAGGACTTGCGAGCGGATCGTCAGCCTGAATTCACCCAGGTGGACATCGAAGCTTCGTTCATCAATGAAGAAGACCTGATGAGCCTGAATGAGGGCATGATTCGTTCTCTGTTCAAGGATGTCATGGATGTCGATTTGCCGTCATTCCCTCGCATGCCTTATGCCGAAGCCATGGATCGCTTCGGCAGTGATAAGCCGGATCTGCGTATTCCTCTGGAGCTTCAGGACGTGGGCGATCTGGTCGCCGGTGTTGATTTTAAGGTGTTTGCCGGGCCAGCCAAGGATCCAAAAGGACGCGTGGCAGCTCTGCGTGTACCCCAGGGCAGCGCACTGAGCCGCAAGCAGATTGATGAGTACACGAAATTTGTGGGTATTTATGGTGCCAAAGGTCTGGCCTATATCAAGGTAAATGAGCTTGCCAAAGGCGTTGAAGGGCTGCAGTCGCCTATCGTCAAGTTTTTGGGTGATGACGTCGCCATGGCCGTTATTGAGCGTACCGGAGCGAAGGACGGCGATATCGTGTTCTTTGGCGCCGACAAAACCACGGTTGTGAATGAAGCCCTTGGCGCACTGCGTATCAAGGTTGGGCACGACTTGAACCTGCTGACCTGTGAATGGGCCCCGATGTGGGTCGTTGATTTCCCGATGTTCGAAGAGCTGCCGGATGGCGGCCTTACCGCTATCCACCACCCGTTCACGGCACCTAGTTGCAGCCCGGAAGAGCTCGCGGCCAATCCGGCGACGGCTTTGTCCCGCGCTTATGACATGGTTCTGAACGGCACCGAGCTGGGTGGTGGTTCCATTCGTATTCACAGCGATAAAATGCAGCAGGAAGTGTTCCGCATTCTGGGCATCGGCGAAGAAGAATCCCGTGCCAAGTTCGGCTTCCTGCTTGATGCACTCAAGTACGGGTGCCCGCCCCATGGTGGCTTGGCATTTGGCCTGGATCGCCTGATTATGCTGATGACCGATTCCAGCTCGATTCGTGATGTGATTGCTTTCCCGAAAACCCAGAGCGCTACCTGTTTGATGACTCAGGCGCCGGGTGAAGTGGATGAGAAGCAGCTGCGCGAACTGCACATCCGCTTGCGTAAGTCAGCGAAAGCGGCTGAAGGGAACACGTCAGGTGCTGGCGAACAATAAGCGGGGCGCTGACAGGTCAATAGAAGGGCACTGATGTGGCGATTATTCTGGGTGTCGACCCCGGCTCAAGGATCACCGGTTACGGTATTGTCCGTGTTGAGGGCAGGCACATAGAATATATCGATAGCGGGTGCATACGCGTGGGCGAAAAGCCCATGGCGGAGCGCCTGCGAATCATTTTTCAGAGCCTGGTGAGCCTGATCAGTGAGTATCGGCCCCAGGAATTTGCCATCGAACAGGTTTTTATGGCGCGCAATCCCGACTCGGCGCTCAAGCTCGGGCAAGCTCGCGGAGCTGCGATTGTTGGCGCAGCCACCAGTGGGCTTGCGGTTCACGAGTATTCCGCACGGCAAGTCAAGCAAGCTGTGGTCGGCAAGGGCGGCGCTGACAAATCCCAGGTACAGCACATGGTTCAGGTGCTGCTGTCACTTTCCCGTAAACCACAGGCTGACGCCGCGGATGCCTTGGCAATTGCACTGTGCCATGCGCACATGAATCAAAGTATCCTGAGAGTAGCCGGTGTTACGGGCAAGGCGCGCAGTGGGCGTGTGCGACAACAATAAACTGCTCTGAGGAGCGGCAGGAGGCAATCCTTGATAGGTCGTATCCGAGGTATTCTGGTCGAAAAGACTCCCGGGCAGGCATTGGTTGAATGTGGCGGCCTGGGTTATGAAGTAGATATTCCTTACACCACCTTCTTTCACCTGCCCGAACCCGGACAGGAAATTACCCTTCATACACATTTTGCGGTGCGCGAAGATGCTCAGAGTCTTTTCGGCTTTGCTGCGCGTCTTGATCGCGATCTGTTCCGATTGCTTATCAAAGTAAACGGCGTTGGCCCCAAACTGGCTGCCGGTATTCTGTCCGGCCTGGATGCCCAGCAGTTTATTCGTTGTGTTGAAGGGCGTGATATCAACTCTCTCGTCAAGCTCCCGGGTGTTGGTAAAAAGACAGCCGAGCGTTTGCTGATTGAGATGACCGACCGCATCAAGCAACTGGAAGGCCATTTTGTGCCTGAGTCTGCTGGCACAACAGGCTCGATAACAGATTCCCCCCAGCTTTCAGTAGCCACCCACAATCCTGCAGACGAAGCAGAGGCAGCGCTCATAGCGCTTGGTTATAAGCCCCAGGAGGCCGCCCGTGCAATCACCAAGGTGGCGGAGGAGGGCATGTCCAGCGAAGCACTGATTCGCCTTGCATTGAGAAATATGATCCCTGCATGATGACATGACTTTAATGTGTCGCTTATGTAGCGCCAAACCTGTAGAGAGCGTAACGTGACACGCGCAGGGCTGTTTGTACAATTGGTGCACTTCTGGCTTTAAGTGCCAATCTGTTGATTCCCGATAAACGGAAAAGTAAATGATTGAATCCGACCGACTGATCTCAGCCCGGGCCGGTGACAACGAAGAGGTTCAGGATCGTGCTATCCGGCCCGCGTTGCTCTCCGAGTATGTGGGGCAGCCTGCGGTGCGGGAGCAGATGGACATTTTTATCTCTGCAGCCCGGGGTCGCCGGGAAGCATTGGATCATGTTCTTATTTTCGGGCCGCCGGGGCTAGGTAAAACCACGCTTGCCAATATCATTGCCAATGAAATGGGCGTGGCGATAAAGACGACCTCCGGCCCTGTTCTTGAGAAAGCCGGTGATCTGGCTGCGATGCTCACCAATCTTGAAGAGAACGATGTTCTTTTTATTGATGAAATTCACCGACTCAGTGCCGTAGTCGAAGAAATACTCTACCCGGCAATGGAAGACTATCAGCTGGATATCATGATTGGCGAAGGGCCGGCAGCACGCTCTATCAAGTTGGATCTGCCCCCCTTTACCCTGGTCGGCGCAACTACTCGAGCAGGGTTGCTAACGTCTCCACTGCGGGATCGTTTCGGCATTGTGCAACGCCTGGAATTCTATAATACGTCGGACCTTACTCATATCATTGCTCGCTCGGCGCGGCTTTCAGGTGTCGATATTGATGAAGAGGGCGCCTACGAGATAGCTCGTCGCTCACGCGGCACGCCCCGGATAGCTAACCGCCTGTTGCGGCGTGTAAGAGACTATGCGGAAGTTCGGGCCGATGGGCACATCAGCGCAAGTATTGCGGATCAGGCTCTGAACATGCTGAAAGTGGACAGCGAGGGCTTTGACCACATGGACAGGCGCATGCTTCTGGCGATGATCGAGAAGTTTGACGGTGGTCCGGTGGGGGTTGAAAGCCTGGCCGCTGCAATCAGCGAGGAGCGCGGCACCATTGAAGATGTGCTTGAGCCTTTCTTGATTCAGCAGGGGTTCATGATGCGTACCCCCAGAGGTCGTATGGTGACCTCTCACGCTTATCAGCATTTTGGCATTGTGAGGGCGGATACAGACACGGAAGGAGGCCCTGTTGAATAACAGTGAAGTGACAGCAGCGTTCGGTTGGCCCGTCCGGGTTTATATTGAAGATACCGACGCCGGTGGTATTGTTTTTCATGCCCGTTATCTGCACTACATGGAACGTGCCCGTACAGAGTGGGTTCGCAGCTGCGGGGTAGGCCTCAGAGCAGGTTTGGCCGACAACATAAGTTATGTTGTACAACGCTTGTCGATTCATTATGCCTCCCCTGCGAAGCTGGATGATGAGCTTGTTGTAACAGCGGAACCTGTGGCCTTTGGCAGGGTTTGGATGGAATTCAGGCAAAGGGTTGTGCGGGTGCATGACCAGAAACTGTTGTGTGAAGCAGATGTAAAAGTAGCGTGTATAGCCCTCGACAGCGGGCGGCCAATGCGCCTACCTGAAAATATGCGAGGCTTGCTTGAGCAGAGCAGGCCGCACCCTGAAACGGAACACGAAACAAGCCAGGAGTAAGCGGTGGATTCGGAATTATCAGTCTGGAGTCTGATCTCAAATGCCGGTGTATTGGTGCAACTGGTCATGTTGCTACTTGCGGCCGCATCGGTGGTGTCATGGGCGCTGATTTTTCAGCGCTATCAGGTCTTTCGCAAAGCCCGGCAGGCGCAGCTCGCGTTTGAAGAGCGCTTTTGGTCCGGTATGGATCTGGGGCAGCTTTACCGGGAGGTGAATGCCGAACCGACCCCCTTCTCTGGCATGGAATCCTTGTTTCGAGCGGGTTTCAAAGAGTTTTCCAGGCTGCGCCAGCAAAGCCGGGATGCGGATGCCGTTATGGAGGGCACCCAGCGCGCCATGCGCGTCGCATTTTCCCGCGAGCAGGAGCGCCTCGAAGCTCATTTGCCGTTTCTGGCTACTGTAGGCTCTACCAGCCCGTATGTCGGCCTGTTTGGTACTGTCTGGGGCATCATGAATTCGTTTCGCGGGCTGGCGCAAGTGCAGCAGGCGACCTTGGCAACGGTGGCTCCGGGTATTTCAGAAGCGTTGATAGCAACCGCCATGGGTTTGTTTGCAGCGATTCCTGCAGTTGTTGCCTACAACCGTTTCTCTACCAAGTCGGACGCACTTCTGAAGAACTACGAAACCTTTGCCGACGAGTTCTCCAGCATTCTGCATCGTCGTGTTCATAGTACGAATAACAGTGCCGACAGGGGCGCTGAATAGTGAAGAGCGCAGTGGCGAGAGCACCGATGCTAAACCTTAACAGCCGGGGTACAGCGCTATGAAAGGCATGGGGATGATGCCCGAAAGTCGGAAAAAGCCGATGTCGGAAATCAACGTCGTTCCATACATCGACGTGATGCTGGTGCTGTTGATTATATTTATGGTCACAGCGCCCATGCTGACTCAGGGGGTGAAAGTTGATCTGCCGGAGACGTCATCAGACCCGATTCAGGCAGACAAGAATGTGGAATCCATTATCGTCTCTGTCGATGCGAATGGAGCCTATTACGTGGAAGTTGGTGACAAGGGCAGCGACCCAATGCCGCTCTCGGAAGTTCGTGAACAAGTGGCCAAAATTCTGTCTCAGAGGACGTCGAGCGACATACTTGTGCGCGGCGATGAGAATGTGGATTACGGCACGGTGGTTCGTTTGATGGCCACACTTCAGGGCGCGGGGGCAACCAGTATTGGTCTGATTACCGACTCGGCCTCGGACGAAACGTGAGATCAGTTCAGGTGGAATTGTTGTGACAGGTCAGGAGCGGGAGTTTACCAGCACCGGAGTGCCACCCTGGAAATCGCCGGTCGCGCTGTCGGTTGCTTTGCATCTGCTCATCGTAGGTGTCGCCCTGGCTGGCTGGTCGTGGTCTTCTTCAATACAGGAGCCGCCACCGAGCAGCATTTCCGCGCGCCTTATTACCCAGCAGAAGCCGGAGCCGAGCCCGGTTGTTGAGCCGGTAGAGCAGCCGGATCGAGAGCAAGAGCAAAAAGAGCTCGAAAAACAGAAGCAGATAGAAGCGCAGAAGCGCCAGCAACAGAAGGAAGAAGAGGCTAGGAAGGCCGCAGAACAGAAGAAACGCGAAGAAACCGAGCGTAAGGCTGAAGAGCAGAAAAAAGTCGAAGAGCGTAAGGCTCGCGAAGCCCGGGAGGCGGAAGCTGCACGCCAGAAAGCGGAAGCTGAAGCGAAAGAGCGTGAGCGCCGTAAGGCAGAAGCCGAAGCGGAGAAACAGCGTCAGCAAGAGGCCAAGCGCAAGGCAGAGGAAGAAAAGCAACGCCAGGAAGAGCAGCGCAAACGGGAAGAAGCTGAACGAAAGCAGAAAGAGGAGCAGGCGCGACAGGAAGCCGAGCGCAAGCGGCTGGAGGCTGAGCGTCGATTGCAGGAACAGCAGCTTGAAGCCCAGGCCGAGCAAGCCAGAAAAGCGCGTGCAGATGAAGCGCGACGGCAAGAGCAGGCCGCCGCTGCCAAGGCCCGACAAACGCAGATGCTGTCGGAGAGCGAGAAGTATCAGGCACTTATCCGTGAGCGGCTCAGTCAGGCCTGGTATCCGCCTTCCTCAGCAACGGAAGATAT
Organism: Marinobacter sp. 2_MG-2023; assembly: GCF_030546935.1. Classification (GTDB taxonomy): domain Bacteria; phylum Pseudomonadota; class Gammaproteobacteria; order Pseudomonadales; family Oleiphilaceae; genus Marinobacter. Next base: position 3,285 of record NZ_JAUOPH010000001.1, on the reverse strand, counting down.
GACTGCACGCCTGCAGATTACATTGCTGCCGACCGGAGAGTTGGCGGGCGTCAAACTCGTGGCCAGCAGCGGAAACACAGCGTTTGATAACTCTGCACTAGGCGCCGTAAGGTCCTTAAGCCGATACCCGGTGCCGAGTGAGCGGGACACGTTTGAAACCTATTTCCGCCAGTTTACGATCGAATTCAATCCTCGAAGATTGAGATAAGGATGCGGGTAACATCATGATTCATGAAATTTCGTTCAGACCCTTGAAGGCTATGTTTGCAGCGCTTGTTCTGATGCTTGTTGTGGTGACCAGCGCCCAGGCTGAACTGTTGATCCGGGTTACCGAGGGTGCCGACTCAGCAATTCCTGTGTCCGTAGTACCCTTTGCAGAAAATGGCAGCATGCCTGCCGGAGACAAGGTGAGTAGCATTGTGCAGGCAGACCTGGCTATGAGTGGCGAGTTTCGCCCTTTGCCTCCTGAGAAAATGCTTAGCCTTCCGTCAAAACGGTCCGACGTATATTTTCGCGATTGGCGCCTGCTTGGTCAGCGCTACGTGCTCGTAGGCGAACTCACCCGCAACGGGGATCGAGTACAGGCTCGCTACGAGCTGTTTGATGTCAACCGCGAAGAGCGGATTCTCGGAGAGACGGCTGCCGCGCCCGCTTCGAATATGCGGTCTCTGGCTCACCATATTAGCGATAAGGTGTATGAATCCATTACCGGGGTTCCCGGCGCATTCTCAACCAAGCTGGCCTACGTAACGCTCGACAGGGCGAGTGGGGAGCCCCGTTACCGGCTGCAAGTGAGTGATATTGATGGGAAGCGTGCCCGAATCCGTCTGGAGAGCAAAGAGCCGATTCTTTCACCCGCCTGGTCACCGGACGGTAAAAAGCTCGCGTACGTTTCGTTCGAGACCGGAAAACCCGTGATTTTTGTGCATGAAATAGGTTCCGGTGAGCGCTCGAAAGTGGCTGACTTTCCGGGCCTGAATTCGGCCCCGGCCTGGTCGGCCGATGGGCAGTCCCTGTTGATGACCTTATCGAAGGACGGCAACGCTGAAATCTATCAGATGAACCTTCAGTCCCGGAAAACGACGAAACTCACTAATCACTGGGCTATTGACACTGAGGCCGCCTGGGATAGCTCGGGCGATGGCATATTCTTTACCTCAGACCGGTCCGGCGGCCCGCAGATCTACTACATGGCAAAACCGGGTGCCGAGCCGCGCCGGATCACGTTTGGTAGCCGTTACAATGCAAGGCCGCGTCCGGATGCTTCCGGGAACTATGTGTATTACGTGCATCAGCGTGACCGTGCCTTCACGATTGCCCGTACCAATCTTAAAAACGATGAGGAAACAGTTCTCACTCGTACAGGGTCCGATGAGTCCCCCAGCGTGTCGCCAAATGGCCGCATGTTGATTTATGCCACCAAGCAAAGTGGTGAAAGCGTACTGACGGTTATCTCCGCTGATGGCGGTGCCGCTTATAGTCTTCCTGCTTCGGAAGGTGACGTACGCGACCCGGCCTGGGGGCCTATTGTTCGGTAGTGGATGAGTGCATGAGCAGTCATCTGAAAAACAGAAGTGTAAGTTAATCAACCGAAAGGAATGAACCATGAAGTTGTCAGCTCAAACCAAAGTACTCGCTCTTTTGTTCTCCGCAGGTCTCTTTGCGGGTTGTAGCACTACAGGTGAAAACATGGATGAAGAGGGTTACGGCTCTGACGTTGCGGCCATCGATCAGGATGGCGGCTCTACCGTTTATGGCGGTAGTGATCAGGACGGTATTTCTTCCTCTTCCATGACCGAAGAAGAGCGGATGGAAGCTCAGCAGCAAGCCGAGCAGGAAGCCCTGCGGGATATCACAACCTTCTATTTTGATTTTGATACCTCCGAGATCAAGCCGGAAGCCCGGGATGTGCTAATGGCTCACGCTCGTTATCTGTCCAACAACCCAGGTCAGAACGTGCGGCTTGAAGGTCACGGTGACGAGCGTGGTTCCAAGGAATACAACCTGGCACTGGGTGAGCGTCGGGCCAACGCCGTGCAGCGCTTCCTGATTGTGAATGGTGCTTCACGGGGCCAGATGGAAACCGTAAGCTATGGTGAAGAGAAGCCGGCGGTTATGGGTTCGTCAGAAAGTGCATGGGCACAGAACCGCCGTGTGGAACTCGTATTCGAGTAAACACACATACAACATCAGGTTAAGCCCATGAGAAAACAGCTCATGGCGGCAGTTGTCTTTCCGCTTGCCTTCGGGCACGCGGGAATGACACTGGCGCAATCATCTACGCCCGCATTCCAGAGCAACGCCTCAGAGGCGCAGCGCAAGGCAAATACCAGCCAGGCGACCTCTGAGCTCTTTTACATGATTCAGCAGCTCCAGGGTGAAGTTCGGCGGCTCCAGGGTGAAACCGAGGAGCAGCGGCACCTCATCAAACGTTTGCAGGATCAGGGTAGGGATCGTTACATCGATCTTGATCAACGCATTCTTGATCTTTCTGAGAAGGTTTCAGCCCAGCCTCAGGCTTCCGGAGCACCAGGTGGTGAAGCCGGTACCAGTGAAGAGACTAAAGCTGAAATCCGTGAGTATCGCTCGCCTGAGGCCGATGAGCGAAAGGCGTACCAGGCTATTCAGGATCTCATTCATAGCCAGAAGAAATACGATGAAGCCATTAGCCGGCTTTATGAGTTTATCGATAAATACCCTGAAGGGGATCTTACGGTGAACGCCTATTACTGGCTGGGGGAGGTTTATCTGGTAAAGCCTCAGCTTGAGCAGGCCCGCCAGGCGTTTTCTATTGTAGCAACCCGTTATGCAGATCATCGCAAAGCGCCGGACGCCGTTTACAAATTAGGTGTAACGCTTGACCGGCTTGATCAAAAAGCTGAGGCTCGTCTACAGATGGAGCAGGTTATTAGTGATTATCCGGAAAGCGATGCAGCCGGTCTGGCCAGAAAATTTCTGGGCTCAGACAAGGGATAAGGTTAAGCGATTCAAAAAAGTTTAAAGAAGATGGTGTGAAAGGGTTGATCGTCGGGGAAAAATCATTACTATATGCGCCTCGCTTGGGTCGTTAGCTCAGTTGGTAGAGCAGTTGGCTTTTAACCAATTGGTCGATGGTTCGAATCCATCACGACCCACCATATTCGATATTCCGGGGCAGTTGCTGAGCCGCTCCGGGATCGATCAGGGTCCCAGGCACTGATCACCAGTTTTGGGTCGTTAGCTCAGTTGGTAGAGCAGTTGGCTTTTAACCAATTGGTCGATGGTTCGAATCCATCACGACCCACC